>CAJXOF010000029.1 GCA_913057945.1 uncultured Hyphomonadaceae bacterium | reverse complement strand
GATCCTCTCTGGTCTCGTGGGCTCGGAGATGTGTATAAGAGACAGGCGGGACCGTGGGTCCTGATGCGAGACGCGATGCGTCAGTTGATCCAACTGGAGCCGCGCGTGATCCGGGTCATGGGCAATCCGGTGCGCGAGGCCGGTCTGCTGATCGAGGTTACGATGCCGACTGCCGGGCTGCGGACGGCGATGATCGATTACGGCGGTCGGGTGCTGGGCCTGTCCCTCGCGATTTCAGCGATTACGGCAGTGTTTCTGTTTCTGGCCGTCCGCGCGTTGCTGGTGCGACCGATCAAGCATGTGATCCAACAGATGCAAAGCTATGCCGAAGCCCCCGAAGATGCACGCCGCATCATAGAACCGGCCGCCAGCATCACCGAATTGCGCGCCGCTGAACAGGCGTTGAAGTCGCTGGAAACCGAGCTGACCGGGGCGTTGAAGCAAAAAGAAAGGCTGGCGCAACTCGGCGGGGCGGTGGCCAAGATCAGCCACGATCTGCGCAACATCCTCACATCGGCTCAACTCTTTACCGACCGGATCGAACAGTCCGAGGACCCGACAGTGCGGCGCCTCGCGCCCAAGCTGGTGAACTCCATCACCCGTGCGGTGAACCTATGCGAAAGCACCCTGACCTTCGGGCGCGCCGAAGAGCCCGCGCCGCGCCTGACCATGGTGCAACTCGCCGAGGTGGTGGGCGACGTCATCGACGGTGAACGTCTGGCGGTGGGCGATGCGGACGTCAGCTTTGCCGAGGATATCCCTGCGACGCTGACGGTGCGCGCCGATCCCGAGCAATTGCACCGCGTCTTCCTCAATCTCGTGCGCAACGCCCGTCAGGCGATCGTTTCCAAGGGGCATCCCGGCGAGATTTCCGTCGCGGCAGAGGAAGACGACCGCGCCTGGTCCATCACGGTAACTGATACGGGGCCGGGCCTGCCCCCGAAGGCCAAACAGAACCTTTTCACGCCGTTTCAGGGCGGGGTCACGCGCGGCGGCGCCGGTCTGGGCCTTGCGATTTCATCGGAATTGATTCGCGGACATGGCGGCAGGCTTGAGTTGGTCGAAAGCGGCGAGGGGGGCACATGCTTTCGGATCATCCTGCCAAAGTCAGTTGTTGCCCTGGAAGACGCGGCAGAATGACGGGCTGGCCGAAATTTTCCCTTGAACTCGAACTGGGGGGCAGCTAGATGCACGCCCTACGGACCGATAGCTCAGCTGGATAGAGTACCTGACTACGAATCAGGGGGTCGGGGGTTCGAATCCTCCTCGGTCCGCCATTTTTACTCATTAAGCAATTGATTTTGCTGATTAAGTGAAGATAGCATCCCCCGCATCAATGCGGGCTGAACTGGATGCAATGGACGTTTCCCGGATCGTCGGTCATTTGTCGCTCTTCGTATTCATCACATTGCGCATTTCACGGCGCAGCGCGTACGCCAGCTTCCGCACGTGTTTCTGCGCCGGGGCCGCTGCGACACTTGCGACATTTGCGACATTGCATGGCGATGGTTTGGCCTAGGTCGCAATTGTCGGGTAGTGGGTCAGGCTGAAAAATGAAGCTGGATTATATGCACTCGGTCAACCTTGAACTAGAATTACCGCTTGATGCTTACATTGCTGAAGCTGGAGCTATGCCGGGAAATGGGTGACGGTGTTTGAGAAGGCGGCGTATCGTGGCGGGTGTCCAAGCCTGCCAGAACTTCCAGAAGGAACGATACGCCTATGACGAAAGATACCGACATCATCGCCCTGCGTCAGCCGGAATCTGTTGACGATCCGCTGACCGAGATTGCCCGGGACGGGGCGCGCCGGATGCTGGCCGCTGCACTTCGGGCAGAGGCTGATGCCTTTGTCGCGCAGCATGCCGAAGAGGTCCTGCCGGATGGCCGGCAGCGTGTCGTCCGGCATGGGTATGGTCCTGAGCGGAGCATCCAGACCGGGATCGGCGCGCTTGATGTGCGCCGCCCGAAGGTGCGTGACCGCGCGGCCGGGCCTGCTGACGAGAAGGTGCGGTTCAGCTCCGCCATCCTGCCGAAATGGGCGCGGCGGTCGCGCAGCCTCGATGCCCTGCTGCCGGTGCTCTACCTGCGCGGCATTTCCACCGGCGAGTTCCGGGAGGCGCTCTCTGCGATCCTGGGTGCAGATGCGCCGAACCTGTCGCCGAGTGTGATCTCGCGCCTGACCGAGGGGTGGCAGCAGGAATATGACCGTTGGCAGCGCCGTGACCTCTCGGCGCGGCGGTATGTCTACATCTGCGGAGGGCGTCTACCTCCAGGCCCGGATGGAGCCTCAAGCCGAGTGTATTCTCGTCATTCTCGGGGCGACGCCCGAAGGAAAGAAGGAGGTCGTCGGCTTTCAGGTCGGTATGCGTGAGAGCGCGCAGAGCTGGCGCGAGCTGCTCGTCGACATCAAAGCCCGTGGCCTTGCCGTCCCGCCGGAAGTCGCCGTCGGCGACGGGGCGATGGGGTTCTGGAAGGCGCTCGACGAGGTCTTCCCGGGCACGCGGCATCAGCGGTGTTGGGTCCACAAGATCGCCAATGTCCTGAACAAGTTTCCGAAGTCCATGCAGCCGACGGTAAAGGCCGATCTGCGCGAGATCTGGCAGGCCGACATCCGCGCCGCGGCGGAAACCGCCATGGACATCTTCTCCGAGAAATACGGCGCCAAATACGAGAAGGCGGTCACCTGTCTGACGAAGGACAGGGAGGCGTTGCTCACCTTCTACGACTTTCCGGGTGACCACTGGGACCATCTGCGCACGGGCAATCCCATCGAAAGCGTCTTCGCCACCGTTCGGCACCGGACCGTGCGAACCAAGGGAGCGCTGTCGCAGAAGACGGCGAAGCTCATGGTCTTCAAGCTCGTTCAGGCCGCCGCAAAGACATGGCGGCGCCTGAAGGGCGCCAATCAGTTGCCTTTGGTCATCAAAGGCGTCACATTCACCGACGGTGTCGCCGCAAACGACACTGCAAACCGCGCCGCTTGATCACGCCGCGTCACCCAAATTCCAGCATAGCTCTGGCATGACGGCGGTCCGACGCATGGGCGCTGGGCCTGCGGGACAGCATGGCAAATGACTTCGGCCCGGGCGATTGCGGTCGGTCCTGTGTGCCTATCTGGGAGGTCAGGGTCAGGGTAGTTTAGGGCGTGATCCTCGCCTTGAAGGTCACGCTTCCCTCGCCACCCGGCTGATGCACACCGGTGCAATCCCATTGCAACGCACCGGCATATCCCGCTGCGTTCACGGTCGGCTGAGCGACAGTGCAGTTCAGGGTCGGAGTGAGCGTAACCGGGCTTGGCACCGCTTCGGCCAAGGCGGAGTAAGGCGGGGTCCGGTCGTAGATGATCACGTCCGTCGCGTCCCTCTGACTGGGGTTGATGATGGTGATGCGGTAGACCAGAACATCGCCGGGGTGGGCCTGGTTGGATTGCCCCTCGGCCGTGCCTTGCGTTTCATTTCGAACCGTCTTGACGACTGTCTCTTATACACATCTCCGAGCCC
>CAJXOF010000028.1 GCA_913057945.1 uncultured Hyphomonadaceae bacterium | reverse complement strand
TGGCGAGCATGGAGGCCAACCACACCCAGAACCCGCCAAACCAGCGCCATGCCTCTCTACGGGCCTCTCCGGCGGCCTGTGAGAGCTTTGCGCGTTCGTTGTCGAGATCGTGCCGGATTCCGGCCATGGCGCTCTCAGCGGCCCTCGTTGCAGCCTGTGTGGCGCTGCGGGCCATCTGGTCGCGGTCAGCTTCCAGGGCCTCCTGAATTTCACCCGGCGCATCCTCGGTCGCCTTCGCCATTCTCAAGACAGCCCCCATCACAGCCTGGTTCAGCGTTTTCGCTTCATCCTTGTTGAGACTGGTGCGCTGGAGCTGGTCCATGTCCTTGCGGATCAGGGTCAGCTCGTCGGCGAGGATCTGGAACGGATCCTTGCTCATGCCTGGTCCGCCTTTGCCGCCACCTGATCCAGTTCCGCCAGCAGCCCGACCAGTTCCTTCTGATCGACCTCGCGGGTGGCGTTCTTGCGCAGGGTCGCGGCCATCCAGCGGGCGATTTTCGGATCTTTCAGGGCTTCGGTTGTCACGATGGCCCCGACGATAATTTTCCGCCGTGTCTCGCTGGCCTTCTGACGCTGTTTCAGGCGATTGAGCTTTGCCTGCGTTGTTGCAATCTGCTGATCTATGCTTCGCGCCATTCCGGTCTCCTTTGCCACTGCCCAAGGTTGCTTTTAGGCTACCGCCAATGTAGAGAGCAAGACACGAAGTGCCCACTTATACAAACGCTGCGCGTTTGTGTGGGCGGGGGAGACTGGCGTTTCCCCTCGACCCCTAAGCAAAGTGCGGCGCTGACATGGCAATCTACCATCTTCGAGCTTCGATGATTTCCCGCAGTCAGGGCCGCAGCGTCACGGCGGCTTCCGCCTACCGCGTGGCCGAGCGGATCGAGGACCGCCGCACCGGGCTGACCTTCGATTACGCGGCCAAGGGCGGCGTCGATCACACCGAAATCCTCGCACCGGACCACGCGCCGGATTGGGTCCATGACCGATCCGAGCTGTGGAACCGGGTCGAGGAATCCGAGACCCGCAAGAACAGCCAGGTCGCCCGCGAGGTGCGCGTGGCTCTGCCCGACGAGCTGACCCATGCGCAGCGTGTCGCCCTGGTCCGCGACTACGCGCAGACGCAGTTCGTGGACCGTGGCATGGTGGCTGACATCGCCCTTCACGCGCCGGGGCGCGCGGGCGACGAGCGCAACCATCACGCCCATATTCTGCTGACCACCCGTGAGGTGGATGCAGACGGCTTCACCACCAAGAACCGCGACTGGAACAAGGTCGAGGTTCTGGAGGGCTGGCGCGAGGCGTGGGCGCGGGACAGCAACGCCGCCCTGGAGCGGGCCGGCGTTGAGGACCGCGTGGATCACCGGACGCTAGTGGCGCAGCGCGACGAGGCGCTTGAGCTGGCATCTGCGGCGCGGGAGCGCGGCGACGAGGGCGCGGAGCTGCACGAGACCGTGCGGGCCATGTCGCTGGACCGCCCGCCCCTGCCGCAGCTTTCCCTTGGTGCGTGGCAGCTCAAGGAGCGCGGCATCGAGGTTGCCGCCGTGCGCGTCTGGCACGAGGTGAAGGACCGTGCAGCCGAGGTCAGGCAGGCGGTGCAGGAGCTGACCGGACAGGTCCGCGACTGGCTGGACCGTGCGGCGGAGCGCGTCATGGACCGTCTGGGGCCGGGGCAAGCCGAACTGGCGCTTGCCGGGGGCCGGGACGGTCGGGACCAGGAACCCGACCGGCGCGAGCTTGCCGCGCAGATGCGGGAGGCGTGGGACGCCCATCAGGGCCGGGACGAAGTTCAGGAGACCGCCGCGCCGGAACCGGAGCGGGAGACGTCGCAGGCGTTCGCGGCGCGGCTGCGCGAGGCGGCGGCGGGGGTTGATCGGGAGGCCCTGGCCGACCGCGCCGCAGAATTGCGCGAGGGCCGCGAGGCCGAGGAACGACAAGCCGAGCTGGACGCGGCACGAGAACGCGAGCTGGAACGTCAGCAGGAGATCGAAAAGGAGCGGGACAGCATCGCCGAGCGTGACCGGGGGCATAGCCTATAGAATGCCGCAACTGGCCCGCGCCCTCCCCGCCTTATGGGGGCGGTCGGGCGCTACCGTCTCATACCTTCCCCGCGGACGCCCGCCCTTCGCGCAGATCGCGGCGAATGCCCGGTAGGAGCCCAGAATACAGAATGCTGCGCGTCGCACGAACGACCGCTTTCGGAAAGTGGGTCGCGAGCTATCCTCGTTTGCCAGCGGAAAAGGTACTCTTCGTCAGAGCTTCGTGCATACTCTTCCGCTCCGGGATCGCCACCCCGAAGTGTTGGGCCAGCCAAGCTCCGTCTACGGCAAACCGAGCAATGCTTAGTTCGACGTTGCCTTGATCTTCACCGTATTCAGAGAGTTGGTCATTCAGCCACTCTGTCCATTTCATCCGAAGAGCCGGATCATCCAGCATGAGGAGCGAAAGAGCGATCCATGTCTGATCCATGGCCGGTTCTTCACCACCAAAGGCCAGATCAATATAGGCACGGGTGAACGCTCCATGCGCAACACGATCCTTCGAGGCCCGAGCCCCAATCTCAGAAGCCAGTTGGTCTAAGACTTCCTCGAAGATCGCATCAATCAAGGCCTGCTTGCTCGGGAAGTGATGAAGGAAGCCGCCTTTAGTGACACCGGCAGCAGACGCAACGGCTTGAACTGTTATTGCCGAGATGCCGCTTTCAATGGCGAGCTTTTTGGCTTCATCCATGAGGCGGCGTCTAACGGCTTGTGGGTCTTTGACGCGTTTATGTGCTTCTGGCATCTCAATGTGAGACGCTACCAGACAGCAAGTTCATGACAAGCACACCGCCGACGATCATAGCAATTCCCGTTACCGCCCAGAAATCCAGAGCCATCTTAAACACGACGACACTGACCACCGCCGTCAGGACGATGCCGAGACCAGCCCAAACGGCGTAGGCCACACCAAGAGGCACCATCTTCAACGCAAGAGAAAGACAGTAAAGGGACAGGATAAAGCAGACCAGCATCCCGAGAGATGGCCACAGCTTCGTAAACTGTTGGGACAATTTCAGCAGGGTCGAACCGCTGACCTCTAGGATAATGGCGGCTCCCAGAGCCGTGTAGGCAGCAAGCATGGCGTTCATTTCAACATCTCCGTCGATTTTCGATAAACATACCATACGAAGGGTTTCTTTCAAGGCCACTCTTCTACGTTATTTGTGGTTTTTAGTCATCAGAGCGGTCATTGTTCTCGAAAGGGAAAGGTCTGCTTTGTCCGCATTGTGCGAGTTTCCGAGCAACGCAGCGAAGGTTCGTAATAGAAAAATTTCGCTGTTTGGAGATTACGCCAACAGGGTGTAACATGTGTAACTGTAAGCCTCACAGGTAGATGAGGCGAATTGCAACCCCGTGAGAGCGAGCAGTTACACCCATGAGTTACACCCTAGGAGAGGCTGCGAAAGCAGCTGGTTTCAGCAAGCCAACGCTTTCCCGAGCCATAAAAAATGGGAAGCTCAGCGCAAAACGTTTGGATGACGGTTCCTACAGTATCGACGCGGCCGAGCTGGAACGGTGGAAAGATGCTAACGGGCACAGAAACGGTGCTGTGAAGCGAATTGCAACCCCTTCTAAAACACCTGAAACACCCTCTGAAACCAGTGCGTTGCAGGCCGAAGTTGAGAAGCTTCGCGCCCAGGCCCAGTCCGACCAGCGCGAACGCGGTTTTCTGGAACAGCGCATTGAGGATCTGAAAGAGCGGGCAGAGCGGGCAGAGCGCAAGGAAGACCAACTCCACGCGCTCCTGGTCGATCTGCGGCCGCAAACGGTAGCCGCGCCGCGCAAGGGGTTCTGGGGTCGGTTGTTTGGATAGCCGCTAGCGCAGGCTGTCCTGTTTTCCGCAGTAGGCCAGGAAGGCGGCACCCGCATTTTTCGGCGGATTGCCCTTGGCCGATTCCGCCTGTGCGAATGCCAGCCAGTCAGCTCGAAGGGCATGGTAGTCCCGGCCCTTCTCCCGTGCCATGGCGCGGGCCTTTTCCTCGGCCCAGTCGGGCAGGGTGATTGTGGGCGCGATCTGTGTTTTCGTATTCCGAGGTCGGAAAATCACAAGATCATCGCCCGTCAGCTCGATCCGGTAGAAGGGTGTATGATCATCGGCGATGATCTGGCGAAGATTGAGCCGGAATTTCTTGAGAGGGGCGTTGCTGCCGGTCTTTTCCTGAAGCTTGGGAAGGCCGATCTGCCACTTCGGCTGGCCCCCGCAGTGTTTGCGGCCGATTTCATATAGGCGGCGCTCAAGCGGACGACGCAGGCGGAAGTAGTCGTTCGAGATCGTCACAACCTCATCACCCTCTATCGCCCGCATGACCCAATCAGACAGGATCACTTCGCAGTAGTCGAGCCGCCAGGTTCCCTCACCCTTCATGACGAATCCGCTGCCCGATTCAATCAGACTGAAAAAGCGCGTCTCGCGCTTGTTGCCCGTCTGGATATCGGTCTGGAAGGTTGTGCCCATGAGCCTCTGGAATGCTTGCTCTAGGCGCTGATACTCAACCCCACCAGTCTTGCGGTTCGTGGTAATCATCAGCTCGCGGGCGCTGAAACGCACTCGCTTACCGATCTTCTCACCCCGGTTCTTGCGATGCATGAGCTGGCTCACGCAGAAAATCAGAATGTCCTTGTCGAAGATTGTAGGCAGGCCGACCCCGGACGGCACGATTTTCAATCGGTTGTCGCCGCCACGGTATTCGAGATGTCGCATATCAGGCTTGGTGGCGAGCGAGAACAAGGGATGCTCCATCGAGGCCATGTCGTCCTTCGGCACCACATCGGAAATATCGAGGATGAAAAAGTCCTTCTGGGGATGTCTGTCGGGGAGCAGGGGCATCCATTCGCCTTGGCTAAGTTAGTTACATCAGGAACCCTGTATCAAGCAGCCCAGCAAGCTCGTCAAGTTCGTTATATCAGGACCCTGTTTTGGGGTGAAATCCATTCGTTAGTTTCGGAACCCAGATTCGTTAGTTTCGGAACCCAGATTCGTTAGTTTCGGAACCATGTGGATAGTTTAATATTTCAGGGACAAAGGGTTACAGGTGATTTTCAGGCCCGTAACATACTCCGTAGGTAACACTATTAACACTAGGGCAGAACGCTGACCGGATGGGCTGGGTAGCAGGGAGGGGAAGCTAGTCATGAAGGGTTCAGGTTGACATTACAGCCTTTTGTAGTTACGTAACTACATTAAGTTGCTTAGAAGGATGTGAGCGATGGGGATGACAACGATCAACAGTCGGACGTTCAACCAAGACGCAAGCGGTGCAAAGCGGGCTGCGCAAGACGGGCCTGTGTTCATCACAGACCGGGGCAAGCCCGCGCATGTCTTGCTCAGCATTGAAGCCTACAGGCGGCTTACAGGACGCCGGGAAAGTATTCTTGATTTGCTTGCCGATCCAGAAGCGGCAGACATAGCTTTTGAACCGGATCGCCTGGATCGCCTCACACGTCCTGCTGATCTGTCCTGATGTTCATTCTCGATACGAACGTGGTGTCCGAGCTGCGCAAGGCAAAAGCAGGGAAGGCGGATGCCAATGTCGTTGCGTGGGCCGAGGATCAAGACCCGTCAGCGCTCTTTCTGTCCGCCATCACCCTCTTGGAACTTGAGATGGGTGTCAGGCAGATGGAAAGGCGTGACAGCACGCAGGGCGCCGTCTTGAGGGCCTGGATGGCTGATCGGGTGCTTCCGGTGTTCGAGGGGCGTATCCTGCCCGTGGACGGACCCGTGGCGCTTTGCTGTGCCGCTTTGCATGTCCCAGACCCCCGCAGTGACCGGGACGCCCTGATCGCCGCGACAGGGATCACCCACGCCATGTCCATCGTCACACGCAATGTTGCGGACTTCGAGCCGACAGGTGTGCAGATCATCAACCCGTGGGAGCCCATGCCATGACACCCAGCAGCCCGACAGCGACCGTTCTCAAAACAGAGCGAGCCACCATCGAGGGCATCCAGCGCGGGCTTGCGGATGTTAAAGCTGGCCGGACGGTCAGCCATGAGGATGCAATGGCATCCGTGCGAAAGATCATCGACGCTGCGGCGAACGATATTGTTTGAGCCGAAGAATGGCCGGACTGATTTTCACTGATCCGGCCTGTTGATCCAGACCGCGCAGTAGCTGGACCCGTTGTCCTGTTCGACCACCTGTCCGCCTGCGGTGCCACAATAGATGCTTGGGAACTGCCCGAACTCTCGGGCATCACCGCGCCCCACAATCCACGCCATCGCCAGCGCCCCGATAATGGCTCCTGTGGCGAGCATGGAGGCCAACCACACCCAGAACCCGCCAAACCAGCGCCATG
>CAJXOF010000027.1 GCA_913057945.1 uncultured Hyphomonadaceae bacterium | reverse complement strand
CAGGTGCTGCATGGCTGTCGTCAGCTCGTGTCGTGAGATGTTGGGTTAAGTCCCGCAACGAGCGCAACCCTCATCCTTAGTTGCCATCACGTTTGGGTGGGCACTCTAAGGAAACTGCCGGTGGTAAGCCGGAGGAAGGTGGGGATGACGTCAAGTCCTCATGGCCCTTACGGGTAGGGCTACACACGTGCTACAATGGCAGTGACAATGGGTTAATCCCCAAAAACTGTCTCAGTTCGGATTGTCGTCTGCAACTCGACGGCATGAAGGTGGAATCGCTAGTAATCGTGGATCAGCATGCCACGGTGAATACGTTCCCGGGCCTTGTACACACCGCCCGTCACATCATGGGAATTGGTTCTACCCGAAGACGCTGTGCTAACTTCGGAGGCAGGCGGCCACGGTAGGATCAGTGACTGGGATGAAGTCGTAACAAGGTAGCCGTAGGGGAACCTGCGGCTGGATCACCTCCTTTCTAAGGATGCTTCTGGATTGCTTTGCTCACGCGAGGCTCTAGAGCTCTATAGACAGTCCACTTTGATGGACAAAAAACTATGCGGCTATCGCGCCGTCTCCGTTTCTCTTCCTTCGTTCGTTGTTCAGGCTTGCTTTCGGCAAGTCTGGATACTAAGCGAGCCCCGCGGGCGCTTGATCGCCTGTCTTCGACTTTGACCGCGATGGGCCTGGCCCTGACGCAGTCACGGGCCGGTAGCTCAGGTGGTTAGAGCGCACGCCTGATAAGCGTGAGGTCGGAAGTTCAACTCTTCCTCGGCCCACCATCGAAGCCTGCGGCTACGCAGGGCAGGGCACGCGACCTGGCGGGATGCCAGACTACGGGGCCATAGCTCAGTTGGGAGAGCGCCTGATTTGCATTCAGGAGGTCGTCGGTTCGATTCCGTCTGGCTCCACCATCATTTTGGTGGGTGTACGAACGAAAGAAGTTTAGTCTGTTTCTGGGACCTTTGGGTCCCGGGATGTTTGTTATCGTAAGGGAAAGATTGATCCGGCTGGCCGCCACCCCTCGTGGGTCTGCGTCACCAGCCTCAGCCGAATAACCGGCCGCGCAGCAATGTACGGTATTGGTAAAGGGTCAGTCTGCAAGAAACCAACATGTCTGATCGAGATCCAGTGTGTGGAGCGCAAATGCGTTTTCCACTGCACATGGATTTCAAATAACGATCAAGCGTCAAAAGGGCATCCGGGGGATGTCTTGGCGGTAAGAGGCGATGAAAGACGTGGCACTCTGCGATAAGCACCGGGGAGGCGAGAGCACCCTTTGATCCGGTGATTTCTGAATGGGGAAACCCATCTCCGAGATGTTGGATAATTCGAGCGCTTAGGCGCTCGACCTGTCTAACATTTCAATAGTGAGATATTTTAATCTGAATACATAGGGTTAAAAAGCGAACCCGGGGAATTGAAACATCTAAGTACCCGGAGGAAAGGACATCAATTGAGACTCCGTTAGTAGTGGCGAGCGAACGCGGACCAGGCCTGGTCTGAAATAAGGAGAAGTATCTGGGAAGATACGCCGTAGTGGGTGATAGCCCCGTATCCGTAAAATGAAGACCTTTTAGAGTAGGGCGGGACACGTGAAATCCTGTCTGAACATGGGGGGACCACCCTCCAAGCCTAAGTACTCCTTACCGACCGATAGTGAACAAGTACCGTGAGGGAATGATGAAAAGAACCCCGATGAGGGGAGTGAAACAGATCCTGAAACCGGATGCCTACAAGCTGATGGAGCTCTTCGGAGTGACATCGTACCTTTTGTATAATGGGTCAGCGACTTAGTGTTGCGTGCAAGCTTAAGCCGTTAGGTGTAGGCACAGCGAAAGCGAGTCTTAATAGGGCGAATGAGTACGTAGCATTAGACCCGAAGGCAAGTGATCTAGATATGGGCAGGCTGAAGGTGCAGTAACATGCACTGGAGGGCCGAACCGTTGAGCGTTGAAAAGCTCTCGGATGACCTGTGTCTAGGGGTGAAAGGCCAATCAAACTTGCTGATAGCTGGTTCTCCGCGAAATCTATTTAGGTAGAGCGTCACGATTAGACTCTGGGGGGTAGAGCACTGAATGGGCTAGGGGTCCTCACCGGATTACCAAACCTTCTCAAACTCCGAATACCCAGAAGTTATGCGTGGCAGACACACGGCGGGTGCTAACGTCCGTCGTGAAAAGGGAAACAACCCAGACCGCCAATTAAGGCCCCTAAGTAATAGCTAAGTGCGAAACGATGTGGAGGTGCTGAGACAATCAGGAGGTTGGCTTAGAAGCAGCCATCCTTTAAAGAAAGCGTAACAGCTCACTGATCAAGCGCCTCTGCGCGGAAAATGTATCGGGACTAAAGTTATTCGCCGAAATTGCGGACTCGAAAGAGTGGTAGCGGAGCGTTCCGTAAGCCTGTGAAGGTGAACCGTGAGGTTTGCTGGAGGTATCGGAAGTGAGAATGCTGACATGAGTAGCGACAAACAGGGTGAGAGACCCTGTCGCCGAAAGACCAAGGGTTCCTGCGTAAAGCTAATCTGCGCAGGGTTAGCCGGCCCCTAAGGCAAGGCCGAAAGGCGTAGTCGATGGGAACCACGTTAATATTCGTGGGCCAAGGGATGAGTGACGGATTTCGAAAGTTGTATTCCCTTATTGGATTGGGAATGCAGCCTGGAAGTTCCTGGAAATAGCCTCCCTATAAGACCGTACCCGAAACCGACACAGGTGGTCAGGTAGAGCATACCAAGGCGCTTGAGAGAACTATGTTGAAGGAACTCGGCAAATTACCTCCGTAACTTCGGGAGAAGGAGGCCTCAATCTGGGCAACCAGGTCTGAGGGGCACAAAACTGGGGGTTGCGACTGTTTATCAAAAACACAGGGCTCTGCGAAGCCGTAAGGCGACGTATAGGGTCTGACGCCTGCCCGGTGCCGGAAGGTTAAAAGGAGGTGTGCAAGCACTGAATTGAAGCCCCGGTGAACGGCGGCCGTAACTATAACGGTCCTAAGGTAGCGAAATTCCTTGTCGGGTAAGTTCCGACCTGCACGAATGGCGTAACGACTTCCCCACTGTCTCCAACATAGACTCAGCGAAATTGAATTCCCCGTGAAGATGCGGGGTACCCGCGGTCAGACGGAAAGACCCCGTGAACCTTTACTACAGCTTCACAGTGGCATTAAAGAACTTATGTGTAGGATAGGTGGGAGGCTTTGAAGCTGTGTCGCCAGATGCAGTGGAGCCAACCTTGAAATACCACCCTTAATTTCTTTGATGTCTAACCGCGCCCCTGGATGGGGCCGGGACCCTGTGTGGCGGGTAGTTTGACTGGGGCGGTCGCCTCCTAAAGAGTAACGGAGGCGCGCGATGGTAGGCTCAGACCGGTCGGACATCGGTCGTTGAGTGCAATGGCATAAGCCTGCCTGACTGTGAGATCGACAGATCGAACAGAGACGAAAGTCGGTCATAGTGATCCGGTGGTCCCGAGTGGAAGGGCCATCGCTCAACGGATAAAAGGTACTCCGGGGATAACAGGCTGATGATGCCCAAGAGTCCATATCGACGGCATCGTTTGGCACCTCGATGTCGGCTCATCACATCCTGGGGCTGGAGCAGGTCCCAAGGGTTCGGCTGTTCGCCGATTAAAGTGGTACGTGAGCTGGGTTCAGAACGTCGCGAGACAGTTTGGTCCCTATCTGCCGTGGGTGTTGGATACTTGAGAGGATTTGTCCCTAGTACGAGAGGACCGGGATGAACACACCTCTGGTGGACCTGTTGTGGCGCCAGCCGCATTGCAGGGTAGCTATGTGTGGACTAGATAACCGCTGAAAGCATCTAAGCGGGAAACTAACCTCAAAACCAGGTATCCCTGAGAGCCGTGCAAGACCAGCACGTCGATAGGCCGGGTGTGGAAGCGCAGCGATGCGTGGAGCTAACCGGTACTAATTGCTCGATAGGCTTGATTGTTGAAATTCATGTGTAGTTGAAAGCGTATTTGCTTCTACACAGTCTCGATAAAGAACATGTTGGTATAATATCCCTGACTGGTTTCCGCCGACCCGGTGGTTATGGCAGGGGGTCCCCACCCGATCCCATCTCGAACTCGGTCGTTAAGCCCCCTTGCGCCAATGGTACTACGTCTTAAGGCGTGGGAGAGTAGGTCGCTGCCGGGTCCGCAGAACCCAGTCATACAAGCTTGCAGACATATCTTTCCATTTACGACGATTTTGGTCGCTTTGCGGCCTGCCGCCCGGGTTTCCTGGCGGATTTGTCCGGCCCTCGCGGCCGGATTTGCATTTCAGGGGTTAGCCTCTTAAATGTATCTACATGCTGACGCGGGATGGAGCAGTCCGGTAGCTCGTCAGGCTCATAACCTGAAGGTCGTAGGTTCAAATCCTACTCCCGCACCCATCATAAGAGTAGTTTGGCCGTCCTGAGAAATCAGGGCGGCCAAATCACCTTTTATAACAAGGTTATAGCCGCTCTCATTTTTGCGCGGCTCAAGGCAGATCCGTTGGATGGTCTTCCTCAAGACGGATCGGACCTCGTCAGCATCCGGAGACGGGTCCGAAACCACTTCCACAAGTGAGCCGATAAGCTCGGCATAGAGCTCGCCCGCGTTCGGATGAACGCTCACAACGGGCTCGCTGCCCATTGCCGCAAGTTTGCCCTCGTTTTCGACTTTTTCTGCTTCCAGGGCGACCAGCTTTTGCTTGAGGGCAGTGGTCGCGACTCCTTCAGCAATCGCATCGACAATCCGGTCGATACGCCTGCCGGCTTCAGCGATAGCCTTCTCAAGCTGAAACCGCTCGCTCCCAGTCGCCTTTTGTTGACGAACGAGTTCTGCGTGAAACTCGCGTGCGGCCGCCTTCTGCGCGTCCGGATGAAGCAGAGCGTTGTTCAGTCCTGCAAGGACGCGTTCTTCCAGTTCTTTGGCCGCAATGGTTCGATTGTTCGAGCAGGTACCCTTCTCGCGCCTTGTCGAGCAACCGTACCTGTTCTGAGAGACAATCGACATTGGACCGCCGCACACAGTACATTCCAGAAGCCCCGACAGGAGCCGTGTTGGCCGCTTCGCTCCACCACGTTTGCGGGAGTGCCTTTGTTGGCGAAGCTTCACAGCCTGCCAGAGTTCATTATCAACAATCCGAAGGTCCGGCACCTCATTGATGACCCATTCGCTTTCGGGGTTTGCCCGCATACGCTTCTTGCCGGAGAAGGGATCCGTGACCTTATGCCTGCGGTTCCAGATGCGGCGACCGATATAGAGTTCGTTGTTCAGGATGCCGTTGCCGGCATGCACCTGTCCATTGATCGTTGAGGCGCGCCAATCTGAACCGCGCGGTGCTGCGACACCTTCCTGATTCAACATGGCCGCGATGCTTCGCGGAGATTTTCCTTCAACGAACAGACGCATGATCCGTCTGATGGTCTCAGCTTCTTCGTCGTTGATGGTCAGGATGCCATTCTGTTCACCCGGTAGGATGTCGTAACCGTAGCAATGTCCTCCGGCCGATCTACCTGAATTCACAACACCAGTCTGACCGCGGCGCGTCTTCTTCGCCAGATCGCGCAGGAACATCTCATTCATCACGCCCTTGAAGCCGACATGCATCGAGTCGACTTCTCCTTCGGAAAGCGTGACGATCGACACGCCGTGAAAGGCGAGGATCTTGTAGATTGTGGCTGTGTCGGCTTGGTCGCGGGAAATGCGGTCGAGCGCCTCTGATACAACGACATTGAAGTGACCGTTCGCGGCGCCCCTAATCAGATCCTGTATACCGGGGCGCGTAACCATTGCGCCGCCCGAGATCGCGCGGTCTGAATAGACGACGGTTTCGGTCCAGGATTTCTGTTCTAGGTGTTGTCGGCAAAGAGCAATCTGGTCTTCGATTGAACGAATAGACTGAAGGTCCGACGAGTAGCGGGCGTAGATGGCGGCTTTTAGGGTCATGACCCTTTCCGATATGCCAACCTCGCATGATATCGCGCAAGCGCTTCGGCGAGATCAATCGCCCAAGATGGGGCTATTTCCCCAGAAAATTCGTCCTCGGGAGGTTCAGTTGGCTTCGCGATCGCCTTTGGAAGGCGACCGCGAGACACGAGTTTGGGGTATTTGCGGTTCACGGTCCGATAGGCAGAAGCTG
Source organism: uncultured Hyphomonadaceae bacterium (assembly GCA_913057945.1). Classification (GTDB taxonomy): domain Bacteria; phylum Pseudomonadota; class Alphaproteobacteria; order Caulobacterales; family Hyphomonadaceae; genus Hyphomonas. The sequence goes on along the minus strand of CAJXOF010000027.1, from coordinate 3,024 downwards.
ATCTAGTTCAGCTTCTGACGGTTCCAGACCAGCACGCCGCTGCCATCTTCTTCCTTCTCGAAAAAGGCAGCTCTCAGTGGCTTCTCGAACCCCGGATCATCCAGCTTGACGGCAAGGTATGGAGTTTCGCCATCCTTGCTTTCCTCGCGCCAGGCGGCGCCGAGTTCTGCGCCTCCGGCGAAGATCCGGTAGTCCGGGCCGCCTTCGGCTTTCTCGGTCACCGGGACCATCTGGGCTTTCACATTGATTGTCATGGTCCGGATCGTCCCGGTCCATTTGCCATCCTTCTGGCTGAAGGTGCCAATTGTCGCCATTGCTATTCTCCTTTGCTGGCTCTGGCATGAAGGGCCTTGCGGGCCCGCTTGAACCCGGCATCCGATGCGAGGAAGGTTTCCAGCATGACAGGAACCAGGGTTTCGGGTTTCTCTTCGGCGCCATAGGTCTCGGCATAGATCGCCGCATAGTCGGCAAGCGCGGACGCGAGATCGGGTTCAACAGAGAGGGTCAGTTTGACCGGCGTGCGATCCGGCAGTTGGGCAATGCGAAGGCTCATCAGCGGCCTCCCTGAGAATAAGGCCGCAGCACGAGATCACGCGTCACGATGACCCGCACCGGCCAGCCGGGCCGGATACGAAGGGTCGGCTGGATGCCGAGGTTGCGATCAACGACGCGCTCCCCGGCCTCAGACACGCTGTCGCCGAACCCGCGCCGTATGGCACGTTCGATATCATCCTCGTCTGATCCTAGTTCCGCGCCGATGCCGAGAACGGTCGCAAGACCAGCGGCGACAAATACCCGGTCCCAGTGATGGTCTGTGCGGTCAGAAAGGCCCGCAAAACCCTGCTTGTCTGCGGCAGGTTCAGATATCTGCACAGAACTGCCATCCGGGAAGATCATTCGGTCCCAGATCAATAGTGCGCGCTGCTGGCCGAATGAGATTTCGGACTGGTAGCGCCCGATCAGCCGGGTACCCTGCGGAATGAGAAGATAAGCTCCGGTGACGGTGTCATAGACCGGCTGGGTGACCTGCCCGATGACCGAACCTGGCAGATCCGAGTTGAGGCCTGTCACAAGCGAAGCCGGGATAAGCGTGCCCGCCATGACCTGGTAGGGCGAGACCGGTGTCTCGAGATCATGCGGGTTGTAAATCGCCCCATCGCGTGCCTCGTCCGCGAAGGCGATCTTGCGGGCTTGCAAGTTGTCATCCTTACCTGGACCTGTCGGCAAGGCACCGGCGCTTTGGCTAGCGAGCGCCAGCAGCTCAGAGCCGAACGAGGCCGGAACTCCGGCAGACGGCAGGGATGCCGGCCCGATGCTCGGCCCAGCGCCAATGTCAAAGAATACGGAGGATTTGCCCGCTGCGTCGGCAAGCTTAGCCGCGACAAGACGTTCGGCCCGAAGGGCTTCATCTTCAGGCGAGGGCCTGAAATCATCCGAGGCTGCGACATCCCACTCCGGATCGAGCCCCCATTCGCGTTCCTCCGAAACCACTGTCCCGCCGAGGTCGCCGGCCATGGGTGCGCCAAGCTTTGGCGTTCCGGGCGACGGCGTCCAGGTCGCATACGACGAGGGAAGTTCTGCCAGTCCATCCGGCGCGCGCTTCGTGGCCGTGTTGTAAAGTTCCTGGCGATCCGCGGGATCGGCGGCCTTGGGCGGATCGAGCGCAATGGAGGCGGCAGCAAAGAGCCCCAGCACACCGAGCCCGGCGCCGACCATCAGGACTTTCCGGTTGATCCGTGTGACGGGTCGCGGCCGCGCGCGCAGTTTCAGGGCATCGGCCTGCTGCGGGAAAGGGGCTGGCTCGCTCATCCCTTGCTCCCGAACAGGCTCGCGAGACCAGACCTCGGTTCGCGTTTGCGGATCCGCACCACGGTCTGGGATTTCTCACCAAGGCGAAGCTCAGCGGCCCGGAAGAGATGATCGACAATGTAGTAATTGCCCTTGAGGCGATAATTGACGAGTTCGGCCTCGCCAGAAACGCCAAGGACAAAGAGGGGCGGGGCCTCCATAGTCGACAACCCTTCCGGCATCTGGATGAAAACCTGCCGCCCATCATCGAACACGCGGACGGGTCGCCAGTCTGGACGGTCACCATCGATCAGGTAATCAAAGTCCAGCCGGTCGAGTGCAACACCCGGCATGATTGATGTCTCTTCCCGCGCGAGCGCTACGCTGTTGCGAGAGATGAGTTGCGAGAGCTCGTCGGCCGGATAGCGCCAAGACAACGCCGCCATATAGGTGCCGTCACCGCTCTCCAGTTCCAGATGATAGGTCCGCCGGTCTGTCGCAATCATGAGATTGGTCGAGAGGCCGGCGCCGATCGGTTTGACCAGAACATGTGCGCGTGCTGTTCCGCCTGAACCGGAGGATGTATCTCCCACAATCCAGCGCACCGTATCGCCAGCCGAGACAGAGACCAGCGTCTCGCCGGGCTGCAGCGCAATGTCGGAGACCTGTCCCGGCGCGGCATACAATCTGTACAGCGCCCCTTCTGTATAGGGATAGACCTGAATGGCATTTACATAGCCGTCCACGGACGGCTCGATCCGGGCTTCTGATGTGCCCTTGCGGATCGTCTCGGAGGGCGAGGTATAGACACGGGTTACCGTGCGCTTGACCCCGTCGACCGGTTTCATCTGGCCGGGAAGCGGCAAAGGTGTTGGTGTTTCGACGATCTCGACAGGACGGGGCTCTGCGTCCTCGACCTGCGCGGCGGCGACAAACAGTTCCGGCTCGATCGGCGCGGCCTCCGGAACGCTGGCGCAGGCGGTGGCAAGGGCCAGTGTGGATACCAGTGTGGGAGTGCGGATCATGGGTTGTCTCCTGTGACAAGGTCTTCGCCCCAATTGAGGCTGTGGATGTAGAGGCCGAGCGGGTTGGCGCGGAGCGTCGGCGCATCGCGCGGCGGGGAGTGGATCAGGGTGAAGAGGCCGGTGAACCGTTTGACGCCGGTCAGCGCGCCATTCTCGTAGGTCTTCTCCAGCCAGCGGGCCTGGAAGGATTCTTCGGAAACCCGCACGACAC
>CAJXOF010000026.1 GCA_913057945.1 uncultured Hyphomonadaceae bacterium | reverse complement strand
CTCCGCCACCTCCGCCACCTCCGCCACCGGCGATGGTCGAGAACGAACGTGACGGGTCAACAGGATTTGGCGGTGAGGCGGATGCCGGATCCGACTGGGGCGATTCCGAAGAGGAATATGCCTATGAAAATGAAGCCTCCGCATCGGCTGACGACATCGAAGACATGCGCGAATTCTATGCCGATGACCCCGCCATGCTGGAACTGCTTGCCGCGCTGGAAGAAGGAGACTTCTCCGGGCTCGAAGCGACGGCTGCGGGCCCGAGCTATTCCGAAACCTGCCAGGCAGAGATTTCTGCGCCCCGCACATTACTGGTCACATGTACAAACCCTGATGCCGAGACCTACTCACAAGCGACCCACCGTATTGACGGCGATCTCATTGCCACACTTGATGCCCTCGCCATTGAACTTGCCGGCGAGGGCTATGAAGTCGGCTATGTCGACAAGCCACTCTGCTTCTGGAGCGAGACAGTCGAAATCGAAGGCGCTCAACTCATCCGCCATTGTCCCGACTGGGACTATCGCTATTCCGAACTTGCCGCCGAAGCCGCCTCTGATTTCGACAGCGGCCGCATCGCGCACCAGGCGCCGGAACAGATGGTGTTGGGCCAGCCTTATTTCCTCGAAGTGGCGATCCAACCCCTCCAACGCGACACAAGCGAAGCCGAAATCGATGAGTCCCTGCGCGGCATCATGGGCACTGGCCTCGCGCCGGGCAGTGCGGAGAGCGCCATGTCGCTCACTTTTGATACGGTCCGCGCCAGTCAGGTGATGACCGCTACTGCCCAGGGAGATGGCTATGACCTGGTCGCGACTACGCCGTCCGAGCAGCCTGTCCTGCCGGGTTCACCGACCCTCTGGCAATGGCAGGTCACGCCACGCCAGGCCGGAACGCCGAACCTGACCTTCACCGTGTCGGAAACGGTTGAAGTGAACGGCGAACGTTTTGAGCGCGCCGTAAAGACCATTCCGATGTCGATCCGGGTCACGCCACTGGAAGATTTACTTGCAGATCCGGGGCCGGCTACAAACGACACGATGAGCGCCAATCGCGCGCCAACGCCTGAAGCCGACATGGCATCGACTTTCACAAGCACAAGCACGCTGATGACATCGACAGACGCTGCGCCCGCATCTGACACGATCAGCATCGCCAATGCCGCAACCGGCCTGTTGCCGGACACCGAGATTGCCGGCTGCACCTGGATCAACGGCCCGAACCCGGACCGCCACGCCATGGTGCTCAGCAACCTCGCCTATTCGCCGCCCGTCAGCCGTCTGTCCGTTACACATGAGGATGGCAACCGGGTCACAGCTGCCCTGGCCGAAGTCGGCTTCTCGGTCCTGCAATGTGAAGATCTTGGCCAGCGCCAGACCGTGCGCGCCCTCAGCCTGATCGGCCGCATGGCCAAGGCCCGCAAGGATGCCGGCGCCTATCCGGTGACCTTCTTCTACTATTCCGGTCATGGCGTGAACGTGGACGGCACGAATTTCATCCTGCCGACCGACATTCCCGGCGCGTCGCCGGACACCATCCGGGATTTCGGCGTCAGCTTCGAACAAATCTTCAACCGTGTCTCATCCACCGTCGCACCGACTTCCTTCATCGTATTCGATGCTTGCCGGACCGTGATGGATGACCAAAGCCGCGGCCTGATGCGGGCCTATAGTCCCGTCGGTTGGGCGTCCGGCGTGTTCCAGGCCTTCGCCACCGAACCCGGCAAGACCGCTGCCGATGATGGCGTCTATTCCGAGGAGCTTTCCGCCCTCATCAGCACGCTTGAAGATCCGGCCAATGTCGTATTCAAGCGCGTGCAGGATGCAGTGGCGGCCCGTACCGGCCAGAAGCAGCGCCCTGTTTATACCGACGGCACGACGGGCGGGGACTTCTATTTCGTGCAGGCGGGCGACTGAGCAATGCCCTGAAACAGAAAGAAACCGCCGAAACAGGGTTTCGGCGGCTTAAGTCTGATGGGTGACTTTTCAGGTTACGGGCTGACCGGAACCGGCTCTTTCGGCGCTTCCTGGCGCGGCGGCTGCGGTGGCACCTCATTCTCAATCAGGATGTCTTCGGGCGTTGGCGCCGATCCGGACACGGCACAGCAGCGAACCTGCATTTCCAGCACGCGGCTGTTGAAGCGGCACTGCTCGTCATTGATCTCGCGCAGGATGGACATGCCCCCTGCCCGATAGGTGTAGCGGGTCTGCGTGCAGCTGGTCAGCGCATAGCCCGGCCGGCAGGAACCCGTATCGGAATTCTGGATGGTGCGGGTCTCGCACTGGACTTCCTTGCCATTGGCTTCCTCAGCCAGCGCCATGGCCGCATCGGCCCGGGCTTTCGCGGCGTCGGCGCTGGCTTGTGCCCGCGCAGCCGCTTCGGTTGCATTGTTGGCCATGGACCGCGCCTGCGACAGGCGCATGTCGGTATCGGCCAGCGCCGTCGTGTTGCCGTCGATTTCCATTTTCAGCTTGCAGACCGCCTCATCCACCTTGTCCGGATTGGCGCAGTATTCCGCGACCGTCTGCTCTGCCGGTATCATCTGGCACCCTGCCAGGATTGCCGTCGCCGCGATCGCCGCTGTGAGGAATTTCCCACTACCCATAGTCTTCTCCAATTCTGTCCCAGCCGGGATTCCCGGCATTCAAAGGGGACGGGACTGGAGCGTCAATGCCGCTCCCGCCTGAGGGGAGTCTTAGGCTTTCAGCTTGTAGCCCGACCGGAACATGAGCCAGACGGAGAATATGCCCGCAACAGACAGAAATCCCGTTACCCAAACACCGACAATGACGGAGCTGTTCGCAACCCCGAGGAAACCATAGCGAAACCCGTCAATCATGTAGAAGAAGGGGTCCAGTCGGGCCAGCGTGTAGAAAGGCTCGGACATCACCTTGATGTCGTAGAATGTGCCGGACAGGAATGTGAGCGGCACGATCACGAAATTGGTCACCGCCGACAAATGATCAAACTTGTCCGCCCAGATTCCGCCGATTGCGCCAAGCGCGCCGAGCGCGATGGCTGACGTGACGCTGAACCACAGGATTGGCCAGAGATGCACAATGGTCAGGTCGGCCAGTCCGCTCAGTTGGATCCCGATTGCGGAAATGAAGGCCACCATCAAGCCCCGCACGACCGAGCCGCCAATGAATCCGACGGTCAGCTCCATGGGGGACAGGGGCGGCATCAGGAAGTCGACATAAGTGGAATTGAACTTGGCCTGGACCAGGCTGGAACTCGTATTCTGGAAAGCGTTCTGCAGGATTGCCATCACGATCAGGCCGGGGGCCAGGAACTCGATATAGTTCAGCCCTTCGAAATCGCCCATCAGACGCCCGCGCTCGCCGAACGCCAATTTAAAGACGGTCATGAAGAGAAGCGTCGTGACAACCGGGGCGAATACGGTTTGCATCCACACTTTGAGGAAGCGCCCGATTTCGCGCTTGAACAGGGTCCAGAGCCCTAAGCCGTTCACTTTGCCATATTGGCGGACGAGGCGGTGGGCGGAGGTCTGATCAGCAGCTGTATCGGTCATCCGCTGTATCTAGGTGCCTTTGCCCGAGTCTGCGAGGGGCAAGACTCGGAAAAATCACGGAAATTTCGTTGCCTGAATTTTGTCCACAAGCTGACGCAGTTAACCACAATATGTAGAAAGCCTGTGGAAAGACTGCGCAGCATGTTGTGTTTCGTTTCGCTGCTGATACGATATCTAGGTGCTGAGCGGATGACGTGTACCAAGTCATCTCAATATATAGGGGCTGATAGGTCGTAAGTGTTAACGATCTTGAACCGAGCTGGGAGACATCAACCATGTCCTGGACCGAAGAACGGGTAAGCGTGCTGAAGAAACTCTGGGCGGAAGGCCATTCGGCCTCCCAGATTGCCAAACAGCTGGGGGGAGTCACCCGCAATGCTGTGATCGGGAAAGTCCATCGCCTCGGCCTGTCCGGCCGTGCGACACCCTCCCGCCCGGTAAAACGCCCGCCACGCCTCGCCCGGCCGAAGCCGCGCGTGTTGCCGGATGGCAGCGTCAAGGTGGCAACACCGGCCACGCCGGAAACGGTCGAGCCGCGCCCGGTGGAACGCACCGAAGTGATGGCGCCTCTGCCTCCGCTGCAACAGGCCGATGGCGAGCCCGCCTCGATCCTCACGCTGCGAGACTCCATGTGCAAATGGCCAATCGGTGATCCTGCAGATCCGAAATTCGCCTTTTGCGGTCGCAAGTCCGATTGCGGGCCATACTGTTCCGAACATGCGAAAGTGGCGTTCCAGCCGGCTCGCAAGCGGGACAGCCGTAAAGGCGCCTATGATTATGTCCGCCGTATCGCCGGCTAAGCCCGGCACGCACCTTTATGGCTGACAGAAAGCCCCCGAAGTCATTCTTCGGGGGCTTTTCCATTCGCGGCAGGGTCGCCCTCGCCTTCCATGCAAAACGCCGTTAAGCCAGACACGTGACCACCGAAACCACCCCCGACACCATCTATGCCACGCCCGCAAATTGGGTCGCCACTGGCACCGGCGCGCAGGGCAATTTGTTCCTCACCGGCCGCGCAGGCACCGGCAAGACCACGATGCTGCGCAAATTCCTCGCAGGCGCCGGCGAGAAAGCCATCGTGCTTGCGCCCACTGGTGTGGCGGCGATGAATGCTGGCGGTCAGACGATCCATTCCTTCTTCAAATTCCCGCCGCGCCTGATCGAGCCCACAGACATCAAGCGCCTGCGCTCGACACGTCTTGTGAAGGCGATTGATACGATGATCATCGACGAGATTTCGATGGTCCGGTCTGACATGCTGGATGCCATCGACAAGAGCTTGAAGCTGAACCGCGCGTCCAAACGCCCCTTCGGCGGCGTGCGCATGATCCTGTCGGGCGACCTGCACCAACTGCCTCCGGTCGTCTCGGGTCAGGAAGCGCCGATCCTGCGCGAGCGCTATGGCGGAAGCTATTTCTTCAATGCGCCCGCCTTCAAGGACGCCGAATTCTCTCTGCTGGCCCTCAAGCATGTCTTCCGTCAGGCCGAGCCACGCTTCCTCGCCTTGCTGGGCGCCCTGCGCACGGGGCGGGTCACGCCGAATGACGAGGCCGTATTGCGCGGACTGGTCAGCACAAGATCAGCGGTCGAGGCCTCAGAAACCCATGTCGTGCTGACTCCCAACAATGCCAATGCCTACCGCATCAACCAGGCGCGGCTCGAAGGCCTGAACACGCGGTCCCAGAGGTTTGAGGCCGCTGTGCAGGGCCAGTTCGATGAGAAAGCCTATCCAACCGAAGCCGACCTTGAGCTGAAGGAAGGCGCGCGGGTCATGCTGATCAAGAATGATCCGGAAGGACGCTGGGTGAACGGCACGCTCGCCACCGTCGCGGGCTTCTCCGGCACCCGCGTAATGGTGGAGATCGAGGATCATGTCTACGAGATCGAGCCGACAGCCTGGGAAAAGTATCGCTACGAGCTGGACCCGGAAACCAAGAAGGTAAAGCGCGAAGTCGTCGGCACGTTCAAGCAGATGCCGCTGCGCCTCGCCTATGCCGTGACGATCCACAAGGCGCAGGGCCTGACACTCGACAAGGTCTTCATTGATTTCGACTCCGGCATGTTCGCCCACGGACAGGCCTATGTCGCCTTCTCACGGGCCCGCTCTCTGGAGGGGTTGTCAATCAGCCGCGAATTGCGCCCAAGAGACCTGGTGCTGGACCGCGAAGCCTTTGCCTTCGGCAAGCTCGACACACTCGAGGATACGGATGCCTATTTGCTCGCACGCTTTGCCACTGGCGAGGACCAGCTGCTCTGAGGCCAGCCTGACGGCTCAGGCAAAAATTTCTGAGTAGCTGGATGTGGCTGCCGGCACTTTCGAACAGACCATTGTCCCCGACATCAGATCGTGCAGGCAGCGCCGGTCCTTTCGGAAGATGCCCATCACATAGCCAGCGTAGAATGGCAGCAAATTAACCACCAGGCGGCCAATACTGTTGCGAAGCAGCGCCTGCCAGATTTTCGGTTTGTCGCCCGTAGACGTCGCGAGAACCGCACCAATCATCAGCTTACCGACAGTTGCCTGTAGCCTGGAAGACTCCATGATCGTGCCATACACCGTGGAGAGGACACAGAACAGGATGCTGTAGCCAAATAGGTCCATAGCGGCGCGTGTCTCTTCCGCGCTTCCGGCCGGGGCCTCAATATATGTTCCGGCTGCCGAAAGAATAGCAGACCCGAACGGGACCAGCAGGATCATCCAGCACAAAAGCTCATCAACCAGTCTGGACAGAATGCGCCGCCAGAAAATCGGCTCTCCCGCGATAATGGAGGCTTTCGGTTCTGGGGGGGACGTTGAGGACGCCGTTTTCAGGAAATCCGGCATGTCTGCGCCAGCTGTCGGACGCGGCGCAGCAGGCCGGTAGCGGGTGGCCTGCTTCTTGCCGAAAGTTGCCGCATCTCCCGGCGCTGGACGCTTGCCAAAACCTGTCATCCCATACCCTCACGCTTGGGGTAAGGTGTATCATGCGGGGGTTTATACGCCCCTCCCGAAAATGGTGAAATTTGCCGGGCACACGGATGAAGTTCTCTAACGAGACGTTAACGAAACGATCATAAAGCTGACGCATTGTTATTATGAGATGAGCGTACAGAAACGATTCGGAAGGCAGAGTGCCATGCAAGTCATCAACGAACGCCGCCAGCGCAGAGCCAATCTGAGACTGGGCGTAGGCAGCTCTCCCACGAAGAAGACCCAGGCCCAACTCGCGGCTCAGCGCCGCAAGATGCGCATCCCCGGCGGCGGTGGCAACTAGGCCAGCTTGCGGATTTCGTCGGACAACTGACGCTCCTGATCGGTCACGATCTTCTCCAGCACCCGCACACGTTCCTTCAATTGATCGACCTCACCGAGGACGCGCTGGATGTCTTCATCCGCACCCTTGTCGGATTTCGCGTTGGCTTTCAGCTTCAGATAATTGTTCACCACACCTGCACCGACCGAGATCAGCACAATGAGGACGACCATGACGATCGGGTCCATTCGGTAACTCCCCTTTGTATCGTTTTTCGATATATACAATTCAGACAAATCTTACAAGAAAATTTGCAACTTGTCGTGGCCCGGACCTTGGTCCGGACCTATCGGAGACCGTCGATCTCGCGGCGAAGCCGGCGATCGCGGTCGAGAATAATGGCTTCCAGCGTGCGAACACGCTCGGCCAGATTGGCGATCCGATCGGCATCAGGCGATGCTTCAGGCGGCCGGGATTTCCCGGACCGCGCGAGTGAGACGATCACCAGAACAAAGACAAGGAAGACTAGGAAAGACAAGTTGAGGCTCCTTTTCTGACAAGACGTTGGTACGAAAGTCAGTCGTTTGGAGCTCCCCGTCTGTTAGATGGATCCGCAATTCGGCGAATGCACCGCTCTCCTGAACTTATCGATATTCAATATGTAAGGAGGGGTGAACACATGTTCAAGAAGAAACCCGGATTATCTTCCCGTTGACCCAAATCCGCCGGCGCCGCGGTCCGTCTCGTCCAGCGCATCCACTTCTTCCCATGCCAGTTGCGTGACCGGCGCGAGGACCAGCTGGGCAATGCGTTCGCCGCGCTGGATAGTGAAGGCGTCTTGTCCAAGATTGACCAGGATCACCTTGATCTCGCCGCGATAATCACTGTCGATCGTGCCGGGTGTGTTGAGGCAGGTCAGGCCATGCCTGGCAGCAAGGCCGGAGCGTGGACGCACCTGAATTTCATAACCTTGCGGAATGGCCACCGACAGCCCGGTCGGGATCATCGCCCGCTCACCGGCCTGCAGCAGGATCGGATCTTCCTGCGAGACCGCCGCGCGGATATCCATGCCGGCTGAGCCGATGGTTTCATAGGCTGGCAAGTCGAGCCCCTCGAAATGGGGCAGCGGGCGGACGGAGACAGTAACCTTGTTCATGTCCTGAGCCGTTGGCGGAGTCGCATATTCGAGTCAAGCTGATAGCGCGGTCGGCGCTAGTCTTCGTCCTGATGCGCCTTGAAGATTTCGTCTTCCCATTCCATCGTGTCGCCGCGCATCAACTGGTCATGCTTGCGCTCGGATTCCGGCCGCCGCTTCATGAAGACCGTATTGTCGATCCCGTCCAATGTGGTCTTGGGGATGCCGTCATTGCGTTTCAGGAAGCTCTCAAAAGCGGAATCATCCGGCAGGGTGGAACGCAGCTGGCCGTCATAGGCGCCGTCGAGCCGGTTCTGCTCATCCCGGTCGAGGCCGGCATTGGCGGCGTTCTGATAGGCCTCCTTCGTGGCGTCGAGATCGCAATTGGCCTTGAGGCGTTGCGCTTCGGTCAGCTTGTGGCAGAGCAGCGCGCCCAGTGCGCCGCCCCCTCCTCCGGGTATTGCCTGCGGCAGGGAAAACTCGATGCCCGGCACGCGCACGGGGGGTGTACGTCCAAAAGGTTGCGGCCTGGCAAAGGGTTGCGCCGTGGTGGCAGGCTGTTGCACGGGCGGCGCAAGCGTCTGCAGCGGCGCGTCTGATGGTTCCGGCAGGATGGTCGCCTCGTCCGGGGCAGGCTCCGGGTCCGCAATGTCAGGGAGGTCCACCTCGGGCACGGGTTCAGGCTGAGGCTGCTGTTCGACCGACTCCGTTTCATGAACAGGCTCCACCACTGGGTCGGGAATGATCGGCAGCGTTTCCTCAACTGGCTCGATCTCGGGTTCAATGTTCTCAACGATATCTTCCGGAAGGTCTTCCGGGCCTTCTTCAGGGACGAGTTCCGGCAGGTCCTCAACCGGTGCGTCCAGAATTGTTTCTGGTATCTCCTCGGGCAACGCTTCGGTCTCAAGGTCTGGCTCAGCGTCTTCGAGGGGCTGTTCCAGCGTATCCGGAAGCTCTTCTGGCAGCTCCTCCGGGTCTTTCATGGCCGGTTCTTCGGGGATTTCTTCGACCGGCAGGCCGGGCTGAGGGTCCGGCAGCACCTCTTCTTCCACCGCAAGCGGCAGGGGCCCCGGCTCGGGAATAGGATCGTCGATAACAAGGTCCACCGGCGCTTCGGGCGGAGGCAGGGCCTCTTCCATGACCAGTTCCGTTTCCGGGACCGGCTCAGGGTCCGGCTGGGGGAGCGGTTCCGGATCTGGTTCGGGTAGAGGTTCAGGCTCGATTTCGGGGAGCGGTTCCGGCGGCAATTCCGGAACGGGCTCTGGCTCTGGCTCTGGCTCTGGCTCTGGCTCTGGCTCTGGCTCTGGCTCTG
>CAJXOF010000025.1 GCA_913057945.1 uncultured Hyphomonadaceae bacterium | reverse complement strand
GTGTCGTGCGGGTTTCCGAAGAATCCTTCCAGGCCCGCTGGCTGGAGAAGACCTATGAAAACGGCGCGCTCACCGGCGTCAGACGCTTCACCGGCCTCTTCACGCTGGTCCATTCAAGCCCGCGCGATGCCGAAACGCTCCGCGCCAATCCGCTCGGTCTCTACATCCACAGCCTCAATTGGGGCGAAGACCTTGTCACAGGAGATGACCCATGATCCGTGCCACAAGCCTTGTCTCTGTGCTCGCCTTTACCACGGCCTGCGCCAGCGTTCCGCCGCAGCCCATGATCGAGGAGGCGGCCTTTGTTGAAGCCGCATTTGTTGAGGAGACACCGGAGCGCGCGGTCGAGATTGTCGAGACACCGATCGTGCTGCCGCTTCCCGGTCAGATGAAACCCGTCAAGGACAGCACGCGCACGGTAACACATGTCTCCGCCACGCCGACCGAGACGATCCAGAAGGGCACCACGGAAGCCCGGATCGAACCCTCCATCGATGGCTATGTGAACGCGATCCAAATCTATCCCTATACAGAAGGCGCCCTCTACCGGCTCTATGCCGCGCCGGGTCAGGTCTCCGACATTGCGCTGCAACCGGGTGAGATTCTGGTCTCAGTGTCGGCCGGGGACACGGTTCGCTGGATAGTCGGCGACACGTCATCCGGCTCTGGCGACACAGCGCGGGCGCATGTGCTCGTCAAACCGGTCGCGGCGGGCCTTTCGACGAATCTCATGATCGCGACCGACCGGCGGACCTATCACCTCGAACTGGTAAGCGTGGAAGCAGCCTATATGGCCGCATTGTCCTGGCGCTATCCGGCCGATGAGCTCGCCGAACTCATCTTGCGCAACAAGGTGGCCTCCCGTCGCGAAGATGCCCTCATCGCTCCTGGGGTGGCTGTGGACCGGCTCGATTTCGATTATGTCATAGAGGGCGACACGCCGGCCTGGCGGCCCGTACGCGTGTTCGATGATGGCCGGCAGGTCTTCATCCAGATGCCGGCGGGTCTCGCGAGCATGGAAGCGCCGCCGCTATTTGTACTTGGCCCATCCGGCGATGCCGAGCTCGTCAATTATCGCCTGCGCGGCACTTACTACATCGTCGATCATCTCTTCCGGGCCGCCGAACTCCGGATCGGCGAGAAGGATCAGACCATTGTCCGGATCCGCAAAAGGGTGCGACGCTCCGGCCTCGCCAGCCTGTTCGGGGGCGAGGGATGAACGAGCCGGCCCCCTTTCCGAAACAGACGGACGAGTTGAAGCTCCGTGCCAGGCCCCGGCCTGTCACGCGGATCAACCGCAAGGTCCTGATGGCGGGCGCCTGTCTTGGCGTGCTGGGCCTGTTCGCCGCCGCCTCCATCGCGCTCGGTCCACCCAAGGCTGTCGATCCGGCAGACAGGCAGGAACTCTACAATACGGCGACCAAGCGCGCGCCGGACGGTCTGGCGGACCTGCCAAACTCCTATCTCAATTGGCAACCGGCTGGCGACACGCCGAAACTCGGGGCGCCCATGGCGGGTGATCTTGGCGGCACCATGGTGTCGGAAGAGGAAGAATGGGGTCTTGAGCCCGACTGGAATGTGGCGCCGTCTGATGATTTCCGGCCCTCGGCCGAGGATGAGGCCATCCGCGCGCAGAGGCTGGCGGATGCCAAACTCGCAGATGCAGCTGGCAAGGCGGGTGTCTTCTTCGATGTCGGTAACCGGCAGTCAATTGCTGGGTCGGTGTCTGCACCGGGCGGCCTCTCGAACACGCTTGGCTCGGAACGGCTGGCGCTGGCTGCCCAGAGCACAGGCGCGCCAGGTTTTGGGAACTCGCCGGACCAGAATCTTCAGGCGGAGAAGATCGCGTTCGCGGCGGAGAAGCGGGATGGCGACATCTACAACCCGCATGATGTCGAGACCCCGGTCTCACCCTATCAGGTGATGGCAGGTACACTGATCCCGGCCTCGCTTGTCACAGGGCTGAACTCCGATCTGCCCGGCAATGTCATCGCGCAGGTAACCCAGCCGGTCTATGACACGGTGAGCGGTGCGCATCTGCTCATCCCCCAGGGGGCGCGCCTGATCGGGCGCTACCAGTCCGACGTCTCGTTCGGTCAGGAACGCGCGCTGCTGGTCTGGGACCGGATCATCCTGCCGGATGGCAGCTCGCTACAGATTTCCGAACCGGCGGCCGATGCGCAGGGATATGCGGGCGTGTCTGACCGGACGGACCATCACTGGGACCGCGTGTTTGCTGCCGCAGGACTGGCGACCCTGCTCGGCATCGGGTCGGAACTCGGTTCCGATGCCGATGATATCGAGCGGGCGATCCGGCGCGGGTTCGGGGATAGCGTCTCCGAGGCCGGTCAGCGCGTCGTAGACCGAAACCTTGGCATTCAGCCGACGATCCGTATCCGGCCCGGCTGGCCCGTTCGGGTGATCGTGACGCGTGATCTGGTGCTATGGCCCTATTCCGAAGGAGGCCGGCCATGAGTCTTCGCATAGGACAACTTCCGGACAGGACGCCTGTGAAACTTAGCGTGTCCGTCGAGCCAGACCTCGCTTGCGCACTCGCCGATTATGCCGCGATCTATGCCGAAACCTATGGCGCGCAAGAGAAACCCGAAACCCTGGTACCCGTCATGCTGGAGATGTTCCTCAGTTCGGATGCCGGGTTCAAGCGGGCCCGCAAGGCCCTTCATGCCAGAGCCAGCAAAGGAGATACATGATGGCGACGATTGGCACATTCCGCCAGAAGGATGGCAAATGGACCGGAACGATCCGGACCATGACGATCAATGTGAAGGCCCAGATGGTCCCGGTGACCGACAAGGCAGAGGCCGGTCCGGACTACCGCATCTTCGCAGGAGGCGCAGAACTCGGCGCGGCCTGGCGCGAGGAGAGCAAGGATGGCGAGACGCCTTATCTCGCCGTCAAGCTTGACGATCCGGGATTCGACAAGCCCCTGCGGGCTGCGTTCTTTGAAAAGGAAGAAGATGGCAGCGGCGTGCTGGTCTGGAACCGGCAGAAACTGAACTGAGCCGGGAGCGGCAGCAGCGGATCAGGATTGGATATGATCGAACTGAACCGGATTGAACGGGCCATTCAGACGGTCGCGCTCCTGATCCAGGAAACAGGGGAGATGTATTGGCCCATCCTCGAACGCCTCGAGTTAGAGCGGGATCTGCGTCAGTCCCGCCAGATCCGGTTGTCCAATTATCTCGCATCGAGCCAGAAGACCTTGCCCCCTAGAGGGCGAGGTCTTTCACGACCCGGCCCAAATGTTCAAGGGACGCGCCCTTCCCATAGCGTTCGCGATCCAGGCGATGGCCGAACAGGTCCCGGCGGATACGGTCATCTACGCCAGCTGCGATCATGCGATCTTCGAACGCATGACGGATAGAATAGAAAGAATGCTCCGGTGTTTCCAGGAGGGCATTCTCTCTCAGGAATTTGTTGACGGCCCCAGACAGGGTGGCACTGCTGTTGCGGTAGCGCGGAAAACCATTCGGGAAGGCTCTGAATGCCTCCAGGGACACACCGGCCAGGGGGATGATCCTCCTGGAATAATGGGTCTTGAGCTGCCGGCCCGCCGGTTCGATCGAGACATGCGGCACGTCATGATCCAGCCGGATCGTGTCGGAGGTCAGAGCTGCACCTTCCGAGGGCCTGTATCCGGTATTGATCATGCCGAGCAGCAAGGCTCTGGCTTCCTCATTCAGGCCGTCCAGCGCATGCGGGGCCAGCAATTTCTCACGAATCCATTTTGTACTGAATGGTGGACGAGTCCGCTTCTCACCTTCCCGGAAGGACAATTCCCCGAGCGGCAGCGTAATCCCGAGCCGCTTCATCCTGTTCACCGTTTTCAGGATATCACCGAGATGGATCAGGTCCTTGTTTGCGGTATTGGGCGTAACCTCGCCTGCCTCGATCCGTTCGAGCCAGTGCTGCCTGAAATCCAGCATGTCATCGCGTGTGATGGCTGCAATCGGCTTGTTGCCGATCACGGACACGAAATTGCGCACTGCTTTGATACGGGGATTTCGCCAGCGCCTGATCTGGTCCTCACTCTTACCGATTACCTTTTCCCGGGCCAGGGACCAATAAAGGTCGAGCGCTGCTTCAAGCGTCGGCTCCGGCTTCTCGACACCTCCCAGCAAAGAGGCAGCCTCGACCGCATCCGGCACGTCGCCCCCACCTTGTATGGCTTCGATACGCTCAACCAGTTCTTCTAGCGGCAATTGCGAAACCCTGTCCGCCTGCAGATAGCGATATCCCCGCAGGCTGGCGAGTTCCTGAACAGCGGCATAGCGTTCGTCAGCATCGCTTGACCTGCCTGCCAGACGCGCCTCCCACGCCTCGATGAGCTGTTCCCAAGCATGGATTGCCTTGCTCTGCGCAAGGCTTTCGGAATCTGTATGCAGGCTGATCCAGACGGTGCGTCTTGTCTCAACGCCATGATACCGGCGGGGAACACGCCGACGCAGCTGGTAGGTCGTCCCACGCTTGAATACGGGCATGTCCGAATCCCTTTTGTGCAGCAAATTGTGCAGCAAAATGTGCAGCAAATCAAGATTCCCAGAAGCGCGGATATTCCGAAATACCGAATAGTTTCAGTATATTCAGGGATGTATCAGGATGTTGAGGGAGGCGGGCTGGCGGGCCGTGCGGGATGAAGGTGGGCACTATTGCTACGCGATAGCACTATGATGACATTAACATTTTCGGTTGTTGGCTGGAATGGAAGCCATTTGATACGGAGGTCGCAGGGTGTCCACACATGATCCAGGAGGAGCCGCGCAGAGGCGGGAAAAATTCTTCGGAAGGACGGTTTCAAGGTCCGGCAGGTGTCGTCCAAGTCACCCGGCGTTAGCCGGGAACAAGGGGCGAGGCACTTCATTTGGAAATGGAAAGAACTTCTACTGGCCGGCTGCGGCTTCATCGCGTATCACCATTACTGATGAATTGACCTGATGCAGGACGCTTGACGGGGGTGCCCAATGGAATCGAGGCTGGCCACAAGCTTTGAGGACTTAAAAAGGTGTATTGCAGGGGAAAGGTGACACCCGACGTCTGGTCACCTCTCGGCGCCAAAAGCGTCTCGACGATGAAAAGTGCTGGTGCGCCGATCGGTTTTTAGTCAAGAAAGCGGGACGTGCTTGCGTACTCCTCGCTCGGGCCGGAGCAGTTTGAGGTTGCCTGGAAAGCTGGCATCGATTTTTGGACGACAGTTCCGAAAGAATCCGCGTGGGTGTTCGTTGTAAAGACCGGATTAAAGTCAGATGAACTCGACCTTGTGTGCGGCAAGATTGACTATCCGAAGACGATCCGGGTCGACCAAGGCTCTGAGTTCATCTCCCGTGAACTTCGACCTATAGGCACATCCAAACAATGTGACGCTGGACGCCTCACGGCCCGGAAAACCGACAGACAGTAAGCGCCTCGCCGATCGCCTACGGATTTAGGCATGACATTTTCCGGAATCGTCAGGGCATGAGTTCCTCGATCTGGCTCTGCGGATGGCCGTTGATGATGGCGTCGAAGGTATCTGCGCGGTAGGCAATGGGATTAACGTCGTTGAGCTTGCAGGTGGCCACGACGGATGAGAGCAGCGCTCAGTTTTCGGCCGCGATCTCGTGTCCAGAAAACAGGGCATTTTTTCTGATTAGGCATATCGGCCGGATGGCGTTTTCGACCGGGTTGGTATCGAACTCGAGCCGGCCATCGCCAGGAAGCGGGTGAGCCCTTCCCAATGGGCAAGACCTTAGAGAATGTCTTCGGCCAGCTTAGAGCCGGAGGAGACCCTTGACAATTGCTTTTCAAACCAGGGCTTCAAGGCGGCTATGATCGGGGAGGAGTGCCGTTGTCGCGCGGCGATCCGAGTTTGTGGCGTCATTCCTCGCACCGTCGCCTCAATGGCGTATAGCTTAGTGAACTGGCGCACGGCGGCCTCGGCGATCGGGGACTTGGTGTTGCGCGCCAGCTTCACGAACCTTCGGCGCAGATGGACCCAGCATTGGACGAGCTTCCACGGTCCTTGCGGTCATTCCAGGCGCGTCAGCCGTTCGCTGACGTCCTGGCCAATCCTGGCCATCTCGCCGCAGCCGCACGGGCACAACGCGCGCTCGGGCTAGATGACCTGCTGCACCCGCGGCCTCACGCCGACAGGCGCGCGCCGAGCGCCTGAGCTTTGGGATGGCTCCGGGCTCGGCGCGCTCGCCAACCAACACGCTTTGAGCTATTCAACCAACGGACTCTCCCAATAATCTCGGAACCCATTGGGGGCGCCTCAGGACGTCCATTTTGCCGTCTGCTCCCAATTGGACCGTCCGACTCTAACGATCGGCGGACTCTTGCCACATTCACCTCATGCGCCGCACGAGGGGAGCAGTGTGGCGCTTACGACAGACAATGACTTTTCATCGAGTCATTCAATGGCCGGCTCAGGGCAAAATGCCTGAACCAGCACTGATGGATCGCCTCGTTAGAGCCAGCCCGTAGAGGTAAGGAAGCGCCAAATACTCCAGCCCTGAATGAGGGCAATTTTGGGAGCGGTTCAGAAAGGGTCAGACTCTCGAAATAAACGCGGGACGCTTGGGGCTCAGGTCAGTTTTTTCGGATACCGCGCAGGGGTGCAAACAGCAGAAGGCGATGAACCAGCGACCCTCTCGATTATTGAGGCCAGAAGATTTCTGCTGTTCTTCTAGCCTCCTCGCATGCATGCGTCATGTTTCGTCGGTACTTGCTACCATGATTTCGAAATTGTGACTCCGTACAATGCCGGTTCAGTCAGAAACACATTGCTATAAAGTCCAGGGCTGTCGTCCTGCAAATAGGCTCCCGTTATCACCTCTTCGTCAAACAGGTTTTTGGCAAAAGCTGTGATTTGGAAGCCGGTGTCATTATTCGCCAAGACAAGAGAAAGATTGACATTTTCCCAGCTGGAAATCTCGTCGCGCGGAACATTCCAGATACGAGCAAAGCTCTCCGTCTGATAGTAATAATCACCGCGGATTGTCAGATCCCAGCTACTATTACCAAGAGATGGAAAAGTATACTCCGCTGCCAAGTTTAGCGTAGTATCCGGAGCACCCGGCAGATTGTTGTCGCTGAGGTTTTTGTTGACGCCGTCGAATGGCGTCAATGCGCCGATTGTGCGGAGTGATCCGTCCCCATCGACATAGGACACATTTCCCAGCCCAAAAGTCGCCTCCTGACCTGCAAAACTGCCAAGACACAGCCCAGCGGTAGAGCCCGCGCCAAGTTGCCCGGCCTCGATTGCGCCTAAAATCGTTGCATACCCTTCTGCGGAAACAGCGCAGTTCGAATAGCTTGCCGCGTTCTTCAGAACCACGAAATCGGAGTTACCGGCCGTGCGATCAAGGACGTCAATCGCAAAAACATCAACCAGCTTAGATTCGAGCAAACCGATATTTGCAGACAGCAGCCAGTTACTTCCGGGCGCCCAAAGATATTCAATCTCCAGGCCGTACACCTCAGCATCGACATTGAAATTCACCGATGAGCGGTTGATCACCTGAGTGATCTGATAATCCGTATAGTCATAATAGAAGCCTGCGAGATTAAGTTGCTGTGTGCCTCCTGCGAACCGATTCTTGGTTCCCATTTCGTATGCATTGATGAACTCTGGTTCAAAAGTTGATGGGAATGCGTTGGCATTTTCCGAAGGCTGCGGTGGGTTTATACCACCTCCCTTGTAACCGCGGGAGTAAAAGCCATACAGAAGCGTATCATCTGTGAACGACAAATCCGGTGTCCAATCAAATCCGGCGCGCCCTGTAACCTCTTCAAATTCAACCTCGAAAATTCCGTCGACATTTCCGTCCAGGTTCGTCTCTGTCGCCGGATCCGGAACCGGAGCTAATGGATCCGCGCGGACGACATCAGGCGTGAAGAGATAGGTCGGAATATTCTTTTGCGACTTTTCATCCTTCGTGTAGCGCAATCCGAGCGTGAAGGTCAGTTCATCATTTATAT
This sequence comes from uncultured Hyphomonadaceae bacterium, assembly GCA_913057945.1. GTDB lineage: Bacteria > Pseudomonadota > Alphaproteobacteria > Caulobacterales > Hyphomonadaceae > Hyphomonas. The sequence goes on along the minus strand of CAJXOF010000025.1, from coordinate 2,650 downwards.
CATAATATGCTTCCCCGAAGAGCGCTGTCGACTGCAACTCATAAGGGGAAACTGTCCGGAAGTAATTTCGTCCCAAGCCGTTGAGTGAATTGCCGATATTTGAGTCGCCATCCACATTGGACTCATCAAGGCTTGCAGGGAATGGAACTCCCGGAATCACTGGTGGTCCACCAGCTGCAAGTGATGCGTTGTGTAATTGCAGCAGACCGGTAAGGGCATTGCTTATGAAGTAGTATCCATCGATTACATCGTCATTGCCCGCCTCATAGTCCATATAGATGGCGCCGAGATTGAAATTCAGCGGGCCACTAAAATCCGACTGTAGACGCAGTTCTTGTGTAAATGCCTCTGTTGTCTCACCGGATGGATCCGCCACCGTATAAAAGTTCGAAGGGCCGATCTGCGGGTCATTGACGACGCCGCCGGGGAAAACTGAATTATAGAGATCGACTTGCGGATTTATCCCTGGAGGAATTGCTGACAAGTCATTGAAGGTGATTGTGGGCTCGACTTTGGAGACATCCTCAAGAGAGAATACAGATGTTTCATTGAAACTCGACAATGAAGTCAATTTCAGGACTTCGTTAATGTCCCATGACAAACTAAGTGTCCACAGATCCTGTTCGGCTTGGTAAAATGGGTCAAATCCTGCCGCAATAGTTCGCAAATCCTGAATGGCTGGTGCCGTGAATGCATCTCCACTTAGCAGTCCAACCTGAACAGCTAGTCCACCCGCCAGCGTCGCGACCGAATTCACCGTATCGTGCGACTCGTCAAGAGGCGCACTTAGGCAGCCCTGAGACGTGAAAATCTGATCTTCGAAGGCGATGGGAATTCCCGCAAAGCTAGTATCTAGAGGGTCTTTCCGGCAAAGCTGCTTGCCCGAGCGAAGACGCGTATCGTCTTCTTCGAAATGTTCATATAATAGCCACCCACTAAATGAGTCGGTCGGCTCAAATCCAAGAGTGGCGCGGACTGACCACAAGTCCCGGTCGTCAATATCGTTGCCGGTGACTATATTATCAACGTACCCGTCGCGTTGCGTGAGAGATCCGGCAACTCGAAGGGCAACCCGTTCTCCTACGGGCAAATTGACCATGCCGTTAGCTTTTACTGAATTATAGTTCCCGTAAGTTAGCGCGGCGTCTGCCTGGAATTCTTCGAAAACCGGCTTGGCGGTGATCAGGTTGAACACTCCCCCATTAGCGTTTCGGCCATAGAGTGTTCCTTGTGGTCCACGGAGGATCTCGACCCTTTCAGTGTCAAAGAATTCCGATTCGAAAAGTCTGTTCGATTGAAGGGGGACGTCGTTCTGATGTATGCCCACCCCGGCATCGCCGGATGTTGCTACCACATCCACTCCTATGCCTCTGATTTTGAGGTTGAAGCCGGTAAATTGTCCTTTTGTGAACGACAGGTTCGGCACGGCTTTTGTGAGATCTGGACCACCAGTTAACTGGAGTCTATCAATTGCCTCTTCATCAAAAGCAGAAACAGCTATTGGTACGTTCTGAAGCGACTCTGAAGTTTTCTGAGTTGTGACAACAACTGTCCGCAGTTTTCTCACATCACCTTCTTCTTGAGCTTCGGCTGCGAACAAGACGCTCGAAACCGATACTGTTGTGTATAGAAATGCTGTCTTGGCCAATCTCGTGAAAATCATAATTTCCTCCCATTATGGTATCCGTCTATTGCGGATTTGCGCATCATTGTACGAAGTCATACCATATGCAAGCAGATGGGATGCCGGGGCATTTTATTTTTTCAGGGGGGGGCGAAGCTCAGTTCGCTAACATACAGTATGGACATGCCCGTAAATTTTGAGTAATGGAGTTTGCAACAGTTGGCAGTCCGAGTGCCCGCTGCTTTTCTGAGTGGTGGAATGTCAAAATTGTCGTTCCGACGAAGTGAGAAAGGTATCGCATCGTCAGGAAGACGTCCTCCCAACATTCCGTAGCTCTGGGAAACTTGCTGGCTAGATTAATCTAGCCAGCACTTTTTCTTGCTCTGAACATAACGGTTGAATATCGAGCTGCACAAAGCCAGACTGAACTTTTGACACCATGGCAAGGTTTGGTTGGAATGGCCCAAAAGAATAATCAAAGATTCGCTGACAGTGATTTCTTGAACGATGAGCGAATTGAACTGGCTTTTCTGATAGGCCGTGTCACGCGCGAGCTTCGGCGTCGATTCGATGTGGATATGGCTGCATTGGAACTGACGCGGGCACAATGGAGGGCGATGCTGTATGTTTTTCGGCTTTCTAACCCCACGCAAACTGAATTAGCCGAGATAATGGAGCTGGGGCGAGCTTCAGTCGGGGCTCTGATAGACCAATTAGAGCGGAGTGGATATGTATCCCGGGTCGCGGACAGTCAGGATCGTCGTGTGTGGAGAGTCGTGCCTTCCAGATTGGCACTCTCCCGGCGGTCTAAAATTGACCGGGCTGGAAGGCGCGTGGCCGCTGAGTTATTTGCGGAGTTCGAAGAGAAAGATCTTAGAAACCTCCGTCGATGTCTTGAAAAGCTAATCCCTAAGAATCCAGCCGAAAATTAAGCTGCGTGATTTCAGTAACTTGTGATTCTGACGCGCTTGGGTCTGGTGGTCCGGCCTTGGCGTTAAAATCCAGTGGCGATTTTGACCTTGCCAC
>CAJXOF010000024.1 GCA_913057945.1 uncultured Hyphomonadaceae bacterium | reverse complement strand
CCCTCGCTCTGCTGGGTCCCGGATATTTGCTGGCGCAAATTCCGGGATGACAGGAAAAGCGTTCTCAGACCGGCCTTGCATAATACGCAACCGCATAGTCCGGTTTGTAGCGTTTCTCGCCGACGCGGGCGAAGCCGAGGCGGGTGTGGAATTTGTGCGAGCCCGGATTGTCCGGGTCTGTGTTCACTTCCGCGCCGAGCCATTGGCGGCCCTTGGCGATGTCGAAGGCCGCATCATAGAGGCGCTGGCCGAGGCCCTGTCCGCGCGCGGCCTCGGATATGGCGATCCGGTCAACATAGAGCAGGTCGCAGCCTTGCTCTGCTTGCCACGCCTCGAACCAGCGGAGATTGGCGCTCTCATAGGCCAGCGTGCCGGGCTCGATCAGAGTGATGAAGCCGAGCGGCGCGCCGTTCGCGTCTGTCGCGACGAGGCAGGTGGCGAGGTCAATCCAGCGCCTCAGGCCCTCAGCCGAGTCCTCATGCCCCACACCGGGCGTCGAAGCCTGGTTGATGGCGTAGAGGGCAGGGAGGTCGGAAGGGGTGTAGGGACGGATGGGCATGGGCCGCGATGTGGCGCATGCAGTGAAGGATAGCAAGTCTGGAATGATTGAGTCCAAACCACCGAGGGATGCTTACCGAGACGCAATCTCGCGTTCTTTCGCGGTCAGGCTATTTACAGTCTGATCGCAGGCTCCGGGCTCTTCCTCCTGATAAGCGTACAACATCGGAGTATAGATTACGTCATCATCTTCCATGACGGTTGTTACCGCGCCGATATAGTTCATTACGGCCTCGGATTTTTCCCCTGTGAGTATACCGGACAATAGTGCACTCAGAGCTCCAAGCGTGGTGCTGGTACCGCCGCTAAGTCCACTGTCGCTGACGCGGACAGTTGCCGAAAGTCGACTATTCTTCTTGGTGGCTTCAATAGCCAGATTAAAGAAACTGGGTGAAAAGCCCCAGTTTCGATTGCGGTTGACAACGTCCGCCCGAACTTGAGAAAATATTCCTACCCGACCGACGCCGTTTCCATTGGGACAGGGAATGTTGATGTATTTCTCAATCATGAAGTCCAGTCGGTACTTCCCTTTCTTCAAGTTGCGCGACCCAAGAACGGGAATCCCGATGTTACTTTCCTGATCTACTTGCACGAGATAAATGTGTGAGCGGTATTGTTGCCGATCAATTTCGTCTCGCCATTTCTCATCTTCCCAGTCCGGATGAAGAGGTCTTGCGTCTACTGGCGCTAGGTAGCGAATTGGCGAATCTTCTCCAATGCCAAGTGTTGGCAGAGTATCCAGACTGGCTGCTAAGGTTGAATCACCGCTTGTCCCTGTCATGCCCGCACAGCCCGTCATGGTGACTGCGAAGCAAAGTGCATAAATTGCTTTTTTCATTTCATTTCCCACCCTTTCCATTAGAAAGAGTATTGCTCGCAATGAATACTCTTTCAAGGGGAAAATAAAATCCTGTGGAAGAGATTGCGCCTCATTGCTTCTGTCGCGAAAGGCCGAGGCGAGTATGGTCGATCAGTTCTTCCCAAACTTTCTATCTCTGCCCGCCAGCAGGCGCAGCCTCAACGCATTCAGCTTGATAAAGCCCTCTGCGTCTTTCTGGTCGTAGGCGCCGTGGTCGTCCTCGAAGGTGACGATGTCTTCCCGGTACAGAGAATAGGGGCTGGAGCGGCCGGTGAGGTAGGCTTGGCCCTTGTAGAGCTTCAGTGTCACTTCGCCGGTGACCCAGCGCTGGGAATGGTCGATGGCGGCCTGCAGCATTTCGCGCTCCGGGCTCCACCAGAAGCCATTATAGATCAGCTCCGCATAGCGCGGCATCAGCTCGTCCTTCAGATGCGCGGCGCCCTTGTCGAGCGTGGCCTGTTCGATGCCGCGATGCGCCGTCAGCAGGATGGTGCCGCCGGGCGTCTCATAGATGCCGCGGGACTTCATGCCGACAAAGCGGTTTTCCAGGAGGTCGAGCCGGCCGATGCCATGCTTCTTGCCATAGGCGTTCAGCGCGGTGAGCAATGTGGCGGGCGACATGTCCTCGCCATTGATGGAGACCGCATCGCCGCGCTCGAAGCCGATCGTGATGATCTCGGCTTCGTCGGGCGCGTCTTCCGGGCTGATCGTCCGCATGTGGACGAATTCCGGCGCCGGCTCTGCCGGGTCTTCCAGAACCTTGCCCTCGGAGGAGGAGTGCAGCAGGTTGGCATCGACGGAGAAGGGGGCCTCGCCGCGCTTGTCCTTGGTGATCTCGATGCCGTGCTGTTCGGCGAAGGCGAGCAGATCCGTGCGGGATTTGAAATCCCAGTCGCGCCACGGGGCGATGACCTTGATGTCCGGGTTCAGGCCATAATAGCCGAGCTCGAAGCGGACCTGGTCATTGCCCTTGCCGGTCGCGCCATGACAGACGGCGTCAGCGCCGACCATGTCCGCGATCTCGATCTGGCGCTTGGAGATCAGCGGCCGGGCAATCGAGGTGCCGAGCAGGTAGACGCCTTCATAAAGGGCATTGGCGCGAAACATCGGGAAGACGAAGTCGCGGACGAATTCCTCGCGCACGTCTTCGATGAAAATGTTCTCCGGCTTCACCCCGGCGGCAAGCGCCTTGGCGCGGGCAGGCTCCAGCTCCTCGCCCTGTCCGAGGTCTGCGGTGAAAGTGACGACTTCGGCGCCGAATTCCGTCTGCAGCCATTTCAGGATGATCGACGTGTCCAGTCCGCCGGAATAGGCGAGCACGACTTTTTTCGGAGCGGAAACGGACATGAATTTGTACCTTCTATGGGGCCTGCTGATTGCGGGGATGCAATAGGAGGGAAAGCCCGTCCTGACAAGCGCTGCCCACGATCCGGGCGTTCACGCAACTCTCACAAGACTCTTTGCCGGGAGGGATAGTTTGATCTCGGTTAACGCGATATAGTCGGGCCGTTAAGGTTAAGGTAGGCAGAGGGGGGTTAGATAGGGTCATGCTTGAGACGCACATGACAGATGGGCACGAGCCCGTTTCCCTTCTTCCCGATTCCCTTCGCCGCGCCGTCCTGGACAGTGTCCATGAGCGTGTGGACGCGCCGTTGCGGCCTGCGCCCGAAGCCTCCTTCCGCGAGCGGCTGGAAGCGCGGCGTGCCGTGCGGCCCCAGTCCACGCTGGCGATCACATCCGGCATTCAGTATCCAACGCTGGAGTCGGGCCGTGCCCGCTCTGCGCCGATACGTACGGCCAGGCCGAAGCGGCCCGTGAATGCGGTGACCGAGCCGCAGCCGCGTCGTGCGCCGATGCTGATGAAGGCAATGTCCTCCATGGGCGGCGCCCTGCCGGCGATCACCCTGTCGAACGGCCTCAGCCTTGGCGGCGGGGGTGGCGACGATGATTCCCGCATGGGCGAGCGGCTGTCGAAATTGTCCCAACTCGCCTTTGCCGGGCTGGCCGTGCTCGGCTTTGCGGGCCTCTCTTTCATGGCGGCCGACAATGCGCTGACTGGCAATGACACGGCCGATGGCGACGAGGATGCGGCGGCGGCGGAAACCCGCGCGGCCCTGAAAGCGGCGACCAGCCAGCGCATTACCTCCAGCCAGGCCTCTGCCCTTGCCATGGCGAGCGCCTCTGCGCCGGTGGATGGGGCGGCCCAGCCCTGGTTCGATTACAAGGCCATCGCGTTTGACATTGCCGCGCGCAACGAGGCGCAGGTCGAGGCCCAGCGCGCCGCCGAAATGGCTGCTTCCGCTGAGGCTGAACGCCGCGCCGCTGCCGCCATCGCAGAAGCCGAAGCCCAGCAACTCGCCGAAGAGCAGCGCCTTGCGCGCCTCGCCGAAGCGACCCGCCTTGCCGATGCGACTGCCGAAAAGCGCCGCCTTGCGGAAGAGGAAGCGGCCCGCGTGGCCCGGATGGAAGCGATCCGTCAGGCTGAGCTGGACGCAGAGCAGGCCGCCGCCCTGCGCGCCGAGGCGACCCGTCTCGCCGAACTGGAAGCGCGCCGTATCGCCCATGCCGAGGCCGAGGCCATGCGCCTTGCCAATCTGGAAGCCGACCGTCTTGCCGAGGCCCGCCGGGTGGCCGCTGCGGAAGTGCAGGCGCTGCGCGCGCCGGTGCAGTATGTATCGATGGCCAATGCGGTGAGCCTGCCGGTCGCGCCGACGCCGCAGGTGAAGCCGCTGGTGCGGACACCAGAAGCGAAGCCAGCTGCGACCTGGGCCGCCTATTCAGGCCCGATGCCGACCACGGCGTCGCTGAAACCTTCCAGGCCCCTGGTACTGGTTGCGCAGACACCGGTCGAGCGCGCCGCGCCGCCGGCCCTGAAGCCGAACGCGGCCCATGTGCGCGCCTTTGACCGCCCGGTACCGGTGCAGCAGGCGTCGCAAAAAGTCGAAGCCTTCATGGCCGAGCGCGTGCAGCGCACCGCGGATGCGCCTGTATCCGAGGTGGCGCTTGAGGCGCTGCAGGCCGAGTTCCTGACGATCGTGAATTCCGCGCAGGATGGCACGGTCTCGGAGATTGCCCTGCCAGAGGGCGGACGGATGGAGATCACCATCGAGCAGACCACGACGCGCGAAGCGAGCCGTCCGGTGCTGAAAACGGTCAGCTATTCGGTCAGCGAATATCGCGCGGTACAGCGGTCCGTGACGGCGCAGGTTGATCGCAACGTGACGCTGACCTGCCGTGATCTCAGCTATGTCATTCCGGGCAAGGAGCGCGGCCGGTTCGCCGCGTGCGAATCCGGCAAGGGCGACTGGCTGATCGCGCGGGCGACCGAAGGCTCCAAATCAAGCATCTAGGCTTTGGCCATATCCTTGTGGTGGCGCTTGGCGCGCTTGATCAGGTGTTTCTCGACCACGCGGAAATTCTTGCGGTGGGACCGGAAGAAGAAGTCGAACACATCGCCCGCCAGCGGGACTGAGCCGATGACCACATCGACAACCAGATTCCAGATGATGTGGATGTGCGCCGTGATGGGCAGTTTGAGCCGCGCTGCGGTGCCGAGGGCATAAAGGCCTGCCGCGCCGGTGACGGCATCGCCTGCGACGGGGATAATGCCGAGCAGGGAGTCGAGACCAAACGGCACGCCCGCAATCTTGAAGCGCGTATCCATCAGATCCGAGAAGCGGTCAAAGCCGGCGATTTCGTCAGCGACGGTGCGCCCATTGGGCAAATGGAGCAATTCGGCTTCTTCGCGCGTAATCCGTGATGGCATAATCTGTCCCTTTGGTCCTTTCCAACAGTGGCCCAATATTGCGCCGCGCGTCAAAGCCTGCTGAATGGCGAGTATGGAAGACGCGCATGTCTACAAATTGCTGACCGATGACCAGTGGCGCGCAGCCGAGGCCTCCGGCGTGACCGATGTGCCCATCGACCGGGAGGATGGCTATGTGCATTTCTCTACGGCCGAGCAGGTCGGCGAGACGGCGGCAAAGTATTTTTCGGGCCTGAAGGATGTGCGGCTTGTCCGCTTCCCGGTGGACCGGTTGCCGCCACTCAAATGGGAAACGAGCCGGGGCGGACAATTGTTCCCGCACCTCTATGGCCGCCTGCAGATCGCCAAGGCCGATGCCGTCTGGCGGATTGCGCGCGGTGAGGATGGCGCCCCGGTCATGCCAGAGGATATGAATGATGAGCCTGACTGATCTCGGCGTTGCCATCATCAAGCTGCTGCCGCCAGAGGCGGCGCACACAGCAACGATCCGCCTGCTGAAGGAGCGGCTGGGCGTTCCGGTCAATCCGCCGGCCACGCATCCGACACTGGCGGTGAAGCTGCCGAAATCGGGACTCGCCCTGTCCGGGCCGGTGGGTCTTGCCGCCGGGTTCGACAAGAATTGCGACGTGCCGACTGCCATGTCGAAATATGGCTTCGGGTTTGTCGAGTGCGGCACGGTCACGCCGAAGCCCCAGGCGGGCAATCCGAAGCCGCGCCTGTTCCGCCTGAGCAATGACAAGGCGGTGATCAACCGGATGGGCTTCAACAATGAGGGGCTCGACAATTTTGTCGCCAACCTCAAGGCCTATTCCGGTGCCGTCCCGTTGGGCGCAAATGTCGGCGCGAACAAGGACAGTGATGACCGGGTTGCGGACTATGTGCTCGGCATCGAATCCGTTGCGCCTCATGCGGACTATATCACGGTCAATATATCTTCGCCGAACACGCCGGGCCTGCGCGGCCTGCAGGACAAGGCCTCGCTGGAAACGCTGTTGACGGCCTGTGGGGCAGCCGAGCGGGTGGGCAAGCCGGTCTTCCTGAAAGTGGCGCCTGATCTCGATCCGGAAGCGATTGCGGACATTTGCAATGTCATGCGCGGGCCGGGAGCGTGGCTGTCTGGCCTGATCGTGTCGAACACAACATTGGCGCGGCCGGACAGTTTGAAGAGTGTGCAGAAGGATGAGGCAGGCGGCCTGTCCGGCGCGCCGCTGATGGAGTCGTCCACGGAGATTCTGGCGGCGTTCGCGCGGGAACTTAAGGGCGAGTTCGACCTGATCGGCGCGGGCGGTATTGCCAATGGGGCGGATGCCTACCGCAAGATCCGGGCAGGGGCCCATGCCGTGCAGCTGTATTCCGCGATGATCTATGAGGGGCCGGGCCTCGCTGAGCGGATCAATCGCGAGCTTGTCCGCCTTGTGCAGGCAGACGGGTTCACGACGCTGGCTGAAGCCGTCGGGAAAGATCTCTGAACAGGCCCGGCATATAGGCGCCGAGCGCGGCTGCGCGGAACACATACATCATCAGGAAGGCGGACCAGACGCCGGTATTGCCCCAGGCTGGGCGGAGCAGCAGGTCTGCCCCGAGATAGAGCACGGCAGAGATGATGCCGGCATTGCGCAGGGCGCGGCCCTGTGTCGTGCCGAGGAAAAGACCATCCAGCTGCCATGCCGCGATGCCGAGCAGGGGCACGGCTGCGCAATAGGGGAGGTAAGCCAGGGTGGCGGCGCGGGCTTCCGGATCGCGGATAAAGGTCTCGATCACCCAGCCTCCGCCAAACAAATAGAGCAGCGAGATCGCGGCGCCGGAGATGAGGGCGAATTCGGTTGTCAGACGCATCGCGCGGGCAAGGCGTTTGCTGTCGCGCGCGCCATAGGCCTCGCCCGCCTCCTTCTCCGCGACGAAGGCAAAGCCGTCGAGGACGAAGGCGGCGACGGTGATGAATTGGAGCAGGACTTCATTGCCGGCGGTCACGGCGGTTGAGATCAGCGTGCCGGAACGGACGAACCAGGCAAAGCAGAAGACCAGCGCCAGCGTGCGGATCATGATGTCCCGATTGGCGGCGAACAGCGCGGTGAGCTTGTCGCGGTCCAGCAGGCGGGCATGGCCCCGGAAGGCGGGCGCGACGAGGATGAGACCAAAGCCGAGCGCAACCCATTCGGCGATGGCGGTGCCTGCGCCGATGCCGGTCGGCCCCCAATCAAGACCCGCGACGAACCAGGCGTCCAGCCCGGCATTGGTGCCATTCATGATGATCTGGAAAGCGAGCATCTGGCCGGTCTTCCCTGTGCCGAGCATCCAGCCGGTGACCGCGAGGCCCATGAGATAAGCCGGCGCGCCCCAGATGCGCGCATTGAAATATCCCTTGGCGAGGGATTCGACCGTCTGTGTGCCCTCAAAGGCCGCGAACGTGCCGATCTTCAAGAGGGGGGAGAGCAGGAAGAGGGTCACACCGATGGCGCCGCCGAGCATCAGCGCGCGCAGCAGGATGGCGCGGGATTCGGCCGTGTCGCCCTGACCATTGGCCTGCGCCGTCAGGCCCGTCGTCGACATGCGCAGGAAGCCGAAGCCCCAATAGATGAAACTGTAGGCAACCGCGGCGATGGCCACGGCGGCGAGGTCTGCCTTGTCCCCGAACCGGCCCATGATGGCCGTATCGACGACGCCCGTGGTGGCGGTCGCGGCCTGCGCCAGGATGATCGGCACGGCGAGGGAAAAGACTTTTCCGCGGGTCAGCATGCCCGCCGCTTAGCCTGATTGCCCGGCCGGGGCGAGGCCTATTCGGCGTGGAGCGCTGTGTAAAGCTCGCGCGCCTCGGGCAGGGCGATGAGCAGGTAGAGCGGGAAGGCGGCGGTGAGCAGGATCAGGACGAAGGGGACGAATTTCGCCGCGTCCGGCAGGCGCAATTCGTCCTGGATAACCGACATGAGGGTCAGCATCAGGCCAGCGAGGCCGAGCCCGGCAAGCGTGTCGCTCGGCCAGTGCGCGCCGAGATAGATGCGCGAGACGGCGATCATGACGGCGAGCAGGGCGAAGGCCGCCGCGAGCAGGAGGCCGGGCAGCTTGCGGAAGACGGCCAGCGCAAGCAGGGCCAGCGCGCCATAGATGAGCGCGGAATTGGTGGCGTGCCCACTCGGGAAGCTGAAGGATTCGACGCCGCCATAAAGGTCCACCGTTGGGCGGGGGCGGGCGATGGTCATCTTCAGCAGTTTCACGATGACCGGCATCAGCGCGAAGGCGGCGCCGAACAGGAGCGCCTCGCGCCAGGCCTTTGCCGCGAGCAGGGCGAGCACGGTCACCGAGGCGACAAAGATGAGGAAGCGGGAATCCCCAAGCCCGGTAATGGCCAGCATCAGAAGGTTCAGGGTTTCGGTGCGCAGGGCAGGGACGGCGTCGGTTATGGCGCGGTCAAACGCCCCCAGAGGCCAGAGGCCGGCCTCGCCCAAAGCGAGAGCGACGAAAACAAGCAGGCTGAGACTGGCGCACAGCCATTGGGTCCGGGAAAAATGCATGAGGCTTCAATACCTCAAGCGGCGTCCGGTTCCGAGCCCTGGCAGTGCGCCTTCCCGATCTTTGTTCTGGCTGACCCCGGCGAATGCCAATGAGTGCAGTTCCCAGGATGCAGGGCGGATGTCGGGATGTTTCAACTCTCAGCCAGGGCCAGAATTTTCATGCATGAATTGAGATTGCGTGCGGTAACGGCTCCGGCCTTGAGGAACCGGTCGAGCTTTTCTGCAGGTTTGGAGCGGCCAAACCCATTCGGCGTGTGGAGATAGAAAGTGTTTCCCGTCAGGAGGAAGTCTTCTCCCTGTGTGCACAGGGCCCGCAAACCGTCCGCATCCAGTGAGATGTCACCTGTGAGGAAGATGAGATGCAGGGTCTTGGGATCGGCCCCTGCCTCTGGAAAGGGATTGGCGGCGAGAGCAGCTCGTAGTTCGTCGACGGTCAGCAGCAGGACTGGCCGCTCCAGATCAAACTGCTCGCGCATCACCTTTATAATCAGGCTGGTCGCTGTCGCCCGGTCCTGATCGGACGTGAAAACGAGATTGCCGGACTGGATGTAGCTGCGCACACTCCCAAACCCGGCTGCCGACAGGGCGGCGCGGAAATCGGCCATGGGCAGCTTGCCCGTGCCCCCGACATTCACGCCGCGCAACAAGGCAATCCAGGTTTGCCCCATTGGCCTAGACCGGGTCGCGGGCGCGGAAGATCTCTTCGTCCAGTTCGCCTTCCCATTTTGCCACCGCCGTCGCGACGGTAAGGTCGCCCGTCACATTGGTCACCGTGCGCATCATGTCGAGGATGCGGTCGAACGGGAACAGGACGGCGATCACGACAACGATCTGTTCCGGCGTTGCGCCAATCACGCTGAGCGTGGTGGCGGCGAGGAACAGGCTGACCGATGGAATGCCGGCTGTGCCGATCGAGACGAGCGTCGCCATCAGGATGATGGTGAGATACATGCCCGCCGTCATCGGCGTGCCCATGGCCTGGGCCGCGAACAGGGCAATCACCCCCTGATAGAGCGCGGTGCCGTCCATGTTGATGGTCGCGCCAAGCGGCAGGACGGAGGAGGCAACCGGCTTGCCGATGCCGAGGTTTTCCCGCGCACAGGAAATCGTCATGGGCAGGGTCGCATTCGAGGACGAGGTCGAAAAGGCCACGGCCTGGGCGTCCACAACCCCTCTGAAGAAAGGCATGAGCGGCAGGCGCAAGCCGCCGCGAATGATCAGGCCATAGGTGATGGCGATGTGCAGGAAACAGGCGAGATAATGGGTCAGCGTCAGCTTGCCGAGGAAGACAAGAATGTCGAGCCCGCGCTCACCAAGGACCCAGGCCATCAGGGCGAACACGCCAAAGGGCGCGGTCTCCATGACAATCAGGGTCAGCTTCATGACCGCTTCGGCGGCGCTGTTGATGACGTTTGCCAGAGGCTTGCCGGCCTCGCCGGTCATCAGGATGCCGATGCCCAGCAGGATGGCAAAGAAGATGATCTGGAGCACATCACCATTGGTCAGGGCCGCTACGGGGTTGGTCGGGATGATGGAGAGCAGCGTATTCATCAGCTGTTCGCCGATGCTGCCCGGTTGCGGGTTCGCATCCAGTCGGGCCTTGGCTTCGGCAATGTCTGCGGCTGACGCAATCGAGAGGTCAAAGCCCGCGCCGGGCTGGATCAGCGTGCCCATGAGCAGGCCGAAACTGACGGCAATGACCGTAGTGCCCATATACATGAGCAGGGCACGGCCCCCGAGGCTGCCGAGCTTTTTCGGATCGCCCATCGCCAGCACGCCGGACAGCAGCGTGGTGAAGATCAGCGGGACAACCAGCATCTTGATGAGGTTGATGAAGGCATCGCCGATCGGCTTGGCCCAGGCGGAGACATTGGCACTGGCGGCCTCCGGGCCGAGGCCATAGCGCAGGCCCAAGCCGACGAGGGCGCCCAGAACCAATCCTGCGATCACCCGTTTCCAGAGATCAATACCAAACCACCATTTCATAAGCTGCCTCCTGCCCCGTCTGTAGCGCCCGACGGTAGGGCGCGCTGCAGGGGAAGGCAATCGCGCGGTGCGCATTCCTGCAGCTTGCCAGCCGGATGATGAAAAGCCTATCAGGCAGGATGCGGCCTTCCCTGCTCTCCTTGCCGATTGATGATGTGCTCGCCGAAATATGCGCGGGCCTGCGCGGCCATGCGCGGCTCGTGCTCGCGGCGCCGCCCGGCGCAGGCAAGACGACGCGCGTGCCACTGGCGCTTGCGGGCCTGCTCGGCGACGCCCCCGTCATCGACGGCAAGATCCTCATGCTGGAGCCGCGGCGCATTGCGGCGCGCATGGCCGCACAGCAGATGGCGAAGTCTCTCGGGGAAAAACTCGGCCAATCCGTCGGACTGACGACACGGGTGGACCGGAAGGTGTCTGCGGCGACGCGCGTGGAAGTAATCACGGATGGCCTGTTCACGCGGCGTATCCTGTCGGATCCCGAACTGGCAGGCGTCGGGGCGGTGATCTTTGACGAATTCCATGAGCGCAGGCTGAATTCGGATTTGGGACTGACGCTGGCGATGGAAGCCCAGGGTGCGCTCCGCGACGATCTTCGGATCCTGATCATGTCTGCCACGCTCGATACGGAAAAAGTATCCAGTGTGCTCGGGGCTCCTGTGGTGGAGAGCCAGGGGCGGCAATATCCCGTGGAGACGAAATATCTCGGTCGGTCTCAGGACCGTCTCGAAGATCGGATGGCGGCCGCTGTGCGCCAGGCGCTGCGCGAGGAGGAGGGCTCGATCCTCGCCTTCCTGCCCGGCGCGCGGGAAATCCAGCGGACGGCAGAACAGCTTGAGACCGTGCCAGACAATGTGCGCGTGGCCCCTCTGTTCGGCGCGCTGAGCCCGGCAGAGCAGGATGCGGCCGTGTCCCCCGCGCCGGAGGGGATGCGCAAGATTGTGCTGGCGACGGATATTGCGGAGAGCGCGTTGACCATTGAAGGCGTGCGGATCGTGATCGATTCCGGCCTCTCGCGCGTGGCGGAAGATGCCGCTGGCGGTTTGGGGACACGCCTGTCGACGGTGAAGGCCTCGCGGGCCTCCGTTGACCAGCGGCGCGGCCGGGCAGGGCGCCTGTCACCGGGCGTCTGTTACCGGCTATGGGACGAGGCGGCGACGCGGGGCCTGATGCCCGCGCCGGTGCCGGAAATCCTGAAAAGTGATCTCTCCGGACTTGTTCTCACCCTGGCAGAATGGGGCGAACGCGATGCCGGGCGTCTGACCTGGATGGATGCCCCACCTGCCGGTCGGCTGAAGGCCGCGCAGGATCTGCTCTCGACACTGGGCGCCATTGATGAAGCGGGCGCGTTGACGCCGCTTGGTTCCGAAATGGCCCGCCTGCCATTACCCCCTCGCCTTGGCGCCCTGGTGGCGAGCGCGCCGAACGCCGAAGCGCGGGCCTTGGCGGCAGAGATTGCCGCCCTTGCCGGAGAACGCGGCATGGGCGGGAATTCGCCGGATGTGCGCGACCGGCTGGCCGGGTTCCGCCGGGATGGCTCGCCGCGTGCCCGCAGCCTGAAAGCGCAGGCGAAAAGCTGGGGGAAGGGGGCTGCGCCGGGCGGGGATGTGGCGAAACTGCTGGCGCGCGCCTGGCCGGACCAGATTGCGCGCAAGCGACCCGGAAGTTCGGGCAGCTACCTCATGGCGTCCGGCCGGGCAGCCATGCTGCCGGAGACCGAAGCGCTCGCCAAACAGGACTGGCTGGTAATTGCAGACCTTGGCGGCGCAGCGAAGGAAGCGCGAATTTCGCTGGCTGCGCCGATTACCGAGGCAGATGCGCTGGATATTGGCGGGATCGTCTCGGAAGACCGGGCCACCTTTGACCCGAAGACCGGCAAGTTTGCCGCGCGGCGGGTGAAGGCGCTCGGTGCGATTGTCCTGTCGGAAAGTCCGCTGCCAAGGCCGAGCCCGGCTGTGGCCGCGCGCGCGATGCTGGAGGCGATTACGGAAGAGGGCTTCGAAGCCATCGGCGCGGGCGATGTGGTGCGCGAGACTCTGGCCCGGATTGCAATGCTTGAAACGGCCGGGTGCCTGGATGAAACGGGTTGGAACGCAGAGAAACTGGTTGAAACGGCAAGCGACTGGTTGTTCCCCCTGCTGAAACGGAAGGGCGCGCAGGTGCCAACGCCGCATGCGGTGCGCGAAGCCCTCATCGCCTCGCTCGACTGGCAGGTGCAGGACGCGCTGCGCAAGGAGGCGCCGCTCAGCCTGTCGCTGCCTTCGGGCCAGACGGCGCAGGTGGATTATCTCGATGACCGCGCGCCGCTCGTGTCTGCGCGGGCGCAGGCCTTCTATGGGCTGAGCACGCATCCGACCCTGGCATCGGGCCGGGTGCCGGTGACCGTGGAAATGCTGTCGCCGGGCATGAAACCCGTGGCCACGACACAGGATCTCGGCCGGTTCTGGGGGGCGGGCTATCTGGACATGGCAAAGGACATGCGCGGACGCTATCCGAAGCATGACTGGCCGGCCGATCCGGCCTCGGCGAAGGCCCATGAGGGGCGCACAAAGAAAAGATTGTGAGGAACCGGGCGGAAAAACCGGCGTTTCTGTTTGCATAGTCACTTATGGAGACGACCATGAAACTCGCCAGCCTGACCCTGATTTCTGCCGCAACGGCAGCCCTGGCGGCCCATGCAGAATTGCCTGCCCCACCACAGGAGCCGGTCACTTATGAAACGGCCCCTGCCGCATGCGCCGTCGAGGAATTCACGATCTATTTCGAGCGCGGTGTTACGCAGCTTGGCGATCAGGCTGAAGCGGTTCTGGACGCCGTAGCCGCGGATTCCGCCCACTGCGAGTATTTCCGGATTGAAGTGGCGGGCCATGCCGATGCCACCGGACCGGCTGACCTGAACCAGAAAGTGTCGGAAGATCGCGCTGAAGCCGTGATGGCCGCGCTGGAAGCCCGCCGGATTTCTGCCGAGCAGATTGGCGTCATGCCGAAAGGCGAAGCCCAAGCCTATGCGGCGAACGGAATTGTCGAGCCGCTGAACCGCAAAGCCACGGTCCGTCTCGTTCCGGTTTCCGCGAACTCGCGGGATTCCTAGAAATTGCTAGTTGGGGCGGCTCGAAGGCGAGTCGCCCCAATCCATGCCCATGCTCTTTTTCATCCAGTCCGCAAATGTTGCGGGCTTTTCGAGTGTCTTGGGGTCGAGGGATCCGAAGGCGACGAGCGGGCCGTCCCGACCTTCCAGACGCACGCCCTTTACGCGCTGGGTGCTTTCCAGCCATTCATGATGCGTTGCGGGATCCAGCAGCAGCATGACCTGTTCGCCGCCTTTTCCCTCTTCATCGCGCCCGAAGACGAGGCCGTAGACTTTCTCGCGACCAAACAGGCCGTGACTGGAAGCCTGGCGCTTGCCGTCGAGCAGCACTTCGTCCCAGAGCAGATTGCGCCGCCATTGCAGGACATGCATCTGGTCGTCTTTCACGATCTTGATATCGACATGGTGCAGGGACAAGCGAACGATCTCGGCGTGCATGAGTAATCTCCAAATTATCGAAAAACGATAATGTTGGAATGGCCCTGCGTCAAGGTGTTTCGAAGGGGCAGGGAGATTCATAGTGCACTGCCGACCCGGTGGCGGGATGGCGGAAGCGCAATTCAGTGGCGTGCAGGTGCAGCCGCGGCGTCATCTGAAGGGCCTCCTCGTGTGCATAAAGGTCGTCGCCGAGAATGGGATGACCGAGGGCGGCGAGGTGCACGCGCAGCTGGTGGGTGCGCCCGGTCAGCGGCGTGAGCTGCAGGCGGGCGGTCTTTTCCCGGCGGTCCAGAATTTCATAACGGGTCTGGCTCGGTTTTCCGCTCTCGTGATCGACTTTCTGGCGGGGCCGGTTTGGCCAGTCATTGATCAGCGGCAGATCGATCAGGCCGGATTCATTGGCGGGCGTGCCCCAGACATCTGCCAGATAGGATTTGGCCACGCGCCCTCGTTCGAATTCAGCCGCGATGGCGCGCTGCACCTCTCTTGACCGGGCAAACAGCAAGAGGCCACTGGTCGACATGTCGAGCCGGTGGATGGTCAGCGCGTCGGGATATGTGTCCTGGATACGGGATCGTGCACAATCGGCCTTGTCCGGGCCACGCCCCGGCACCGAGAGCAGGCCGGATGGCTTGTCTGCCACGATCAGCCACCTGTCTCTTATACACATCTGACGCTGCCGACGATATGCAGTGTGTAGATCT
>CAJXOF010000023.1 GCA_913057945.1 uncultured Hyphomonadaceae bacterium | reverse complement strand
TACGAGATCCTCTCTGGTCTCGTGGGCTCGGAGATGTGTATAAGAGACAGATTCCCGCCTCCCCTCAAAACGGTTGACGCAATAAAAACACTCGTACTAGCTGCAGCCATAATAATATATTCGTTCTACTTGCACACGCGGGTGACCGGAACGATCAGATGAGGGAAGAAAATTATGACAATGAAATTCTTGGCTATGGTTTCGGGATCCGCGATCCTGGCAGCTGGCGGCGGCTATGCGGTCGCTCAGACACAATTGGGAGACGATGGGGGGGCGGTCGAGCAATCTCAAAGGGTTCTGGATGCTGTAACCGTGACTGCCCAGAAGCGGGCCCAGGACGTAAATGATGTGCCCATGTCCATTGTTGCCATGAGTGCAGAAGATCTTGAAACCAGGGGCTTTGAGGATGTGGATGACCTGGACAAGCTCGTGCCGGGCTTCACAGCGACGGCAACCAATAGCGGGTCACCTGTCTACAGCTTGCGGGGTGTCGGCCTGTACTTGTATGATAGCGGCGTCGGCGCAGCCCCAGCCGTATCTGTCTATATTGATGAAGTCGGACTCCCTTCGCCGGCCATGACTTCGGGGGCAGCCTTTGATCTCGAGCGGGTCGAGATACTGAAGGGGCCCCAGGGCACGCTTTTCGGTCAGAATGCCACTGGCGGCGCCGTGAATTTCATTGCCGCAAAACCGACAGACGAGTTGTCCGCCGGCATCTCGTCCTCATTCGACCAGCATGGAAAAATCGATGCAGAAGCATATCTGAGCGGCCCCCTTGCTGACACCGTCCAGGCCCGCCTGGCCCTGGGCGTCACACAGGGCGGCGCGTGGCAGGAAAGCGTGACACGTCCGGGCGATGAACTCGGCGACAGCGATTTGTCGAGAGGCCGGCTCCTGATTGACTGGCAGGCCAGTGAAAATCTCGACTTCTCCTTCAATGCAACCCTGGCCAGAGACAAGTCAGACGCCAAGGCAGGACAGTTTTCCGAATTTCACCCGGCCTTCGGCGGTGACACACATCCCAACCCTGTCAATCAGGCGGCCCTTTCCAGCGCCGTCATCGTCCCTGATTCCCCGGAACTGGCAGACTGGACACCCGGGACGAATACCAATGACAACCAGTTTGATTTCTATTCATTGCGGACCAATTATGCGCTTACCGACAGCGTTACACTGACATCTCTGACCGCCTATCAGGAAGTCGAGATCGTGAAGAAGATCGACCAGGATGGCGTGGCTTTCGACAATTTGACGATCAATCCATTTGGCCGCGCGGAAACCCTCAGTCAGGAGCTGAGACTGTCAGGCGCCACAGATCGAATGGACTGGGTCTTCGGTCTGAACTATGAAGACAGCGATGTGATCAACAGCCTCTTCTATGATTCAGATCTGTCTGCGAACTATGCGTTCGGGCCAGGTTTTGCATATGATCGTATCAACTCAGAAAATACCTCCTCGATCGAGACAGCAGCATTTTTTGCGAATCTGGAATACGCGCTGACAGAGCAGCTTTCTGTTCAATTGGGCGGACGCTACACAGATTCCAGCATAGATTCTGTGAGCTGCACATCCGGTGATGATAGCGCTCCGGGTGATCCCGGCTTGCCTGATTTCGTGAATTTCCTGGCGAGTGTGCTAGGCCCGGGCAGCCCGGGTCTCGTAGGGGGAGATTGCATCATGCTGGAAGCCAGCGCGGGGCCGAATGCCGTGCCGACTGGGCCTATTGCGCAGACCCTGAGCGAAGACAATGTCTCCTGGCGGACCGGGCTGACCTATTCATTGCTGAATGACACCATCATCTATGCCAATATCAGCAGGGCATTCAAATCCGGCGCGATCATTCCCGCTGGTGGCCTGACCCGCGCCTCCTATACCCCGACGACCCAGGAACGCATTACCGCGTACGAAGCGGGCTTCAAGGCACCGCTCTTTGATGGGACAACCCAGCTGAACGGCTCTGCCTTCTTCTATGATTATGAAGACAAGCAGGTGCCATATTTGGTATATGATCCTGCATTCGGCGTACTTCCCGCTCTGGGGAATGTTCCGAAAAGTGAAGTTCAGGGCATCGAGCTTCAGCTCGTGACCCGCCCACTCGACGGCTTGGATCTGAGCGTTGCCGCAACATATCTTGATACTGAAGTGACGGAGGACTTCCTCGTACCGACCGGTCTGAGCCCGACGGATGTTTCAAATGTGAAGGGGGTCGAACTCCCCAACACTCCTGATCTGTCGATTGTTGCCGATAGTCAGTATCGATGGAATGTGAATTCTTCCATGGAGATGTATGTGGGCGCTGGTCTGACCTATGTTGGCGACGCGTTTTCACGCTTCCCGCAAAGAAGTGGGGGCGCGCCCATATTGCCATCCTATACCTTGCTGGATCTTCGCGCCGGTATTGGACCCGTCGATGGCAATTGGGATATTCAGATCTGGGGACGCAATGTCACAGACGAATATTATCGGACCACGGATAATAACAGCGTGGATACAAGCTACCATTATGCGGGTCAGGGTTCAAATTTTGGGGTAACCCTGAATTACGCGTTCTAGTCGGGAACATCTCCCTGCCAGAAATCGGCGACCTGCAGGAGCCCTGTCTCCCGCAGGTCGCTTCAACGTTCACGACACTGAGTCCCGGATCCTTTCCTGACATTGGCTGAAGGGAGGTTTTGGCGCAAGCGGCCCCGGATACTTGAACATATTCAGAGCCGTCTTGAGCGTGACCCGGCTTCCGAAACCCGCAAGACCCGGCCGGATCAGGGTGTCATTCCGCAAACAATCCACGGGGCATCAGGCGAACCACCTCCACTCGCGGAATCGACAATCTCGCGGTGCACTTGCAGCACTGCCTTGGCGACCGACGTGACGCCGAGGCAGTGCGAGAGATGTAATTGTCGAAATGAAGACGTCTTCCGAGACTGCACTCAAGATAGAAAAAATGACCGCGTCACACGATTGAATTCATCCGGTGCCTCAAATTGAGGCCAATGTTTGGAATCTGCGTCCATCACATACAAGGAGGCGCCCGCAACTTTTGAACAGGCCAGTTCCGCAGCATCAAGTGTGTGTATGGGATTGTCTCGCGTCCAAAGAAACATGGTCGGGCAGCTGATCTTTTCCAGGGGTATGTCAAAGGCATGATGGTCAGACGCAGCAAATGCCCCGATGCTTTTATTGGCAACCTCCATGTCCGGATGAGAATAGATGCTCAGCCGGGTCCCCACCAATTCCTCATCCAGGAGATGATGATTGTGCTCATGCATCAGCCACTTCATGCGCAACAAGGTGCTTTCATAAGTGGGGGTGCCGGCACTTTTCTTCATGAGCTCGACGAGTTCGACCATGTCCTTTTCGCCTTTTTCGGACGTGATCTCTATCCCGCCTGTCGTATTCAGCTGAATCTTGATTACGCGCTCCGGATACATTCCGGCAAATGTTCCCGCGACCCAGCCGCCCAGCGACTCCCCCGATATGTTGGCCCTCCGATAGCCAAGCACATCCATGATTTCAGCCAATTGCTCTGACAAGGTGACCGGATTGAACGCCGTATCCTGTTTCTCCGAGAAGCCACAATTGAGAAAGTCATAGGCAATGACATGAAAGTCGGAGGAGAGGGGTTTGACATTCTTGGCATAGGCTTCCAGATGGCCGCCAATGCCATGGAGGAGGAACAAGGGATCCTTGCCTTCGCCTTTGCCAGATTCCGCGATTCTCACCCGTCCGAAATTTGGGGTGTTTATATAGCGGATTTCACATCCCAGGAAATCATTCCAAATCGTCATCATACGCTCCAGTTTCTGTTATCGGGTTCAGACTCACTTGTTTAGAATCTCATCTTGGTGCTCACAGAAACGGGGGGCTCTGTGCTCAATCCTTATCTGTGATGTGCCAAACCGAACCGGATAACAGAGATTTCGGATTGTTCCATAATCTGGATCCTCAATGTCGAACCAGGTCTTATTATAGCGAACTTGCGGGTCTGAGAAAAAGTCATCAATGGTATTCACCGGTGCCAGGGGGACCCCGTATTTCGCAGCCTTTTCTATGACTGTCCGCGTATCCTGCTTCGATGTGCCTTTTTCCATCTCTGCCCACAAGGACTCATAATGGGTCATGCGGGACCATGCATCCTTGAATCTCTCATCGCCAATTAACTCGTCCCTATCCGCGGTACGGCACATGCCTTCAAACTGGGCATCGGTCTGTATATGTCCGATCACGTACCCATCCTGAGTTCGTATCGGATGATACATGTCGATTTTTCGGATGCGCTCGGCATCCTCATTCTGGAATGTGTGATTGATCATGATCGCCGGCAGCATCAGCGCGGCATATGCCTCAAGTAGGGAGACGGATACCGTCTGGCCTGTTCCGCCATTCCTCTCACGCGCCAGCAAGGCAGCCAGGATACCCTGGGTCAATGTCGTCGACGCAACCTTGTCCACGAGAAAATTGCGAACCGGCACAGGCGCCTTGTCATCTGAATATTGCCCGAAATCATCCATCACCCCGACCAGTCCCTGGATCACGTGATCATAGGCCGGTCGATCCTTATACGGCCCTTCTGATCCATAACCGGTAATGGACGCAAAAATGAGTCCGGGATTATCGCCACGCAGGCTTTCATAGCTGAGCCCCAGACGGTCCATTACGTCAGGACGAAAATTCTCGATGATCACATCCGCCTGTAAACACAAATTTCGTGCGGCTTCGCGATCAGCTTCATCCTTCAAATCAAGCGAGACACTTTTCTTGTTTCGATTAACCTGCTGGAAAAATGCCGGCAGATCACCCTGCTTTGGATGCATCGCGCGCATCGGATCCCCGGTCACGGGTTCTATCTTTATGACTTCGGCACCCAGATCACAGAGCATCTGGCCTGCGAACGGACCAGACACCATCGTTGCAAACTCAACAATGCGCACTCCCTTACAAGGGGCATCCCTCGGATCAATCATATTATTCTCCGTTTATACAGACCAGAATGGGGTCACATCTTCGGTTTAAATGGAAACAGGCTCAAGTAATTGACATACTACTTCGTCTACGGATCTAATAGGAAGGATTGTCAGACGACCCGGAACGGGTGACGCGTTCAGGATTTGACTTTCTGCCAGTACGCATCCCGCAAATGGCGCTTGTAAAGCTTGCCCGTCGCGTGCCGAGGTACCTCTTTCATGAAATCGATCTGTCTGGGGATCTTCATCTTCGCGATCTGACCTTTGAGGTGCTCCTGGATTGATGTTGCCAGCGCATCCCCTGCCTCGGACCAGTCCAGGGGTTGCACAATCGCAACGAGCCGCTCTCCAAGATCATCATCCGGCGCGCCGATGACCGCCACATCGGCAACCTGTGAATGGGTAATGATGGCATCCTCGATTTCCTGGGGATAGATATTCACCCCGCCGGAGATGATCATGAAACTCTTGCGGTCAGTCAGGTAGAGATAGCCCTCTTCATCCACCCAGCCGATATCCCCCAACGTACTCCAGCCCTTGTCATTATAGGCGGATCGGGTTTTTTCGTCATCATTATGGTAACTGAATGCATTGCCGCCTTCAAAATAGATCAGACCCTCTTTCCTGGCCGGCAACTCCTCGCCGTCTTCTGACAGGATATGGATTTTTCCGAAGACTGCCGGCCCCACCGATCCCTTGTGTGTCATCCAGTCCTGCGGCCCAATCGCCGTGAGTCCATTGAACTCGGTACCGGCATAGAATTCATGTATGATCAGCCCCCACCAGTCGAGCATCTTTTCCTTGATGGGGACTGGACAAGGCGCTGCAGCGTGAAATGCCAATTGGAGACTCGACAGATCATAGGATTCCCGCACGCCTTCAGGGAGTTTCAGCATACGCACGAAATGCGTCGGAACCCATTGGGAGTGGGTGACCCGCTCATCCTGAATATGACGAAGCGATTCCTCGGCATCGAATTTTTGCATCACGATGACCGTGCCCCCGACCTTCAGGACCGACATAGACCACCGCAATGGGGCGGTGTGATACATCGGCGCAGGTGATAGATAGACCATGTCGGGATTGTAACCGAACCAGTCCACGGCCAGGCCGGTCAGCCCGTCCATCTCATCAATCCGGGCGTCCGGTAGCGGAAATTTGACCCCTTTGGGCCGACCTGTGGTCCCGGACGAGTAGAGCATGGGCGCGCCTTGGCTCTCATCTGATATGGGTCCGACAGGGCACGCCTCACGTTCAGCCAGATAGTCGCGCGCGCCGTCCGCAGCACCATCCACAAGGAAGACAGTGAGGCCGGGGACAAGTTCGGCAATGGCCTTGCCCAATGAGAATTTCGCTTTGGAGACAAACAGGATTTTCGCGCCAGCATCCTGAACAATGTATGACGCCTCAGGCGCCGTCAGCTGTGTCGAGATTGACGTATAGTAAAGTCCGGCCCGATCTGCAGCCGTGACGATCTCAAGATATCGCGGATGATTTTCCATGAGGATGGCGATAACGCTTCCGCGCATGAGCCCTTCTCGTCGAAGCAATTGGGCACACTGGTTTGAGCGGGCTTCCAGCTGTTGATAAGTCACGCTCTCTCCGCTCGGCACCAATTTATAGGCGATTTTCTCCGGCGTACGGCGCGCGTGATTATAGGTGTGCAGATCCATGATTTTCTCCCGTCCCAATGGCGCATCCCGGCAGGCCTTTGGGGAATTATTATTTTGATACGCTTGTTTTAGTATAAGAGGAATTGTGGCTTGGCAAGCATGACCTCATCGGAGTTAACACGGCACATCCGGCTCGTTTTTCGACAGTCTGACAGGGTATTTTCCATCCCGCTTGTTTTCAAAGCGGGCAGATAATAC
Source organism: uncultured Hyphomonadaceae bacterium (assembly GCA_913057945.1). Classification (GTDB taxonomy): domain Bacteria; phylum Pseudomonadota; class Alphaproteobacteria; order Caulobacterales; family Hyphomonadaceae; genus Hyphomonas. The sequence goes on along the minus strand of CAJXOF010000023.1, from coordinate 19,009 downwards.
TAACGTCCTATCCAGATATTGCGACGCTCAAGATCGCACCGAGGGAGACATATGATGCCGCACCCACTCAAAGACGCAGAGACAGGCACCGATACGGGGAATGTGTCTTTGAGCGTTGCTCAGGGCGACCTGCTCTGGACTCCCACGGCTGAGCGCGTGGAACGCTCGAATCTGTTTCGCTACACGGAATGGCTGGAGCATGAAAAAGGCCACGTCTTCGAAGATTATCAAGCCCTTTGGACCTGGTCCGTCGAGGAGGTCGACACATTCTGGGCAAGCCTCTGGGAATATTTCCAGGTCGATGCCTCCCGGACTTACAATTCCATCCTGTCGGGCGCGACCATGCCTGAAGCTGTGTGGTTCGAAGGCGCCAGATTGAATTTCTGCCAGCATCTGCTCCGGCACGAAGCCAACAATCCGGACCGGACGGTGATTCACGCCTTTTCAGAAACAGGCCCTCACCTGCAAATCAGCTGGGCCGAATTGGGCAGCTCTGTCAGAAGCATGGCAACTGCGCTGAGAAACCTGGGCATAAAGCCTGGAGATCGTATTGTTTCTTATCTGCCGAACATTCCCGAGACCGCCATCGCCATGATGGCGGCCACCGCCATCGGAGCCGTCTGGGCGTCGGCGGCCCCGGAATTCGGAGCCGGGACGGTAATTGACAGGTTTGCACAGCTCGACCCGAAACTGATATTTGTCACTGATGGATACTCGTTCGCAGGCGTTGAACGAGATCGGTCCCGCCAAGTCGAGGAGATCATCGCCGGACTTCCCAGCCTGGAACATGTGGTACATGTTCCCTCTCGGAAGCCCTCCTCCCACCCGGCCCGCCTCATGGCAAATACACTCCCTTGGGACGCGCTGGCCAAGACCGTGGCTCCGGATGCAAGCGACTTCCGGTATGAACAGGTCGCTCATGATCATCCCTTGTGGATCCTTTTTTCATCCGGAACGACTGGCCTGCCAAAAGCAATCATTCACAGCCATGCCGGCATGCTTCTGGAACAATTGCGCGCGCAGCATTTCTGTGCGGAACTCAGGCCCGATTCAACGATCTTCTTCTACACCACAACAAGCTGGATGGTCTGGAACTCGCTTTACTCAGCACTCGTAACGGGGGCCTCAGTCGTCATATATGATGGCAATCCTCTCTACCCGAACAGTTCAGCACTCTGGCATATTACAGAAGCGTCTGGCGCCACGGTTCTTGGTCTCAGCCCGAGCCTCGTTACAAAAATGGACCAGGATGGCGTCAAACCTGCGACGGCGTTTGACCTGTCCGCCCTGGAAATGGTGATCCTGGGAGGCGCGCCTTCCACGCCCCATACATTTGCGTGGTTTTACCAGAATGTTAAGGAAGACCTCTGGGTCACCTCTCAGTCGGGCGGCACGGAAATTTGCAGCGCCATAACCGGCGCCGTGGCATTCCTCCCCGTCTATGCCGCTGAAATGCAGGGGCGCGTTCTGGGCATCCATGTCGAGTCGTGGAATGAAGCCGGAGAAAGCGTACGCGACGAAATCGGAGAACTCGTCATCTGCGCGGCCTTCCCCTCCATGCCTGTCGGATTCTGGAACGATCCGGATCGGCAGAGATATCATGACAGCTATTTCTCCGACTTCCCGGGTGTATGGCGCCAGGGTGATCTCTTCGTGATCAATACCCGCGGAGGATGTTATATTCATGGGAGATCGGATGCCACGCTGAACCGGCATGGAGTAAGAATTGGCACCGCGGAAATCTATCGCACCCTCGAACATATCCGAGAGATCGAGGATTGCATGGTGATCGCCCCCCTCCTGAACGGGGAGCCAGAAATGCTTTTGTTCGTGACGCGCCAGGACAATGATCCCCTTACATCCGAACTTGAACAGCGGATCAGGAGGGCCCTGAAAGAGACCAATAGTCCCCGACACGTACCTGACCGAATTCTCCTTGCCCCATCAATTCCCTACACAATAACGGGCAAACGTCTTGAGGTTCCGATTCGGCGAATTCTTGAGGGCCTGCCGGCCTCGAAAGTAGCAAATCCCGACCTGATGAGAGATCCCGCTTCCCTGGATTGGTATGTTAAACTGTCACAGAATCTGACAAGCGGAATGAAGGGGCAATGAGGGACATCATTTCCGAGGGAATACAGGGGAGCGTCGCCCTTCCGCAAACGCCGCCATACCTTCCCTGATGTCACGCGCTGCTCCCGCAACCTGCTGATGGTCCTGCTCAACCTCGAGCAGGTCGTCGAAACCGCGAATCAGGGCTTTCATGACCTGCTCCCGGCTTGGTCCCAGCGCTACGGTCGGGTCACCTGCCAGATCGATGGCCTGAGCCGCCTCGGTCAACATCTCGACACTGAGTGTATTGAGTTTCTCGGGCGCGAATGCCTTCCATCCACCAGAACAATGATGGCAGTGACGATACGTGTCTCATCGGACGGGCACCATCTCATCCATAACCAGGATCGGTCTCAAAGGCCTGTCCTTTATGACTGTCTCCACGACCGGACAGAGCGATGGATCAGTACTTTTGTTTTCATGCTTGGGTCACTTGAACCGGCTATCGCCGACAATGGGAGGAAACCCGATAGAATAGCGTTACTCGCGCCATTGCGGATTTTGTCTGTATTTAAAGAGAACAGACCCTGTACGGCCCGACGCTCTGGTGACGCCATGCCTGTAGCGAAACACACAACTGGATTGACCCGGGTTTTAGACATGTGTTCTAATTTGATCTTCAGGTTGCATCACGTCCGAAACTGAAGAACGGAATCCATATGACACACTTTGTAAGGACGGAGACAATTGGAAATTTTCTGATTGTCACATTGGATCGGCCAGCCGTTCTCAACAGCCTGCACGCCCCCGCCTGTCATGAACTCTCGATGATCTGGGATGACTTTCTGGAAGATGACAATTTGTGGCTGGCCATTGTGACCGGTACAGGCGATCAGGCTTTTTGTGCCGGACACGATCTTGTTGAGGATTTTCATGCGCCGATGCCGAAATCAGGCTGGGCCGGACTTTCGCACCGAACCGAATTCCACAAGCCCCTGATCGCAGCCGTCAATGGTCTGGCACTGGGCGGCGGATGGGAAATCGCCCTGGAAGCGGACATAATTGTCAGTCACCCTCGCGCCCGGTTCGGCTTGCCTGAACCCAAGGTGGGATTTGCCGCGCTGGGAGGCGGTGCCCGCATGTTGCCAAAGCGTATGCCTTACCATGTTGCAATGGGATTGATGCTCACCGGCGACACCTTGTCCGCTGACGAAGCGCTTCATTTTGGTCTGGTGAATGAAATTTCTCCTGAGGACGGGCTCATGGAGACCGCCATGGCGTGGGCCGAAAAGCTGAAAAAATGCGCGCCCCTGGCCTTGCGCGCGACAAAGAGGATCGCACGCCGCTCCATGGCGCCTGTGCACACGCTGGATGACCTGTACTCTCTGGAATTGCAGCTCGCTGATATGCTTTCAAAATCATCCGATACACAGGAAGGGCTCTCGGCCTTTGCAGAAAGACGATCCCCCGTCTGGACTGGCAGGTAAGCCCGCATGTCCCCCGCCGCCCCCGTCACACTCGGCCGCGTCTCGATCAGAGGCCACACGCACCTGGCTGTTCTTCTGGACGGTTCAGCACTTCCTCTTTCCTACATGATTCCCGGGATTGGAGACGACATGATCTCGCTCATTTCCAACTGGGAAGACCTTGCACCGCGGATTCACACGCTTGCAGCAGAGGCGAAAGATCCCGAACCGATCCGGTTGAGCGATCTGAGAAGACCGATTGATCGCCCCGGAAAGATTCTCGCGATCGGCCTGAACTATGCCGATCATGTCGCCGAAACCGGCATGCCAATGCCTGATCGTCAATTGTGGTTTTGCAAATTTCCAACAGCGGCGAATGATCCTTATGCTGATGTGCAGATCCCACGGGCCGGGCATCAGGTAGATTATGAAGTCGAACTGGTTGCGGTAATCGGCAAGGCCGGACGGCATATTTCACCGGACGAAGCGAGCCAGCACGTCTTCGGGTATTGCATCGGAAATGATGTGTCGGTGCGCGATTGGCAATTGTCCTCCCCCCAATGGGTGCTTGGAAAGTCTTTCGATGGCCATGCCCCCTTCGGACCGTTTATTACACTGGCGAATCCCTCGCTCGACCCTCATGACCTCACGATTCGCGCCTGGGTAAATGGTCAATTGCGCCAGCACTCGAACACACGGCATCTGGTCTTTTCCCTATGGGAGCAGATAGCGCATGTGTCGAAAGCCGTAACCCTTGAGCCCGGCGACCTCATTTTCACAGGCACACCGGGCGGCGTGGGCGTGGCCCTGCAGCCTCCGACATTCCTGAAGGCGGGCGATCGCGTTCGCTGTGAAATCGAAGGACTCGGGCATATCGAGAATGCATTTCAACCGGAAGGTTCAGAACATGGATCTTGAGCTCAGCGGAAAGAAAGTCCTGATCACGGGCAGCACGAAGGGGATCGGACTCGCAATCGCCAGGTCTTTTGCCAAAGAGGGCTGCGAACTGGTTCTGGTCGCACGAACCGGCGCTCTTCTCACAGAAGCTGCCGCGTCCATCGAAAGCACATTTGGAACGTCCGTGACCACCATTGCCGCTGACCTGTCAGACCCGCATATCTTTCACCACGTCGCAGAAGAAAGCGGAGGCATGGATATCCTTGTCAACAATGCCGGCGCCATTCCTCCCGGCAATCTGCTCGGAACTGGGATAGCAGACTGGAAGCGCGCTTGGGACCTGAAAGTGTTTGGCTATATCGGGCTGACACAGGCTTGCTATCCTGATCTGGCAAGTCGCCGCGGCGTGGTCGTGAATATTATCGGGGCCGCCGGATCGCACCCACAGCCTGCCTATATTGCAGGAAGCAGCGGCAATGCGGCCCTTATGTCATTCACGACAGGTTTTGCGCAGGAGGCCCGCCAGGACGGCGTCAGAGTGGTGGGGGTCAATCCGGGACCAGTCTCGACGGAACGATTTCGGATGCTGTTGCAGGCGCAGGCTGAACGCGAATTCGGCACATCACGCAGATGGCCTGAACTGATGGCGTCCCTCCCCTTCGGGCGCGCGGCGCGCCCGGAAGAAATCGCCGATACCGTCGTATTTCTATCTTCTGCCCGCTCCACCTATACAAGTGGCGCGATCGTGGCAATTGATGGAGCGATGGCGTGAGCGCGCCGGAGAATGTGGGATTTGTGGGTTTGGGCGATATTGGGGCCCCCATGGCCACAAGAGTGCTGGAAAAGGGTTTTCCCCTGAGCGTTTGGAACCGAACGGCCAGTAAAATGACTCCCTTGTCGATCGGCGGCGCCAGGACGGCAACCAATCCGGCGGATCTCGCCAGCCAGACAACAATTCTCTGCATCTGCGTTGACAGTCCCGACGCCACCAAGGACATTCTGTTCGGATCGCATGGCGTGACCCGCAGCGCGAATAGCATGGTTGAAATCATCCTGGACCATTCCACCGTATCGCCGGAATTCACGCGCGAGCTGGCCATGCAGCTCTCCAGTCATGGCATTGATTTTCTGGATGTTCCCGTCTCCGGGGGAGCCATAGGGGCGAAGGCCGGCACCCTTGCTGCCATGGCTGGTGGGGATGCCGATCTTCTCAAGCGCGTGGCACCGGTCATCTCCTCCTTTGCAAGTCAGATCACCCATATGGGCCCTGCAGGGGCCGGCCAGGCGGCGAAGGCTTGCAATCAGATCATCAATTTCGGCAACATGGCCGCACTGGCAGAAGCCGTGGCATTGGCCTCGGTCTATGGAATTCCCCCTGTCCGCATCCCCGAGGCCATAGCGGGCGGATTCGCAGAATCTAACATTTCGCAGGAATATCAGCGCTCCCTGAAAGCTGACGATTTCAGTCCAGTGAGATTCCTCATCGAGGGATTGGTGGAATTCTATGCCGGGCGGATCGATCCGGACTATAGAGGAAAACTGGGAATCCTCATGAAGGATCTCACCATCGCCCTCGACATGGGCCACAAATCCGGCGTGCCTCTGCCGGGGACAACGCATTTTGATTCAGTGTTCCGGATATTGCAGTCGCCGCCCGAGCACGACAGGGAGGCCTGAGCCAGGCGTGATGAAAGCGTAGCTTCTGTCTCCGCTCGGCCATGCGTGACCTTGCCACGCCCTTTGACGCCCTGATCGATGTCAGCTGCTTTGCGCTCGATCTGTCGGTCATCTTGCACATCATTTTAATAATCCTCTGGCCAAACCCCCTCAATTTGATTTAGTACGTCTGTATTATTTTTAGTCTGCGAGGGCCCGAACATGCAAAAGCTTCCGGAATTGTATCAACCTATGAAGCTCGGGCGTTTCCAGATACCGAACCGTTTGATGATGGCGGGCATGTCGGCAGGAACGAAAACTGATTCCAATGGGGAGATTACTCCCGAAATGATTGCCTATTATGTCGAGCGGGCGCGCGGCGAACCCGGGATGATCGCAATTGGCGCGTCGCAGGTTGTCCCGCCCGAGAAACGGCTGTATGGCCCCCATGCCGGTATTGCGCTGTATAGCGACGATATTGTCCCCTCCCTCTCCAAACTGGTCGATGCAGTCCATGCATATGATGTAAAGTTTGGCATCCAATTGTGGAATGGGGGCGGTACGGAAGGGACAAGTCACGAGGAATTGTTCTCTCCTTCAGGGCTCTCATCCAATGTTCGGACAGCGCGCGGGGATGGCACGGCCAGATATAGAGGTCAGCCAAACCGGGCGCTCGAGAAGGCGGAAATCTCCGATATCGTGAAGTATTTTTCCTCTGCCGCAAGACGATGCGCCGATGCCGGGTTCGACTTTGTGGAAATCCATGCAGGGCACGGCTATCTGATCAGCAATTTTCTCACACCGCTTTTCAACAAACGGACGGACGAATATGGGGGGTCATTCGAGAACCGTACCCGTTTCCTGCTGGAAATTGTCGCTGCGGTGAACGCTGAAGTCGGTGACCGTATAGCTGTAGGTCTGAAGTATAATGGCGATGACTTCCTTGGCGAGGAGGGCTGGACCCTCGCCGAATCCTGTCGTCTCGCCCCTCTGGCTGAAAAGGCTGGTGCCGATTACATAACCGTCACTGCAGGATTGGTGGGGTCACCAAAACTTACCATCCCCCCGATGTATGAGCCCCAGGGATGCTATACGGACCTGGCCGCAGCCGTGAAGCCACATGTTAACATTCCAGTCGGGACGATCGGCCGGATCAAGAATCCCGAAATGGCAAGAGACCTTGTCGCGGCCGGCAAAGCGGACTTTGTCTGTTTTGGGCGAGGCACAATCGCCGACCCGGAAATCTTTCTGAAAACGCGCGAGGGTCGTCTCGACGATATACGCCCCTGTCTCGCCGATTGTCGCGGCTGCATTGACGAACATCTGCTTCGCAATGGGGGCGGCGATGCCAGCTGTGTCGTCAACCCCAGAATGTCGCGGGAACTTACCTGTATCGACATACCGGATTCGGCTGCTGCCAACCCCAAAAGGATACTTGTTATCGGTGGCGGCCTAGCCGGCATGGAAGCCGCACGTCGCACCGCATACTCCGGACACCATGTTATGCTGTTCGAACGACGGAGCCAGCTCGGGGGGCAGATACTGCTCGCGCGCCAAATGCCCGGTCGCAGGGAAATCGGCGACATCGTGCCCTGGTATGAACGTCAGCTCAGCAAAATGGGTGTTGAGGTACATCTGAACACGGAAGTTACCGAGTCCATGTTGAAGGATTTAAGTCCGGATGTCGTCATTCTCGGCACAGGAAGTGCGCCCGTCGTACCGCAAGACATGATGGATGTCGTGATGAATGCCGAAGATATCGACATAATGATGCTGGATGATCTCGTTGAGCACCAGCTAGATGTGGGTGAGAATGTTCTGGTGGTGGGAGGCGACCAGAATGGTATGGTTGTCGCAGATTATCTAGCCCAGGGGGAGCGCAGAGTCGTAGTTGCAGAAGCGCTGAACCATTTTGGTGGAAAGCTTGCTGCCCACGACCGCTGGTATCTGTTGAACCGACAAAATGCGAAGAATGTCAGGCGGATCAAGAATGTTCACCACATCCAACTGACTCCGGACATGAGATCGGTGACCCTTCTCGGTGACGGCGCGCCTGATACGCTTTCAGGGATTGATACAATTGTTTTCGCCAGTGATCGCCGCTCTGAACGCAGCCTTGTGGAAGTCGCAGAATCATTGGGGGCCTCCACCTATATCGTCGGGGACGCGCATGACATCAGCTCGGAAAATGCAGGAACAATCTTCAATAACATAGCGCACGCTTACGACACGGCGAGGCAAATTTAAGCGCAGCTGAATCTGTCTCCCCGTCCGGAAATATATCCGCCGATTGAAGACCTGGCCGTATTCCCTTCCGAATCCCGCCTGTCTGGATCGATCACTAGCGAAGAATGGAAGGCCTCATTACGGTGAGAAGGTCATGATTTTCACCCCTCAGGCCATTGCTTCGGACCGGGCTGGATTCTCCAACCATGGAGTCCCTGTTGATGGCGGCTGACTGCAGAGAAGGATCGATTATCCCCCACATCTGAGGCGCCCTAGAATCAGTCCGTCTTGCAAGCTTGCCGGTCTGGCAATTCGGGAGCACACTTTTTCAGGTCACAGACCATGCTGCGCGCCTGGATGGTCAGACCAGGGGTCTCCTCATGGATAGGTCGACAGCGGATCACGTCATGGCGCCCGCCGCGTTCACACCTGCAATACGGCCGAATGTGGCTGAACTGCTCAGCGAGGAGGCGCTATAATATCCGGCCCCGTGAAATCCCCCAACAACTTCACCTGCAGCAAACACCCCCTCGATCGGCGCACCAAACCAGTCGAGGACGGCCATATCTCCGTCAGTCGTAATGCCTCCATATGTGGAGGTGAGCGCATTTCCCGTCGCGGCGATATAATAGGGAGGCCGATCAATCGGGAATAGATTGATGGAGCGCCCGAATTCCGGATCCCCCCCTTTCGCAGCATTCCTGTTGTACTCGTCGAGCGTGCGTTGCAGGACCATGGGGTCGATCCCCATCAATGAAGCCAGTCCGGCGATGCTGTCGCTTGATTGGATATAGCCTGCGAGCAAAGCCTCTCTGTAATTGTTCACGGATGTATCTTGATGAGAGCGCTGCATCAGCCGGTCGTCGAAGATCTGAAATCCTATGCCCTCGGGCTGTGCCATTCCTATATTGCTGAGTGCCTTGTAGCTTTGCCCCTCATTTACAAAGCGCACGCCGTGCTTGTTTACCATGATACCGCCCTCCAGGAAGGAAAACAGGAGCGGGGGTATTTCATCGGCTTTCGCCTCATTATGGGGGTAGTTGCGTATGCCTCCTCCGAAAGAACCAGACACATAGCCGAGATCCGCATGCCCTGCCCCAAGATCGGAGGCCATCATCAAGCCATCTCCTGTATTGGCTATCCCCCCATGTTTTACGGCACTTACCAGTTCCGGCGCGTAGGTTTGAAGCAGCTCCCGGCTCCTTGAAAATCCGCCGGTGGCCAGGATAACGCCGCCGCGCGTTTGAATGAATGTCTCCTGATCTCCGAACAGCACTGCAGCCCCTTCTACTCTACCCGACCGAGCTGAGCGGTGAAGCCTGATACCTGGCGATTTAGAGGCGTAGTGGATCCTTGGCTCAGCCTGCACGGCCATGTGCAAGACAGTGATCGCCCGACCTGTCCCTGTTACATGAGCCCTGGATATTGCCGGCTCCGGTACGACATGAAGCTCGAATTTGACTCCATGTCTTTTCAGGAAAGTGTACGTCTCGAGCTGACTGTCCAAGAACCGCTCAATAAGCTCGGGATTATTCTGGTTCTTGCCGCTTTCCAGAAGATCTTGCCGCAATGCGTCGAGACTGTCCTTCTGTCCGGCTGCTGCCTGTTCCTCGGTTCCACAAAAAACGAAGGCGCCTCCGGCAATCGCCGAACTCCCTCCGGGCTGGGACGATTTTTCCAGCAGCAGGACCTCAGCGCCAGCCTCTGCCGCCGCCAATGCGGCGCAATGACCGGCAATACCGCTTCCCAATACCAAAACATCTGTCTCGGTTGGCAGCTTCCCTGATTCCTTTAGCATACGATACCTCCTGCCGTATTGGGCTCACCGGATCTTCTGTCGAATGCGAGGCGAGCGCGCGCAGTCGCTCTGCAGGGAAGTCTGCCACTCCCTCCATATATCCTGCCCCCTTGCTGAACTTGCGCAAGGATCTTCCCGAGGCCCTCAAACCTTGGCGAACACTCTGACTGAGAACTATTTTTGGACTGTCTTGAAGGCATATTGAAAACTCTCTCGATCCATCCGGACACGGCGCGTTTCGAAATCGGGCAAACGCACTCTCATTTCCCTAATAGCGGGGTCTTCCCTCTGTTTCTAGTTTCTAAAAACCTGAACACAGGCTTGCTGTTTCTGTCATTCAGCAAGCCGGTCAACTGACCTAGACTTGGCGGGCACCTTCACGGGGTTCACGAGACAGGGAGACACTACTTGGAACGATATGATGTAATTGTAGCGGGGGCAGGTCCGGTGGGGCTGACCCTGGCTATCGACCTTGGTCAACGAGGCATTCGAACGCTGATTTTGGAACGCAACAACTCCACAGGCCCTTGGCCCAAGATGGATCGGTCCAATGCGCGGACGATGGAATTCTATCGCCGCCTCGGCATTGCCGATCAGGTCCGGGCGCTGGGCTATCCGGACGATGCGTCCATGGATGTTTTCATCGTTACCCGCCTGTGTGATGAGCCATTGCTTAAACTTCACTATCCGACGGTCGCGGAGTTCCGTCAGCGAATCTCTGAAACCACAGATCATTCGCAGCCGCTCGAACCCTACCAGCTTGTTTCGCAGAACAAGCTTGAACCGCTCCTGAAATCGGTGGCTGAAGCAACGCCGCATGTCACGGTGAGATATGGGTGCGATGTCCTCAGCTTTCATGACATGTCAGATAGAGTAGTGATTGAATACTCCGACCCCGACGACAATCCGGTCAAGGTCTGCAGCACTTATCTCGTCGGCTGTGACGGCGGCAGCAGCACTATCCGAAAACAGCTCGGCATCAAACTTGAGGGTCAGGGCAATTTACGCAGCATGAGGCAGATCTGCTTCTACTCCGAACAGCTCTATGAAAACATTCCCATGGGCAAGGGCCGTCATTATTACTTTGCGGATGCCGAAGGGTCTGCCCTTATCGTCCAGGGGGATCGCAAGGAATTCACGCTCAATTCAGATGTGCCGGAGGATATCGACTACGAATCCTGGGTGAGGGAGAAGGTGGGCCCCGGCATCGAGTTCGATTTCAAACTATTGAATGTCAGCCCATGGAATCTCCATCTTCTGCTCGCTGAAAAATATGGGAACGGCCGTGTATTTCTGGCTGGAGATGCTGCCCACCTCGTTATCCCGACGGGAGGGCTCGGCATGAATTCCGGTGTAGGCGACGCGCTGGACCTGTCCTGGAAACTTTCCGGAACGATAAAGGGGTGGGGCGGTCCGGGGCTGTTGTCCTCTTATGAGGCTGAACGCCGGCCTGTCGGCGTCAAGAATGTTGAAGCCTCCGGTTGGGCCGCTCAGGGTCTTGGCAAATGGCGCGCCCTCCACAGCCCAAAACTGATGGAAGAGACGCGCGAAGGCGCGCGCGAACGATTGCGCACAGCGCGCAGCGCCAATCTGCATCACCGGCGTGTTCATGAAATGGTTGGAGCCGAATATGGCTATTCATATGCAGGCTCCCCCCTCATCACTCCCTCACAGGACACGCCGGCAGAATGGGATACGGTTCGCTTCCTTCCCAGAACGGATCCTGGTGTACGGATCCCGCACATCTGGTTGAGCGATGACAGTTCGATACTCGACCGAATGGGAGCATATTTCACCTTTGTCGACCTTACCGGCCAAGCCGACACTTCTGATATCGAAGATGCCTTTTCCCATCTGCACGCACCTATGGTGACATTCTCCCAGTCAGAGCCGCATGTCCAGTCCGTTTACGGATGTAAATTTCTTCTCGTCAGGCCTGATCTGCACATTGTCTGGACGGGAAATGTCCTCCCGGATCATCCTCGTCAACTCGCCAGACTAGCTGCAGGTTTCGATGACACCCCACCCCCGGTTGATGTAATTTAGCATGCATAATAATAATAGCCTGGCAGCGCAGTACGTTACTCGAGGGGGCGACGATTGCCGAGAATCTTAAATCCTGTGTGCGTGCGCTCTCCGGGCACTGGGGCCCGCCCGTTCTGAGCGCATGTACGATCGGTGAATTCGAAAGGACGTCTCATATGCCAGGAAGAATGACAATAACCAGGTGGCCACCTGCCGGCATCATTTCAGTCTCCAATATCCTGGTAATCAATTGACACAATTCCGGGTCTCACTGCTTGGACAACCGCATACAATGATGACCCTTCTCCTTTAGAAATCGATCTCATCATCAGGAGACGCCGCTGCGTATCGTTTCATCAGCAATGTGCGCAGTTCAACCGAACGCGGGCTGGCGGTCCGGGGGATAACCAGGCTCCGTTCCAGATCAAGACCAGCCTCGAAGTCCAGCCTCACCCCTTCCGTAACGGCGCGCTTGTTGGCGACCAGGGCATCGAAATCATGTCTCGCAAATTGCTGAGCCCAGTCCATGACAGCTTGACGGAAATTCCGGTTTGGCAGGATCGCATTTACAAGGCCCATCCTGAATGCCTCTTCGGCACTCACCTTCCGGCCACTGAGTATAAGTTCGAGCGCACGACCCGTCCCAATGAGGCGTGACAGACGTTGCGTCCCCCCGGCTCCCGGAACCATGCCAACTGATATTTCCGGCAATCCAAATGTCGCCGCCGGGGCAGCAACCCTCACCGAACAGGCCAATGCCAGTTCGGTACCACCGCCCCATGCCTGGCCATTTACGGCTGCGATGACGGGCTGAGGGATGGCCTCGATCAATGCGGGTGTGGTGCGCCAGGCGGACCGTTCACCAGCTACCGGTTTTCCGCTGGCCACCTGCTCAAGATCGTCGAGATCCGCATGCGAGACAAAATACTTTTCATTCGCACTTGCCAGAACAATGATGGACACATCACTTCGTGCCGCAAGCTCCTTCAATATGCCAGAGAGGTCCCCCAGAGCTTCAAAGCTCATGAAATTTCTCGGAGGTCGATTGAAGGTTGCGATTCCGACTTTACCAGCAATTTCGCTCGTCCACGCACTCATGTGCCCGACTCGCCGGCTGGGGACCTGTCCACATAAGCGACGCGGGTCTTCTTCCACATGCTCATACCTCCTTGTACATATAAGTATTGATGTTCTTGGCCTGGCGCTCGCTCAGCTCCAAATGAAAGCCGAGGATATGCGCGCAGTCGATGATGCGTCCGACGGTCTTGTCCCCAATCCTGTTTTCCTCGCCGAACAGGGGCGCATAGTCGAACTCGAAATATCTCAAGTCCCGGGTTCCGGCGGCCTGGCTAGCAGTTGCAACCGCAGGCATGTCATTCACCAGCCAGGTAATATTGTGCACACTCGGTCCGGCTTTCTGGAGCAGCTCCCACCAGGGACCCGCATCATGTCTCGGTTCAATATATTGAAGGACCGCATCCCCGAGACTGAAATGCTGTATGTCCATTCTCCCCGCAGTGATTCCAACCAGAAATTCGGAAAATTCCTGCTCGACACGCTGGGAGCCGAAAATCCGCTTCAACCATCTTCCCGCTTGGGCGATATCATGATGGGTGATTTCCACATGGAGCATGGGTGAGACCTCCCCCCACGCCCCGGGCAATTCCGCGAGAGGGCCCTGTTCCCCTGGCTCCAGGATGAGATCAAATCCGATTAGGGCGCGGCTCCTGCACCATATGGCGCCGCTCTCGGTGTGGGTGAACTCCAGATTATCATCCGAGAGATCGGCGAGAAGCTGATCCATCTCCTCGATTCCATAGGCGAGGCTGGCGACATGTGGCCCGTACTGATCGAGACGCTTCCCCCAACCAGTATCCGCCGACTGAGGCACCACCAATTCAATCACAAGGTCACCCAGCCCAATATGAGCCAGATGGCGCCCGCTCCCGGGATGAATCTGCGTTGGCACATTTTCGAGGCGCTGCGCCCGGAACAAGGATTCAAGATAACGGACGGCCAGTTCGATGTCCTCGACAACGCAACTGACCCGCCTCAACCTGGATAAGGAGACACTCATGCCGATTTGCCCCCTTCCATGTCTCCAAACCTGTCTGTTGGCCCGGACACCATTCTGCCTCTCCCATATCTTTGCTCAGGCCGGCGGGCAGGAGCGAGACAGGGAAGTTTGAGACCTTGAGGACACATCACGAGCCCGGCTGGAGCCGGTACTGATCAATCGAACTCCCGGGAATGGAATAGTCAGACACATCCATCGCGATGTGCAGATTTTCTGCCACCGCTTCCGCGGTCAGAGGAGTGGCAACAAATCCAGGAACCGTCGCGGTAAAGATACGGGCCACCCGTCCAGCCGCAACGCTTAATACTTCACCGTTTGGCTGGCACGTCTCATGGCTCAGATAGACGACAAGCGGAGACACAGCAGACGGATCCAAGCGCGCCGTGTCCAATTCGGGATGCGCTTCAAAATAGGCTTTTGCCATCGGTGTATAGGCTACCGGGCATATTGTATTTATGCGAATATTCCGATCTCGATTGTCGAGTGACGCGGAGCGGCTCAGACCCAGGATCGCCGCTTTGGCTGTCGCATAGGGCAAGGCCTCCGGCGCCCCGAAAGCGCCCAGGGCCGAGGCAGTATTGACGATACGCCCATAATCCTGCTTACGCATATGTCTGAGGGCTGCCCGCATCGTCCAGAACATTCCCAGGAGATGTACTTTCAGGACAGACCGCATGTCTTCGGTACTGACATCCTGGATTCTGCCGGCGATGGAGTTGCCGGCATTGTTCACGAGACTGTCGATACGCCCCCAGCGTGTCACCGCTTCCTGGATGACGGATTCCGCATCCGCCTCAATTCCCACACTCGCATCGCAGGCATGAACATCATAGCCTTCAGATCTCAACCGGGCTGCCTCGATCTGCGCAGCGCTCTCTCCGCCGTCGCGTATGGCTATGTCATTGAGAAGCACACTCGCTCCGCGTTCCGCGAGTGCCCTGGCATGGCTGAGACCGAGGCCGCTTGCCGCCCCTGTCACAATCGCGACCTTGCCGGTAAATCCGAGCTTCGTCATACTAGATCTCTTTATCATTTTTTTCGGTCACAGGGAGTCGAGGGTGACCTGACCGGCGATCGGTCGGCCAAATGCGACAGCCGAGGTAATGGGATTGTAGAACTCACGCAGGCACTTGATCTTGCCATGTTCGACATCAAAGCGGAGGACATATCGATTCCGGTAAATTTTCCCCGACACCATCTCTACCTCGCCACGCGCCTCAACGAAAACGGTCCGCCCATCCTCGGAGACCACATATTCCGCACTGACGAGGCGTACGGATTTTTCTGCTGCAAATGCGGTATCGACAAATCCCTCGATTTCACGCTTTCCTGTGTATCGCCGGAAATGCCCATCTTCTGTCTTGCCCGATTCATTGAAAGGTATTTCCAGCACCATATCTTCGCCCATCACGCGGAGTTTTGCAGCCTTGTCCTTATTCACATCCCCTAGGATCCAGCATTCTGCCACATCTCGCGCATTCATTGTTTCCATTCCTGACACTGACTTTCTCCCTTGAATATTGATGCCGACCGCTAGGTCGTGACCAGTGTGTGTCCGCCTGCAACTTTAATGCTTTCACCTGTGACATAGGCGGCCTGGTCGCTGACGAGAAACTCCATGACCCCGACCACATCTTCAATCTGCCCCAGACGACGCAAGGGGATCGTGCGCGCCTGATGTCCAGTCGCTAGATTACGGCTCGGGGCGAGCGCCTTGATGCGCGGCGTTTCAATCAAGCCCGGCGCGATGCAATTCACACGAACATTATATGGCCCCAGCTCGACCGCTAAGGATTTGGAATATTTCTCGACTGCGGCTTTCGCTGCACCATACATGGCGAGCCGTCCCTCAAGATCGTCCGCAAACGCACCGATGGTTGAAATATTCACGATTGCACCACCGCGCTGCATCAAGTGTGGCGAGCAGGCCTGGCACATGTTTACGGTCGTGTCGAAATTCGCAGCGAAAAGGACGGCGCGGTCCTCTCCCGACGTATTCACGGCTGAGCTCTGGTCAATCTTCGTGATGGCTCCCCCCGCATTATTGACCAGGATGTCGATACGGCCAAACTTTTTGGAAATCCTGTCTACCGCCTGCCTGACCTCATTCTCGACAGAGAGATCGGCTTCAATCCCGATCGCGCGCACCTGCAGCGCCTCCAATTCCTCCTGAACGGAGGCCGCCGTCAGCTGTTCTCCAAATTTCGACGCCATTGCAAGGTCGATATCCAGTATGGCCACGTCTGCCCCTAAGGCAGCGAGCCGCAGGGCGTGAGCCCGTCCCATTCCCCCTGCCCCGCCGGTTACGACAGCTGTTTTCCCCGCAAGCATTTTCATGGCAGCTCTGCCTCATACGTCGGTACACGTACAGCAAACTCAAGACAAAATATGCGCTTCATTTTATTGACCTCCCTCACTGAGCTCCCATCTGGCGGGGAACCTGTTTCACAGATTGCCGCCTCTCATCTTGCCAGACCAGTGACATTCGAGGCAACTTGGCCTTCAGAAAATTAGAAAGGTGATAGATGCGACACCATTTGCCCCCTCTGAACGCCCTGCGGGCGTTCGAAGTTACCGGACGCACAGGAAGCCTGAGCGCTGCTTCCAGAGAGTTGGGGGTTTCCGTTGGCGCGGTGAGCCGGCATGTCAACCTGCTTGAAGACTATCTCGGCTATAAATTATTCCTGCGTCAGCATAATGGCATGCTTTTGACGCAAGGAGGAGAACTCTATCACGATCAGATCGCCTCCGCATTCGATCTTATCGACAATGCCAGTCGGAGCCGACACGTCGGAACAAAACACGCGATCCGATTTCGCGCCTATACGAGTTTTGCAACCGATTGGCTGTCGCCACGTCTTCCCGATTTCAGGCGGCGGCATCCGGACATCGCGGTCCAGTTGAAACAGTCACTCAACGAAACCAATTTTGCGAGCGAACCGATCGATGCTGCGATCAGCGCCCTTCCCGTCCTCCAGCGGGATGTGCTCAGTGTCGACCTCTTCAACACAATTTTTCTTCTGGTCTGCGCGGACGGGGGGACACGGACGCGCGCACTCGAAGGAGACTTCTTCTCGGCAAATGCCCCGCCGATTCTGTTTGCCCGACGGGAGAGACCATTTTGGGAGCAGTATTTTGATCGAATGAACCTTCCAGCACCGCCTTTCGCGAATGGACTGGAGTTTGACAATCTGAGCCTCACCTATCAGGCGGCGCGCAACGGCGCCGGCATTGCCTTGGGCCAACTGTTTCTGGTGGCCGATGATCTCATGACCGGACGTCTTGTCCCGGCCGCCCGAGCCTGTGTGGAACTCGATATTCCTCACCGGTTCGTGTACAGAACCGGCAGGGATGCATCGACGGATGTGAATGCCCTCAAGTGCTGGATGCTTGATCAAGCATCCCAGACCAAGGCGCAAATGACGAAGATACGCGCCGAACTGGATCACCTCTGACCCCTCCCTTCAGACAATCCCTGTCGGTCAGCCGGGCATAGTACGCTTGTTTTATTCTCTTGACGCGTTGGCGCCGCTTCCCTAGTCCCTTGCTCATTGTCTCTGCCTGAAGCGGCACATGTCGCTGGCGGACGTGAATTGCAAATTAAGGAGCGGTTGTATGAAGGTCCTGGTGCCGGTCAAACGCGTCATCGACTATAACGTCAAGGTTCGGGTGAAGCCCGATCAGACGGGTGTCGATCTCGCAAACGTCAAAATGTCGATGAACCCATTTGACGAGATATCTGTCGAAGAAGCGGTTCGCATGAAGGAAGCCGGTACGGCGACCGAAGTGGTGATCGTCTCGATCGGCCCGAAACAGGCTCAGGAAACCATCCGCACGGCGCTCGCCATGGGCGGCGACCGCGGTATCCTGATCAATACCGACGAAACCGTCGAGCCACTGGCCGTTGCGAAAATCCTTGCAAAAGTCATTGCCGACGAGAGCCCGGACCTGGTGCTGCTCGGCAAGCAGGCCATCGACGATGATTCCAACCAGACCGGCCAGATGCTGGCCGCGCTGCTGGACTGGCCGCAAGGCACCTTCGCTTACAAGATCGAGAAGGACGGCGACGCCCTGACCGTGACCCGCGAAGTGGATGGCGGCCTGCAGACCCTGAAACTGGCCACGCCAGCCATCGTTACCGTCGACCTGCGCCTCAACGAGCCGCGCTACGCGTCCCTGCCAAACATCATGAAGGCGAAGAAGAAGCCGATTGATGAGAAGGCTCCGGGCGATTATGGCGTCGACATCTCGCCGCGCCTCTCGGTTGTGAAAGTGACTGAGCCGCCTGTCCGCGAGGCTGGTGAAAAGGTTGAAGACGTTGCGACGCTTGTTTCGAAACTCAAACCAGCAGGAGCGATCTAATGGCTGTTCTGGTTATTGCTGAACACGACAATGCGTCCCTGAACGACGCGACCCACAAGGTTGTCACCGCAGCGGCGAAGTTCGGCGGCGACGTCGACATCCTGGTGGCTGGTGAAGGCGCAGGCGATGTTGCGGCTGCGGCTGCCAAGGTTTCCGGTGTCCGCAAAGTCGTTCACGCCGATGGTGCCTCGGTTGCCAAGCAATTGGCGGAAGCCATGGAAGCCCTCGTGGTGCCAATGATGTCCGGCTATGACGCCGTCTTCATCCCGGCTACGACGACGGGCAAGAACATGGCTCCGCGTATCGCCGCAAAGCTGGACGTCATGCAGCTGTCGGACATCACGGATGTCATCGACACCGACACGTTCGAGCGTCCGATCTATGCGGGTAACGCCATCCTGACCGTGAAATCTTCCGATGCGAAGAAAGTCATCACGGTTCGCGGCACGG
>CAJXOF010000022.1 GCA_913057945.1 uncultured Hyphomonadaceae bacterium | reverse complement strand
GAGATCCTCTCTGGTCTCGTGGGCTCGGAGATGTGTATAAGAGACAGGTCATAGGTCCGCTCGCCCCACAAATCGTCCGGACACTCCAGGCTCCATATCCCGGCCCTGGCCGCGCGGGCATCGGCCTCTTCCTTGGCGTAGCGGCCCTGGCTGTATTGCGGCCAGTCCCGGCCCCAGCCTTTCTGTACCATATGATCACCGAGATCGGTGCCGCCCACCGAGCAGGTCGCAACCAGGCGATTCCAGCGGTCCGTATCCGTCACAGTGCAGGTGACGGTCCGCTTCCCCATGAAATCCGACAGCGCAAGAGCTGCCTTCTGGTAGACATTCACCGATCCGCAACGCGCGCCGCGTTCCGGTGTGTCATAGCCAGACAGGCGAATGCGCTGGCCATGTATTTCAATCGTGTCGCCATCCACGACAGACGCGACACCGGCAATCGTATCGGTACCGGTATGAGGTCTGTCAGTCTCGCTCTGCGCGGAACAGGCTGAAAGGAGGGCCGCCAGGAAGACCGAGATCAGAACGCCAGATCGATTCGTCATGATGCCAGACTAGACGCGTTGTTTCCTTCGGCAAGCCCATTGTCTGGCACATGGACAGGGGGGCGGTGTCCATTTCGGGCTTTGAATTCCCCCTGGGAGCGTGCCAACATGACGGCCGCGATGGAGGCAGGGATATGGGCGGATGGGACAGTGACAAAAGCGGCGATTATGTGCCTTCACCGCCTCCGATCTGGCTCTGGGTGATCATCTGCCTGGTCTGTGCGGGGCTGTTTGCGCTCGCGATCATAGGCTGAGGCTAGTCGGGAAGGGAGTCCAGAAAGGATCCCAGATCGAGAATGATGTCAGCCGCAAGGCATTCTATACGCTTGCGCAAGGGGAGCGCTCCATTCTCCATCTGTTTCGGACTGAGCCGGAACTTCACAATGACTTCGCTGAGTGAGGCCAGGTGCACAATCGACACGGTTGCATCCCGATCCTCAAGGTCGACGAGAATTTGATCGATCTGCCAGAGACGTTTTCTCATGCTTCCCCTCCAATGGTGACATCAGGGGACTCTTCGGCGCGTCGCTTAAGACCGATTTTCGATCCTGGGTTTCACGACCAGATATGAGAATTGGACCGATCGGCGACCCGGGCGGTCAGGACTTCCAGCTCCTGCCTGGCCCGGCTGGCATCCGCCTCTGTCTCGAACGGGCTGGGTCCCGGTCGTTGGCGGAGCCATTCGAAGATGAACTCGATCAGCAGATCCGTCTGGAACGCCACGCCCATCTCCAGCCGTTCGATCTGGTCGTCCACACGGTTCAGTCGGCCAAGGATCGCCGCATCCGGCCGGTCTTCCGGGGGCGTAAAATACAAGGTCAGCGCGTCATCCACCAGCGCGCCCATATGCACCCCATGATCGCCGGAGATCCGGCGCAGCTTGCGCAGATTGGGCTCGGAGACCCGGACATGCAGGCGGGGATTACCGGGCATGGTCAGAGCTCCCGCCCGCCACGGTCCTGGAGCCTGGCATAGTATCTGGCGATCTGCTGCTGGATACGGCTGCCTTCGCCTCCACCTTGCTCGGGCGCTTCACTCTCGCGTTCGAACACTTCGTCATCTGCGATGTCCTGCTCAACAGTGCGCGCCCGCCCTCCATCATCAGCCCGGACAGGCGATGACCCCGATGCATGATGGCCTGCAGGCACTACGTTCTGGCAACGCACAGCCGCCACCTCCAGTGCGCCTGCGCGCTCGGTGAAATTGCGGTCCTCAAAATAGCGGAGCTTCTTGGCCCTGATCGGGGGATGGCTGGCTAGAAAGATCAGCGCGTCATCGGCTGGCATCTGCATGACTTCTCCGGGGGTCATGAGCGGGCGTTGGGTTTCCTGCTGGGAGACCATGACATGGCTGAGCCATGGGGCGAGCCGGTGGCCGGTATAATTCTTCTGGTTGCGTTGTTCGGTCATCGTGCCGAGCATGTCCGAGACCCGCTTTGCCGTGCGTTCATCATTGGTCGCGAAGGCGACCCGGATATGGCAATTGTCGAGGATCGAATTGTTCTGGCCATAAGCTTTCTCGACCTGGTTCAGGGATTGCGCGATCAGGTAGGCCCGTACGCCATACCCTGCCATGAAGGCGAGGGATGTCTCGAAGAAGTCCAGGCGTCCAAGCGCGGGGAATTCGTCCAGCATCAGCAGCGTCTGCCGCCGATCCTGCCCGCCGGGCAGCGCCTCACAGAGCCGCCGCGCGATCTGGTTGAGGATCAATCGGATCAGGGGCTTGGTGCGCGACAGGTCAGATGGCGGAACAACCAGGTACAAGGAGGCGGGCATCTCTCCAAGGAACAGGTCCGCGATCCGCCAGTCCGAGCCTGATGTTGCCCGCTGCACCACCGGGTCCCTGTAAAGACCCAGGAACGACATGGCCGTTGAGACGACCGATGACTTTTCATTCTCCGATTTGTTCAAAAGCTCCCGCGCTGCCTCGGCGACCACGGGGTGGGTCAGTGGCCGGTCCCGTGATCCAAGATGGTTCGCGTCCAGCATCCGCTCCAGCGTATCATCAATCGGCCACGCCGGGTCAGACAACAGCGTGGCAACACCCGCGAGCGACTTGTCGTCCTCAGCATAGAGAACGTGCAGGATGGCGCCGACGAGCAGCGAATGCGCCGTCTTGTCCCAATGGTTGCGCCGCTCGAGTGAGCCTTCCGGGTCAACCAGAATATCCGCCACATTCTGCGCATCACGCACCTCATACGCTCCGAGCCGCACTTCCAGCAGGGGATTGAACCGCGAACTGGCCAGATCGGTCGGATCAAACCGGATGCAGCGTGAAAAGCCCGATCGCCACTTCGAGGTCAGCGCCCAGTTCTCGCCCTTGATGTCATGAATGATCGCATTGCCGGTCCAGGAGAGCAGAGTGGGGATCACCAGACCCACACCCTTGCCGGAGCGGGTCGGTGCAAATGACATGACGTGATCGGCGCCCGCATGGCGCAGATACCGTCCCCGAAAGCGTCCCAGCACAATGCCTGACTTGCCAAACAGGCCCGCTGTGCGCACATCCCGCGCAGATGCCCACCGCGCCGATCCGTAGGTCGTCGCATGTTTCTCACGGCGCGCGCGCCACAGGGAGGCGATGACGGCCATCACGATCCCGGCAATCCCTCCCAACGAAGCGATTGCACCCGCCCGAGCAAACACGTTCGGCGCATAGGCATCGTAGGCGTACCACCACTGGAACAGGCGCCAAGGCTTGTAGACAGGCCGCCCAGCCACCTCAAACCACGGAGCCCCCAGGCGCGGCTGGTAGTCCAGAACCCCCGCCACCCACTGCGTCGCCCCCCACACCGAGCAGGTGATCAGGAAAAGTGTCAGCAGGAACTGGCCGAGAAGAAACTTGGTTGGGGTAATGTCTGGCACCCAAATTAGATTGCGATGCCAACATGCCATTGGGGCTTTTAAAAGCGATGAGAAATTTTGGGAGTTCTAAGGACCTAGGTAACTTTGGCCATTCCACGACTGCTTGATCGCGACAGCGATCGAAAGCTTTACTAGCTTCGCTTTAGATAAAGCCGCGCTTAATTAGCCCGCATTGCTACTATAAATAGAGAATCGTGTCAGCTATTCCAACAATAGGAAGCCATCTAGATAGCGAATGGAACAAGGACTGCTGGATATGCCGATGGGCACCATAAATCTGCCGGATCTAATCGTCGGTCCGATCACATATCCGATCGGCAAAGCCTTCAAACTGGTCCGCAAAGGAAGAACCGAAGAGGTTCGCGACGATCAGATGGTCAACATCTCGCCGCAAATAAAAGAGCGGTGCGTCACTCTAGGAAATGGCGAGAAAATAATTCTTTCCAACCGAAAAAGAATTGAGTTGCCGGAGGGGGTCGACGGTGTGCTTAGACAAAACGATGATGGCTCCATGTCCTGGAGTAGCCATCGGACAACAAACGATATTGAAGCAAAGGATCTTGGCCCCATTTCCGACGAAGCTGTTTCGAGCTGGAAGGATGCGGTCTCGTACAGAGCGGAGATTCCTCCGGCCGAAGCGGACGGCGACAAAGGTTTGCGTCCACCGCAGCTGGGAGCACTGTTTTCTGTCGGGGCGCACTGGAGCCTGTACAATCAAGCCGGAACCATTGTTATGCCCACGGGCACCGGCAAGACCGAAACAATGTTGGCTGTCTTGGTGGCGCATTGCATCCCTCGCCTGCTTATCGCTGTCCCAAGTAAAGCACTACGAGCTCAAACCGCCGAGAAATTCATAACGCTCGGCCTCCTGAGAACTCTCAATGTAATACCTGAAAGTGTCGAGTATCCAGTTGTCGGGATAATTGAGCGTCGGCCCAAATCATCAGCAGAATTGCAAATATTCCGAGACTGCAACGTCACAGTCGGAGTGATGTCTTCGCTCGCTGGAGGAACCGCTAGAGATTGCCATCTTGAAATGTCCAAGATTGTCGACACTCTAATTGTCGATGAAGCACACCACATTGGTGCAAAAACTTGGCAAGGTCTGAAGCAAGCATTTTCCAGCAACCGCATTCTTCAGTTTACGGCAACCCCATTCCGCAATGATGGCAAGCTGGTTGATGGCAAGGTTATCTATTCATACGGACTAAAGTCCGCGCAAAAGGATGGTTACTTCAAGCCAATTCAGTTTGTTCCGGTACACGAATTTGATGATGCTCGAGCAGACCAGGTCATAGCTGAAGCAGCCGTCGAAAAGTTACGTAGTGATATCGCAGCCGGGCACCCCCATTTGATGATGGCGAGATGCGCGACCGTCGCCCGTGCTACTGAAGTCGCCAAAATCTACGAGGATCTTGCCCCTGATCTGAAGCCTTTGCTCATTCACTCTGATTTAGACGGAGTCGACGAACGAGTTGAGGCGCTAAGGCGCCAAGTGTCCAAGATTGTGATTTGCGTGAATATGCTGGGCGAAGGAGTAGATGTCCCTGCACTGAAAATCGCCGCGATCCATGACAAACATAAAAGCCTAGCCGTATTGCTGCAATTTATTGGGCGCTTCACTCGGAAGGGCGATCCGTCGCTGAGCGATGCCACTGTGATCGCCAATATTGCCAATCCTGACGTATCGACGGCTCTAGAACAGCTCTACAGCGAAGATTCCGATTGGAACTCAATACTCAGTGAACTTAGCTCTGACGCTGCGATTGAGCACGCTGCATTCATCAGGTTTCTAGAAAACTCGACACTATCCGAAACGGGAGATGAGAATGCGCCCGGCGTTTCCGAACAGTCGTTGAAACCAACCTTCAGTACGTTGTTCTACTATGCTGATCAGTTTCATCCCAAGCGCTTCCATGAAGGCCTGTCGAAAAAGTATGAGATGATCCGAGTTTGGCACAACGAAGAGTCTCAAACGGCATATTTCGTAACTCGGGCACGTGAGCGAGTTAAGTGGTCAAGAAGCAAAGAGTTGGAGCACATCGATTGGAATCTGTTCGTACTTCACTATGACCCAAAGTCGAAGCTGCTTTATTTGGCATCGTCGTCTAAAGAGTCGAATTTCGCATCTATTGCCACGGCGGTTGGGGCGAAAGACCAGGTTGCTGGTGAAAATATGTTTCGCTCCTTGGGGAACATTGGGCGACTAGTATTCAACAACCTCGGCGTAACCAAACATGGCCGCCGCAATCTCAGCTTCGCAATGTATACAGGTGCCGACGTCAAGCAGGCACTAAGCGAAACTGAGAAGCAGGGCTCGCGGAAGTCAAATATCGCGGGTTATGGATGGGAGCACGGCTCTCAGATTACCATTGGGTGTTCTTATAAAGGACGAGTTTGGTCGAAGGCGGCAGGAACAATACCCAAATTCATCAGATGGGCGGAAGCTGTCGGCGCAAAGCTAGTTGACGAGACAATCGATACAAAATCCATAATTAAGAACGTACTTATTCCGGAGTATGCGACGGAAATCCCTGACTACGAGGTTCTAAATATCGACTGGCCGGTGGAAATACTGAGTAAGTCTGAAGAGCGCTTTACATTAACTGTAGATGCAAAAGAGTTCGATTTGTTATTAACAGAACTCGTCGTGTCCTCGATAGATCGCCCGAACAAGTCCATCTCATTCGCGCTCGTAACAGATAGCGAGGAGGATCCACTTGGGCAGTATAGTATCATCGTGAAAGGAGAAGGTGGTTTCCAAATTAAAGAGCTCAACAATTCGAATGTTCGACTAAGATTTGGGAATGCAGAATTATCTCTTGCAGAGTTCTTCCGTGACTATCCACCGATAATTCGCTTTGTCGATTTGTCTGAAATCGATGGAAACGTCATCCTGAAAGCAGAAAATTCTGGATTAGTTGAAATAGCACCCGAGCGGTTGGAACCCTGGGACTGGACAGGTGTCGATATTACTAAAGAATCTATTTGGAAGGATGGCGCAGAAAGGCGGCAATCCATTCAGTGGAAAGTTGCGCAGACCTACATTGAAGCTGGTTTTGACGTGGTATTCGATGATGATGGGTCCGGAGAAGCAGCAGATTTGGTATGCTTGAAACTTGCAGATGATCAGATCAATCTTGTCCTTGTGCATTGCAAATACTCAGGAGCCGATAAAGAGGGCCGACGCGTCAAGGATGTCGTTGAAGTAGCTTCGCAAGCAGTTCGATCAGCCAGATGGCCAGGAAAATTGAAAGATCTTCTTCGCCATATTGAAGTACGAAACCGCCGACGAGCGGTTCCTGGTCGGTCGATGTTCTTGGCCGGTGAGCAGGTTGATCTTGTACGGATCAGAAAAGCCGAACGCTTTCTGCCGGTGGAACCGTCTATCGTCATCGTTCAGCCGGGTCTTACGCAAGCAGGCATAACGAGAGATCAATCTGTGGTTCTTGGTGCTGCGGTCGAATACATCAAACAAACCCTCGGCGTTGATGTCGATATAGTGTGCAGTGCTTAGTCGATCCAAGCGTAGTCAGATCTTTTTTCCAGTGTTTTCACTTACTCCGTCAGGAGCCACGTGTCCTCGCTTTGCCAATCCCCCACTGAATTGTCCGCCCTGAACGATTCAGCATCACGTCACGCCCTCTCCAATTCAGGTGCTGTTTTGATGTGGGTACCAAGGTAAATCCGTTTTTGCCTTCGATGACGGCAAATCGTCCCTGTGCGAGCTCGACGTCCCGCGTATAGCTCCCCCTGAATTGTTCTCCCTGTTTTAACACTTCATACGACAATCCTGTACGCGCTGCCTCACGCCCAATTGTGGTCTCCAGTTCACCACCACGTAGGTCTGCAGCGCTGTCCGGCGTCATGTGGCCATTTCGATCAAGCGCGTAACCTTCTTGCTGCAACCAAGCTCTGCGCGCCTGAACTGATGCATTCAATTCCTTCGCCAAAGCTCCCTGCACCCCATCCACGACGCTAGGCTCCATCCTGTCCAGCCATGTTTCAGCACGGCGTTCCACCAGCCTCTCAATAGGCAGCCAGGATCGAACATCAATCGAGAGCATCTGTCGTTTCTCATCGGCAATTGAAGCAAGTCGTTCAAAGTCGGCCGGTATTCTCCAGTTCCCATTGGAATTTCGTTGCACAACGTCCAAGCGTCTCAACGCTTCCAGCCGCCGCTTGTGCGCCAACCGGAACGCTGCTGAACTCCCCGGATCAGCCGCCTGATGCAACGCCTCCGAATACAATCCCCCATTGCGTTCAGCGATGGCCGCAATCGTCCGGTCTGCCGGCTTCGGCTCGACAGCGCCCGGGCCGACAGAAAGTATCCCGCCCACCTTCGGCAGCTGGGCTGCTTCCTGCTCCGTCATCTCAACCGACCAGACCCGCCCCTCCACCCCCTCTATCAAGGCCGTCTTGCCATTGCGCAATTCATCACCGGGCAGTATGGCTGCCAAGCGTCCAACTACGTCACCGCTGCCTGTAAAATCGCGCGGCAGGGCATGCAGCTGAGACGCATCGATTTTCCGCCCCTCGAGATTGGCAAGCGACCGGATTATGTCCCCACGCCTGCCGAGTGCTCTTAGTTTATCCTTCCAGCCCTCTTTCAACGTCCAGCGACCATCCTCCTGCCTCATTGCGAGATCGAGCGTCTGAAGGAACCGCAGTCGGCGTTTAACGACCGCACTATCAAACCTCGACAATCCGCTCTGTTCAGCCTCCGGCGTGTAACGCCCATCGGTCAGCCTACGAGCGATGTCATGATCGATCGCCGTCAGCGCCTCACGTTCGGCCTCGTTCGACCTTGCTGCCGCCATCTCCCGTAGCCGCCTCTGACCAAGCTCGCGCGTTACCAGCTCCTGCGCCCGCGCCCGAAATCCCTGCGTAATGTATTTTCGGTCGATCAGCAGCTCGCCATTCCGCGTACTCCCACCCCGGATCACGATATGGACATGCGGCTGCGCGGTGTCGTGATGATTGGCAGCGACCCAATCGAGCCGGCGGCCGAGATCCTTCTCGACCTGGCCCATGAACTCGCGCGTGAACTGGGTCAGATCCTTCATCTGATCTGCGTTTTCCGGCGAGACGATCAGCCGGAATTGCCGCCTGTCCTCGTTAGCCCGATCATTGAACTTTTTTGCATCGGTTTCATCCACGCTCCGGTCATAGAGCTTTCCGCGCTCGCCTTCGCGTCCGGCGCCTTCGCGGCGGATATAGGCAACATGTTTTGAGAAGCCCGCCGCGCCGCTCGGACCTGCCCGCGCAATATGCACCTTCACAATGACGCGCCGGGTCCGCTGGTTCGACCAGTGCCGGGCAAGAGCCGCTTGTACTTTCCCTCGCCCCGCATGACGCACCGCGCCCGGCGTCAGGGATTTGCGACCGCGTGTCCCAAGCCGTCCCTTCGCGGCGGCGCGCTTCAGCCGATTCAGCTGGGTCTTTGCCTTGCCCTGCGACCTGATCTTTCCAAGGCGCGGAACGAAGTCGAAATCGTCGCTCACGGCTCCAAGGGCGCAGCGGATTGCAAATCCGTGCACCCGTCCTCCGGTGCCGGGTCACATGGAAAAGGATGTGCAGACAATGGGTTAAGTGTCACTGGGGGACACTCCCTTAATCTTGCCCTCCGGGACACAAAGGCCTGTCCTGATCCGCTTTCCACCGCCTTGAGGTCCGCCTGCTGCCCTGGCGGCCGTTTGCCCTGGATCCAGACCGGCCGGGCCACGCCCAGGATACGTCCGCGATCCTGCGGGCCGAAATAGCGTCCATCAACCGACCGGGGATGGGGATTGAGCAGGAAGACCTCATCCGCTTGAAGCGTCCGGCAGCCCTGCCAGACGGGCAGGGCGCTGCCGGACGCGTTCAGTTCGAGCGCGTCAGCCGAGGCGAGACCATTGATGAATATCCGCGTCCCGCACCGGCAAATCTCATCCCCTTCAAGGCCTGCGACCTGCTTCAGCAAGGGCCAGCCCGGGCCAACAAGTCCGTCCTTCTCGAGCCAGTGTCTTGTCTCATGAGACGGCTCGAACGCGACCAGATCGGCCTTGGAAATGTCCGCCGTCCGGGTCACAAGATAGAGCCCCCTGGGCACGCTGTCCGTGCGGTTCCAGACCATATCGGACCGGTCGAACAGGCTGGCGGTGATGAGCAATCCCAGCCCGCAGCCCATGCCCAGCAGCGCGGCCTTAGGACTCATCGCGCAGGCCTGTGCCCATGAAGCGGCGGCTATTGGTGTAGGCAATGATGTCCCTGCCGCGATACCAGACCTTGGCGCCGATCTTGTGATAGACCGGCCCGGTTCCGAGCGATCGCATATTGATCAGGGTCTTCGGCTTGAGCCCCAATTGTCCGGCGGTTTCATCCGTGTTCAGCCAGTCTGTCGGGGCAGGCGGGGTGGGGTTCGGTCGCAGGGCCCGGGTGGAATTAGTCTCGTCGGACATGGCGGCACCTCTCCTTTCACGCATGCAATGTCTCATCATGCTGTCTGACAGATATCGCGCAGGCTGAAAGTGTCGAACCTGCGCGCCGGGCGCGCGACACCCTGAGAGGGGGCTGCGTGCCCGCCTGCCCGGACGAGTTTGGCCGGGCCCGCCCGCAAGCAAATGCCGCCCCGGACCTGACGGTCCGGAGCGGCGAGGGACGCGTCATCCGGCCGCTAGTCGCGCGGGTTCCAGAGGATCACGTGACGGCCTTTCCGGCCCTTGACCGGGGCAAGGTTCGCGAAGATGCGGCGGGGACCGATCTGCGGGTCTGCCAGGGTCAGCGAGACATATTCGCGGCCTGAGGCCTTGGCCTTGCGCATCCAGCCGCCGCCGATTTCGGTCGAGGTTTCACCGGCATAGATGCGGTAGTCCGGCTGGCCCTCTTCGGTCTTGTCCACATTGGTCTCGATGCGGATTGCGGCAGAGAGGTTCATCATTGCGAGGCTGCCTTCGAAGCCGGTCTTGGTTTCGCTGACATATCCGAGTGCGTTTGCCATGGGAGGTCTCCTTTTCGTTCCTTGGCTGATGTCTCCGGGAACCCCTTGTCCCCGTCGACGCCGGACCGTGAGGGCGGCCAGGCGGCTGGCCAGAACCTGAAAGGGCGCAGCGCAGGCGGAGCACCGCGCGGCGGGCAGAAATTTGCCTCGCGGTGAATGCGCCGGGCGCAGAGGAAATTTCTGACCGCCGCGCGGTTTCAGGGCCGGACGATGGCCGTCCAGGTCATACGGCAAGAGACGGGCACAAGGGGTCAGGGGCCTGTTTCCAGGGAAGGGAGATCACGCTGCCTTGCACACGCATGGACCTGTCTGCGCAAGCCTCAAGACGCGCGATTTTTTGAACGGCAGTTCCACGGAACAGACCGTTTCAGACCGCCACACGTCTCCGATAACAGGAAAACCGCCCGATGCCAGGCACCGGGCGGCTCCTTCGCTGCCGGATGTGAGACGACGCGTCAGGCGGCGTCGGATTGCGTCTGGGGCTCGGCCTCGGCATTGCCGCCTGTTTCGCCTTCGAATAGGCCCGCGACCCGTGCCCACGCATCAATGGGCGCTGACCCCGCGCCTTCGACAAGCCGGGTGGGGGGCACTTGCATCCAGCCCGGACGCCAGTCGGGATTGGCCTCGCATCCCTCCCCCCTTATCCGGTTCGCCAGCACCTGCTTTTGCGCCTTGCCGGTATCTATCCGGCAGGAGTCTGCGAGCGATGAAGTGGCAATACTGGCAATCATCGCATGGATGGCGCGCTTGTCCTTGGTGAGATCGAAGAACACTTCGTCCGGCTTCCACGCCTTGGTCAGGTTGGTGCCGCAGACATGCAGGACAGCCTCAACGATGCCGTTTCCGCTTTCGAGTGTGCGGGCCATGACACTCGCCAGAACAGCCGAAACGTCCTCATCCGACAGGGCAAGGAGCGCGGAGAAGAGTTCACAGAGCCGATAGTCGTCCCCGTTCCGGCGAAGGGCGGGATTGACAGTCAGCGCCTTGAACAGGGCGTCGGACCGTTCTGTCGCTTCGGCCAAGGCGGCGACGGATTTCGAGCCATCGACACTGGCCTGCGTTTCCTCCTTCCGGGCGCGAAGCTCGAAGGGTCGGACATCCCAGAGGGCGCTGCCTGCCATGGCATGCGCCACCATCAGGCGCAGCGCAATCGCAGGGGCTGTGGCAAGGCTCGCCTGCGCAGCAGCGTGGCGGTGGAGCAGGATATAGTCTGCCAGCGGGCCGGACATTTCAGGCCGGATCGCTGCCGGAACACTATCGCCTTCGCCCATTGCGGACCGCTCACGCTTGCGGGCCTCGACTGAGCTGATCTGCCCCTCATGGAAGGTCGTCGTGCCGTCATGGCGGATTTCGATGAAGACCTTGCCGCCATCCTCCTTGGCGCATCGGACATGATCCCATCGGTGGAAATAAGCCCCGCGTTCAAGACAGATGACATCCCGCCAGCCGTCTTTCCTGTAAGCCTCGATCCGCTGCGCAAGCGCTGCCGACTGCGCAGCCCAGAACTGGTCGGCATCGGCGAACACGCCCTGCTCGCCGAACAGGTCTGCCGTGATCAGACCCTCATAGGTCTCGAGGTCGAACAGGGCCTTGTCGGTCGTGATCGTGGTCCCGCCCGTGATCCATGCCTTGCAGGATCGTCCCATGGGCGCGCGGTCTGTTTCGCTCTCCCAGAGCCGCAGCCATTCAGCCTGCTGCTCGGGCGTGGCAAGCGTCAGGGCACGGATCGTTTCACGGTCAAGCTCGTCCTCGGCGTAGAGTTTCCGGATCGGCCCGGCGAGCGAGGCGAGGGCGAGCACACGCCGCACCAGAAGCTCAGTCACCCCGAAAAAGGTCGCGATATCCTCCACCGGCTTGCCTTCCTCATAAAGCCGCTTGAAGGCTTCATATTGCTCCATCTCGGTGGCCGGCAGGCGTCCGACATTCTCGATGACGGACGCCGCAATGGCGGAGGCCGCATCCTTTTCCGTCATGATGGCGCAGGGGACGAGCGGCGTCTCGCCGGTCTCCTTCGCAATTTCCTTCAGGGCAAAGAAGCGGCGGCGTCCGGCAATGACGCCATAGGATTTGCCTTCGCGCCGGACCAGCAGGGTCTGGCGCAAGCCGCTTTCGCGAATGGAGGGCAATATATCGGAAACGTCCGGTTTCCTGCGCCCATGTCGCATGTTGAGTTTCGAAATCCGCAGCTGGTCGAGCGGGATATGTTTCAGGTCAGTCTGTGCCATGAGAAATCTCCTTTTCTGGCGGGTAGAGGGAGAGGCCGAGCTTCCACACGGGTTGTCTCCAAGTGATTCTCGAGAAGGGGTGGCCGTCACGGTCGCGGCACGCATCGGGGTCGGTGACCCCCCAATCATAATCATGGATGATGAGCTCGGGGCCGCGCCCATCGATCCAGATGTCCGTGATCCGCCCCTCGATGACGATGAGGGTGAGAACGGGGCGCGCCATGGCGCTCACCGCGTCCAGAAGACGTGCACGTCTTCGAACCCGGTCTCGACCACCATCACGTCGCCGCTGAGCTCCATGTCGCGGGCAAGCGCCGACCAGTCGATATAGTATTCAAGCGCGGCGGGGATTTCGGTGCCGGTGTCGCGGTGCAGGTGTTCGGCAAACTCCGCGCGGCTGCGATAGCCGCCTGCATAATCCTCGAAGGCCGCCTGGGCCTGTTCGAGGTCATGGCCAAAATGGCGATGGACCAAAGCGCCGAGCCTGCCATGCTCGGCAAGGAAGTCCGCCAGGTCGCAAACCGTCTCGAAGCTCGCATATTCCGACAGGTGCGCGCCTTCAAAGCCTTCATGATCATGGATCGCCCATTCCTCGGCATCGGGCAGCGGCGAGTCCGCCAGCATGGCGCGGACCTCGGACATGATTTCGTCGGGCGTGGTGACGACGATCCAGCGTCCATGCAGGCAGCCATTATTGTAGGCGGCAAGGCAGGCCACATAGATGCGCGGCCGCTGTGCAGGTGTGGGTGCAGCGCCGGCTGCACGGGAGGGTGAGAGGGGCGTGTGGGTCATGGCGTCAGGTCTCGTCTCTCCGCCCAAACATCCCTCCCGCATCAGGCGGGGGTGGGCGGCGAGAAGGCCGGCAGGCCGGACCCTTAGCCGGGCGCGCAAGGCGGAAAGGTAGGAGACAAGGGATATTTCAGGACGCCTTCAGACCCGTCGCCTTGCGCACCCGGCGGGTCCGGGCAGACCGGTCGTCCGCCCCCCTCCGCCTGACCGGGAGTCCCTGCGGCGTGCGGCGCGCCCTGGCGAAGGCTGCGGCCCGACCCGCCCGAGGCTGGCCAAAACCTGGGGAATCACCGAGACCGGTTGGGTCATGACCCTCTATGTCCGAGACATCCGCCCATCTGACCGGACCCGCCTGACCCGGCTCTGGGAGAGCTGCGCGCTGGATCCCGCCGCGCCAAGGACGGCGGAGCAGCTCGACCGGGCCCTCATGGACCGGTCTCGCACCCTGCTGGTCGGCCATGTCGGGACCCAATTGGTCGCAAGTGTCATGACCGGACTCGCGGGAGATCATGGCTGGGTCCGATGTCTCGCGGTCGCCCCGGCGCATCGGCTGCACGGCCATGGCCGGGAGATGATGGAAGAGGCGGGCCTCTGGCTGGCCGCACGCGGGGCCCGGACAATCGACCTGATCGTGGAGGAGGGTGCCGACATCGCAGAGGCGTTCTGCCAGCAGATCGGATTCGCGCGTCAGGACGCCCATCGCTACAGCAAAGGGCTGCTGCAGGAGATTCCGGCTTCCTGAACTCAGGTCAGGCCACGCACCCGTGACCCCTCTGGCCGCAAGGCCAGTGGGAAGCGCGGTGTGCGGCCCCCGGCCGGCGAGCCCCCGCAGCCCCGGCTGTCCCGGACGGGACGGCCGGGGACCGGAGACGATGCCGGGCCAGTCGCAGGCCCGAAGACGCACAGTCGGCCTGAAGGATCCGAAGCGCCCCGCGCCAGCGGGCCGGGGGGAAGACCGGGCCTGAGGACGCTGCCCGGCCGTCAGAGTGTCCGGCGGCCTGAGGGCGCGCGTGAAAGCAAATGGCGATAGCCGCCATGGACCAGATTGTAAGCCCGCTTGCGGGCCCGGCGCATTTCATCCTTCATGGCCCGGCTCGGGCCAGACCAGGCCGCAAGGGCGCGTTCGGGGCCATGGATCACGCAGGCTGTCTGGCGAAGCGACAGGCCTTCCTGCTGACAATCCCAGGCGATCAGCGCATTGCGCAAGGCGAGCCGGGTCCGGGTCCAGGTCAGCCTGGCCTGGGAGGCGGCGTCGCCATATACGCGCTGCGCTTCGGCCAGCAGGTTGACGCGCCGCTGGAAGGTGTCGACCCCGCGAATGAGGAAGCCAAGCCGGACCGGATCCAGGGTGAGCAGGGACAGGCCGGAACATTGCACCTGCACGATATGGCCATTGCCCTTGACGAGGAGATGTTCCCGGCCGGCCATGTCCACCAGATGAACGATGTCGCAGAGCTTGCGCGTGCGCTCATAGATCTCGCATCGCTCTCCCGGCATGGCCGGAGAGACCTGGAGCTGGACCTGCCGCGGGAAGCGGGCCGCAGACCAGAAGGCGAGGGCGTCATAGCCATTTGCCGCCGGATCCGGAAAGAAGGCGAGCCCCCAGCGGTCTGCCGCAACCTGGTCCGTGCGTGGCTTGACGAGCAGGGTGCGGGGACAGGCCTTGCGGATGGAGAGTGTGCCGGGCGGCTCCCGGCCGGCGTCGGCCAGGAAGTCCGGATTGCGCCGCAGGAATTCCCAGGCCCAGCGGCTGCGCGACAGGGTGAGCGTATAGGCATAGGATTCCAGATCCATGTGTGGCGCATCGGGACATGTCGACATGGCCAGCCCTCCTTGCGGACACATGTGCAAGATAGAATCCAATGTAAACCTAAAGGAGAATAATTGTGCTATCTCCTTGCATCCAGACGTTTTTCGGCGGCGCTCGCGCCTGATTTCGCTCCGGCCGGGGCCTTATGGCATGCCGCCCACAAAGCCGCTCGTGTCATCATTGCGCACAAGCGCCAGCCGCACCCCGACATGCCGGCAGCCCGGGCGCGGGCAGGCAAGATGCGTCGCCACTTCATCCAGATACACGTCCCGATGGTCCACCTTGATCAGGAGATGCGTCGGACTTTGCAGCCAGGTGTGCAGGCATCTCACACAATTTGCCTCCAGGAGCTGGCTTTCATCGAGATCCGTCAGGCGCATGTCTGTCAGCCAGCTCACCAGAAATCCTCCGCGCTGGGGATGCGCGTGAAGGCGATCTTGCCGCCGGTGAACCCGCCCGGTGGCGGCGTCCATTCTCCCAGGGTCACGACCCGTTTTCCAAACCGGCTGTTCAGGCCGTCAATCGTATGGGTCAGCGTCTCCCAGCGCTGGCAGGCGTCATCATCATCGGTGAGCAGGTCGAGCTGGCGGTTTCTGGCCGGGACCAGGTCCAGCAGGGTCACCCCGACCCGGATGATCTGGGATTTGCGTCCGATCTGGTGCCGGGCGCGGGCCCAGATTGTCTTGAGGGCCGCCAGACAAGCGTGATCGTCATGGACGCTCGGCAGTGTGTGTTCGCCGAACCAGCCGCGCCCCCTGATGTCGAGCCACAGATACAGGCGGCGGGCATAATACCCGTCCCGGCGCATCCGGCGCGCCGCCTTCATCAGCAAGAGACGCGAACAGGCTTCTGCCTTGTCCGGCGTCCGCCATCCGGGCGACAGGACCCGGCCATGCCCATACATGCCCCGCGAGGTCGGCACCGCCTTCACATCATAGCCATGGAGCGCGTACCACATGCGCTCGCCATTGACGTTGCCCCAGAGATTGCGGAGCTGTTTGGGCTGTGTGGCCAGCAAGGCCTGCATGCTGGTAATGCCGGCGCGCTCCAGCCGGACCTGCAATCGCGCGCCGATCCCGGAAATGTCTTCCAGGGGCACGCTCAGCAAGGGCGCGGGCATGTCGCCTGGATGCCAGATTGTCGTGCCATTCGGCTTGTCCATCTTGCAGGCGGTCTTGGCCAGGAGCCGATTGGCGGCAAAGCCGATCGAGCAGGTGATATAGGGACCGACATTCTCAGAGATGCGGTGCTTCAATCGATCCGCCAGGTCTTCCGGGGCGCGCCGGTCCCCCGGATCCAGGCGGCAACAAAGCTCATCAATGGATTTGACGGTCTCGATCGGGATCTCGCAGGCGATCTCATTCAGAAGCGTGTTGTGCGCCCGGCGAAACAGGTCCGGGCGCTGCGTCACCAGCACGATCTCCGGACAGATCCGGCGGGCCTCCGGCACGGGCATGACATTCTGGCACCCCATCGCCTTGGCTTCCTTGGAACAGGCAATGACGACCGTGCTGTCGGCCGCATCGCTCTCGAACGGGATTACCCCGACCGGCCGGCCGCGCAGGGCGGGCATGGCCTGCTGCATGACCGAGGCAAAGAAGCCGTCAAAATCCAGATACAGGCTCTCGATCGTCTCGGGCTTTCGCATCTTCATGTCTCCCTTCTGGAAAACACGACAAAAAGAACGAAACAGGAACATGCGTCAAGCGCTTGCTATTCTCCACAAGACGAATTTCACTGTTTTCATGTGTAACCGATATGCCCAATGGGGCTCCGTTGCGGAGATACGCGCCTTCATGCGCCTGCTTGACCGGGAGCTCGTGACCACACCGGCGACCGACAACCTCATTCCCCAGGAGAACATCTATCCCGACCAGGATGCGCCGATCATAAGAAACCACACATCCGGCGGATGCGAGCTCGCCCTGCTGCGCTGGGGCTTTCCGCCGATCCCGAACCAGCGCCAGCCGATTACCAATATCCGCAATCTGGACAGCCGCTGGTGGCGGGACGTGAACCGGGACTGGCTGATGGAGCCGGCATATCGCTGTCTCGTGCCTTTCACGGCCTTTGCCGAACCTGTCCGGGACTCGACCTGGTTCAGCGTCCCCGAGCGTCCGGTCGCCTTCTTTGCCGGCATCTGGCGTCCCTGGCACGGGGAACGCCTGGCAGAGCAGCCTGGCAAGTCACGTCGCTCAAAAGAAGAGCGCAATTGGGAGCTTTACGCCTTCCTCACGACCGAGGCGAATGATGTGGTGCGCCCCGTGCATGAAAAGGCCATGCCGGTCATATTGCATGACCCAAGTGACTGCCTCGAATGGCTCGGCGGCGGAGACAAGAGCCTCCGCCTGCAGCGGCCCTTGCCGAACGCGGCCCTGGAGATCCGCGCCGCCCTCTGATCACCGGCATGTCTGCCTGGAAACCGTGCCGGCTCTCAAACCCAGCGCGGTCGGAAGGAGGCATCGGTCAGGCTGACCCCTGGTCAGGGTTTGAGAGTTTTCAGCACGTCGAAGGGGCTGCTCGTGTGCGGCTGGGCGGCCGGTTTGCCAGCTTTGCGGTCTGGCGCTGAGGGGGACTTTCGGGACGCAGGGCTTGTGACGGCGTCGGCAGGGGATTTCATGCTGAGGCTGATCCGCTTCTGCTCGAGATCCACGTCCAGGACCCGCACCTGTACGACGTCGCCCGCCTTGACCACATCGCGCGGGGAGTCGACGAAACGATCCGATAGCTGGGAAATGTGGACCAGCCCATCCTGATGGACCCCGATATCCACAAAGGCGCCGAAGGCGGTCACATTCGTCACGACGCCTTCCAGTTTCATGCCAGGATCGAGGTCGGTGATCGCATGCACGCCGTCCTTGAAGCTGGCTGTCTGGAAATCCGGCCGTGGATCGCGGCCGGGCTTTTCGAGTTCGGCGATGACGTCCCACACGGTCGGGACCCCGAAGACCTGATCGGCAAAATCCTCTGGCTTGAGCCGCGACAGGACAGGCTTGTTGCCAATCAGGGATTTGACCGTTTGCCCGGTCGCCTTCGCAATCTTTTCCACGAGGGGGTAGGATTCCGGGTGGACGGCGGAGCCGTCGAGCGGGTCCCTGCCATCCACAATCCGCAGGAAGCCGGCCGATTGCTCGAAGCTCTTGGCGCCCATGCGGGCCACTTTCATGAGCTGCCTGCGGGTCTGGAAGGGCCCGTTCTGGTCACGGAAGGCGACGATATTGCTGGCCAGGGTCGCGTTGAGGCCGGAGACATGGGTGAGCAGGGGGGCAGAGGCGGTGTTGACGTCCACCCCCACCGCATTCACGCAATCCTCGACGACCGCGTCCAGCGAGCGGGCCAGGGCGTTTTGGTCGACATCATGCTGGTACTGGCCCACCCCAATGGCCTTGGGATCGATCTTGACGAGTTCCGCGAGCGGGTCCTGCAGACGCCGGGCAATCGAGACCGCGCCGCGCAAGCTGACATCAAGGCCTGGAAATTCGTCGGCGGCCAGCTGTGAGGCAGAATAGACCGAAGCCCCGGCTTCGGACACCATGAGGCTTGCAAGCGTGAGGTCAGGGGCCGTCTTGCCCAGTTCGGCCACGAGCGCATCGGTTTCCCGGCCTGCCGTGCCGTTTCCGACCCCGACAAGATCGACCCCATGCTTGGCGGCGAGCCGTGCCATCACGGCCAGGGCGCCGGCCCGGTCATTGCGCGGTGCATGAGGATAGACCGTGGCGGTGTCGAGCAGTTTTCCGGTCGCATCAACGACGGCAATCTTGCACCCGGTGCGGATGCCCGGATCGATGCCCATGACGGTCTTCTTCCCGGCCGGCGCGGCCAGGAGCAAATCCTTCAGATTGCCGGAAAAGACCTGAATGGCCTCGGTCTCGGCGCGGGCCTTCAGCCTTGCCAGGGAGTCAGACGCGCCGGATTTGGCGAGCTTGGTCGACCAGGCTTTTTCCGCCGTGTCCTGCATCCAGCGATGCCCCGCACGGCCAGACGCAGGCAGGCTGAATTCCTGACAGATGCGGGCGATGGCCTGACGCGGCGTATCCGCCTTGCGCGCCTGGAGTCCGACGCCCACTTTCAGCACGCCCTCCTTTTCCCCGCGTAGCATGGCGAGCGCGCGGTGCGAGGGCATTTTCTCGAGGGGTTCGGCAAACTCGGCATAGTCCCGGAATTTCTCCGCCTGCTTGCCCTTGACGAGGCGCGATCTCAGCTCACCTGCGGTCCAGACGGTCTCGCGGGCATGGCGCGCCAGGCTCGGCGTCTCGGCCATCCGTTCAATGAGGATGTCGCGTGCGCCTTCCAGCGCCGCTGCCACGGTCGCGACCCCTGTCGCGGAGTCCATGAAGGCAGCCGCGAGGGTTTCCGGATCGCCTGCGCAGGCGAGCAGCTTGTCCGCCAGGGGCTCAAGCCCCTGTTCGCGGGCGATCATCGCCCGGGTCCGGCGCCTCGGCTTGTAGGGGCGATACAGATCTTCCAGCTCGACCTTCGTCTCGGCCGCCCACAGGGCACGTTCCAGGGGCGGCGTCAGCTTTCCCTGTTCGGAAACAGACGCGAGAATGGTCTCGCGCCGCGCCTGCAACTCGGTCAGATAGGCAAACCGTTCGGCCAGCGTCCGCAATTGGGTATCATCCAGGCCGCCCGTACGTTCCTTGCGGTAGCGGGCGATGAAGGGAATGGTCGCACCCTCCTCGATCAGGGCAATGGTGGCCTCGACCTGCGCCGCGCGCACACCGAGATCGCGCGCAATGATCTGCGCTAGGGAGAAGGAAACAGGCAAGTCAGGCAGCTTCACGGCAGGCATAGACAGTCAATCCTTGCAGGAGACAGTTTCAGGAAGACATGCAGCCCGCCGGAGCGTCACTGCAAGCCCCGCATCTTGAAGATCAAGGTTAACCAAGTCTTGCGACAGCCCTGCCGACTCCCAGAAACTCTCCTATATCTCTCAGCTCGTGTCGGATATCGGGGTGAAACCAGACAGAGGAACAAGAGCCTGACGATGCCACGACTTCCGCCCGAACGGCAGCAAAAATGTGAGACATATTGGCGATATTCTCCTGAAAGCCGGTGCGTGACACAAAGAGAATGGGTTGGCTAAAAATTCCCTGTAAACCAAAACAGGTCTGACCTGAGGCCAAATTCTCAAGCCCGGTTTCGGTTGACATAGGGTCGCCTATTTTTGTTGAGTAATTTTCGACTCTTGGTGGGGGAGATTGTGAGATGATCCGGCTATTGCTTGCGCTCTTCTTTGTGGTCGCCATTCCCACTGTCGCGCGCTTTCTGTTTCTCGGTATCGATACGAGCATAGACGGGTTCATGGACATCAGCCCCATTTTGCGCGGTATAGCCTTTCTTCTGTTGATTATCAGTGGCACAGCGCTTGGCGTATTCGGATCGCTCACCATACCCCGGCTGCTTGGAAAGCCGGATATCTCCTGGTCTGAAGCCCTGCGCGACCGACATGCTGTCATTGGCTCGTGTATATTGGCGCCACTGATTGTGAGCGGGTTCTATCCGGATATCGCAAAAATCGAGTCGGAAACGATTGTTTTCCTCCTGTGTTTCCAGAACGGGTATTTCTGGGAGAATGTGACATCTCTCATATACAGGCGGGCATGACGTGCCGCGCTGGATACCCGTCCTCGCCTTGATCGCCTGCGCGGCGGCCTTTTTTGTATACCGCTATTCGACTGCGCCCGATCGGTTCTCGGATGAGTATGCCGCGCAGGCTCAATCCTTGATCCAAACACCGGCGGTTGATGCGCACTATACCGCTCTTGTCGAAGAAGCTGTTGCAGCGCTTGCGTCTATCGACGGCGACTTTGCCCGGTTTCGGGTGAATGAAATGCCGCAGCCCGGCGAAATCGGCCTTCTGGTCATTGATACAACGCGAAGCGACGCGCCGCTTGCCCAGGCAGCGAAGGGGAATTTCCTATCGGTGTCAGGCCGTTTCGTCCTTGTCGACAGGCGTTTCATCGATCTTCTGCTCCTGAATTCGACAGTCGCAGGAAATGCCCGGATGTCATCGGACATCGAGATGTATGGCAACGCGCAAGATGAGGGCCTCCTGCGTGTCTTTATGGAGCAGATGCGCATTCGGCAGCTTGCAAACACCCAAGGCTGGATCAATGGGGCGCTATCGGGTGAGGGCGAAGAACTCGTCCGTGTCCATCGTGAATTGACCGACCCTGATTTTCGCGAAGAGATCTTCGTGAAGATGGCGACGATCTTCACAAATCCGGAAGCTGCGGTCCTGATGAGAGAGTATAACTCCCATCTTGTCGGTCCGATAAAATTTCTTGAAGCCGGGACAAGCAAAGGCCCGCGAGACTACCCCATGCAGGCTGGCGTGTCCTTGCCGCTGGCAGGATATTTGTACGGACCCCTGTCTCACGAACTGTATCATATCAACCGGGGTGGGGTCAGCGCATTCATCGATGGGGCATTTGATGACGACCGGCTGGGATCTGCTCTTCAGGAAGAGCGGGATGCCGATGAATTTGCAGCTCACAAGATCGATGCCGCGATCAGAACCGGGCGGGACCTCGAGCTTGAAGGGGCGCGCGAGGAATTTGTTCTTTACCAGGAGTTTGCGCGCCGGTTCTTTTCAGATTTCACCCTGGCGAAGCGCCTCGACAATTTGCGCGGCGTCTTTCCGTACGCTCATGCTATTCAGATAGATTATGTCCCCAACAGGGTGTGTGGCGATGGCGGCGTGGAAGGCTTCTTCGATTTCGAAGACATCCTGGACATTGTGCCGGCGCGGCCTCCGCTCCTGTCTCGCAAAGAGGTCGAGAATGTATCGCAACGCATTGCAGCGGAATTCGAGATCACACACCCGCATGCGCTCAGTCGGCGGGCGATTTTCCAGGACCTGAAAGTCGGTCCGGCAGCGGTCGGGCTCACGGCTCCCTCCGCATTGGACAATGCCTTGTTCTGGCTGATCGGCAATGCGCGCGCGCCAATTGATCGGGCAGATCTCGAAGCCGTCTACATATCATGGCGCGACGGGTTGGCAGCGGGTGATGGACTCAGCCGCAGCAAGTTCGAGACATTCTTGAGAAACGCCAGGCTGGATGCCCAAGCTGTCGCGGTCTGTCCCTTCGACGCATGCGCCCTGTATTCGTTTGACGGCGCATGGCTGGAAGTCGGCTATCAGGACAACCGGATTGTCCATTTTGTATTTCTGTCTCCGCATTTCCGAAGCGGTGAGACCCTCTCGGTGGTGCTCAATGGAGAGACTGTCGCCCTCAGTCGGGACCGCCAGGCGACCCAGTTTGCCATGCTTCAATTCTTTATAGGCGAGCTTGCTGCCCAGACCGGTTTGCCAGTGGATGAGCAGGCCGAGCGCTTCATCAGGGATCTGGCGCAATGTGGTGGCGGCAGCCTGAAACTTTCCGGGGATCGTCATCATATTCAGGCGACGACCCTGGATGAGTATTTCACATTCCGCCTGACTTACCGGGCCGGGAATTAATCATGTACCGAAAGTGTGCAAGTCCCCTTTGATTGCAAAAGGATCCGTTCGAGTATCAGGTAAATCAGGAGCGCATTAGCGAACAAATCGAATATGTTACGCGAATAATTGGGCGCTAATGAAAGTTGCGAACATGTTCCTTCATTAGCTTGCCGATAACCTCACCGAGCTTTACCGGCACTGCATTGCCAATCAATTTTCCGAGTCTTGCGAAACTGACAGGTTCAGTCGCAGGAAGAAATTCATATTCGCGGGGGAAGCCTTGGAGCATAGCCGCTTCTCTTAAGGTAATCGCACGGTGCTGTTCCGGATGTCCAAAGCGGCCATTGCCGTATCCAAAACACTGCGTCGTTATAGTTGGGGAGGGTTCATCCCAATCCATCCGTCCGTAGACTGAAGGATAGGTTGCGCCAGTATCCTTTTGGTGACATTCTGCTCGTAGATCAATAGGCCAGTCCCGCCACGTACCGCCCGGTTTGGATGCTTTGATGCGGCGCATGTTTAAATCACTGAGCCGACTAGCCCTGTGAAGCCTGTCATGGGGGTCTACCTCACCGGCCAAGAGTGAGGGTAAGTCACCGATTGTATCCCTAACGTTTGTTTGGGGCGCGTTAAAGTCCGGAAGGTTGATGGGGCCCAACCGGGAAGCAACGAGCACTAGTCGCTTGCGGCGCTGCGGAAGGCCTATTCTCGGGCAGTCTATAACTGCGAAGTCTACATTGTAGCCACTCAATTGCTCTAGCAGCGTGCGAAACACTGGCTGATCCACAAGTGGCGGCACATTTTCCATTGTGACCAGATCGGGCTTAAGCTCAGTAATAAGATCGCCAAAGCGTTCAACTAACTGCCAATCGTCGCCATCCGGAAGAGAGGCGTCGCGTTTCGACTTTTTCGAAGCCCGCGAATAAGTTGAAAAGGGCTGGCATGGCGCACATCCGGCAAGCAATGATATCGCACTTTTGTTTAACTCCGCGGCTACGGTTGACGGGGCCAGCGTATTGACATCGGCTCGCAAGAACTGGGCACAATTATTGACCTTGAACGGGTGTTCGCAAGCTGGATCGATATCAACGCCGAGATTGACCTTGATGCCGGCAAGCTCAAGCCCATGCGTGAGTCCACCGGCCCCGCAAAAAAGATCAACGGCAGCAATATCAGGTTCACGCGGCATCTACGGACCTTAAGTGCAAGTTACCAATCAAATGGGCTTCAAAGCCGTCGATCGTATGGCTTAGAAACTCGAACGTTATATCTGCGAGTTCGCCAATTCGTTCAAGTGTCAGATTGCGGGCCCCTGTCTCGAATGACTGTCGCCCGTGTGCTAGGGCATTACGAAGATCCGCGAGAAATTCCAAGGGGCTTCTGTCTCCCCAGTGCGGTTCCGGTTGTAGACGGCGATATATGTCCGCTGGAAATTCAAGTCTGACCCCAAGTCTTTCAGCGAACCGGTAGATAAGTTTGTCTGACCAAGTGCCAGACGGCTTTTTGGGATCTTTTGTCTCTAACTCTTTCTCGAAAACAAGCGCCGCGAATGTTCGGTGAGCGGCTTGGAGCCGCGTGTCTTCGCCTCCTTCAGTCGTGCTTAAAGCGCTAGCGCGAAGCCATTCTCGAAGCGTGTTTTCGGTCCAAGTTCGAGGTGTCGATGATCTAATCGCTCGGCCTACTTGGCGAACGATTTGGGACATGATGGCCTCTTCCACATTGTACATATGAACAATTAACCCTGACTTGAGGGTGCTGACATGGCGTGCCGATAGGGCGACCCTTCCAAGCGAGAGTGGCTCGCCCTGAATCAGGCGCGATTCCAATGCGTGGGCCAGTGTGTGATGCGTATCGAACTCTTCGCGTCGCTCAATAAGTTCAGTGGTTAATCCGCTCATCGTGCCAACAGTGCGTCCCTTACTAATTCGATCCGTCCAACCAATTTGGAGCGAACATTAGCCCCGTCCGAAACCACAAGCTTGTCAAATTCGGCAGCCTTCATGCGCTCGGTAACGAGATTAGTATCTGGTGCGAGATTAGGCTGTTCACGAAGCGCGAGAGCCGTGCCAACAGCGATGGCTTCAAAGCGCACGCGTGGTACGGTGCGCGCGTTTTGAGATTTACGAAAACCGAGATCGAACGAGCGGCTGACAAAGTCAAGGACACGGAGAAATTCATCACGCATACGCTCCAACAATTGAGGGTCAGCCAGAGCATCTCGATTGGCCCGATCGAGGTATTCATAGAGATACTTTTTTGGCCGGTCACGATAGGTCGCAAAAGGACGGGTCGGCGTATCATAGGTCTCAGTATAGGCGAAAAACCGCGTAACGAGCTCTTCGCGTTCGCGGCTGAGGACGGCTTTGTCGGTAAATGGTGTCAGCGCGACAAAATTAGGATGCTCGGCAAGACTCAAAATCAAGGATGTTACTGGTCCTGGAAGGGAACCACGCCGAATTTCAGCTTCATTGGCTTCTGTCCCGCCCTTGTTGATTCTCGCAAACATTTCCGCTCGCGTAGCAGGATCAGTGCTAGTATCGAGAACGATGGTTCGTATGGTGACGTCTTCGAGTTTGTTCTGCCGCTCGGGCGGCAAGTCAGTAAACTTGAATCCTTCCAATTCCGGTACAAGTCCGAGATCGCGTAGAGCGAGACCTTCTTTTAGAAACGCGCGCATAGCTCTCATACGCTGGGAGCCATCTACAATTTCCATCCGACCGTCTGCTGTTTGGTAGAAGAAAAGGAACGGCACTGGCAGGCCTACAATTAACGATTCAATAAATTCACATTGCTGAGATGGTTTCCAAGATAGGTTTCGTTGGTACTCAGGGACGAAATATCGATCCTCCGTGTCGCTTTTGAAGCGTTCAACATAGAGAGATATTGGATATTCAGCGATCGTGAATTTGACTTGCCTAGATACCTGAGAAATCGCTTCCTCAGCCGCTTGCACCATATTCTGTGTTGGTATTTGTCTTGCCATTGCAAAAGCCGAATCACTTCAATTAAAATTCAATGCCATGCTAGATACATAAGCTGAAGTCCTTAACAACTATCAGAGTAGTCGCGCCCTATCATGGCAAGCAACTACCTTCCAAAGCGCCCATGCTAAATCGACTCAATGCTTGTCGAAACTACATATCTTTCAATCTAAAGACCGCCTTCGGGACAATGGAGCCCCCAAAATACAGCTTCAGCTCGCAGCCTACTTATGACTTGGGGCTAGCAATTCGCTCGCATCTACATTCAGGGCGACTGCTATTCGCTCCACTACGTCTAGCGAAGCGCTATATTCGCACCTCTCCAGCAGA
Source organism: uncultured Hyphomonadaceae bacterium (assembly GCA_913057945.1). Lineage (GTDB taxonomy): Bacteria > Pseudomonadota > Alphaproteobacteria > Caulobacterales > Hyphomonadaceae > Hyphomonas. The sequence goes on along the minus strand of CAJXOF010000022.1, from coordinate 276 downwards.
CTGACATAGGTTCGATCAATTTCCGCCAGATCGGCCAAGTCTTCTTGGGAGAGGCCTCTTGCGTTCCGTCTCGCCCTTAGGTTGGCAGCAAAGATTTGGCGTAGTCGCATTTTGCGACATGAATTGATTGCAGAGTATACAGCCACGGAGTATACTCGGAATTATTCTTTGGCACGGGACGAGCATGGGTTTTGTCTACCCTAGGTGCATACACCCTGTATAAGGGCTGTCTCTTATACACATCTGACGCTGCCGACGATATGCAGTGTGTAGATC
>CAJXOF010000021.1 GCA_913057945.1 uncultured Hyphomonadaceae bacterium | reverse complement strand
CCATTACAAATCCAAGGCGGAGCGCCACGGCGCCCGCTGCGCCGACGGCTCTTTGGGCCGACCAAAGGGATACCCGGATGGCGTGCGCCAGTCCGGCTTTGGGTGCTGCAAATCCGTGCTTTTGTACCTTTCAAGACGCTTTTAAAACCCCCATACAGGCCCGATGCGATTCCTTCTCCCCTTCCTCCTCAGCCTTGCAACATTCTGGCTTGGCAGCCCTGCCGCTGCGCAGCTGACAAGCGGTATCTCGGGCCCCGAGATCACCGAAGGCGCCCGTTCGGTCGGGTATCGTGCGGCGTATGAGCCGGATCAGAATGGGCTCGCGCAGCGGATTCATGTGAACCATGCGTTTACAGGATCATTCGCCGTCAGGGGCGTGATCCAGGCGCGCAAGACAGAGGCCCGCACCGTGGATTTCGACTATGTCCAGGGCGAAGTGCGCTGGCAGGCCACACCGGACGGCGCGCGATGGGCATCCGGTTTGCGACTGGACGTGCGGCTGCGGGACAGCGGCCGACCGGGCCAGATTGCGCTGCACTGGCTCAACCAGGTGCAACTGACGGACGACGTGCGGGCACGGGTTTCGGCCATTGCAAGCATGCAGACCGGATCCGGGCGCGAGTCTGGCACCTTCCTGCAAACGCGGGGCGACCTCAGCCACCGGCTGGAGGGCGGAGTCGATATCGGCGCGGAGGTCTATAACTCTTATGGCCGCGCCAGCGACCTTCTGCCGGTGTCACAGCAGAGCCATCTTGCCGGGCCTTTCGTCTCGCTGCCCCTGACCCCATCCCTGACCTTGCGGACGAGCGCCCTGGTGGGTCTGACGTCCGGATCAGCGGATGCAACGTTTCGCGTTTTCCTCACACACGGGTTTTAACGTCACAGAAGTCCCTCGCATCTGGCGGACCATTACGGTAAACGTGATTTTAATGCAGACAAAGGACGGGTAAGTCCGCGATGGATCGCAACACCAAATTGGCAATCTCAGGTGCGGCGATCGCAAGACGGGAACAGAAGCGTCAGGAAAAGGGCGCCTCTGGCGGCAAAACCAAGAAGGGGACACTCATGCGCGCAATCTTCGGAATCTTCCCACTGCTGGTCATCCCGGTAGCACTCTACAACCTTCTCGCCATCGGCTTTGGCGGCTCGGTCGAAATGGCCAATGAATTCGGCGAAATTGTCCGCGCGGATTCCGCGCCGATCCTGTCGCTCCTGAATGACCGGTTTATGGGCCTGCCGATGATTTCCGGCGTCGACTGGATCCTGACCAAGGGCGATGCGATCCTGTTGCTGGCCGTGGTCTTCCTGTTCCTGGAAATCCTGAAATCGACCTCGACAGGGACGTCGACGATTATCAATCACGCGGTCTCGATGATCTTGTTCATCGTCTGCCTGATCCAGTTCCTGCTCTTGCCGAACTTCGCGACATCCACCTTCTTCATCCTGATGTCGATGACCTTGCTGGACGTGCTGGCAGGCGTCGTCGTCACGATCGTCTCGGCACGCCGCGATTTCGGCGTCGGTGAAATGTAGACGCGGGGCAAACCGAAAGCAGAAAAGGGCCTGCCAGCTGGCGGGCCCTTTTTCGTTTCCGGTCAGTCCTTGCTGTAGAGGTCTGAAAGCTGCTTCTGGATCGCAGCCATCTGGGCCTGCATGTTGGCCAGCGCCTCGGCCTGGTATTCCATCATCGGATTGAGGGAAGATGTCTCATTCCGGGACTGCGCATTCTTCAGCGTCGGCATGAACAGTTTCATCGCCTCTTCGAACATGGACATGTTGCGCTTGGCCTGCTGCTCGAACATGTTCATCGGATTGGCAGCCTTGCGCCATTCCTTCTGCGCCTCGGAGAAGCTGTTCATCGACATTTCGAGATAGGAGGGCAGGAAAGTCTGTGCCCCGCCGCCATAGAACCCGATCAACTGTCGCAGGAAGTTCAGCGGCAGCGCGCCTTCGCCCTTTGTCTCGTTCTCGAAAATAATCTGCGTGAGGACCTGACGGGTCAGATCCTCTCCGGATTTCGCATCCCGTACCTCAAAGTCGCGCCCTTCCCGGACGAGTTCGGACAGATGGTCCAGCGTCACATAGGAGGAGGTCGACGTGTCGTAGAGACGACGGTTCGCATACTTCTTGATGATGATCAGATCGTCTGATCCATTCCCTTTGGCCATGTCCTGCCCTCTGCTTCATGGATTTGCGAAGCAATTTTTGTGCTATGCAACAAGTCTGGCACAAATTCTCCCTGCGACCAATGCGCTATTGCTATCGATGCAGCAGAATGGCTAGCTGATCCACGTCAAACCACACGGGAGGAAATACGTGATGACTAGAGTAGCTCTGGTCACTGGAGGCACGCGCGGTATCGGGCGAGCGATCAGTGAAACCATGAAGACCAAGGGATATGCGGTTGCAGCAAACTTCGCCGGCAACCAGCAGGCCGCGGATGAATGCGCGAAAGAACTCGGCATCAAATGCTACAAGTTCGATGTCGCGGATTATGATGCCGTTACGGAAGGCCTGGCTCAGATCGAAAAGGATCTGGGGCCGGTTGATGTCGTGGTGAACAATGCCGGCGTCACCCGGGATGCGCCGTTTCACAAGATGACTCGCGAGCAATGGCAGCAGGTGATCGACATCGACCTGACGTCTGCGTTCAATGTGACGCGCCAGGTCTGGGAAGGCATGCGTGAGCGCGGTTGGGGCCGCATCATCAACATCTCTTCCATCAACGGCCAGAAAGGCCAGTTCGGCCAGGCCAATTATTCCGCCGCCAAGGCCGGCCTGATTGGGCTCAGCAAGGCCCTTGCCCAGGAAGGCGCCAAGAAAGGCATTACCGTGAACACGGTCTGTCCTGGCTATATCGACACGGAAATGGTCCAGGCCGTCCCGGAGAAAGTCCTTGAGGGAATCATCGCGACGATCCCGGTCGGCCGCCTTGGCAAGGCCGAAGAGATCGCCTCGATGTGTGCCTACCTCGCCAGCGATGAAGCGGCCTTCATCACTGGCGCCACCATGACGGTGAATGGTGCGCAATATATTGCGAGCTAGAGGCTCAATGTAATCTTGCCGAAATGCTGCTGGCTGGCCTGATGGGCAAAGGCATCAGCAATTTCGACAAGCGGGAAATCCTTGTCCAGCACAGGCTTGATGCCGTTGGCCTCGATGGCGGCAATCATGTCTTCCTGATGCCGGCGGGATCCGACCGTTATCCCCGACAGCGTGATGTTCAAAGAGAACAGGGCCGCTGTCGGGACCTCCCCGGACACCCCTGTCAGCACGCCGATCAGCGAAATGTGTCCACCGGGACGGGATGCAGCAATGGACTGCGCCAGCGTTTCCGGTCCGCCGATCTCGACCACTTCATCCACACCCCGCCCGCCGGTCAGCGCCTTGGCGGCTTTGCCCCAGTCAAGCGTATCCTTGTAATTGATCACGTGATCGGCGCCGAGTTCCTTGAGGCGCTCAAGCTTCGCATCAGAGGATGACGTCGAAATCACGCGGCACCCGGCGGCCTTGGCAAACTGCAGCGCAAAGATGGACACGCCGCCTGTACCCTGAGTCAAAACATAATCGCCGGGCTTGACCTTGGCCTCGACCATCAGGGCGCGCCATGCGGTCAGCGCGGCACATGGCAGCGTCGCAGCCTCCCGATAGGAATAACCTTCAGGTATGCGCGTAAAGGCGGTTTCAGGTGCGACAACCAGCTCTGCTCCAAAACCGTCCGCGCCATCACCGGGTACGCTGGCAAAGCCTGCCGCCTCGATCTCGCCGGACTGCCAGTTCGGGAAGAAGAGGGAGACCACCTTGTCGCCTGTTTTGAACTTGGTGACCCCTTCGCCAACCGCGACCACTTCCCCGGCTCCATCCGACATCGGAATACGTCCGTCCTCGGTGGGGATAGCGCCCATGACAACGGCGAAATCATGATAGTTCAGGCTGCTCGCATGGATGCGAACCAGTACTTCGCCGGCGCGAGGTTTCGGGTCGGGCCGATCCTCGATGACCAGGTTTCCGGGGCCTCCGGGTTTCTTGACGGCTGCTGTTTTCATCACGTTTTCCTCCTGTGTTTTCAGGAGGGGAGCTATGGCTCCGCGACGGAAGTCAAGCGAGGTGCGAAAACTAGGCGGTCCCGGCTTCGAGCCGGTCCGCGCGAAGGGCCTTCCTCCGCACTTTCCCGGCATCATCCCGGACAGGCTCTGACACATACTCAAAGCTTTTCGGAATCTTGTAGCGCACGAGGTGATCCGCCAAGTGCGCTGCCATCAAGCTGTTCTCAACGGGGCCTTCGGGCCGATCAATGATTGCGTGCAGCCGCGCGCCCATATCGTCATCCGGCAGGCCGATCACCGCAGATGACCTGACGCCGGGATAGGCATCAATCGCGGCTTCCACCTCGGCCGGGTAGATGTTCGCCCCGCCAGACAGGATCATGTCCGAGAGTCGGTCGGTGAGATAGAGATATCCGTCCTCATCCATCCATCCGAGATCGCCCAGACTTTCCCAGCCGCCCTCAATGGATTTGGCTTCGGCGCCAATGTAGCGGTACGTGCTGCCCTGCCCTGTGAGAGGCCGGAGGAAGACTTCACCGACTTCGCCGCATGGAAGCGTTTCGCCCGTCTCGCCGACAATCTTGATTTCGCATGCCTCAACGGGGCGGCCCACCGAGCCCTTGTGCGTCAGCCATTCATCCCCACGGATCATGGTCGTGCCCTGCCCCTCGGTCCCGGCATAGAGTTCCCAGATCACTTCAGCGCCGAGCCAGTCGATGAAGCATTCCTTGAGCCAGGCCGGACAGGGCGCTGCGAGATGCCAGAGCGTCTGCAAATTAGAAAGGTCGTACCCTGTCCGCACATCTTCGGGCAGCGCCCAGATACGGCGCATCATTGTCGGCACCATATAGACGATATTGATCTTCAGCCGTTCCAGGGTGGCCAGGGTCTGCTCGGCATCGAAGCGCGTCGTGATGGCCACGGTACAGCCGCGGAATAGGGCAATCATGGCCCAGACGAACGGCCCATTATGATAGAGCGGCCCCGGCACCAGCATCGCGCCCTGTTGAGGGATTTCGAGATATGGCAGATCGGTGTCCCATGCCGCCGGTTGGGCAGAGACAATCAGCTTTGGCCGGCCGGTAGACCCGCCACTCGTCATCGCCTTCAGGGACGCGGCTGTAAGTTCCGGCAGGGCGTCAGATGACAGATGCGCGCCTGGCTCAAAACCCTGGGGCACGGAGACTGTCTGTTCGTATACACCCGATTCAACGCCGACGATCAGCGAGGGCGCCCCCAACTCAATGATCTGGTCCCGTTCTGACTTTGGCAATTTGGCCGATATGGGCTGGGGCGTAGCGCCCAGCTTCCAGACCGCAAAACATGCCGCAAAGAATTCTATGCCGTTCGGCAGTGCGATTGTGACGAAATCATCCTGCTGAACACCCAGCTCCGCATAGGCGCGTGCGAGACGATTGGTGCGCGCCTCGAACTCACCCCATGTGACGGCTTCGCTCTCATGGTCAATCGCAATCCTGTCCGCCTGCCTTGATGCCCAATATGAAAGGATGCGTGATGTGGACTGGACTGGCATGGGAGTTCCTCGCTTGATTCTTTTTATATGTCGGCGCGCCGGAGCAACCTCTGGAATCCTTCCCAGAATTCCTGACGTCGGGTATCGGTTTCCATCAGGATTTCATGCATGGCGCCTTCGACGACCACATGTTCGCAATCTGGCAGCCTGGCGCAAATCTTTTCGTGTGCGGCATTGTCGACCAATTGCTCTTCTTCAGCTGACGCAACAAAGACCGGAATGGTTACCTGTTTGAGCGCCCTCGGCTTTGTGAACGTATCAACGATGTTCAACGACGCGCCGAGCCAGCCCCATGTTACCGGGCCCAGTTCGAGGTCGGGGCGCGCATCGATCAGCGCGCGCTGCATCTGCCAGTGCTTCTTGTCATGGGTGACGATGTTGGTCTCGAAGGTTTCCGGTGGACCCGGCTGAATGGCATAGTCGTCGGCCCGGCCTGTCGCGCGCATCGCCCAGACGAGATACCGCATGCCGAAGAAGCGCGACTTCAGACCCCACATCGGGGCACAGAATGCCGCCGCATCAACCTTCACCAGCCCCTGAGAAATGGCTGCCAGCGCGATGGCGCCGCCCATGGAGTGCGCGACCGAAACATAGGGACGCGGCAGCCGGTCCTGCAATTGCTCCAATCCGCCCGCAAGGGCACCCATGAAGGTCTCGAACCGGTCGATATGCCCCTTCTTGGTGTCGTCCAGCAAACGCTCCGACAGGCCCTGCCCCGGCCAGTCAAGAATGACGACGGCGAAGCCCATTGCCTGGAGTTCCCGTCCGACCTCGAAGTATTTCTCGATGAATTCGGTGCGGCCCGGACAGACAATCGCGGTGCCGCGCGGATCTGACTTTGACAGGGCCGGCGCCACGCAGGCGCGCAGGTTTCGTCCCTCGCTTCCCTTGAACCACAGAATTTCTGCCCCGTCAGGCGGCGGGTTTCCCGGAATGAGCACGAAGGAATCATCCTGAGTGTGGGGGGGCCGCGTCATAAAGAACTTTCAATGGCAAGAAGCCGCCCAAGGTTTCCCCGGACGGCTTCAGAGATCAAGTTCGATTCAGCGAGATCAGCTGAACTTCTTCATCAGGCTCTGCAGCTGCATGGCGACAGACATGTCGCCTTCAACTTTCAGCTTGCCCTGCATGAAGGCCATCGTCGGGTCCATGGCGCCTTCGGAAATTTTCACGAAGTCGTCCCAGTTGACCTTGATGGTAGCGTCGGCATCGGAGTCCGAATTGTCGGCCTTGCCAGCAACACCGTCGATGAACAGCTTACCAGCGTCACCGAAATCGAATTTTACTTTCTTGGTGAAGTCGCCGCCAGCTTCGACGGCAGAATCTGCCTTCGATGTGAGTTCTGAGAGATCCATTGAATTCCTCCTTGAATGGTCTTGAGGCGATAAAGCCGCCCCTTCAGGCAGATTGCAAGCCCGCATGCTTCAGATTTCCTTGAAGCAACTCAGTTGTTTGCAGCGTGGATTGCAGCGTCTCGGATCGAAACACGTCTTGACCTAGCGTAGCGGAAGCATGGAACCTGACCGCCATGAGTTGGCAAAAATCGATTGAAGAATTGCGCCGCCGCGAGCGGCTGGCTGAGAAAATGGGCGGCGAGGAGCCGGTGTCCCGCCAGCGTGGGCGTGGCAAGCTGACGGTGCGCGAGCGCGTCGCCTTCCTGGCCGACCCCGGCAGCTTCCACGAGATCGGCAAGATCGCCGGCAAGGCCACCTATACGGTCGACGATCAGCTGGAATCCTTTTCCCCTTCAACGTCGGTCACCGGACGCGCCACGTTGAACGGAAAGTCAACGGTCATACTTGCCGACGACTTCACGGTGCGCGGCGGAGCGTCGGATGCGGCGATCTGGCAAAAAATGGTCATGATGATCAAGATGGCCGCCGAATACCGGATGCCCCTGGTCCAGATGATCGACGGCACCGGGGGCGGCGGATCAATCAAGAGCCTTGAGAAGGATCCCCGGACCTATATTCCGGAAACGCCGGGCTGGAACGAGATCACTCATGGGCTGACACAAGTGCCCTTCGTCTCGCTCGCCCTCGGCCCATGTGCCGGCATGGGCGCCGGGCGCGTCGCCGCCAGCCATTTCTCGGTCATGGTGAAGGAACTCAGCCAGGTTTTCGTCGCCGGACCGCCGGTCGCGATCGCGCTTGGCGAAAACGTCACGAAAGAAGAACTCGGCGGTTGGAAAATCCAGGGGCAGAATGGCACGGTCGACAATGTGGTCGATAGTGAAGCCGATGCCTTCGAGACGGCGCGCCGTTTCCTCTCCTACCTGCCAGCCTCCGTGCACGAATTGCCTGAGCGCGTGCAGCCGCGGGACAAGCCGGACCGCCGCGAGGAGAGCCTGCTCTCGATCGTGCCGACCGATGGCAAGACGCCCTACAAGCCACGCAAGATTGTGGAAGCGACCGTCGACACAGGCAGCTTCTTCGAGATCGGTCATGATTGGGGCAGGGGCATTGTCTGCGGGTTCGCACGGCTAGACGGGTATCCAGTCGGCATCCTGGCCGGGGACCCTTTTTTCCTGGATGGTGCGTGGACAGCGGATGTCTGCGACAAGGTCACTCGCCACATGGACCTTTGCTCGCAATTCCACTTGCCGGTCATCCATTTCGTCGACTGCCCCGGCTTTGCCGTGGGCGTGAAGGCAGAGACGGCGGGGGTCACGCGCGCAGGGGTCCGCGCCATGACCGCCATCTATCAGGCCGATGTGCCGGTCTGCTCCGTCGTCATCCGCAAGGCCTATGGCCTCGCCGGATCAGCGATGATGAACCAGAGCCGGACCAAATGGCGCTACTGCTGGCCGAGCGGCGACTGGGGCAGCCTGCCCATGGCGGGCGGGATCGAAGCGGCGTTCCGCAAGGAACTTGCCGAAGCAGAAGACCCGGAAGCCCTCAAGGCCCAGCTTTACAAGAAATTCGACGCGATCCGGTCGCCGTTCCGGACAGCGGAATCCTTCTATGCCGAGGAAATCATCGACCCACGCGATACAAGGCCGCTGCTGGTCGACTTCATCCACCACGCCTGGCGTACCCTGGAGCCGGGCGAGCGGAGAACGGGTTTCAGGCCCTGAGCCCCTGACACGACCGCCCGATTTCAAACGTGATCTTGCCATTTTGCTGGTTTCATGTGGAAGTTGGACTGGACGTGGAGGGACAATATGAATTTCAGATATCCAGCAATTGTGACGGCAGCCCTATGGGTTGCCGCCTGTGGCGGACCGGGTAGCGAGTCTGTCGAGCGAGCGGCCATGTCCGCGCCGCCGCCAGCGCCCATGATGGAACAAGACATGGCCATGGATGGCTCCTACGCCAAGGCTGGCGGTGGAACCGGCCCAACCGAAGAGGTCGCGCAGCAATACATCGCCTATTCGCATTCAGTGGGAATGCGCCTGCCGGTAAAATCTATTGAACCCGTCATGCAGGGACATGTTGCGGCCTGCAATGAGGCGGGCCCATCGGTCTGCATCATCACCAATTCCTGGTTCAACACGTATTCAGACGATGAAGCCTCTGCTTCGCTTCAGCTGCGGGCAACTCCGGACTGGATCGAAACCTTCCTGAATGGCGTCGACGCGGAAGCCGAGCAGGCCAATGGCGAGGTGACGAACCGGCAGACAACGGCTGAAGACCTGACCGTGTCCATCATCGACACCGATGCCCGCCTGAATGCACAGCAGACCCTCCAGAAACGCCTTGAGGAATTACTGGCAAACCGGGATGGTGAGCTGGGAGACTTGTTGGCCACTGAGCGGGAACTTGCCCGCGTCAACGGTGAAATCGACTCGTTGAAGTCATCACTCAAGACGTTGATGCTCCGAGTTCAGATGAGCCAACTGAGCATCAATTACGAGACCAAGCGCAACCCGGTCTCACAAGGCGCCTTGTCGCCCATCGGCTCTGCGTTCGGGGATTTCTTCTACAATCTGTCCAGCGCGCTCGCTGCCGTGATCACGGCCTTTGCCGTCGGCCTGCCCTGGCTGATCCTGATCGGCGCATTCCTGTGGATCTGGCTCAAACTGATCTGGCCGCGCATACGCCGCAAGAAGCCCAGCTGATGTGAAATGCCCCCGGATCACTCCGGGGGCCAATCATCATGCTTTCTCTACCAGTTTTGCCTGGCTGCCCTTTGGCGTTGTGTCGCCCAGCAGCAAATGCGCGATCTCTTTCGGGACGATCATAAGCATCTCGCGAGTGGACACGTCCCAGTTCTCGAGGATGTCTTTCGCGCGCAGCGATTTGGTGCGCTTGAAATGTTCCTCGATCAACGTGCGGGCTTCGGCGATGTGCTCGGCCTGCATGTCGGAGAGCGGGTACCAATCAATGGCGTCAGGGTTTGCAACGCGTTCGAACTGGCTGTCCGGATCCCAGATATAGGCCGTGCCGCCTGTCATTCCCGCGCCGAAATTGTCGCCGACCGGGCCGAGGATCACAGCGCGCCCGCCCGTCATGTACTCACAGCCATTCGCGCCGCAGCCTTCAATGACTGTCACGGCGCCGGAGTTACGCACCGCGAAGCGCACGCCTGCCGTGCCGGCCGCGAACAACTTGCCCGCGGTGGCGCCATAGAGACAGGTATTGCCGATAATGGCATCGCCTGCCCGGTGGCGTTCCTTCGGGCGGGGTGAAACGACAATCGAGGCCCCCGAAAGGCCCTTGCCCACATAGTCATTGGCATCGCCGATGACTTCCAGCAGCAATCCCTGAACAGAGAACGCGCCAAGGGATTGGCCTGCAGATCCTTCAAGCCGGATATGCAGGCGACCTTCTGGCAGGGCCTGCATGCCAAATTTCCGCGTGATGGCAGAACTCGAGCGCGCGCCAATGGCCCGCATCGTGTTGCGCACACCATATTCGAGCTGCATCTTCTCGCCACGTTCGAAGAAAGGCTCGGCGTCACGCAGGATCTGCGCGTCCAGCGTGTCCGGAACTTCCTCACGGCGATTCGGCTGGTAGATGACCGGGGTTTCCGTATCGACCTGGACCAGCAGTGGATTAAGATCGAGATCGTCGAGATGGGTCGAGCCGCGGCTGACCTGAGCGAGCAAATCCGTACGGCCGATGGCCTCATCGAGCGACTTCAAGCCGAGGGAGGCGAGGATTTCCCGCACATCTTCGGCGATGAAGCTCATCAAGTTCACGACCTTCTCGGGCGAGCCTGTGAAGTGCGCCCGCAAGGCTTCGTCCTGAACACAGACGCCGACAGGGCAGGTGTTCGAATGGCACTGGCGCACCATAATACAGCCCATCGCAACGAGCGAGGCCGTGCCGATGCCATACTCTTCCGCGCCCAGCATCGCCGCAATGACAATGTCGCGCCCGGTACGAAGGCCACCATCCGTCCGCAGCGTGACCTTGCTGCGCAGATTGTTCAGCGACAGGATCTGGTGCGCTTCGGCAAGGCCGAGTTCCCACGGCAGACCCGCATATTTGATGGACGTCTGGGGGCTTGCACCCGTGCCGCCCACGCCGCCTGCGATCAGGATGACGTCCGCTTTGGCCTTGGCCACACCGGCTGCAACCGTGCCGACCCCGGACTGGGCGACGAGCTTCACGCAGACACGGGCCTCGGGATTGATCTGCTTGAGATCGTAGATCAGCTGAGCAAGATCCTCGATCGAATAGATGTCATGGTGCGGCGGCGGCGAGATCAGCATCACACCCGGCGTCGCATGGCGCAGCCTGGCGATGAATTCCGTCACCTTGAAGCCGGGCAGCTGGCCACCCTCGCCGGGCTTCGCACCCTGGGCGATCTTGATTTCAATTTCGCGACACTGGTTCAGGTACTCCGCCGTCACACCAAACCGCCCCGAGGCCACCTGTTTGACGGCCGAATTCATATTGTCGCCGTTCGGCAGCGGCCGGAACCGCGCGCGATCTTCGCCGCCTTCGCCGGAAACGGACTTGGCGCCGATGCGGTTCATGGCAACGTTCAGGGTCCCATGCGCTTCGGGGCTCAGCGCGCCGAGTGACATGCCCGGCGTGATGAACCGTTTGCGGATTTCATTGATCGACTGGACGCTGGAGACGGGAACCGGCGCACCGGCCGGTTTGAAGTCGAGCAGGTCGCGCAGCTGAATCGGATCGCGCGAATGTACGGCTTCGACATATTTTCGGTAGATGGAATAGTCGCCGCGATCGCAGGCAGCCTGTAGTGTATGGATCAGGTTTCCATCAAGCGCGTGCGGCTCTTCCGAAGCCCGCAGTCGATAGAATCCTCCCACCGGCAAGGAGACAACGTCTTCATCAAACGCGGCTTCATGGCGCACGAGGGCATTCTCTTCGAGACCCGCAAGGCCCAGCCCGGAAATCCGGCTGTTCATGCCGGGGAAATAATCCGCAACTAGCGCGCGGGAGAGGCCCAGCGCCTCGAAATTATATCCACCACGATAAGATGAGATAACCGAAATGCCCATCTTCGAGATGATCTTCAGGAGACCCGCCTCGACCGCTTTCTTGAAGTTCAGGACGCAGTCACTCAATGACATGTCGCCAAACAGGCCGCGCGCCTGACGGTCTGCAATGATGTCCTGTGCAAGGTAGGCGTTTACGCAGGTCGCCCCAACCCCGATGAGGACGGCGAAATAATGCGTGTCGAGACATTCGGCCGAGCGGACGGTGATCGAACAGAACGTCCGCAGGCCTTGCGCGACGAGATGCGAGTGCACAGCGCCGGTCGCCAGAATCATTGGAATGGCGATCTTGTCGGCCGATTGGTACTGATCGGTCAGGATGATGTGTTCGCGGCCTTCGCGGACGGCATCTTCCGCCTCACGGCGAATACGGCTCAGCGCATTCTTCAGCGCCGTTCCATCACCTGCGGCATCTGTCTCATTGAATGTACAGTCAATCTCGGCCGTGCCGACGCCCAGCCGCTCAATCAGGCGATCATACATGCCATTGGTCAGCACAGGACTTTCCAGCACGAACACTTCCTGCTGCGACTTGTCGGTATCCAGAACGTTTCCGAGGTTTTTGAAGCGGGTCTTGAGACTCATGACGCGCTCTTCACGCAACGGGTCGACCGGCGGGTTCGTGACCTGGCTGAAATTCTGGCGGAAGAAGTGACTCATCGGACGATAGGAGAAGGACAGCACAGCCGTCGCCGTATCATCACCCATCGAGCCGATCGCTTCCTTGCCGCCTTCGGCCATCGGAGACAGGATGAGTTCCAGTGTCTCGAGCGTATAGCCCGCCGCCGTCTGGCGACGCAGCAGGTCTTCCTTGTTGAACATCAGCGGTTCCGGACCCGGACCGATTTCCGGATCAAGCTCCGTGACAGCCTTCAGCCAATCCTCATATGGCGCCTTGCCTGCCAGCAGGTCAATCAGCTCACGGTGTTCGTAGAATTTGCCCGTCTTGAGGTCAGCCGCAATCATGCCACCCGCCTGAATCAGGCCACGCTTGGTAACTTCATGATCGCCCAGCGGGCACATGCCCGCCTCAGAGCCTACTGCCAGGATACCATCTGCTGTCAGAGCATAGCGCAATGGTCGCAGACCGTTCCGGTCCAGGCCTGCAATGGCCCAGCGGCCATCATAGGCCGCGATACCAGCAGGGCCGTCCCACGGCTCCATGACGGAGTTGCAGTAATCATAAAGAGCCTGATGTGACGTCGGCATCACCGAATCCCGCTTCGACCAAGCTTCCGGGATCAGCATGGCTTTGGCCATCGGCGCTGACCGACCGGACTTACAGAGAATCTCAAACACCGAATCGAGCGCGCCCGAATCCGATGTGCCATCCGGGATGACCGGCTTCACATCATCCACATGTTCGCCGAAGACTTCCGAAACCATGCGGATCTCGTGACTCTTCATCCAGTTCTTGTTGCCCCGTACCGTGTTGATCTCGCCATTATGGGCAATCATGCGGAAGGGCTGTGCCAGTGACCATTGCGGGAACGTGTTGGTTGAATAGCGCTGGTGGTAGATCGCAAAGGCGGAGACAAAGCGCTCATCCTTCAGGTCCAGATAGAAATTGTCGATGTCCTGTGCCAGGAACATGCCCTTGTAGATCAGGGATGAGTGGCTCAGCGAACAAACATAGAAGGACGGGATAGCGGCTTCACGTGCCCGACGCTCAATCCGACGGCGGCAGATGTAGAGGGCCCGCTCAAGATCTTCCGGACTGCGGCCCATCGCGTCGCGGAACATGATCTGTTCAATGGCAGGGCGGGTGTCCTTGGCCTTCTGGCCGATCACGGTCACATCGACCGGGGGCTGGCGCCAGCCATAGATGTAGAAGCCGAAATGCAGGACTTCGGTCTCGACCAATGTCCGCGCAGCTTCCTGAGCGGCGAAATCGGTACGGGGCAGGAAGATCTGACCCACACAGATCGGATCATCGGTCGGATTGTGGCCAGTGCGAGTCACATGCTCGCGGAAGAAATCCTGTGGGACTTCCACGCGGATACCCGCCCCGTCGCCGGTCTTGCCATCAGCGTCCACCGCGCCGCGGTGCCAGACATTCTTCAGGGCTTCGATGCCCATTTCCACGATCTCGCGGCGAGGCTTTCCATCGAGTGCGGCCACGAGGCCCACGCCGCAAGCATCATGCTCGTATTCCGGATCATAGGCATGGCCGTCCATCAGCTTCTGACGGTTGGCTTCGTACTGTTTTACATAATCTGACATCTGATTACTCCGCCGCCACTTTTGAAGCGCGCTCTTCTGCTCTCATCGCCTTGTGCATGGCCTCTGCCGCATCCCGGCCATCCTTGATGGCCCAGACGACAAGCGAAGCGCCCCTGACGATATCGCCTGCGGCATAGACGCCGGGCAGGCTGGTTTCCATTGTTGCATAATCGACCCGCACCGCGCCCCAGCGGTTCACGGTCAGTGTTTCTTCGCCGAACAGTTCCGGCAGGTCTTCCGGATCAAAACCGAGCGCCTTGATTACCATATCCGCCTTGATGTCGAACGTCTCACCGGTCTTGACCGGAGACTGGCGACCTGTGGCATCGGGCTCACCCAGTTTCATCCGGCTCGCACGAACAGCTTTCAGCTTGCCAGCTTTCGTGTCGAGAATCGCATCTGGCGAAGCAAGCCATTCGAAGGTCACGCCTTCTTCCTCGGCATTCGTCACCTCGCGCTGGCTGCCTGGCATATTGGCACGGTCGCGCCGATAGAGGCAGGTCACGCTCTTGGCGCCTTGCCGTATGGCTGTGCGCACGCAGTCCATCGCGGTATCACCCCCGCCAATCACGACCACGCGCTTGCCGTCGGCGTTCAGGGTACCGTCATCATATGCCGGCACCGCATCCCCGAAATTCTTGCGATTGGACGCAGTCAGATACTCCAGCGCGGGGAACACGCCCTTGGCGCCGCTGCCGGGGCATTTCAGGTCTTTCGCGGCATACACGCCGGTCGCGATCAGAAGCGTATCATGTTCCTCGCGCAACGTGGCGAGAGAGACCGCCTCGCCAATCCGGGTATTGAATTTGAACACAATGCCTGAGTCTTCAAGGCGCTTGATCCGTCGCTCGACGACATCCTTTTCCAGCTTGAAACCCGGAATACCGTAGACCAGAAGGCCGCCGCCGCGGTCATAGGCATCGTAAACGGTGACCTGGTAGCCCTTGCGGCGCAGCTGTTCGGCGGCGGCGAGGCCGGCCGGACCCGCGCCGATGATGCCAGCGGACTGTGTCCGCTCGCGGGGCGGTGTGATCGGCGTCACCCAGCCCTGCTCCCAGGCATTGTCGGTGATGTACTTTTCGATCGACCCGATCGTCACCGTCCCGTGGCCAGATTGCTCAATCGTACAAATGCCTTCACACAGCCTGTCCTGTGGGCAGATACGGCCGCAGATTTCCGGCATGTTGTTCGTGGCGGCCGACACCTGGTAGGCCTCTTCGAGACGGTCTTCCGCAGCCAGTTTCAGCCAGTCCGGGATATTGTTGGAAAGCGGGCAACCTTGCTGGCAGAAGGGCACACCACATTGGGAACACCGCGTCGCCTGCTCGCTGGCCTTCTCCTTGCTGAATTCAGCATAAATCTCTTCAAAGTCATCCCTACGGGACGACGCCGTCCGCTTGGAAGGCATACTCCGTTCGACCTTTGTGAATTTCAGCATTTTTTCTGCCATTCCGGCGCTCCCGATACTAGAAGTGTGGACTTAGGACTTTCCCGCACACCTCGCAAGCGCATTCGCCTCAAAACAGATCATAATGATATTCAAATACTGCCTGAAAATGGCGTTTCGACGAATAGTTGATTTACCTCAATCGAATACAAATCATTTTGATTTGTATTGGGTGGGTGAAGTTTGCCCCAAATCGGTTTAGTTCACGTCCTTCGTAACAGTGTTAGGCTCGTCTGATGTCCCTATTACAGCTCGCCATCATCGCTCTGCTGCAGGGCACGACGGAATGGCTGCCCGTGTCTTCCTCCGGCCATGTATTGCTCGCCGCCGATTTCTTTCAGGCAAGCCCGGAAGATGAACTCCTGATCAATGCCGTGTCGAACCTCGGCACCTTGTTGGCCATGCTGATATATTTCCGCAAGGACGTGCTCAGCGCGCTCGGCGGCGGGTTCGAACTCATCGCCGCGCCGGTTTCAAAAGCGCCGCTGTCGAGAGGCGCGCGCCTGGCTGCCGCTGTCATCGTTGCGACTCCGGTCGCCGTCCTTGTTGCGATTGCCTATGAGAAATTCCTGCCCGAACCCATGCTGGAAGGAATGCGCAGTATCTATGTCGTGGCTGCGACCACGATCCTATTCGGCGCCCTGCTCTGGTGGGCCGACGTGAAGGGGGACCGGGATCGCAAGGAAGAAGACATGACGATGTGGCACGCCTTCCTGATTGGCGCGACGCAGGCAATTGCCGCGATCCTCCCCGGCACCAGCCGCTCCGGCATCACGATGACCGCCGCTCGCGCCCTTGGCTACGACCGTACGGAAGCGGCGCGGTTTTCCATGCTGATAGGTGCACCCATTCTCGCCGCCGCCGGACTCTATGGCGCGATGGGGCTGTTGACGGCAGATACGGCGGAAACGGTCCTGACCATCAAAGACGGCCTGATCGTGGCGGGGATTGCCTTTGTCACCGGCCTTGCGTCCATCTGGTTCCTGATGTCGCTGCTCAGCCGGATGAGCTTCCTGCCCTTCGTGCTGTACCGGTTTGGGCTCGGCGCAGTACTGATCCTGGGATCACCGCTGGTGGGGCTGTTCTAAGATCAGGCCTCGGATGGCTTGTGGAACTCGCCATAGTCGCGGAAGCGCCAGAGATAGGATGGCACGATCGCCTCGACCGTTTCCAGCTCCGTCACACCCAAATCTTTCAGGGTCAGGGCATCATCGGCCACGACATTGTCGGACTTCAATAACTCAACCTGATCGCCCGTTATCGGCGGATCACCCAAGAACCCCCAGGAGAAGGGTGGGATGAAGCGCCAAACGGCGGCGGTGAGATATCCTACCGGTTTCGCGATAAAGAAGGGCAGCGAAATCTTGAAGCGCCGCTTGTCGATCGTCTCAAGGATGATGTCGTAGATTTCATTGAACGTGTAGGTGCGCGGGCCGCCAAGCTCGTATGTCTTGCCGGCGCTCGCCGCATCATCCACGGCAATCGCAATCGCCTCGGCCACGTCGCCGGCATAGACCGGCTGGAACCGGGTGGAGCCGCCGCCAATCGCAGGGAGCAGCGGAAGGACATTCATCATCGGCGCCGTCGCCAGCGCGGCGAACCGGTTGAAGAACTCATCTTCTGACGCGAACACGATGGATGGACGCAGAATGGTCGCGGTCGGAACGGAGTCACGGACGGCAGCTTCGGCCTCAGCCTTGGTGCGCGCATAATCGGCGGAGGAGTCTGCATCCGCACCGATGGCGGATACCTGAACGAAACGGGCAATCCCCTTCTCGGCCGCAATTTGCGCCAAAAGGGCTGCGCCTTCACTTTGAGACGACTCAAAAGTCTGCGCGCCTTTTTCAAACATGATACCGACCAAATTCACGACAGCGTCAGCGCCTTCCAGTGCGCGCTCGATCGAATCCCGGTTGCGGATATTCGCCTGGACGACATCTACCCATCCCGGAGGGCCTGCGAGACGGACGTCGCCCGCCGTGTTCACATGGCGGCAGGCAACGCGGACGCGCCATCCCTTTTTCACGAGTTCACGGGCAGCATAGCGACCGATGAACCCCGATCCGCCGAAAACAGTTACCAAGCCTTTGGTCATCTTCAGTATCTCTCATAGCGGCCTGGCCGCGATAAACCGGATGGCGCCTTTGACCATAGACCCGTTCGCCTGTCTACCAAGGCAGGGCGGGCGAATCAGCGCGGCCCTGCAGAATATACAGGCCCGCCATCCATACTTGCATCACCGGCCGGGAAGGCTCAGGCGTGCATCTTCATTTGATCGGTCATCCAGTCTGAAAATGCGCCGCGTTCCGCGTCGCTCATATGCAGGCCCAGCTTAGATCGGCGCCAAAGGATATCGTCGGCGGATCGGGCAAACTCCGCCTCGACCAAATAGCGCGCCTCAGCTTCGGTAAGGCCCGCGCCAAACACGCGGCCGAGATCAGCCACGGTATCGGCATTGGCCAGCAATTGCCGGACCTTTGTGCCGTAGGCGCGCGCCAGCCGTGCCAGGAGGCCAGAATCCAGATTTGGATACTCGCGCTTCAGACCCGCGAAGAAACCGTCGAAATCGGCCCCGGGCATGTCACCGCCGGGAAGATCCGCGCCGCGCGTCCATTCTTTGCCAGCGCTTGGGAAAATATCCTCCAGCGTCTGAAGCGCGTCTTCGGCCAGCTCCCGATAGGTCGTGATCTTGCCGCCGAAGACCGAAAGGATCGGTGCGCCGGCCTCGTCGTCCAGCTTCAGGACGTAATCGCGGGTCACCTTGGAAGCATTTGCGGCATGGTCATCGTAGAGCGGCCGCACGCCGGAATAGGTCGCCACCACATCGGAAGGCGTCACCGCGCGGGCATAATACTCGCTTGCGCCATTGCAGAGATATTCGATCTCGTCCTGAGTGATTTTCACCTCGTCGCGATTGGCTTCGTACGGAACATCAGTTGTCCCGATCAGCGTGAACTCACCGCGCTCATAGGGAATCGCAAACATGATGCGTCCATCGCCATTCTGGAAGAAATAGGCATGGTCGCCCTCATGCCAGCGCGGCACGATGATATGACTTCCTTTCACGAGACGAAGGTGTGTTTCGGTCTTTTTTCCAGCGTCAAGGCCGAGGATGTCGTCGACCCATGCGCCGGCGGCATTCACGACCGCCCTGAAGGAGCGGGTTTCAGACCCGGACGGGCCTTCCAGCACAGCGTCCCAATGATCGCCGCTCCGCACGAGTGAGGTGCAGCGCGTGCGGGTCAGAACTTCGGCGCCGCGTGACTTGGCGTCGACGGCGTTCAACACAACCAGACGGGAATCCTCGACCCAGCAATCCGAGTATTCAAAGGCGAGCCGATACTCCGGCTTGAGCGCATCAAGCTTGGTGGTTGATTTACGGCGCAGCGTCTTAGCCGGCGGCAACAGTTTCCGTCCGCCGAGGTGATCATAGATGAAGAGGCCCAGCCGGATCAGCCAGGCCGGGCGCAATTCCTTGTGGTGGGGCAGAACAAACCGCATCGGCCAGATGATATGCGGGGCAGCCCTGAGCAGGATTTCGCGCTCGATCAGCGCCTTGCGGACAAGGCTGAAATCATATTGTTCCAGATAGCGCAGGCCGCCATGGATCAGCTTGGTACTGGCCGAAGATGTGTGCTGGGCAAGATCGTCCTTTTCGCACAGGACGACGTCCAGTCCGCGACCCGCCGCATCGCGCGCGATGCCGGTGCCGTTGATCCCGCCGCCGATCACGAGAATGTCGTGCATCTCAGCCCTTCATCAGGCCAGCGGCCTTCAGAAGCTTGCCCGCTCGCAGTACACGCTGGAGCTTGTGCTCGGATGACCGGTCGCCCTTGTTGGAGTCCGGGTGGAAGCGGCGCACATATTCGGCATATCGCGCGCGAATCTCTGCAGGCTTGGCATCGGTTTCCAGATCCAGCTCCTTGAGAGCGCGCTTCTGCAGCGTGTTGCGATGGCCGGACGAGGCCGTCTCACCACTGGCCACATCATCTACATTAAAGAATTTGCTGCCGGCCCAGCGGCGTGGATCCAGTTTTTGAGGGCCCTTTTCACCGCGCATCGGTCCTGTGCCGAATTTCCAGGTACGCTTGTGGCCGTATCGTTCGGATCGGGCGAATGAAGCCGCCTCGGCCTGCGACATGCCTTCAAAGAAATCGAAGCTGCGATTGTACTCTGCCGCATGCGCCTGGCAGAAATAGTGGCGACCATTCCCCTGGCGCTTCGGCGCAGGGTGGGTCCCCTCAAGGTCGCATTGCTTGTGATCGCAGACACGAGTCTTCTGCGCACGCGCTCGCGAAGCCTCGTCTTTGGGAGGCTTGATGCGTATATCTTTGAACTTAACGCGATAGGAAAATGGGTCACCGTCAGACATGACCCGGCATAATAAGGAGTGCAGGTTAAAGATGCCACAGCCAAGTAACAGGTTATCGCGAATTCGTGACCTTTTGACCGAGGCTTTTGCCCCGTTAGAGCTGGATATTACAGATGACAGCGAGAAACATGCGGGTCATGCGGGCGCAGCGCCGGGGGGAGAGACCCATTATACAGTGCGAATCACTTCGGCTGCCTTTGAAGGCCTGTCCCGCGTCCAGACCCAGCGCAGCATCATGATGGTGCTGCAATCCGAATTCGACTCCGGCCTCCACGCACTCGCCTTACACGCGAAAGCGGCATGATTCTTGAAAAATTCGACTCCACGCGGAACCGAAATATGACTCGTTCATTAATTTCGCAGCCGTCGAGGAGAACGGGTGATGGTAAGACAACTCATGATAGCCGCCGCAACAGGCGCAATGATTGCGGGCTCAGCGATTGCTGAAACCCCGTCGGACAAGGTGAATCTGGGTATGATGCACTGGATTCGCGACACAGTCTGCACGTCAGGCCAGGAGATCGTGTTTGTCCCGGTGTCCCATGATGTGCCTACGCTCAAGGGCGAATGGGCTGTCATCGCCATGGACAATCCCGATCCGGATTCCGCTCACATCGTATCGCTGACCGAAAAAAACTGGCTGAAGGCGAACGGGTGCGACGAAGATCCTTCGCCAGAGATTCACATGGCGAGTCGCAATGCCGACTCAGGGGGTTTCGGCCTCTGATATATTGAGGCCAGTGACCTGGTTTCGCTGGCGACGCAGAACATTGAACCTGTAGCCATGAAACACGAAGCTCTGTCCTGGTTCCGGAATGGTTTGGGCCTCATGGATGACCAGCCCTGCCACCGTAACAGCCTCTTCATCGGGTAAGTTCCACCCCGTGGCGCGGTTCAGGTCTCGAATTGGGACCCAACCATCCACATTCACCGATCCGTTTGGCTGCGGTCGCACGCCCTGCACAGCCACATCATGCTCGTCATGGATGTGGCCCACAATCTCTTCCAGAATATCTTCCAAGGTAATCAGCCCCTGAAGTTCGCCATACTCGTCCACAACCAGGGCGAAATGGCTGCGCTTCTGGAGGAAGGCGTCGAGCTGGTCCTGAACCGGTGTGGTCTCCGGCACGAACCAGGGTTTGCGCAGGATCGAGTCGAGATCGAGCGATGAGAGATCGCCGCCAAGGGGCAGCGCCGCACGCAGCAGATCCTTTGCGTGGAGAATTCCGACAATCTCTTCCTTTTCCCCTCGGTAAAGGGGCAGGCGGGTGTGCGGACTGGCCAGAGCCTTCGTCACCAATTGCCGGGGCTCTGTATCCGCATTCAACATGCGGATATTCTTCCGGTGGATCATAACGTCTTCGACGGTCAGCTCTTTCAGGTCGAGTGCGCCGACGAGACGTAACCGGTCTTCAGCTCCCACACCGCCTTCGGAGGCATGCAGGTCGATGGCGCCCCGGATTTCCTGTTCTGCCGTAACCAGTTCGGCCGGTGCGCCCAGACCGAGGAGTTTGAGTGTAATGGTCACGATGAACTGGATAAGCTTGACGATCCAGGCAACCGCCCAGACCAGACCGCTGATCGGCCGGGCAACGCTCATCGCCATCGTGTCAGGCCGCGTGATCGCATAGGTTTTTGGCAACACTTCGGAGAATACGAGCACCAGAATGGTCATCACACCGGTGGCAAGGACCAACGCAAGACCACCCTGACCGAACAGGGCCGTGAACAGGGACGTCGCAAGCACCGACGCCAGGATGTTCACGAGATTGTTGCCGAGCAGAATGGAGCCGAGCAGGTTTTCGCGATTGCTGATCAGCCGGTTCACGGTCTCGGCCCGCTTGTCCCCGTCCTTTTCCAACTGGTGCATACGGGCGCGCGACGCAGCGGTCAGCGCCGTCTCGGAGCCGGAAAAGAAGCCGGACAAGCCAAGCAGCACGAGGATTGAAATGATGTAACCGGCAATCATGGATAGGGTCTCATAATGTGGGGATCAGCTCTCCAGCAATTCCGTGCGGAGAAAGGATTCGACCAGGGTGAGGTCTGCATCGGGGTGAATGTAGGATTGGCCAATGCCTCTTGCGAGGATCAGGGGCACGCGACCGCCTCTGGCCTTCTTGTCCTGCTGCATCAGCTCGACGAGGCGTGCGGCGGTATAGGGGCCGCCCTGCCGACCCGGAATGGCTGATTGCAGGCCTGTTGCATCAAGATGCGCCGTCACGCGGTCTGCGTCGGCCTGAGGCGTGATGCCCTGCGCGGCACCATAGCGAAAGGCGAGCGCCATGCCGATGGCCACGGCTTCGCCGTGCAGCAGGTCCGGGGCGTAGCCATTGGCGGCTTCGAGCGCATGCCCGAATGTGTGCCCGAGATTGAGCAGGGCGCGGACGCCCGTTTCACGCTCGTCTTCGGCCACGATGGCAGCTTTCGCACGGCAGCTGGTCGCCACAGCGTGGGCGATTGCCATCGGGTCCAACGCGAGGACGGCCTCGCCATGCTCTTCCAGCCAGGCGAAGAAGTCCGGATCATTGATCAGGCCGTATTTCACGATTTCCGCGTATCCCGCGCGCAGTTCACGCGCTGGCAGCGTTTCCAGCAGGGATGTATCTGCGATCACCAATTGCGGCTGGTAGAAGGCACCAATCGAGTTCTTGCCACGCGGCGTGTTCACCGCGGTCTTGCCACCGACCGAGGAATCGACCTGGGCCAACAGGGTTGTCGGCACCTGCACGAATTTCATGCCACGTTTCATCAGGCTCGCCGCGAGACCGGTAATATCACCGATCACGCCGCCGCCGAGCGCAATGAGTACATCGCTGCGATCAGCAGAGGCTTCGAGCAGCCAGTCCAGAATGCCCTCGAGATTGGAGAAGGATTTTGTCTTCTCGCCAGGCGTCAGGGATTTCCAAAGCGTCTTCACGCCAGTGGATTTCAGCGCCTCGTCCAGCCGGTGGCGGTGCATACGCTCAACCGTTTCATCCGTCAGGACGAAAACCCGGGGCTGCTTCAGCATGGGCGACAGGCGCGCGGCCAATTGGTCCAGCGCCCCATGACCGACCAGGATGTCATAGCTACGGTCTTCGAGGTCTACGGTAACGGTCTCGAGCGGGGGCGCGGTCACGTTCACTTCGGTGTCCATGTCTGGAGGGCCTTGTATATGGCATTGACGGTGGTGCCGTGCGGGCCGTCCTTTGACGGCACAACAAGATCGGCCTGGGAATAGATCGGCTCGCGTTCGGCCAGCAGATTGGTCAGCACATCCTTGGCATCGGGGCGGCGGAGCAGGGGGCGCGTATCGCGCTTTTGGACCCGCCGCCACAGGGTTTCGAGGTCCGCATTCAGCCAGACGGTAACCGCATTCTTCTGCATCAGCGCGCGGGTCTCATCATTGAGATAAGCGCCGCCGCCCGTCGCAAGAACGTGCGGCGGCAGGTCCAACAGGCGCTTCAGCACCTGATGCTCGCCGCGCCGGAAATCCTCTTCTCCATGAAGCTTGAAAATATCAGTGATCGACAGGCCAGCCGCCTTCTCGATCTCCGAATCACTGTCAAAGAATTCCCGGCCCAGCTTTTCGGCCAGACGGCGCCCGACCGTTGATTTCCCGGCTCCCATCAATCCGACAAGCGCAACCGTCCGCGACATGTATGGCAATGTCGCGTCAACCGGTCGGGAAGTACTGTCACTGTCAGAAGGCATTCTGGACTTTCGGGCTCTGTTCGGTTCATGTCCTATAGTTGCTGTGGCGCCTTCGCAATCCAGCGCCGGAATTCTGTATCTAGGGGTAAATAGCCATGCGCAAGTTTCTCATCCTTCTGGCCCTGCTGGTAATCCTCGTTCTGGGCGTGGCCTGGTGGCTGGGTGGACAGGCCGAAAAAGGCAAACCGGAACCGGGTGAAATACGCATTGAGGTCGACAATGTCCTTTAAGGGCATTTTCTCGGCCGCCTGCCTTGTCCTTGCGGGCGGCATGCCAGCAGGCGCACAAATCGAGGATTCTGGTCTCGACCTGGTCAATCCGTGGGGCATTAGCTTCCTCGAAGCGGGTGAGCCTTCGCTGCCTACAGATATGTGGCGCGCGTCTGACGCCGATGATTTGCTGCCGCTGATGCGGGATGTCCGCACCCATGATCTGACCCCGGCCGAACGTACGCTGATGCAGCGCATGGCGTTGTCGCCGGCAACGCCGCCTTCCGGGGTACAGGAACCGCTGCTACGGGCCGAGCGCGCCCGGATCATGTATGATCTGGGGGAAGCGGAAGCCGCTGCCAGTCTGATGGCGCGACTCGACACCCCGCCGCCCGGACTCGATGCGGACGAAATCGTCGCCGATTTGAGCCTCGCGCTCGGCAATGAGGCGACGGCTTGCGATATGCTGAACGCGCCGGACCGGATTTCAGGCTATTGGGCCAAGTTGCGCGCTGTCTGCGCCGCCCTGAAGGGCAACACCGCCGGCGCCGAACTCGCCATCGAGATGGCGCTGCAACAGGACGCCGTCGATTCCTGGCTTCTCGCCGCTGTGTTCGCGACATCCGGCGAATTGCCTGACGCGCCGGAGGCGGATTACTCTTCCGGACTGAACCTCGCCATTTCAGCCGAAGCCGGACTCGTCCCGCCCGAAGAGCCCATCCCCGCGCGTCGTCCGGATCTCGCAGCCGCCATGGCGCTGCATCCGAAATTGCCTGAAGCATTGCGCGTCGAAGCCGCCGGGATTGCCGCTCAGGCAGGCATGCTGCCGACCGACACATACCGAACCCTCTTCCTCAAACTGATTTCTGATCCCGGTTTCGTGCCATCCTCTCCGCTTGAAAGCGCGCTCTACGCGGCACGCGATCCGCTGGTCACTGATGAAGACCGCGCTTTCGCCTTGGCGGCCGCGCTGGAAGACGCCATGGACACTCCGGCCCATTTCAGCGCGGTCTCCCGCCTTTTGTGGAACGAGATTGACCGCCTTCCCATCAACATGACCACCGCGCCGAACGCGCCGCTTTTCGCCCGGTCCGCCTTGGCGACAGGCCATTTCCCAGCCGCCAAGGACTGGTCGTCCGCCAACACAATGCAAGGCGCGCCGGAGGATGGCAGCTTCGATTCGGCGCTCATGTCAGCCCTGGTAACGCTGGCGGGAAATGAAACCACGCGCAGCGCCAGCGACTATAATGGCGAACGGCTGGCAGCTCTTGCGGAATCCGATCTGCAAAAGCAGACCGCCGCGCGCCTGTTTGCCCTCTGGACGGCGCTCGGGATTGCACCCCCGGCCGACGCACGCCGGCTGGTGGTGAACGCGCCCGAACGCATGGCCACGCCGGAAATCGATTTGCAATTGCTAGGCGTGCTCGCCGCGGCTGAGGCAGATGCTGCGGGAGAAGTCATCCTTTCAACGGTCGGGATGACCAAGGGCGATCCGACCGCTCTGGATGATGCGAGCTTGCTCCTCCTCCTGAAAGCCGTTCAACGGATCGGGGCCGAAGATGCAGCCCGTCAAATGGCGTTGGAATCAACTGGCTACTGGAAAGCGCTCAACTAGAAACTTCCCGAATTTCGTTGATCTTGCCTTCAGAAGGCTGATGGTGGACGAAAACGGGAGGAATTATGAGGGTATCCATACTAGCCGGGGCGTCTGCTCTGGCACTTGCAGCTTCAGCATGTGGCACACCGGTCAAAACACAACCGGAGGCATCCGCGTCAGCCGAAGCGCCGATCGCGAATGTCACGACGAGCACACCGTCAATTGATCCGTCCGACAGGACCGCGCTGTTTGGCGATCTGCATGTCCATACGGGACAGTCTTTTGATGCCTTCATATCGTCCGTCCGAGCAACGCCCGATGACGCATATCGCTATGCAAAGGGCGAGAAATTAATCACAGACGGCGGCTACGAGATCCAGCTGGACAGTCCGCTCGATTTTCTCGCCGTCACGGATCATGGCGAATATCTCGGCATCATGCCGGTCATGGCCACACCCGGCACGAATCTGTCGCGCACGAGTTTCGCAAAATCCGTATTCGGACCGGACGCGACGAACCCCGCCCAGTCATTCCAGAATGTGGGCATCACCATTGTGACGGGCGAAGAAGTGGAAGAGATCTACGACCGAGAAGTCATCGACTCCGCTTGGGCAAAGAATGTTGAAACGGCCGAACGCCATAATGAGCCGGGCAAGTTCACCGCCTTCTCCGGTTACGAATTCACCGCCATGACACAGGTCATGGACTCCGAAATTCCGGCCGCTGCCAACCTGCACCGCAACGTCATATTTCGGGGAGCCGCGCCTGACCGGCTGTTCTCGACCCTCGATTCTCCCAATCCGGAAGACCTGTGGGTCTGGATGGATGCACAGCGCGCTGAGGGTCTGGATGTCATGTCCATCCCACACAATTCCAACGCATCAAATGGCGAAATGTTTGCGTCCGAGACTTATGAAGGGGGTCAATTGACCGCAAACTATGCCCTCACCCGCATGCGCAACGAACCCGTCATCGAAATTACGCAGGTCAAGGGCACGTCCGAAACTCACCCAGCGCTTTCTCCTAATGATGAATGGGCGAATTTCGAGATCTACGATACCTTGATAGGAAGTGCCGCGAAGTCGACGCCGCACATCGGAGATTTCGCCCGCAACGCGTTGGCGCGCGGACTGGGTTTCGAAGAAGCAGAGAACTTCAACCCCTACAAATTCGGCTTCATTGGCTCCAGCGATACACATATCGGCGCCGGGTCTTTCGATGAAACGAACTTTACCGGCAAGTTTCCGCAAGATGGGTCAAATCCGGAATTCCGACACTCCGTCCCGCCAGAAGGTGCGGACAGTTGGGATGGTGTTGCATCGCTGAAAAGCTTGCCGCCCGGCGCGGTAAAGCCCAGCATGCGACGCAAGCTGTCTGCTGGCAAGTACAGCGCATCTGGTCTGGCGGGCGTATGGGCTGACGAAAATACGCGTGAAGCCATTTTCGATGCCATTCGTCGCAAGGAGACGTTCGGCACCTCCGGGCCGCGTATAAAAGCGCGCATGTTCGCCGGATACGGATTTGAACAGGCCATGTTGTCAGATCCGGACCTGGTGTCGGCAGCCTACCGCACCGGCGTGACTCAAGGCAGCGAACTGGTCAGTACAGGACAGCCCCCCTCAATTCTCGCTTGGGCGATCCGGGATCCGGCTTCCTCTCCGCTGCAGCGTTTGCAGATCATCAAAGTGTGGAGCGATGCCCAGGGCAAGGCGCATGAGGTTGTCTATGATGCTGCATGCTCTGGCGGCGCCAAGCCAGATGCGGATACACACCGGTGCCCCGACAATGGCGCCAGTGTAAACGTATCCAACTGTTCCACAGAGCCTGGCAGTGGCGTTGGCGAATTGAAGACCTTGTGGACGGACCCGAACCATGACCCGTCTCGGCGCGCCGCCTATTATGTCCGTGTTCTGGAGAACCCATCCTGTCGCTGGTCGACATGGGATGCCGTCCGCAACGGATCACCGCCCAATCCGAACATGCCCGCGCTAATTCAGGAGCGCGCATGGACCTCACCTATCTGGGTGAATCCGGAATGATCTTTCCGCAGGTCTGCCCCTCTTCCTGAGAGCATTCAACGGATCGGGGCGACCGCTACTGAAGGGCACTCAATTAGAACTTTCAGGCAAGCCCGTAGACTGACGGCAACCCGCCGCGACAGGAACATCCGTGTCGCGGCGGATGCGTCCATAGGCTCAGAAGCGCTCTCCGACCATCTCCTCGCTCTTCGCCCAGAGCGCGGCGGCATTGTCTGGGTCGAGCGCATAGGGACGCACCCCTTCCGACGCCGCATCAAACGCGTCATCGGTTACTCTCGTCGTGACATGGCAATCCTCGCAATAGCGCCCGCCAACTTCGTCAGCTTTTGCCACAGCTCCGGCCCAAACCGATGTGGCGGCCCCCTGCGGAATGGATTTGTACTGGAAGCCTTCTTCGCCCGTCTCAGCCCTCCGGGCCTCCATCCGCTCGATCAGCGCGTTGAGATCTTCTTCCGTCATATGACGGGCAAGTTCGGTCTGGATGCCACCCGGGTGGACGGCCGTTGCCCGCACGCCGCGTGTCTTGTGCCGGCGGTCGAATTCCACCGCAAACAGTATGTTGGCCGTCTTTGACCGACCATAGGCACCAAACGGCGTGTATTCGGTGGTCTCGAAGTTCGGATCATCAAGGTTCACGTCAGAAAAGCGGTGGCCGGCGGACGAGAGCATCACCACCCGGCCGCCATCCTTGATGAGGGGTTCGATCCGGTTGATCAGGGTAAAATGGCCGAGATGGTTCGTGCCGAACTGCATCTCGAAACCATCCGAGGTCTTCATGGGCGGGGTGGCCATGACGCCTGCATTTGCAATGACGATATCGAATGGCTTGCCGGTAGCGTTGAGGCCGTCGGCACAGGCGCGCACACTGTCGAGTGAGGCCAGGTCCAGTTCGACCAGATCTATCTTCGCGCCAACCGCCGCCAGGGCACTTTCGGCTTTTGCAAGGTCGCGCGCCGCGCCGACAAGTTCGGCGCCATGGGCGGCGAGCGCACGAGCTGTCTCGACGCCGAGCCCGGAAGACACGCCGGTAACGAGCACGCGCTTGCCGTTGAGGTCGACGCCTGACAGGACATCTTCAGTAGTGGACGTTTTTCCGAACATTGCAGTCTCCTGGGGAATGGATGTGTAGGGATCCCGACAAAGCCGAAGGGGCTGGAACGGGGCGCCAATCCGGGATAAGTGATAGTGCGCCTCCGGTTTCATATACGGAGGAACCCTCCGTTTTGCAAGGAGAGATTTTCTCGTGCCCGAAAAACCCGTTGCCAAAAAGCGCCCCCGCGCTGACGCCGAACGAAACCGCCTGCGCTTGCTGGATGCGGCGAAGGGCGCTTTTGCCCGCGATGGCGCCGCGACAAGCCTTGAGGAAATCGCCCGCACGGCAGGCGTAGGGATCGGCACGCTGTATCGCCATTTCCCGACCCGTGACGCCTTGATCGAGGAAGTCTATCGTCAGGCGATCGGCCAGCTCGGCGAGGCCGCAGACCGATTGATCGCTTCAGAGTCGCCAGTCGAAGCTCTCCGCCAATGGCTTCTGGTGTGCATCGACTATTTATCTACCAAGAAGCTGGTCGCTGCAGCGCTGGGCGGCAACGCCGACCATCTCTATGCCAATTCGGGTGACATCATGCGCAACGCCATTGAACGCCTTGTGCGTCACGCCGAACAGGCGGGGGACATCCGCGCTGTGCCCGATCCCTTTGACCTGCTGCGCGCCGTAGCCGGCATTTTCTACGTAGCGCCTGAAACGGATTGGGAGCCGGGCGCCCGCGCCATGGTCGACCTGTTGATCGCCGGCCTGAAGAAAGACTGATCCGTCATTCACGCCCTTTCAATGTCTGTGTGCCAGTCTTGAGCCATGTCTGATCGCGCGCGTATCGAAGCCTTCCTTGAGATGATGTCCGCCGAGCGCGGATCGTCTGCGAACACGCTGGACGCTTATGGTCGCGACTTGCTGGACGCCTCGGAATTCTGCAGCGGTGCGTTATGCGACGCTGATGGCAAGGAGATTTCCGGCTGGCTGAGAGACCTCTCGAAGCGGGGCATGGCGCCGTCTACGCAAGCCCGGAAACTATCAGCCGTCCGGCGCTTCTTCCGCTTCCTGTTCGAGGAAGGCGACCGCAAGGACGACCCAACCGCCAGGATCGACGGCCCGAAACCCGGCCGGGACGTGCCAGACGTCCTGTCGCGCGAAGAGATGGGCCATCTCCTCGAGACCTGCGGTGATGATCTGAGGCTGAAATGCCTTGTTGAGCTGCTCTATGGAGCGGGGCTGCGCGCGACTGAACTGGTGTCCCTCAAGCTCGGCCAGTTGCCGAGACGCAAGGGAGCCCGCTGGATCACCACGGATGTGATTGTGCGCGGCAAGGGTGGCAAGGAACGATTGTGCCCGCTCGGGCGACCGGCCCTTCGGGGGCTGTCGGACTGGTTGGCGGTTCGGGAAAGCCACCTGCCGGAAGGCTCCCTGGCCAGAGGGCGCGCCGAACCGTTCGTATTCCCATCGCGCGGCAAGTCTGGCCATCTGACGCGGCGCCGACTCGGTCAACTATTGGAAGGATTGGCGCTGAAGGCGGACCTTCGGGCTGACCGTGTCCACCCACATGCGCTGCGACATGCCTATGCCACGCATCTGCTTATGGGCGGTGCGGATTTACGGAGCGTTCAGACGCTGCTCGGTCATGCGGATATCGCCACGACCCAGATCTACACACATGTTCTGACCGACGAGCTGGCGGAGTTGCTGGAGACAGCTCACCCGCTCGCACAAAAAATATAGGCCAGACTCAGTTTGGCATATTGCCGAAATCCGTTGCTCGCCCGATATCTGAAACCACGAGATTTCGTCGCAACCTCAATGGACACTTATGATGCAACGCCTCCTCAATGCCATTATCCCCACATTCCTGATTTCTGAAATTGCCGCGATCACGCTGATGACCATGACCTGGGCCATCCTGTCCGAGCTTCACGCCGGACTGAATGTCATCATTGGCGGCGAAGTCGTCACCGCGATTGGCGTTGCAGCACTGTCTGTGGCCATCTTCCGACGGGCCTTCCGGTCGGACGCAGAAACTGCGCCGACCGAAGAATAAGAAGAATGATCAGGCTGCGGTCGCAGACCCGCGCGATGCCACCCAAAATGCGTGCACGACGCCCGGCAACCAGCCGATGAGTGTCAGCAGCACATTGAGCAGGAATTGCAGGCCGATCCCTTCCTTCACCGCGACGGCGACGGGGGGCAGAAAAATAGTGAGCAGGATCATGAGCAGTGACATGACAGGGTTCCTTTCAAAATGGACTGCCCGTGCAACGTGTGACCGGGCCAAGTGTTCCATTGACCTATTGTTCCCAACGTACCTCGACGGAATCCGGTAATTGGATTGACCCGTCCGCTCGGCCGGGGTTAGACCCCAAGCGAGGGCGTTTCAATTTGTGTAGTTCGACCGTACCGGCTGATGTGTGCGGGCGCGTGACGGGAGTCCGCTGTGTCTGCAATTTTCACTCCTACGGGAGACAAGGAATTCTTTACGCCATTCGGCCCGATGATGGGCTATGTGCGCATGCCCCCCACGCTCGTAGACTATCTGAACGCGTCGATGAGCGAGCAGTTGGAAGACCATTCCGATAGCCTGGTCGGTAAGGTCCGCCAGGAGCTGCGTTTTCCGAAGACCCTGGTCGATGCAACCGCTGCGGCGCTCGGCAATGCCTTGATCGAATACCATGTGCGCGCCAGCCGGCGCGGGTCTTTTGGCGAGTATGATCATACGACCAAGCGGTTCGAGCTGAACGTCATGGCGGGCTGGTTTGTCCGCCAATACGCCCATGAGTACAATCCGCTCCACATTCATACTGGCTGCGCCCTGTCCTGTGTTGGATACCTGAAACTGCCGGACGGAATCGACCAGGAATGGGCCGAGGATGATCTCGACCATCATCCGTCTCACGGCCATCTCCAGTTCGCGCATGGCACGGACACGCATTACTCCGTATCGAATTTCATGATCCGCCCGCGCGTCGGCGACTTCTACATCTTTCCCTCCTACATGTTTCACAGCGTCTATCCGTTCAAGACGCCGGGGGAACGCCGTTCCTTCAGCATGAACCTGTCGGTGGTCGAATCAGAGGCCTGAGCCTTTCTGACTGATTGACGCCATGTGACCGCCCTCTATGTTGCGCCGCAACAAGGAGGAACGCATGAGCACGAAAACACCTAGAGACTTCTTCAAACCGCTGGCCATCGGCGCGCCTGCCCCGATGCGCGACCTGCCCGTACGGCTGGAGCGGATGATCCACTTCGTCCCGCCGCATCTCGACAAGGTGCGCGCCAAGGTCCCGAGCATGGCCGAAGGCGTGGACGTCATGCTGGCCAATCTCGAAGACGCAATCCCGGCCGACGCGAAAGATGCTGCCCGCGCCGGCGCCATCGAGATGGCCTCCATGTATGACTGGCAAGGCAAGGGCACCGGCTTCTGGAGCCGCGTGAACCCGCTGAACTCTCCGTGGTTTCAGGAAGATGTCAGCGATCTCGTCCTGAAAGCCGGCCACCAGCTGGACGTGATCATGCTGCCAAAGGTCGAAGGCCCGTGGGACATCCACTTTGCCGACCAATATGTAGCGCAACTCGAAGCCAAAGCCGGCCTGACGCGCCCGATCCTGTTCCATGCCATCCTTGAAACCGCGCAGGGCATGGCTCGCGTGGAAGAGATCGCGCTGGCCAGCCCGCGCATGCAGGGCATCAGCCTGGGCCCGGCAGATCTCGCCGCAGACCGCAAGATGAAGACCACCCGCGTTGGCGGCGGCCACCCCTTCTACCGCGTCATCGACGACCCGAATGAAGACGGCTCGCCGCGCGCCAATGCGCAGCAAGACCCGTGGCATTACACCATCGCCCGCATGGTGGATGCATGCCGCATGGCTGGCATCAACGCCTTCTACGGCCCGTTCGGCGACATTTCGGACCTGGAGGCTTGCGAACAGCAATTCCGTAATGCCTTCCTCCTCGGCTGTTCCGGAACCTGGAGCCTGCATCCGAACCAGATCGCCATTGCCAAGAACGTCTTCAGTCCGGATCCGAAAGAAGTGAAATTTGCGCGAAAAATCCTTGAGGCCATGCCGGACGGGTCCGGCGTCGCCATGATCGATGGCAAGATGCAGGACGACGCGACCTGGAAACAGGCCAAGGTGATTTCCGACCTTGCCGACCTGGTCGCCTCCAAGGACCCGGACCTTGCTGCGGCATACGAGGCGTGATTCCGCTTCACGTCGAGCATTCGCGTGGTAGGGTCGCTCTCTGAAGAGGGAGTATCAGCGATGTGGAAATCCATAACGACCCTGCTGGGTCTGAGCGTGCTTGGCCTGTCTGCTATTGCAGATGAAGTCTGGTCCACCCCCATCGGAGACGTTGTCTATGAGAACGAAACCGATGATGGCTGGGCGGTCTGGTCCTATCCGGGCCTGACCGAGCGCGGCACGGTCTACATCAAGGATCTGGCGGGGGTCTATGAGGGCCGTGGCGCCTATGCTGGCATTTGGGTCGAGGCGGAAAGCCCCGACATCGAGCTGTGCGATGTCGCCGTCACGGACCCGGCCACAGGAGAGTCCCACTCCAATTGGGGACGTGTGGACATTGTCTTCACCGAGCCAGACTTCCCGGGTGGCTGGGTGGCCCTTCGCGGCAATTGCTTCAATGATCCTGGCGATTACCTGATCGGCAAGCCGGTCACGGCGCTGCAAGAATAAACAAAGGGGAGACAATTCCGATGGCAGAGCACCTTATTCCGATGACCGGGCATAGCCCGAACCTGCAGCGCTGGTTCGATTGGATGAATGGGGACCATTCTCCTCAAGGCCTGTCGGTCCAACTGGCCGACCACGTCGTGTTCAAGAGCCCCGTCGTCCATACCCCGCAGGAAGGCAAGCCGATCACCATGGCCTATCTGACCGCCGCCGGACAAACACTGGGCGGGGACACATTCCGCTACACGCGCGTATTCGATTGTGGGGACAAGGCTGTGCTCGAATTTGAATGCGAGATGGATGGCATCCTCGTGAATGGCGTCGACATGATCGCTTGGAACGCCGACGGCCAGATCGACGACTTCAAGGTAATGGTCCGTCCTCTGAAAGGCATGCAGGCCGTCCACGCCGCCATGGGCGCCATGCTGGAAAAGATGAAGCAAAAAGCCTGAACCAGACCGCCCTCATGAGTTTGCCTGTCATCATCACCGACCGGTTGGTCCTGTGCCCGCCCGAAGCACGCCACTTCGAGCCTTCGGCTGCAATGTGGGGATCGCCTGCCGTAACGAAGCATATCGGCGGGCAGCCCCGGTCCCGACAGGAGGTCTGGTTCACGCTATGTCGCAATCGCGGCATGTGGGACATTCTGGGCTACAGTTCGTGGGCCATTGAAGACCGGGTCACCGGCGAGTTCCTGGGCGAAGGGGGGTTCGCAGATTTCATGCGCGGCATGACTCCGGATCTGTCCGAATGGCCTGAGGCTGGCTGGGTCTTTGTGGAAGCGGCCTGGGGCAGGGGAATTGCCAGCGAAGCGGTCGGCGCGATGCATGACTGGCTGGATGAGCACCGCCCCGGACAAAGCGTCTGCATTATCGATCCGGGCAATGCCGGGTCCCAGCGTGTCGCCGAAAAATGCGGTTATGAGTTTTGGGAGACGTCGGCTTACAGAGATGCGGTCGTCAATGTGTACCGCCGCAATACGGACAATTAGCCGACCTGCTGGCGTGCCGTCTGGGTCTTGCTGCTCCAACCCCGAATGAAATCCATGAAGGCTTCATGCGGCAAGCCCGCACTGTAGAGGAAGCCCTGCGCCATGGAGCAGCCGCGTCGGCGCAGGAAGTCGGCCTGACGTTCGGTTTCGACACCTTCCGCCACTGTTTTCAGGCCGAGGGTTTCGGCCATGGCGAGGATCATCTCGATGATCGCCGGGGCCTGTTCATCCGATTCCAGAGCGGAGACAAACTGGCGATCAATCTTGAAGACGTCGAACGGCAGCTGGGTCAGGATGGACAGGTTCGAATGCCCGGTCCCGAAATCGTCAATCGCGAGTTTCGTGCCAAGGCTCCGCAGAGGCCGCATCACGCGGGCGACCTTTTCCGGTTCGGAAACGGCCATGCTTTCCGTGATCTCAAGTTCCAGCCGGTTAGGCGGCAGGCCGGTCCGCTTCAAAATAGCCAGAACCGTTTCAGTCAGGTCACTTGCCTGGAACTGGCGCGGCGAAACGTTCACGGCGACTGTGGCATTGAAGCCTTCCTGCATCCAGATACGGGCCGACTCACATGCCGCTTCCAGGACCTGTTCGCCGATCTGGTTGACGAGACCGGTCTCCTCGGCCAGCGGAATGAATGTGTTCGGCGAGATGATCTTGCCATTCGGCCGTATCCAGCGGGCCAGCGCTTCGGCGCCCACAACCTGTCCGGTCTGGAAATCGATCTTGGGCTGGAAATGAGTCTTGAATTCCCGGTTGGCGACCGCGTCGCGCAGCTCGGCTTCCAGCATGTACTTGCCACGCGCCACACGGTTGAGACGAGGTGAGAAGTAGCGGAAGCCCGACCCGGTATCATTTCGCACCTGCCGCAAGGCCAGTTCGGCATGACGGAACAGCTTGTGCATCGTGTCGGCATCTTCCGGCGCGATGACGATACCGCCTGAAATACCGAGCGTGACGGACTGACCGGAGACAATGAAAGGGTCCGCAAAGGCGAGGCGGATGGCCCGCGCAATGTTGGAGACATAGTCACGGCTGACGGCGCTCGGCAGGTACAGGGCAAAGCTATCCGCCTGCATCGCCGCAAGCATGCAATCATTCAGCCCGGCGCGAACCGGACCTTCAAGCGCGTCGAGGGCATTTGTCATGCGCTGGCCGCAGGCTTTCAGGACCGCTTCGCTTGCCAGCGCGCCGAGGCGTTCGGAAGCGCGCGTGAAATTATCGAGATCGAGCACAATCAATGCCGCTGGCGTCTCGTACTTGGCGCGCGGCAGCGTTTTTGTGATGTGCTCTTCCAGTGCGATCAGGTTCGGCATTCCCGTGCGCGGATCTTGATAGGCCGTCCGCCGGAGCGCATCATTGTCACGGCGCAGCTTGCCAACCGACCGGATAACGACAGACCGCAGTCGGCGCAGTTCAACGAAAGACACATTGGACAAGCGGGCAGACGGGTCGACCTGCGCCACTTCAAGGTAACGCGTGAAATCGACCAGCACGTTCTGGAATTCGCGGGCAAAGAACCAAGCCGTGATCGCGGCAACCGCCGCGGAGGACAGGAGCAGGGCGGCGACGGCCCAGAGGGGCAAGGACATGTCGGTCCAGGACTTGCCTTCGATCAGCGCCCCATAAGCCTGTTCGATTGTCCACACGCCCACGAAAATGAGAATCGTGGCCGCCGCAGCACAAAAGGCCGCAAACCTCGGAATGGTCATACGACCCAGAAGTCTCGATATGAAACTCTGCTTGTCCACGCTCAGATCTTCCTCACCACGTCACCACCTATGAGTGCGGTAACTATGTTTCCGGAATATGTTTAGGAATCAGTGAACAAAACGCGCTAGCTGTAGTGCGTTCGACGCACTATATGGGCCAACATGACAAAGAACCGTACAGCCACCGTGACCCGCACCACCAAGGAAACCGATATCTCGGTGACCCTCGACCTGGATGGCAGTGGGAAATCCGATATCGAAACCGGGATCGGCTTCTTCGATCACATGCTGGAGAGCTTTTCCAAACATTCAGCCATTGATCTGACCGTGCGCTGCAAGGGCGACCTGCACATCGATATGCACCACAGCGTTGAAGACACTGGGATTGTCATCGGACAGGCCATTCTGAAGGCGCTGGGCGACTTTGCCGGGATTACCCGGTTTGGCCACGCCTATGTGCCGATGGACGAGACGCTGTCCCGCGCCGCGCTGGACCTCTGCAAGCGGCCTTACCTGATCTGGAAGGTGAATTTCAGCCGAGACAAGATCGGCGAAATGGACACCGAACTTTTCAAGGAGTTCTTCCACGCCCTCGCAGGGAATGGCGGCATGTGCCTGCACATAGAGAACCTCTATGGCGAGAATTGCCACCACATTGCCGAGTCCTGTTTCAAGGCGACCGCCCGGGCGCTGCGCGCGGGAATTGCCATTGACCCGAAACTGGGCGGCAAGCCGGCGAGCACCAAGGGCAGTCTCTAGGTCCAAGCCCTATTTGCGGTAATCCAGGGGCGGATCGCGGTCCCCCAACAGGGATTTGTACTCGTAATCCGGGCCCCGCTTTTCGTCGAATTCCTTGCGGGCCTCCGCCCGCAGGCCTTCATTCGTAAACAGCTCCACGGCGGCGAGCGTCAGCGTTTCCGCAGCGACTTGCGTGCCTTTGTAGCCGATGGATGTGCCACTGGCGGCAACAGCCTGCCAGGAATGGGCGGACGTGCCCGGCACCCATGTCGCGGTGCGCAGGCCGACCGTCGGGACAGCATAGGAAACGTCGCCCACATCAGTGGAGCCATAGCCGAGCGAAACCTCGAAGGGCTGGATCTCGGCAGCTGAGGCGATATCACGCGCTGGATTGTCGAAGGTCGTCGCGATGGTCTCGGCGAACTCCAGTTCGGCGTCCGTATATTCCACGCCGCCCACCTGGCGGAGCTTTTCGTCCATCATCCGGGCCAGCTTCTCATTCACCAGCAGCGGATTGTTGCCGTGGATGATTTCCCAGTCGACCTTTGTTCCCGTGCCCTGCGCGGCGCCGCGGGCAGCATCTTCGAGGCGGGCCCAGATGGCTTCAACGCCTTTGGGGTCCGGATGGCGGACATAGTAGAAGACTTCGGCGAAGTCCGGGACGACATTGGGGGCCGAGCCGCCGGACGTGATGACGTAATGCATGCGGGCGTCCTGGGGCATGTGCTCGTGCATCATGTTGGCCATCATGTTCATCGCCTCAACGCCATCGAGCGCGGAGCGGCCGCGTTCAGGCGCGCCGGCGGCGTGGGCGGAGATGCCCCGGAAGCGGAACTTGGCAGACCTATTGGCTAGCGAGGTATTGGCGGCGGCTGTATTCCGGTCCCCGGCATGCCAGTGCATGGCGATGTCGACATCCTCGAACAGGCCCGCCCGGACCATGTAGACCTTGCCGGACCCGCCTTCTTCAGCCGGCGTCCCATAGACGCGCACACGGCCCGGCGTCCCGCTCTCTTCCAGCCAGTGACGCACGGCGATCGCCGCAGAGACGGACCCGGCCCCGAAGAGATTGTGTCCACAGGCATGGCCCGCGCCCTTGCCAGGAATTTCCTCCCGCACGGGGGAGGTCGACTGGTTGATGCCCGGCAGGGCGTCAAACTCGGCGAGAATGGCGATCACCGGGCCGCCGGTGCCGTATTCCGCCATGAAGGCGGTCGGAATGCCGGCCACGCCCGGCGTGACGGTGAAGCCCTCCCCGGCCAGCGTGTCCTGCAACAGGGCGGAGGATTTCTCTTCCTGGTACCCGACTTCGGCCCAGTCCCACATCTGGCTCGCCAGCGATTCCGTCAGCTCCGACTGACTGCGCGCCTGACTGAGCGCTTCGCTTTCGGCGGCGTCCGGCCAGGCGGGTGTGGCGGCGCAGGCCATGAGCAGGCAGGCGGACAGGGCGGG
Organism: uncultured Hyphomonadaceae bacterium; assembly: GCA_913057945.1. Taxonomy (GTDB): domain Bacteria; phylum Pseudomonadota; class Alphaproteobacteria; order Caulobacterales; family Hyphomonadaceae; genus Hyphomonas. Next base: position 2,086 of record CAJXOF010000021.1, on the reverse strand, counting down.
CAGGATGGATCGCATGGGCAGGCTCCGTTTGGCAGTGTGTGCTGGCGAACTTGCGGCACCTTGCCCCTGGGCGCAAGGGAGGCTTTTCCCTTCCCTCATCGCGAGTGCGAGGCTAAGAGCGCGGCCATGAGCCTTGTTGCCCTTATCGACTACGGATCCGGAAACCTGCACTCGGCCGGCCGCGCCCTGCGCGAAGCCGCACGTCTGGCCGAAACCGGCCATGAGATCCGCATCACCAACCGCGCCGAGGACATTCTCGCTGCTGAGCGGGTCGTGCTGCCGGGCGTCGGGCATTTCGCCGATTGCGCCGCTGGATTGCGCGCGCAGGAAGGCGTGGTCGAGGCACTGGAAACCGCGTGCCTCAACGGCGACACGCCCTTCCTCGGCATTTGCGTCGGTATGCAGCTGATGGCGGAGACGGGCCGCGAGGACGGCGCGACACCGGGGCTCGGATGGATCGGCGGCGAGGTCTCGCGCATCCAGCCGGGCGAGGGCTTTCGCGTGCCGCACATGGGCTGGAACGGGCTCAGCTTTTCCGGCGCGCCGCATGCCATTCTGGCGGGTCTCGGGCCAGAGCCGCATGTCTATTTCACGCATTCCTATGCGTTCCGCGTGACGGACCCGGCCGATGTGGCCGCCACCGCCAGCTATGGCGCGCAGGCGATCACGGCGGCGGTGGCGCGAGGCAACCTCTTCGGCACGCAATTCCACCCCGAGAAATCGCAAGGCGTCGGCCTGCGCATCCTTTCCAATTTCCTGACATGGACCCCATGACCCGGCTCACCCTGAACGAAGTCGAAGGGCGCGCCGCTCCCAGCCCGCGCGCTCCTTCGACTTCGCTCAGGATGAGCGCTAAGGAGACACTATGAGCTTTACCCTCTATCCCGCCATCGACCTCAAAGACGGCCAGTGCGTGCGGCTGCTGCGCGGTGAGATGGACCAGGCGACCGTGTTTTCCGACAGTCCGGCCGACCAGGCCCGCGCCTTCCGCGAGGCGGGGTTCACGCATCTTCATGTCGTTGACCTGAACGGCGCCTTCGAAGGCAAGGCGGTGAACCGCGACGCGGTCGAGGCGATCCTGAAGGCGACCGATGCGCCGGTCCAGCTCGGCGGCGGCATCCGCACCCGCGCCCAGATCGATGCCTGGCTGGAGGCCGGCATTTCGCGCGTCATTCTCGGCACCGCCGCGCTGCGCGACCCGGAACTGGTCAAGGCGGCCGCCCGCGCCCTGCCGGGGCAGGTCGTGGTCGGCATCGACGCGAAGGATGGCATGGTCGCGGTCGAGGGCTGGGCCGAGACCAGCGACATGAAGGCGACCGAACTCGCGAAAGCCTTCGAGGGCTGCGGCGTCGCCGCCATCGTCGCCACCGACATTGGCCGCGACGGCCTGAAGACCGGCGTCAATGTTCCGTTTACGGCAGATCTTGCCAACACAGTCAGTATCCCGATCATTGCCTCCGGCGGCGTCGCCAGCGTGGATGACATCCGCGCGTTGATGGCGGCAGATGCGTCGATTGCGGGGTCTATCCTCGGCCGCGCGCTCTATGATGGAGATATTGTGGCGGGGGAGGTTTTGGGGCTGTCCATTCCTTAGGCGAACTAATCTTCGTTGCGCCTATTGCGAATCACTGTTGTTCGTGAGCTCGGCCAAAGCCTCTTCAGTTCCCAAAATTTTGATTTTCGTTTCTTCCTCATATTGCCTTCAGCGCTTCTATTAGCGCTGAAGGCAATATGAGGAAGCGCTTGCAAAGCCTGCTCCAGCAAATACTCGCGGTCGGCAAGATCGCGCGCTGTGTACACTTCGATCTGTTCAGCTGTGAGACCTTTATAATCTAAGGCCTGAAGTATCTCCGAGATCAATAATCCTTGCCGACGGGCGGCTTCAATATTTTGTCGTTCCACCCACATTAAATCGATTCTCCGATCACACATATATACCCACTCTTTGCTTAGAAACGGCCTGAACTAAAAGCCAACCTTCTCCACATCTCACCCCACCCGAAGATACCTGCCCTGTCTCTTATACACATCTCCGAGCCCACGAGACCAGAGCGGATCTCGTATGCCGTCTTCTGCTTGAAAAAAA
>CAJXOF010000020.1 GCA_913057945.1 uncultured Hyphomonadaceae bacterium | reverse complement strand
GATCTACACACTGCATATCGTCGGCAGCGTCAGATGTGTATAAGAGACAGGACCTCTACCGCACCTATCGCGCCGAACTGGTCCGCTTCGCCCGGATCCGCATCCGCCATGCGGCCGACGCCGAAGACCTGGTCCAGGACGCCTTCCTGGCGGCGGCCCGGGCCTATCCGGACCGGCCGGCCGCCGAGCTCAAACCGCTCCTCTTCACCATGGTCCGCAATCTCTCGATCAATTATCTCAAATCCGGCGACACGCAGCGCCGGCGCAGATCCGACGAGATCGGCGAAGCCGAAGATCGTCTGGCCTGCCCGAAGACCCCAAATCCGGAGACGCAGATGTCCGATGCCCAGAGCCTGGACCGGGTCGAGGCCGCGCTCGCCGCCATGCCGGCCCGCCGGCGCGACGCGCTCCGGCTGCACCGGTTCGAGGGCCTGTCCTACAAGCAGATTGCCGCACGTCTTCAGGTCTCCCCAGGCACGGTGAAAACTGATATCGCCATGGCGGTGGCGGAGATTGCCGAAACACTTGCCCGCATGGCGCGGGCAGGGGGCTGATCCCGCCGGGGACAGATATGGTGCAGGACCGTTTTTCCGATTTCGACCGGCGCGAGGCCGCCGCCCGCTGGCATGCCGAATTGCAGGATCCGGATATTGATGAGCGAATCTGGCAGGCCTTTCGGGCCTGGGAGGCAGATCCTGCCAATGCCGCCGCCTATCAGGAGATCGAGGCGGCGCTGGACCTGCTCGACCAGTCCTCGCTGGCAGACAGCCCCTCCACTTCGTCCCGGCGCCCCCGGATGCCGCGGCTCCTTCTGGCGGGCGCAGCCCTGGCGGTCGTGCTGGTGGCGGCGCTGCTCGCCGTGACCGCAGCCAGCCCGGTGCGCGAGCTCAGGCCGGTAATGCATGTCACGGAGATTGGCGAACGCGCCGATTTCACCCTGGCCGATGGCAGCCGGATCCATCTCAACACGGACACAGAGATCGAGATCCTCTTTTCCCCGCAGGCGCGGCGCCTGCACCTGGTGTCCGGCCAGGCCCTGTTCGAGGTCGCGCCGGGGCCGCGCCCCTTCATGGTCGAGGCGGGGGACACCGAGACAATTGCGCATGGCACCATATTCGACATTTATCGCCGGGAAGAGGGGGTCCGGATTGCCCTGCGCGAGGGCGCCGTCTCGGTGAGCCAGAACCATACGGCCCCGATCCTTCTCCATCCCGGCCAGCAGGCCCTGGCCCGGCCCGGCCAGCCGCCCCAGGTGACCGGGATCGATCCGGCCCGGATCGGCCAGTGGCAGTCCGGCACGCTCGCATTCGACAATGTCACCCTGGCCGAAGCCGTCGCCGAAATGAACCGGTATGCGACGACCCGGATCGTGATCGCCGACCCGGCGCTCGCCGCCGAGCGCATCAGCGGGGTGTTTCCGGCTGGCGAGCAGGATGCCTTCGCCGAGGCGCTGGCCCTCTATCTGCCCCTGACAGCGGAGAACCGGGCGGACCGGATCGTGCTGATACGGGCCGACGCCCGGACCGACTGACCTGTCGGGTCAAGACATGGGAATTGTGCCCGATGTCTCATTATGGGCGTAACCTTGCCAAATGGCGCATTCTGCGCTATAGGATGACCGGAAAGGAGTCCGATCATGAGCCTGCATTTGGTGACCAAGCATGAAGCCCCGGAAGGCCGGACGGACATTACCGATGCCGAAGGCGCCGCCATGGCGCGCGCCGTCGTCACTCTGTTCCGGCTCTGGGGGCTGACCGAAGCGGAAGCCTGCATCTTGCTGGGCGGCCTGTCGCGGCGCACCTATGCGCGCTGGAAGGAGGGCGAGATCGGCCGGCTGTCGATTGACCAGAAGACAAGGCTGTCGGTCCTGATGGGCATTCACAAGGCGCTCAAACTTCTCTTCACCGAGCCGGCCCGGGTGCAGGATTGGGTCAAGAAGCCCAACCAGGATTTTGGCGGCCAGCGCGCGCTGGATGTCATGCTGGGCGGCTATCTCACGGACCTGTTCCGGGTCCGGGCCTATCTGGACGCGGCGCGCGGATGAGGGGCGATCCCCCGCAAAGCCAGGTCGACTGGCCCGAAGCGCGCCGGATCATTTCTTCGCGCTATCCGCCGGTTGATCTGTTCGAGGATATTGCCGACCCGCGTGACTGGGAGCTGATTGCCTCGGCCGAAGCCAAGACCAATCCAAGACTGGCCGACCATGTCGGCCAGCTCGACCTCGTCCCGCCGGAGCGGCGGGTCTCCGGGCCGGGCGCCAGTCCGGTCATGGCGCCTTTTGTCCATGTCAGCCCGGACCGGCCGGGCCGGTTCCATGACGGGACCTTCGGCGCCTATTATACCGCGCGCCAATTCGAGACGGCCGTGGCTGAAACCGCCTATCACAAGGGGCGCTTCTACCGGGCCACCGCAGAAGCTCCTGGCTGGTTCTCGCAGATGCGCGAACTAGTCGGGGCGGTCACCGCCCGGCTGCATGATCTGCGCGGCCAGGCCGCCTTCGCGCCCTGTCTCGCGCCGGAAGAGTATAGCCAGTCCCAGCGCCTGGCCCGGGATCTTCGCGCGGCAGGCTCGGACGGGCTGGTCTATCCAAGCGTCCGGGATGCAGGGGGCGAATGCGTCGCCGCCTTCTGGCCGGATGTCGTCGCACTGCCGGTCCAGGGCCGCCACCTGGCCTATCATTTTGACGGACAGCGGATTGATCTGGTCCGGGATGAAAGCGGCGGGGATATCTGGCGGCTGGACTGACTGACACGTTGAGGGGACGTCGCCGCTCGCCCGGATGGCACGCCAAGTCGCCCCGATCGGGTTTGTCGTCGTGATATTCGGGACAGCTCAGCCATTTTTGCCGCTCGGTACCGGCATGCGGTGCGCGGCGGCCGCCGCTCTGAGGGTCGAGATCGGGGTCTTGTGCGTGTCGTCCGAGGTGCCAGGGGGCAAGCCGGATCCGGCAACAAAGCTGAGAGATGAGGCAGGGTTCCGGATCCGGCGCCTTCGCGCTCAAGATACAGTGCGGATGGGCGTCAGGATGTTGGAAGCGCTCGCCTCCTGATTGGGGATGAAAGACATCCTGCCCGCGCGGGTTTTTCCTTATATTCAAAACAGGCTAGGTTGCTGGCAGCGCCCTGAACAGGGCCGGTGTCGTGCCTGCAATAGGGGGGATAAAATATGAGATTCGGGTTGTCAGTCCCATTTCGGACACTCCTCAATCTTGAATCCGAGGTGGTTGGCGTTCACAGGAAGGATGCTGAGATCGCTCTGAGGCAGGCCTTCGAGCCGATCGGCGATCTGGAAGCCGTCGCCTCATTGCAGATTTTTGCAGGAAATGCGTCGGGCAAATTGAAGACCCTGTCTGATGATGCCTTGCCCTGGTTCTCAAGGCCGATTGCCGCAATGGCCCTCTCCGACAGCTGGCTCGAAGAACAGGGCGCGCGCAAATCAGGGGATGAACCAGATAGATCCGGCTCGGCCGGACGGGGCATAGCGGTAAGCCAGGCGCGGGTCGAGATTTATGACAATACACTCGCCATACTGAGCCTGATTGGCGACATTGATGTTGATGCTATTCCGCCAGACTGGACGGCCGATACGTTCGAGCGATATCTGTCCGAATTCGCAGAAGGCCTTGTTGCCCCGCTCAACAATCTTCTGGTCATGCCAGCCATCACCCGCCTGGAAGCCCGCAAGGTCGACTGGCCCCACAAGCTCTATCTCATGCGACCGCGCCAGAAATACCAGATATTCTTTGATCTGAATGATCACGATTTTCCCAGATGGGACGAATCTCGTTCTGCTTTCTTCTGGGCTCATCGAATCTACCAGCTGGATGAGGACCAGCGGTCGGAGTCAGATCCGACCACCTTGTTGCGGCTGAACGAAATCCGAACCTATGGGCTTCACGGCAAGGATGGTTCGATGGTCTATACCGGGTCCAGTATTGTTCGCGACGAGGCCGACCTCGATGCGTTCCTGAAGGCGTCCTCTTTGGCGCAGTATTTCTATTGCATACTTGATGTTCTGAATGACAATCAGAACTCGGTCTATCGGGCCCTGTCGGCCGCATCGACTCGGCGCGAGGTCGAACGCCTTATCCCCCGGTTTCACCGGATGGAGAATTTTGTCGACTATGTCTTCAATGAAGCGCGAGATGCTGAAATATCTCTACAGGGGCCGCGGCGACGATACTTTGAAACGCTGTTCAAGACGTTTGGGATGGACCATCTGGCCGATACGCTGAGGTCGAGGGACCAGTTGGTACGCTCGAGACTGGATCGCAAATCGTTTCAGGTCGCCAAAACGGACCGACGGCTCCTGCAATTTGCCCTGTTTGTCCTCGGTGCCACGCAAGTTTTCAATTTCGTGCTCGATATATTCGGTTATGTGAAGCGTCCGGAGCCGGGACAGGTGCCGGGCCTGGTCGATTTGTTTGGCTGGCTCGACATCAATCTGACCTTCAATGCCATCATCCTTCTCGTCATCCTGGGAGCGCTGTATGCCTCATTCCGACGAAATTAGCCTTCTGGCCGAACTGATCTCGGATATCCGCTCAGGCCGTGTGCTGGCTGAGCTTTCCGAGGCCCGGGCTCATATTGCCGAGCAGTACCAGGCCTTCGAGGATATCATGGCGGCAGACGCGCCGCCGCATATTTACGGGGTCAACACATTGCCCGGGCATCGGGAGGGCGAGCCCATGCCAGCCGATTTCGCTTCGTCCTATCAGAGAAACCTGATACATAATCATTGTCTTACGCAAACGGAGTTTGTGGATGGGGAGACGGCCCATTTCATTCATCTGGCCAAGTGTTTGACCATATCGGCCGGTGGCGCGTTGATCTCCCCCGACCTCTACCAGATACTGCTTGACCTGTCCGCAGATCCCGACTTTGCGCCGCAGATCCCGGCCGGGGCCTCCTATTCATCGGGCGATGTCATTCCGGCCGCCTATTGGGCGCGGTCCGTGCTTGCTGCCCGTCCGGATTATGACTTGAAGCCGGGCGAGGGGATGGCCCTGATCAATGGTGCCTTCGTCCATATCGGAACGGCGCTGGCCGGGTTTTCACGTCTTGAAAAGGCCTGGACGACCTATCTGGACACGACGCGGCAATTTCTCAGACATGTGCCAGCCAATGATGCTTTCCTCACCCATGCCTCACACCCCCGGGTTGAGGCCGCACTGCGCTTTATTACAGAGACGAGCGGGTATCCCGCTCCGGGCGATCTTCAGCCCCCCGTTTCCGTCCGTGCTATTCCCCAGACCCTGTCTGCCTTTCATACATCCATTGCCGGATTTGCTCGCGAACTGCTCGCCAGTCTGAGCCAGCCAAGCTCCAATCCGCGTATCGGCAAAACCGGGCAGGGAGATGTGCGTATCCTCCCGAGTGGTTCTTTTGTGGCGCCCTCGCTTTCACTCGCGACAGGGCAGGTGATCGATAGTGTTCTCATGCTCGGCTGGACCCTGGTTCGACGGATGGAGTATTTTCTCAGCGGCCAGGTTGAGGGCGTTGCCCGCGATGGCACCGGGCCGAACGATCCAATCGGCCTGATTCAATGGCCGAAACTGGCAGCGGCGAATCTCGAGCATATGCGGATGCTGCACAGTCGCCGTGTTTTCGCATCAGGCGGTGCAACTTCCTATGGCGTCGAAGATTTCTGGACATATGGCATGATCGTGGCCCAACAACTCTCAGGCTGTCTCGACACGCTGATGGACATTCTGGAATTGGAGCAAACAATTCAAAGAGAGGTGCGGGAGGAGACATCGAGCCGAACTGCCAAGACAGCTGAATCACGCGCGGCAGGATTTCTCTATTCCGGATAGGCGTCGATTGAGGTCAGCCATCGGGTGGGAGTGATGAGACGACCGGTCGAAATTTACGCACTATCTGATACCTGCATCAGGTCTACTATTCTGACAAATCCTGGCGGGCGTTTTGCCTTGATTGGTAAATCTTCCGGAAGAGACATGCGGGTGTCGATGAAAGAGCCCATTCTACCCGGTCTATAAGATGGAGTCGGGTTAAGGCTTCAATGTGTGTTGGGCGATTGGGAGAAGGGTATCGGCGTACCTGGACTTGAGACGGCGCAGGCTCATGGCTGTCGGCGAACAAAGGAGTCTCAGCGCAGGCCGTTCCAGCGCGCTGGGGCCCGACCCATCTGATCCGTGGATTAATTATACCCTCTCTTCGGCCGAGCTTGTTGTCCTTGGTAACGGGCTGCATGGGGCAGGCCGGAGACGACCGGAGGGGATCCGTGACAATTACCAGAACACTGGGCCAGGGGGCGGCCGTGGGCTTGCTTGTCGGCCTGTTGGCCGGAACGCAGCCAACCAGCGCACAGGAGACGGATGCGTCCTTGTCCGTACCCATACAGATCGAGGCCGGCCCGCTGAGCGCCGCGCTGAGGGAGTTCGCCGCGCAAGCGGGCACACCGGTCCTGTTCTCGGAGCAGCTGACCGCGGGATACAGAGCTGACACGCTCACCGGAATGCTCAGACCGGAGGACGCGCTGGCGCAACTCCTGTCGCATACAGAGCTTGAAGCCATGTCCGGACCCGGGGGCGTGTTTGTGATCCGCCGGAAGAAGAGGGAGGAAAAGCCCGCCCGGATCCCGGAGGCGGCGCCCGCGCGGGAGCCGTCCAGTCCTGCTTCAGAGGCCGGAGCGGCTGCCCCTGAAACCGAAATGGCCGACCGGCTGATCGCAGACACGATCCTTGTCACCGGCACGAGCCTGCGCGGCCTCGCCCCGGAAACCTCGCCCCTGCAGGTCTATGACCATGACGATATCCTGGGGAGCGGGGTCACCACGATCGACCAGTTCATCCGGGCCTTGCCGCAGAATTTCGGAGGCGGCTCCAGTGAGTTCACCTCGGTCGGCCTGCCCAATGATGCCAATTCCCGGGCCAACAACACCTATGGGGCGAGTGCCAATCTGCGCGGGCTCGGCTCGCGTGGCACGCTGGTCCTGCTGAATGGCAGCCGGCTTGCGCCGACCTCGGAGATTGGCGATTTCGTCGACCTGTCCCTGATCCCGGTCTCGGCGCTGGACCGGGTGGAAGTCCTGACCGACGGAGCCTCGTCGATCTATGGCGGGGATGCCGTGGCCGGGGTGATCAATTTCATCCTGCGTGATGATTTCGACGGCGCCGAAACCGCGCTGCGCTATGGACAGGTCACGTCCGGCGAGATGCAGGAGATCCGCGCCAGCCAGACGCTGGGGCGGAGTTGGTCGGGGGGCAATCTGCTCGCCACATATGAATATTTCGATCGCGGCAATCTGACCCTGGCCGACCGGCCGGAGATCGGCCTGTTCGACGGGGCGAGCGACGCGTTTGATCTGCCGGATCCGGCCCTGTTCGATCTCCTGCCGGAGCAGCGCCGGGACAGTCTGGTGCTGGCTGGCCGGCAGGATGTGACCGCGCAGCTCAGCCTGGATGCCACGCTGCTCTATTCCGACCGGTCGACGCATCGCTCGCAATTCGGGCGCAATGGAACGGTGGAGCATTCCGGCAGCGGATCGGAGGGCCTGACCCTGGCTCTCGGGGCGGACCAGGACCTGCCGGGCGGCTGGCTGGCCTCGCTGGAGGCGAGCTATAGCCAAGTGCGCAATGAGGAGCGTCGCCGCGAAGTCTACCGCGTGGATGATTTGCCCTTTTCAGACAGCCGGATCGAGACCGATTCCGATGTCTGGGGGGTGGATGCCCGGATCAGCGGCGATCTGATCCAGCTGCCAGCCGGGCCGCTCAAGGCGGCGCTGGGCGCGCAAATCCGGCAGGAATCCTTTGCCAATGAAATCCTCGGGGACCGGATCAGTGCGGAAGGCGAGCGGGACGTGGCGGCCCTGTTCGGCGAAGTCCAGATTCCGCTCGTCGGGGAAGGCAATGCGCGGCCCGGTCTGCAGCGGCTCGAACTCAACCTGTCCGGCCGTCTGGATGAGTATTCCGATTTCGGCAGCAGCGCCAATCCCAAACTCGGCCTGCTCTGGTCGCCGGTCGGCGGGCTCAATCTGCGCGGCTCCTACAGCACCTCCTTTGCGCCGCCCGCACTTGGCCGGGCCTTTTCGGTCAGCCGGACGGGCCAGATCCTGCCCTATCAGTTCATCCTCGACCTGTTCGGACTCGAGGCGCCCGATCCGGGCCTGGCCGACATGGATTACATGCAGATACTCGGCACGCAGGCGGACCTGGACCCGGAGACGTCCCGGACGTTCACCCTGGGCTTTGATGCCGCCCTCCGGCGCGGCCCTCATGCCTGGCGGGCCAGTGGATCCTGGTATGATATCGAATTCGAGGACCGGTTGGGCACGACGCCGGTCCCGAATGGATTGCTGGATTTTCATGCGCCGAATATCGCCTGGGAAGACCCGTCTGCCTTCCCGGAGGGCAGCGTGATCTTCTATCCGACCGCGCAGGAGATCGAGGCTCTGGTCGCGACCTTTCAGCGCCCGATCGGCGTGCTGATGGATGCGAGCCTGGATCGGGTGGGCATCATCAACAATGTCAATGTCGTGCGCAATCTCGCCCGGACCGAGACGCGCGGAATTGATCTCCAGCTGGACTATGAGACGCAGACAGAGTGGGGTGAGTTCTCCGCCGGCCTCAATCTCAACCATATTCTGGACTTCACCCAGCAGGCGGCCGCTTCCACACCGGCGGTTCCGGCGATCGACACCTATCTCAATCCGGTCGACTTCAAAGTGCGTGGGCAGTTCGGCTGGTCGCGGGACGGGCTCAGCGCCAATCTCTTCCTCAATCATAGTGATGCCTATCAGACCGACGGGACCGAGGCAGCGGTGCCCATAGAAGCCTGGACCACGGCCGATCTCAGCCTGACCCAGGAGGTCCGCTTCGGGGAGGCGGCCTGGCTTCGCGCCGCCCGGCTCAGCCTGTCGGTCATCAATCTGTTCGACGAAGCGCCCCCGCAAACCCCGTCTGACGGGGTCTATGGCCTGGCGGGATACGATCCGACAAATGCGTCCCCCCTGAACCGGTTTGTCGCGATCGAGATTCGCTCATCCTTCTAGCCAGGCCGGGGGCCGGGCCCGGACGGTCCCGGCCCCCATCTCCTTCCCAACTCCATCGGGTGCCCTGATGTCGTCTCTGTTTCGCAGTCTTGCCCTGTTCGCGGCGCTCTGGAGCCTTGCCAGCCTTGCCCTGGCAGATCCCCCCGGTCGCAGGCTGGCGCTAGAGGATCTGATGAAGCTGGAAGGCATCGGCCGCGCCCTGCCGGACCCGTCCGGACGCTGGATCCTGTTCGAGCGGATCCGCCCTTATGAGTCCTATCCCGATTACGGGTTCGGCATGTATGCCTTCCGCAAGAGTGGCCATGAAATCTGGCGGCTGGATGTGCGGTCGGAGGCGCCGCCGGAGCGGCTGCCGGGATTCGATCCGGACGCGCATACCTATTTGCAGGGCCTGTCGCCGGATGGAAGGATCCTGGTCCTGATCGAATGCCGGGAGGGATCCACCCGGCTGGTCCTGTATGATCTGGCGACCGGGACCAGTTTTCGCCCGGACAGGGTGCCGGCCCTGTCCCGGCTCGGGATTCATGAACCGGTCTGGATCTCGGACCATGACCTCGTCTATGCGGCGCTGCCAGAGAGCGCCCAACCGCCCGACACAAGCATCCGCATGGCCACGGGAAGGGCCCGTATCGCCCTCTGGGAAGCGGCCTGGCGCGGCGATACAGTGACGGCGAGGGAGGTGCGCAATGATCTGGCCGGGCAGGCCGTGGCGGGGGAGCTGGTCCGGCTGGACGTTCGATCCGGCCAGGTCCGCCATCTCGCAGACGGCCTGCATGCGGATCTCTCCCTGTCGCCAGATGGAAGCCATCTGGCGGCGCTGGCCATGATCCGGGATCGGCGGCGGGCAGAGCGCGACCGGGCCAGACTGGACGCCGTGCATCATGAGCTGCGTCTGATCGATCTGGCGACGGAAGACATCCATGCGCCGGCGCCGGGACTCGATGTGTCTCCGGGCAGCCTGGCCTGGGCGGCGGAGGGTCGGAAGCTGGCCCTGTTCGCGGTCCCGGAAGGCGCGCCCTGGTCGCGCGGCACGCATCAGGTCCTGGATCTGGGCCGTGACCGGCTGAGACCCTATCCGCATCCGGGGCTCGACCTGGTCTCGGAACGCGAGCGGAGCCTGTTGCAACGGCCGGAACGGGCCCTCCTGCTGGACGCCGGGCTCGCCGTCCTTGCCCGGCCCGCAGCGGATCCGGAAGCCGGGGAGTCGCATTTCACCTATCGGGATATTGCCGAGGCCGGCCTGGCCCGGCCGGACTGGTATCTGATTTCGCCGGGCCAGCCCCATCGGAATTTGACCGAGGGGCTGGAGGCGGTGTCCCCCATTCCGCTGGATGCCGGCGCCTCGCATCTTGTCGTCCAGACCGGGGACGGGATCTACCGCATCGACCCGTCCGGGCGACAGGCGAGACTGACCCCGGATGGATATTCGGACATCAAGGTGCACTGGCCGTCCAGCATGATGGCCGCCCCCGGCATCCTGCGCGCCGCATTCGGCACAGAGAGCCTGATCGAGGCCCGAACGGGCGACACCCGACGGGTCGGCCTGATCGATTTTTCAGAGGAGACGCCCCGGCTGCAGCACATGTTTGGCGGGCTCGCAGGGGAGGGGCAGGCGCTGGCCCTGAGCGCCGGCGGCGACGCGCTCCTGATGAGGCAGGATTCCGAAACCGGGACGCAGCTCGTTCTGATCACGCCGGGGGGACGCGCCCGGACGCGTCTGTCCCTCAACATGCATCTGGAGGGCCTTGACTGGGGCGAGTGGCAGTCATTGTCCTACACGGTGCCGGATCCGGCGAGGCCGGGACGGACGCGGGTCGTGACATCCTGCATCCTGATGCCGCCGGGCCAGGCGCCCGCGTCTCCGCCGCCCATGATCCTGGATATCTATCCGGGCGCGCGGCCAGGCTGCACCACCCGCACGCCTCGTCTGGCCTATCCCGATCCGCACTCGCCCTATCTCTGGGCGGCCAGAGGCTATGCCTATGCCCGGATAGCGGCGCCGCGGGACCTGATCCGCACTGAGGCGGGCCCGATCGCAGGACTGCCTGACATGGTTGGGGCAGCGCGCCAGGCCATTCTCGCGGCCGGACTGGCCGATCCCGACCGGCTGGTGCTGCACGGGCTCAGCCAGGGCGCAGTGTCGGCGCTCCATGTGGCGGCGAACACGGAGGGATTTGCGGCCGTGATTGCCCAGAATGGCTGGGCGGATCTGATGAGTCATTATTTCGGCCCGCCGGGCATCCATGCCGACCTGTATCCCGATCTTCTGGGCACGAACATGCCGCGCTACGAGGCCGGGGCGGGCAGTGATTTTGCCATGGGGCAGACACCGTTCGAGGCGGCGGAGCGCTATGTGCGCAACAGCCCGCTCCTGATGGCGGGCGAGATCCGGATACCGGTCCTGCTGGTCCATACGGATATGGACGGCTTCCCGAAATCGCAATTCGACCAGATGTATGCCGCGCTCGCGCGCCAGGGCAATCCGGTCCGCTATGTCTGGTATGCCGGCGAGGGCCATGGCATTTCGAGCCCGGCCAATATACGCGATCTCTGGAAGCGCCTGACCCGCTTTACCGGGGAGACGGTCCCCGCGCCCCCTCCGGCCGGATCAGCGCCGGACCGGGCGGGCGGCCCGTGAGGCTGCGGCGCGCATCCAGGCTTCCAGCGTGTAGAGCTGCAACAGGTCGCGAAACGTGGAGGGGGCCATCATGGCGCGATCTGCGAGGAGGCGGTCCAGTTCGTCCCGGCCCAATAGGCCCGCCTCCATCAGGCATCCGTCCGACAGCGCCGCGCTGACGGTCTCCCAATTGCGACTGAGCTGCCGGGCAAAATATTGTGTGGCTTCGCCCTTTGTTGTCCGACGGCGGATTTGTTCGGGCAGATCGGCCGTAAAGGCCATGCGGGCCAGGCCCCGATTGATGCCGCCCAGGCATAATTGCCAGACCGGGATTTTCAGGCAGAGCTCGATCAGGGGTTGGGAGAGAAGGGGGTGAATGACATGCCGGCCGCTCGCCCGGGCGAGGGGATCGCGGATCTGGAACAGGTGCGGCAGGGTGCTGATCTGTTCGAACTTTCCGGGCGGGAGATCACCGGGTTCCATGGCCCAGTCCGGCAGGCCGTCCAGCCACGCCCCGGTATCTGAACTGGGCAGATCCAGCCGGGCGAGACGCTCCAATATGCCCGTCTTCAGGGCACTGCGCGCCGGTCGGCCCAGCAGATAGGGCAGATTGCTGGCAAAGGTCTGCCAGAGGGAGGTCTCGGAGAGGCGGGCCGCATTCAGCCATTCCGTCCACAGCCGGGCATAGGCGCCCTGGCGCACACAATCGGTTAGGCCCAGGGGAGACCGGGTCATCAGGAACAGATGATCCCCGCCCTGTCCGGTAAAGAAGGTTGTGCCGGGTGATTTCATCCTGTCTGGCAGGATTCTGTCGAAGCCCAGACCCAGGAAATTGCGCCAGGGGCGCGCCGAGGGCGGATGGGCGTCCGGATCGGGCAGGGGGCGGGTGGGAGCGACATCAAGGGCAAGGAGGTCCAGGCCGAGATGCGCACATGTGGCCTGGGCATGGACAAGTTCCGGGGCGTCTGCCGAGCGTATATGGTGATGGACTATGTCCAGGCGCTTGTCATCGCACACCCTGGCGAGACAGGCGGTCACGATGGAGGAATCGAGCCCGCCGGACAGATCCACGACGATATGCTCACAGGCTGCGGCCCAGCTGCCGACACAGTCCCGGACGGTGTCGCGCAAGGCCTCCGCCGCGTCCTCATCAGACAGGCGGAGCGGCTGGCTTGCCAGGCACCGGGGATCCCAGAGGGTTTCAGGCGGTGAAGGATTCCGGCTCAGCTCCCGTCTCTGGCCGCCGCCCAGCTCGCGGATTTCGCCATAGCCGGTCCGGCCCGTCTGGATCTTGTCATAGACACGCAGGCGCCGCAGACTGGCCAGGTCCAGGGTCAGGCCCGTTGAAAACTCGTCCGGGCAGGTTTCGAGATGCGAGAAGACACAGGCGATCTCTCCGAGCCAGCGATACAGGAAGGGAATGGCAGACATCGGATCGGCAAGCAGGCTGGCGGTGTCTCCTGTCTTGAGGATCAGCACATAATGCCCCCAATATTCCGTCATCAGGGCCCTGCCGCCCGTCCGGCAGATCCGGCGGGTTTCCTCCGGGCCCAGCCGGTCGAGGGGCCGCTGGGCGCCCGCCTCCCTGCGAAACAGGGTGCCATAGAGGCAGCCGGCCGGGCCACCCTCAGCGTCGTGAAGGGGCAGGATCCGGCAGGCAGGCTGCCCTGTGGGGCTCAGATCGGCCAGATACAGGCCAGGCATCCGGAAGACGGTCGGCCTTTCAGGCTGATGCGTTTCGAGAGCCGAGACAAGATGCTCGGCCCGGCGCGTGGCGTCTTCATTCCCGGCCGGCCAGGCCAGACAGGCAAAACAGGGCGGCATGGCACGCCTCCCTAGACAGACAGGATCTTGGTATAGGACAGAACCGTATCCTGATGATCATTGAGGACAATTCCTTCATGCTCGACCCAGCAATGGGCACAGAAGGGGGCGAGGCGGACACCGAATTCCCAATCCGCCGGAATGCCGAAGACGTTCAGATACCGGACAAGGAGCAGGCTGCGGAACAGGCAGGATTCGTGCCGGGTAAAGAGGAAGGGGGTAAGGCGATGGAGCGAGCGCGCATGATCGATCGCTTCATAGAGATAATTGGGCCCCTCCGGGAGCTTGTCCTTCCAGCGTCTCGCCGCCTGGATCATGTGTCTGAAAGGACACAGACGCGTCAGGACCAGGCTGGACAGCAGGGCTTGCAGGAGGGGCAGGGGACGCATGCGCGCCTGCAGGACGTCGCCATAGGCAGACCCGATCGGCGGCGGGCGCACACAAGGCCTGCAACCCGGCGCAGCAGCGTGCATCTCGCGCAGGAGGTCCAAATGTGTGAACCGGCTTTTCGCTCTGCGCAAATCCGCCGGCAGGACTGAATCTGCGTCCAGCGCATACAGCGCCTGAAAAGCTTCGGCATCTTCTCCCGTCAAGGCGAAATAGCGGTCTGCCTCGATGTCCAGAAAAATGAGCGTGGAATCGATTGCGCAGACATGAAGCTGCGGGCGCAAGCCAAAAGCAGATCGGGAGGTGGCACGCGGTGGAGGGCGGCAGGATAAGGCCGCTGGGAGCGCGGCCTCATCCCTTATGCGGGCCGGATCAGCCGGCTTCATCGCGGGAGGTCGGCGAAACGCCGAATTCGAAGGGTTGCCTGAAGCGCCCTTTGGTTTCTTCCGAGACGCTGCCGAGATCCAGCAGGTCGGAATCTTCCACCGGGGTCTGGTCAACAATGTCGCGTTCCATATCAAGTTCCTTTCTGTCAGGAGGGTCGCCGCAACAATACGGCAGGTAGAATATAATATAAACCAGTAGGAGAGTCGAGGCGGGTCTCATTGAAAATTCTGGGTGGATGCCAGGCCCGTCAGATTCCGCCGGAAGGCGCGCCTGAGCCTCGAAGGCGCGCTCAAAAGGTGCCAGCTGCGGAAGGGTGGGTCCAGAGGTCCGGGTCTGCCGCAGTCTCCAGGGGTATGGCGACCGGGGCGTGGGCCAGAAGTGCCAGGGCTTTTGCCTGATCCTGCTGCAGCAGACATTGGCGCGCGCGGTGCGCGCAATAATAGGCGCGGGCATGGGGCGAGACCTGATACAGGGCCGGCGAAGCAATGGCCGAGGCAAAGACCGGATCCGGTATGGTCCAGGACGGGCCATAGACTTCCGCCAGATACCGCGCAGCCTGGGCAGGCGGAAGGCGCGCCAGGCCGAATTCATCCGGCGGGCCGGGGGCAAAGCGCGCCACGCGCCACTGAATGTCGCCGGCATGATGGCTGAACCCGTAGAGATAATGGTCATCCTCAAGGGTCAGGTGAAACAGGTCCAGGCTGACGCCCTTGTGCGAGACCGGCAGGTAGCGGTCACCGGTCCGGGCATGCCGGTTCAGGACAAGGCCGGGATGGGTGCGCACTATGTCCACCGGATCGGCGCAGCAGGGGTCTGCGGCAAGCAGGCCGATATCCACATCACGATCCTCCGGCAAGGGCGCGCCGGAGCGGGAGAGACCGAGCTGCGTGCCGGCCAGGGCGACGGGGATATAGCCATGCGACCGCATCAGATGGGAGACCTGCCGCACCGCCGCCAGGGTCGAGCGGGCGGCAAGGCGCGGCCGGGACGGGCGGGCAGGCATGTGGCGCTTGGTCAGGGCCAGGAGCGAGTTGATCTTGTGCGCGCAGGCGGGCTCGAACTCGCCCGAAAAATAGCAGGCCCGGGCGATGGCATCCTGCGCCCGGCAGGGATCCTGGAAGGCCGCCCTGTGGCGCAGGGCAAACCGCCGGGCAGATTGCGCATCCCGGCAATTCAGATAGGCATCGACACAGGCGATCAGATGGCGAGGCTCCGGAGCGGAGCGATCACAGAGATCCAGCAGGACGCGCAGGCCGGCCTGAAGCGCCAGCAGGCGTTCGGGTTCGCTTGGCGTGATGTCGGCAATCGAATTCCAGGCGCGCCAGGAGTCCGGGACAGATTCTGCAAGACGGCGAAAACACTCCAGGGCGTGACCCCGCCGTCCGGCCAGAAAGAGGGCGAGGCCATATCCCAGGCTGGCAGATTCATGATCGGGATACTGCGCAAGTACGGGTTCCAAGGTCTGGCAGGCCTGGGCGGGCTGGCCCAGCCCGACCTGGACCCGCCCGAGCAGGATACGGGTCGAAACATGATCAGGACGCAAGCTGGCCGCGGTCTCAAGGCAGGCGAGCGCCGCTTCATCCTTCCCCTGCCGCAAATATGCGACAGATCGCCAATAGGTCTCCTTCCAGCCCGTGTGCGGTGCTTCATTTGACCTGTCAGGGGACGGAGGCTTTGGCATGTCGGTCAACTGGGGCCGGAGCTTTGCGGGATATCGGTCTCCGCCTGCACATGCTGGATGTGTCCGGAATGACAGGAAGACCGGCACGGTTCCTTTGTATACACATACCATAAAACAACCCAAGAATGAAGCGTAATTCTGCCTTGTGGGGTCTGAAGTGAATTGTCGGGATGGAGCAACAGGGTCCGATATGGCGATGGGTCCGACGCCTGCCGGGCAGACCCTATCTGGCCGTGAACCATCCGGTGCCGGATGAGGGCTGGCCGGGGAATCCCTTGTGAAGACAGGCGCCTCGAATTTGGGGTATGCTGTCTAAAAGAGTCTGAGTGAAATGACGATTTGGCGCGCTCACTTGTTGTACAGGCGAGCTGCCGTCAGAAGGAGGAAACTGACATGAGGACAGGCCGGGCCAGAGGGCCGACTTCCAACAACCGGCGCTCCCAGGGCGTTCGCGCCAAGCCAACCTCCCGGTCTCCGACGGAGATCGACAAACTGGTCGGAACGAATGTCCGCCGGGTTCGGCTGGAGCGGGGCCTCACCCTGTCAGATCTCGGCGAGCAGCTGGGCATCAGCCATCAGCAGCTTCAGAAATATGAAACCGGCACCAACCGGCTGAGCGCCGGCATGCTGTGCGCACTGGCGGAGGTCCTGGAAGTGAAGATCGAGTCCCTGTTCAACGACGTCTCGGCCAAATCCCGGGGACAGGCCGACCAGACCCCCGATCCGTTCTCGGATCTTCACAGCGAAGCCGCTTTCTGGGTCAAACGCATCCGGTCCAGACCGACCCTCGAACTCACGGTCAGGATACTCAAAGCCCTGTCATCCTGATCTAGCAGCGCAGGACAATTTTGCATTCTGATTGACCCTCCTGGCAGGGGGGCCTCGTGCCGCGTGGGCTACAGCGAGCCTGGTCCGATGCAGCGGGTCAGGCTTTCGGCGTCGTCTCCAGCAGCCTTCCCAATTCATCGGCGGCCAGTTCGAGCGGGCGGCCGCTCTGGTCGACACGTGCCTGGATGAGCGCGCCCTGCAGGGCTGAGACACAAAGAATGGCCAATCGCGCAGCGGCGGTGCGGGAAAAGCCATCCGAGACGAGCTTGTCCGTGAGGATGGCGGTTCTGGCTGCATAGGCCGTGCGTCCCGCTTCGGTCACGGCGCGGTCTCCCGGGGCCATTTCGAGCAAGACCGTCGTGATCGGACAGCCATCCCGGAAGCGCGAGGCTTTCATCCATCCGGCCAGCAGGCGGGCATGCGCGCGCAGGAGTTCGGCCGTGGACCCGGTCTTTTCTGCAAGGTCCGTCACGGTCCTGGCAACCCGGAGGCCAGCTTCCTCGATGGCCGCGGTCGCGATGGAGGCCTTCCCCTTGGGGAAGTAATGATAGAGCGAGCCCTTCGGGGCGCCGCTGGCGTCGACAATGTCATTGAGCCCCGTGCCGGCATATCCCTGCCGCCTGAACAGGGTAACCGCCGCATTGATGATGGGGGCGCGGTGCTTGGGGGTGGCCGGCATCAGACATCTCCTTCAAATATATATTGACTGGTCTACATCAGCTCGTCAATCCAGAGGCTGACCAACACGCAGGAGGATTTCATGTCAGGCAGGATTGCATACGCCTATCAGGACGGAGTTGCGACGATCACGATGAATGATGGCAAGGTGAACATCCTGTCCACCGCCATGCTGGCCGAGATCGGCGAAGCGCTGGACCGGGCCGAACAGGATGCGGCCATTGTCGTGCTGCAATCCGCGCGACCGGGTATTTTTTCCGCCGGGTTTGACCTGAAAATATTCGCTGCGAATGACGCGCAGGCAAGCCTCGACATGGTGAGGGGCGGGGCAGAGCTCGCTTTGCGCCTGATGGCATTTCCGCATCCGACCCTTGGTGTGATGCAGGGGCATGCCTATCCGATGGGCACGTTCCTCCTGCTCGCCTGCGACTTGCGGCTTGCCAGTGCGGGCAACCATCGCATGGGACTGAATGAAGTGGCGATCGGCATCGCCCCGCCAGGTTTTGCGGTCGAGCTGGCCCGCAGCCGGATGCATCCGGCCTGGCTCAGCCGCACCGTGGCGCTCGGTGAAATGTTCACACCAGAGGCTGCGCTGGAAGCAGGCCTGCTGGACCGGGTTGTCGCGCCAGAAGCGCTCGATACGGAGCTCTCCCTTATTCTGGAAGGCATGAAAGCCGTCCACCGACCTTCCCACGCCCTCGCCAAGAGACGCCTGCGCTATCCTGCCATAGCCGCCATCCAGGAAGCGATCGACCGGGAGCTGACGATCGAAGCCTACACATCGGGGGCGCGGGCGCCGTCAGACATTGTCTTGCCGGGCAGGCCGGGGATGTGAGGGCAGACCGGTCACCCAAATTCAGCGAGCATCAGACCTGTGCGTGAGGTCAGGTATTTGTCCTGAGTTCTCCCGCCTTGGCCCGACAAAGGAGTCTTCCTTGCCGAAGGTCTGCCGTCTGGAGGGACCTCCCTGGGAGGTCACCACCTGGCTCAGCCTTGGCGCCCTCCTGCAGACCGGAAGGTTCAAACCAGGGACATTGCCTGCATGGCCTGGCTGTCTTGCAGGCAGTCAGACCACGCAGGTAACAGGCCTTAATTTCGCTTCACTCGGTATGGGCCTCCCGACTGTCGGTTGGAGCCTGAGTACGATCAAACATGCCATAATCGCGGATCACGCTTGCGATGCGCAGGCGATAAGTGTCGAAGATATCGTCACGTCCCCGCTTCTGGACGGCGCGATGCGCACTGAGTGTACGCCATCGCGCTAAAGCGGTTTCGTCCTCGAAAAAGGACAAGGACAAAATCTTGCGTGGATCGGTAAGGCTTTGAAATCTCTCGACGGACACGAAGCCTTCGATTTGGTCCAGCATTGGCCGAATCTTGCGTGCGAGGTCGAAATACGCGTCCTTTTGTCCTTCGGCCGGTTCCGCCTCGAAAATCACTGCGATCATGATGCGGTACCGAGATTGTGCGGCGCGGAGGCCAATGTCAGGAATGTCCTGTCTTCGCGGAGCAGGAATTTTTCTTTCTGTGCGAACTCGTAATTCTCCCTTCCGAGGGGGTCTGCGGCCAATCGTGCGCGATACGCCTCGTAATCTGCAAGATCCAAAACATTGTAGATGCCATAGGCGAGTGTCGACGAACCTTCATGAGGTGCGTAATACCCGATCAGATCTGCGCCGCAGCGGGGGATCGCTTGTCCCCAATTGCGGGCATATTGTTCGAACTGGGACTTCTTTGTCGGATCGATTTGATAGCGTATGATACAAGTCAGCATAAGAGAATCCTTCCAGAACTGGTTTGTTCACACTAGAGGATTTTCTCCGTCTGATGCTTCGATAAAGGTCGAACTATGCGTGAAGGTCCCGACATCGCTTATGTTTCGACCCTGATCGGCGATCCGGCCCGCGCGAACATGTTGACCCTGTTGATGAGTGGTAAAGCGCTGACCGTCAGCGAACTGGCCGAAGAGGCAGGTGTCACGATTCAGACAGCCAGCTCACATCTGTCCAAGCTCCATACCGGCGGTCTGTTGCGCCCCCGCAAACAGGGGCGGCACAAGTATTATGCTCTGGCCAATGAAGACGTGGCCCGGTTACTCGAAGGGGTGATGGGCTTGGCGGCGGGAGTCGGTCATTTGCGCAGGCGCACCGGTCCGAAGGATGCGCAATTGCGTCAGGCACGCGTCTGTTACAATCATCTGGCCGGCGCGCTGGCCACGCAGATGTTCGACAGCCTGATGGCCAAGGGGCATCTTGTCCTGAAGGGTGATGACCTGATTCTGACCGATGCAGGAGCGGCCTTCGCCCGGGATTTCGACATCGAGCTTGATGTCTTGCACAGCGCACGCGCGCCGCTCTGTCGTGAGTGTCTGGACTGGAGCGAACGCAGATCGCATCTGGCAGGAAGCCTGGGGCGGGCTTTCCTGATCCGTTTCGAAGAATTGTCCTGGGTCAAGCGTGTTGAGCAAACCCGTATTGTGTCTTTCTCGCGCAGCGGGGACGAAGCATTTCGCAAATTGTTCTCGATTGAGAGACCATGACCAATCCGCCACTAGTCTGGACACCCCAATATGCATCTAGGGAAGATGGTTCATCAGATCACCCAGAAACTCGATCATCAATCGATTCCGGGTCAGTGACGCGACGTCCTGATGCACGGCTAGCCAGAATGACCGGGTTACAAGGATGTCGTCAGGCAGGACGGGTACAAGGGCAGGGAGTTTCTGGGCCATAAAGACCGGCAATATGCCCAATCCGGCCCCCGAGGCGACAATTTCAAGCTGGGAAAGAATACTCGGACTGCAGATATGGGGCCTGAGGCCAGGCAGGAGTTCATCGAAATAGCGCAGCTGGGACGAATAGATCAGATCATCCACATAGCCGATCAGCGTATGGTCCTGTAGGTCGGACCGCGAGGCGATGGACGGGCTTTCTTCGAAATAATCTCGGCTTCCATAGAGACGCAGAGAATAGTCTGACAGTTTGCGGACCTTGAGCCGACCTGCCGCCGGGCGGGTCAGCAGGATGGACATGTCGGCCTGCCGTTTTGGCACACTGACAAAGCCTGACAGGGAAATGAGATCGATATCGATCTTCGGATGGCTATGCTTGAAGTGTTTCAGAGCAGGCGCGATCACAGCCGAGCCAAGTCCTTCGGTTACCCCCAGCCGAATACGACCGGCGGCACTCCGTTCGGAAGCTGTTTCGGACAGAATATCCAGAGAGACGGATTCCATGGCCTCGGCCTGAGAGGTCAGCCGCTCGCCCGCGGGTGTGAGGACATGTCCGCGCCGTGTGCGCTCAAACAAGGTCACGCCGAGTTCCTGTTCCAGCCGTTTGATGCGGCGGCTGATCGTGGTGGCATCCATCTGCAAGTGAGCTGCTGCCCCCTCCAGCTTGGGTTGCCGCGTGACATCGAGAAAGATTTTCAGATCGTCCCAGTTCATAAACATCTCTTGCCTGCATTAATGCAGGTGTCACCTGCATTTTGTTCCGTTTACCGGAGGGTGAGCCGAATGATAGAAAAAGTAAAACAATCATACTAGAGGGTATTGGAATGGTGCGGACAATTGATCATCTGATTGGCGGAAAGTCTGTCACCGGCACGTCCGGCCGGTTCGGCGACATCTACAATCCCAACACTGGCGAGGTTCAGGCCCGCGTCGCGCTGGCGACGAGCAATGAGGTTTCCCAAGCTGTCATGAATGCGTCAGAGGTGTTCCCGGCCTGGTCGATGATGAACCCCCAGCGCCGCGCGCGGGTGATGTTCGAATTCAAGCGCCTGCTGGAAGCCAATATCAATGAGCTGGCCGAATTGTTGTCGGCCGAGCATGGCAAAGTGGTTGCGGACTCGCGCGGTGACGTGCAGCGCGGCATCGATGTGGTCGAGTTCGCCTGCGGTATCCCGCATTTGCAGAAGGGCGAGTACACCGAGGGCGCAGGCCCCGGCATTGACGTCTATTCCATGCGCCAGCCGCTGGGCGTTGTGGCCGGCATCACACCGTTCAACTTCCCGGCCATGATCCCGTGCTGGATGGCCGCCGTGGCGATTGCCTGCGGCAATACCTTCATCCTCAAGCCGTCCGAGAAGGACCCCTCCGTGCCCATGCGCCTCGGCGAGCTTTTTCTCGAGGCCGGCGCACCGGAAGGCGTGCTGAACGTGGTCAATGGCGACAAGGTGGCTGTCGATGCCATCCTGACCCATCCGGACGTCAAGGCCGTCAGTTTCGTCGGATCCTCCGACATCGCACAATATGTCTATTCGACTGGCACAGCACACGGCAAGCGCGTGCAGGCCATGGGCGGGGCAAAGAACCACGGCATCATCATGCCCGACTGCAACATGGAGCAGGCGGTAAAGGACATTGTCGGCGCGGCCTATGGCTCGGCGGGCGAACGCTGCATGGCGCTGCCGGTGGCCGTCACCGTCGGCAAGAAGACCGGCGACGAGTTCGTGGAGCGCATGGTGGATGCGGCGCGCAACCTGAAGGTTGGAGTCTCGACCGATGCGGACGCGCATTATGGCCCGGTCGTTTCGGCCGCGCACAAGGCCAAGGTCGAAAGCTACATCCAGATGGGCGTCGATGAAGGCGCAGACCTCGTGCTCGACGGTCGCGGCCTGAAGCTGCAGGGCAATGAGAATGGCTATTTCATCGGGCCGAACCTGTTCGACAATGTGAAGCCGACAATGCAATCCTACAAGGAAGAGATCTTTGGTCCGGTCCTGCAGGTGGTTCGCGCCGAGACGCTGGAAGAGGCCGCCGCGCTGCCGAGCAATCACCAATACGGAAACGGTGTCGCGATCTTTACCTCGAATGGCCGCGCCGCGCGCGAATTCGCTGCCCAGGTCAATGTCGGCATGGTCGGCGTGAACGTGCCGATCCCGGTGCCGGTCTCGTATCACACGTTCGGGGGCTGGAAGCGGTCGGCCTTTGGCGATACCAACCAGCATGGCCCGGAAGGCGTACGGTTCTGGACAAAGATCAAGACCGTCACCCAGCGCTGGCCCGAAGGCGACATTGGCGACCAGGCGTTTATCATTCCGACGATGGGGTGAAGCATGAGCCCTTACGACACGATCACTTTTGAACATTCGAACCGCATTGCGCTGGTCACGATCAACCGGCCGGACAGCCTGAATGCGCTGAACCAGGAAGTCATGGCAGAAGTGGCAGATGTGTTCGCGCGTATCGACCGCGACAAGGACATTGCCGTCAGCGTGTTGACCGGCGAGGGCCGCGCCTTTGCTGCCGGTGCCGACATCAAGGAAATGGGACCGCAGACATTTTCGGACGTCTATCTGACCGACATGTTCGCTGGTTGGGACCGGTTCGCGGCCTGTCGCAAGCCGGTGATCGCGGCGGTGAACGGCTTCGCCCTCGGCGGCGGCTGTGAACTGGCCATGATGTGCGACATGATCATCGCTTCCGACAAGGCGAAGTTCGGACAACCGGAAATCAAGCTGGGTGTCACGCCAGGCATGGGCGGCTCGATCCGCCTGACCAAGGCCGTCGGCAAGGCGAAAGCCATGGACATGGTGCTGACCGGCCGGATGATCGATGCCGCCGAAGCTGACCGGATCGGCCTCGTCTCCCGCGTCGTCGAGCATGATACGCTGATGGACACGGCGATGGCGGCGGCGAAGGAAATCGCCGGCTATTCCATCCCGTCCATCATGGCCGCCAAGGAAATGGTCGGCCGCGCGCTGGAAGTCTCCACCGCAGAAGGCGTGAAGTTCGAACGCCGCCTGTTCCAGGGCCTGTTCGGAACCGCAGACCAGAAGGAAGGCATGAGCGCTTTCATCGAGAAGCGCGCGCCAAAGTTCAGGGATGCCTGACAGGTGTTTCCTGAGGCCCGACCGTGCTCCTCCGGGCGTATCGGGCTGAACTGGGCGCCTGCTGCATGCATAGCTGTGCAGGCGCCCCTTTTTTTGAAGTTGATTCATGTTGTTGACTGAAGAACAAACTCTGATTTCAGAAATGGCGGAAAGCTTCGCCAGACATGAACTTCGTCCCAATTCTGCTCGTTGGGATAAGGAAGAATATCTCGAACGCACGACCTTGGCGGCTCTGGGGGACCTTGGGTTTGGCGGTATTTATACCAGGGAGGAATATGGCGGTTCAGGCCTTGGTCGATTCGATGCAGCGTTGATTTTCGAACAACTCTCTCGCGGCGATATCAGCCATGCCGCCTTTCTATCCATCCATAATATGGCGACCTGGATGATCGACCATTTCGGCAGTGACGCGTTGCGCGCGAAATATGTCCCGCGCCTGACCGCGACGGAGCTGATTGCCTCCTATTGCCTGACAGAACCAGGAGCCGGGTCTGATGCGGCAAGCCTGAGGACGACGGCAAAACGAGATGGCGATGCTTATGTCCTCAATGGATCAAAAGTTTTCATTTCGGGGGCTGGTTTCTCGGATGTTTATCTTGTCATGGCGCGTACGAGCGAGGATGGCGCTCGAGGCATTTCAAGTTTTGTCGTCGACGGGGATGTACCGGGTCTGTCCTTCGGTAAGCCGGAAGTGAAGATGGGCTGGCGCGCCCAGCCGACCGCCATGGTCAGTTTTGATGATTGCCGGATCCCCGAGACAAATCGTGTGGGGGAAGAGGGACATGGATTTCGTTTTGCGATGGCAGGTCTGGATGGTGGACGGCTCAACATCTCTGCCTGTGCTCTTGGCGGTGCGCAGGACGCGCTAGACCGGGCCTTGGCCTATGTGCAGGACCGCAGGCAATTCGGCCGGGCAATAGCCGACTTTCAGGCGACACAATTCAAGCTCGCGGACATGGAAACGGAACTCTCGGCAGCCAGGTCATTGCTCTATGAAGCTGCCCGCAAGGTCGACGCAGAGGCGCCCGACAAAACGAAATTCTGTGCCATGGCCAAGCGCTATGTCACCGATGCTGCGTTCAAGGTCGCCAATGAGGCGCTCCAATTGCATGGGGGGTATGGCTACCTCGCCGATTATGAAGTCGAGCGCATTGTGCGAGACCTGCGTGTCCACCAGATTCTTGAGGGAACGAATGAGATCATGCGCGTCATCATCTCACGGGAAATGCTGAAGGAATAAGAGTGACTGAAACTTCGATCATAGCGCGTAAGCAAGGCCGGGTCGGGCGCCTCACCCTGAACCGGCCAAACGCCTTGCACGCGCTGAATGCCGACATGGTGGGCAGGATAACCGATGCCTTGATCGTCTGGCGAGACACGACGGACGTCGATTTCATTGTGATCGATCATGCGGAAGGGACTCGGGGCTTTTGCGCTGGCGGCGATGTTCGCATGCTGGCGCAGTCCGGCGCAAAGGATGGTCGTGAAGCTGCCGCTTTTTTCGCTGCCGAGTACCGGCTCAACACTCTGATCAAAGAGTATCCAAAACCCTATGTCGCCCTTCTGGATGGTGTAACAATGGGAGGTGGTGTGGGCATTTCGATGCACGGGACCCATCGAATCGCTACCCCGAAGACGCTCTTTGCCATGCCGGAATCCGGAATAGGTCTGTTTCCCGATGTGGGGGGAGGATGGTTCCTGCCCCGGCTTCCGGGAAAGCTTGGCATGTGGCTGGGCCTGACGGGGGCGCGACTGAAGGGGAAAGACGTCCTGGCAGTCGGGATTGCAACACATTTCATCGAGGAGGCAGCCGGGCTTGCAGACAAGCTCTGTGAGCAGGGCCTCCGCGCTCTGGACGATCTCCAGACATCGGCCCGTCCAGGTTTTTCCGATCATCTGGCGCAGATCAATCGCTGCTTCGAGGAAGCCAGTGTAGAGGACATCCTGACATGTCTGGACAGGGGAAGTGACTGGGCGGCCGAACAGGCCAGGACACTCAGAACCAAATCTCCTTTGAGCTTGAAGATCGCGCACCGACAGTTGCAAACGGGAGAAAGGATGACGGATTTCCGTGAGACTATGCGCATGGAATACCGTATCGGCAGCCGTCTTGTCCGCACGCGCAATTTCCAGGAGGGCGTCCGCGCTGTCCTGATCGACCGGGACAATGCGCCCTTATGGGAACCCGAAAATCTTGACGATATTACCCCGGCTATCCTCGAGGGCTTCTTTGAGCCGCTGAGTGACGCGGAACTCACTTTCATTGGAGGATAGGATGACAAAGATCGCATTTATAGGGCTTGGAAACATGGGGTCGGGCATGTGTGCCAATCTCTGCAAGGCGGGCCATGAGGTCCGTGCCTTCGACCTCAATGCCGAGGCGGTGAAGGCCGCCGAAGGTCACGGGGCAAATGCTGCGGCCACAGTCGCGGATGCCGTGAAGGACGCCGAAATCGTGGTCACCATGCTGCCCGCGGGCAAGCATGTCCTGGCGGTTTATTTCGGCGATGATGGTGTCGCGGCCCATGCAGACACGGGCACGCTCTTCCTCGATTGCTCGACCATTGCGGTGGAGGCTGCCCGCGAAGCGGCGTCCAAGGCCGAAGCGGCGGGTTTCCTGATGGCGGATGCGCCCGTGTCCGGCGGCACGGCGGCAGCAGATGCCGGCACGCTGACCTTCATGGTGGGCGGCCCGGAGGAAGCCTTCGCGAAGGCCAAGCCGATCCTCGACGCGATGGGCAAGAACATCTTCCATGCGGGCGGCAGCGGGAACGGCCAGGCAGCCAAGATCGCCAATAACATGCTGCTCGGCATTTCCATGATCGCTACGTGCGAAGCGTTCAATCTCGCGGAAAAACTGGGCCTCGACGCGCAGACCTTCTTCGACATTTCCTCGACAGCTTCCGGCCAGTGCTGGAGCATGACCAGCTATTGCCCGGCGCCCGGCCCAGTTCCGGCGGCGCCATCGAACCGCGACTATCAACCGGGGTTTGCGGTCGCGATGATGTTAAAAGACCTTCATCTGGCCGCCGCTGCCGCGAAGGCTGCAGGCGCAGAGGTCACGCTCGGGGAGATGGCAGAAAAAATCTATCAGGATCTGGATACCAGGGGTCATGGCGGCCTCGATTTTTCCGGCGTGATGAAGGATCTCCGGGGAGGACTTTGAGGTGGCGCGCAAGATATCCTCTGTCGTTCTGATCGGGGGCGGTCAGGCGGCCGCGCAGGCTGCGCAATCCCTGCGCATGTCCGGTTATGACGGAAAGCTCTCCCTGGTTGGCGACGAACCCGTCCTGCCTTATCAGCGTCCGCCGCTGTCAAAAGCCTTCATGAAGGGCGAGCTTGCTGAAGAGCGGCTCTATTTCAAGCCTGCGGCATGGTATGAGAACAATAAGATCGACACATTATTGTCCCAGCGTGTGCTCGGGATTGACCGGTCAGCCCAGAGGATCCGTCTCGAGCATGGCGGCGATCTGCCTTATGATGCGCTCATCATTGCGACAGGTGCGCGCCCCAGACCCTTGCCGGTTACGGGAGCTGATCTTTCCGGCGTTCATGCTCTGCGCTCACTCAGCGATGTCGAAAGAATTCGTCCCCAGATGATCTCAGGTCGGAAAATGGTCATCATCGGAGCCGGATATATTGGTCTGGAATCCGCTGCCGTTGCGCGCCAATTCGGGCTTGATGTGACGGTGCTGGAGATGGCGGACCGAGTGCTTGCGCGTGTCACCAGTCCGGTAATCAGCGAATTCTATACCCGTCTTCATCATGCGCGGGGCGTTGATATACGCCTTGGTGCCAGGCTTGCTGGCTTGAGAGGTTCCCGAGGAAGAGTCACGCAGGCGGTGCTGGATACGGGTGAGTCCATCGACGCCGATATCGTACTTGTTGGTATCGGAATCCTGCCAAATACCGAATTGGCAGCCGCCGCGGGACTTCAATGCGCAAATGGAATTCTAGTCGATGAGGATGCGCGGACATCTGATCCGTGCATCTTCGCTGCCGGGGATTGTACCGTTCGGCCCATTATCCCGTATGGTCGAACCGGTCGTCTGGAAAGCGTCCACAACGCGATTGAACAGGGCAAACTCGCAGCTGCGGCCATCATGGGGACAGACCGACCGCGCGTGGATTGTCCCTGGTTCTGGTCTGATCAGTTCGATATAAAATTGCAGATTGCAGGCCTCTCCACAGGGCATGATGATATTGTGCTGCGTGGGGAGATGTCGACTTGTAGGTTTTCCGCCTTCTATTTCAAGACGGGACATCTCATCGCTGTTGACGCGATCAACAGTCCAGCAGACTTCCTGGCGTCCAAGAAGCTGATCCTGAACCAGGCGAGGCCCAGCAAGGTTGAGTTGGCAGACACTGCAGTGCCGATAAGAGACATCCTCGGCAAGATGACGGTGCAAGGGTGATCTGGTGCTTGGATGGCACCGCGATCGCCCTCCCCATGACATGGCGACAGGCAGGTTTCCTCCGTCATGCAGGCCAAGGTGAACAAGTCCCGCGAAATGGACAGGGCGGGGCGGTATCCGTGTTTGCACAAGACATAAACATTCTTTCCCTCTAGGAGCATAAAATGCCGTATGCCTACATTGTTGAAGCCGCACGAACCGCTGGAGGGCGCCGCAAGGGCGCGCTTTCCGGCTGGCACCCGGCGGACATGGCCGCTGAGATCCTGAATGCTTTGGTTGAACGCTCCGGAATTGATCCTGCGGCGATAGAGGATGTAATCATGGGCTGTGTCAGCCAGGGGGGCGAACAGTCCACGGCATTGGGACGCAATGCTGTACTGGCGTCCAAGCTCCCGCGAAGCGTTCCGGGCGTGACGATCGACCGGCAATGCGGATCCTCCCAGCAGGCCCTGCAATTTGCTGCGCAAGCCGTGATGTCGGGTACGCAGGACATGGTGATCGCTGCTGGTGTGGAAAGCATGTCGAGAGTGCCAATGAATTCCGCGATAGATGTTTATGCCCAGGCAGGCATGGGAAAGGGGCCCTGGAGTGACAGAATTCAGCATACATATGGGGTCAGGGAATTCAGTCAGTTTAGGGGTGCCCAGATGATTGCGGACAAATATGGTTTCACGCGCGAGGATATGGATCGGTTTGCCCTTGAAAGCCATCAGAGAGCGGCCCGTGCGACCGAGTCCGGCGCTTTCAATTCTGAAATTGTGCCTCTGGACATTGGCACCAGCGCCGGTGCGGTGGCTCATGTCCAGGATGAAGGCATACGCTACGATGCCAGTCTTGAAAGTATCGGCTCGGTCAGAACCCTTCAAGAGGGGGGAACCATTACGGCTGCAAATGCCAGTCAGGTCTGCGATGGTGCCTCCGGCATCCTCGTCGCCAGTGAAGCAGCCCTGAAGACGCATGGCTTGGAACCATCAGCTCGGATCGCAAGCTTGCTCGTGACGGCCGGAGATCCTGTCATCATGCTGGAGGAACCAGTGTTTTCGACACAGAAAGCGCTGGTCAGACAGAATATGAAAATTGAGGATATCGATCTCTATGAAGTGAATGAGGCCTTCGCTTCGGTCCCCATGGCCTGGCTCAGAATGCTTGATGCTGATCCGGCAAGAATGAATGTGAATGGGGGAGCCATTGCTCTTGGTCACCCGCTCGGCGCCTCGGGCACAAAACTGATGACCACGCTCGTACATGCCCTGCGCGCCCGGGGAGGACGGTTTGGACTTCAGACCATGTGCGAAGGGGGAGGCATGGCAAATGTCATGATCGTCGAGGCGATGTGAGGCAGGGCTTGAAAGCCGGAATGCGGCGGTCCTTGAGTGGAGACATCATGGACCAAATTGTCTGACTGGACTGGCCGGATATGCTTGGGCCTGACACGGTAGGCAGTCCGGAACATTGGACTATTGCCACACCGGCCGCTTTGACCAGATCAGTCCGCGCTGCATGAGTGACACTGCCGCCTCATGCAAGCGGTCGCCAGTTTCTCTGGCTGCCTTTCCGGCACAGGCCCGCGCATGAGTGCCCTCAAGGATAATTCCCAGTTTGAAGCAGGCGAGCGCAACATACCAGTTGATACAGGTCATATCGCGAAGAGAGTGATCGGCATAGTGCCGGATCAATTCATCCGCAGTCGGAAAACCGTCCCAAGGCTCCACTTGCAAAACGGGCAGTTCCGGATCATATCCCCGCCATGTGGCGACGATCCAGGCAAGGTCGAGCAAGGGATCCCCAATTGTCGATAATTCCCAGTCCACAATCGCGGCCAGTTCGGGACTGTCATAGCGGTACATGACATTGGCCAGCTGATAGTCACCATGAAGTATGCCAGGTCGGTAGCCGGGTGGGATATTGGTTGCCAGATAGTCCGACAGGGGACCAACGTCTTGGAGACTCTGAGGTCCAGGCCAACCGGTTTGCCGGGTATATGAGTCGAGTTGGTCGCGCCAACGCGAAACCTGTCGTTCGAGAAAATTCTCAGGCCTACCGAATCCCTCAAGCCCTGCGGCTGCGTAATCTATGTGCGCCAGGGCCGCGGCGCCCTCAACCAAGGCCAGACCCATGCGGCGGCGCAGGGCGGGACTGGATCTGTGCGGTTCCGGCATGCCATTTACCGCATTGAATCCCGTAACCGGCTCCATGAGATAGAAAGCGGTGCCAAGGATGCTGTCGTCTTCACATTTTGCCACCAGGGCCGGGTGGGGAACCTTGCTCCCAGCGAGTGCGGCAAGAACCCTGGCTTCCCGCATCATGGTCTCGCCCGCTCTGGGTCTGGGAGCCAGGGAAGGCCGGCGAAGGACATAGTCCCTGTCAAGTCGCCGGAATCGAAAGATCAGGTTCTGTGTTCCGCCGGCAAGGCGTGTCACGTCGGCAATGGGCCCGCTGCCGAGACCTTTTGTATCCATCCAGTCTGCAAGACGATTTGGGTCTAGCCCGGTCATGTTGGTTTGAGTGTTCATGGCCAGAGTCAAAGCAGCATGCCGCCATCGGCGAGCAGGGTCTGCCCGACCATGTAGCCGCTCAGGGGGGAGGCAAGAAACAGGGCAATCGCGGCCATTTCCTCAGGAGTTCCGAATCGACGGAGCGGAATATTGGACTTGGCCGCTTCCGACCGGGATTCATTTTCAGTTGTCACACGGGTCATGCGTGTCGGCACAAATCCTGGTGCGATGCCGTTCACGCGTAGCCCGTCTGCGGCCCAGGCCTGACCAAGGGTCCGGGTCAGACCTAATGCACCGGCTTTGGAAGCATTATAGGCAGGATTACCCCGCGTGGCATGGAATGCGGCCGAGGAGCTGACAATGATAAGCGAACCGCTCGTACTGGCAAGCATGTCGCGAAACTTGGTTGCGCAACTCATCAAGCTGGTCAGATTGACATCCAGAACACGCCTGAACCCATCAATTTCGAATTCCTTGCGTCCGTAGAGTACGAGGCCCTGGCACAGGACGAGGATGTCCAGTTTTGCAAAGGGGGGGACATAGGCCGCGACCCTGTCGGGTTGACTAACATCCATACATTCATAGTGGAGGCCTTCGAGATCGGATGTGGGCTCGGTCTCATAGTCTTTCGCGGTTGCGCGTGTGCCCCAGACAAAGACGTCTGCGCCTTTTGACCGGAACGCCTGGGCGGTGGCATTTCCTATCCCGCTTGTGCCGCCGACAATCAGGGCCGTCTTGCCTTTAAAATCTATCGTATAATCCATGCTGGATCACTCCTTATATGCCTTGCTCTGGACACTGAGACGGCCATGCGTCCGCCCGTGAGCAATTCGTCATCTGTTTCAATCAGCAGGATATTTGAGCTCAGCCTGCGCTCTGGCCTTGTGGTATATATAATCCGGGAACTGATCAGCTGACGGCACGATGTCGCGTAGCATTTCCTTGGCCACAGTGAGTTTGTGGACCTCTGTGGGCCCATCGGCAAGACCGATCATATAGCTGTTCATCAAATGATAGGAAAACGGCATTTCGGTCGACAGGCCCAGGGATCCGTGCAGATGAAGGGCGATTGACGCGACATCATGCAGAACCTTCGGCATCATGACCTTCACCGCCGCAATATTCTGCTTGATCGCCTTCCAGTCCTTTGATTCATCCGCCAGCCAGGCGGCTTCGAGGGTCAACAGACGGAACTGGCGAAGCTGGATCCAGCAATCGGCCAGTTTTTCCTGAACCATCTGTTTCTCCGACAATCGCTCGCCCTTGGTAAAGCGCGACGCGACCCGCTGGCAGGTAAGATCAAGGCATTTCGTTGCTTCGGCAAGGGCTCGCATGGCATGATGCAGCCGGCCGCCGCCAAGTCGAACCTGTGCAACCGTAAAGGCTTCTCCCTTTTCTCCAAGCATGTGATCTTTCGGAATGCGTACGGCGTTGAATCTCAGATGCGCATGTTCGGGTTCGGCTTGGCCGAAATATGTGTAATCGCGTACAAATTCGATACCGGGCGTTTCGGCGGGAACGATGAACATGGACATGCTGCGATAGGGGTTTTCCGCATCCGGGTCCGTCACTGCCATGACAATGAAGACAGACGCAAAGCGCGCATTGGAGGCAAACCATTTCTCGCCGGTGATGACCCATTCCCCGCCATCGGCAATGGCCTGTGTTTTCAATAGGAGCGGATCGGACCCGCCATGAGGTTCCGTCATGGCGAAGCAGGATACAATGTCATTGTTCAAAAGCGGGGTCAGGAAGCGTTCCTTCTGTTCCGGCGTTCCATAATGGGCAAGAATTTCGGAATTTCCCGTGTCCGGGGCCTGGGCTCCAAAGACAATGGGACCAAATCGGGAGCGTCCAAACTGCTCATTCATCAAAGCCAGCTTAAGCTGACCATACCCTTTTCCACCGAGTTCCGGGCCCAGATGGCATGCCCACAATCCGCGCTGCTTCACTTGTTCCTGTAAAGGGCGCACATATTTCTGGAACCGGATATCGTGAATATTCCATTGGCTGCCGAGAAGTGAATCCAGGGGTTCGACTTCGGCGTCCACGAAACGTCTGATCCAATCCAGTTCTGCCTGGAAATCCGGGTCGGTTTGAAAAGACCACATGGCAGGCCTCCTTTTCATTGCAGCTGCAGCCAGTGTGCCTCCTGAACGAGGAGGCTGTCGAATCGGAAATCCCTTCACATTCAATCGAATATGCTTATGGATAGGGGGCGTATCAATAAGTTGCGGGACCGGTTATGGATCTCAAAGCGTCGCCTTTCAAAGCGTTCCTGAAGATCGCGGAACTGGGATCCTTCACCAAGGCTGCCCATGCCCTGCACGTGTCGCAGCCTGCCCTGTCTGCGAGTATTCGGGAGATGGAGCGCCAGCTGGGCTTTGATCTTTTTGACCGGACGAGCCGGCGGGTAGATCTCACCAAGGAGGGGCGCGCCTTTGTCGCCAATGCCCGCCGACTGGTTCTGGAGACCGATTGGCTGCATCAGAAAGCAGAAGAGATCAGGACCAATGCGTTACGCCTGGCAGTCCAGCCCCATTCCGTTTTTTTTCCGGAACGCACGCAGCTAACGGATCGATTTCTTCAGCAATATCCTGCCGCCAATGTCGAGATCCTTGCTCTTGGTCATGTGCGCATATTCAATGCCTTGCGCGAAGACGACATAGACCTTGCAATCGTGATCGAACCCCGATCGGTCGAGAGCGATGGGCCGGTCCGGGACGAGGATCTCGAGCGATTGGTAATTCGCAGCCAGCCCGTCACGCTTCTCCTGCCTGAAGAGCATGCGCTGGCGCACCGGAACGAGATAACCCCTGAGGATCTCCGAGAGCTTCCTGTCGCCACCATTAGCAGGCTTCATGGGGTTGCCCTGGCAGAGATGGTGGCGCGGGCACTGGCCAGCGCCGGGGCTGTTCTGGTGCGTCCGCCTGAAGCTGACGCATTCTCCCTGGTGAGGCATGCAAGCGATGAGCGCACGAGTACGATTGATCTGGGCTGGTTTGATGTCCGGTCCTATCTCGGACTGATGGTACGGGACATGGGCATGATTTCCAAACCGGTTCCCGCACTTGGCCTGGCCACGCAGCTTAGTGTCTTGAGGCGGCGGCGCGAGCAGAGGCCCGCCGCGCTCCGTTTCTGGGAGCATGCCAGACTGTCCGTGTCGAATATGAAGTGATGTAGAGAAACGGGCGCGGCAGGCCGGCTGGCTCTTCCTTCTTAAAACAATTTGCATAAAGCAAGCGTTTTAGTTAGCGTGTCCGGCATGCGATGTTCGCCTGCATGATGTGGGCCGAGGAGACAAAACGGTGTCGGAAAACGTGTCCGACCCGAGCCGGTGAAGGAGACTAGAATATGGCGACGCTGCTGAAGGCCGTCCCTGAAAAGACGGGCAGGTGGGTTGTGGAAGACCGGAACAAGGGTGTGTTCAAGGTTGCCAGAGAAGCGTTTGTAAGTGACGCCATCTTTGAGAAGGAGCGTGAGCGCATCTTCGACAAATGCTGGCTGTATCTCGGACATGCGACGGAACTCAAGGAAGCCAATGACTATCTGACGCGTAATGTGGCGGGGCGCGAGCTGATCTTCAATCGTGATCGCAAGGGCAGCTACAACGCCTTTTTCAATGTGTGTCCACACCGGGGCGCCATGGTGGCCAGAGAAAAGTGTGGCAGTGCGCTCGGTTTCAAATGCTTTTATCATGGGTGGGCTTTCAACAATAATGGCAAGTTTGCCACCCGGATGGGAGAGGGCTTCTATCCGGAGGATTTCGGAAAGGATGGATCTGTCGATCTCGTCCGGGTTCCCCGGCTTGAAGAGTATCGGGGATTCTACTTCATCAATTTTGATGAAGGGGCAGTCAGTCTCGAAGAGTATCTGGCAGATTCCCGGGAGATCATTGATCTTGTTGCCGATCAGTCACCCAATGGCATGGAGATCATTGGCGGCGGGCAGCAGTACAGTATCAATGCCAATTGGAAACTGCTCCTCGAGAACAGTTTCGACGGCTATCACGCAGAAGATACGCATGCGACCTATTTTGAGTATCTGTCGGATTATATTGGCGGCGCCGCGAATGATGACCTGTCCGCCGCAAAAGTGGAATCCCGGGCTATCGATCTGAAAAATGGTCATGCGGTCATCGAGGGAAAAGCGCCCTGGGGCCGGCCGATTGCCAGAACCATTCCGTCCTGGGGAGAAGATGGCGCGGCGGATATACGTGCCGCGCGGGCAGAGCTCGAGGCGCGCTTGGGTGTCGAGAAAGCACACAGGATTGCCGATGGGGACCGCAATATGGGTATTTTTCCCAGCCTGGTCATCAATGACATCATGGCGATCACAATCAGGACCTTCCATCCGGTGTCGTCAGGTCTGATTCATGTCAATGCGTGGGCGATGGGGCCTGTAGGCGAACCCCGCCTTCAGCGAAAGCGGCGTCTGGACAATTTCCTCGAATTTCTCGGGCCAGGCGGGTTCGCGACCCCAGATGATGTCGAAGCCCTTGAGAGTGCGCATCGCGGTTATGGCAATGCAAAATTTGCGCCGTGGAATGACATCTCCAGAGGATTGCTGAAGGACCAGCCAACAAATTTTGACGAAGAACAGATGCGCTGCTTCTGGCGGGAGTGGGCGCGTCGGATGGAGGATCAATAATGACAGAAGTGATGATGAAGCCAGGTGCAGTCACCACAGAACCCGTATTGAGTCGTAGCGAGTATGAGGATTTCCTCTACCACGAAGCTGCACTACTGGATGCCTGGCGGCTGGATGAATGGCTGGAATTGTTTGTCGAAGGAGCAACATATGAAGTTCCTACGGCAGGCGCGCCGGATGATGCGGATTCTTCGGAATCTCTCTTCTATATTGCGGATGATTATTTCCGGCTACGCCATCGAATCAAGCGTTTGAACAGCAAACAGGCACATTCGGAATGGCCTCGGTCAAAGACGTTGCACACAGTCACCAATGTCCGGATTCTCGGCGCCGAGGCAGACGGCGTGCGCGTGACTTCCAATTTCGTGACGTATCGCACCAAGAATGACGTGACGCACACTTTTGTGGGTCGTCACTATTATGTGCTTCGCAAAACCGACGACAAGCTATGCATTGTTTCCAAACGGAGCATGCTCGATATGGACAATCTGCGGCCACAGGGGCGCGTCAGTATCATTGTTTAGGCGTGAGCCGGCAGAGACGCGCTGTATGGTGTGGCCGTCTTGCCGCGCCGGACTGATCGGTGTGGTTGATCATGCTGGCTGGCCCGAGACAGGTCGCTGAGTACTGCTTTTAAGGCACGCTAAGATATGAACGCGACATCAGAATTGCATGCTGCGCTTATCCCTCAAGATCAGGTCTCCACCCTTGTCGATCCTCAAGCCTATGCGGATGGCCGGATATTCGAAACCTATCGATGGCTGCGCAAGCACAAACCGTTAGGTCTGGCGGTTGCAGAGGGCTTCGATCCCTTCTGGGTTGTGACGCGTGCAGAGGACATCCGCTACATCAGCCGACACAATGACCTTTTCCATTCGGGCGATACGCAATTCTCGTTCATGGACAGGGCAAGCGATCAAAGGATTCGGGAGATCACCGGCGGGAGCCCGCATCTTGTCCATTCCCTGGTGTCCATGGACCCACCGGAGCACATGAAATACCGCGTACTGACGCAAGGCTATTTCATGCCTAAATCCTTGAGAAAATTGGAAGCTCAAATCAGAGATATTGCCTGCGAATTTGTCGAAAAAATGCTGTCGACCGGAGGAGAGTGCGATTTTCTGACTGAAGTGGCCCTGAATTACCCGCTCCGCGTCATCATGAGTATTTTCGGTGTGCCGATTGAAGACGAAGCGATCATGTTGAAATTGACGCAGGAGCTGTTTGGCGCCCAAGATCCTGATGTGTCCGGGGCGGCGGATGTGTTGAGTGCAGAAGCCCAGGCCGAATACCTCGCCAGGACAGTGGAGGGGTTTCATGAATATTTCCGCACGCTCAGTGACGCCCGGCGAGAAAACCCGCGTGATGACCTCAGCAGTGTCATCGCCAATGCCAAAGTGGACGGACAGCCAATTTCCGAGCAGGCAGAGATGGGTTATTATATCACTGTGGCCACCGCAGGTCACGATACCACCTCGACCTCCACTGCCATCGCCATGGCGCAATTGGCCAGGCACCCCCACGAGTTTCAGAAAGTAAAGTCTGACCCCTCATTGATACCAGGCCTTGTCGATGAAGCCATTCGCTGGGCGACACCGATCAAGAGTTTCATGCGATCCGCAGCTGAAGACATCGACGTCTCTGGCCAACGTCTGTCCAAGGGCGACTGGATCATGCTGTGTTATGGTTCGGGCAACAGAGATGAATCTGTATTCGATGCGCCTGATTCATTCCGTGTTGATCGTTCGCCAAATCCTTACATTTCGTTCGGCCATGGGCCGCATATATGTCTGGGCATGCATCTTGCCAAACTTGAAATGCGAATTCTGTTTGAGGAACTGCTTCCCAGGCTGAAGTCTGTGGAGCTCAATGGACATCTGAAAATGATCCCGTCTCTTTTCATAAGCGGGCCAAAAGCACTTCCAATCCGGTTCGCCTTGGAATAGCAGTCCGCCCGACCATGCTCACCTGGATGTGGAATGCGACATCAAGGCTGATCCTTTGATTGGGAATTGCTCTGGCTCGCCCGCGAGGGCCCACATTAGCGATCGCACAGCGATGCATAGGCTGGCGTCCCGGCCATGCCGTGCCGAGTGTTGATAGACCTAGTGACGACAATGCCGCCACCGGACGGGTACAGCGGCAGGAGCGCCTGCATTGAAAACACGATCGAGCGCGCATTGGCGGCATGGACGTTACCATCAGGCGCTGGAGTGAGGTCCCGATTGATCTGAAATGCACACTGCCGACGTTTAAAACTGCGCATCTGGGTCGCTGAACGGCTCGTGTAATTGCGCCTTAAGGGCAGGCCGTGACGCGATGTCACCCGTGTCCGAGCGACTCGCTGTCACGCCCTCGCCGATTTGACGAGCGGCCTTTTCGAGCCCCCCGACATCCTTCCTCTGATAGCGATCCGCGCGCCCTCCTCTAGAAACAATAGCGCTGCGGCAAAACCAATGCTGGTCGTGCCGCAAGGAATGAGAACGGTCTTATCTTCTAGTCTTGCCATTGGTCTTCTGAGATCCGTATCCCGTTGGCTGGCTCAGGCGGCTCGGCCGCGAACGAACTGGATCGTCGTTATTGTCACGCGGCGTCCGAGATGCTCGGCGGTCTTGAGGTCGGCGGCGGGAGGCGCAACATCGGGCCCTTCATCGGCATTTGACTGTGCGCCTGCGCCCAGAAAGAACCCGAGCCGGTTGAGGTCCTCTTGCGAACCTGTTGACGAATTGTTGGCCGGCGGTAGCCCGAGGTTGACCCAGTGCATCCCGTGCTGGGCTGCAAAGAGCGCGATCTGGATGAGGGAGGAAAGCTTGTCGCCGGAACGCGACGCGGAGTTGGAAAAGCCTGCTGCGATCTTGTCCTTCCAGGCAAACCCCTTTGCAAAGACGGTCGTGGAAGTCGCATCCATGAACATTTTGAACGGGCCGGACACGCTGCCCATATAGGTCGGCGAACCGAAAATGATTGCTTCGACCTGCTCAAGGTCGTCCCAGCGGCTCTGGGCTTCATCGATATCCATCAGCAAGGCTTCAGCCCCCTCGACGCTCTCCACGCCGCGCTTCACGCCCTCGGCCTGCTTCGCGGTGTGGCCGTAGCCACTATGATACACGATCGCGACACGAACATTGGTCATAAATTGCGTCCTTCATCAGTATGTACGTTGCCAACATAACAACATATATGGGTAAAACTCACATCAAGCCTGCCACGGGATTGTAAACCCGCCGCGCCTGGCGATTTCTGCAGCAATGTCGTCGATTGTCACCCTTGCCAATTCGTCCTCCAACGCCTGCCGCGCCTTGTCGAGTGCCGGACGCATGGCGTCCTGAACATGTTTGCCTACGACACAGTTGCGATCCGGCGCAGACCTATGCAGGGTGAAGATTTCGCAGTCTTCGACAGCGCGGTAGACATCAAGCAGGCTGATGCGAGAAGCAGATTTGGCGAGCATCGAGCCTCCTCCAGATCCCATGCGCGCGGTAGACATCCCCGCATCGGCGAGGCGCGACAAAAGCGATCTGATGACAGCCGGGTTTGTGCTGGCGCTGCGCGCCAGATCTTCTGAGCGCATAGGTGTCCCTTCGTTTACCGCCAGTGCGGCGAGCGTGTGTACGGCAACGACGAAACGGGAACTCGTAGGCAATGCTTGGCTCCATCTGAAGTATTGTCACTAACCCACTTACACATATAGCCCCACTCGATGCAACAACAATTGGCAAGCCAAACACGTTATCTAAACGCTGATCAAGGGCAGGACGATTGTTCGACGATTTGGAAAGTACGATTCACGCTGAGTTTTCATACCTCCGTGCTTCAATGTCCATCCTGAAAGCCTTTCCTTAGGCCTCACAGGACACCATTTGATGGATACGGGCGCCTCTCAAAAATGCGACAAGTCGGCTTTTGCCATCTTATCATGAGCGATGTAGTGCGACCGTGATATCGCTTCGACTTTCGCAGGCTCGATCCGCTTCTGCATAATGCTTTAACGGACGATATTTGTGGCAGCCATTCTTTCATCCACGTCGCCTCGCCCATCCTTCTCTTGATGTCAGCATTGACCGGAGCATCTTCTTCTCGTCCGGCGCGGTGATTTCACGGGCTCGCAATGACTCGCGGTTCTGCAGAAAAACTGCTCGACCATGTGGACTGCTTGGGAGGAGGATATGAGGCTCCTTCACAAGATTAGACAATAGTATTAGAATCAAGTGGATCAGAACTCCAGCGCTCATCGGTAAACTGGACGAATTCCTTGTCCAGACTGTAGAAAGTGGAGCGGTCTGCACGTGCCTCCGAGGATTGAACAGGTCAGAAACATAAAGAAAAAAGGGGTTTCGAGGTGATGCCAAAGTGCATTGTTGGAGCAGTCTGGCGAGTGAGGCCAGATACGCCTTCAAGCCGTCTATGGGATCTGACGCCCGGCTGAATAAGATGAAAACAGGATAAAACTATATAATAAAAACGGATGGACAGGTGCGCGCAAAAATGTACGCTGTAACGTAAAAAGTGACCGAGATGGGCTATCCGCTTTTACAATTACCAAGCCAGTTGGAGGAAATGATGATCAGTGCAGGGAGAGTATTGGTATTCGTGCTGCTGGGGCTGGCCCCGACAGGATGCGCGGCAGATCCAGATACCGCACCCGACACGCTCCCAATTCCGGCCAGTGAAAAGTGTGAAAACCTCCAGCATTCCTGGAATAAGCCGCATACCCGTCTTGAAGCGGCCCGCATGTTGCCAGCGGATGTGACCACCGGGGCGCCTCAGATTTGTGAAGTTGCAGGCAGGATATCTCCAAATGAAACCTCCACGATAGGTGTGGTTTATCGCTTTCCAGTTGAGTGGAACCACAAAATTGTTGGACTTGGGGGCGGCGGCTTTGCGGGGAATGTGAGGCTCGACGCGGCGCTCCCTGCACTTATCAAGGGATATGCAACCATGCAGACCGACACCGGTCATGCGGCCATCGAACCCTGGAATACGGCGTGGGCCGTCGAGGAGGATGGCTCCCCGAATGTCGAAGGATTGATTGATTTTGGCTATCGGGCGGTACACGAAATGACTGTCCTCGGAAAAGACCTGGCAGAGACCTATTACGGGCAATTACCTGCAAAATCCTATTTTCAGGGATGTTCTCAAGGCGGGCGGCAGGGAATGGTCGCAGCCCAGAAATATCCGCAGGACTTTGATGGGATCATTGCTGGAGCGCCGGCATTCAATGACGTGGCCCGGGTAAGCATGTCGCTGATCAGCCGGGCCTTTCTGGCCGAGAATGCCAAACTCTCGGTTCCACAAATTCAGCTTGTGAACAGCGCAGCCCTGACGGCGTGTGATGGCGAGGACGGTGCCGTGGATGGAATCATATCCATGCCGGATGCCTGTTCCTGGGACCCTCAGGAACTGCTTTGTGCGGGTGGCGTTTCAGGGGATGACTGCCTGTCACCCGCCCAGGTCGCGGCCGTGCAGTCTGCCTATTCGGACAAGCGGGATATGAATGGAAAAATCGTAGCCTATGGTCTCGCCCGAGGATCAGAGCTTTCCAGCTTTCCCTGGTTCATGGCGCTCGATCAGGATTCGCAGCTGGAAACGGGATATTACAATTTTGCCTCTGCTGCAGGATTTCCAACCGATACGGATTTCAGCACAAACGACGTCATTGCCAGTCACGCAGCGCAAAAAGATAGTTTGTTTGATCGGATATACACCGCCGACAATCCGGATCTCTCGGAATTCGTGAAAGAGGAAGGGAAGCTTCTCTTATGGCACGGCCTGTATGATCAATTGCTCCCTCCTGAACCATTGATCGATTATTATCAGGAAGCCCTGGAAGTGACGGATCAAAGACTGTTGGCCAAATCAAGCTCCCGGAAGGCAGAAGAGAGTGTTCAGCTGTTTACCGCGATAGGTGTCTCGCATTGTCTTGGGGGCGCTGGCCCCTCGACATTTGATGGACTTGCCGTAATCGATGCCTGGGTCGAGTCGGGAGAAAAGCCGGTCCGGATCGTCGCCAGCCAGCCTCCGCCGGCAATGGCCGCCCTTGCCCGCGCGCTCATGGGAGAACTGCCCCGCCTGACACCTGACAGCATGACACGTCCTCTCTGTCCATGGCCGCAGCTTCCTCGATATGATGGCGAGGGAAGTCTGGAGATTGCGGCAAATTTCGTGTGTCGTTAGGCGCCGCCGATTGAGCCTTCAGAGGATCCGGCCCGTCGCAGTCTATCTGTGCCGGGAAAGTTTGAGTGGCGGGACCTGCTGAGGGCTTCCCGTTTGTCCGAAATGTCTCTGACGTCGCTTTTCTCTATGTGCCGGAATGCTGGCAGGCATACACCTGACAAGGCAGGACGGAGAGTCTGCAAGGTTCACGCTCTCAGTTTGAGCAGAACCATATGCCTGAATTATCTTCGAAGGCGGACATTGAGTTTTCCATATCGGTTCCCTTGCAGTGTTCCATGGATCAGGGTCTCAGGAAGCTTCTCGAATCCGTCCACGATGGTTGTGGGCGCCTTCAGTTGCCCCGATTTCAGTAAACCGGCCAGTACCTTTTCCGCGGATTTTCGCTGACAGTAATAATCGAAGACGAGCAGAAATCTGGGCCGCAAATTCCGCTCTTCGCAGATGTTTCGCAAGGTTGCAGTCAGTGCTTCCCCGAGATCCACGGGAGAATCCGTTGTTGCCCTGTCATAAGTGGAGACATTGCCGTAATGATACCATCTGGCATTTTTCTTCATCAGGGGAAGAGTGGATTGGGTGACGATACCGCCGACGGCATCGGAAAAGAAATCAACGCCTTCTGGACAGATATGCGCCAAATCGCCAGCCGGGTCGTTTCCTTTATAATCGATGGCGGCGTCGAAGCCGATTTCATCGACCAGCCACTGACACTTGTCTGGCCCACCGCCAAATCCGATGACCCGGCATCCTGCAAGTTTGGCGAGCTGTCCGATAATCACACCGCAAGCACCAGTTGCGCCGCCCACGACAACAGTCTCCCCCGCTTGAAGTTTTCCAACTTCCTGCAGACCAAAATAGGCAGTCAGGCCGGTGACACCTAATACTCCGATCAGATCTTCATCGCTGTGCCCCTGGGTGCACTTGTAGACGTATTCCGAACGTTCATAACTATTCAGGATGGCATAGTCCTGCCAACCGAGATCCGCATGGATGAGGTCTCCGGTCTTGAAGCGCCGATCCCTGGACTCGATGACTTCGCCAATTGCGAAGCTTGCCATCACATCCCCGAGCTCCAATTTCGGCCGGTAATTCTGCATCACGAAATAGGTGCGATTGGCCGGATCCAGTGAGACGAGCCTGTTTCGAACGAGCACCTGTCCCTGTCCGGGAACCGGCACAGGGACTTGGCGATAGGCAAAATTCTCCATAGCAAGCTCACCGGTCACAGGTCGCGCATAGATCCATTGTCTGTTCAATTTCGTCATGCAATGTCCTCCTGCGCCTGACGCGCTGACCAGGTCAGTCCTTGCCAATCAGTCCGGTCAGCTCCGGCACGGCATTGAAGAGGTCTGCGACCAGGCCGTAATCGGCAATCTGGAAGATCGGAGCCTCTTCATCCTTGTTGATCGCCACGATGATCTTGGAATCCTTCATGCCGGCAA
>CAJXOF010000019.1 GCA_913057945.1 uncultured Hyphomonadaceae bacterium | reverse complement strand
CATGCCGCGAGACCGGATGGCGGGTTACGCGTTGCTAACCCGCCCTACGAGGGGGGGAGGTCGAGGGAGAGGGGAGTTTTGCTCGCACAAATTCCGGGATGACAGGAGGGCTCAGGCGGCGTCGGCTTCGGTTCCGG
The DNA here is from genome assembly GCA_913057945.1 of uncultured Hyphomonadaceae bacterium. Taxonomy (GTDB): domain Bacteria; phylum Pseudomonadota; class Alphaproteobacteria; order Caulobacterales; family Hyphomonadaceae; genus Hyphomonas. The sequence goes on along the minus strand of CAJXOF010000019.1, from coordinate 50,791 downwards.
CGTCGGCGGCTTCGAAGCCCATGACGCGGTTCTTGCCAAAATTCTTGGCGACGTAGAGGGCGCGGTCGGCGCGCGACAGGAGGGTGGAAATCTCGGTCATCCGGGGGCCGCAGCAATAGCCGAGGCTGATCGTGACCGACAGGCGCCCGCCGCCAATCTGGACCGATGTGCCCGCGACCTGCGCCACGAGGCGGTCAAACGCCTCACTGGCTTCGGCCTCTGAGGCAAAGATGCCGGCCAGCGCGAATTCCTCGCCGCCGAGGCGCGCGACAATGCAGTCGTCCGGGGCGCGCGTATTGAGCAGGGCCGCAATTTCGCGCAGGACATGGTCACCCACATCATGGCCGCGCGTATCGTTCACGCGCTTGAAATCATCCACATCGGCAATGGCGCAGAAGAACAGGCGGTGGGTGAAATCAGCGCGGGCCTGGAGCTGGCGGGCGCCCTCGAAATAGGCGCGGCGATTGGGCAGGCCGGTCAGCTCGTCCATATGGGCAATACGGAAGTTTTCCTCGGCGAGGCGGTAAACCTTGAGCCGGGTACGCAGCATGATGACGCTGAGCGTGGGCGTGATGGTCAGCGGCAGGGCAATGGCAAAGGTCATGGCCGCCTTGCCGTCAATCTCGCCATAGGTGCGGATCCAGAGATAGACGGGCGTTACCACGCAGAGCAGGACCAGCATGGTCACCGACGCTCCGACGCGTACGGCCCAGGCAATATTTCGTTCAGACATCCGCAATGATTTCGTCCCCCTGATGCCCCCCTATGACATCATGTGGTTAAATCCCCCGTCAGTCTGCGCGGCGAAATCAGCCGGGCCGGTTAAGAACCTGGTAAGGCCGGAAGGGGCGGAAGATGAAAAAGCCGGCCCTGTGCGGGGCCGGCCCTGTGCGGGGCCGGCCGGGAGGTTTCCGGGGCGCGCCGGGATCAGCGGCGCATGCGGCGGGGCTGGTTGGCGACGCTGGTGACGTGTTCGGCCACGGCCGGGATCAGGCGGGGGCCATTATGGGTGCCGCGACCGAGATAGGTCAGCACAGCCCGTTTGGCGGCGTAGCCAACAGCCGTGGTGAGGGCAGCAGTTCCGGCGGCGATGGCGAGTTGTTTCCAGAGTTTCATCAGAGGGCTCCTGTGGGCATGGGGTCACCCAATCAATGCGCGCGCGGGCCTGCCGGTTCCCGTGAACTCCGTTAGCGGCGGCCCAGCACGGGCGGCATAATGCGCCGTGTGCGCAGGGCGTGAGCAATGTCGGACGGGGTCGGCGCATCGGGCGCGCGGTCGAATTCGCTGTCGCCGAGGCGCGCATGGCGCAGGCCCTGCCGGAGGAAAATTTCTTCAGGACGTGTCGCGGCCGCGTCGGCGGCGCGGCGCATGGTTTTCCAGAGGTTCATGTCGTGTCTCCCTTGCTTGGTGTCGCGCGGGCGGGCGGGCGCCCGCCATGAAGGGAGTATAGCACATTGGGCGCGGCGATTTGAGTGAAAGCCTTGTCAGGATGGCGCGCACGAAAAAGGGCCGCATGGGCTGCGGCCCCTGTTTCATCGGCGGGGGCGCGGGATCAGTGCGCGGTAACCGGGTCGCCATGCGGGCTGGACACGCCCTTGTGGGCGCGAAACTGGCCGGACGTGTCGGCGCCGTTCTGGGCGGCGGGTTCGTTTGCATCCTGGCGGTGTTGGCGGAGGAATTTCCGGCCGTATTTCTGGCCGGCAAAGGCGGCGCCCGCAGCGCTGAGGATACCGGCAGCGATCATTAACTGGTTGCGGCGTTTCATACTCGTGTCTCCTATGGTTCGCGTTGTGATGATGCGCGGCACCATCGCCGTCGCATTCACATAATCAATGCACGGCCCCTGCCCCCTGTTCCGTTACAGACCTGCAAGGCGCTTCCCTTTGCCGGCGCCGGGCGCTAAAGGCGGGGCATGAGCCTGAAGACCCGCATCATCCCCTGCCTCGACGTGAAAGACGGGCGCACCGTCAAGGGCGTCAATTTCGTGGACCTGAAAGACGCCGGCGACCCGGTCGCGCTGGCGAAAGCCTATGATGCGCAGGGGGCGGACGAGCTCTGCTTCCTCGACATCTCGGCGACGCATGAGGGCCGGGGCACGCTGATGGACATTGTCTCGGCGACGGCGGAGCAATGTTTCATGCCGCTGACCGTTGGCGGCGGGGTGCGCAGCGCGGAAGACCTGGTGGCGCTGCTCCGCGCGGGCGCCGACAAGGTGGCGATCAATTCCGCCGCTGTGGCTGACCCCGGCGTGATCGCGCGCTGCGCGGCCAAAGCCGGGTCGCAAGCCGTCGTCGTGGCGATTGATGCACGGGCCGTGGGCGACCATTGGGAAATCTTCACGCATGGCGGCCGGAAAGAGACCGGCATCGACGCGGTGGCCTTCGCGAAAGAAGCCGAGGCGCGCGGGGCCGGCGAGATCCTGCTGACCAGCATGGACCGGGACGGCACGAAATCGGGATATGATTTGCCGCTGCTCAAGGCCATCACCGGCGCGGTGAACATTCCGGTTATCGCCAGTGGCGGCGCGGGCAAGGTGGAAGATCTCGCCCCGGCCGTGATCGAAGGCGGCGCGACGGCGGTGCTGGCGGCCTCGATCTTCCATTTCGGCGAGGCGACGATTGCCGAGGCGCGCGCCGCCCTGGCCAAGGCCGGAGCGCCCGTCCGCCCCCTCTGACCGAAACGTCACAAAGCCTTCAATTGAGCTCCGCCCGCATTGGAGTAGTCTGACTGCGTACACACAAGCAGGAGGGAGACAGTCATGAAGGGTCATTGTCTTTGCGGGGCGGTCACCATCACCGTGCCGGACATCAGCGAGGTCGCGGCCTGTCATTGCGCGACGTGTCGGCGCTGGGGCGGCGGGCCATTGTTCACGCTGGATCATGACGGCAAGCTGGAAATCGAGGGCGAAGACAGCATCGCGGAATACCAGTCTTCCGACTGGGCCGAACGCGCCTTCTGCAAAACATGCGGCAGCCATCTCTACTACCACCTGAAGTTCCACGACCATTTCGCCCTGTCAGCCGGCCTGTTCCAGGACGTGAAGCTGACACAGTTGTCGCAGCAGATCTTCATCGACGAGAAGCCGGATTTCTACGAGCTGGCGAATGACACGCCAAAGCTGACGGGCGAAGAAGCCTTCGCCGCGTTCAGCCCGGCAAATGGCGAGGATGCCTAGTCCGCAAAGGCGGGCTTGCGCTTCTGCATTTCGGCAAACACCGCTTCCATCTGGTTCGGTGTACGGATGATCTTGTCCTGCTCGACCGATTCCGCCATCAGCAATTCGGCATCGGTCGCATCCTGCATGGAACTGATGATGCGCTTGGAAGCCTTGATCGCGTCCGGGTTCTTGTTGGCGATCTGTTTGGCGAGCGCCATCGCATCGTCCAGCGGGTTCTCGGAAACATGGGTGGCAAAGCCCAATTCCTTGGCCTCGGTGCCATTGAAGATGCGATTGGTATAGGTCAGTTCACGCAGCACATCGTCGCGGACATTGCCGCGCCAGAGCGGGAAGCCGGCCATGTCGGGCACCAGGCCCCATTTCAGTTCCATGATGGCGCAGCGCGTGTCCGGATGGACGAAGCGAATGTCCGCGCCGGACAGGATCTGGAAGCCGCCGCCAAAGGCGACGCCATGTGCCGCCGCGATGACCGGCGCCGGAATCTCGCGCCAGCCCCAAGCAACATATTGCGCGCGGTTGGCGATGCCATGCGTGCGATCTGACAATGTGTTCTTGCTGCCGGTGACGCTTTTGGAGTTCTCACTGCCGGAATCGCTGCCAAGGCTGGAGAGGTCGAGCCCTGCACAGAAGGCGCGGCCTTCGCCGGAGACGACCACAGCGCGCAGGCCCTTGGTCTCCTTCAATTGGGCGATGGCCTCATTGATCCCGTCGAACATCGCAGGGTCGAGGGCGTTCATCTTGTCGGTGCGGATGAAGCGAACGTCGGCAATGCCGTCGTCCAGCATGGTGATGGAGACCCGGTCTTTCATGACTCTCTTCCTGATCTGATGGCGTTTCCTGAGATTAAAGTGCGCGCACGGGCCCCCGCGTCAAGCGCCCGCGCTTCCTCACGTCGCGTAAGTGCGCTAAGCCATCGCCATGACAAATCTCGGCTCTCCTGACCGCCTTGCTGCGGCTTTGGCACATCTTGGCGACACCATCGACGCGCGCGCGAAAGAGGGTGACGCCTCTACTTCGTGGACCGCAAAACTGCTGGCCAAGGGGCCGGAAGCCTGCGCGGAGAAGGTGCACGAAGAAGGTCAGGAGCTGGCCGAAGCGGTGCGCCACGAAAGCGATGCACATGTCGCCAGCGAAGCCGCCGACGTGCTCTATCATGCCTTCGTCGCACTGAGATCGCGGGGCGTCAGCCTCGATGATGTTGCCGCCGCGCTGGAAAAGCGGCAGGGCATCAGCGGAATTGATGAAAAGGCCGGGCGCTAGACGTTGAACGCCCGGCGCACGAAGGCGGGCGCCAGGGGCGACGCAATCTGCCCCAACATGGCAAGGCCATAATAGACCGTCGCAAGCCCTTTCGCGAACTGGCGACCCACGAATCCAAGCCCCATATGTTCTGCGCCCTCATTGATGCTGGCGAAGGCATTCGACAGATTCCATTTGGCGGCGCGCAGCGGAAACAGGGAAGGGCGCTTGTCACGATCCGTCATGAGAGTCCGCTCCATGACCCAGGAATCATGCCCGTCGATCACAGCCCGTTTCAGGAAATGGCCGATCCCGTTCGGAGGGGGATGAGACACACGCGCTGCGGGACAGATTTCGATCCGCTCTCCCGCCCGACGGAACTGGTCGGCCAGCACATAACACCGGCCGCGCACTAGTTCGCTGTCCGGAAAGGGTGACCGGAGGAAGGTCTCTCTCTCGATCATGAAATTATTGGCGAAGAAGCGGTCACTTTCATACGGTGCGGTCGCGGATGACCTTGGCGGGAAGAACCAGAACAGGGCAAAGGCGCGGTCCGTCAGGGTAAGCGGCTCCACATAGGTCTGGCCGCCGACGATGACGGCATTGCTGGTCCGGCGCGCCTCCAGAAGGGTTTCGAGCCATCCGTCTTCGGGAATCACATCACTGTCGATGAAACATAGCCAGGGGCGTGTCGCGAGCGTCGCGCCAAGATTCTTCTGCTCGTAATATTCGAGGCCCCGGGCCGTCTCGATCCGGATGTCGACCTCTGCAGCCGCATTCCAGCCAGACATCACAAACTGCTTCAGGGTGTCTGTGCCGATCGCCTCAGGATCGTGAAGAATCAGGATTTCGGGCCGCGCGTCAAAGCTGCCGTCCAAGCCTGCAATCTGACCTGATACGCACCGAAGCATCGCCTCTGCCCGGTCCGCTTCGGAGAGTTTGGCGTTCTCCCACTCCATGATGAACGTAACGCCCGGATAAGTGTTCACGTAGCTAGCCCCAAAGCCCGAAGAGAAAGTGTGGTCTCCACGCAAATTACAGACCACGCCTCTGAAAACAATGGAAACCTCACCAATCCAAACACTGAAACCGTAGCGCCCGCCAGAAAGCTATTGAGAAGTCAGGCCCTGTAACTGCGCACCTTCAGACCTCTTTCGGGGCTTTCAGGCGGCGTTTGGTCTGGTGGGCGTCGGCCTTGTCGCCGGTGGGTTTCTCACCGCGCATATAGTGACGCTGCCAGCGGTCCTTCATGGCGTTTTCCTCGCCGCCCTTGAGGCGCTTGTTGAAGTCTGCCCGGCTTTCGGACCAGGCATTGTATTCCTTCACCAGTTCCTCGTTCGAGCGCAGCAATTTGCGTTCCGGCTGGACCTCTTCGAGCTTCTTGTGCTCCATCAGCGTGATGAAGGCGAAGGGCTCGTCCTTTTCGAAGATCACTTCGCCGGGGCGCGTCATCTGCCAGTTCATGGTGAACGGGAAGGGCAGCCAGTCGGTCTCGACCAGGCCCGTCAGCGGATAGATACCATCCTTCGGCCAGTTCGGCGGGCCGGTGACCCAGACGCCCCAGCCGGGCGGCGTGCGGAACAGGTGGCCGGTGTGGAAGGTGACGATGCCGCGCATGAAATGGGCATCGGCAAAGCTGGAAATCGCGTTTGGGTCGCCGCGCGTCAGGAACTGGATGTCTTCATTCCGGTTGCCGCCATTCCATTTGATCTTGATGTCCATCGGGCAGAGCAATTCCCAGCCGGTGGAATTGGCCATGGTCAGCGGCAGGCAGCGATAGGGGTGGCGATCCGTGAAGGCGTCCATCCAGTCACGGTTGGAGCGCGCGGGCACCATCTTTGGCGCGACGTCGTAGATCTTGTAGCAATCGAGATGCATGAAAGCGGTATCCGGAGCGGAGCTTGACGTGAGGCTCAAGTCTTGGCCCAAAGGGCGCCATGACCGCAACCCCTGATGATCTCTTTGCCTGTCTGGACGAATTGGGCATTGCCCATACGACGCAGTGGCACGACGCCGTCTTCACCGTGGATGAAGGCCGGGAGCTGAAAGCCTCGATGCCGGGCGGGCATACCAAGAATTTGTTCCTGAGAGACAAGGATGGCGCCATCATCCTGATCGCGGCGGAGGCGCATTCGGAGTTGAAGCTCAACCGGCTGCACCGGCTGATCGGGACGCGGCGGCTGTCCTTTGGATCGCCGGAGCAGATGGAAGAAGTGCTGGGCGTGACGCCGGGATCGGTGACGGCGTTTGCCCTGATGAATGACACCGAAAGGCGCGTTCGGTTCCTGGTCGATGCGGCCCTGATGGCGCACGACCCGGTAAACTTCCACCCGCTGACCAATACCGGCACGACGGCGATTGCACGGGATGATCTGGAGCGGTTTGCCCGCGCCACGGGGCATGGGTTTGAAGTGGTCGACTTTACCGTGCTGCTGGATGAAGCCTAAAAAAGGCCAAGCCTGAAAAAGGGTGGGGCCGCCCATGACAGGCGACCCCGGGGATTGACCTTTGGAACAGTCAGGAAGCTGACTATTCAAACGTGTATTTGAACCGCACCCCGATCGAGCGCGGCGCGGCGACATGGGTGTAATAGGTTCGCTGGTAGACCGGGCCGCCAGCATCATCCGTCAGGACCTGATTGTAGAGGTTCGTACCGACCACGCCGGTCTCGTAGAACTCGTCAAAGAGGTTGTTGACGAAGAAGGTCGCCTGCCATTCGCCAGTGTCATACACAGCCGAGACATTCGCCAGCCCGAAGGAATCGAGCGTCAAGCCATCGCCGAGATCACCTGTGCGGCTGAGCACATCGCCCTGCCAGGTATAACCCGCATTGAAGGCCAGCTCGGCGCCATTTTCCATTGGCATGACATAGGTGCCGAAGACCGCAAACTGGTCTTCCGGCGAGCCGGGCAGGCGGTCGCCATCGCGGCCATCAAGCAGGACTGTGCTGAAGCCCGGAGGCGAGATTGTGCCAACGAGGCCGGGCGCATCGGCCGTGAGCGTGGCTTCGGAATGGCTATAGCTGCCGCGTACCGAGAGGTTCTCGCTTACGGCCCATGCGCCATTGACTTCAAAGCCCTTGGATTCAGCACCTTCCGCATTCACCGTAATCGGGATGGACGCGTTGATCGTGGCTGAACTGAGCTGCGGATCGGTCCATTCGATATAGTAGACAGCACCGTTGAGCGTCACGCGGCCATCCATGAGCGTCGACTTGAAGCCCAGCTCGTAATTGGTCGTCGTGTCCGGCCCGAACTGGCTCTCGTCCCGGGTGGAGAAATCACCCGCACCTGGACCAAATTGCTGGCCGGGCAGGAGCGCGCAGGCTCCCTGCTGGTTATCTGTCGGGTCATAGGCCGGGCAGACGCCGATGCCGTTCGAGTTGCCGATCCGGTAACCTTCACTGACGGTAAAGTACCCCAGCACATCATCCGTGACCTGATAAGAGGTGTTGAACTTGAACAAGGTGCCATCATCCGACTGGCTCGTGCGCTCGGTCCCGTTCGGGCTGCCTGCTGCATAGTCAGCCTTCAGACTGTCTTCCATGTCACTGATGCCGACCGGCTGGAGATAGTCCGGGAAGGCGTCAAACAGCGGGAAATCCACATCGCTGAAGGATTCGAGATCATACTCGTAATAGCGGCCCCCGACCGTCACGGTCCATCTGTCGGTGATTTCGAAGCCGACTTCCCCGAACAGCGCCGACTCTTCGAGTTTGGAATAGAACTGGGAATAATATTCCAGGTCATCCGGACGGTCGAAGCCAACATAGTCCGCATAGCCCGGCGTGTATTCCTGCGAATAGGAGGTCACGTCGGAATTGTTGTAGAACGCGCCGACGATCCAGTTGAACCGGCTGTCAGTGGTCGAAACAAGACGGACTTCCTGGTTGAATGTGTTCTCCCGGCCCTTCTCATGCGTGAAGGAGGTGAAGGTCGGAAACAGCTCGTAGCTGTATTCCAGCGAGATCAGGAGGTCGGTCTGGTCGCGCTGGCCATTGTCGTCGAAGCGGGAATAGCCGGTAGCGGAGGTGAGTTCCGCAAAGCCGAGATCCGCAGTCAGCTCAAGCGCCAGCAACTGGTTGGTGATCTCGTTCGGCTCTTCGACGCGCTTGGCAAGTTCATACTTGCCGGTCTGGAGCGTATTGCGCCAGCTGGACCCCTGACGGCCGTCGATTTCGGACTTCTGATAGTAATAGGTCGCCGTGCCGTCGAGCCAGTCAGTCGGCTCCCACCGCGCCGCGAGGCGACCGGAAATTGTCCGCTCACCATTGGCATCGGTTACGCCACGCAGATTCGCGGCAACGTCAGACGGGTCAGTAAAGTCTGGATCGGGATCGGAGACGCCGATGTCCTGCACAATATAAGGATAGTCGATGAAGCCGGAATCGTCTTCGTAATCGACGGAGCCCCGAATGGCAAAGTTCGGTGCGAAGGTCTTGTTGAACGTCAGGCCCGTCTCATAGCTGAGGGAGCCGGCTTCCGAATATTTGGAGAATTCCGAGCGCACTTCCAGAAGGTCGCCGTCAAAGTCCGGCTTGTTCGGGATGTAGCGGATTGCGCCGCCCAGGGTTCCGGCACCATAGAGCGTGCCCTGTGGCCCGAGCAGGACTTCAACACGCTGCATGTCGTTGAGTTTCAGGTCCACGAAGACCGGAATTTCGCCGATATAGGTGGCCACCGTTCCGCCACCATCATTGTTGCCATCACCTGAACCGAGCCCATCGGCGTTCAGGCCACGGACGATCAGGGGGTTGCCCTGCCGGCCGCCGCGATCAACGACATTGATACCCGGCACGTAGGACAGCATGTCGGACAGTTCATCGAAGCCCTGCTCCTCGATCTGCTCACCGCCGACAGCAGCAATGTTGAGAGGAATATCCTGGACACTTTCAGCGCGGCGGGTGGCCGTCACAGTGATGGTCTGGGCGCGCAATTCGTTTTCGCTGGTAGCGTCTTCCTGAGCACTTGCACCCAGTGCAACCCCGGTCGCAAGCACGGCAAGGCTGGTTTGCCGCAATAGACTAGATTTAGACATTTGTAGAAACTCCTGTAGTTCCTACCTCACCTCCAGCATTAGGAAGCAGGGAAGAATTTGGCACAAGCGGCTGACCCATATGGCCGCAAGTTTATCCCTTCGGCGTAGTATTTTTGGCACAAACATGCGCCCCTTGGGGGCAGTTCGGGAATAAAGGAGCAGGCGCTGACTAAAAATTGGGCATCTTCGCCAAATCGTGCGCTTCTTGATCGGGCAGCTGAACTTCTGTCCCGGAAGGAATACCGGAAGGCCCATGTGGCTTGCATGGATGCGCTGCAGCGCGATCCCGGCGAGGCGCGCGCGTTCTACCTGCTGGGTATTCTGACGGCAGACCATGCGAACCACGCAAAGGCGATCGACCTGTTCGACCGTGCCCTGACGCTCTGCCCACAGCGTCCGGATGTATTAGCCCAAAAGGCCCGCAATGAGATGGCCCTGCTTCGGCGAGACGCCGCCGTCCGGTCTGCGGACACCGCGGCAGCGCTCGCGCCCGAAGATGCGCTCACGCTCGACACGCTGGGCGTCGTCTACAGCCGCGCAGGCCTGCATGACCGGTCCCTCGATTTCTATCGCCGTGCGACAGCGACCGCGCCGGACATTGCCGCTTACCAGTACAATTTCGGCGCGGCGTTGCAGTTTGCCGGTCAGATGGACGCGGCCCGCACTGCCTATCGCAGATGCCTGGAGCTTGATCCGTCAGACACGCGCGCGCTGGCCGCCATCGCGCAGATCACGACACAGACTGAAACCGACAACCAGATTGCGGAACTGGAAGCAGTGTTTCCGTCTGTCGCCGGGAATGCCGATGGTGCCCTGCGGATCGGTCATGCCCTGGCCAAGACGCATGAGGATCTGAACCATCCTGCCGAGACGATGGCATGGCTCGCCAAGGCGAAGGCTGCGAAATGGGCTGAGGTGAAACATGATGCGGCGTTTGATGACGCGATCTTTGCCGCCGCAGAAAAGACAACCGCCCTGCCGACATCCGACGGGCATTCTGGCGCCCGGCCGATCTTCATCGTGGGGATGCCGCGCACCGGGACCACGCTGGTGGACCGCATCCTGTCGAGCCATAGCGAAGTGACCTCCGCCGGTGAACTCGCGGATTTCGGGATCAGCCTGAAACATCTTGCCGGTACGCGCTCGAACTATGTGCTCGATGTCGAGACCTTGCAGTCCGCCGCGCAGGTGGACGTGTCGGAGCTTGGCAGGATGTACATGCAGCGCGTCGAGGCGACGCTGGGCCTTAGCGGACGATTCATCGACAAGCTGCCGCTGAATGCGATCTATGCGCCGATCATCCTGGCGGCCCTGCCCGACGCGCGGATCATCTGCCTGCGGCGCCACCCTGCCGATACGGTGCTGAGCAATTACCGGCAATTGTTTGCGACGCGCTTTCCTTATTACGATTACGCGCTGAACCTCGAGACCACGGCACATTATTATGTCGGCTTTGACCGGATGATCCGGCACTTCAGCGCATCGCTCCCCGCCGACCGGTTCACGCAAATCCATTACGAGGACGTGGTCGGCGACATTGAGGGCCAGACACGGCGTCTGCTCGATTTCTGCGGCCTGCCTTTCGAGGCGCAATGCCTGGACTTCCACCAGAATGCCGCGCCGGTCGCCACAGCCAGTTCGGCGCAAGTGCGCGAACCGCTCTACACGCGCGCGCTGGCCCGGTGGAAACGCTATGAGGCGGACCTGGCTCCGGCGCTTGATATCCTGGAAGCACATGGCTGCATCAATGCCGCTGAGCGAAGCGGTCCCTGAGGCATCGCTGGCCATTCCGGCCAGAGGCACTAGACTTGTCCTTGCAAAAGGGAGTCACCGCCATGAAACACCGCCGCCTTGGCAAGAGCGCCATTTACGTGTCCGACATCTGCATGGGCACGATGACTTTCGGCGCTCAAACCGATGAAGCCGAAGCCCACAAGATTCTGGATGCCAGTTTCGAAGCGGGGATCAATTTCTACGACACTGCCGAGAATTATCCCGTGCCGCCAAAGCTCGAATGGGCCGGCCGCACAGAGGAAATCTTCGGCCGGTGGATGAAGACCAAGGATCGCGACCGCCTTATCGTGGCGACCAAGGTGTGCGGGCCGTCGCATGGCTGGATCAAGGGATCCCAGCGCGGCGAAATGACGGCGCTGGACCGGCACAATATCCGCCGCGCCATTGATGCCAGCCTGACCCGGTTGCAGACCGACTATGTCGATCTCTACCAGACCCATTGGCCGGATCACGGGACGGAGTTTGACGAGACAATGGAAACGCTGGACGATTTGGTCCGCGAAGGCAAAGTCCGCATCGTCGGCTGCAGCAATGAAGACGCCTGGGGCCTGATGAAAAGCATCGAGGCATCCAACCGGCTCGGCGCCGTGCGCTATCACACGATCCAGAACAATTTCAGCCTGAACAATCGCCGGTTCGAGGACGCGCTGGCCAAGGTCTGCCGCCGCGAAGGCGTAAGCCTGATCCCGTATTCGCCGCTGGCCGGCGGGGTGCTCTCCGGCAAGTATCAGGACAACGCCCGGCCGGAAGGCGCGCGGTTCTCGCATTATCTCGACATGGGCGGGCGCCAGGCCGCGATGGCGCACCGGTTCGTGAATGAGAAATCGCTTGAAGCGACGCGTCGCTACATGGACATCGCGAAAGAGGCCGGCATGTCGCCGGTGACACTCGCCACCGCCTGGTCGAAGCAGCATGATTTCGTCGCCTCGACGATTGTCGGCGTGTCGAAATTCAACCAGCTGGCCGATATTCTTGCGGCGGCGGATCTGGAATTGTCTTCGGACGTAATGAAAGCGTGCGACGCGGTCGGGCACGATGTGATGTATCCAATGGGGTGAGGCGATGAGACATAGGGCTGGACGTTCAGCGGCGGAGTTCCTGAGAGGCTGGCTGGCAATGGCGGGTCTCTCGCTGGCGCTGGTTGCGGGGTGCCAGTCCGCGCCCGCGATTGATCCCGCGCCTGCTGCGCAGGGTGTTTCCGAAGAGGCGGACCTGGCCCGTCTCGCGCCGCCCTCTGAGCGCTATCCGGACCTGTTCCAGCGTATTGCCCTGAGCGGACTGGTGGACCCAAAGGATTGGGTCGATGCCGAACCGAAAGCGCCGGCTGACATGATCAATGCCGCCTTCGAGCGCAAACGCCCTGCGACACAGGCGGAGCTTTCGGCCTTTGTGGAGACCTATTTCGACCTGCCGGACAGCGCGCCGGATGCGGCACCTGCCCCGATTGTTCCAGAGGGCCTGTCGCTGAGCGAGCATATCGAGGCGCTATGGCCCCATTTGACGCGGCAGGCCGATGCGGCGAGCGGGCAGGGGTCGCTGATCCCGCTGCCCGAGCCCTATATCGTGCCCGGCGGACGGTTCCGTGAAGTCTATTACTGGGATTCCTATTTCACGATGACCGGGCTCGGGCCGGAGCATGAGGCGATCAAGCGCAGCATGGTCGAGAATTTCGCCTCCCTGATCCGGGAGGTCGGGCATGTGCCGAATGCGAACCGGACCTATTATCTCAGCCGGTCCCAGCCGCCCTTCTTCTTTGCGATGGTCGGCCTGCTGACTCCGGACGATCCGGCGGAAAGCTGGGCGGAATACCTGCCGGAGCTGCAAACTGAATATGAATTCTGGATGCAGGGAGATCGCACGGTGGTTCTGGAGGATGGCAGCGTTCTCAATCGCTATTGGGACGCGCGCAATGTGCCGCGTGACGAATCCTATGTTCAGGATTTCACCACCGCGGCGCGGAGCGGGCGCGAGCCAGCGGAGATCTATCGCGAGTTGCGGGCCGGCGCTGAAAGTGGCTGGGACTTCTCCTCGCGCTGGCTGGAAGACCCCGAGGATTTGTCGACGATCCGGACCACATGGATCGTACCGGTGGATCTGAACGCCTTGCTGTACGGGATGGAGCGCGCCATCGAAGCAGGCTGCGCCGAGGCGGGTAACGCCATATGTGTGGGCGACTTCTCTGCCCGCGCCGAAGCCCGCCAGCGCGCCATGAACACTTTCCTCTGGGACGAGACGCTCGGCGTGTTCAATGATTATGATCTTGAGGCCGGGCGGAGCACGGGACGTGTCTCGGCAGCGAGTCTTTATCCGCTCTTCTTGGGCATGGCCACAGAGGACCAGGCCGAGCGCACCGCAGATTTCACCCTGACGCATTTGCTTGCGCCAGGTGGATTGCTCTCCACGCCGCTTGAGACCGGCGAGCAATGGGATGCGCCGAATGGGTGGGCACCGCTACAATGGATCGCCGTCAACGGACTTCGCGATTACGCACATGAGGCGCTGGCTGAAGAAATCGCCACACGCTGGCTGGCCACTGTAGCGCGCACCTATTGCGAGACCGGCAAGCTGGTGGAGAAGTATGATGTGACGGAAGTGAAACCGGGCGGCGGCGGAGAATATCCGCTGCAGGACGGATTTGGCTGGACCAATGGGGTCACGCTCGCCTTGCTCGATCTCTATCCGGACCTGTCGTCCTACGGAGATATTGTGCCGTCCGAAATCTGTACGCCGCAATAGAGTCGAGCCCCCACCCGCTTCTGTGTCGGATGGAGGCTCTTCCTTTGTTTCCCACCAAAGCTTGTGGGATCTATTCCGGGCTGGGGCGCGCGCTGGCCAGGACCTCGCGCTTGCCCGCATGGTTCGGCGCAGAGATGGCGCCTTCTTCTTCCAGTCGGTCAATCACGCCGGCGGCCTTGTTGTATCCGATCTTGAGACGGCGCTGGAGATAGGAGGTCGAGGCACGCTGGTCCCGCACCACGACGGCAAGCGCCTGGGCGTAAAGATCATCATCCTCGTCGCCTGTGCTCGTGCCGAGCATGGCATCCATGACGGCCGAGCCGGTTGAACCATCTTCCGGCGCTTCCAGGACGTCCATGACATAGTCCGGCTCGCCCTGTTCCTTGAGCCAGTCTACGACCGTACCAACTTCTTCATCGGAGACGAACGGACCATGCAGGCGTTGGGATTTCTTGCCGGGGGCCTGATAGAGCAAATCACCCATTCCGAGCAGCTGTTCGGCGCCCTGTTCGCCCAGGATCGTCCGAGAGTCGATCTTGGTCGTGACCATATAGGAAATCCGTGTCGGGAAGTTCGCCTTGATCGTACCCGTGATGACGTCCACGGACGGACGTTGGGTTGCCGTAATAAGATGAATGCCTGCCGCACGGGCCATCTGGGCAAGGCGCTGGACACAGCCTTCGATTTCCTTGCCGGCCACCATCATCAGGTCGGCCATCTCGTCGATCACGACGACGATGTTAGGAATGTGATCCGTTGGCAAAGCTTCAGTCTCGTAGATCGGCTTGCCCCGCTCATCAAAGCCCGTCTGGACCTTGCGCACCAATTCGTCGCCATTGGCGCGGTACTTCGCAGCCTTGTCATTGAAGCCGGCAAGGTTGCGCACGCCCGCCTTGGACATCAGTTCGTAACGACCTTCCATTTCGCGCACCGTCCACTGGAGGGCATTCACGGCTTTCTTTGGGTCGGTCACAACCGGCGCGAGCAGGTGCGGGATACCTTCATAGATCGACAGTTCGAGCATTTTCGGGTCGATCATGATGAAGCGGCACTGTTCAGGCGAATGGCGGTAAAGTAGCGACAGGATCATCGCGTTCACCCCGACCGACTTACCGGAGCCCGTCGTACCGGCAATCAGGAGGTGAGGCATCTTGGCAAGGTCGACCACGGTCGGCACGCCGCCAATGTCCTCGCCGAGCGCCATCGGCAGGCTGGCGCGGGTGCCGGCATAGGCTTCGGCCTGCAACAGGGTGCGAAGGTAAACCGTATCGCGATCTTCGTTCGGCAGTTCGATACCGATCGCGTTCTTGCCGGGCACAACTGCCACACGCGCCGAAATGGCGCTCATCGAGCGGGCAATATCGTCGGCCAAGGAGATCACGCGGGAAGATTTGACGCCCGGTGCCGGCTCCATCTCGAACAGGGTAATGACCGGGCCGGGGCGCACTTCCTTGATGCGACCGCGCACGCCGAATTCCTTCAGGACGTCGGTCAGGCGCGCAGCCTTTTCGAGCAGGGCATCCTCGTCCACCGTGTCGCCGCGCTCTTCCGGCATCTGGAGCAGGTCGATGGATGGCAGGCGCGTCGACTTGCGGCGACGGTCCGATTTGGTCACGCGGGGCTGGCTGGGCAGTTTCGGCTTGGAGACGGGGACCGACAGGCGGCGCGTCTGGATCGGCTCAATCCCGTCATCCTCGTCATCATAGACTTCATCGTCGAGCGCGGTCTCGTCTTCCGCATCATAGAGTTCGTCTTCGTCATCATACTCGACGTCATAGGAATCGGCGTCGACATATTCGTCATCCCCCTTGATGACACGGGCCCGGCCCATGTCACGACCGGTTTCCAGTTCCTCGTCCTCAAGGTCGCGCGGCTTCGGCTTGAAGTGCGAGATGACGCCAAACAGGAAGCCTCCGATGCCGGTGGCCTGGCGCGCTGCGTGGCGTCCGGACTTGGTCGCGGCCTGGTGGAGGAGGCGTGCATCGCGGCGACGGAAGCCGAGCGCAGAGAGCGCCGCCCATGCGGATGCGGCGCCAAGGACTGTGCCCGCCCATGTATTCGGCGACGGCAGGAGCAGCGCACGGAACGGCATGGACGCATAATAGAAGAGCGCGTCCCCCACGACGCCCCCAAGGCCCGCAGAGAGTGGCCAGCTTTCCGGCACGGGCCAGGCCGCAAAGAACGCGGCCGACAATGGCACAAAGGCGAGCCCCATCATCCAGCGGCGCACGCGCGGCACACCGATCAGGACCGTACGCATGGCCCCGCCAATCATCATGGCCAGACCGGCCGCCCAGGCCGACCAGCCAAGCATCTGGCGCGACAAATCCGCGAAGATGGCGCCGGGACTGCTGAACAGATTCTGCACTTCTGCATCAGTCGCCGCGTTCCAGCTGGGGTCGCTCGGCATGTAGGAGCCGACGCTGCCACATATAAAGACGCCTATTCCGAAAGCCGCTGCCCCTGTCAGGATCCGCCAGACCGGGTCGCTGACGCTCGGGATATCGTCTTCGGTATAAACATAATCTGTCATGAGGTGGGGCAGCTCCACTTGTGTCGCGGGAGCCCACACTTTGCCCCAACACGCTTAACGCGCGGCAAACGCCGGTGAAACTTGTGCATCTGCTGCATTAACTTTTTGTCGACCCCGAAAATGGCTCGAAAATAGTCAAAATGGCGCGAATTGATCGAAATCAGGAGGAGTGATCCAGCCTACAGGCCCGCGTGTAATCTCCGTAATATTGGGAACTGGAGCCCCCACGTTCCCATTGATTGGGCGAGACCAACACCAAAGGAGAGCTCGAGATGAAACGCACATTGATCATTCCAGCGACTATCGCCCTGTTAACAGGTATGGCCGCAACCGCGCAGGAACCTAACACGACCGACATGGATGTTAACGCCTCCGCGAGCGTGGAAAAAACTTCTGACACTCAAAACATTGATGAGCTGTCGATCGAGGAGCTGAATGCGCTTCAATTGAAAGTGCTGGAAGACCCGAAAGCGTCCGACGCAACGACGCAGACCGATACGATTGTCATGGCCGAGGCTGACACCAGCATGAACGCCGAAACAGACGTTGAAACCGGTCTTGATACCCAAGAGACCTATGATCCCGCCATCACCCATCCGGAGCAAATCGATCCGGCCGGCGATGTAAAGACGCCCGAATGGGACAAAACCCAGTCCGCTGACGTCACAGTCGATGGGCCCGTTGATACTGAAAGGAACGACACCACCACGGCTGAAGCTGACATCACAGCCGATACCGAGATGGGTGTGGGTGGTCCAGACTACGCGTCCGAGACCGACGCCATGACTGACCTTGCCATGCAGGGCACGATTGCTGACCTGGCTGCTGAAGACCCGCGCTTCACCACCTTCGTCGCGCTGGTTGAGCAGGCAGGCCTGACCGAAAAACTGGATGGTGATGCCGAATACACTGTGTTCGCACCGACCAATGCCGCTTTCGAAAAGCTCAACCCTGAGCTGGTGACGAAGCTGAAATCCGGCGACGCCAATGACAAGCTGACCTCGATCCTGAAGGCACACATTGTCGAAGGTGAAACGCTGAGCAGCAATATCGCCGACGGCGAGATGAGCGTTGCCACGCTGGCCGATGCGGACGTCTCCGTGAACAAGTCGGGGGACAGCGTGACGATCGGAAACGCAACCGTGGTTGCCGCTGACATTGATGCCTCGAATGGTGTCATCCATGCGGTCGATACGGTGATCATGCCGGATGATGAATCCTAAGGCGGTATCACCCCACACATGCTGATAACGAAAAGCCCCGGCAGATCACTCTGCCGGGGCTTCTTGTTGGAGTGTCGCAAAGCCTAGTTCGCGAATTCCGGATAGGCTTCCAGACCGATCTCTGCCTTGTCGAGACCCATCTCTTCTTCTTCGGCCGTCGGACGCACGCCGATGGTAAGTTTCAGGATGTACCAGACGATCGAAGAGGCGATCATGACAAAGACACCGGTCAGGACCACGCCGACCAGCTGGCCGAGATAGCTCGGATCCCCTGCTTCGTTCGGCGCGATGGCGTTCGAATAGGAGAATGGAACGATCATCGTGCCCCAGATGCCGCAGACGAGGTGGGCCGGGATGGCACCGACGACATCATCGATCTTCAGCTTGTCGAGCAGTGGAACGAACACCACCACCAGGATACCCCCCACGCCACCGATCAGGATGGATGCGAGCATGGTCGGTGCCAGCGGCTCAGCCGTGATGGAAACGAGGCCGCCGATCGCGCCGTTGAAGACCATGGTTGCATCAACCTTGCCCTTGTAGAGGATCGACGTGGTGAACATCGCTGCCAGCACACCGCCTGCTGCTGCGAGGTTTGTGTTCGCGAAGATCTGCGAGACGGAGTTGATGTCTGCCGCCGTACCCGCTGCAAGCTGCGAGGCACCGTTGAAGCCGAACCAGCCGAACCACAGGATGAATGTACCCAGTGCCGCGAGCGGGATGTTGTTGCCAGGCATCGGATTGACCTGCTTACCGAAATACTTGCCGATGCGAGGGCCGATGATGATGGCCCCTGCGAGTGCTGCCCAGCCACCGGTCGAGTGCACCAGCGTGGAGCCGGCGAAGTCGGAGAAGGCCCATTTGGAGTCGAGATAACCAGCACCCCATTCCCATGACACGACGACCGGGTAGATGAAGGCGGTCAGGACGGCCGTGAAGATCAGGAACGGCCAGAGCTTCACGCGTTCTGCCACTGTACCGGACACGATGGATGCGGCCGTGGCCACGAACACCATCTGGAAGAACCAGTCGGATGCCGGCGCATAGCCTGCATCGCTTTCAACGGCGAGATCGCCGCCATTCCACGGTCCGGGCGTGGTGCCGAGCAGGCCGCCAATGGATTCAGCCGGGTAGGCCATATTGTAACCCACGACCCAGAACATCAGGCCGGCGATGGCATAGAGCGCCACGTTCTTGGTAGACTGCATGGCTGCGTTCTTGGAACGGACAAGGCCCGCCTCAAGCATACAGAAGCCCGCCGCCATGAGCATGACGATGATGCCGCCAATGAGGAACAAGTAGCTATTGTCGACATAGGCGCTGGCGCTTCCCGCAACGCCCTCTTCCAGCGCAGCAAGCCGCGCCTCGATGTCTGCATCCTGAGCGTAGGCAGCTGCCCCGACCATTAATGCGGTCGGCAGCAAGGCTGCTCCGCGTATCATATTCTTTAGTGTTTGGCCCATCTGGCCCCTCCTTCGTCACGAGACTGCAGAGCTCGGGACCCCCCGTGCTCTCCCAGAACCGATATGATTGTGCGCCCGCAGGAATGTCGCACGGGCATAGGGGCAGACCGGTTTTTCTGATGGGGCATGGTCAAAGCATGGGCAGGGATGCGGCGAATCGCCTAATTCTCCATCATCGCTGGACGATCCGTGCGAGGATACCTAGCTAAGAGCCATGACGAAAACCGCCCTTCAGTCTGACCGCACGTATGACCTCGCCATTGTGGGCGCAGGACCGGTGGGCACGACCTTGGCGATTCTGGCCGCCAATAGGGGCTTTTCTGTAATACTTATTGACGCTCGCGACCCTGACGCCGTCTTGCGGCAGGACACGCGGACCTTTGCGATTGTCCGCGGCAGCTGGCGCCTGCTAGGCACGGCCGGTGTGACTGAGGCCCTATGCGGATTGACTGAGCCGTTGAACGGACTTGAGGCAATTGATGGCGGCACGCACTGGTTCGGGGCACCCGGCGTGCTTTTTGGCAATGAAGACCTGCCAGACGATCCCGACGGGCAGCCGCTTGGCCAGATGGTGCCGGCGGCAGCGCTTCAGGCCAGGCTGGATGAAGCCTGCGGAAAGACCGACGGTATCGACTGGGTGCGCGGACAATTGTTTGAAGCGATGGTGACCGGACCCGCTGGCGCAACCCTGACCCTGTCAGGTGGGAGCCTTATCGAGACCCGCCTTGTCGCCGCGTGCGACGGCATGAAATCCTCCGTGCGCGCAGCGGCAGGCATCACGACCGAAGGACATGATTACAACCAGTCGGTCTTTGCGGCGAATGTGAATCTGGCCCGTCCGCATGGCGGCATTGCCCGCCAATTGTTCACGCCGGAGGGCCCGTTCGCCACGCTGCCCATGCCGGACAATCGCGCAAACCTCGCCTGGTACATGAAACGCGGCGCCGCTGAGGCGATGGCTGCCATGTCGGTTGAGGACATCAATGCCGAGCTGAATGCGCGGTTTGCGGAGTTTGCCGGACCGATGGAAATTGACGGGCCTTATTCTGCCTATCCGCTGGTCATGCAATTGGCGACACGGATGGTCGGGGCCCGCACGGCCCTTCTGGGCGATGCGGCGCACCGGATCAATCCGCTGGCAGGGCAGGGACTTAATCTCGGATTCAAGGATGTTGGGGCCCTGATTGATGTGATGTGCGAAGCGCGCGATGTCGGGCTTGATCCGGGCTCGGATGTCAGCCTGGAACGCTACGAGAAATGGCGGCGCTTCGATGCCACCGCCGCCGCCATGTTCATGGACGGCATCGATCGCGCCTTCACCAATGACAGCAATTTCCTGAAGCCCTTGCGGGGGCTTGCGCTCACACTTGCTCAACGGGTGGCGCCCCTACGCCAGGCTTTGGCGCGACAGGCGAGCGCGGACCAGGAGCATTTGCCGAGCCTGATGCGCTAGGCGCCGACGGACAGCTCTCTCAGGAATTTCCAGGTATAGAGCCCGGAATCATGACCATCTGAAAACTTGATGCGGATAGCATACCGCCCGACCGGATCAGCGCCGAGTACGGAAATATCCTCCGGCACAGGCGGTTGCGGTGGGCGAGGTCCGCTGCCATGACCACGGACCTCCGCAGACGGGCTTTCCTCGCGCAGGTGCTTGTAGGGAATCACACCGGACGCGCCGTCTTCGAACTCGACGAACAATTCCTGTGCGGATTTGCGAAAGGCCAGACGCACCGGCCAGGACGGATCGCTCATGCTTCGGCCTCGCCTGCAGGCTGCGTCTCATCGAGATCACGCGCTTCATCCGCCAGCATGATCGGAATGCCGTTTCGGATCGGGTAGGCCAGACGGGCCTTGGGCGAGACAAGCTCGTCATTGGCGCGGTCATAAGTCAGCGGCTGGCGGCTGACCGGACAGATCAGGATTTCCAGCAGGCGGGGATCGACCCCGGACGGACCCTTGCGCGGGGCTCCCGTATCTTTGCCACTCTCTTCAGACATGAACGCCTCTATTGCAGCGTGCCGCCATCCTGGCCGGACACATCCATTTCCAGGAGGGTGATGAGCGTTTCCGCGCGATCTTTCAAGGTGGGCGCCTCAACGAGCGCCTGTTTTTCCATGACCGAGAATGGGCACCCCGAACAGAGGGCATTCACGAGGGTTTCGAGCGGTGCCTCTTCCACAGCCGACCAGTCAGTCGCCATCTCATGAGTCTCTGTATAGTCATGCAGCGCGCCCACGAGGCGAGTCCGGTCTGGCAGGCGAGCCGGCGGCACATCCTTCAGATCGTCGATATAGGGAGTCCAATTGGCCTCCACCTGACGGTAAGGCGTCATGACAGAGAGTTCGTTGGAGACATCAAACCGCGCAATCCCGGACAGGGTAATCAGATAGCGGCCATCCCCGGTTTCCGACCAGGTCGTGATGCGGCCTGCACATCCAGTCTGGGCAATATCCGGCTTGGCGCGCGTGCCCCCGACGGTCTGGATCATGCCGATCATCCGATCACCCTGGATGACGTCGTCCACCATGTTGAGGTAGCGCGGCTCGAAAATGTTCAGCGGCAATTGCCAGCGCGGAAACAGCAGCGCGCCGGGCAGGGGAAAGATGGCCAGCTGCTCCGGCAGGTCTGACACGCGCGTGTAAGTCGGCTGGGTCATGGGCTCGCGCCTCTTTCTGCTTGGGCCTGAAAGAGATGTGGAGCGAATGCTCCCTCAGGCAAACATCAGCGATGCAAGCCGGCGGCGGCCACTCACGGTCGCCGGGTCTGTTGCGCCGGCCGCTTCAAACATCTGGAGCAGCTTTTCCTTGGCCTTGCCTTCACCCCAGTCGAGCGACGTGCCGAGAATAATCAGCAGATGGTCGATTGCATCGCCAAACCGGCCGGCCGTGGCGTATTTCTCTGCAAGCTCGAACCGCTTGTCGTGATTGTCCGGATTGGCGAGGACGGCAGACAGGGCTTCTTCGAATTCGTCCGGCTCGGCCGCAGCGTCGCCCATCATCTCGATGGCCGTGCGCACGCCTTTGACGGCACTGTCATTTTGCTTGTCGGCGGGGATCATGTCGAGCGTTGCGGTGGCGCGTTCCTTGTCGCCATTGGCGAGATAGCAGCGCGCAAGACCGGCAATGGCCGTCACGTTTTCCGGTTCCTGCTGGATCACGGCCGCATAAATCTGCGCCGCCGTGCCGATATCGCCGGCCTGGCTTGCCGCTTCGGCCTGTTCCAGCGCCTCGGTGATCATCTTGCCGGTATCGGTGCCACTCATCAGTTTCTCAATGAAAGCATTGATCTGGCTTTCCGGCAGCGCGCCCATGAAGGCGTCGACCGGACGGCCCTTGTCAAAAGCATAAACAGCCGGAATCGAGCGCACGCCCAGCTGACCCGCATAGGCCGGGTTCTCGTCGATATTGATCTTCACCAGCTTCACCTGGCCATTGCGGGATTCAACCGCCTTTTCGATGATCGGGCCCAAGGTCCGGCACGGGCCACACCATGGCGCCCAGAAATCCACAATCACAGGCTGTTGCTCGGAAGCCTCCACGACATCGGCGATGAAGTCCTGGTCGGTTGTGTCCTTGATGTGAAGCGAAGCCGTATCGGTCATAAATTGTGTCCTTGAATATCTGCAGCGAACATGGGCCGGAGACCCGCTTTTCGCAAGAAGCCGTCCTGATACCAAACCGACCGAGCTGTGTTCATCTGGCAGTCAATCTGGACATGCGATCGGTCGAAGCTGAATGCGGCGCAACGAAAAGCGACGAAAATACCTTTTTCGCGCCCTGTTTCTGCAAGGCTGGCGCGCTTAAGTGTAGGGCCATTGGTCAACGAATTGAGGAGACCGCACAATGTTGAATTTCCTGGTAAGCCTCGGCGCAATTACCGCCATCGCCACATCCCCCTTTGCGATGGGCCTGCAGGCCACAGAGGCCGCAGCCCCCGCCCCCCAAATCACCCAGCCCGCCGGCTTGAGCGATGCGGATCGGTCCCGCCTGCTGGATCGCGCCTCGACGGCCCTGGCAAAGGTGAAAACCGCGAGCGGCACGTTCGAGCAGCTTGCTCCGGACTATACTGAATCGACCGGGCGTTTCGCCCTCTCACGTCCCGGCAAGGTACGCTTCGAATATGATGCGCCAACGCCATTGCTGGTGGTCAGCGACGGCACGACTGTGGCGCTGCAGGATTCCGAACTGGAAACCACGGACCGCGTGCCGCTCGGCACCACACCGCTGGCCCTGTTGCTGGATGACGAGATCGATTTCGCCACCGAAGCGGATGTGCTCGACGTGACGACCGGCAATGGCCGGGTCGCGATCACGCTACGCGACCCGTCTGGCGAGATGGATGGCACGCTGACCCTGCTGATGCAGGAGAACGACATGGCCCTGACCGGATGGCGCACAGTCGATAGCGGCGGGAACATGACCCAGGTCCAGCTGACGGACGTGAATTACGGCAAACGCCTGAACCCGCGCCTGTTCGTCCTCAAGGATTTTGATGAGAATTGAGGCCGTTTTTGATCTCAGACGACTCAAAACTGGAGCGTTGGCGACACAGCCAAGCACATAACACAATATTCACTTGAATATTTTTGCCGGAGTGACATCTTTGCAACTGTGGACGACGCAGATACCCCGCGCAGCAATTGACCCCCCCGCTGTGAACTAATGCGTTGTCACCGTCGGAGCCTTCCCCTCCCGACGAGACGTGCAAAGCAAGCGTCTGGCGCGCCCGAACTTCCCCGCGTTCGGGCGCGTTGACGTTTCCAGAAACACTGTTACGCAGCGTGAATGTCGAACTCTCTCAAAATTGTCAGCTGGAACATCAATTCGGTCCGCCTGCGCGCACCGAATGTTGAAGCCTTTGTCGCCGCCGAACAGCCGGACGTGATCTGCCTGCAGGAAACGAAATGCCAGGATGGGGAATTCCCGGAAAAGGCGTTTCGGGAGATGGGCCTGCCGCATCTCGTGCTGAACGGCCAGAAGGGCGGTCATCACGGTGTAGCCATCGCTTCACGCCTGCCTATCGAGCGTATTGATGCCCCCGATCTTTGTCGCCACGGGCATTCCCGTGTGATCGCTGCGAACGTGGCGGGTGTCGAGATTCACAATATCTACCTGCCTGCTGGCGGCGATGAACCGAACCCGAACGTGAATGACAAGTTTGCTCACAAGCTGGATTTCCTCGAACGCCTTGGGCCAGCCTACAAGAAGCAGGGCAAGACGCCCCGCGTGCTGGTGGGTGACCTCAACGTCGCGCCGCACGAGAATGATGTGTGGTCTCACAAGCAATTGCTGAAGATTGTCTCGCATACGCCGGGCGAGACCGAGCGTCTGGAAGACTCCCGCAACCAGGCGAAATTCGCGGACATCGCGCGCCTCGCCGTCGAGGACCACCAGAAACTGTATTCCTGGTGGAGCTATCGTGCGAAGGACTGGGCCAAGAGCAATCGGGGCCGCAGGCTCGACCATATCTGGATGAACCCGGCTGCCCTACCAGACACGAAACTGGATACGTTCAAAATCCATCTCGGCTGGCGCGGTGGCTGGAAACCGTCAGACCACGCGCCGATCAGTGTCGAGATGAAGGTCTAGGGCTGGAGGCGATACCCGCCGGCATCTGTCAGCAACAGGCGGGCATTGGCCGGGTCCGGCTCGACCTTCTGGCGCAGGCGGTAGATGTGGGTTTCCAGCGTGTGCGTGGTGACCGTGGCATTGTAGCCCCAGACTTCTGACAGCAATTCGTCCCGCGCGACCGGCTTGCCCTGCGCGCGGTAGAGATATTTCAGGATGTTGGTTTCCTTCTCCGTCAGGCGCACCTTGCGGCCATTCTCGGTCACAAGCAGCTTCATCGACGGCCGGAATTCATATGGGCCAACCTGGAAGGTTGCATCTTCGGACTGTTCGAAGCTGCGCAAATGCGCTCGCACCCGCGCCAGCAGGACCGAGAATTTGAACGGCTTGGTCACATAATCATTTGCGCCGGATTCGAGGCCGAGGATCGTATCGGCGTCGCCATCCTGTCCGGTCAACATGATGATCGGGGCACGGACCCCCTTCTGCCGCATCAGCTTGCAGGCTTCGCGGCCGTCCATGTCGGGCATGTCGACATCCAGCAGCACAAGGTCGATCCGTTCAGCCAGCGCCCGAGTGATGCCTTCATTGGCGTTTGCCGCCTGCAGGGTCTCGAATCCATCATGCAGGTCGAATTGCTCCGCGAGGGCTTCGCGCAGGTCTGCATCATCATCAACCAGCAGGATCGTCTTCTTACCTGTCACGGGCATCTCCTTGGATATCGATCCTCGCTGTGTATTGCAGCTGCCGCCAGATGCCATAAGACTTTGCCTGACGCGCAATCACAAGTTTGGGAGCATTCCGTGAGCATGAAATTCATCGCGACGCAAACGGGCAAGCTCTCCGGGCCCGGATTTACGGCGCGGTGCGTGCTTGGCAAGGGCGGCGTGGTCACTGCGTCGCAGAAGCGCGAGGGCGATGGGGCATCCCCAGCAGGCGTGTGGCCCATACGGAATGTCTTCTACAGGCCTGACCGAATGGACCCACCCGCAACCAGCCTGCCGCTTGTCCCCCTGAAGCCCTATGATGGCTGGTGCGATGCACCCGAGCACCGTCTGTACAACCGTCCGGTCTCCCTGCCCTTCGCGGCGAGCCATGAGAAATTGTGGCGCGATGACTATGTCTATGACGTGATTATCGAGCTCGGCTACAATGACGACCCGGTCGAGCCCGGCCGGGGCAGCGCGATCTTCATGCATGTGGCCCGGCCGAATTTCGAGCCGACGGAAGGCTGCATCGCGCTGGAGCGGGAGGATTTGCTGGCCTTGCTCGAAGTGATGCTGCCGGACACCGAGATCGAAATCTCCTTCTAGGCGCTGTAGTCGCGTGGCCCGAACAGGGCCGAACCAACCCGCACATGCGTTGCCCCGAAGCGGGCGCCGATGTCGTAATCCGCGCTCATGCCCATGGAAAGTTGCGTCAGGCCGAGCCTGCGGGCGATCTTGGCAAGCAGCGCAAAATGCGGTCCGGCAGGTTCTTCCACCGGAGGGATGCACATCAGGCCGACCACATCGAGCCCCTGGTCGCGCGCGGTGTGGAGAAGCTGCTCCACGCCCTCGGGCGCGATACCCGCCTTTTGCGGCTCCTCGCCCGTATTCACCTGAATCAGATATTGGCGTTTCTGCCCGGTCTTCTCTTCAGCCTTGGCAAGCTCGCGGCAGAGTTTCGGGCGATCGAGCGTTTCGATCACATCGAACAGGCGCACAGCGTCTTCGGACTTGTTCGATTGCAGCGGTCCGATCAGGCGCAGTTCCAGATCCGGATACTCTGCCCGGCGATCTGCCCAATGTTCATAAGCTTCCTGCACGCGGTTCTCGCCAAACACATGCTGGCCAGCCGCCAGGATCTCATCCAGCGCCGCATCCGGCTGCGTCTTGGTCACCGCCACGAGTGTAGGCGGAGTTTCAGAAATGCCCGCGAGATCGCTCAGGATCTCGGCGCGGCGCTTGGCAATTCCGGGGAAGTCCGTATCAGTCATCTTGATGGCGCAGAAACCCCAAGACGCGGCAAGACGCAAGCTGATCTCTGCGGCAAGACGGGCAGGGCGTCATTTGCCGTCCTGGCTGCCGCCGGCCCTGTTCCTGACAGATCCGCAGCGAACACCCGATCCGGTATCCGTCGCTGAACACCTGCCAGCCAGGTGGGGCATTATCTATCGTCACTATGGCGCCGCGCACCGGCTGTGGCAGGCCCGCCAACTGGCAGACATTGCGAATCGGCGGGGGCTTGCCCTGCTGATCTCGGCAGATCCGGATCTGGCCATCAAGGTTGGCGCAGCGGGCGTGCACTGGCCGTTCTCGCAAAAGGACAAGGCCCGGAAATGGCGCGGCCGATTCGATCTCATGAGTGTGAGTGCGCATGGGGGTGAGGAATTGCGCCAAATTGATGCGCACATCTTCGATGCGGCGCTGGTTTCGGCGGTGTTTCCATCGAAGAGCCCATCGGCCGGGTCTCCGCTTGGCGCTCTCACCCTGCGCAACCTGTCAAAACAAAGCGCCGTGCCCCTATATGGGCTCGGCGGCGTGAATTCCCACAACGCATCAAGCATCTGCGATACAGCGGGATTGGCAGCAATAGAGGGAATAAGGGACCCGTTCAGGTCCTAGAATTTGAAAGCGGACTTGAGCCGGATGCCGGCTTCGACTTCGCGGGATTCCCACGTCGATGTGTCGTTCAGCTCGTCTGTGCCCACGCTGACTTCACCGCCGACAGAGAAACGCGGCGTGATGCGGAATGTGGCGCCAGCCTGCATTTCCTCACGTGGAAGCGGAGAAAGGTCGTTCCGGGACACCTTGTCGATGTTCAGCTGCCAGCGCGTGTCGCCGCCAAACTGCATCGAGAATTCCCGGTCTGCCTGGGCCTGCCAGACAGGTTCGGCACTGGCCGGCTTGGCCTGCGCGAATTGGCGATACCATTCGGACTTGGCCGCAGAGGTTTCGGAAATGCTGGGGGTTGCCATTTCCATGGCAGGCGCAGGCACGTCATCCTGCGCCGCAGCTGGCAGGGCCAGCGCGCACAGCGCGATCACGATTGTTGCAAAGCCCAGCTTCATTTTTCTAAGCACCTCTGATGAGGAAAATAGTCAGAGGAGCGGGTAAAGAGAAGATTAAGAATCCGACACGCCAGCAATTCTACTCCGATAGTGTGATTTCTATCACAATCCCCTCAGGGGAGTTTTTCCCAGACAAAAGCGCAAACGTGTTCGGTTGCGACAGGTTCAGGCTGTTTTCGGCGTAACCGAGGGTAAATTTTGCATGTTTTGTGACTGCATGGGACACGCCAATTTTCCAGGCATCTCCCTCCAATCCCGTCAATTTGTCCTCCGCCCAGCCATATTCTGCGCCGAGAACATAGTCGCCCAGCGATTTGGTGATGCCCGCCGTCCATGAATCGTAGTCGCCCTCTCCCTCAATACCATTGTCGGTGGCCAGCCAGGAGGCGCCAATGGAGATGGTCTCGAATTCAGCCTTTGCCCCCAGCGACCAGGTTGTGACCCGGCCATAGAGCGCGGACGCATAGGGCGGCGTCTCGACCTCGGCCATGCTGGCCCCGAGCGCGCCGCTGAGCCTTATTCCCTCGCTGCGCAGCAGGCGTGAGACATTGACCGCGCCTTCAACCGCATTGACCAGCGTGATTGGCGCCGCGTCCGGCAGGTTGCGATCAGCATCCCGGTCAAGGCCCCGCACATCGGCCTTGGGTGTGAAACTCAGGCCGGCGCGAACGCCAATCAGGCGCGGTGTGGTGTAGGTGAGCTTTGCGGAGGGTCCCGTCAGATCATGCCGGGTCGTAACCATGTCGATGCCCGTCGGATCGAGGGATTGGCGGCCACTGGCGAGCGCATCGAAGACAGAGGGCCCCCCTTCCTGAAAGCGCGCAGCCACCCCGAGATCCCGGCCGAGGCGCAGCTCGCCATACCCGCCCTCGATATAGGCGTAAGCCGTTTCGATTTGGGCGCGGGTGTCGGTGTCGTCCGGCTCAGCCCCGATAGCCAGGCCTGTAAAGGCCCCCTGATACCCAAATCCGGTGCCCTCGGCCCCCACGGGTACGCCACTGAACCCGGCACGCCGGGGATGGTCCTTCTGCACTTCGAGCCGGCCGGAAACGCCGATCTCGAGCCCGTTATCGAGGATGCGATTGGTCGATACGCCAGCCCAGGCGCGCGCCAGAACCTGCTTGTCGCCCTCCGGCATGATGGCAATCATTGTCCCGAAATCTGTCTCGGTCTCCCACGGGTTCCAATCGTCTTCCCATTGCGCATGCGCCAGCGGGCCGGCAAGCGCTGCAGCAAGAATGGTGACTTGCGCGAATTTCATACCGGTCCTCCATGGTTGACGACGCGCAGATCAGCACTGGCGAGCCCGTACACCCCTTGTTATACAAACGGCCGTCAACAAGGTCTTGCACTCAGGAACTTTCTTCATGGTCAAATATGTTTTCTCTGCGGCGATTGCCGGCATGCTGATGGTTTCAGGCTGCCAGTCCAAATCCGGCGGCAACGCTGAAGCCCGCGTCATCCAGCAGAATATTGGCAGCGTGAACCCATATCTCTGGCGCGCGTCGCTCGACACGTTCGACGATCTGCCTGTGGCAACTGCCGATCCGATCGGCGGCCTGATCACTTATGACTGGAAGTCGTATGCTGCCGCGCCGAACCAACGCATCAAGGCGACCGTCTACATTCTCGACACACGCCTGCGCGCCGATGGCGTGAAAGTGTCCGTGTTCCGTCAGGAAAAGAGCGAAGCCGGCGAATGGACTGATGTGGAAGTCGATCCGGAAACCGCACTCCAGCTTGAAAACAAGATTCTGGACCGGGCGCGCCTGCTGAAGAACTCCCAGCTGGGCTAGGCCCGGCTGAACGAATTATCCGGAAAGGTCAGGGGCATGGCGACCCGTTACGATCCGCAGATCGCGGAACAGAAATGGCGTGCAGCCTGGGACAAGGCTGCTCTCTTCAACGCAAAGTCTCCCGCTGAGGCAGGCGACGCGCCGAAGGCCTACGTGCTGGAGATGTTCCCGTACCCGTCCGGGCGGCTACATATGGGCCATGTGCGCAATTATGCGATGGGCGACGTCGTTGCCCGTCACAAGCGCGCCAAGGGCTATAATGTGCTGCACCCGATGGGATGGGACGCGTTCGGCATGCCGGCCGAAAACGCCGCCATGGAACGCAATGTCCATCCCGGTGAATGGACCTACCAAAACATCGCCTCGATGAAGGCCCAGTTCTCGAAGCTCGGCCTGTCGCTCGACTGGAGCCGGGAATTCGCGACCTGTGATCCGGAATATTATGGCGCGCAGCAGGGCCTGTTCCTGAAATTCCTGGAAAAGGGCCTCGTCTATCGCAAGGCCTCGAAAGTGAACTGGGACCCGGTCGACAATACGGTGCTGGCCAATGAACAGGTCATCGACGGGCGCGGCTGGCGCTCGGGCGCGCTGGTGGAACAGCGCGAACTGACCCAATGGTTCTTCCGCATCACCGACTATGCCGAAGACCTGCTGACTGAAGTGCAGAAGCTGGAGCGCTGGCCTGAAAAAGTGCGCACCATGCAGGCGAACTGGATCGGCCGGTCGGAAGGCCTGCAGATGCGGTTTGAATTCGACAGCGCCGCGCCCGCAGGTTTCGATGAGGGCGTCGAGATTTTCACGACCCGTCCCGATACGCTGTTTGGCGCAAGCTTTATCGCGCTGTCGCCGGATCACCCGCTGACCATCCAACTCGCCGAACAGTCCGATGAATTGAAAGCCTTCCGCGCGAAATGTGCCCAGATCGGCACCAGCGAAGAAGCCATCGAAAAGGCCGACAAGCTCGGCTTCGATACCGGCCTGACTGTAAAGCACCCGCTCGACGAGTCGAAGACCTTGCCAGTCTGGATCGCGAACTTCGTCCTGATGGGCTACGGCACAGGCGCCATTTTTGGCTGCCCGGCGCATGACCAGCGTGATATAGATTTTGCCCGCAAATACGGCCTGACTGTCACGCCGGTCGTCCTGCCGCCAGAAGCTGACGCGACCACATTCCACGTCGAGGACGAGGCCTATACCGGCCCCGGCAGCATCTTCAATTCCGGCTTCCTGGACGGGATGGCGATTGATGATGCCAAGCGCGCGGCCATCCAGAAGATCGAATCCATGGGGCTCGGCCAAGGCAAGGTGAACTACCGCCTGCGGGACTGGGGCGTCTCGCGCCAACGCTATTGGGGATGCCCGATCCCGGTCATCCATTGCGACAGCTGTGGCATTGTCCCGGTGCCGGAATCTGATTTGCCGGTGAAGCTGCCGGAAGAAGTGTCCTTCGACCAGCCCGGCAACCCGCTGGAACGCCACCCAAGCTGGAAACATGTCGACTGTCCGACATGCGGCAAAGCAGCCCGTCGCGAGACCGACACGCTGGACACATTCGTCGACAGCTCCTGGTACTATTCCCGCTTCGCCAGCACGAATGATCTGGCAGAGCGCGCCTATTGGATGCCGGTCGACCAATATGTCGGCGGCGTCGAACATGCCGTCCTTCATCTGCTCTATGCGCGCTTCATAGCGAAAGCGATGCGCGATGTCGGCCTGCTGGACCTGCCGAGCGGGGAGCCGTTCGCAGGCCTGTTCACGCAAGGCATGGTGACTCACGAGACCTACAAATCCGCGGCCGGAAAATGGCTTCAGCCCTCAGACGTGAGCCGCGACGGCGACACCTGGATCGAGACCGCCACCGGCGCCATCGCGGCGGCGGGACCCATCGAGAAGATGTCCAAGTCAAAAAAGAACACGGTCGATCCGGATGCCATCATCAGCCAGTTCGGCGCAGACGTTGCACGCTGGTTCGTCCTGTCGGATTCCCCGCCCGAGCGGGACGTCGAGTGGACGCAGGCCGGTGTCGAAGGCGCGTCCCGATTTGCCCAGCGCCTGTGGAGCGTGTTCGATGCCCTGCCAGAGAATGCCAGTACTGCGGCCGGCGATGATGCCGACTCCACAGCACTCCGGAAAGTGAATCACAAGGCTGCCGCCGCCATCGACAAGGCGATTGAGGAATTCCGTTTCAACTCGGCCGTGGCCAGCATCCATGAATGGGTGACGGCATTGAAGAAGGCAGAATCCGCTGGCGAGGCAGTTCTCGGCGCACGCATCGAAGGCGCCTCCATGCTGGCCCGCTGCGTGACGCCGTTCATGCCGCATCTGGCAGAAGCCTGCTGGGAGCGGCTCGGCCAGCCCGCCTTCGTCTCGTCTGCGCCGTGGCCCGTGGCAGACCCCACCCTGCTGGCGGATGATGAGGTCACGATGGCGGTCCAGGTCAACGGCAAGCGACGCGCCGAAATCACTGTGCCGAAGAGCATGGACAAGGACTCCGTCGAAGTCGTTGCCAAAGCGCATCCGGATGTGGCCAGTTTCATCGAAGGCAAGTCCGTGAAGAAAACCATTGTCGTGCCCGGCCGCATCGTGAATATCGTGGTGACATGAAACAGCTCTTTGCTCTGCTCGCCTTCGCCCTGATTGCCGGATGTGGTTTCAAACCTGTCTATGCGACGGGCAGCGGTGCGAATTACACCGGTGGTGCCATCTCGGTTGCTCCGATTGATGGGCGATCCGGCTACCTTCTTCGGCGTGCACTTCAGGAAGAGCTGGCCATTGGTCTGCCAAATGTGACGGAATCGGCGACCCTGACCGTCAATCTGAAGGAAACGCTCAGCCGACTCGCCTTCAAGCAGGATGGTGCCGCGTCTCGTTCCAATGTTACCGCCTCTGCACGCTATACGCTGGCAGGTGAAGGCGAACCCGTTCGCGGGTCTGCGGTGGGGGAAGTCAGCTTTGCTGTCCCTGACAGTTCCTTCGGAGATATTGCCGCACAGAAAAACGCATCCGAACGCGCCGTGAAGCTTCTGGCGAAAAACATCGTGGACAATCTCCGGCGCCAACTTTCGGTGCAGTGATGTTTCTCAAGGGCAAACAGGCCGCTGACTTTGCCCGCAAGCCGAAACCTTCGGTCTGGGCAGTCCTGGCCTTCGGGGAAGATTCCGGGCTGGCCTCGGATGCCGCCCTTGAGCTGATCAAAGCCTGGACGCCCAAGGGCACCAGCATGGACGTCACCACGCTTGATGATGATTCCATTCGCAAGGATCCGACCCTGCTGTTCGATGGTCTTGAAGCAGTTTCCCTGCTGGGCGATCCGCGCGTCATCCGGGTCCGGACCAGCGGTGACAAGATCGCCGCCCTGCTGATCGAGGCGATTCAAAAGGGCGACTCGCAGGAAGGCTACTATTCCGCCCGGCTGATCATTGAAGCCGGAAGCCTGCAGAAGCGATCAAAGCTGCGGGCAGCCGCAGAGTCTGCGCAACTCACCGCATGCCTTCAATTGTTTGCCGACGGCGCCGGCGACATCGAGAAGCGCGTGAAGGATGTGCTGAAATCCGAAAGCGTCGAAATCACACCTGAGGCGCTTGCTTTGTTTGTCGGAGACCTGCCGGGCCATCGTAACCTCGCCAATTCGGAGATCGAGAAACTCGCGCTCTATGCGCGCGGGCTTGGTCGGCCTCTGGATGTGAATGATGTCCGGGCGCTGTCGGCCACGGATATTGATCACAATCTCTCAGCCGCGATCCGGGCGGCGCTAGACGGCAAACCGGCGCTTGTCCATTCTGCGCTCGACCGTCTGGCAGTTGCCGGGACGAGCGGGATTTCCATCCTCCGGTCGCTGCAATTTGAAACCATGCGGATGCTGGATGCCCAGTCCCGGATAGCGTCCGGCCAGTCCAATCCCGGCATGAAACTTCGTCCACCGGTCTGGCAAAGTGAATGGGGCCTGTTCAGCGCGCGACTCAGGAAATGGCCGACCAAGCGACTGATGCGGGTCATGGAACGCATTTACGAAGCCGAACAGCAGGCCAAGTCAGGCTCCGGCAGTGCCGATCCAGTAATACGTGTACTGATGAATGAAATTGCTCGCGCCGCCGAGATGGCACGCTAGAGACTAGATCTTGCGCTTGGCTGTCAGGCGTCGGCACACATCGTCGAGCTGTTCCAGGTCACGATACTTGATGCGTAATTCGCCGCCATTCTTGCCGTGCCGGATATCCACATCGAGTCCGATGGAGCGCGACAGGTCTGCTTCCAGCGCTTCGGTGTCGACATCCTTGTCGTCTGGCTTGGGCCGGGCGGACTTTGTCTCGATCGGCGAGTCTTCGCGGGCAGCCTTGGCATGAGCCTCGACCTCGCGAACGGTCAGGCCCTTTTCTACCGCCAATTCCACGAGCGCTTCCGGGTCCGGCGCGCCGAGGGCCGCGCGTGCATGACCCGCCGTGATATGGCCCATGCGGACATGCTCGCGTGCGCCTTCCGGCAATTGCAACAGACGCAGGGTGTTGGTGATATGAACGCGGCTCTTGCCGACGCTGGTAGCCAGACTGTCCTGCGTCCGGCCAAACCGCTTCATCAGCGCCTCATAGGCTTCGGCTTCTTCAATCGCGTTGAGGTCCGAACGCTGGACGTTCTCGATAATGCCGATTTCAAGCAGTTCAAGTTCGTCGGTATCCCGCACTACCGCGGGAATACTGGTCAGACCTGCGAGCTTGGCAGCACGCCAGCGGCGCTCGCCTGCGATGATCTGGTACTTGCCCTTTTCCTTCGGGTCCGGACGCACGAGAATTGCCTGGAGCACGCCCTTGGCTTTCAGCGATCCGGCAAGCTCTTCGAGCGCCGTTTCATCGAACGTTCGGCGAGGCTGCTTCGGATTGCGCCGAATGTCGTCGACGGAAATCTCGTTCGGGCCGCCCGTGCCGCTATCTGTAGTCTTTGCTTCAGGCGTAGAGACAGCTTCGACCTCGCCGATCAGGGAAGACAGGCCGCGTCCAAGACGGGAGGGTTTGCTCTTTGCATCGTCACTCATATCGGTCAGGCCGCGCGGGCTTTCTCTCTTTGAAGGACTTCCGAAGCGAGGCGGATATAGGCTTCACTGCCGGGACAGCGATAATCATACAACAGGGCCGGTTTGCCGAAGGATGGCGCTTCGGACAGACGGACATTCCGCGGTATGACCGTGTTG
Organism: uncultured Hyphomonadaceae bacterium; assembly: GCA_913057945.1. Taxonomy (GTDB): domain Bacteria; phylum Pseudomonadota; class Alphaproteobacteria; order Caulobacterales; family Hyphomonadaceae; genus Hyphomonas. Next base: position 15,988 of record CAJXOF010000019.1, on the reverse strand, counting down.
TAGACCTTGGCCCCGAAGAAAGCGCGCACTTCGTCGGCGACCTGGTCGGACAGATTGTTCCGGCGGTCATACATCGTCAGGACCACGCCCTGAATTTCAAGGTTCGGATTGAGTCCCGAGCGAACAACTTCGACCGTGCGCAGCAACTGGCTCAGGCCTTCCAGCGCCAGGAACTCACACTGAAGCGGAACCAGGAGCGCATCCGCGGCCGTCATTGCGTTTAAGGTGAGCGAAGACAAGGAGGGCGGGCAATCGATCAGGATGTAGTCATACTTGACCAGATCACCCTGGGCCGAACGCTCCACATAGTCCTGCAGGGCATCGCGCAATTTGTAGGAGCGGTGGGCATCATTGGCCAGTTCGGTTTCTACACCGGACAGGTTTTCGTCGCCGGGAACAATATCCAGGCGCGGTACAATCGTGGACAGTACGGCCTCTTCGAGCGGAATCCGGTCCACAACGATGTCGTAAGATGTCTGGTGCCGGTCCTTGCGCTCAATGCCGAGCCCGGTGGAGGCGTTGCCTTGCGCATCAAAGTCGACAATCAGGACGCGCCGACCCACGGCGGCCAAAGCCGTACCGAGATTGATGGACGTCGTCGTCTTCCCGACGCCACCTTTCTGGTTCACGACTGCGAAAATTCTAGGTTTACCGCTAACCACGCTTGAGCTCCCTCACGATCAAAATCACGCCTGACCCACCAGTGCGACTTGGAATCGCCTCATAGGCGAAGTTCCATCTTTGTTGGGCGTCCGTCAATTCTTCTTTCCAGCGTTCGCCCTTGAGAAAAACCCCTGTTGCGCCGTTTTCCATCCAGGGCGCTGCGTAATCGAGCAATTTCGGAAGCGGTGCGAACGCCCGAGCTGTGACGATATTTGCTTTGGAGGGCGGTGCGGCTTCGATCCGACCCTGATAGACCGACGCATTCAGCCCCGCCGCTTCAATAGCGGCACGGAGAAAAGCGCATTTCTTCCCAACACTCTCCATCATCGTCACATGACCCTCCGGCCGCGCGGCTGAAATGATGAGTCCTGGAAAGCCCGCGCCGGAACCCAAATCCACACAGCGCGTTGTGTTGGGAATAAATGGAAGAATCTGGAAGGAATCGGCCACATGGCGGGTCCAGATTTGCGGCCACTCACGTGGGCCGATCAGATTTGATCGTTGGCGCCACGCGTCGAGGGTTAAGATCACGGCATCTAATCTTTCCGATGTTTCACGTGAAACATCGAATTCGGCCAGAAAGGCCGCGCGGTCGTCGGAATTCATCATGACAGTTAACCGGCTTTCTTGCGACGCTTAACATATCCCAAGAGCGCGGTCAGAGCGCCTGGGGTCACGCCTTCAATGCGTCCGGCCTGTCCAAGGGTCGATGGACGGACAGTTTCCAGTTTCTGGCGGACTTCATTCGATAGGCCGCCGATCCCGGAATAATCGAGATCGGATGGGATCATAAGATCCTCATCACGCCGAAGCGCCGCGACATCCGCCGCCTGGCGTTCAAGATATGAGGAATAAAGCGCTTCAATTTCGATCTGGTTCCCGATCTCATCCGATATATCCGAAACATCAGGCCAGACTGTGGCGAGAGCGTTCAGATCGATATCCTTATATGAGAGATATTCCCACGCGGACCGTACCCGGCCGTCCTGATTAACCGACCACCCAGCCTGGGCTGCTTTTGCGGGGGATAGGGTAACGGATTTCAAAAGATGGCGGGCGGATTCCAGTGCGGCGTGTTTCACGTGAAACACGTCAGCCCGGTCAGACCCGACACACCCGGCGGCAATACCCTTTTCGGTCAGACGCTGGTCAGCATTGTCCGCCCGAAGCGCCAGACGATATTCCGCGCGTGAGGTGAACATCCGATAGGGTTCGGTCACACCGCGTGTGACAAGATCATCGATCAGAACGCCAATATAGGCTTCCGCGCGGTCAAAAATGACAGGGTCTTTCCCGGCCGTAGCCCGAGCCGCATTCAAGCCGGCCACAAGGCCCTGCGCTCCGGCTTCCTCATATCCGGTTGTGCCATTGATCTGGCCTGCGAGATAAAGGCCGGGCAGGGCCTGGACTTCAAGCGCTGACGACAAAGCGCGCGGATCGACATAATCATATTCAATGGCATAGGCGTGTTGAAGGATCTTGGCGTCTTCAAGACCCGGAATGGTCCGCAGGAAGCGTTCCTGAATCTCTTCAGGCAACGAGGTCGAAATGCCGTTTGGATACACGGTGTGATCGTCCAGGCCTTCTGGTTCCAGGAAAATCTGGTGGCGATCCTTGTTGGCGAAACGGTGGACCTTGTCTTCAATGGACGGGCAGTAACGAGGGCCACGACCGGCAATTGCACCGGAATAGACGGCAGACTGTTCGATATTCTCCGCAATGATCGCGTGGGTTTCCGGTGTCGTCCATGTGATGCCACACTGAACTTGAGGCACCCTGATCTCGTCCGTCAGATAGGAAAACGGGACGGGCTGCTCGTCGGCGGGCTGCATTTCAAGACGATCCCATGCGATCGTCCGGCCATCCAACCGTGCCGGCGTCCCCGTCTTGAGGCGACCCATTGGCAGGCCAAGCCCGTAGAGCCGGTCCGACAGGCCAATCGCCGGTGCCTCGCCCACACGGCCCGCGGGGATACGTTTCGCCCCGATGTGGATGATGCCTTTCAGGAAGGTGCCTGTCGTAATCACAACAGAAGGCGCACGATAGATCTCGCCCTTCAGACCGACGACGCCAGCGACATGATCGTCCTCCACAATCAGATCTTCGGCGCCATCCTCAAGGATTGTCAGGTTTGGATAGTCGGCGAGTTCCGCCTGCATGGCGTCGCGGTATAGCTTCCGGTCGATCTGGGAGCGCGGCCCCCAGACAGCCGGACCCTTGGACCGGTTCAGCATCCGAAACTGGATGCCCGCCTTGTCGGCAAGACGCCCCATCAATCCGTCGAGCGCATCGATCTCGCGCACGAGATGACCCTTGCCGAGACCGCCAATCGCGGGATTGCAACTCATCTCGCCGATGGTCGCGCGCTTGTGGGTGACGAGCGCCGTACGGGCGCCGGTACGCGCCGAAGCCGCAGCCGCTTCGCAGCCGGCATGACCGCCGCCCACCACAATCACATCAAACTGGTTCATCTCGCTCATGGCGCTACTTCGGATCCGGGTTTCAGAAAGGCGCTATATAGCGGCTCGGCGCCTCAAACCCTAGGGGTCATTTGCCGATGCAGAACTGTGAGAACACCGCGCCCAACACATCTTCCACACCAACCGAGCCCACCACCGCGCCAAGATGCCGGATCGCCAGCCGCACATCTTCAGCGGCCAGCTCCGGACCGGTACCATGCTCCAGAGCTTCGCGTGCCGCGATGAGACAGGAAAGCCCGTCAACCAGACGCGCCCGGTGACGCGCCCGCGTAATCACGGGAGCTTCAACAGATGCGGCCTTGTTGGAGATGAAATCCGCCAGCGCTGCCTCGAGCTCCGGCACGCCATCGCCGTCTTTTGCGGAGATCTTGTGATCGTATTCTGGCAGTCCGGACGCCAGATCGGCATCGGCCTTGTTTACCACCACCATATCCGTCGATTGGCGGAAGGGGGAGGACAACACCCCCAGCTCCGGGGCACTTCCGTCAACCATGAACAGGCGCAAATCCGCCTCGGCCGCAACACGCTCTGCGCGGCGGACGCCTTCGGCTTCGATTTCGTCCTCTGTTTCGCGCAAGCCTGCGGTATCTGACAGCCAGACGATTTGCCCGCCCATGACACGGCGCACTTCGATCACATCGCGGGTTGTGCCGGGGCGAGACGTCACGATGGCGGCATCGCGCCCCGCCAGCCGGTTGAGCAGGGTGGACTTGCCGACATTCGGCGCTCCAATGATGGCAATACGAAAGCCGTCGCGGATCTTCTCTCCGATGCCTCGATCACCAAGCGCTTCCTCGATTTCGTGAATCAGTCGCGTCAGTTTCCGGATGACCGGCGCGGTCGTTTCTTCCGGGGCATCTTCCTCGTCCGGGAAGTCCACGACCACTTCGACCAGGGCAAGTATGCCCGTCAAATCCGCCCGCCACTGGTCATACTGTTCGGTAAGACCGCCCGTCAGCTGACGCAGCGCCTGCGCTTTCTGGGCGTTGGTCTCGGCTTCGATGATATCGGCGACGCCTTCGGCCTCGGTCAGGTCAATCTTGCCAGCTTCGAAAGCGCGGCGTGTGAACTCACCCGGCTCCGCAAGGCGCACACCGGGTTCACTCGTCAGTGTACTGATTGCGTGAGTGATGACCGCTGGGCCGCCATGAAGGTAAAGCTCCAGCGTGTCTTCGCCCGTGTAGGAATGCGGCCCCGGCATGAAGACGGCGAGGCCTTCATCAATGAGGGTGCCGTCTTCGTCGCGAAACTTGGTCAGCGTCGCGCGGCGCGGTTCAGGAAGGCCGCAATCGAGCAGGGCACCTGCCAGTTTCCAGATCCGGTCTCCGGAGAGCCGGATAATGCAGATCGCAGCAGGGGGCTGGCCCGAGGCGAGGGCGCAGATCGTATCGCGCTCGCTCATGGCCAGGCTCGCTCCGCTAGTTCTTCATCGCTTCGAAGAACTCATCATTGTTCTTCGTCTGACGCAATTTATCCAACAGGAAGTCGATGGCATCGTTCGTGCCCATCGGGCCGAGGATACGGCGCAGGATGTAGATCTTGGACAGCTGGTCGGGCGGCGTAATCAGTTCTTCTTTCCGCGTACCGGACTTCATGATGTCGATAGCCGGGAAGGTCCGCTTGTCGGCAATCTTGCGATCCAGCACGACTTCGGAGTTACCGGTGCCTTTGAATTCCTCGAAGATGACTTCGTCCATGCGGCTGCCGGTATCGATCAGCGCCGTCGCAACAATGGTCAGCGAGCCGCCATTCTCGACGTTCCGCGCGGCACCGAAGAAGCGCTTGGGACGCTGCAGGGCGTTGGCATCCACACCCCCGGTCAGCACCTTGCCGGAGCTTGGTACGGTCGTGTTATAGGCCCGGCCCAGACGGGTAATCGAATCGAGCAGGATAACAACGTCACGCTTGTGTTCGACGAGGCGCTTGGCTTTTTCGATCACCATTTCTGCGACCTGGACGTGACGGGTTGCCGGCTCGTCAAAGGTGGAAGCAACAACTTCGCCCTTCACGGTGCGGCGCATGTCGGTGACTTCTTCCGGACGTTCATCGATCAGCAGGACGATCAGGTAACATTCCGGATGGTTTTCCTCGATGGCCGAGGCGATATTCTGCAACAGCACCGTCTTACCTGTCCGCGGCGGCGCAACGATCAGGGCGCGCTGGCCCTTACCAATCGGCGCAACAATATCGATGACCCGACCAGAACGATCCTTGCGGGTCGGATCATTGCTTTCCATGCGCAGGCGCTCTTCAGGATAGAGCGGCGTGAGGTTGTCGAAGTGAACTTTCTTGTTGGCCTTGTCCGGTTCTTCAAAATTGATCCGCGACACGTCTGTCAGCGCAAAATAACGCTCACTGTCCTGCGGGGCCACAATCGGGCCTTCGACCGTATCACCTGTGCGGATATTGCCCTTCTTCAGGACTTCCGGGCTGACATAGATATCGTCCGGACCGGGCAGGTAGTTGGATTCCGGCGAGCGCAGGAACCCGAACCCATCGGTCAGCACTTCCAGCACGCCCTGGCCGGTGATTTCCACTTCGCTGTCAGCGAGTTCCTTGAGGATGGCGAACAACATGTCCTGCGTCCGCATGGACGAAGCATTCTCGATCTCCAGCTCCTCGGCATAAGCGAGCAATTCCTCTGGCGACTTCGCCTTGAGGTCGCTGAGTTTCACACTGGTGATGTCGTCGAGCATGGAAGATGCCATGGATGAATTCCGGATAAGGGGCTTCTGTGATGGTCGCAGGAGCCGGATTTTGAAATCGGGGGGTCTTCGCCCGCGCAAGGACTGCGCAGCGGTTTCGGTGCATATGGGGCCAGAAGGCCCAAATCGTCAAGGGGGCGGACGCGGGAGCGCCTAGAACGGCCGGACAATCACCATGATGACAATCCCGATCAGCAGAAGGAATGGCACCTCGTTCAGCATGCGCAGGCGCTTGGCCGTGATGCCATCACCGCCCCGGTCAATCTTTTTGCCGATGCCGATGAAATAGCCATGCAGGCCGGACAGGATCAGGACCAGCAAGAGTTTTACATGCATCCAGGGCATGCTGAGCAGCGACGGGTTCAGCCACAGCATGGTCAGGCCGAAAATCCAGACCAGGATAAGACTTGGGTTCAGGATGACCTTGCGCAATCTGTTCGAAGCATCCTTCATCGTTTCGAACAAGGGCTCGCCCGGTCGGCTGGAAAGCTGGTGAATCTTGTAGCGCGGATAGACGAGCAAGCCGGCCATCAACGCGATCACGAACACAACATGTGCGGCTTTCACCCAGAGATACGGCATCAGGCGGTTTCCTTACGGACAGGATTGGCACGCTGGCCTACTTGCGGATGGGGCAGGCGGTTCGGGCACTTCTTCCAATCGGTCGGACAGAGCCGGGAGCCGGCACAGGACCGGATTGTCAGGTCTTCGGAGAGTGTTTGCATGACCTGGTCGCGCAGCATGGAAATGAATTCCTCATGCACGCCCAGCGCTTCGACCCGCGTATAGCTCGCGGCGCCATGTTCTTCGGCGACGAGGCGATATTCCTCGCCCAGTTCAACCAGGGTTTCGATATGTTCCGAGACAAAGGCGATCGGCGCGATCAGGATGTTCTTTCCATCCTTTGCGGCTTTCTCGACTTCTTCTTCGGTGGGCGGCCCGATCCATTTCAGCGGCCCGACACGCGACTGGTAACATGGCACAATTTCCCACTCGGACGGCACGCGACCAGCGACCATCTCGGCCATGGTCTCGCACTGCCATTGATAGGGATCCCCATCCTTCACGATCTTTTCGGGCAGGCCATGCGCGGACAGCAGCAGCCGGACATTATCTGGCTCGCCTGCCTCCTTATGGGCTTTCATGATCTGATCGACATGCGCCGAAATCAGTACTTCGGCGAACGGGTAGCAACAGATTGTCTTGGCAGGGCCCTTGTAGGCCTTGTTCCAAGCGGTGAGGGATGAACCCGTCGTTGTGGTGGAGAATTGCGGATAGAGCGGCAGCAGGATCACGTCATCCGCCCCCCAGGCTTTCACGTCGGCTGCGGCTTCTTCCGCGAAGGGGTGCCAGTAGCGCATGGCGATGAAACAGCGGACCTCGTCGCCCGGCAGTTTCTCCGTCAGGGCAGCGGTAAGCGCCTCGGCCTGTTTTTCCGTTTCCGGCAGCAGCGGAGAACCACCGCCGGCATCCATCATGGCGTAGTTCTTGATCACAGATGGTGCGCGGGTCGTGGAGATGACCCGCGCCAGGAACCAGCGAACGGGCAGGGGCGCCGTAATGATGGCAGGATCCCGGAACAGATTCTTCAGGAAGGGCTGCACGGTCTTGTCTGAATCCGGTCCTCCCAGATTGAACAGAACAATTGCGATCTTGCGGCCCATGAATCCTAGCCCTTTCGAATGATTTCCAGCACGCGCTCGACATGCGCGATCGGTGTTTCCGGCCGGATGCCATGTCCGAGATTGAACACGTGCGGCCGACCTGTGTAGGCTGAGATAAGTTCGCGAACCCGGTCGTCGAGTCTCGGACCGCCTTCAATCAGCAGCAGTGGGTCAAGATGTCCCTGTACCGGGAAACCCGCAGGCAGGGCGCTGTTCACGAAGGATGGGACGGCCGCGGTGTCGAGACCGACAGCTGTAACGCCTGTCTCCTGGACATATTCCGGCAGCATTGCTGCGGCGCCGCGCGGGAACCCGATGATCGGCACGGTGATGCCCATGTCCCGCAGGCGCGCAACCAGCTTCTTTGTCGGGGCAATGATGACTTCCCGGAAGATATTGTTCGGAAGGCCCTCGGCCCAGCTGTCGAACAGCATCAGGACGTCTGCGCCGGCTTCCACCTGCGCCGCCATATAGTACGCGGTAGCCTCACTGATGAGATCCAGTACCGCAGCGAGTTCATCTGGCTTGCCATGCGCCCATCGCCAGGCAAGCGACTTGTCCGTCTTGCCGCGGCCTTCGATGGCATAAAGCCCAACGGTCCAGGGCGAGCCGGCAAAGCCTATCAGCGCTGTGCCCTCTGGCAGGGAGGCTTTCACACGAGACACGGTTTCGTAGACAGGCGACAATCGATCTGCCGCCTTCTGGGGCGGGACAGCAGCCAGATCCGATGCTTGCTTGATCTGCTGGACGATTGGGCCAACACCCTTTTCGAACCGCACACCCAGGCCCATCGCATCGAGGATCAGCAGGATGTCGGCGAACAGGATGGCAGCGTCCATGCCATAGCGGCGAACAGGCTGCAGCGTGGCTTCAGCTGCCATGGAAGGTGTGTAGCAGAAATCGAGAAAGTCTTTGGCCCGGCTTCTCAGCTCGAGATATTCCGGAAGGTGTCGACCAGCCTGTCGCATCATCCATACCGGAGGCGGGGAGACCATTTGTCCCTCGAGTACCTGAATCAGCTTAGGCTTGGTGTTCATGCCTCAGGCCCCCTTCCATCCCAAAATCAAACAAAGCCCGTCAGGGCGCTTATAACTATTAGACCGTGTAATTCGTGGAGAAAGGCCACACACAGGAATTGTCCAGCTAAATCCACAGGGGAGTCACAGGGTGTCGCACCCCGGTAAGGTTTCGTTAACTGTCGGTTTTACCGAGGTTAACGAGGGGTTAACACCCCAGCTGGAGTCACAGGTGCGAACGAAAGGGGATTCTGCCGGAGTCGAATTCTCGGGCTGTGACTCGATTGTGAATCCATTTGGGGGAATTCCTCTATCCACAGAGGAGTCACAGGTCTTGTGTGTTTCGCCAACCTCGGCAACACAGGGGGCATGAACAAGCCACCCGCCCGTCTCAGCATATATTTCAATGTCCACTTGGTATCTGACAGTACCGGTGAGACCCTGAATGCCATCCAGCGCGCGGCCTGCGCCCAGTTCCAGAACGTACAACCGCTGGAGCACAATTACTATCTCGTCCGGTCCGAACGCCAGCTTGAGCGCGTGATGCGCGAGATCGAAGCTGCGCCCGGCGTGGTCTGGTACACGATTTCCGACGAGACCTTGCGGACAAAGCTGGAAGCCTTTTGCCGCGAGCGCGGTGTTTCCACTCTGCCGGTGCTGGATGCATCCGTAGCCATGCTCGGCCGGCATCTGGGAGTATCGGCTAATCGGATCGTCGCCGGTCAGCATGCGCTGGATGATGACTATTTCGAGCGTATGGAAGCGATCAATTTCACGCTGGCCCATGATGATGGCCAGAATGTCGACGGGTTGCGCAATGCCGACGTGATCCTGTTGGGGGTCAGCCGGACCTCGAAGACGCCGACAAGTGTCTATCTTGCGAACCGCAAGGTGAAGGCAGGCAATATTCCGCTCGTTCCCGGCGTGCCGCTCCCAGGCTTTGTGGAAGAACTCGGGCCCAAGGGCCCGTTGATCGTTGGCTTGAAAATCAGCGCCGAGCGCCTTGTCCAGATCAGGCGGCAAAGACTGATCTCCCTGCAGGAAGACGAACACACGATCTATGCTGATGAGGCCGCGGTGCGCGATGAAGTCACGCAAGCCAACCGCCTGTTCCAACGCAACAAGTGGAAGACGATCGATGTGTCCCGCCGGTCGGTCGAGGAAACCGCCGCCGCGATCTTGAACCTGCTGAATGAGCGGAATACCCAACTATGAGCCAGCGCATCATTCTGGCCTCCGGCAGCCAGAGCCGCCGCGCTGTACTGGCTGCAGCTGGCGTCGAGGCTGAAACCATCAAGCCGCATGTGGACGAGGATGCCGCGAAGGCGTCTTTCCGCGCGAGCGACATGAAAGTGCGCGACCAGGCCATGCAACTCGCGGAGCTGAAATCCGTGAAGATCTCCATGCGCGAGCGGGGTTTGGTAATCGGCTGCGACCAGATGCTTTCGCTCGACGGGGAAGCCTTCGACAAGCCCGTTGACCTTGCGGAGGCGCGCAATCATCTGGTGAAATTGTCTGGCAAGGCGCACACGCTGGAAACCGCGATTGTCATCAGCGAAGAGGGCAAGCCGGTCTGGCGCCATCTGGCCCGGCCGAAACTGACCGTCCGCAAGCTGAGCGACCGATTCATCGACACCTATGTCGACACGGTGGGGGAGCCACTCCTTTCCACGGTCGGCGCTTACCAGCTCGAAGGGCTCGGCGCGCAATTGTTCACCCGGATCGAAGGCGATTATTTCTCGATCCTCGGTCTGCCCTTGCTGCCGCTTCTGGATTATCTGCGCACACGCGGAGTTTTGCTGTCATGACCAAGCTTTACGGGGTCGTTGGTGATCCGGTCAGCCATTCCCTGTCGCCGGTAATCCACAATGCCTGGATTCGCGAGCATGGCCTGGATGCGACATATGAAGCGCTGCACGTGCCGAAAGGCGAGTTCGAATCCGGGCTGTCTTCGCTGGAAGACCGGCAAGCGTTGGGGCTGAACATCACGCTGCCGCACAAGGAAGCCGCCATTGAGCTTGCCGAGAGCGCGAGCGAGGTAGCCCGCAGGATCGGCGCGGCCAACACGTTGGTCCGGCTCAAATCCGGCGGGTGGCTCGCGGAGAATACGGACGCGCCCGGCTTCACGGAATCGCTGGCACAGGCAAACATCGAGATCGCCGACCAGAATGTCTGTCTCCTGGGAGCAGGGGGCGCTGCCCGTGCAGTCGCACTGGCCCTTTCCGACATGCGAGCAACGCTGACAATCTGCAATCGCACACAGTCGCGGGCCGAGGAGCTGGTGAAGCATCTGAACATCAATGCGGATATCCGGGGACTCGAACACGCAGAAGCCGAGATGGGCAAGGCGGATGTCGTGATCAACACGCTGAGCCTCGGCCATACGGGCCGGACGCTGGACTTTCCGGAAGGCAAGCTGCGCACTTTCTATGACATTTCCTATGGCAAGCCCGCCAAGGCAATGCTGGAACAGGCCGAGGCTGCTGGCTGGAAACCGCTAGACGGGTTGAGCATGCTGGTCGCGCAGGCCGCGTTCAGCTTCGAACTCTGGTTCGGCATCCTGCCGGACATGGAATCCGCACTGGCTCGCTGTCGCAAGCTGGTGGAGGCAACGACATGATCATCCTTGGACTGACCGGATCAATTGGCATGGGCAAGTCTGCCACGGCGAGCCTGTTCCGGGACGAGGGCGTGCCTGTCTATGATGCCGACGCGGCTGTCCATGCACTCTATGCCAAGGGCGGCGCCGCGGTGGAGCCTGTCGAAGCGGCCTTTCCGGGGGTGACCGTCGACGGCGCGATTGATCGGATGGCTCTGCGGGAACGCGTGTTGGATGACGCCGAAGCCATGCGCCGGCTGGAAGCCATTGTGCATCCGCTGGCTGGCGATGCGCAGAAACAATTTCGCGATAAGGCTCGCGATGCCGGCGCACCCTTTGTCCTGCTGGATATTCCGTTGCTTTATGAAGCGGGCGGCTATGCTTATTGCGACTATGTTACCGTGGTGACGGCACCAGCAGAAGTGCAGCGGGAACGCGTGCTGTCGCGACCGGGCATGACAGAGGATACGTTCGAGTCGATCCTGGCGCGCCAGATGCCAGATGCTGACAAGCGGGCGCGGGCGGATTTCATCATCTCGACAGGACATGGTTTCGAGTTTGCAACCGACTGTGTCCGCGCGATAGTATCCCTGATGAATCGCTTGGTTGAAGAGGCAAATTCATGAGTGAAGACATTCGCGAACTGGCGTTCGATACCGAGACCACCGGCCTGCATCACCTGGAAGGGGACCGGGTGATCGAGATCGGCGCGGTTGAGATGATCAACCACATCCCGACGGGACGCACATTCCGGACGCTGATCAACCCGAAACGCTCGGTGTCCGAGGATACGGTCCGCATCACCGGGATCACGGATGATGATCTGAAGGACGCGCCTTACTTCGAGCACCCCTCCGTTGTAGACGCGTTCCTGGAGTTCATGGGCGACGCCATTCTTGTGGCGCACAATGCCGGGTTTGACCGGAACTTCCTGAACATGGAGCTGGAGAAATGCGGGCGCGCGCCCATCCCGACCGATCGCTGGATCGATACGGCGATGATGGCGCGGAAGAAATATCCGGGCGCGCCGGCGAACCTCGACGCGCTCTGCCGCCGGTTTGAAATCTCGCTGGAAAGCCGGACATTCCACGGCGCGCTGCTCGATAGCCAGTTGCTGGCGAGCGTCTATCTCGAACTGCTCGGCGGGCGGGCACATGCCTTTACGTTCGAGAGCGAGGAAGAATTGAGCCGGAGTGAGCGGAAGCGCTCTGCGCGTCAGCGGCCGGAGCCGCTTCAGTCTTTCATCCTGGAGGAAGAGCGCGCCGCCCATGCTGCCTTTGTGGACAGTCTGGGCGATGACGCGATCTGGAAGAAGGTCGGCTGATCAGGCCTGACCGGTTTCGCCGCCGGATGGCGCAGCCGCGCCGCCTTCAGTTCCGGCGCGCTGGTATTGCGACTGGTAGAGCTGGACGAAGTCGACCGGATCGATCAGCAGTGGCGGGAAGCCACCTTCGCGGGTAATCTCGGCAATGATACGGCGTGCGAACGGGAAGAGCAGGCGCGGGCACTCGATCAGCAGCATCGGTTCCATCTGGCCCTGCTGGGCATTCTGGATCTGGAACAGGCCAGCATAGTCGAGTTCGCAGATGAACAGGACGGTCTGTTCGGCCGTCGCTTTTGCGGACAGCTTCAAGGACACTTCATAGAGGCCGTTGCCGTCTGCATGGGGCGTCGCGCCGACATCGATGCCGAGATCGATATTGGGCTGGGCCTGGACCGGACCGTGGCCGGGATTCTCGAATGACAGATCCTTGATGTACTGCCCGAGGACCCGCATGGCAGGGGCCTGAGGCGGTGTACCCTGCGGTTGGGGGTTTTGCGGTGCGCTGGCATCTGTCATGCTGAATCCTCCCTGAATCTGAAGCCGCGCGCCTAGCATGTGGCCCCGTCAGGCGCAACGTATCACTGGCATCATGGGGCCGTTCGTCCTATTTAGGTAATTACGTAATGCATCGGAGGAAGTTACGCGTTCATGTTTGATCCTGTGATCCAGGTTGTCATCCTTGCGGCCATCGCCCTGTTTGTCCTGTTCCGCCTCTACACGGTGCTGGGACGCGGCGAGGACAATTCCCCTGTGCAACGTACCGAACCCCAGCCCAAGTCGCGGCCCGTGGATACCGGCGCAAGTGACTTGCCGCTGCCGAATGCCGACAATGAGCGTCCGATCTTTACAGGTCCGGCCGCCGGTGGGCTGGAAGACATCTACAATGCCGACAACAGCTTCAACGAGCCGAGTTTCATGCGCGGCGCGAAGGCGGCGTATACGATGATCGTCACGGCCTTTGCTGCAGGCGACCGCGCGACGCTGCGCCCGCTACTGGATGACGACGTCTATGAGGCCTGGGACCAGGCCATTACCGACCGCGAGACAAACGGGACGTCCGCCTTTGACCTGTTGCGTATCCGGCGCGCTGAAATCGAGAGCGCCGAAATGGACGGCAACATGGCCCGCATCTGGGTGCGCTATGAAGCCGAACTCGGCGATGGCGAGACCACGCGCACGGCTCGTGAGCTGTGGGCCTATATGCATGATGTGACCGCAAATGATCCCAACTGGATTCTGGATGACGTGGAAGAGGCCAAATAGGCAGCCTTCCACCGGAAAGCGCGCATCCGGGGCGTGACAGGCCGCCCGAAAGCATTCCATAAATGGCGCCATGCATCGCCGTCTCCTCCTGCTTGCCAGCGTGCTTGCCCTGGCCTCGTGCCAGTCTGCGCCGCCCCCGGCCCCGTCGCCCAAGCCGTCGCCGACCCGGCCGGTCGATGTTGCGCCCCTGCCACCTGCCGCCATTGAGCGTCCGGCGAGCTTTCGGGAGCTGCCGCATTGGGATGCGGCGTCGATTGAATTGCCGCTCAGCGCGTTCAAGCGATCCTGCGTGAAACTGCAGGACCGGTCGGCGGGCGATTACATGGCCAATGTCGCGCCCTGGGCCGGGTATGTTGCCGAATGGCTGCCGGTCTGTGATGCGGTGAACGAGGCCGTGGATGATGAGAGCGCGCGGCGCATTCTGGAATCCCTGTTCACCCCCGTTGAAATCATCGACCCGAACGGCAACAGCCGGTTCACCGGATATTTCGAGCCGCTTTACGAGGCGCGCTACACGCCGACACCGCCCTTTACCGAGCCTGTCCCTGCGCTGCCGGCGGACCTGGTGCCGAATGGCGCGAGCCCGAAACAGCGCCTGCGCAATGGCAGCCTGAGGCCCTACCCCTCCCGCGCGGAGATCACGACCTCCGGGGTCAGCGCGATTGCCTATGCCCATCCGGCGGATGTGTTCTTCCTGCAGATCCAAGGCTCGGGCCGGCTGAAATTCCCGGACGGACGGACCGTGCGCGCCAGCTATGCCGCGCATAATGGCCACCCGTTCCGCTCCACCGCCAACTGGCTGATGGAGACGGGCCGGATCACGGCGGGCGAGGCGAGCATGCAGGGCATTCGCGCCTGGATGGACCGGGCCGGGCCGATCGAGACGCGGATGGCGATGAACCAGAATCCCCGCTTTGTGTTTTTCCGCGCCCTGCCGGAAGGCGACCCGATGCTGGGGCCGGAAGGCGCGCAGGCCGTGCCGCTGACGCCGCTCTCTTCGATGGCGGTCGACACCGACATTCACCCGCTGGGCGTGCCGATGTATGTGCAGACCACAGCGCCGGGCCTTGGCGGGGATTGGGCCGGGCTGCTGGTCGCGCAGGATACGGGCGGCGCGATCAAGGGCGCGGTGCGCGGAGACCTCTATTTCGGCACCGGGCCGGAGGCGGGCGAGCGCGCGGGCACGATGAATGCGCCGGGGCGGCTCTGGGTGTTCCTGCCCAAGGCAGTTGCGGCGCGGATCAACAGCACTGACATGGCGGCGCTTGGGTTCCAGGCCGGCACGCCCTAGGTTGCGGCCATGACCAAACGCCGCCTGACCCCGGAAGAATCCCGCGCCTGGGCACGGGTGGCGAGCACGATCAAGCCGATCGGCCCGGCGCAGGACAGCCTCGAGGATTTCGAGCGCGCGCTGGAAGCGGGCGAGCCGGTCTCGCCCAACCGATCCCGCAATGCCTCAGCCGCGGGCCTGATCGCCGCCGCAGGGCGGGCCCCGGAAAAACCGAAGGCCACGGCGCGCGCGGCCGACCGCAAGGGCGAGAAACGCGTCAAGCGCGGACGGCTGGAACTGGCCGGGAAGATCGACCTTCACGGCCATACGCAGGCGTCTGCCGACGCGATGCTGAACGCCTTCCTGCAGCGCAGCCGGGCCGAGGGCGCGCGCTGCGTGCTGGTGATTACAGGTAAAGGACGCGGGGGCGAGGGGGTGCTTCGGCGGAATTTCCTGGACTGGGTTCAGGGGCCTCAGGCGAGCCATCTGGTGTCGGGCTATTCAGAGGCGCATGTGCGTCATGGCGGGGCGGGGGCGTTCTACCTGTTTCTTCGGCGGGCCTGAAGTGTTCTTCCAGACGCCGCAAGCTCGCTTCCCTGTCGCGTTGCATTTCGGCATATTCCTCGGAAAGCACATAGGCGATCTCTTCCCTCGGATCCTTTTCCTCGCGCTCATAGGCATCCGGAATGCTGTAATATTCAAAGGCGACCTCGCGCGCCGTCTCATCCTTTCCGGCAAGGGAGAACAGGTGGGCCACGCGTGCCCGGAGGTTGGCGGTCTCCCATTCGAACATTTTGTCAGGCGCCTTGCGGCGGCGCGTATGGCGTCTGGGCATGGGGGCTTCTTCCTCCTGCACGTTTGGCCGGACTGGCGCTCACCATCCGGGTATCTCCTGGTCGGCCCTTGAAGAGCCGTCGGCGCGGCAGGCGCCGTGGCGCTCCGCCTTGGATTTGTAATGGCTACGGATTGGAGCGTTACCGCCCGCCGCGCCGAAGGATGGGGGT
>CAJXOF010000018.1 GCA_913057945.1 uncultured Hyphomonadaceae bacterium | reverse complement strand
GCGCCCTCGCTCTGCTGGGTCCCGGATATTTGCTGGCGCAAATTCCGGGATGACAGGATCGAGGTATCGACCGGATTGCAACCCGTAACATTAGGCGCAGTAAACCTTATGTGATTTTGGTTGTGCTTCAGCTAAAATCTTGGGTGGGAAGATTAGTCTTACTTATGTTCCAGCTTTCGAAATTGTGGTGATATCTCACCGACTTTCAATTGTGGAGGAACGTCTGCGTATCCATTTCTCTGCGAGAACGGTAGATAGCTTGGATTGGAAGACTTTCGCTCATTTGTTGAACGCTAGCTGATTCGTTGATACTCACCCCGCCCTCTTTCATTTCCGCCTAAAATGAGCCATAAGCCGCCCCTTGTGGTGGGATATCGGGTCCTGACCCTGCTGGACGACATCCCGGCCGTGGCCTGAGACCTCAGATACTCACCCAAAAACCCCGCCAATTCAGGCGCTTAGATGAAACCCGCCATCAGGCGATCACAAGAAAGATATACGATGTCGATTACCGCTGAGAAGAAGCAGGAACTGATCGAAAAATTCGCCACCAAGCCTGGCGACACCGGTTCCCCAGAAGTGCAGGTCGCGATCCTGACCGAACGGATCAACAACCTCACCGACCACTTCAAGACGAACAAGAAAGACAACCACTCCCGCCGGGGCCTGCTGGCCATGGTCGCGACCCGCCGGAAGCTGCTTGACTACACCAAGCGCAAGGATGAGGCGCGTTACAAGACCCTCATCGAAACCCTCGGCATCCGCCGCTAGGTAAAAAATCAAGCCCGCCGGGCATAGGGCCGCGGCGGGCTTTTCGTATGTGAAAAGAAAGACATTTTGATGTTTGACAAGAAAACTGTGTCGCTGGAATGGGCCGGCCGCACGCTGACAATCGAGACGGGCGAAGTTGCCCGTCAGGCCGACGGCGCCGTCATGGTGACCTATGGCGATACCAAAGTGCTCGCGACCGCATGTTTTGCGAAAAGCGCGAAGCCGGGTCAGGACTTCTTCCCCCTGACCGTCAACTACATGGAAAAATATTACGCATCAGGCCGGATCCCCGGTGGCTTCTTCAAGCGTGAAGGCCGCCCGACCGAAAAAGAGACGCTGACGTCCCGCCTGATCGACCGCCCGATCCGTCCGCTGTTCGTCAAGGGCTTCAAGAACGAAGTCCAGGTCGTGCTGACCGCGATGTCGTATGACCTCGAAAACGATCCGGACGTGCTCGGCATGATCGGCGCTTCTGCGGCGCTCGTCCTGTCCGGCGCCCCGTTCATGGGCCCGATCGGCGCAGCGCGCGTCGGCTACAAGGATGGTGAGTACATCATCAACCCGACGATCGAAGAGCTCGAAGAGTCCGAACTGGACCTCGTCATGGCCGGCACCGCCGACGCCGTGATGATGGTGGAATCGGAAGCCTATGAGCTGTCCGAAGATGTCATGCTGGGCGCCGTCATGGCGGGCCACGAAGCCATCCAGCCTGTGATCGAAGCGATCATCGAGCTGGCTGAGCAGGCCGCAAAAGAGCCGTTCGACTTCGACGCAGAAGATCATTCGGCCGAACTGGAGAAAATCCAGAAACTGGTCGGCGCCGATCTCTCCGCCGCTTATTCGATGACCGAGAAGCTGGAGCGTCAGGCCGCTGTGGGCGAAGCCCGCGACAAGGCCAAGGCTGCCCTGGTCGGCACCGAAGACGCGCCGGGCGAAATGTCGGGCGACGTCTTCAAGGCGGCCTTCAAGGAAGCCGAAGCGAGCGTTGTTCGCGGCGACATCCTGAAAACCGGCAAGCGTATTGACGGCCGGTCGCTGGATCAGGTTCGCCCGATCGAAGCGATTGCCAGCTTCCTGCCGCGCACGCACGGCTCGTCGCTGTTCACCCGCGGTGAAACGCAGGCGATCTGTGTGGCCACGCTGGGCACCAGCGATGACGAACAGTTCATCGACGGCCTCGACGGCACATCGAAATCCAAATTCATGCTGCACTACAACTTCCCACCTTACTCTGTGGGCGAGACCGGTCGCATGGGCGGCACCAACCGCCGCGAAACCGGACACGGCAAGCTCGCCTGGCGCGCGCTGCAGGCTGTCCTGCCACCGCATGAAGAGTTTCCGTACACGATCCGCCTTGTCTCCGAGATCACCGAGTCGAATGGCTCGTCCTCGATGGCAACGGTCTGTGGGTGCTCGCTGGCCATGATGGATGCCGGCGTGCCGGTGACCCGTCCGGTGTCCGGCATCGCAATGGGCCTGATCAAGGAAGCTGACGGCGTGGCGGTTCTCTCCGACATCCTCGGCGACGAAGATCATCTCGGCGACATGGACTTCAAAGTGGCCGGTACCGAGAAAGGCCTGACGTCCCTGCAAATGGACATCAAGATCGCCGGTATCACCAAGGAAATCATGCACACGGCGCTGGAGCAGGCCAAGGGTGGGCGCATGCACATCCTCGGCGAGATGGCGAAAGCCCTCGACACGTCCCGCGACAGCCTGTCCGAGAACGCACCGCAGATGGAAATCATCAAGGTGCCAACCGACAAGATCCGTGACGTGATCGGGTCCGGCGGCAAGGTCATCCGCGGCATCGTGGAAGAATCCGGCGCCAAGGTGAACATCGATGATGATGGCACGGTGCAAGTCTCTGCGCTGGACAAGGACTCCATCAACAAGGCGCTGAAGATGATCAAGGAGATCGTCGCAGAGCCGGAAATCGGCGAGATCTACGAAGGCAAAGTTGTTGGCCTGAAAGATTTCGGCATCTTCGTGAACTTCTTCGGTCCGAAGGACGGCCTGGTGCACGTCTCGCAAATGGCGAACGAGCGCGTGAACCATCCGAAAGACCTCGTGAAAGAGGGCGACACCGTCTGGGTCAAGCTGATGGGCTTTGATGATCGCGGCAAGGTGCGCCTGTCCATGAAGGTCGTCGACCAGACAACCGGCAAGGAACTGGCCGGCGGTGAAGGCGGCGAAGAGGAATAGCCTCTTCTCCCTTCCACAAAATCAAAGGCCGCCCCTCGGGGCGGCCTTTTTCGTTTGGGGACAATCTAGAGACCCTGGCCGCCGGAGACTTCGATCCGCTGGGCATTGATCCAGCGATTGTCCGGCGAGAGAAGGGTCGCAATCATCGGCCCGATATCATCCGGTACACCGACCCGGCCAAGCGCGGTCATGTCCGCGATCTGCTGGTTCAGGCCCGGCGTGTCGCGCACGACTCCGCCGCCGAAATCGGTCTCGATGGCGCCCGGCGCAACCGTGTTGACCGTAATGCCGCGCGCGCCGAATTCCCCGGCCATGTAGCGGGTGAGCACTTCGACCGCGCCCTTGGCGGCGGCATAGATACCATAGCCGGGGAACACCATGCGGGTCAGGCCGGACGAAATGTTCACGATCCGCCCGCCATCGGCGATCAGGGGCAGCAGGGCCTGGGTCAGGAAGACCACGCCCTTGAGATGGACGTTCACCAGAGCGTCGAACTGTTCTTCCGTGAATTCGGCAATCGGCGCATTGGTGCCGTGCCCGGCATTGTTGACGAGATGGTCGAAGCTGTCGCGCTGCCAGGTTTCCTGCAGGGCCGATTTCAGGCTTTCCGCAAAGGTGGGGAAAGTACCGATCTTGCTGGTGTCGAGCTGGAAGGCGCGGGCCTTGCGGCCCATGCCCTCGATCTCGGCGACAAGGGCTTCGGCTTCGTCGGCACGGCTGCGATAGGTGAACAGGACATCGCCGCCGCGACGGGCGATGCTGAGCGCGGTGTTGCGGCCAAGGCCGCGGCTGCCGCCGGTGATGAGGGTGATCTGGGACATGTCGGTCTCCTGCTTGGGTGGGACGGCTTATCTAGGCGTCCTCAGGGCAGGCGCGTTGCCGGAAGCTCGCCATTCCTTGCCTGATCCTCCAAATGGAGGTGTGGAGCAGGCGGAAATGAGGTAGGGTGATCCCATGACAGACCCCACCCTGACGACCGCCCTTCGCTATGCCGAAGCCCATGCAGACCCGGCCGGGAT
Source organism: uncultured Hyphomonadaceae bacterium (assembly GCA_913057945.1). Classification (GTDB taxonomy): domain Bacteria; phylum Pseudomonadota; class Alphaproteobacteria; order Caulobacterales; family Hyphomonadaceae; genus Hyphomonas. The sequence continues at coordinate 54,736 of CAJXOF010000018.1, read as the reverse complement.
CGCGGAAACGCCCATTCCCGGTTTCGTCATCATAAGGGCGACGCACCCCAGCGAATTGCAGCGCTCCATCCTGCAGCCGGTTGTCTGCCTCGTCCTGCAGGGCAGCAAGCGTGTGATGATGGGAACCGACGTCTACGATTTCGCCGAAGGCGATTCCCTGCTGATCACGGCGGACGTGCCGACGATGAGCCAGATCACCCGCGCCAATCCTGCGACGCCCTATGTGTCGCTGGCGCTCGATCTGGACCCGGCCCTGATCGCTGACCTTGCCGGGGAGATCAGGCCGCTCCCGTCAAATGATGCTGCGCCGGTGCGCGTTGATCCGACGGATCGGGAAGTGGCCGATGCGGCCGCGCGGCTGGTGCGCCTGCTGGAACGCCCGGACTCCCTGCCAGTGCTGCAGGCCCAGCTCGTACGGGAAATGCATTACTGGCTGATGTCGGGCCGTCATGGCGATGCGATCCGGCGGCTTGGCTGGCCCGACGGGCATGTCCAGCGGATCGGGCGGGCGGTGGCCGTGCTGCGGCGCGACTATGCGCAGACCATTCCGGTGGCGCAGCTGGCCGAGGCAGCCGGCATGAGCGTGTCTGCCTTCCACCAGCATTTCCGCGCGGTGACCTCTCTCTCGCCGCTTCAGTTCCAGAAACAATTGCGCCTGATCGAGGCGCGCCGCCTGATGCGGGCCGAGGGACGCTCTGCCAGTCATGTTGCCTATGCGGTCGGCTATGAAAGCGTGCCGCAGTTCACGCGGGAATATGGCCGCCTGTTCGGCCTGCCTCCGGCGCAGGATACGAAAGCCGCCCGAGACCGGGCCAGCGCCTAGCCCGCAGAAGCGGCATCACTGCATCTGGCGGGGGCTTGCGGCAATAATCCATTGAAGCGACAAGCTGTTTGCCGGTAGACCCTCCGCATCATGGCGAAAAAGATACCCTTCCTTGTGGCAATGTCCGGTGGCTCAGGCTCGGGCAAGTCGACTCTGGCCGAAGCGCTGCTGGACCATCTGCCGGAAGGCCAGGCCGTCCTGTTTGGCGAGGACGCCTATTATTATCCGATGAGCCATTATGGCGAACCGGCCAACAAGGAAGAATGGACAGCCCTGGTCGCAGGCATCAACTATGATGCACCGCGCTCCAAGGAAGCTGACCGGCTGGTCAAGGATCTGCGCGCGCTGAAGGCGGGCGAGACAATCCAGCAGCCGATCTATGATTATGAGCGCCATGACCGCAGCGAAAAGACGCGCGAGATCAACTCAGCGTCGATCCTGATCCTGGAAGGCATCCATGCGCTGTCCTTCCCGAAAATCCGCTCTCTGATCGATTTGTCGGTCTATGTCGATACGCCGGACGATCTGCGCCTCGCGCGTCGTATCCGCAGGGATGTGACCGAACGCGGCCGGTCGCTGGAAAGCGTGCTGCAGCAATATCTCGGTACGGTGCGCGCGGCGCATTACCAATGGACCTATCCGGCGAAATTCGAGGCTGACCTCGTGATCGCCGATGAGGGCCTGCCGGCCTATGGCAATGTCCGCCCGACCGGAGAGGCCATCGAGCGCATGATCGCGCCGGTGCTGGCGCGCCTGCAGAATTGCGGCGCCATCTGACACGTTCCCGGTTCGGGCCGAGTCTGATAGACCGGTTTTATCTGAACAGGAGACGGTCATGACCTACAGGCTTTCATATCTTGCTGTCGCGCTGCTGGCGCCGCTGGGCCTGTCGGCCTGTATCATTGTGGACAGGGACGCCGAGCCTGTCCGCAAGACCATGGTCGAACGCGAGGTGATCGTCGAAGCGGGCACGCCGCAGGATGACCGGCTGAATGCGACGCTCTGGGCGCAGCAGGCGGTGGAATACAAGGCGACGACGGACGGCATTTATGCGCTGGCGGCGATGCGGCTGGACGAGGCGCTGGCCGATCCGGACTGGACCGCCGCGCCGGACCTGCAGGGGAATGCCTATCAGGATTTGCCGCCTGCGATCATTCTCGACGCCGATGAAACCGTGCTCGACAATTCGCCCTATGCGGCGGCAGGCATCCTGGCGGGCGAGGATTTTGAGTCCGACAGCTGGAATGCCTGGGCGAATGCGGGCGTGGCGAAAGCCGTGCCGGGCGCGGTGGCATTCACGCGGGCCGCCGCAGCCAAGGGCGTGAAAGTGTTCTACGTGACCAATCGCGATGCGGGGGTGGAAGCGGGCACGGCGCGCAACCTTGCGGCCCTCGGCTTCCCGATGGGCGGCAATGTCGACACGCTGCTGACCAAGGGCGAGCAGTCCGACTGGACGTCTGCCAAGTCAACGCGCTGGGCCGTGGTGGCGGCGGATTATCGCATCCTGTTGATGCTCGGCGACAATCTGGGCGACTTCACCGATGCCTACAAAGGCTCCCCGGCAGAGCGGCAGGCCGTCTATGAGGCCAATCAGGCCAAATGGGGCCGGGAGTGGATCGCGCTGCCCAATCCGGAATATGGCAGCTGGGAAAGCGCGCCGTTCGGGCATGATTACAGCCACACCCCGGATGCACGGCGCGAGATGAAGCGGGAGTCGTTGCAGCCCTGGCCCGCCCAGCCGTAACACGTCTGTTCATGTTGGTGCCTGTAAACTGGCCGAGACATGATCCTGCGCGCTCTTTTCATCGGCCTTGCCGCGCTTGCGGCCGGCCTCCCGGCCTTTGCCTGTGACCTCGCTCTTACCGGGCGCGGCACGGCTGTGGCCGATTATGTGGAGCAGGTGCAGCCCTGTTTCGCGGATCTGCCGGAGGGCTATGCCTTTGACGCGCGCATGGAGCAGGAATTCCTGCGGCTGGTGAATACGGCCCGGAAAGAGGAAGGGCTGCCGCCGCTGATCTATCGCCCGGCGCTGCGCAATACGGCGCGATTCCACAGTCTCGACATGGCCTATAATGACTTCTTCGGTCATGTCGGCCCGGACGGGCGCGCACCGCAGGACCGGGTCTCGGCCTTCGACCGGCGGGCGATCATCCAGTATTCGGCCGAGAATGTCGCCATGGTGGAAGTTGTGCGCGGACGGTGGAATCTGAAGCGCGAGGCCGTGCGCCGCCTGCACAAGAATCTCATGGAGAGCCCCGGCCATTACGCAAACATCGTGAGCGAAGAGGCGACCCATGTGGCGATGGGCGTCGTGCGTACCAAGACCGGGGTCTGGGTGACGCAAAGCTTCCTGAACCTGTCGGGCAGCCTTGCGCGGGATGTGCCCGTTCGGATGCATGCCGGGGACCGGGTGGCACAGATGCCGGTGCTGAATGGCTGGCGATTCCGGCAGTTTGCCGCCGAATTGCCGAGCGGGGTCGTCTTGCCAATGGGGCAGGGGATTCCGGACGGCGTGAGCGGTGACATCCACATTGCCGCCGAGGGCCGAAAGCCCGGCGAGAAACCGCGCAGCTTCTACACGATCCGCCTGCCCGGCCCGTCCGTGACCGTCGGCGGCTAGCCCGCTTCAACCCGCTGGCGGGGAAGCCCAGCGGCCAGCACATCCCTGATGACACCTGCATTGAGCCGGGCCTTCGTGTCCGCAAAGGCCGCCATGTTGAGGTTGCACAGGGCCTCCATTTCCGCTTCGGCCCGTTCCCCAAGCTGGTCCGGTGACACGACCATGTCCACATATCCTGCCTGGGAGGCATCTTGCGGCGTAAACATGCGGGCGACGCTGATATTGGTGCGCGCGGCAGCCTCCAGCCGACTGCGCGCCAGGGCGAGAGCGAATTCCGGGACAGCCATATTGATGGCGGTTTCATTCAGGCCGATGCGGAAGGGACCATCTGCGGCGAGCCTCAAATCTGAAGCGAGCATCAAAAAGGCCCCCATCGGATAGGCATGGCCGGTGCAGACCGTCAGGACGGGGCGCGGATGCCTGAGAATGGCGAGGATCGCGTCTACGCCGGCCTGAAGCAGGGAACGCGCCTGCGCGGACTCGCCTCCGAGTTCTTTCAGGTCGAATCCTGCCGAAAATATGCCGGGCCGGCCGGACAGAAGCGTCGGGGCGCCGGAGGCTGAGGCTTCTGCCAGGCTGGCGGTAATGAACCCGAGCGCCTCGCTTGAAAGCGCGTTGACCTTGCCATCATCGAGCGTGATGCGCGCGACGCTGTTTGTGAGGGTAAAAGAATGAGCCATGTGCAATGTCCTTATTTAGACCGGTCATTATAATTTGCGCGTAGCGGGAGACCGTGTCAAATGTCACCTCGCGGCAGGTCGCCGCCTCAGTTTATGGAGAAGCCTGTGTCTCGCGCTGCCCTGCACAAGGAAAACCTGGTCCAGACAGCGATGCGGCTATTTCGCCGACAGGGGTTTGCTGCGACCGGGCTGCAGCAGATCCTGACAGAAAGCGGCGCTCCCAAAGGGTCGCTCTATCATTACTTTCCCGGTGGCAAGGATGCGCTGGCTGTGGCGGCGGTGGAACTGGCCGGACGCCTGATTTCCGAGGAATTGGACAGGCTGGCGCAGCAGGTGGAAAGCCCGGAAGCCTTGCTTGCAGCCTATGCTGACACGCTGGGGCGCTGGATGGAGGAAGGCCGCTTCACGTCCGGCAGCCCGATCACCACGGTCCTCCTGGAATGTGCCCCCCGGAATGAAGCGGTAACGGCAGTTGGCCGCGCCGCACATGATGATTGGATCCGCATCATCGCGGAGGTCTACCGGACTGCAGGGCTGGAGGCGGAAGAGGCCCAGGAGCGCGCTGAAATGGCAATCATTTCCTTCGAGGGAGCCCTGATCCTGGCGCGAGTCCGGGAATCGGCCGCCCCGCTGCATCTGGTGGCCAGGCGCCTTGCAGGGCTCGGCTGAACCTGCCGCTTTACTGCAACGATAGGACAGTCCCCTGTCGTGACTCAGAGAAACGCTGAAATGTCCTTCAGCGGCTTTTTGACGAGCGCGTGCTTTGGCACCAGCGCGCCGTCTGCCGGATGGCCTGCGACGAGAATCAGGAAGGGTTTTTCCGTCTCGGGACGGTTGCAGATACGGTTCAGGAATTTCATCGGGTTGGGCGTGTGCACCAGCGTGGCGAGGCCCGCCTGATGACAGGCCGCCATCAGCAGGCCGGTCGCGATGCCGACGCTTTCATTCATGTAGTAATTCTTGCGGGTCTCGCCTTCATGGGCGCCGCCGCGGCGTTGGGCGAAGATGCAGATCAGCCAGGGCGCAGTTTCCATATAGGGCTTGTCGGCATCGGTGCCGATCGGGGCGAGGGCGTCGAGCCAGTCGTCTCCCGCGCGCCCGGAATAGAATTCGCGCTCCTCGGCTTCAGCCGCTTTGCGGATCTCGCGCTTTTTCTCCGCACTGTTCACACAGGCAAAGAACCAGGGCTGGTGATTGGCGCCGGACGGGGCCGACCCTGCCGTGGCCACACAGGCCTCGATGATCTCGCGCGGGACGGGCTGGTCGGAGAACTGACGGATCGACCGGCGCGTGGCCATCGATTCATGGAAAGCGCCGGCACGGGCCTGCATCTCGGCCAGCGGATAATGCGGAAAGCCGGTGAGCGGGACGTGGGTGTCTTCGGTGGTCTTCATGATGCCCCTCCAGGATCGAAGGAGCATCATTGCGTGTAGCTTGCGGCGTGTCAGCCCCGTTTGAAGCTGGCGACTGCATCAGGGACGGGTGTATCGCCATTGGTCAGCTCGATGATCTCATTGGTGATCTCTGGCACACCGATCAGTTCGGCGAGCGTGGCGGCAACATTGCCCCGGGCGACATCACCATAGGTGATCGCGCGGCCAGCCATCACTTTGCCGTCGCCATCATCATCCTTCAGCGTGCCGGGACGGACGATGACATAGTCGATGCCACTCTGGGTGAGGGCCGCATCGGCGCGGCGTTTCATGGCCATGTAATGTTCGAAATCGTCACTCGTATCGCGGCCCCGACCGGCATCCATGATGACCGAGACGAGATAGATGCGCTTCACGCCTGCGGCGCGCGCAGCCTCGACCAGTTTCTCCGGGCCTTCGCCATCGATGGCCGTGGTCTTGTCGCGGCCACTGCCAGCAGCGCCTGCGGAAAAGACGGCGACATCACAGCCCTGCAGGGCGCTGGCGAGATCGTCCGCGCTCATGTCGATGATGTTGCCGAAGACGGGCTCGACGCCCTGGTCGCGAAGGCCATCGGCCTGGTCCGGTTTGCGGTGCAGGCCTTTGACCGTGTGGCCGGCGTCTACGAGTTTCGGGCCAAGGCGGCTGCCAACGCCGCCCGTGGCACCGATGAGAAAGATATTGGACATGAAGGGCTCCTGTCAGATGGGGTTCGTCCAACCAACAGGAAGGGACGCTAGGAGTTCCGGCAGATCACAGCAAGGTGAGGGGAGCTTCAAGCTATGCTTTACAACCCACAGAAAAGACTCAAAATTTTTACAGCATACCACTAGCGCGAGTCAGGGAATCCTACCTCAAATGAAAAAGACCGGTCGTTGGGCGACCGGTCTTAAATCAGAACCGCCAATGCAGGCGGGGTTGTCTAGACGATTTTCTTGTCGACCGTAACGGGGCGACCCGTCAAGCCTGCAGCGGCATTTCAGAAGGAAATGTCCTATGACAGAAAAGCACGTAGACTCTGAAAAACGAAAACCTAGTAAGAGAATTACGCTGAAGATGGCTCGAGATTTTCACCGCCTTCGCAAACGCGGCTGGTTCGTGAACCGCATCGCAGCAGAGCACGACGTGAATCCGGGACGCGTGAGCGAGGTGCTGACGGGGAAAAGATTCCCTGAGGCTAGGGAACCGGAGCCTCCGACTCTGTTCGGATAAAAAAGAAGGGGCGGCTAGTTGCCGCCCCCTCCTCAATTTATCAATTCGTATTTTGGAACAGCGCCGCCCTTAATCTTCCGGCAGGTCCGGGACGCCGACGACGTGGAAGCCGGCATCGACATGGTGGACTTCGCCCGCAACCGAATGGCCGAGGTCTGACAGCAGGTAAAGCGCGGCGCCAGCGACGCCTTCCATGCGCGTGTCTTCTTTCAGCAGCGACCAGTCGCGGCCGGTGCCCATCAGGCTCTTGCCGCCGCGAATGCCGGCCAGCGACAGCGTGCGCATCGCGCCCGCCGAGATCGCGTTGACGCGGATGCCCTGCGGGCCGAGGTCACGCGCCGCATAGCGGGTTGCGGCTTCGAGGGCGGCCTTGGCAACGCCCATGACATTGTAGGAGGGCACAGTGCGCTCGGCGCCGAGATAGGTCATGCAGATCATCGCGCCGCCATCTGGCATGATCTCGCTGGCGCGGCGGGCGCAGTCGATGAAGCTGTAGACGGAAATATCCATCGCGCGGCGGAAGCCTTCGCGGGTCGTATTGGCGACCATGGAACCCTGCAACTCGTCCTTGCCGGCAAAGGCGATGGAGTGGACGAGGAAATCGATCTTGCCCCATTTGTCCTTGATGGCGTCGAACGCGGCATCCATCGACGCATCATCGGTGACGTCGGCGGGGATCATCGTGTCCATGCCGATGGATTCGACCAGCGGGCGCACGCGGCGCTCCAAACTGTCGCCCTGATAGGTGAACGCGATCTCGGCGCCCTGGGCAGCCAGCTGGCGCGCAATGCCCCAGGCGATGGAGTTCTGGTTGGCGACGCCCATCACGATGCCGCGCTTGCCTTTCATCAGGTCGCCTGCCGGCGGTGTCCAGTCATCAGCCATGTGGGGAAGCCTCTCTTCGTGAATATCTGTTTGGTGAACCGCTAGGCATCACCAGTCCTTCCGTCAAGATTCAGACCGTCTTTTCACCTTCCGCGACGGAATCCCCGCGGCGGCGCGTTCAACACATCATGGGACGCATTTTGGAGGACGAAAGATGAGACAGGCAGGACTGGCGATGGCCGCCGCGATGATGGTGATAGCGTCATGTGCGAGCGCGGAGCCGGCCGCCCCAGCCGGGCTGGCCGAGCACCAGATGCTGAGCCGCGGGGCAGAGCGGTCTTACCTGACCTACACGCCGCGTAGCCTGAAAGGGCCGGCCCCTCTCGTCCTCATGCTGCATGGCGGCGGGGGCAATTCCGAGAATGGCCTGACCATGTCGGGCTTCAATACGCTGGCGGAGCGGGAAGGCTTTGTCGCCGTCTATCCGGAAGGGTCGGGCAAGCGGCGCTTCAAGACCTGGAATGCGGGTCATTGCTGCGCCTATGCACTGGAACAGCACGTGGATGATGTCGGCTTCATATCCGACCTGATTGACCGGCTGGTTGCTGAGGGCGTGGCGGACCCGTCACGGGTCTATGTGACCGGCATGTCGAATGGCGCGATGATGACGTATCGGATCGGGCGCGAGCTGCCGCACAAGGTGGCGGCGATTGCGCCGGTGGTCGGCGCGATGTTCGGGGATGAGGTGAAGGCGGGGGCGCCAGTCGCGGCGCTGATTATCACCGGGGAACAGGATACGCGCGTGCCGGCCGCTGGCGGGAACGGGTCCGGGCGGGGGCTGAGGCCTGCGCCGAATGACCGGCCCTATGCGCCAGCAGACCATGCCTTGTCCTACTGGCTGAAATCGAATGCGTGCAGCGGTCAGGCGCAGGCGGTTTCGACGCCTGCCTATACGCTGCGCCAGGGCGCGGGCTGCAAGGCGCCGACGCTCTGGTACAGCTTGCCCGAGGGTGGCCATGCCTGGCCCGGCGGAGGCCGGGGCACACGGCGCGGCGATGCCCCCGTCGAGAATTTCGACGCCAGCACAATCATCTGGGAATTCTTCAGCGCGCAGGAACTCCCGCGCTAGAGGACGTTCTTGAGGCCGACTTTCATGTCGAGCGCGGTGTAGACATGCTCATCGTCGACATAGACGCGGCCATCGGCGATGCCGAGATTGAGCTTGCCGCGACGCACGCGCTTGATGTCGATGACATAGCGCACGAGCTTCTTGTCGGGCGTGATCTCGCCGGTGAATTTCACTTCGCCGACGCCGAGCGCGCGGCCCTTGCCGGGGCTGCCGGACCAGCCGAGCCAGTAGCCGACGGCCTGCCACATGGCGTCGAGGCCAAGGCAGCCGGGCATGACCGGGTCACCGGGGAAATGGCATTCGAAGAACCAGAGGTCTGGCGTGATGTCGAGTTCACCGATCACGCTGCCCTTGCCGAATTCGCCGCCATCCATGGTGATCTCGGTGATCCGGTCCATCATCAGCATGGGCGGGATCGGCAATTGCGCATTGCCCGGGCCAAAATAACCGCCGGCACCTGACTTCAGCAGGTCTTCCTTGGAGTAGGAGCTTTGGGGCGTGTGGTAATCGTGCGGTCCGGACATGGCGGTTCCCTTGTTCAATCAGCGCAAGAGGCTTTACGAGCCTGTGCCGCGCGGCTTGTCAACAGGAAGGGGATGTCGGGGTAACCTGGATTACAGGGCGGCTTCGCTGGTCGTGACACCCCAGAGGGCGGTCACAGGGACAAAGCCCTTGTAGTGGCCCGCCTCGATGCGGCACCAATTGTCCGCGCATTTGCCAAGGTCCACCAGGACCGTTGCCTCGATGCGGGCGATCTCTTCGCTTTCGGCATCAGGCGCATGATGCATCACCGTGTCCGTCTGGACCATCGCCTTGGCGTCCGGCTCCAGCATGCGGGCATGCACCCAGACTTCGGCGCCGGACGGGTCGCGCACGCGGCGCCAGGTCTGGCTTTCCTTGATGACCAGGAGCGGCAGGCCCTTGCGTTCATAGCGCCAGAGGATCGGATGGTCGCGGCTGGGTCCGGCCCGGCCATTGACGGCATTGTATTTCAGCGTCTCGAAGCGCGGCACTTCCTTGCCGGAAAATTTGCTCACACGGACAGGGGTGACGCTCTGCGCGAACGCCGAGGCGACGGCGAACAGAAGGCCTGACAAAATAATGGCTGCCCACTTCATGTGCAGTCTTTTCCCATGTCTGCGAAGGGCTAGAATTCCACGACCGAATGAATCTTGTGTAAAATATGAAGCGTTGGCGTGCTGTAATCCCTCTGCTAAGGCCCGAATGAGAATATTTGCAAAAAGAGTCCCTATGTCCGCGAAGAAGCTGAAAGTCGTCGTCACCCGCAAACTCCCGGCGCCTGTCGAATTGCGCCTCAAGGAATTGTTCGATGCGCGGCTGAATGATGACGATCACCCCTTCACCCAGGATGAACTGGCCGAGGCGATGCAGACCGCCGATGTGCTGGTGCCGACAGTGACGGACAAGCTGGATGGACGGATCATGGCGCGCGCCGGCGACCAGCTGCGCCTGATCGCCCAGTTTGGCGCAGGCGTCGACAATATCGACGTGCAGAGCGCCGTGCAGCGCGGCATCACCGTGACCAACACGCCGGGCGTGCTGACCGATGATACGGCCGATGTCGCGATGGCGCTGATCCTGTCGGTCCCGCGCCGCCTGTTCGAGGGCGCGCAGATCATGAACACGGGTGGCTTTGATGGCTGGACGCCGACCTGGATGATGGGGCGACGGCTGGCAGGCAAGCGGCTGGGCATCATTGGCATGGGCCGCATCGGCCAGGCGGTCGCGCGCCGCGCCAAGGCGTTCGGCCTGCAGATCCATTATCACAACCGCAAGCCGGTCAGCCCGCGTATCGAGGAGCTGCTGGAGGCAACCTATTGGGACAGTCTCGACCAGATGCTGTCGCGCATGGACATTGTCTCGGTGAACTGCCCGCACACGCCGGCTACCTTCCATCTGATGAATGCGCGCCGACTCGACCTGATGAAGCCGGAATCCTATATCGTGAACACGGCCCGCGGCGAGGTGATCGACGAAGCCGCACTGGCCCGCGCGCTGAAGGCCGGCAAGATTGCCGGCGCCGGGCTCGACGTGTTCGAGCGTGAGCCGACCGTGAATGAGGAATTGTTCGGCCTGCCGAATGTCGTGCTGCTGCCGCACATGGGCTCGGCCACGATCGAGGGCCGCACCGAAATGGGCGAAAAGGTCATCATCAACATCAAGACCTTCGCCGACGGCCACCGCCCACCAGACCGGGTTATTCCAGCAATTCTCTAAGGGTTATCAGTCCAGCGCGCCGATATAGGGCAGGCCGCGATATTTGCCGGCATCGTCCATGCCGTAGCCGACGAGGTAGCGACCGGGTGCGTCGATGGCGCAATAGTCGACGCCGTCGGCGCCGCGCGGGGCCCACGGTTTCTGTGTTAGCGCGCAGGTGATGACTTCGCGGGCCCCCTTGGCCTGCAAATGAGTCTTGGCGAAAGCCAGCGTCCGGCCCGTATCGAACACATCATCCAGAATGATAACGCCCCTGTCCTTCACCGAGCGGGCCAGGTCGGCGCGCACGACCACGCGGCCGGAACTCTCGCGGGCATCGCGATAGGATTCCAGCCAGATCACGTCGAGCGTCGGATGGATATCGCGCCGGGCGAGGGCCTTCATCAAATCCGCCGTGAAGGGCGTGGCGCCGATCAGGATCGAGACAATGGTCCACTCCCCCGTCAGGCGCGGGGCCAGCGTTTCGGCCAGCTTGTCGATCTGGGCCAGCAGTTCGTCTTCCGGGACAATTACTTCGATCTTGGGCAGGTCGGTCATTCGGCAGGGGTTTCCGTTTCAGGGGCCATCAGGTCTTCGGCGGTCGGGTCTGGGGTTTCGTCGCGGGGCGGAATGTCGGTGAGATCAACGAATTTGAGTTCGATCTCGAAGCTTTCCATGGGCGCCTGTTCGACCACGACCTGGAATGTGCCGGCGTCTCCGGCGGCCAGACGGTCGGGACGGATACGGCCATAGGTGGTGGCGACAATGATGCCGCGCTCATCCTTCAGATCCACGCGCACAGCGGGCGTCTCGACCGTGGAGCGGGAAATGTTGAGCGCCTTGCCGGCCACCGTGACAATGGGAATCGTGTCATTGAAGGTGCGGCTGCGCTGGATGTCTTCGAAGTCGAGCCCGAACCGGTTCACATTGAAGCCGATCTGCGTGTAGATGCTGCCGGCCTCGGGCCAGAGCTTCACCACTTCATTGCGGTACATGATGGCGGCGACGCCCAGTGCAAAGAAGACCCCGGCAGTGACCAGCCACGACAGCAGGGCGGCTGTGCGGCTCTTGCGGCGGCGCTGTTCGCGGACTTTCTCGCGATAGATTTCATGTGCAGCGGCAGGCGTGCGCCGGACGGTCTCGCCCAGATGTTTCGGTTCGACAAACCAGGATCCACCACAGGCTGCGCACTTCACAGTGCGGCCGCTTTCACCGATTGTTGAGTCATCGGCGAAATACTGGGTTTCACAATTGGGACAGGTGAGGATCATGTCTTGGTGTTTCCCGCAATTCGCCCCAATAATCCATTCGCCCGCGCACAGGACAGGAGCCCATGACTCTTTCCCGCCACGACCTGTTTGACGATGTTGCCGTACGCCTCGATGGTGTGTCGCTGCGCTATGACACGTCAGAGGATATCCTTAGCGGGATTGATCTGGTCCTGAAACCCGGATCATTCAGCTTTCTGACCGGCGCCTCGGGTGCAGGCAAGACCAGCCTGCTGAAGCTGCTTTATCTGGCCCTGAAGCCCTCGCAGGGAGAAGTCTCCCTGTTCGGACGCCCGACCAGCCGCCTGACGCGCGACCAGCTGTCGGCGCTGCGCCGCCGGGTGGGCGTTGTATTCCAGGAATTCCGCCTGCTGGACCATCTCACAGCGTATGAGAATGTCGCGCTGCCATTGCGGGTACTGGGCCGGAAAGAGTCGACCTATCGCAGCGATGTCGAGGAATTGCTGGCCTGGGTGGGCCTTGGCGAACGGATGCATGCGCGCCCGCCGACCCTGTCGGGCGGGGAACAGCAGCGCGTGGCGATTGCCCGTGCCGTGGTGACCCAGCCCGATATCCTGATCGCCGACGAGCCGACCGGCAACGTCGATCCGGAAATGGGCTCGCGCCTGATGCGGCTGTTCCTTGAGCTGAACAAGCGCCGCGCGACCACCGTCATCATCGCGACGCATGATCTGGGCCTGGTGCGCCAGGTCGAGGCACCGGTCTTCCGCCTGCAGCACGGCCTGTTGGTGCAGGATGTGGAATATGGCCCGGTGGCGCGTCGCCGGACGGATATTGCGAAGGCGGCGGAATAGGCATGGCGAAGGAAACCCCGCTCCTGCCTGTTGAGGATGCGCGCGAAATGGCGCTGTTCTTTGTCGTGGGCGCGCTCTGCTTCCTGGCGGCGCTGGCGACCCTGTCGGCGAAATCCACCTATGGCGCGGCGCGCAGCTGGACGGCTGAAGTTGAGGGCGAACTGACGGTCTCCCTGCCGGATGCAGACCGCCGGGGCGCCGAATCGGCGCGCAAGCTGATCGAGGCTACCGAGGGCGTGAAAGAGGCGCGCCTGTTGTCCAAGGCGGAGATCGACGCCTTGCTGGAGCCGAATTTCGGCAGCCGCGGCCTGCCGGAGAGCCTGCCCCTGCCGCAGCTGATCGCGGTGACCGCTGAGCCGGACGCGCAGTTCATCGGGCCGACGTTGGAGCGACGGCTCACCGAGGCCGGATTTGCGAATGCCGTGGACGAACATGCCGATTGGGCGGGCGATGTACGCCGGATGCTGGCGATTGCGCGGCTGGTGGCGTTGACGGCGGTGGCCTTGCTGGCATCGACCGCTGTGGCGGTGATCGCGTTCGCGACACATGCGGCGCTGCTGGCGCGGCGGGATATTGTGGATGTGTTGCATCTGGCGGGCGCGCGGGACCGCTATATTGCCGGCCTGTTTGAGCGGCGTTTCTGGCTGCTGGGGCTGAGAGCCGGCGCCGTCGGAGCCCTGCTGGCGCTCGGCGCGGCGGCCGCGATGATCTTTGCTGTACATTCCAGTGGCGCCCGTACCGGCCTGCTGCCGGAGTTGAGTCTCGATTTCCAGGACCTGCTGATCCTCGTCCTGACGCCTGTGATTGCCGGGCTGGCGGCGCGGATTGCCGCGCGCGTGACCGTCATACGTTCCCTGAAGAGTGTCATGTGAGCGGTGAAAGACGGTTACGGAAGCGACGTTTCGGTGTGGTTCCGGCGATCGTATTGGCCGCACTGCTCCTGGCGGCGGTGGATTTTGTCCTGTTCGCCAATCGCGCCGCGCGCGCCGACCATTCGCCAGACGTAACGGCCGATGCCATCGTGGCGCTGACCGGCGGGTCGGGCTTGCGCATCGCGGCAGGCGTGGAACTGGTCACGGAAGGGCGGGGCCAGCGTTTGCTGATCTCGGGCGTCAATCCGGATGTGCCCGTGGAAGACCTGATCGCGTTGGCGGGCGGTTCGGAAGAGGTCTGGGCGTGTTGCGTCGATATTGGCTATGTCGCCGAGTCGACGCGGGGCAATGCGGACGAGACGGCAGCCTGGGCCTATGAGCAGGGCTACAAGAGCCTGATCATCGTCACGTCGGACTATCACATGGCGCGTAGCCTGATCGTGCTGGAGACGGCCATGCCGGATATCGAGCTGATTGCGTGGCCTGTGCGTACGGTGAACGACCCCGCCTCGATCTGGACCGATCCGGATTCCTTCCGAGGCGTTGTCCTCGAATGGGCGAAGTGGCGGGTGACGACCTTCGAATGATGACCTATCTGGTAGCGATATGATGATGTTTCGTTCGATCCTGTTCGTGATCTGGATGTACGGCCTGATGGCCGTGCTGGGGATCCTGTTGCTGCCGACCCTGATCCTGCCTAAATCGGTGATCTTCTGGGGCATCCGCCAGTATGCAAGGGGCCTGATCTGGGGCCTGAAGGTGATCTGCGGAATCGAGGTCGAGATTCGCGGGCGCCAGAACATGCCGCGCGGGACGATCATCTATGCTGGCAAGCATCATTGCATGCTGGACGTGTTCATCCCGACACTCGTGACGCCGCAACCGGCCATCATCCTGAAACAGGAATTGCTCTGGTATCCTTTCCTTGGCTGGTATGCGCTGAAAGCCGCGATGATCCCGATTGACCGGGCGGGGAACACGAAGACGCTGAAGAAGATGGTCACCGAGGCGAAGGACCGCGCAGAGGATGGCCGCCAGATCGTCATCTTCCCCGAAGGCACACGCACAGCGCCCGGCGCGGAACCGGCATATTTTGCGGCAGGGATCTCCGCGCTGGCGAAAGGGATCGAAGCGCCCATCGTGCCGGTGGCGACCAATGCGGGCCTGTGCTGGCCGGGGCGGGGCCTGAAACGCAGCAAAGGCAAGATCGTCTACGAAATCCTGCCGCCCGTCCCGGCGGGCCTGCCGCGCAGGCAATTGATGGCCCGGCTGCAATCGGAACTGGAGTCCGCCACAGACGCTCTTGTGGCTGAGGGACGCACCGTGCAGGGTCGCCTCGCCCGATAACCCCTCCTTTTTCAGGATGTCTCAATGGTCGAACCTTCCACCACCCGGAAAAAATCCCGTTTCTGGCTGTACCTGCCTTTTGTCCTGCTGCTGATTCTTGTCGGCGCATGGACAGGCTATTGGCTCTTTGCAAAGGCGCAGATCGACAAGGGCATCGACCAGTGGATCGCAGGCGAACAGGCGCGCGGGACGGTGGTTGAATATTCCGCCAAATCGCTGGGCGGCTTTCCCTACCGGTTTGAACTGGTCGTGGACGATCCGGTCTACCAGCCCGCTGGCGCCTCGCGCTGGGAAGGCGAACAGCTACGCCTCGTGATGCAGCCCTGGAACTGGCAGCATGTGATCGCCTATTCGCCGGGCCGCAATCTCGTGACCGAGCCGGGCGGACTGCGCCAGACGGTGACGGTGGACAAGACATCGGCGGCGAGCTTTTCCTGGAATTCGGAGACCATCGAGCGGATCGGGCTCCAATTGGGTAATGCCACGGCGCTGATTGATGGCGAGACCTATGCGGCCACGGGCTTTTCCCTGAATCTGAAACCCCGCGAAGGCGCTGAAGACGATCTCATGGTTGCTGTGCAATGGGACCGGCTGGTGATCAATGCGGCGCCGGAAGGGGCCGAATTCCTGGGCGACACGATCGGCCCGTCGCGCCTGATTGGCGAAGTGCGCAGCTTCTTTCCGGCCTGGGCCCGCAGCGGCGGGGATACCAGCCGGTTCCACCGCGCGCTGGTGCAGGAAGACGGCGCGGTCGAGATTGCGCAGGCCCTGCTGGATTGGGGCCCGCTGGATCTTGGCCTGAAGGGCGACCTCGCGTTTGACGATGGCCGGGCCAATGGCTCGTTCGGCGTACGTATCGAGGATGCGGACGAATTGCGTGACGCGCTGGAAGTGTCCGGCCGACTCGGGCAGCAGGAGAATGCCATCCTGACCCTGCTGGAAACCTCATCCGCCGATGGCGGTTTCCTGACCTTCACCATCAAGGACAATGAGGTGAAGATGGGCCTGATCCCGCTCGGCAAGCTACCGGAGCCGGGCTATTGACCGCGCCCTCGCGGCGGAAGCTGACAACGGCGTGCAAGACACTCGCCGCGGCAGATCCTGCGCTGGGACGAGCCTATGAGGAATTGGGCGTGCCGGAATGGCGGGTGGGCGACCCCTGCTACGCCGCCCTGTGCCGGCTGATTGCCTATCAGCAGCTGTCCACCAAGGCGGCGGGCACGATCTGGGGCCGGACCGAGGCGATGTTTGGTGAGGTGACGCCGGAGGCCGTGCTGGCCGCAGATCCCGAAGCAATCCGGGCCTGCGGCATGTCCCGGCCCAAGGTGCGCCACATGGTGTCCATTGCCGAAGCGATGACGACCGGCCTGCTCGACCTGGAGCGGGTGTGTGCGTCAGACCTCGATCTGGCGCGCAAGGAACTCGTGTCTGTGAAGGGGATCGGTCCCTGGACTGCAGAATTGTTCCTGCTCTACTCGGTCGGCGCGATGGACGCCTTTCCGGTCGGAGATGTCGGCCTGATGGAGGCGCACAAGCTGCTCTCCGAGGCTGAAACCCGTATGGAAATCAAGGAATTCACGGCGCACGCAGCCTGCTGGCAGCCGTATCGCGGCGTCGCGGCCCATCTGCTCTGGGGCTGGATCAATGACCGGCGCGCCAAGGCAGCCCAGCCCAGCCCTCAGGCCTGACAGTCCGGAAAGCGTTGCAAAACGCCGGAACTGTCATAATCTCATTATGTGAATCACCTAAAGCAGGGGCGAGACGAAAAGGAGCTACGCCTTCAGTCGGTTCGAGCAAGCATACTATCTCAGGTCCATGGAGGCACTCCATGGCTGAGATCATTTCGGCCCCCCCGAGCGGCCGGCCCGCTCTGGTATTGAATGCCGATTTCAGGCCGCTTTCCTATTATCCGCTATCGCTCTGGCCCTGGCAGGAAGTGGTCAAGGCCGTTTTCCTGGATCGTGTCGATATCATTGCAGAATATGATTATGTCGTGCGCAGCCCGAGCACGGAATTCCGTTTGCCGAGCGTCATTGCGCTGAGGGATTTCGTCCGGCAGGATCGCCCGCCGGCCTTTACCCGCTTCAATGTCTTCCTGCGCGACAGGTTTGAGTGCGCCTATTGCGGCACGTCGGAGAATCTGACCTTCGACCATGTCATTCCGCGCTCCAAGGGCGGTCGGACGACGTGGGAAAACATCGTTGCCGCGTGCAGCCCGTGCAATCTCCGCAAAGGCGGCAAACTGCTCAAGCAGACGGACATGCATCTGATGCGGCGCCCGGCCCGGCCGAACAATTACCAGCTTCAGGAAATCGGCCGGAAATTCCCGCCGAACCACCTCCATGAAACCTGGATGGATTATCTCTATTGGGATATCGAACTGGAAGGCTGATCCGCGCGGTCAGGCCCAGTCATAGGCAAGGCGCGCCTGCTCGATATGGCTGAGCTTCGTCTCAAGCGCAGACCAGTCATCAGATTCCGCAATCGGCGCCCAGACCGCCTCGACGTCCTCAATCAGCAGGCTGACCGGGGCAGGGGCCTGGAAATAGGCATGCTCAAGACGCTCGGATCGTACCGGCGTCCGGGCCATCAGGCCTTCGCGCACCGGGACGAAGCGATCTTCCTTGTAGAGAGCCGCAAGGGGCGACGCGGCGGCGCGCGCTGCGCTCGTGCGACCGCCGAACCAGTCGAAGAAGGTTTGCGGCCAGCTCGCGCCAGTTTCGGTCATCCAGGCATAGAAGGCTTGCAGGAATTCCGTGTCCGCCTGAGGATCGCCCAGGGGGGCGACACCAAGGAGAGCGTGCGTGTGGGCGACGAAACTTTCCTGATATGCGCGTTCATAGGGCTTCAGTCCTGAGGCCAGGTCTTCGGCCTCTGCCAGCGGCAACAGCGCCGAGGCGAGTTGCTGCAGGGCCCAGCCGCCCTGAAGGGGCTGGCGGCCAAACCGGTAGAGACCCTGCTGGTCAAAATAGGCGGCGGTGAAGTTCGGGTCGGAGACGGGTAGGAAGCGCCACGGCCCGAAATCGAAGGTCTCCCCGGTGACGTTGAAATTGTCCGTGTTCATGACGCCGTGCACGAAGCCAGCGGCCATCCACTGGCCGATCATGTGGCCGGTCGCATGGGATATGGCCGAGAGCATGTTCACGACCTGCTGGCCCATCTCTGCGGTCTCTGCCTCCGGATGGAAATTCCGCACGACATAGTCGACCAGCCGGGCGAGGTCTTTTTCCTGTTCCAGATAGGCGAGGCGCTGGAAGCTGCCGAACCGGATATGGCTGTGCGAGAGGCGGGTGAGCACGGCGGAGCGCGTGGGCGAGGGTTCGTCATTGCGGGCCAGCTGTTCGCCGGTCTCGACGAGCGCGAAGGGCTTCGACGTGTTCACGCCGAGCGCTTCGAGATAATTGGCGGCAAGGATTTCGCGGACGCCGCCCTTGAGCGTCAGGCGGCCATCGCCTTGCCGGCTCCACGGGGTCTGTCCGGAGCCTTTCGTACCGAGGTCCAGCAGGCGGCCGCGATCATCGCGCATTTGTGCGAAGAGGAAGCCGCGCCCGTCGCCGAGCTGGGGATTGTAGGTGCCGAACTGGTGGCCGTGATAGCGCAGGGCCAGCGGACGTTCGAGATTGCCGGGCAGGGGATCAAACCGGCCGAAATGCCTGGCTTGGCTCTCCGCATCCAGATCATCCAGACCGAGGTCGGCGGCCCAGCGGGCGTTCCAGTAGCGCACAGAGCGCTCAGGGAAATCGGCGGCATCGACCGGGTCTGCAATGAAATCGGCAATGTCGAGAATCGGGGGGGAAGAGGTCATGCGCTCTCACATAGGGGCTGAATGCAGAAAGGGCGACCCGCGGGGCCGCCCTTTCCAGGAAATCGCTGTTGAAGCCGATCCTAGTATTCGTAGGTCAGCTCGAGACCGACCAGACGGCCTTTCTTGAGCGGCGAGAACGTGCCCCCGGCTGGAAGCGCCGGGTAGGAATAGTTCTGCCCGGTCGAGAGCGGTCCTGGGAATGGCAGCTGGGTGTCGTTACCCGCCTGAACTTCGTCGAGGAGGTTCTTGCCGTAGATCGAGGCGGCGAGGCCGTCGATCGGGGTTTCCCAGGTCAGGTTCGCGTCCAGCATGTTGGCGGACTGGATCCAGCCAAAGTTGCTGTCCGTATACGCGATGCGGTCACGATACTGGTAGTTGACCTGACCGACGAGCGCGCCGGAGTCACCGAGGTCGATGTCCTTGATCAGGCCGACGCCCCATGTTGCCTGTGGCACGCGGGGGAGGTCGAGGGCCAGATCGCTGGAACCGACAACGCCGTCTGCATCGAGATCGAAGAAGACGTCATCATAGGACGCATCAATCATGCCGAGATTGAACGTGGCGAGCCAGGTATCTGCGAAGGCGACGCGGCCATCGACTTCAACACCGGTGATGGAGGCATCTGCCGTGTTGATGATGTTCTGGACAACACCGGACGCACCGGCCGTATTGACCTCACGCTGCATGTCCTGGATGGCGGTGTGGAACACAGCGCCGTTGACCTGGATACGACCATCTTCGCTGCTGGTCTTGAAGCCGATCTCATAGGCATCAACTTCTTCCTCGTCGAAGCCGAAATCACCGGTCTGGGCAACAAACTGGTTGAAGATCGGGATATCGGTGATGCGGAAATTGTAGCCACCGGAGCGGAAGCCCTTGGTGTAGTGCGCATAGGTCTGGAGGTTGTCGGTCCAGAAGTATTGCAGGCCGAGTTTCGGCGTCCAGTTCGACCACTCATTGTCATCGGTGAAGCCGTTGGGCTCAGCCACGGTGCCGCCGGTGATCAGGGAGATCAGATCGTTGGTACCGGCAGGTGAGCACGAACCGCTGACAACCGAACACTCATTGCGTGGACGGATGTAGATGATGTCTGCCTCTTTCTCTTCATTGGAGTAGCGCAGGCCAAAGGTGGCAACCAGCTTGTCCGTGAAGGCATAGTCGACGTTTGCGAAGGCGCCCCAGACAGTGTGGTCCTGACGGCCACCGCCATAGAAGCCCCACGGGATCGTCGCCGGCAGCGTGGCCGGACGGGTCGTCGGCAGGTTACGCGTTTCGGTGTAGGCGAGTTCCTGTTCGAAATAGTACAGGCCCGTCGTCACGTCGGCTTTGCCGAACGTACCGGCATAGCGCAGTTCGTCGGAAATCTGTTCCTGAGTGAACTCCGAACCGGAGTGGAACAGGGTGTAAGGCGTCGCATCAATGTCGCCGACCGAGCCGGAATCGAGGTCACGATAGCCGATGATGTTGGTGATACGGCCATTGCCGAAATCGACATCATAATCGGTGCGCAGCGAGCCAAAGACTGTTTCGGCTTCTGCCAGGCCCGGCTCGTTGATCGAGAAGTCGAACGAGTCCCGGTCGAAGTAAGACCGGTTCTGGCCGGACGGGCCGTCCCCGCGGCTGTCGGTGTACTCGATCTTGCCGAGGAAGGTCAGGCGTTCGGTCGGCGTGAATTCCAGGGCGCCGCGATAGGTTGCGGTCTGGAGTTCGCCGTGATTGTCGCCATTGTACTGGTTTTCGAAATAACCGGCATCGGTCGTGTAGGATGCGCCGATCTTGCCGTTCAGCACGCCTTCGATCAGCGGGCCGGAGACATAGCCCTGAACGGTGGCACTGGCGCCGCCGCGGTCTTCGTCAACCGGACCGTCGACTTTCGCGCCGATCTTGTAGGTGAATTCGTCCGACGGATTGCCGGTGTTCACGACGACGGCACCGCCAGTCGTGTTGCGACCGAAGAGCAGGCCCTGCGGGCCGCGCAGGATCTCGATGCTGTCGACGTCGAACAGGTCGACCACCACGCCGGTGTTCACGCCGAGGTAGACGCCGTCAATGAAGACGCCAACGGCCGGATCGATGGATGGGATGGACGAGTTCACGCCAAGACCCCGAATGGCGAAGTTCGCCGTGCCGCGGGACGTGCCGACATCATCCAGGGAGACGTTGGGGGAGGAGTAGGACAGGCTTTCCAGCGTGGTGACGTTCAGCGCGTCAAGCGTGTCGGAGTTGAAGGCGGTGACAGCGACGGGAACATCCTGAACGTTCTCGACGTCTTTTTTCTTGGTAGCGGTGACGGTGACCGTTCCAAGCACGCGGTCGATCGCGGATTCGCGGTCGGATTCGGCTTCCTGAGCCTGAGCGTTGGTCGCAATGAGAAGGACGGCAGAAGCCGTCGCAAACAACGAATGTTTGAGGTGCATAGCAGTTTCCTGATTGTGTTATTTGTAGTTCCGGGAGGGTATTTCGGAGCCCGCTCTTCATGGCGGCTTGGTACGAAAGTAATCCTAATTTCGGCGGATTCAGCCTGAAAAGGCGAGCAAGCTGAGGGTTTGTCAGATACTGTAACATATACGCCACAATCCGGCCGACTCTGGAGGAATTTGTTCAGAAACTAGGCAGCGGCACCCCGGCAGGGACGTTACGACAACGTTGTAACATAAACTGACGGACATGTTTCAGAAGCGAAATATTGCGCTGCACAACAAGATTACCCTATTCCCCCGCGGAAGCGGACATATGCTGTTCCCGAGTGAGACAAGAACCGGACTTCAGATTCGGTCTCTCACATCACGGGAGGAAGTATATGAAACACCAAGCTAGAATGTGGATTAGTGCGTCTTGCGTTGCGCTGGCAGTCGGTATGCCGGCCTTGGCGCAGGAGGAAGAGACCGGGAGCGAATTGCGGCAGTCGACCGTGACAGTGACCGGCTCGTTTATTGCGGGTACGCCGGAAGATGCGGCCCTGCCGGTCGACGTGCTGACCGCTGGAGACCTGAAGCTGGAAGGCCAGCCTTCGATCACGGAATTGATCCGTAACCTCGGCCCGTCCTCGGGCGTGGATGGACAGACCAACCAGTTCTCCTCGAACGGGCTGGAAGGGACGTCCAACATCAATTTGCGCGGCCTTGGCCCGGCCCGGACCCTGGTCCTGATCAACGGCCACCGCCAGACCTACCACCCCTATTCGATCGGCGAGCAGGCGCAACTTTTCGTTGATACGAACAATATACCGACCGCCGCTATTGGCCGGATCGAAGTGCTGAAAGACGGCGCGGCGGCCCTGTACGGCTCCGATGCCATTGCTGGCGTCGTGAACTTCATCACCAATCAGGACCTCGACGGGTTTGAAGTCGGCGGATCGTATTCGCAATTCGATGGCTCGGATGGTGAGTATGACATTTCCGCCGCCTACGGCCTGCAGGGCGACAATTTCAACTGGGTGACGTCGGTCGGCTACAGCAAGCGCAGCGAAGTGCTGCTGAATGAAAAGGACTGGGCAGTTCTGCCTTATGATCAGAACCCGGTTGGGGGTTGGTCCTCGCTGTCTAATCCAGGGTATTATGTCCCGCTGGGTGCTTCTGGCGCCCCCATCCAAGGCGCCACGAACGATGCTGGCTGTGAAGATGTCGGAGCGATTGTCGTTTCCGGGACCTGCCGCTTCCAGTTCACGAATTTCGACAACCTTGTCGAAGAAGAGGAACGTTATCAGGTCTTTTCCGAGTACAACCGCGACATGTCCAATGGAGCGACCCTGCACCTTGAGGCTCTCTATGCGTATTCGGATGTGCCTAGCTGGAAAACGTCACCTTCCTATCCCCCGCAATCTCTGCTGAACCAGTTCGTTCCCGCAAGTGCTCCGGGTTACCAGCAATATATTGCGGATAATCCGGGTGCTTTCCCCGCATCGGCCATCGGGGCCCTGTTTATTGGTCGGACGTTCGGCTGGGGCGGCTTTCCCGGCACCGGCAGTTCGCAGGAAGGTTACCGTACGAACGAGACGTGGCGGGCTGCTGGCTCCTATGCCGGCGATTTCGAAAACGGTGTCCACTATGATGCTGCGTTGAGCTATTCGGCCACGGAAAGCGAGCGGCTGACCAATGACACCTATATTACGGGCCTGACCTCCGCGCTGCGTGGCTTTGGGGTCTGTACAGATCCGAATACCGGCGTCGATCCGGCTACGGGTACCGTGCCGTATGCGGCCGGATATACCGGCTCTCTCGTGGCCGGAGGCGGGTCGTGTGAGTATTACAACCCGTTCTCGAATGCCATTCCGTCAAATGCCGTAACGGGCGAGGCCAATCCGAACTATGTGGCGGGCCTTGAAAACTCCGTCACGCTAGCGGACTGGATCACTGATCCGAGCCTGACCGTCGCCAATACGGACCTGCTGGTCTTTGACGGCGTTCTGTCGGGACAGAGCAATGTACAGGCTGCAGGCGGAAGTGTCGGCTGGGCAGCGGGCGTACAGGTCCGCCGCGAAAGCTACAAGCTTGAACCGTCTGACCTGACGAATCTTGACGTGACGCCGGGACCCGGCGGTACGGGGCCTTATTCGTTCCTTGCCGGGACAAATGCCGCGGATGAAGACCAGACCATCTTCGCCATCTTCGGGGAATTGCAGGTGCCACTCTTCGAGACGGTCGATATGCAGTTTGCCGTCCGCTACGAGGATTATGGTGGTGACATCGGCTCGACCTTCGATCCGAAGGTTGCGGCCAAATGGCAGGTGAATGACACTTTCGCCCTGCGTGGTTCCGCCCAGACCTCGTTCAAAGGGCCAACCCTGAACCAGCTGAGCGGTGTCGGCACGACGCTGCAATATGTTGCGCCTGCCTCGGCGTTCAAGGCGGTCGACACGTATGGCAACCCGGACCTGAAGCCGGAATCAGCCTTCAGCTTCAACCTCGGCGGCATCTATGAAGTCGGCAACTTCTCCGCTTCGCTGGATTATTACAATTTCGACTTCTCCGACCCGGTTATCGTGGAAGAGCAGGCGAACATTGTGAATGCAGCGGTGGCTGCGTTGGCGACCCCAACGACAGATGATGATGCCATCCTTGCCCGGATTACGTTCAACGATCCGACCGCCCCGACGGCATCCACAATCGCTCGGGTTCGCACCAACATTACCAATGGTCCGGATATCCAGACCTCCGGTGTTGACCTGCGGATGCAGAATAGCTGGGATCTCAGCAACACGGCCGAGTTCACCCTGGGCACCGATGCGACCTACATCATCGAATACCAGGTGGACCCTTACTTTGTTGAAGGCCTGGGTATCGGCGGCGGTGACTATGTCGGCCAGTTCAATCGGTCGAACTTCACCCGGTCCATGCCGCAGTGGAAAGCAAACGTGTTTGCGAACTACGCCCTCGGAGATCACAATTTCCGGGCGGTCATGCGTCACATCGACAGCTACAAGGACGAACGTTCAGCTGCGGCCCGTGGCGGTGTTGGCGAGAATATCGACAGCCAGACCACATTTGACCTGTTCTACAGTCTGCAGTCCGAGGCCCTCGGCGGCATCGACTTCGGCCTGTCCGTGGTCAACGTGACCGATGAAGACCCGCCATTCGCGGCCTTTGATGTCAACTATGATCCATATACGCACAACCCATTCGGTCGTACGTTCAAGATCAGCGTGACCAAGCGGTTCGGCGGCAGCAACTGATTGCCCTCGAATGCAACACTGGGGGCGGCCTTCGGGTCGCCCCCTTTTTTATGTGGGGGTCAGATGGCGCCGAGCGCCCGGCCAGCTTCGACACCGGCATCCCGGATGGCAATCCGGACCGCATCCGACAGGGCGGTCATGTTCATGAAACCATGCACCATGCCGGGATGTTCACGCACGCTGACGCGCACGCCAAAGCTCGCCATCTTGTCGGCATAGGCGAGGCCTTCATCCTTCAGCGGATCCCAGCCGCACAGGACAAAGTGCGCCGGGGGCAGTCCCTTGAAGGCGTTCGGTTCAGCAAACAGGGGCGAGACACGCGGATCCATGCGCTCGGCATCCTCGCCGATATAGGCATCGCGGAAATACTCGAACAGGTTTGCCGAAATGAAGAAGCCGCCCTCCTGGAAGGTCATCTTCTTTGTGCGGATGTCCACGAACTGGACGAGTGGGTAGAGCAGGAGCTGGAAGGCGGGGCCCTTCTTGCCCGTGCGCAACAATTCCTGGGCTAGGAAGGCGGACAAATTCCCGCCCGCGCTGTCGCCGCATACGGCCAGCCGGCCGGGATCAATGCCGCAAGTGTCGGCATGGGTCGTGATCCAGTTCCATGCGGCCAGTGCATCCTCATGGGCGGCGGGGAATTTGTGTTCCGGGGCGAGTCGGTAGTCGACGGCGATGACCCGGGAGCGCGCGCCTTCGGCGAGCCGCTTGCAGATCATGTCATGGCTGTCGAGATCGCCGAGCACAAAGCCGCCGCCATGGAAGAAGACGATGCCGGGGCCGGGCGGAATGCCCGCGCCGAGCGGGGTATAGATGCGCGCCTTCATCGGCCCGCCGGGGCCGGGGATGGTGATCAGCGAGATGTTCGCCATTTCCGGCGCGTCCCGCTCAATAGCACGGCTGGCGACATAGAATTGCTGACGCAGCCGATCCACCGAACCTTTCCAGTCCATGGCGGAAAAGTCCGGCAATTGGAATTTGTCCATGAATTGGCGGAAGGTCTGGTCAAGGCTCATGACGGCTAAATGGGGGTAAAACCGGGTCTTGTGAAGACGTCAATACGCCGCCAAGGTGGCAGCATGAAAACCGTTGACGTCTTCTGGTCGTTTCGTTCGCCCTATTCCTACCTCGCAACGAAACGCCTGCGCGCATTACAGGCGAAATGGGATGTGCGGGTGCGCCCGCGCCCGGTCTATCCGATTGCCATTCGCACACCGGAATTCTTTTCCGAAGTCCGGCCGCAATGGGTGCCATACCTGATGCGGGACATTGTCCGTCTGTCGCAATATCTCGACTTGCCGTTGGGGGCGCTCAACCCGGACCCGGTGGTGATGAACATGATGACCCGAGAAATCTCCGCTGAGCAGCCGCATATCGGCCGGCTGACACGGCTCGGTATTCTTGCCTGCGAGGCGGGAGATGAGGCGGGCTGGGCCTTCCTCGACGAGGTATCGACCCTGATCTGGTCAGGCGGGGCATGGACAGAGGGCGCCGCGCTCAACGATGCGGCCGCGCGGGCGGGGTTTGATCTGGCGGAGCTGGATGCCCGGCAGGGGTCCGAAGCGGATCGGCTGGAGGGCGTGATCGCCGAGAATCAGGCCGCGCAGGACCCGCACCATTGGGGTGTACCGCTGATGGTATTCGACGGGGAAGCCTTCTTCGGACAGGACCGGATCGACGTGCTGGAATGGCGTCTGGCGCAAGCGGGTACCGGGAAGACATAGCCTAGAGCTTTGACAGGCTTCTCAGTTTGCTCAGATCGCCGCCATCGAAATCCGCCGACCGGATAAGCTCAGCGAAGGCCCGGCCCTTCGTTCCCTGAGGCAATGTTTTCAACGCCGTAACAGCCGTCACGCCAAGCTGGCACATGTCGAGGGAGGCGAATGCGGATTCCGGGGGGCCCTCCGGTCCTGACGCCAGGATGAGCGGCATGATCTGGGGGTCCGATATCAGGGACATGGCGACGCCCTGGAGCGCGGCTTCGTCCTGATGGGTCAGCGCGCCATGCTTGACGGGCGCGGTGCGTGCATCCTCGACGGCCATCAGGGCCAGGCTGATCGTATCGAACGTGTAGTCAGACAATTCCGCACCGAGATCGGCCAGGTCGGACGCCGCTGCCATCTGGCCGGACAGGCCGGAGACGGTGTTGAAGTCCTGATACCGGCTGCCGGCGCACCAGCGATGCCTGGATTTGGAGGCGCTCCTGAGCTGGGTGCGGGTCATGTCGAGCCATTTGTCGACATGGCGTGTGTTCGCCTGGGCAAGCCTTGATTTGTGCCGGGCAAGCACTGCGCTGGCTGCCTCCATTGCGATCTGTGTGTGGTCGTACGGGTCTGTCTTGGCAAGACGGCGGTCGAGACTGGCATATGCGTCAGGATCGACCCGGCCGAGCGTGGTGAGAAAGTCATGTGCGGATTTTCCGGAAAAGGCCGCATACTGGGCCTCTATCGTGACCGCTGTACTTTCTGTCTGTGTGAGCGTCAGGTGGTTGCTCGCAACCGGCTTCGGAAGGTTGAGGACGGCGAAAAAGGCCCCGGCCACCACGGTCAGCGTGATCGCGCCAAAGACGAGCGTATTGCCACCCGATGATTTCTTGCCGCCCCGTGCGTCAAACGTCATGGTCCATCCCCCGATGAGGCAAAAGATATATAGGGAAAATCCTGACAAAGACTTATCGAGCCCATTCGGGCGGATAATCCGCCAAAAGACCAGCAGTTGCGGGACTATGCTGTCAGGCTTCGGCCTCGACTGCAGTGACCACAAGTGAGAGGGCACGCTGCATCAGGTCTTCGTCCAGCGCTTCGGCCATGACACGGATCAGGGGTTCGGTGCCGGATTTGCGCACGACCATCCGCCCACGGTCTCCGAGCATGTCGTCGGCCTCAGCCAGGGCGGCCTTCACCGAGTGCGTGTCCATCGGGTTCTTCCCGTTGAAGCGGACATTGACCAATTCCTGGGGCGCCGGATCGAATATGCGCAACACGTCGGACGCGGGGCGGTCGCTGGACGCCACGGCCTTCAGGACCTGCAGGGCGGCCAGCAGGCCGTCGCCTGTGGTCGAGACATCGGACAGAATGATGTGTCCGGACTGTTCGCCGCCGAGATTGAACCCGTGCTGGCGCATATGCTCACCAACATAGCGGTCACCCACCCTGGTGCGGGCGAGCGTCAAATTCAGGCCTTTCAGGTATTCGGCCAGCCCCATGTTCGACATGATGGTAGCCACCATGCCGCCGCCGGAGAGACGGCCAGTGCGATTCAGTTCCCCAGCAATAAGCGCCATGACCTGGTCACCATCCACTTCGGTGCCCAGCTCGTCGATCACGATCAGGCGATCAGCATCTCCGTCGAAGGCGATGCCGATGTCCGCGCCGGACTGGCGAACGGTGGATTTCAGACGGTCCGTGGATGTAGATCCGACGCCCGCATTGATGTTCAGCCCATCCGGCCTGTCGCCGATGATTGTCAGGTCCGCGCCGAGCCGGCGCAGGGCAGCCGGACCAACTTCGAAGGCAGCGCCATGGGCGCAATCGAGGACGATCTTGAGGCCGGAGAAATCAATGCCCGTACCCACTGTTTCGAGGCAGCGTTCAAGGTAGAGCAGGGTTGCCCCTGTCATCCGGTGCGGGGTTGCGATGGCAGGCGGTGCGGCGAAGTCCCCCTCGAAAGCGGTCGCCATGCCAGCTTCGATGGCCTCTTCTTCCGCATCGGTCAGCTTGATGCCGTCAGGGCTGAACAGCTTGATGCCATTGTCGTCGGCCTTGTTGTGGGAAGCCGAGATCATCAGGCCAAGCGCCGCGCCGGTCTCTCGTGTCATCAGCGCGACCGTCGGAGTGGGGACAATCCCCAGCAGGACCGGTTTCAGCCCCATGCTTGTCAGGCCCGCGATGAGCGCAGCTTCGATCATGTCGCCAGAGCGGCGCGTGTCGCGGCCGATAATGACTTCACGGCCCCCATCCGGCGCAAAGGTGCGGGCCGCTGCGATGGCCAGCCTGAGCGCGATTTCTGCGGTCATGGGGGGCGTGTTCGCGCGACCGCGAATACCATCAGTCCCGAAATATCGACGTGCCATGCTCTAAATCCTCTGCCCGCGATTTTGGCAGGTTTATCGGGAAAAATCGAGATCGAGGCTCAGGCGGGGGTCACGTCGCCATAGACGATGAAGTGGGGATTGTCATAGCCGCGCTCGGTCTTGCCGTAGAGCAGGGGCGTGCCGTCCTCGGTCAGGACGCGGCCACCCGCAGCTTCTACCACGGCATGACCGGCCGCGGTGTCCCATTCCATGGTGCGGCCCATACGAGGATAGAGGTCGGCTTCGCCGGCCGCGATCAGGCAGAATTTCAAGGACGATCCGGCGCCGACCGTCTCAGCGACGTCGAATTTTGCGAGCCAGTCATTGGTTTCGGCCGAGCGGTGGGATTTCGAGGCAACTGCGGTCAGGCCCTCATCCGGCGCGGACCGGATCTTGATCGGCGCGCGGGTGCCGGGCACCGGCTTTCCGGGCGCGACCTTGGCCTGCCAGGCTGAATTGTGACTTTCGGCCACGAACAGCCGATCCTTGGCCGGGGCGTAGACGACCCCCATGACCGGGCGTCCGTGTTCAATGATAGCAATGTTGACGGTGAATTCGCCATTCTTGTTGACGAATTCCTTTGTGCCATCGAGCGGATCGACCAGAGCGAACCGGGCGCCATGTTCCGGCACATTGCCCTCACTGAAGGATTCCTCGGCAATCACCGGCAGGTCAGGCTCGGCCTCGGCGAGGGCTGTCAGGATAAGGATTTCAGCGCGCTGGTCGGCTTCGGTGACAGGGGAGGCGTCGCCCTTCCGCTCCACATCGAAATCGCTCTCATAGATCTCCATGATGAGCGCTCCGGCGTCGAGGGCAATTCGGGCAAGCTGGTCTGCTGTAATCGTCACTATCTCTGGTCCCCTGATCAAATTCCGACTCTTCCTGTCAGCCGACCCAGATGGAGGCAACCCAAAAATGCGTGTGACGTTGACGGGGCGACTTGCATCGGCAACATCAGTGCACTGGCCGCCAAAGAGGGTGAAGATGATTTCACGTCGTCACATGATGCTTCTTGGGGGCGCGGCAGCAATGCCGTGGCCGGGGCGGGCACAGGAAGCTGCTGAGACACCGCGCATTGCCCTGATCATGGGGAATGCGGCCTATTCCAGCGGCATTGGAACGTTGGCGAACCCCATCAATGATGCCCTTGTCGTGGCTGACGGGATTCGGAATTGCGGGTTCCAGCTGGTGAGCGGCGACATTGTGCGCGACGCGGATCGCTCGTCCATGATGAGCATAATCCGGGACTATGTGAATTTGCTGCAGGCGGCCGGCCCGGACGCTTTGGGGTTCTTCTACTATTCCGGCCATGGAGCGGCCCGAGAGACAGGCGGCAATTACCTGATCCCGGTGGAAGAAGCCGACGTGCTGGATGACGCGCTGTGGGACGATTCGGTCTCGCTTGACTGGCTGATGGAGAAACTGGACGCGCTTGAGGCACCGAGCGTGGTGGCGATCGATGCCTGCCGAAACGTTTTGAAACTGCCGGAAGCCCAGCGCACGCTAGGTGGCGGGGAGTCTTTCCGGGGCCTTCGACGGACTGCGGGTGGGGCAGGGGAACGCAACATGTTCCTGTCCTTTGCGACCTGGGAGGGCGAAACGGCCAGCGATGGCCGCACTGATGATGGCAATGGGCCATATGCCGGCGCGCTTGGCACGCGGCTCAATGAACCGGCGACCACCGTGCGCGACATGTTTGAACAGGTCCGGCTCGACGTGCTCGAGAAAACGCTGCAGCGGCAGGAGCCGATGAACCTTTCCCGCCTTCAGCGGCGGTCATCCGATATCAAGATTGGGTCCTGGGTCCTGCCGGGGGATGACGGGGCGCCTTCGCAGGATCGGCCCGCCTTGCGGCAGGCGCTCGTTTTCTCGAACGAGTATCGCGACTCGGACGGATTGCGCCTGCCCAACACGATGGCGGATGGGGAGAAGGTGGCGACCAGCCTGCTGTCGAGCGGCTACGAGACCATTCATGTCCGCAACTCTGACCGGGGCGCCTTTCAGGATGCGGTCGCCGGATTTCAGGATCGCTTGAGAGCTGCGGGCCCGGCTGCGGTCGGGCTTGTCTATTTCGCCGGGTACGGCACCTCGCTGGAGGGCGAGAATTACCTGATCCCGGACGGCCCGATTCCCTATGACACCAGCGGGGTGCGGGAGGAGGCCATCAAGTTGGCCGATCTGGTGACACAATTGGAGACCGCCATGGCTCAGGCCATCATCGTGCTGGTCGATTGCGGACGGCCGTTCAGGCTCGGAGGTCAAAAGGGCATCGAACCCGGATTTTCGGAGAGCTTTGGGCGTGACAAGGTCGTCATCGCCTATGCCGACGCGCCGGGCGAACAGCATGACGATGGCGCGGCGGAGTCACGCTTCGCAGGTGCGTTCGCGCGCAATGTACTGTCAGAAGACCGTATAGACATTGAGGCTGTGATGCGGCGTGTTTCGGAAGATGTCCGCGACGAAACGGGTGGCCAGCAAAGACCGTGGTTCCAGACGTCTCTGGAACTCCCCATCTTCTTCCGAGCGGATATTGTCGCGCCGGTAGAGCCTCTACGAAAAACGCGAAACCCCTACCGAAAACGCTAATTCATTACATCAAGCAGCTCGACTTCGAACATGAGGTCGGCATTTGGGGGAATGGGGCCACCGGGCGTGCCCTGCGCGCCATAGGCGATGTCGGACGGAATATACATCAGCCAGCGATCACCCGGCTTCATCATGCCCAGCGCCTCGACCCAGCCGGGGATCAGTCGGTCGGACGGGAACATTTCCGGCTGTCCGCGCTCGAACGCACTGTCGAACATTTCGCCGGTCTCGGCGAGGCGGCCCTCATAATAGACGGCGACCATCTGGCCATTGGCCGGGCTTGCGCCTGCTTCATCGCCGCTGTCCAGCACGACATATTGCAGGCCGGACTCCGTCGTCTTCACTTCCGGCAGGTCGGAATTCCACGGCGTGTACTTGTCCCAGGCCTCGGTGTCGGCCGATTTCGGCTCCATCACTTCAACGAGTTCGACCTGGAAAACGAGATCATCCCCCGCCTTGATGACGTCGCCCCGATTGCGGTTGCCATAGGCGAGGGCGTTCGGAATGTAGAAGAGATAGACATCGCCCTCGGTCATCTGCTGCAGGCCCTGTGTCCAGCCGGGGATGACCTGATTGAGGCGGAACATGGAGGGCGAGCCGCGATCATAGGAGGAGTCGAACTTGTCGCCGGCCGCGGTACGGCCTTCATAATGGACCCGCACCATGTCTGTCGGCACGGGGCTGGCGCCGCCATCAGGCCCTTCCTTCAGCACAATATATTCGAGGCCGCCCATTCCCGTCTCCACGCTGGAGCTTTCGGAATCCCAGGGCAGGTAGGTCTCGAAGGTGGCATCCAGGTCGGCTGTGTCTGTGCCGCTGCTGCAGGCAGCGAACAGGAAGCTGGCGGCGATGGCTGCGGTAATGGTCCGGATCATGTGACTCTCCAGTGAGCGGGGATGTTCAGTCTGGTTTATGTGGGTCTCGCCGCCAAGTCACCTCGGCGACTGGTTATGGTCAGAGCGAGCGGGGCGGATAGCCGGCCAGCGCCAGGGCGTCGATGACTTCCTGGGTGTGCTGGGCATCGCGCGTCTCGATGAGAATGTCGAATTCGGCGCCCTTGGCCGGCACATCCAGTGCGATACGATTGTGCGCGACTTCCATGATGTTCGCGCCCTGGTCGCCGATGATCTTTGAGACAAGCGCAAGCAGGCCCGGCCGGTCATCGCCAATGATACGGATCGAGGCGAGACGATGCTCGCGGACCAGTGCGCGCGTCAGCACTGAGGAGAGCAGTCGCGTATCGATGTTGCCGCCGCAGAGGACAAGGCCCACCTTGCGGCCCTGGAAGTGCGACGGATGGGCCAGCAGAGCGGCGAGGCCGGCGGCGCCCGCGCCTTCGGCAATCGTCTTCTCGACCTCGACATAAAGCGTGATGGCACGCTCGAGATGCTCTTCCTCGACGAGGACAATCTCATCAATCAATTCGGCGCAGATCTGGCGAGTGAGTTCGCCAGCTTCTTTTACCGCGATGCCTTCGGCAATCGTGGCGCCGCCCGTCTTGGGCGTCTCCCCGCGCAGGGCGGCATACATGCAGGGATACATGGCGGCTTCGACGCCGATGATCTTGATGTCCGGCTTCAGTGCCTTGGCCGCGATCGCGATGCCGCTGATCAGGCCGCCGCCGCCAATCGGCACGACCAGTGTGTCGAGATCCGGGTTCTGCGCCAGCATTTCGAGCGCAATCGTGCCCTGACCGGCAATGATGTCCGGATCATCGAAAGGATGGATGAAGGTGAGATTGTCGCGCTCGCACACTTCCATGGCGTGCTGTTTGGCCTCGTCGAAGATCATGCCTTCCAGCAGGACGCGGGCGCCGTGGCCGCGTGTATGCTCCACCTTGCTGAAGGGCGTGGTCTTGGCCATCACGATGGTTGCCGGGATGCCGAGGCGGCGGGCATGATAGGCCACGCCTTGCGAATGGTTGCCGGCCGAGGCCGCAATCACGCCGCGTTGCTTCTCATCATCGGTCAGTTTCGACAGCTTGTTCAGCGCGCCGCGCTCCTTGAAGGCGGCGGTGAATTGCTGGTTTTCGAACTTCACCCAGACTTCCGCGCCCGTAATCTGCGACAGTGTCCGGGACAGGTTCAGCGGCGTGCGAACGATCTGGCCGTCGAGCAGGCTGGCAGCCGCTTCGATGTCAGCCAGGGTCACGGGCAAGTTGGGGGTCTGGGTGTCGGGCATGATGAGCCATTCTTAAGGGTGCAAAACGCGCGCACCCTATGCCTGCGGTCCGGCAAGGGCAAGGCTGGAACTACTCCTGCACGTCGAGGCTTCCGATCCATTCCCGGACAAGCGCCAGGCCGTCTTCATCAATCACGCTGCGGCCAAGTTCCGGCATGGCGATGCCCGCCTCGTCAGAGGCCATGCGGAAGACCAGGATAGACTGATCGGGCTGGCCCGGTTCCACGACCATGATCCGCCCGCCTGAGCCGCGCCCGGCCGCGGTCGGATGCTTGCCGAGGCCAATCTTCACGGGATCGGACTCGGTCCAACCGAGCCAGAGGCCGGAATTGGAGGCTGATCCGTCTGCCTTATGGCAATGGGCGCAGTTTATATCGAGATAGGCGCGGGCGCGGGACTCGACCGGAAGGCGGGTGTCCCAGACGGCGGGAACGATGGGCGGATGAGCGGGCACGCCGTCAATCATGCCCCGGCGCTGCCAGTCCGCGAGCTGGTTGATGCCGACCGGACCCTCATGATTCAGGTTTCGCGCCTTTGGTCCGATGGGCAGCACGGCATCGCCGCTCTGGTGACAGGTCTTGCACTGGTTCTTGTTGGGGACGGCATAGCGGATCGACAGGGGGGTGCCTGCGGGGTCGATCATGTCGAGATCGACATGCTTCCCGGCCGGTGCATAGACCGCTTCGGTGCCTGCGGCATTCCAGACATAGGGAAAGGCGGCCCAACCATCTTCCTTGTGGATCAGCAGGCGCGTCTCGACCTTGTACTGGCCAGTTTCGGGCGCGCGCATGTCTGGCGCGAAAGAGAACGTCTTTACCAGCACCGTGCCGACAGGAAAATCGAAGACGTCGGTCGCGGAATATTTCGCCTCCTGGTCTCCGGGCACAAAGACAAAGCGGTGCTTGATCGCATGATCGGAGAACAGCGGATTGACCAGGTCGTAAGCCACGACGCCTTTCGCGGGCTGCGCCCTGGCCTGATCGGCAAACAATCCGTAGTCCGACAGCGCCGGCGCAGGCGTGCCACTCAGGATCGTCTCAAGCGAGGGGGTTGCGGCTTCGTCCGTGCGACCGCTGCAGGCAGATACCAGCAGAAGGGCAGCAAGGACAAAGCGCGCAATCATCGGATAGGTGGCTAGCCTTCGTCCTGGGGCAGAACGACTGCTGCCGGCTGTTCGACCGGCATGGCTGTTGGGCGCTGCTTCGACGGTGCGATGCTGGCCGGGTCGAGAGGGTACTTGCCGATGCCGAGGTCAAGGAAGCCGACGGACCCGTCTTCCTGAACGGAAATATTGGTGGTCGGAACACTGCCCGTTTCCCAGGTGGCGACACCGTCGGCGACGATGGCCGGAAGCTGTCCGCCGATAGCGGCGGCGATGGGTTGCAGCATGCCCTGCGCATCATCGCCGCCCCCCGAATAGGAATTGCCGCTCAACACGACATCGCGTGGGATCGGATTGTAGGCTTCGTCGCTGAACGGCTCGGGATAGGCGGTCAGGAGGACATGCGCAGACCGGTTGTTGGAGAATGTGTTGGAGAACACATGCACGTTGCGGTTCGCCATGATGATCACGCCGGTCCCGGACGGCACACCGGCCACGATATTGCCGGCGGGAGCAAAATTGCGCGTATTGTTGTCCACGATTTCATTGTCGAAGATGCGGGTCGAATGCCCACCTGTCTGCGGCAGGTCCGGCAGGTCGAAGACGAGGATGCCGCCGGTATTGTAGCGGGCCGTGTTACCATAGACGTCAGCATGCATCGAATTTTCGATCTCGATGCCGGCGACATTGAACTCCGCGAGAGAGTTGCGGACGATGATATTGTTGGACTGGCCGACATAGATGCCTGCATCGGAGGCGCCGCGCACGGTGACGTTGTCGATGAGCACATCCTGCGATTCGACCGGATACACGCCATAGGCGCCATTGGTCTCATCGGGGTCGCCTGACCATTCTACGGTCAGGTCGCGATAGGTGATCCGGTCGGCCCCCTTGGACTTGATCCCGTCGCCCTTGGTGTCGCGGATGGCAAAGCCGGTCAGTGTGACACCGTCGGAGGTCACCAGCAGGCCTTCGCCCGCGCCGGTCTGTCCGGCAAAATCCAGAATGGTCTTGTCCTCGCCCGCGCCCATCAACGTCACGCCGTGGACATCAAGCGACAAACCTGTCTCCAGGTGGAAATGACCTTCGGGGAGCTGGACCGTGCTGCCGGGTTCGGCTTCGATCAGGGCGGTCTGGAGGTTGGTGGCGAAGTCGCCTTCGGTCGAGACAAGCCCGCCGATGTCAGGTCCGGCCGCCGCATCCGTCGAGGCCGGTTGGCCACAGGAGGCCAGAATGGCCATGCTCAGACAGGCGGAGCCCAGAATGGTCCACTTCATAATCAAACCCTCCCCTTGGTTGATGAAAGAATTTCATACCAAGGGGAGGGAAAGGCAAGAATTAGTTTGGAATGCGTCCTAGTGCACACTCAGCGGTTTGAGGTCGTGCGACCGGGCAGCGGCAAAGGCGGCTTCGCGCCCCTGAACCACAGCCAGGTGGACTCCGTCGGCCGATGCCACGACGAACAAATCCTCTGGTTCGTCGATCTGGTCGATCGCATTCGCGGGAAGAAGTCCCGAAAGCTCTCCGGCATCAAGATGGCGGATGTACACGAAGGCATCGCTTTCAAACGGGTTCGTTTTCAGGTCTGTTGTCATCGTTCCAATCCTTTCCGTCACAAGAGACAGACATGCCGAACTACGGAACGATCTGTTCCACTGTTCCTAATAAAAATGGGGGATAAAGGTTCCCGTTCAAGGACCGGATTGGGGCATCTTGGAGGCACGGCATCACGATAGTGTGCGGCGTCAGGGCCTGAATATTCATGCGAGGTTCAGGAAATATGGGCCTTCGCGGGGCCCGGATCGGGCGGCGAAGAAAATGGTGGAGCCAGACGGAATCGAACCGACGACCTCTTGCATGCCATGCAAGCGCTCTCCCAACTGAGCTATGGCCCCGAACCGGAAGCGACGCAGTTACATCCGCCGCTTCCGTGATTCAAGTCTATTTTTCATCTTCCTCGTCATCGAGAGGCAGATCGTCGTTATCGTCATCGTCATCGGCGTCAATTTCGAAGTCGGTATCGTCGTCATCGTCGAGCAGGACGTCGTCATCATCATCGTCGACACCCTCTTCGTTGAAACCGGCTGGCACCTTGGCAGGCGTGTCGCCGTCCTCGTCCTCTTCGGATGCGCCTTCGAGGATCACTTCCTCTTCGTCGCCGCCAAGTTCCTTGGCCGTTTCTTCGTCGGCTTCATCGTCCTCGTCGTCATCGCCATCATCATTGCTGCGGGCGGCGGTGTCGTCTTCGTCCTCATCATCCTCATCATCGTCCTCGGTCTTCACCGCAGCCTTGGCGGCCTTGGCTTTTACCTTGGTGATAGTGGTGCGGATGACTTCGTCTTCGGGGTCAAACTCCTCGCCGCATTTCGGGCAGGCACAGGGGCGTTTGTTGAGGTCGTAGAAGCGTGCCTCGCAGGACGGGCAGACCTGTTTGGTTCCAAGTTTGTCTTTCGACACGGGCAACAGCCTCCTTTGGGTCTTCTCTGAATTTGATATGGGCGGGCGCTTGCCATGAACGCTGCACACTGTCAAAGCCCCATTTCACGTTATCAATCAACCATGGAATGTACCTGAAATGGTCTGGACCAGCAGTCCCGTAAAAAGTCTCAAGGGCGTTGTGCGCGCGCCGGGGGACAAATCCTGTTCTCACAGGGCCCTGATCTTTGGAGGTCTGGCGGCAGGAACAAGCCGGTTTTCCGGCCTGCTGGAAGGCGAGGATGTGCTGCGTACGGGGTGGGCTATGGAAGCCCTCGGCGCGACCGTGAAACAGACGGGGCCGGGCGCGTGGGAAGTGACTGGCGTCGGAGAAAAGGGCCTCAGCCAGCCTGACAAGGTGCTGGATTTCGGCAATTCGGGCACGGGATCGCGCCTGATGATGGGACTGGTCTCGGGCTATCCGATCAATGTGGAGATGACGGGCGATGAAAGCCTGCGCTCTCGTCCGATGAACCGCATCCTGAAGCCGCTGCGCCTGATGCGCGGCCTCGATACGGCCGGGCCGGATGGCAAGCTGCCCTTCGCCATTGTCGGAACCGAAAGCCTGAAGGCGATCACCTATGTGCCGCCGGTAGCCTCAGCGCAGGTAAAATCGGCCGTCTTGCTGGCAGGACTAAATGCAGTCGGCACGACCATTGTCGAAGAGACGCGCCAGACGCGCGACCATACCGAACGCATGTTGAGAGGCTTCGGGGTCGAGGTCGGCACAGAGCGCATGTCGGGTGAAGGCGTGCGCGTGTCGCTGGCGGGCGGGCAGAAACTGACCGCGATCGATGCGGCAATTCCGGGCGATCCGTCTTCGGCCGCCTTCCTGGTTGCCGCCGGCATTCTCTCGCCCCAGGGCGATGTGATGGTCGAAGGTGTCATGTCCAATCTCACCCGGTCCGGCTTTTATGATGTCGCGAACCTGATGGGCGCCCACCTTGGCGCCGAGGAAGCCGGCGACGCGGCCGGTGAACGGCTGATCAACATTCATGCCGGCTCTGCACCCTTGTCCGGCAAGGCCGTACCGGAGCGGCTTGTGCCGTCCATGATTGATGAGTTCCCGATCCTGGGCGTGATGGCGGCCTTTGCTGAGGGCGAAACCCTAGTGACCGGCGCCGAAGAGCTGCGCGTCAAGGAATCCGACCGCATTGGCGCGGTGGTTGCCATGCTGCGCGCCAATGGCGTCGCGGCCGAGGAGCGGCCGGATGGGTTCGCAGTACAGGGCTGTGGCGGACCGCCTCCGGGCGGCGGACTGGTCGAGACGCGCCATGACCACCGGATTGCCATGAGCGCCCTGATCATGGGAACAGCCGCGCAGAAGCCGGTGCAGGTTGACGACATCT
Organism: uncultured Hyphomonadaceae bacterium; assembly: GCA_913057945.1. Lineage (GTDB taxonomy): Bacteria > Pseudomonadota > Alphaproteobacteria > Caulobacterales > Hyphomonadaceae > Hyphomonas. The sequence goes on along the minus strand of CAJXOF010000018.1, from coordinate 16,275 downwards.
CGATGATCGCGACGAGCTATCCGGACTTCCTGACTCATATGCGCGAGCTGGGCGCAGACATTTCCGAAGGGTGATTGCCGCGGGGTCAAAATTGACGGCGCGGATCAAGGAGGCATTTAAAACGCATGACTGACCTCACATCCCCCCTGACCCTCGCGCACGGACCTGCCCTCAAGAACCGCTTCATGCTGGCGCCCCTCACCAACCAGCAGAGCCATGCGGACGGCACGCTGAGCGCGGACGAAATCCGCTGGCTGTCCATGCGGGCCGAAGGCGGCTTTGGCCTGACCATGACGGCAGCCGCCCAGATCGATCCGCACGGCATCGGGTTCCCCGGCCAGTTGGGCTGCTATGATGATGCGCACCTGCCGGGACTTCGGGAGCTGGCCGCGAACATTAATGCCGAAGGTAGCCATTCCGTGGTGCAGCTGCACCATGCGGGCATGCGTACGCCCCATGATCTGATCGAGGGCAAGCCGGTCTGTCCGTCTGACAATGAGGAATTTGGCGCGCGGGCCATGACGCTGGTTGAGATCGAGACGGTTCGTGCCGATTTCATCGCGGCAGCGGTGCGGTGCGAGACCGCGGGGTTTCATGGCGTCGAAGTGCATGGCGCGCATGGTTATCTGCTCTGCCAATTCCTCAGCGCCGAAATCAACACACGGGACGACCAATATGGCGGCAGCCTGGAAAATCGCGCCCGGCTGACCTTTGAGATCATTGAGGGTATTCGCGCCGCCTGTGGTCCGGATTTCTCGGTTGGACTGCGCCTGTCGCCGGAACGGTTCGGCATGGATCTGAAGGAGGTCCGTGATGTGGCAGGGCGGGTCATGGCCGAAGCGCAGATCGACTATCTCGACCTGTCCCTGTGGGATGTGTTCAAGACACCGATGGACGAGGCCTATCAGGATCGTCGGCTGGTCGACTGGTTCACGGATCTTGAGCGCGGCAACGTCCGCCTCGGCGCGGCGGGCAAGCTGACGACAGGCGCGAAGTGCCGCGAGGCGATGGAGGCGGGGCTCGATTTCGTCGTGGTCGGGCGCGGCGCCATCCTGCATCATGATTTTCCGCAGCAGGTGCTCGCCAATCCGGATTTCGAACCGGTCTCGCTGCCCGTTTCGCGCGCGCACCTGCGCCAGGAAGGGCTGGGCGAGCGCTTCATAGACTATATGAGCGGCTGGAAAGGCTTTGTGGAAGTCCCGGAGCATGCGGTGCCGGCAAACCCTGCTTGACTTGGACGGCGGCATCGGCCACGCCCCGCACCCATGATTATCGCCATTGATGGAACCACGGCGTCGGGCAAGGGCACGATCGCGAAACGGCTATCGGCCCATTACGGCCTGCCGCACATGGATACAGGCCGCCTGTATCGCGCGACGGGCGTGGCAGCGCTGCATGCCCGCGTGGCGCTGGATGATGCCGAGGGCGTAGCCAAGGTCGCCCGCAGCCTGGACCTTGCTGATTTCAACGAAGCCGACCTGCGCACGGCAGAGGCTGGCCGGGCTGCAAGTGTCGTCGCCGCAATCCCGGAAGTGCGCCAAGCCTTGTTCGAGCTGCAACGGGCCTTTGCCACGCAGCCAATCGGCGCCCTGCTGGACGGTCGGGACATCGGCACGGTGATCGCACCGGAAGCTGATGCGAAATTGTGGGTGGATGCCCGCGTGGAGGTGAGGGGTGAGCGGCGCTGGAAGGAACTCTGCGGGCAGGGAAGTGACATTTCCCTCGAAACAGTGATTGAGCAGTTGCGCACTCGTGACCAGCGGGACCAGTCGCGCAAGGACGCGCCGGCCGCGATGGCGGCAGATGCTGTCTTGATCGATACGTCCGACCTGACTATAGAAGCCGCAGTGGAAAAGGCGATTGCAGTTGTCAAGGCTGCACTTGCCCGTGGAAACCGCGCCTGAAGGGGCTGCTCGCTTAGTTGAGGGGTCTCAAATCCAAACAGGCCGCACCACTTCAAATTCAAGAGACCACGCTCTCGGGTCGTTCTGAGCAGGCTGCAATGGTGCACGCCTGCCTCGAGCCGTTCGATCCGCCCGAAGGAACCCAAATGTCAGATAACATGAACCCATCGACCGACGATTTCGCAGCAATGTTTGAATCGTCCACGGCCGCCAGTGCCATGCAGGAAGGCCAGGTCATCCCGGCCACTGTCATCCGCATTGATAATGACGCCGTGCTGGTTGATATCGGTCTGAAGACCGAAGGCCGCATCCCGGTCAAAGAATTCTCGATGGAAGACAAGGAGCCGGAAGCCGGCGACATCGTCGATGTCTACCTTGATCGCATCGAAAACGCCCTTGGCGACGCGGTCCTGTCCCGTGACAAGGCCCGCCGCGAAGAGCGCTGGATCAAGCTGGAAAAATGCTTCAACGCCGAAGAGCCTGTCAAAGGTGCGATCTCCGGCCGCGTCAAAGGTGGCTTCACGGTCGACCTTGGCGGCGTGAACGCCTTCCTTCCAGGCAGCCAGGTGGACATCCGCCCGGTTCGCGACGTTGGCCCGCTGATGGGCGAAATCCAGCCCTTCCAGATCCTCAAGCTGGACCGTGCCCGCGGCAACATCGTTGTCTCGCGCCGCGCCATCCTCGAAGAGAGCCGCGCCGAACAGCGCGCCGAGATCGTGTCCGATATGGCAGAAGGCGACGTCCGCAAGGGTATCGTCAAGAACATCACCGATTACGGTGCGTTCGTTGACCTCGGCGGCATCGACGGCCTGCTGCACGTCACCGACATGAGCTGGAAGCGGATCAATCATCCGTCGCAGGTTGTGGAAGTTGGCCAGGAAGTCGAAATCCAGATCATCAAGATCAATCCGGACACCCAGCGCATTTCGCTCGGCATGAAGCAGCTCGGTTCCGACCCGTGGGATGGCATCGACATCCGTTATCCGGTCGGCGCGCGCCTCAAGGGCCAGGTTACCAACATCACCGATTACGGCGCCTTCGTGGAGCTGGAAGATGGTGTCGAAGGCCTGATCCACGTCTCCGAAATGAGCTGGACGAAGAAAAACGTCCATCCGGGCAAGATCCTCTCGACCTCCCAGGAAGTCGACGTGGAAGTCCTGGACGTCGATTCCGAGAAGCGCCGCATCTCGCTCGGCCTGAAGCAGACCATGGACAATCCATGGACCGCCTTCCTCGCAGAGCACCCGATCGGCACGGAAATCGAAGGCGAAGTTCGTGGCATCACGGAATTCGGCCTGTTCGTAGGCCTCGGCCCGGACCTCGACGGTATGGTGCACATCAACGACATCGCCTGGGACAAGTCAGGCGAGCAAGCCATCGAAGCCTTCAACAAGGGCGACATGGTCAAGGCGAAAGTCCTGGACGTCGATGTTGACAAAGAGCGCATCTCGCTCGGCATCAAGCAACTGTCCGGCGATCCGATCGAAGCACCTGCAGATGGCGGTTCTGGCGTGAAACGCGGCACGATTGTCACCTGTACTGTTACAGAGATCACCTCGGGCGGTATCGAAGTCGAGTTCGGCTCTCCGGCGATGAAATCCTTTATCCGTCGCTCCGACCTGTCCCGTGACCGTGCAGACCAGCGTCCGGAACGTTTTGCTGTTGGCGACAAGATCGACGCAAAAGTGATGTCGGTGGACCGTTCGTCCCGCCGTGTTTCGCTGTCCATCAAGGCCCTCGAAATCGCGGAAGAGGCAGAGGCCGTTGCACAGTACGGATCGGCAGATGCCGGTGCGTCGCTTGGCGACATCCTCGGCGCAGCGCTGGCATCGTCCGGCACTGGCAAGGAAACCTCGGAAAAGGTCACGCCGACCCCGCCAAGCACGGATGGCAAGGCTACGGCCGACGCATCTGCGCTGGACGAGTCCGGCCGCCTGTCCGGTCCTCAGGGTGATGCTGATGATCTGAAGCAGATCAAGGGCGTCGGTCCAGCCTTCGAAAAGAAGCTGAATGAAGCTGGTATCTACCACTTCTGGCAGATTGCAGCGCTGACGGATGCTCAGATTGCCACCCTCGAAGAGGAAGTCGGCACGTCCGGCAAAGGCGCTGAGTGGAAGGCCCAGTCGGAAGACTTGGCCAACGCCTGAGGCGGCTGATCCGGTCTCCGGATCAGTATTCTAAAATAGATGAAATGTTTGCGGCGGGGGCCTAGCGCTCCCGCCGCAAATGCGTGTAATATCAAAGACATGCTGAAGTCCGAATTGATTGCAAAACTCGCTGTGGAATACAGCCACCTGCGCCAGGAAGATCTGGAACGGGTGGTCAATGTCATTCTTGACGAGATCGGATCTGCGCTCGCACGCGGTGATCGTGTCGAGCTACGCGGGTTCGGAGCGTTCTCCGTGCGCCAGCGGGATGCCCGCAAAGGTCGAAATCCACGTACCGGGGAATCTGTAGAAGTTCCGGCGAAATCCGTGCCCTTTTTCAAGGCTGGCAAGGAGTTGCGGGCCCGGGTGAATGGCGGCGAGGACCCCGAGGCGCGTTAGGACCTATAGCAGTTCCAACTGAGTGTGACGTCTTGACGCGGCATTCAAATCCCCGGCGTATTTGCGTCATCGCTTAAATATCCTAGCAGAGAGAAGGGGCTTAGAATGCTTAAGGAATTCAAAGAGTTTGCCATGAAGGGCAACTTGGTCGACATGGCGGTCGGGTTTGTCATGGGGGGCGCATTCGCAACGGTCGTCACAGCATTTATTCAAGGCGTATTCCTGCCATTGCTGGCGCCCATCATGGGCGGTATCGACTTGTCCGCGATTGCCTATACCGTGTCGCCGGCTGAAGTGAATGCCGCAGGCGAAGTCGTCAAGGAAGCTGCAATCGTTGAACTCGGTAATTTCATTGCCGCGATCATTTCCTTTATCATCGTGGCATTCGTCATGTTCATGATCATCAAGGGCATGAACAACATGCAGAAGAAGGAAGAGGAAGCTGCCCCGGCCGCGCCGCCGCGTCAGGAAGTGCTTCTGGAAGAAATTCGCAACCTGCTGGCCAAGCAAAGCTAGGCGTTGCGTCGACATATTCATGAAGGGTTAAGCACATTGTGTTTACCTTCATGGATAGTAGAGTAACAGGTAGAGTATTGAGGGGCGGCCTGATTGGCCGCCCTTCTTTTTTTGCCTGGAAACGGGGCCGGCCCTGAAACGGCCCGCAAGGCAAAGTTAAGATCGGCCTGCCAGACTGGCGCGATGGAAACCCTTGCCGCCTTTACTGCCTATTTGACCGATGAGCGCCGCATGGCGGAAAAGACGGTCGAAGCCTATCGGAGCGATCTGGCTGGTTTCTTCGGGTTCCTGAACATACACCTTGGCGAAGCGCCGACGCCGCGCCGGCTCGGCAAGCTGAGAGCGCGCGATGTACGGTCATTCCTGGCTCAACGTCGACGGGATGGCCTGTCAGATGCGTCGATTGCGCGGCTTTTGTCTTCCATCAAGGCCCTCTATCGCTGGCTCGGCCGGACCTATGACATCGAGAATGCCGAAATCGCCTATTTGCAGGGACCGAAACGCCCGCAGCGTCTGCCAAGGCCTGTGTCGATTGAGGCGGCCAAGGACCTGATCGAGGAAGCCGGCACGGACCCGGATTCCGAAGCGTGGATCAATGCCCGCGACGCGGCAGTGCTGTCGCTGCTCTATGGCGCGGGCCTGCGCATCTCCGAGGCGCTGAGCCTGACCGGAGCGGAAAGCCCAATGCCGGAGCGGCTACGGATTACCGGCAAGGGCGGCAAGGTGCGGATCGTGCCGCTGATCCCGGCGGTCCGCGAGGCAGTAGATGCCTATGCCGGGCTGTGTCCCTACAATCTCGGTCGCAAGGATGCGTTGTTCCGGGGCGCGAAAGGGGGCGCGCTCAACCCTCGCCTCATCCAGGGGCTTGTCCAGAAATTGCGCGCAGTGCTGGGCCTGCCGGATACGGCGACGCCGCACGCCCTGCGCCATGCCTTTGCGACGCATCTTCTGGCGGCGGGCGCAGACCTCCGCGCCATCCAGACCCTGCTCGGCCATGCCTCGCTTTCGACCACTCAGGTCTATACCGGAGTCGATGCCGATCGGCTGCGGGACGTGCATGCCGCCGCGCACCCCCGCGCCTGAATAGCCTTAGGAAACTCTTTCAAATTGCCCAATACCGCCTCAATTCGCGGTAATCTTGCCACTGTACTCTGGGGAGGTAGGCAGAAAGGACTGACGCCATGGGTGTCAAAGGAAACGCAATACTTGGCCTGATCACGCTGGCGGCCTTCATTGGGTGTGGCCTGATGGCCCAGGCTCAGGAAAGCCAGGTCGATTATGAGGGCTTCGTCGATCTTTCCGCTGAAATCTCGGACTATCGGACTTCCAGGCTCGTTAATCTCGACACGTTTAATGAGATGAAGGGGGAGCCCGGCACAATCGTCTTGGACACGCGTAGCGCCAAAGCGTTCTGGATGGGCCACATTGATGGCGCAGTCCATTTGAACTTTTCGGACTTTACCGATGACAAGCTCGCCAAGATAATTCCGTCCACAGACACGCGCATCCTGATCTACTGCAACAACAATTTCACGGACAATGTCGCGCCTGTTCCGGTCAAGCGGATCGAGCTGGCCTTGAACGTGCCGACCTTCATCAATCTCTATGGCTACGGCTATGAGAATATCTATGAACTGGATGGTGCCTATCCGACGGCAGAACCGGTCATTCACTGGGTAGGTGAGGCCTCTCCGCTCTAGGCTTTCCAGAGCGCCGACTCTTCAGTAAAACTCAACTGATCATCTGACGCATTGCATTCATTGCGAGCTGACGTCATGTGACGTCGCGAGAGAATGCAAGAGCGAGAGCCCTGATATGACTGCAGATGCGACGCCTGTTGCCGCCAAGAAGGTCAACCCGAACGCGCCCACCGAGGAAACTGTCCTTGAGGTGAAACACTATACGGACCGCCTGTTCCGGTTCCGGCTGACGCGTCCATCGACCTTCCGGTTCCGATCCGGTGAGTTCGTGATGATCGGGCTCTACAAGGATGATGGCCGTCCGCTGCTGCGCGCCTATTCCATCGCCAGCCCGAGCTGGGACGAGGAACTCGAATTCTATTCCATCAAGGTCGCCGACGGCCCGCTGACCTCACGCCTGCAGGCCATCCAGCCGGGCGACAAGGTGCTGCTGGGCAAGAAGCCGACCGGTACGCTGGTGCATGATGCGCTGGTGCCGGGCAAGCGGCTCTATTGTTTCTCCACCGGCACGGGCTTTGCGCCGTTTGCCAGTGTCGTCCGCGATCCGGAGACATATGAGAAATTCGACGAAGTCATCGTCACCCACACCTGCCGGGAAGCCGCTGAACTCGACTATTCGAAAGAGATCGTCGAGGAGACCTTGAATCATGAATTCCTCGGCGAACTGGCTGAAGGCAAACTGCGCCGCTATGGCAGCTGCACGCGCGAAGCGTATGAAAACAAGGGCCGGATCACCGATCTGATCGAATCCGGCAAATTGTTCGAAGATCTTGGTGTGCCGCCGCTGAACCCGGAAACTGACCGCGTCATGATCTGCGGCTCCATGGAAATGATCCAGGACGTCAAGGATCTCATGATCAAGGCGGGCCTGACCGAAGGGTCGAACGCTTCGCCAGCCGAGTTCGTGATCGAAAAAGCCTTCGCAGGCTAGAACCAGCCCAACAAGCATATTGGCGCTATCGCGCTGGCATGGTTAATCTTCCCGTTCGGGAGGACGACCTATCATGCGTAGAGTTTCAGGTTTGATTGCGGGCTTTCTGGCCGTCGCCATTTCAGCGGGGTTGAGCGCCTCTGCGCAAGACCGTGCCTGCCGCGTCGAGGATACTCCAACGGGCGCCAAGGTGGTCGGCGGCGTCAACGCCCACCTCGCCAATTGGCCCGGCATCGCTTCGATCCAGTTGAACATGCAGCAGGGCGCCTTCCATGTCTGCGGCGGCGCGGCGATCTCGAAAGACTGGATTCTCACGGCGGCCCATTGTGTCGAAGGCTTCAAGGTGTCGGAGCAGAGCGGGCGGGTGTTCGCGTATGAAGAGGCGGGCGATGGCGGGCCGGAACGGAAAATCGCGGCCATCCGGGTCCAACTCGGAACAGGCGATCTCGGGCGCACACCGGCTGGCTCGCAGGCCGCCTTTGTAACGGAAGTGATTACCCATCCTGCCTATGCGGGCGCCGAGGACATCTATAAGGGCGCGGACATCGCGCTGATGAAGCTCGACACGCCTTGGGAAGGGCCCCTCGCCACGCTCTCGGCAGATGCGACGACAGACCGCCTTTCCAAAGCAGGGGAAGAAGCCTGGGTCGCAGGGTTCGGCAATTTGCTGGAACTGGAGCCCGGCCAACGCACCAAGTGGCAGAATGCGCGCAACTTCGCGCTCGCGGCGCCGAGTCTCGTCCTGCAGGAAACGTCCGCTCCCACAGTGGCGGCTTCGGTCTGCCAGTCACGTTTGCGCAAGGCCTCCATGCTGGAAGGCTATCCGGCAGAATACCAGTCGCTGATCGTGGATAATACACTGGTCTGCGCCGGTCTTGAACAGGGCGGGCAGGATGCCTGCCAGGGCGACAGTGGCGGGCCCTTGGTCAAGTATGACAAGAATGGCTGCCCCTACCAGATCGGCGTGGTCAGCTGGGGCGTCGGATGTGGGCGGCAGGAAAGTCCCGGCGCCTACACGCGGGTTTCAGCTTATGCGGACTGGATCCGCACCTATGTGCCGGATGCCAATTTCGTTCAGTATGCGCAGGTGCCGCCCCCAACGCGCGGCGTGCCGGATCTTGTTTCCAGCGTGCAGCATGATTTCGATTCCATAGTGGCGGAGATGCCGATCACGCTGGTGAATGCGGCGGGCCAGACGGTGTCGATTGTCGAGAATGGCCAGATGGTCGACCTGAAAGTCACGTTGCCCGTACGCGGCAAGCTCGTCCTGTTCGACTATAATGCGGACGAAGTGCTGACCCAGCTCTATCCGAACCCGGTCGAGGCGGCAGGAAGCTGGCCTGTCCGCGAGGCGGGGGACACCGTATTCCTGGCCAAGGACATTTTCGGTGAGCCGGGCCTGCAGGCAGGCCCGCCGCTCGGCCCCCAATCCATGATCGCCATGGTCGTGCCGGAAGATGCGCGCCTACCGGTTTCGCCGCAGCAGGGCTTTCAGCAGATCGACGCGCCGGTCGACTACATCACGCGCCTGGTGCGTACTGCCTTGCGCCAGCAAGAAACCGTACGGGGACTTTTCCGCATCGCGGCGGTTGAGGCAGAGCGTGTTCCGGACAGTGAATCCGAGGTCGGCGCCGAAGTAGCTCCTCAGGACCCTAAACTGGCGATGGGTGTGCTGAATTATTGCATCGATTCCCGCATTTGCGGCGCGGATACATCCGCCTCCGAATGACCTGCCCCGAAGGCTCTAGGTACGCAGTTTCTCGCGCTGGTCCTTCCAGCGTTTGCGAAGGGTGGCGACTCGCTCCGGGAATCGCTCATCCAGCATTTCCTGCCGCTTCACACGGTCTGTCCGGAAGTGCCGGAAATCCTGCCGGAGCTCGCACCACGTACATACCATCCTGATGTCTTCCGAATAGGCGATGAGAAACGGCCAGACGGTTCGCCGGGTGATGTTTCCTGTCTCATCGCCATAATCCATCAGCACCTTGGCTTGCCCGCGAATGGCCTGGCGCACGATGCTGACATCGAAACTGTCCTCTGCGCGCTTCATGAAACTGACCGGGACCAGGCCCGCATCCACGATGACGGGTTGAAGCTCACGAGGGACCGCGACGGTCAGCTTTGCGATCAGGTCCCGTGCGCCCCGCGCCAGGGCTTCATCGCCGCGCACCGCCACCCATTGCGCGCCCAGCACCGCCGCTTCCAATTCGTCCGCCGTCAACATCAGCGGCGGCATGTCGTAGCCGGTGTCCAGCACATATCCGGTCCCGGCCTCACCCCGTATGGGCACGCGTTGGGCAATCAGTTCCGCCATGTCACGATAGAGGGTGCGCAGCGAGACTTCCAGCTCTCCGGCCAAAGCCTGCCCGGTCACCGGCGCACGGTGACGGCGCAGGATCTGGATGATCTGGAACAGGCGTTCAGTGCGTCTCATTTTCTGGAACCTACTGCCACGCTACTGACACCATGCTGTCAGCAGGCCTCGTCTATCAAGCCTTCATCGCAAGCAAGACATGGAGACAGACAATGATTACGCTTTTTGGATGGGGCCCGATGTTCGATTGTCCATCACCCAGCCCCTATGTGATGAAATCGGACATTCAGCTACAGATGCTCGGGGTCGACTTCGATCGCGCGATTGCGGACCTCGATGCCGTTCCAAAGCACAAGGCGCCCTATGTGATGGATGGCGACCTGCTGGTCGAGGACAGCAATTTCATCCGGGCTCATTTTGAGCGGAAACTCGGAAAATCGCTCAATGACGGCCTCAGCGATGACCATCGTGCGGCCTCATGGGCCTTCGAGCGCATGGCGGAAGATCATATCAACAGCGTGTTGGCCATGGAGCGCTGGCTGAAGGACGAGAACTTCTTTGAAGGCCCGATGCTGTTCTTCAGCGATATTCCACCGCTGGCCAGGGACGCTATCGTCAAGGAAATTCGCGATGGCATGGCACAGACCTATTACGCCCGTGGCCTGGGCCGCCATTCCGAGGATGAACGCATGCAACTCGTCGCTTTGGATCTGGAAGCCATTACCATCCAGCTCGGGAGCAAGTCCTACCTGTTCGGCGATGCGCCCAGCGTGGCAGATGCAAGCGTCTCGGCCGCCCTCATCAGTGCCGGCACCGAATATTTCGATACGCCGCTGACGGGGCTTGTGCGCGGGCATGGAAATCTCGTGGATTATATGGACCGCATACAGGACCGGTACTTTGCGAAGAATCTCTGGCCGGTCGTTGAGCTGGTCTGACTCTTGGATGCCGGCGGGTCGCCCGGAGCGGGGTGCCCGCCGGCAAATCGATCAAATTTGCAACATCGTGTTCAGCGGGCAGTTACCCTGTCCATGCTACGCGAAAGCCATGCTTCGCCGACTGATTGCCATCCTCCTGACTGTGTATGCGATCGCCTTTGCCTTTGGTGCGCTGACGGCTGTGCGCTGGCCCTCGATCATGATGGCACTGAGCTGGGTGGTTCACGACGACATTGCGGGCGGACTCGAAAGTGTCGACTGGCGACAGCTCGGCATCGCCTATGGCGGGCCCTATCTACTTGCTGCCCTCTGTTTCTATTGTTCTGCTGCCATGATCGCCGCGAAACGGCCCGGCGGCGTGCTCTGGTATCTTATGGGCGTCGTGGCCGGCATCCCATGCCTCTATCTCGTGACGTTCGAACCCGGCTGGTGGAATGATCCCAGCGCGGCTGAAGGTGCCATTGCCGGTGTTTGCGCTGGTGCGTTGCTGTTGATGCTCGCCGTCTGGGAATTGCGTTTGCGGTCCCCCCGCAAAACAGAGCCGGTGGCGCAAGATGCTCCCCTGGTCCTGTCGAAGCCTGTATTGGTCAGTGAGCCCCTGCCGGAAGCACGCCAGCGCCCGGTTCCGGCCAAGCCTGCCCGTCCGGCCTTTGTGCCCGCTGCGATTGCGCGCCAGCGTGCGAGTTTTGCGATGCATGGCCGCAAGATGAACGCCCGGCGGCGGCGCGCGGTCTGAGACTGCCCTGACAAATTGCATTTGCTGGCATGCCGGCATGAGCCTACCCTCCTTTGAAAAGGGATGAGGAGGAAACAGGATGAGCATAAGACGCATCATTGGATTGGCATTGGCCCTGTTGGGCGGCTGGCTGTTCTGGCGCGGCGCGGCGACCGTCAATATGCTGGTCAACCGGGGCAGTGGCCTGTCAGACGCGCTCATGCAGCCCCCGACCAGTCTTGTGCGACTGTTGGCGACGGGATTCATCCTGCTGGGCGGGCTAGCGATCATGGCAGGGAAGGGATTCGGGCGCTGGATTGCGCTCGCGGGAATCCTCCTGTTCACGCTTCTTGCCGGACTGATGGTGGCATCTGGCGCCGATCCGATCCTCTGGACCGATGAGGCGGTGATCAGCGGCGCGCTCTGGGTACTTTTCGTGGGCCTTGTCGTCACGAAACGCAGCTAATCCAAACTTGCAGGCCCCGCCGCATTGATTTCAGAAGCAAAATGCCTAGTTTGGCGGCTCACTCCTACTGGGCCCTCTAAGCAAGGCAGATTTCCCCATGGCTGAGACATACGACGTCGTCATTATCGGTGGCGGCCCCGGCGGTTACAATTGCGCAATTCGTGCCGGTCAACTCGGCCTGAAAACGGTCTGTATCGAAGACCGCGGTGTGCTGGGCGGCACTTGCCTGAATGTCGGGTGCATCCCGTCCAAAGCCCTTCTGCACGCTTCGGAACTCTATGCCACGGCGCAGAATGAATTTGCAGGCATGGGCATCAAGACCGGAAAGCTGGAAATCGACCTCGACCAGATGATGGCGCAGAAGACCGAAGCGGTCGACGGCCTGACCAAGGGCATCGAATTCCTCTTCAAGAAGAACAAGGTCGATTACATCAAGGGCCGTGGCAAGATTCTCGGCAAGGGCAAGGTCGAAGTCAAAGGCCTCGACGGCAAGATCCAGACGCTGGACACGAAGAATATCGTGATCGCGACGGGATCCGAGCCAACCAGCCTGCCGGGCATCGAGATCGACGAAGAGCGCGTTGTCACCAATACGGGCGCTTTGTCGCTGACTTCCATCCCGAAGCGGCTTGTCCTGATCGGCGCCGGTGTGATTGGCCTCGAAATGGGCTCGGTCTGGGCGCGTCTCGGTTCGGACGTGACCGTGGTTGAATACCTTGACCGCATCATGCCGGGCGCAGATGCGGACGTGGCCAAGGAGGCCCAGAAAATCTTCAAGAAGCAGGGCCTGAATTTCCGCCTTGGCATGAAGGTGACGGGCGTCGAGAAACTCAAATCCAAGCTGAAGCTGAGCATGGAACCAGCGGCAGGCGGCGAGGCTGAAGTGCTGGATGCCGACGTCGTGATCGTTGCGGTCGGGCGCAAGCCGTATACGGATGGCCTTGGTCTTGAAGCCGTGGGCGGCACGACTGACAAGCGTGGCGTTGTGCAAGTCACCGATGGTCACTTCAAGGTGGCCGATGGTGTCTGGGCCGTCGGCGACTGCATTCACGGACCCATGCTGGCGCATAAGGCCGAGGATGATGGCACTGCCGTGGCCGAACTGATCGCGGGCAAGGCGGGTCATGTGAATTACAATCTCGTGCCGAGCGTCGTCTACACCAAGCCGGAAATGGCTTGGGTTGGGCAGACCGAGGAACAGCTCAAGGAAGCTGGCATCGAATATGTGAAGAGCAAATTTCCCTTCATGGCCAATTCCCGTGCCCGCACGAACCATGAGACCGATGGCTTCGTGAAGATGCTGGCCGATAAGAAGACCGACAAGATCCTGGGGGTCCACATGGTGGGCGTCGGGGTTGGCGAACTTATCGCCGAGGTTTGCGTTGCCATGGAATTCGGTGCGGCGTCGGAAGACATTGCCCGCACATGCCATGCTCACCCGACCCTGTCGGAAGCGGTCCGCCAGGCCGCGATGGGCATCGAAGGCTGGACGATGCAAATGTAGGCACTCGGCCAATTGCCGAAATATGCCTGAGATAAAGGGTGGACCTGATCCTGTATCAGGCCCACTCTTTTCATATGTACACACACTCCGGAGCAGGCTGGCATATCCGCGACTTTGAGCGTCGGGACTATCGCCCGTGCTATCAATTGTTTCGTGGCTGCCTGCAGGAGTTTCCGTGGCGCGGCCCGGCAGCGCCTTATTTGCGGCAACTCTTCAATTCATTGCCGACGGCGCGAGCCTGGGTCGCTGAAGAGCCACAGGCGGGAATTGTGGGCTTCCTGACGTTGCGTCCGGATTCCGGCTATGTCGATCATCTCTTCGTCGCGCCGGACTGGCGCCTGTGCGGGGTGGGCCGCGGCCTGTTGCATGTCGGTCGGGAAGACATGGGCCAGCCATTACTCTTGGATGTGGACGCGCAGAATATAGCGGCGCGAGACGCCTATGAGGCGCTCGGCTGGAGAGTGTTGGCCAAGGCCGGCGAGACTGGCCATGAGCAGATACGCCTGATTGGACCGTAGCGCAGGGTCTGACTCAACCTTCCGCGAGGCGAGCCATTTCCGCTTCGGATAGTTCGGAATTGTCATAGACGTTCTGCACGTCATCCAGCTCATCGAGCACATCCAGCAGCTTCATGAGCGTGTCGGCCGCATCACCATCGACCGGAATATTGTTCTGGGGTTTCCAGATCAGCTTGGTGGATTTGGCTTCCACCTCTTCGCCGAAATGTTCGGTCAGCGCGTCGGCCACGGATTGAAGGTCTTCGCGGGCGGTATAGATCCAGTGGCTTTCGGCGTCGGATTCCACGTCCTGGGCACCCGCCAGAATGGCCGCTTCCATGACTTCGTCTTCCGTACCAACGCTCACGGGATATTCGATCTCGCCGACCTGGTCGAAGCTGAATGAGACAGAGCCCGTTTCGCCAAGATTGCCGCCATTCTTCGAAAAGGCTGTGCGCACATCGGTCGCTGTGCGGTTCTTGTTGTCGGTCGAGGCTTCGACGATCACGCCGACACCGCCGGGGCCGAAGCCTTCATAGCGGATATCCACATAGTCTTCACCGCCGCCGCCCTGGCCCTTGTCGATGGCGCGCTGGATATTGTCCTTTGGGACCGATTGGCCCTTGGCGTTCTGGATCGCGAGGCGAAGGCGTGGGTTTCCGTCAGGATCTGGCCCGCCCATCTTGGACGCGATCGTGATCTCTTTTGACAGGCGCGCAAAAAGTACGGCGCGTTTCTTGTCCTGTGCACCTTTGCGGTGCTGGATATTTGCCCATTTACTATGGCCTGCCATGGAGCCCTCGTCGAATTTGGTCTGTTCAGGAGAAGGGAGGCGTTTAGCGCAGGTTTGCGAAACGGCCAAGCTCCCACTGTGTAACGGGCTCTCTTGGGGCGTAAATTGCGTTTTCGGAGGTGTCGGAGCTACGCTTTGCAAAATTTTCCGCGCCAAATTGACACTTACGTCAACGTCAACCTTGCGTCTTTTATGCGTGGGCGTTAGGCACACCCCACACGAGTTTAATTCCAACAAATGTCTGGAGCGGTTGTATGAAGGTCCTGGTGCCGGTCAAACGCGTCATCGACTATAACGTCAAGGTTCGGGTGAAGCCCGATCAGACGGGTGTCGATCTCGCAAACGTCAAAATGTCGATGAACCCATTTGACGAGATATCTGTCGAAGAAGCGGTTCGCATGAAGGAAGCCGGTACGGCGACCGAAGTGGTGATCGTCTCGATCGGCCCGAAACAGGCTCAGGAAACCATCCGCACGGCGCTCGCCATGGGCGGCGACCGCGGCATCCTGGTCAATACCGACGAAACCGTCGAGCCACTGGCCGTTGCGAAAATCCTGGCAAAAGTCGTTGCTGACGAGAGCCCGGACCTGGTCCTGCTCGGCAAGCAGGCGATTGACGATGATTCCAACCAGACCGGCCAAATGTTGGCCGCGCTGCTGGACTGGCCGCAAGGCACGTTCGCTTACAAGATCGAGAAGGACGGCGACGCCCTGACCGTGACCCGTGAAGTTGATGGCGGCCTGCAGACCGTGAAGCTGGCGACGCCGGCCATCGTCACCGTCGATCTGCGTCTCAACGAGCCGCGCTATGCGTCCCTGCCAAACATCATGAAGGCGAAGAAGAAGCCGATCGATGAGAAGGCTCCGGGCGATTATGATGTCGACATCTCGCCGCGCCTGTCGGTGGTGAAAGTGACTGAGCCGCCTGTCCGCGAGGCTGGCGAAAAGGTCGAAGACGTTGCGACGCTTGTTTCGAAACTCAAATCAGCAGGAGCGATCTAATGGCTGTTCTGGTTATTGCTGAACATGACAATGCGTCCCTGAACGACGCGACCCACAAGGTTGTCACCGCGGCGGCCAAGTTCGGCGGCGACGTCGACATCCTGGTGGCTGGCGAAGGCGCGGGCGACGTGGCGGCTGCCGCGGCCAAGGTTTCCGGCGTCCGTAAGGTTGTCCACGCCGACGGCGCGTCGGTTGCCAAGCAACTGGCGGAAGCCATGGAAGCCCTCGTGGTGCCGATGATGTCCGGTTATGACGCCGTCTTCATCCCGGCTACGACGACGGGCAAGAACATCGCGCCACGCATCGCGGCCAAGCTGGACGTCATGCAGCTGTCGGACATCACGGATGTAATCGACCCCGACACGTTCGAGCGCCCGATCTATGCTGGCAACGCTATCCTGACCGTGAAATCTTCCGATGCGAAGAAAGTCATCACGGTTCGCGGCACGG
>CAJXOF010000017.1 GCA_913057945.1 uncultured Hyphomonadaceae bacterium | reverse complement strand
CCCCCTCTTCCCGCAGCCGCATTTCCGCCTCTGCGAAGCCGCGCCCCGCCAGACGCCCCGCACGCCGCCGCCGAAACGCTTTCGCACCGGGCCGCGCATCCGCCGCCTTGATGTCGAAACGCCGGTCGATCTCTCTGACTATCCGGCCGGGCCGCACGACATCCTGCCCACCACGCGGCAGGTCCGCCGCCTGCTGGCGCTGGAGGATGCGCTGGAAAACCTGCCCCGCTATGTCGAGGCGATGCGCCGCCTTCTGGCCGGCCTGCGTCCGGTCATCGCCCGCGCCCTGCCGCCCGCCTTCTGCCGCTTGCCGGTGACACAGGCCGAACAGGCGACCCTGGCGGAGCTGCATGAGGCGGCGGTACGGGAAAACCCGGACACGTCCTGAGGCGGATCATTTCGTGAAACCATGTCACCGGCCGGGTCCGCCCCGCGCCGGGGTCTGGTGCTGCGCACCTCTTATTTCTTGTCATCCCGGAAAGCGCCCCGCGCTTATCCGGGACCCAGCCCGCTTACATGCTTCGACTTCGCTCAGCATGAGCGCTTTGGAATAGCGTTTCTTTGCGGACTCATCCTGAGCGAAGTCGAAGGATGCTGGTTTCGTACACAGCTTCGCTTCCGGGTCCCGGATATTTGCTGACGCAAATTCCGGGATGACAGGATCAGGGAAGCAGCCCTACTCCAGCAAACTCAGCCCCACGCCCGCAAAGCTGATCTCCCGTTCGTCCACATCGAGACCCATCGCCTCGGCGCGCTCAAGAATCTCCTCCGCATCCGGCAAATAGAGCCCGAACGCGGCCAGCCGCTCTTGCTTGCCTTCGCGGAACACGATGGCGCCATCATCGAGATAGAGCACACGCTCATCCACGGTCAGCCCCAGCGCCAGGGCCCAGCGCTGGGCGAGGCCGTCCGGGTCCGGCGTTTCCATCGCGGCGCTGGCCAGCCGCCCCGGCACGGCCTGCTCGCGCCAATGCGGCCCGCCCCAGCGCCAGCTGCCCGCCGGGCGCGCCTCATCGACGGAGACTATCGCCCCGCCAATATCGGCCGGGTGGAGGTGGCTCGCAGAAATATCCGGCAGGTCTATGTTCCAGACGCGGCGAATGCCCATCCCGTCGACGCGCGTGCGCAGCGCTTCAAGATCATCGGTCTGGAAGATCGCCATATAGCCGCCCTCCCCGCCCCGGTCGATGAAACGCTGCGCGGGCGCAGCCTCCGCGATCGGCACGACCACTTCCAGGAACTGGTCCCCGATCGCATAGACGCGGTTTTCGAGGCCGAACTCCCGGACCCCCGGATCAATGAACGGCTCGCCAAGGCCGAGCAATTCCCCCAGCTGGTCGGCCGTCTCCAGTGTCGCCGCCGCAATCACGAGCTGGCGCAGGCGTGGTATCGTCATGCCGGTCTTCCCCCTGTTCCTGTTTCTGTGCCCAATACAATATCATAACAATCGCTACGCTATCACAGCCGAATTGACCTTACCGCCCACACCCGCCATCAGGACGTCATGAGCGATCACACACATTCCCCCGGCCACAATCATGAGCACGGGCACGATCATGGGCACAGCCATGACCATGATGCCGACATGACGAGCGCCGATTCCCGCCGCCGCGTCGCGATTGCCGGCCTGCTGACAGCCGCCTTCATGTTCGCCGAAGTGGCCGGCGGCCTGATTTCCGGCTCGCTCGCCCTGCTGGCGGATGCCGCGCACATGCTGACCGATGCGGGCTCGCTGGCCCTTGCCTGGGTCGGCTACAAGCTGGCCGAACGCCCGGCCGACCCCCAGCGCACCTATGGCTTTGCGCGGATGAAGATCCTCGCCGCCTTCACCAATGGCATCCTTCTCGTCCTGCTCTCGCTGTGGATCGTGTGGGAAGCCATTCACCGCCTGCTCGACCCGATCGAGGTGATGGGCAATGTCCTGATGGTCGTCGCCGTCGGCGGCTTGCTCGTCAACATCCTCGCCTTTGCCATCCTGCATGGCGGCAACAAGGAAGATTTGAACCTGCAAGGGGCGCTCTGGCATGTCGCCGGCGACCTGCTCGGCTCCATCGCGGCCATCGGCGCGGCCATCATCATCATGACCACGGGCTGGATGGCCGCCGACCCGATCCTGTCGGTGCTGGTGGCCTTGCTGGTCCTGTTTGCCGGCGTGCGCATCGCCCGGAAATCCGGCCATATCCTGCTCGAAGGCACGCCAGTCGGGCTGGAGCCGGAAGAGATCCAGGCGGACCTCGTCGCCGAGATCGAGGGCGTCGCCAGCGTCGCGCATTTCCATGCCTGGGCCCTGACCGAAGCCAAACCCCTGATCACGCTGGAAGTCACCGCCGCGCCGGGCGCCGATCCGGACCAGCTGCGCCGCGCCGTCAAGGACCGCCTCGCCAGCCGCTTCAACGTCTCCCATGCCACCGTTGAGGTCGTCTGCGCAGGCAATGGCACCGGTTTGGACCCCGCCGGGCAGTGTTCACATTGATCTGATCCCCGCAGCGCTTTAAGGCTCGCTGCATCGTCCCCATATGCCGGGCCGACACGACAAGAACAGATGGCGGAGCCTTCGCAATGGCTGACACGAAACACACCGAAATCCTGATCATCGGCTCCGGCCCCGCTGGCTGGACCGCCGCCGTCTATGGCGCACGCGCCATGCGCGAAGTGACCGTGGTGACCGGCATGCAGCCCGGCGGCCAGCTGACCATCACGACCGAGGTCGAGAACTATCCCGGCTTCACCGAGATCCAGGGCCCGGACCTGATGGTGAAGATGCAGGAACACGCCGAAGCGATGGGCGCGGCCGTGATCAATGATCATATCGCCGAAGTCGACTTCTCCTCCCGCCCCTTCAAGGCAGTCGGCGAGAGCGGCACCACCTACACCGCCGATTCCGTCGTCATCTCCACCGGCGCCCAGGCCAAATGGCTCGGCCTCCCCAGCGAAGAGAAATACAAGGGCTTCGGCGTCTCCGCCTGCGCCACCTGTGACGGCTTCTTCTATCGCGGCAAGGAGGTCATGGTGATCGGCGGCGGCAACACGGCCGTCGAAGAAGCCCTGTTCCTGACCAATTTCGCCTCCAAGGTCACCGTCGTGCATCGCCGCGACGGCTTCCGCGCCGAAAAGATCCTGCAGGACCGGCTGTTCAAGAATCCCAAGGTCGAAGTCATCTGGCACAGCGTGCTCGATGAAGTGCTCGGCGAAGGCGACCCGGCCGGCGTCACCGGCGCGCGCATCAAGAATGTCGAGACCGGCGAGACCAAAGACATCCCCGTCCACGGCGTCTTTATCGCCATCGGCCACGCGCCCGCCACCGAACTGTTCAAGGGCAAGCTGGCCATGAAGGACAATGGCTACCTGATCACCGCGCCGGATTCGACCGCGACCGAAATCCCCGGCGTGTTCGCGGCCGGCGACGTCACCGACGAAACCTACCGCCAGGCCGTCACGGCCGCCGGCATGGGCTGCATGGCCGCGCTCGAAGCGGAACGCTTCCTGACCGAACAGGAAGCCCTCGCCGAAGCCGTCCCGGCAGAATAGGCCCTACAGCATCCCCGCCGCGATCTCTTCGGCGCGGCGGTCATCTCTCAGCATCTCGGCCTTCAGCATGGCGGCCCGCGCCTGCATGACGCGCTCCAGCTCAGTGTCCACGGGCGCGGCCAGCGCCGCATCCAGCGCAGACAGCACCTCGTCATGATATTTGCGAGCATTCAGCGCCGCCAGCGCCCGCGCCCACTGCCAATGCACGGAGGCGTCATCCGGTGCGGCGGCCGTAGCGGCCTCATAGTGCGCCCGGCCATCCGAGACCCCTGCCCCCAGGATCATGGCGGCAATCCGTCCGCCCCGGTGGACGACTTCCAGATTCCAGACCGACAGGAAGCCATGCGCATAAACATTGCCGGGCTCATCCTCCAGCACGCCCTCGGCCAGATCCCGCGCCTCCTCGGCCCAGCCGGTCTTGCGCGCCTCGCGCACGCTCATCGGCCGAAGGATCAGGGACAAGGCAATCGCCCGCTGCAGGCGCCCCTCGGCATGAGCGGGATCGACCGCGAGCGCGGCGTCCGCCTCGGCCAGCGCCCTGTGCAGCATGTCTTCGGGCGGATCGGCCGGACCGGACATGGCCTCTGCCAGCAGGGTCCGCGCGCTCATGGCGAGCGCATCTGCGGTCCGGGCGCCCGACAGCTCCGTCAGCGCGACATCATACTCGCCCCGCACAAACGCCGCCTCGGCTGCCACCTCATCGGCCCCGGCCAACGGGGCGGTGACCAGGCCAGCCAGAACAGATGCAAGAAAAACTGTTCGCCTCATACGAGACCATAATAGGCCGCCCAGCCCCGCAGGACCAGCCAAACCCTAAATTTTCAACCTGAAAATGGTGGTTCGGGGGAGACTAACGAAACCGAACCAGATCAATGAGTTAAGGCCGTGCGGGGCAATTCAATACCCCCATGTTTGGCCATGAACAAAGGGGGGCTTTGCCCCGCAATTATATCTTGGGGGACCACGGCATTTGCTCTGAAAACATCAATTCGAGAATAACTTGAATGCCCACTGCTTCAATATGTGGACATGTTCTTGGGACATAACCACCAAGAGGTCATTGGTAGCTAGAAGCACTTCTGAAATCGGACCGGTTGGGCAGATCCAACAATCAATCCCTCTGCCGTCCAAGTTCCAGGTGCGCAAGGTCCCGTCTTGGCCCCATGAGAGCACGCCCTTGCCGTCCGGCAGGAGCAGCGCGCCGGAGACGGAGCCGGAATGTCCTTTGAATATTCTGCGCTCTGTTCCATCCAAGTTCCAGGTGCGCAGGGTTCCGTCATTGCTCCATGAGAGCAGGCCCTTGCCGTCCGGCAGGAGCAGCGCGCCGGAGACGGAGCCGGAATGCCCTTTGAATGTGCTGCACTCTGATCCATCCATGTCCCAGGTGCGCAAAGTTCCGTCATCGCTCCATGAGAGCACGCCCTTGCCCTCTGGCAGGAGCAGCGCGCCGGAGACGCCGCTGGAATGTCCCTTCATGCAAGATATCGAAGCAGCAAGGAGTTCGGGCCTAGGCTCAACCAGCGCGTTTCTTGAGGTTGCAGAGAAGATCGCTAGGTCAGCTGCGAGCGTTCGCCAGGCAGTTTCCGCCCCATGCTGGGAAGCGGTCTTCATATCTTCGGAGTAATTGAACCAGAACCGGACGTGGCGGTTTATTTCTGTCTCACGAATCATTCAGGTTGCCCTTGGTCTGCTCGTCGGAAGAAACGCCAATCTGAAGCCATAGAATCGATTGCGATCTCAGCTCCCAGGCACTCGAAGCGCGCGGTGACAAATGTCTCGTCCATAAGCAGCTCAGCCGCTTTGGACGCCTGACCAGATTCCATCATGTGAAATGGGAGGTGACGGAGAGCATATCGGTTGAGCTCAGCGGGCTTTGCTTGCAACTTCTGAGTCAGACCGTTGAGGGTTTCATCCGCCTCCCAACCAATTGCTTCTCTGAACACCATCGCAAGTTTTGGGTGCGCGAAGGAAATTGTTGGTGGCTGTCTTCCGTCGGTCGACTCTGTCACCCATAACCACCTCCGCAGTTGATAATCCCATCCTTCGAAGTTGGCGTTAACCGCGCTGGAAAAGTAGCGGACGAATGGGACGTCAACAGCCTCTCTCGCGACGGTAAGTAGATTGAAGATCGGCGCCACGTCGGGCCATCTCGGTAGTTGCTTAAGCCGCTGCAACTGACTTTTTGCATAATTACCCAGAGAAAGCGGTGCAGCACCCAAATCAATCGGACGACCGTCTTGTATAGCTTTTACCGCATCTTCCACCATGACTTTGGAAAACAGCGCGTATCCGTCGTCAGAGGCACGATAAATTTGCGCTTCGAGACCGTCTGGCACCTCCATATCAAACTCACCGAAATAGTCACTAACAAACTCGGCTAGATCATCTTTCGTCAATCGCTCGAGGTCGTATCTTGGGGCTTCATATTTCTCAGCTACATAACCGGTCGTCCAAGGCAGAAGATAGTGTGGCGTCGAATTCGCTGGCGCTCTGGCCGAAACGATTAGACAAACCCGCTCGCCGAGTGCCTCAGGCAAGAAGGGCGGAAACTCGCCTTGCGCCTCGTCTATGCCATCCAGCCAGATAACGAGCTGTCGGTCGTCTGGCGGGGCCGTCTTAATCAGTTCCAGCAACGCGCTGTCAGAAGAAGAGAGATCGATGGGGACGTCGTAAGCGGCGGCGACCTGCACCAGCAGATAATCCAATGCCGATTTCGGATTTGTCGTTGCTGTCCCTCCACCTGCCGCATTACAAAAGTGCCTAGCAACATACCGGCGGTCACTCGTATTGGATTCACACCAAACGGCGGCCAGAGCAGACTTGCCGAAACCGGCAGGTGCAGTGATGAGAAGCAAGCCGTTGTTCCTGCCCCCCATCCGTCCGTCTACAAATGCGTCAATGCTGTTGAGGTCATCTCTACGACCGGAAAAGAACTTCGTCAGGTGACGAATGACTGCTTCAACACCTGTAGCGGCAGACGCGCCATCGCTGCGACGCCCAAACGGCAGCGACTTTAAAACTTCTTCCAGATCTCGATTGCGATTGGAGAGTTCCAGCAAGATCCGATCCTCGTGAACCTGGAACATCGCACCGTTTTCGAGTTTCTGGCCGAGTAGATCGAATTGTTCCATCAAAGCGGCATGCGCAAAGCGACTGAAGCCAAAACTAAGATCTGCTTTTTCCAGAAGAGATTGCTGATCGACGTTGAGCGTTCTTAGGCTCAGCGTCTGATAAATCATTCTGAATTTCTCGTTGGTTTTGATGACGTGCGCCATGTTGGCTGCAAAAACAGGAAACCATCCATTTGTCTCGTCCAGCATCTGCTCGCGAAGCCTTGCGGGGCAATGCTCCCAAGAAGAGACACTCACAATTTCTGATATGGCGCTGTTGGTCAAAAAGAGCCGAAGATCGTTGAGATCAGAAGCCGCCGCTCCTGACGTGATAGTATCCAAGGATGCACTGATCGCATCCAACTGGCTTCCGTCCACCAGTACGGGCACAGGACTCCATCGCGATTTGAAGCTAGGCCATTGCAGTCGCTTACGTGCCGCAAAAGTGCGGGAAATTTCGTTGTAATCGGCAGAGGCCTCTCTGCCGGATTCCAGGAACTTCTCAAATTGGTGCAGCTGATGAACACTGGCCCGAAGAAACGCTTGGCGAACACCTCGTTGGATATGATGGTTCTTGGGAAGGTTAGCCGCGCTTATTGCGCCAATAGCATCGGAAAGGGGCGTTTCTATCTGGCGAGTGGCAATGTTACCAAGGACACCGCAGCAAAGTGCGCCAAGAGAGATACCTTCAATCAGCAAAATAGCACCAAGCGTCAAAAAAACCAATTTAGCGGTGATCTGGTGCAACGCAAGGTTAGGGTGTTGAGCAAATCAGCGTCCGAAAATAAGTCAGGGAATGCAGGAAGTCAGATCGCTTCTAATCTACCATAGAGTGCTTTGAATGATATAGAATCATCGTTGTTAAACGACTGAGCAAGGCGGTTACGACATGCATGATCGCACGAGATTTGTAGAAAGCAGGGTTATGAACAAAAAAGAGCTACAAGCTAAGATCGCCCAGGAGGCTGCGAAAGAGAACCCTGACTATTCGATTATTGAACAGCTTAGTGGGCAACTTGTCGATCTCGATCCGAGTCGGGTGCGATTTTCGGTCGACGCGGGTCACATTCAGCGGTTGGGTGTCGAACTTGTTGCCAAACAAGATACCGCGCTGTCCGAGCTGATTAAGAACTCTTATGACGCTGATGCCACCCAAGTATCCCTAACATTTTCAGGCCGCGGCTCAGACGATAGTACGTTAACAATTACGGATGATGGCGTGGGAATGACACCCGCGGTGATACGATCGGCCTGGATGCGAATTGCTACAGAGTCCAAAGTCGAGCAGCGGCAATCTACCAAATTTCATCGCACCTATGCCGGCCGCAAAGGTATCGGTCGTTTTGCAGTCCAGCGCCTAGGTAAACACCTTGTTTTGGAAACGGGTACAAAAGGTTCCAACCAAGGCAGCAGGGTCAAGTTCGACTGGGATGACGAATTTACTCCTGGTCGCAGCCTAGACTCTGTCTTCAGCGCTATCGAAAGCTATGAGAAGGACGCCGACGAGCACGGTACTACCCTTAAAATTATTCATTTGAGGGATGATTGGAAAGACTCGGCCATCCAAAAGGTATGGAAGTCGGTATTGCTTCTTCAACCGCCGTTCCCTGTCGTCAAAGTGAGCCGCAAGGCTAAAACTGAAACAGCCGATCCCGGTTTTAGAGTGACGATTGACGGCAGTGCACTTAGCGACGTTCCTGAAATGTCGATTGAAAAAACGTTTTTAGCCAATGCTCTTGCTACAATTACAGGTACCATCAATAAAGAAGGCGTCGCAGTCGTGCGAGTTTCATCTGACGTTCTCGATCTGGATGAGCAGCATACAGTTTCCAAGAAGTATTTAACTACTGGCGAACTGACACTATCGACCCGGTATTTTATTTATGACCCAGAATTTCTCGGCGGCATTAGTCAGCGTGCAGCCGCAACTATGGGACGAAATTTTGGTGGAATCAGAATATATAGAAACGGCTTCAGAGTGTTACCCTACGGTGAAACGACTGATGATTGGTTGCGTCTCGATTACGATACAGCTCGTCGCAACATATTGGTCGCTGCATCGAACCGGAACATGTTTGGTCACGTCGAACTTAACGACGATTGCAATCCCCTCTTCGAAGAGACGGCCAGTCGTGAAGGCTTAATCGAAAACGTCGCATTCGAGGAATTGCAAGAGTTTGCACACGATGCAGTCGAGTGGGGCGCAAAGCAAGTTGCAGCTGTCCGAAATCGTAAGCAGACAGCGCACCAACCTGATTTCGTCTCCGAACTACGAAAGCCGTCAGCCGTTCTCAACGAGTTGAAACAAAAGTTACAACCCCGGGAAGGAGACGATGACGGAGGCGACGAAGTAGACGATGTTGACCTCGACGGATTAGTCCTCGAGGTTCAAAAGTACGAGGAAAAAGTAGAAGCAGACCAGAGGGCGTCAATAGAGTATGAGCAAATGTTGCGACTGCTCGCGTCGCTTGGGCTTTCGGTGAGTGTTTTCGGACACGAGATTATTGGTGCGCAAGATGCAATGAAATCTCGGCTTCAGTTGCTGAAGCGCGCGATTTCGAAAATGGAAGAATCCCCTTCGAAGACAAGTTTGGCGTCGCAATTTGTTGAGTTAACGACCAATAGCGCCCGGATCTTCGATGTAGGCGGATACGTTTCGGGATTGGTATCAAATACCGAAAGCCGTGAACTAGAAACATTATCTCTCAAAGGTGCGATCGACCGCTTTAAGAAGCAATTTAAGGATTATCTTGCAGCGCAAAAGGTGATTGTCAGTGGCGATGTACTGCCGATCGGATTGCGGACGTTGCCGATGCACAAGAGTGAGATTGATTCCGTTTTGCTCAACCTCCTGACCAACTCAATAAAGTCGCTCCGAGCCTCGAAAGTCGATAACCGCCGGATCGCCATCAATGCGCGCCGCGATGGACGTTTGGCCGTAGTTTCTTTTGAAGACAACGGATTGGGTATCCCGCGCGACAAATGGGCGCGCGTATTCGACGCTTTCTACACAACTACATTTTCATCGGATGGTGACAGCTTGTCGGGACCGGGCACGGGTCTCGGTTTAAAAATCGTTTCGGACATCGCAGCAAACTATGGAGGTTATGCGCAGATTGCAGAAGCCTCAGGCGGGTTTAGCTGCAAGGTAGAGTTCGCAATTCCTGCGATCTAAGGGGGGGTAGGCTATGTATAATGGTATTTTTGTTGATGATCGAGATGCGGAGTACGCAGAACTTCTGTCTAAGGATGGATTGATTGAGTTTACGTTTCAGGGCTTGGAAGATATCATGGCCTTGAGAAAAAGTATCGTCGACGCGAGCCCAAGCATTGTGGCCCTCGATTATCGATTGGACGAAAACTTAGGAGACTTACCTGCCTCCAAGGCTTTTAAAGGCGGGCCGCTGGCGCAGCTTCTCAGGGATGCGGCCATTGAAGCCCCCGCAGGTGATTTTCCAATCGTTCTTGTGTCATCCGAACAAAATATTCGACAACGGTTTGATCCGGACAAGACCGCCCACGATCTATTTGACGACGTCATGATAAAGGAAGAAATTCAAGCTTCTTCAGAAACAGCTATTAACAGCATGCTGGCGCTTTGTGCGGCCTACGAAAAACTTCGTGGGCTGGACTGTGATTATGATCTTTTGACGTTGGTTGATCTGCCTGAGGACCAGTCCCATATCGTCGATCACCAAGAACTAGTGACTTTGATCGAAGGCGCCAAAGCCCCTCATATAGTCTGCCGTATCTTTGCGAAGTCGCTAGTTGGACGCAACGGTCTTCTGGTAGATGGATTTGAGGTTTGTGCCCGGTTTGGCGTATCAAAGGCGAGCTTGGAACAAGTGGTGGAAATCCTAATCGAACAAGGACTGAAAGAGTATTCCGGATTGCTGGGATCACAAAATCAACGTTGGTGGTCGCACCAAATTGATCAATTCTTGCTCGGAGTTTTTGGTGGACGCCCAACGGGAATTCCAGCTTCCGAGCGGGTGCGTATCCTGGGCGAGAAATTTGGAAGGCCATTCGAAGTCGCTATGTCGCCATGGGTCCAAGGCGAACGGGCAGCTAACGAATTGATTGCTTTCGCTTGTGCTTGTTGTGGGCGCGGCACAGAGCTCAAGCATTCGCTGGCAGTATATGACCCTCCTGCCGCGAGCTTCATTTCCCGACGTCGCCTGTGCTGGGATTGCATTCAAACGGATAATTACAAGTCCGGACAATGCTCGTTTGATATTCAGAAGGGTGACCAGGCGCTTATTCCTAAAATCCTGGCCGCTCGCCAATAGTTCGAGGAATACGAAATGAATATTACCGCCACCGAGGCTGCGGACGCTCTTAGTGCGATATCGACCGCGCTCAATGATGTCGAAATATTGGATGGAATTGGTATTGGTACTTTCTCACGGATAGTTGGAGAGCTGCGCGGTGGGCGAAACAATGTCACTTGGGGTTATGAGGTTGATCGTGGGTTGCCAATCAAATTTGTACCGGCCTCGGACGCGAAGAATAATCCGATTGTCCCATCTATAGTGGCTGAAACAGTCTCCATTGATCAAGCTGACGATCAGAAAGTTCCATTCACCGCCCTCTGTGTAGCGATTGAATTTGAACACACCTACGACGAAAATCTTCCAACACCCCGCTGGCATTTGGATTTGGCGAATAAGAAACGTGACGGAACCTGGCAGCCAGGCCCGCTTACCCATATCCAGTTCGGAGGGCATGGCCATCAGAACCGTGAGCTCGATTGTTTTCTAAAGGTGCCTCGCTGGTGTCATCCTCCGATGGAGGTGGGTCTGCTCTGTGAGGTCGTGGCGGCGAATTTTTTCGAAGAGCAATGGAAGGAGCTTAGAGAGACTCCTAGTTGGAACGATGCGATCTGTCGGCTTCAGAAATTATGCTTCGGTCGGTATTTTGAAAAACTGCAAAGCAGTATGAATCAAAGTTCGTATAGCGCTCTTCATTCAATGTGGGCTCAAAACTGGGGTGCCTAGGAATCTAGTGCTGTTGTGACCTTTTGCTCGGTCTTCGCGCATCGCGTACAAGCTGAAGAGTGGCTTGAAGTTTGCGTGACGTTCTCTGAACGTCTTTCATTTTCAAAGCTCCGAATATGAGTTCGTCTGCCAGTGCCGATGCCTCAGATTCGATTCCGCTTCGCAACTTTAGGTCAATTCTTTTGAACCAAGTGTTGACGGTTGATTTTGCAATATCCGGCAAAAGTAGTTTGATTTTTTCTGCTTCCCTAGGCTCATGTTTCAACACGCCGGAACCGTATGTTCGTCCTGTCATCTCGGCAGATAGCTGCGAAAAACTGGTCAGCAAAGAAATGGCGACCAAGCGTCTTTGATGAGACGGTACTTTGTCTTTAAAGTACAGCCTGTGCGTAGTGTTAGTGCAAGTCATTTGGTCGTCGTTCAATACGATCCTGGGTCCGGTATGATGCATGACTGGAAAGAACGCGTCAGGAATTTTATTGTCATCGGGCTGAGACCAAATTTTCCGCTTTTTAAACGTGCTGATCTTTGCAATGCGTTCCTTATCGAATGAATTCAAATAGTCTTGCAGCGGCACAGATTTGTTCGCGTTCGTAGCATCGATCAAATATACGCGCGCATCAAGAGCGGCCATTGATAGGAAATCTTTTCGTCGGAACCTCAGACCAGGGGCTTGGTTGAACTTCGATAGGATAGGTTTGCAATCTGTTGATCCAAGGCCATTCGCAGCCAAGCTTGAATTGTTTAAAATGAAAAACTCATTTGCTCCGGTTACCAGACCAATTTGAACGGTCGCAATATCTCCTAGCGTTTTAGCAGATGGCAGCTCACTGAGCTTATGAAACTGTTTCAATACAGTCTCGTTCATGCTCAGATGTGCTTGCCGAAAGTCGGGAGTAAACACTCTTTGCTGGTTGAGGTCCCATTTTACGATTTCATTCGGAATATCAGCTAACTTTTCACTACGACAAACGTGGATCGTTCCCGAGGTTCCGCCGGGAGAATAATCATCGAGTAAGAGTATAACCGTCTCTTCATCAGTACCTTCGTCCAAGAAAATTCTGTCCCGAACAATAAGTGCCAATGAGCGACTGAAAACACTCGGCAAATATTCAAGAATAGGTTTCGCGTAATTGGCGTTCATTACGGTTCCTGGGAGAATCCATGCCATCCTACCGGACACCTTAAGTTTGCTCAGTGACTCCAGTATAAAATATGCCCACAGGCTTGCGCGACCGCCGATGTTCGGTACTGGCCATACTCTAGCCTGGAGCTCCTTCCGGGTAGCGGAGTCCAGGCTTTGGTATGGAATGTAGGGTGGATTTGCGACAACCGTATCAAACCG
The DNA here is from genome assembly GCA_913057945.1 of uncultured Hyphomonadaceae bacterium. GTDB lineage: Bacteria > Pseudomonadota > Alphaproteobacteria > Caulobacterales > Hyphomonadaceae > Hyphomonas. The sequence continues at coordinate 70,751 of CAJXOF010000017.1, read as the reverse complement.
TTCTGGCCAATCTGGCGGTGTTTCCGCGCTCAGAAAACTCCCATGAATGAAGTTCTTTAGATCAACGGGGGACTCCAACATGTCCGCAAGATACTGAAAGGCAATTGGGTCAATGTCCCAGCCGAAGATTTGATTGATGGGTTTTTTGGCTCCCAGCTTGCTGAGTCGGAATTTTGATGAGCGTAATAGTCCACAACCACCGAAACTGGGTTCTAAGACTGTCTCAGATCGTGATCGTATCGCCCAATCACATAAAAGTTGGGAAAGCGAATCGGGGGTGTAGAACGCTCCAAATTTTTTGCGCTCATCGACTGCTCTAAGCACTGAAAGCCCCGCATCCTCGTTGATTCTTGTCGTGCACTGAAGTCAACGGCTCAAATCTCCCAAAGTTTCTTATGTACCGTGAAGGCGCGCAGAGTCTGTTAACCTAGATGCATATTCTGAACAATTGAACAATGTCGCGGCTGAGCAGAAGGTGGAAGTCAGTGTCGTCAACTCAGGCCTGTATCTAGCAAGGTCTACTATTTGGGCAGTGAGTTGGATGATTGGCGCCAAGCAGGCTTCATTCCAATAGCAAACGGAACTAGATGCATGATTATTTTAATAAACAGAATTCTTATTCTGCTTAAATTGTGATATAGATCATTTATGCTCAAGCCCGCTCCCCCATCCTCTGGTCCACGAGGCCGCCGCCGCATTTCGGCTAGTCTGGGGGAATCAAAAACGCTGAAGCTGTACCAAGAGGGGCGACGTTTACTGGCCCAAACCGACTTCGAAAATGTATCAGTCTCCCAATTTTCGAAAGTTGCAGGAATGTCAGTCGGTGCGTTCTACGTCCGATTCTCTGACAAGGATGCGTTCTTGGACTTTGCAACGCTTCATACGTTCCTGACTGCGCAGCAGGGCTTTGAGCGCGCCAGCGCATCTATAGTTTCAAATTCCCAGCTTGCCGCATCTCTAGCCGACACACTTGTCGCCCAATTCGTAAGCGAAGAGTTTGCCGGTATCGTGCGTATGGCTGTGAAGCGCGGCTTTTCTGATTTGAGGCACCGTGAATCGTTTGATCTATACCGGTCTTTCGTTGTGGATCAGATTGCTGAGGTACTGCCAGATGGTTCCGATAGAAACCAGAATGCCGAACTCGCTATCGCAATCCAATCTTCATTTGGGATTCTGACGGACGCTGTTATCTCTCGGGCTCCACCGGAGCCGCCTAGTCTATGGGAATATCGCGATAGTATCGTAAGACTTCTGTCAGTACCTATTGGCAAGATGAAGCTTCGCAAATCTAAACCGTCGCAGGAGCCGGCCCAAACTCGCTTCAAGAGGGTGTAGGGCGGCATGATATGACTAACCCGGCTGATCACAATAAGATAATCAACGAAAAGCTCGTTGCAGAAATCAGCACGCGGTTTGAGATAGCACTCGAATCTTCGACTTTAGTTGATGAACTTGAGCAGATAGCGCGCCGATATGTGGTTGATCTGCGCGTCTTTAATGACGAAACGACAGAACGAACGGTTCGATCCAACTATCAAACGCTGAAATCTGAAGTCGAGCGTTTTAGAGCTCTGCTATCGGCGCAAGAATATGAAGATCTGGACACGGATATCTATTGGGCCGCGCGTCACAAGATTGTGCCCGTATCCGAAGCCAGTATTCCTGTGATCGGCCGCGCTCAAGGAAAGCCAGGAAGTTCCTATCTCGTAGAATTGGAAAACCTTTTAGCGCTTTTAGATACTGCCGCCGATTTAGGTGCCGCTCGATTTGCACCAGCTAGGGGCCGCAAACGCAAATACGCCCTGGAAAACCTCGTAAGACGCTTGGCTTATGTTTGGGCGGACATCTTAGGACGGCAATTTACGGTCGATTATCATCAAGGTAGCGGACTTACCGAAGCTTTTGCCTTTGTAAGCATCGTCGTGGCGGAAATAGATTCTGCAATAACTGAAACTGAAATTATCACCGCTATGCGGACGATCATCAAAGAACGCGGTCAATAACGCGGCAATCATACCGTGCGCTCACAGAAATGATGGTGCGTTTTCAAGCATCATTGCTGCCAGCGGATATTGCTGCGCCGATTGCGATTTCCTGATCTCATGGAGCCTCGCGCCAACTCTATTGGCGAACCAGGAACTGAGAGCCAGAGCCCGTGACGAAGAGAAACACAATCAGCGCTTGGCCGCGTCTTATGAAGGCGAACGATGCCGCTGCCTATATCGGCACATCACCGACGAATCTGCGTCGGCTGGTCGATAGGGGCGAACTTGCGCAGCCATTGTTGCGCGGCGGCGAAAGGCTCTGGGATATTCGAGACCTTGACGAACATGCAGAGAGTCTGGCCCGTAATGGCGAGCCGATTGCAAGTGATTGGTCTGGCAAAGCGATATGAGGTCTTCTGTGGCAGCGATCCGATACCCTTTCACCATGTGTGACCGCGACCGGTCGGGGCGAAAGCGCTGGTATGTGCGTCTGGTCGTGGACGGTAAGAACAAAAAACGCAGGATACGCGCCAAAGAGGGCAGCGAAGCCTGGGTCGCCGAATACAACGCTATTCTCGAAGATCTGAGATCAAGCGTGGTCGTCCGCCCAAAAAATCCTTATGTCGCGGTTTACTCGCTGCACTGGCTCATCAACCAATATCTGACCAGTGCAGAGTTTGCCGAAGCGAAACCGGCTACCCAAACTCAGCGGCGCTCGATCTTGCTGCGCATCGCTCGCGAAAGCGGCCATCTCGATTGCCGAACGCTGACACGCGACGCCGTTCAGGCCGGGCGCGACAAGCGCGCCAAAACGCCCGGCGCGGCCAACAACATGATCAAAGTCGTGAAATCGCTCTATGCTTGGGGCATGGACGCCGGGCACGTCTCACACAATCCAGCAGAAGGCGTGAAGCGCCTGAAAATGGGTGACAGCACCTGGAAGCCGTGGACAACCACGCAGCGCGAAGCGTTCAAAGCGGCGCACCCATACGGTACAACAGCTAGGACGGCTTTCCACTTGGCATTCGATGGCGGATTACGTCGGTCCGATGTGGTTCGCATTGGGCGTCAGCATCGCGACGACACCCATTTGCGCATCGAACAGAAGAAAACCGGCAGGATGGTCGCGATAATGGTCACGCTGGACATGGCCGAAGCCCTAGATTCAGCGCCGTCCAGCGGCCTCCACTACATAGAAACTGCCAATGGAAAACCTTACTCAGAAAAGGGCTTCGGCGCGGCGGTGAGGCGCTGGGTGAAAGAGGCTGGGCTCCCGCCTGGCTTGACCCTTCACGGTCTCAGAAAGGCCGATGGAGTCCGCATGGCGGAGAGCGGCGCGACCGAAAATGAAATCGCTGCAAAATTGGGCCATAGCGACACAAGATCGGCTTCGATCTACACAAAAGGTGCGGACCAACAGCGCCTCTCAGACGCGGCAATTAGAAGATATACGGAACAAAGTGCCCCGCAAAATGCCCGTGCGGGGCAATCTGACGAAAATAATTCAATGAAGTCAGGGCCTAAAAAGGCAGGTGGTGGTTCGGGGGAGACTTGAACTCCCGACCTCGCGATTATGAGTCGCGCGCTCTAACCAGCTGAGCTACCGAACCGTTTCGCATGTTGCGAAGCGCGCCTCATACACGCGGTTTCGCCCCTCTGCAACCATCTGACCTGTACGTGATGCAGGAGATTTCCGGGCCCTCAATCTGCCTCCCCTGCCCCATTGCCCAGGCCCGAGACCCAGAGCGCCGCGATGAAGGCACCCTTGATACGTGGGAGCAGCAGGAGGACCGCCCCGGTGACCGCGATTGCCGCCACGGGCAACGCCGCCCAGAGGGGAAAATGGCCGAACGAGACGAAGAAGGTGATCGCCACCAGGAAGGGCCCGAGCGACAGGACGGTCAGCCAGGCCGGGCCGTCATCGGCGCGGATCGCGCCCAAGGGCTCGCCGCAATGGTCACACATGTCGGCCTGTTTCAGATAGGCCCGGAAAATCCGCCCCTGCCCGCATTTCGGACAGCGAAAGCGCAGGCCGCGCCAGATGGCGGCCATCAGGCTCGGCGCTGGATTGGGCGCGGTCACGACCGCATCAGGCCGTCTGGCGGTGGCCCGCCTCGGCCGCAGCCTCGCGGTCGGCCAGGAGGATATCGACCAGGCTTGCGACCAGCGCACGCGGCCGGATCGGCTTTTCGATGATCGTGGTGAAACCCGCCTGCTCGCAGGCGAGGCGCCGCTCGGGACTGACATCGGCGGTGACGGCAATGATCGGCGCCAGCGCGTTCGGCCCGTGCGCAGTGCGAATGGCGGCCAGCACTTCATCGCCACTTGCGCCCGGCAGGTGAATGTCGGTCAGGATGGCCTGGTAGGGGTGGGTCGCGGCGCGCTCGATCGCGTCCTCGGCGGTCTGTACCGTATCGACCTGCCAGCCAGCCGCCGACAGGGCGCGGGTCACGACCAGCGCGCTGACGGCATGGTCTTCGGCAAGCAGGATGCGGCCCAGCTCGAAGGCGCGCATGCGCGGCTTGGGCGGCGCGCCAGTGACCGCGAGACGTGGCCCCGCCCGTTCGACGGGCATGGTGACGGTAAAGATGGAGCCGCCTTCGGGATTGTCTGCCAGCGTGATCTCTCCCCCGAGCCGGCGGGCGAGCCCCTTGGCGATGGAGAGGCCGAGACCGAAGCCGCCATGCGTGGCGGCGGTCGATGGCCGGGCCTGCTCGAAGGCCTGGAACAGGCGCGCCTTGTCGATATCGGTGATGCCACAGCCGGTGTCTTCCACCGTCATGCGCAGTTTCAGATTGCCCGCCGCTTCAAGGGTCGACAGTTCTACGCCGATATAGCCGCGCTCGGTGAATTTCAGCGCATTGCTCATCAAATTGAACAGGATCTGGCGGATGCGCATGGCATCGGCCTCAAGCCGCGCAACTGCGCCGCTGGCCACCCGGATGCGCAAGTCCAGACGCTTGCCGGCAATGCGGGACTGCCAGAGGTCCCGGGCGTCATTGGCGAACTCGTGCAGGTCGAAGGGGGCATTGTTGACAGCCAGCTTGCCGGCCTCGAGGCGCGACAGGTCCAGCAAATCGGTCAGCAGCCGGTCGAGATGGTGCCCGCTTTCGGAAATCGTGCGCGCGAGACGTTTCGGCTCGCCGCCATTCACGCTGTCCTGCAGCAGGTCGGCCACGCCGAGAATGCCGGTCAGGGGCGTGCGAATTTCATGGCCGACAAAGGCCAGGAAGCGGGCCTTTTCCTGATCGAAGGCACCCGCGTCGCTTTTTGTCTTCTGCAAGCGTTTCTGGGCGACCTGCATCGCGCGGGCGCGGGCCGCATTTTCCAGCGCCACCGCAGAGAGCAGCGCCGCCGGGCTGATCAAGCCGAGATATTTGCCCTCCGACAGGACGATCACCCCATCGGTCAGGGCCGAGGTCGAGCCGTCTGCCGCGAGCTTTGCGACCAGGCCTACCGGCGTGCCGGCCTCGCACATGACGGGCTGATCGCGCATGAGGTCTGTGATGCGGGCGGCGCCGTTTGACTGGCGACCGCTGGGCGTGGCCAGCGCTTCGATGACGGCGCGGCGCGTGACCATGCCGAGCGCGGCGCCATCGCTGACGATGGGCACGGCGAACTGGTCAGGATCGGCCAGCAATCGTGTAAACACCGCCGAGACGGTCACAGCTGTTGGAACAGGCCGCACGGCGACCGCAATGTCTTCTACGCGTACCGGCATGGAGGCGGCGATGTCCTTACACAGGTTAAGGACCCACCTTGCTTCATAAACCTTTACGCGCGGCAAACACATCCCTAACCAAAAATGAACGCCCGATCCCCTGAGAGGACCGGGCGTTCAATTCGGTAACACTTCAGCGCGGAGTGCGCGCTTATTTGACGTCGCTGCGATGGTGCACGATCTGGCCGACGAGGCCGTACTCGACCGCCTCGGCAGCGCTCATCCAGAAGTCACGATCTGTGTCTTCCTTGATCCGCGCGAGTGACTTGCCAGTGGCCTCCGCAAAGATGTTGTTGAGGCGCTCGCGCATCTTGATGATCTCGCGGGCCTGGATTTCAACATCCGTGGCCTGGCCGCCAACACCGCCCCGCGGTTCATGAAGCAGGAAACGGGTATTCGGCAGGCAGAAGCGGTTTTCCTTCTTCGCCGCCGCATAGATCAGCGCGCCGGCCGAGGCGACCCAGCCGGTGCCGAGGATCTTCACGGGCGCTTCGACGAACTTGATCATGTCATGGATCATGTCGCCGCTTTCGACGTGACCGCCGGGCGAGGAGAGAACCAGCAGGATCGGCTCCTTGCTTTCGGCCGACAGGGCCAGCAGGCGCTGGCTGACGCGGCGCGCGGCATGGAAATCGATGCCGCCTGTCAGCAGGATCGTGCGGGCCTTGAACAGCGCTTCCTCAAGGAAGGCGTTCGGCTCGGACTGGGGCTTTTCTTCTGTCTCGTCATCGAGGCGGTGCAAAAGGTTCATGAGGGCTCCGAAAGGCGGGAAATCTGGGTGAGCCTATAGGTGAGGTGCCACGCGCGCCGGGTCAAGGCACAGAACAGTATTTGCCTGGCTCACTCCCCAACAAACCAAAGCATTCAGCTCGATCCGCTCAATCAATCTGAATTTCGTCAACCTAAACTTGACCGACACAAAACCTTCAAATAACTCACAGTCTTAACAAGGTCTAAACATGAGGGGGACCATACTCAGGATGCTAACAAGCCATATAGCACAAAAACCCAAGCCCGAATTCACCCAAACGGCGGCCATATCCTACAATGCGATAGGGAAAGTATTGCTCGGGTGCATCCTGCTACTTGTGACAGCTCAGCTTACCGTCATGTTCCTGAAATATGGATTAGGACGCGACCATGCCTTCGGCCTGGTCCCTGCGTTTCATATGGATGGCGAAATGAATGTGCCGTCTTTCGCCTCTTCCCTACTCTTGTTCAGCACAGCCATGATGGCCTTCCTGACAGCCGCAATTACGCAAAATGGCCGCAGTCACAAGCTTCCCTGGATCACCATCGGCCTTGTTTTCATCCTACTCAGCTTTGACGAAAACATTCGCATACATGAGCGCGTAACCGATCTTGTCCGCAGCGCTCTACCGGGTGATATCTTGCCTTATACCGGGTTCGAAATTCCGTACCTGGCCGTAATGGCCGTATTGGGCCTCTTTATGTTGCCCTGGTTCTTCAATCTGGATCGCCCGAGCCAGATCCTGTTCTCGATCTCCGGCGTAATCTTCCTTTCTGGGGCTGTTGGCTTCGAACAGGTTGCCTCCCTCTATTACGATATCAACGAGGCGGCCCGCTCTGGGGAAGCTGACATGATCGGGGACATCTTCGTCACGATTGAGGAAACGCTGGAAATTACAGGCGTTGGCTTGTTCCTGTATGCCATGGCGCGCCGGCTCGGCGGCATAAGACTGTCCCCCGGAGAGGCAGTTCAGACTGCTTCACCGACGATGCGGGAGACGTCTTCGGCGTAGCGCTGGGCCTTTTTTTCGCCGACGCCGCTGATCAGCGTGCGCAACAATACGTCATTACACGACCATCCCGGTTCAAAACCGGACCGAAACCCGAGACAATGAACCAGGGTCCCGCCGCATTGTGCCTGCGCGGGACCACGATCACGTCACCGCTCACCAATTGTTCCGGCACCCACTCGCTCGCATGGGTTATTCCATTCGTTCTCTCAACAGTGTAATCTGGACGGAGCGTGTCAGTCCGCCCCTCGACATAAGCAAGTAACTCAGTACCAGGAGGGCTGGTGCGGCCACAAATGCCAAATCCGTTCCAATTCTCGTCCAAGAGAATTTCATGCTGCCAGAAGGTGACTTTTCCAGACTGGGGGTCTACCTGCGCGGGCTGGAATGGCACAACCGGAAAATAATCGTGATAAGGATTGTGATAACTTGAGTGATTGAGCATGAAAGCCCCCCCACCGGACGCTTTCCTTATTCCAGTCTCACGCACGATCTGTCCATGATAGCCCCACCAGACGCCGTTGAATTTCAACCCTGCGAGTAGGTTCAGAATTCTATCCTGCGTCTCGTCACTTAGATATTCCAACGGCACCCAGGGCGCACCATTCTGCGGCAAGAGCGGCAGAATCTCGGATTTCGCATCCTCCGGCAGATATAGGACCGTCGCAGCATTGCACTTGCCCGTGTCCACGCGTCTTCCATGATTTATGGCATGTAGCCGTTTATGCAATTTCACGGACGAGGAAATGGTTCCGGGGATCTGGTGGCCCCACGGTCCCGGCAGGACGCCGACCTGTTCGAACTCGGCAGCGGCTTTCTCCCGCCAGGCCCGCCATTCCTCGAGGCTGGATCTGGCGATGCCGCTGTCCAGAACCTCGATCTTTGCATACGGGCTGTCATAGGCCTTGTCGGACAGGTAGCCGATGGCAAAGCCGATATCGTCCGCGTTCGGATACCACATCAACAGGGGCAGGAAATCATCCGGCACCCGTTCCTGCACGATTTCCGGCTTGCCTTTCGGCGTGATGCGTTTTGGCTCCCACATGGAGGCATCGCAGACTTCGGGCGTGCGGGCCCCGATCAGCTCCCCCGATTGCGTCGGCACAAGCATGATCTGGGGCGCCATGCCGAATGTCACCGAAGGCGTCGTATAGGTCCAGTTTGTCACCTTGCCGCCGCAGGACACGACATAATCGAGCTTCACCAGCTCGCCCGTCTCTTTGACGCGAATGTCGGCATGCACCCGGAAAAACCCCTTCGGCAAATCCTTTACGCTCTCGACATAGGGAGACCCGGCCCTGTCACAGGCCACGATGAGCAGGCTGGCAACCAGTCCCAAGACACACTTGCGCACCGCCCCGCGCCACATCCGGCTGATCGTCATAATGCCCTCCTGTCACACCTCCGGCGACCTCCTTTTAGGGAATACGGCGTTAACTTCAGGTTGCAGAAAGGATTGAAATTGCGGGAGCGTTGACGGCCGCTAGGCCGCCTCGGACACAATTCGCGAGACGTCTTCGGCGTAGCGCTGGGCCTTTTTTTCGCCGACGCCGCTGATCAGGCGCAGCTCGTCGGCGTCGACGGGGCGCTCGCGGGCGATCTCGGCGAGGGTGCGGTCATGGAAGATGACATAGGGCGGCACGCCGCGCGTCTTGGCGGTTTCGGTGCGCCAGCTGCGCAGCATGTCGAACAGCACCTGGTCGCGTTCCGACATGTCGGCCAGGGCCTGTGCGGCGACGCGGCTCTTGCCCTTGGCGCGCTTTCGCGTGGCGGCCGGGTCAGCGCGCAGCATCAGGGTGCGGTCGGCCCGGAACAGGGCGCGGGCGGCCTCGGCATCCGGCACCACGACCGCCGGCCGGTTCATCTCGCCGCCTTCGGCCAGCATGCCATCGTAGAGCAAGGCATCGAACACGCGGCCCCAGCCCTGTTTCGGCATGTCCTTGCCGATGCCATAGGTCGACTGGGTGGAAAGCTCCTCGTCGAAACTGTCCTTGGCCTGTCCGAGCAAATGATTGATCAGGCGGCCCCGCCCGATCTTCTGGCCGCAGCGCAGCACGGCGGAGACTGCCATCTGCGCCCAGCGGGTCGCATCATAGGGCTCGCCCGTCTCGCCCCGGCAAATGTCGCAGGCGCCGCAGGCCCCGACCCCCTCTTCCCCGAAATACCGGCGCACGGCGGCGCGGCGGCATTCATCGCCATCGAAGAAAGCAAACAGCTGGCGGGTCTTGGTGATCTGCACGCGCTTGACCGCTTCGGGCGCGTCGCCCTCATAGGTCCAGCTGAGCGAGCGGCGCATGTCGGCGGGCCCATAGAGCGCGACGCCCTCGGCGGGCTCGCCGTCGCGGCCTGCGCGGCCGACTTCCTGCCAATAAGCTTCCATCGTCTTCGGTGGATCGGCATGGATGACGAAGCGCACATCCGGCTTGTCGACGCCCATGCCGAAGGCGACGGTGGCGCACATGACGAGGCCATCTTCCAGCAGGAAGCGCCGCTGGCGCTCGGCCCGCACATCGGCATCAAGCCCCGCATGATAGGCGAGCGCCGTTATGCCCGCACGTTCGATGGCCTCGGCGAGGTCTTCGGTGGCGTTGCGGGTCGCAGCATAGACAATGCCGGACAAGCCCGGTCGCGCCTTGACGAGGGAGACGACGCGCTGGGCACGGTTGCCTTCCTTGGGCTCTGCGGCGAGGGCGAGATTGGGCCGGTCGAAGCTCGCCACATGGACGGCCGGTTTGGTCAGGTCCAGCTGGGCAAGGATGTCGTCGCGCGTGCGCGTGTCGGCCGTGGCGGTCACGGCAAGGCGCGGCACGCCGGGGAACAGATCCTTCAACCGCCCGAGCGCGCGATAGTCCGGCCGGAAATCATGGCCCCATTGGCTGACACAGTGGGCCTCGTCCACGGCGATCAGCGAAACCTTCATCTGGGCAAGCCGCTGGGCCAGCCCCGTGCCCATGCCTTCGGGCGAGACATAGAGCAGATCCATCTCGCCGCGCGCGGCCGCCTCTAGCGCTTCGGCGCGGGCATTGAAGTCCATCGAGGAGTCCAGCCGCTCGGCGCGCACGCCGACTTGTTTGAGCGCGTCCACCTGATCCGCCATCAGCGCGATCAGGGGCGAGACGACAATGCCAATGCCATCACGCAACAAGGCCGGGATCTGGTAGCAAAGCGACTTCCCGCCGCCGGTCGGCAGCACGGCGAGGCCATCCTTGCCCGCCAGCGTGTCGGCGATCACATCCTCCTGCAGCCCCCGGAAGGCGTCATAGCCATAGACACGCTTCAGAAGCGCGCGGGCATCGTCAAGAGTTGGCTGGGCAGGCATCTGCCTCTTGTGGCGACGCAAGTGAGTCGGGGCAAGAGCACAGGTGCCTTCACGCAGCCACACGCAGCGCCTCGACCAGAAACGTATGGCGGCGGGCGACAGCGCGGGCGTCGCTGGCATAGCCGCCGCCGAGGACGCCGCAGAGCGGGATGCCGGCTGAGCGGCAAGCCCGCGCCACGAACACGTCCCGCGCCCGCAAGCCGTCATCGCTGAGGGACAAAAGGCCCAGCCGGTCTTCTGCATGCGGATCGACCCCGGCATTGTAGAAGACGATATCCGGCGATGTGCCGAGCGCGGCCTCGACCAGGTCTTCCAGCGCGGCCAGATAGGCCGCGTCACCGGTTCCCTTTGCCAGACCCATGTCCAGATCAGAGGGCGGCTTCTCGCGCGGCCAGTTCTGCTCGCAATGCAGCGAAGCGGTGAAGACGCGCGGGTCATAGCGGAAGATCAGCGCCGTGCCGTCGCCCTGATGGACATCGCAATCAATGACAGCGACGCGGCGCACTTCCTTTGTGTCCAGCAGCAGCTTGCCCGCCACGCCCACATCATTGAACACGCAGAAACCTGCGCCGCCTTCGGGTCCGGCATGGTGGCTGCCGCCGGCCAGGTTCACCGCCGCCCCCTGCTCCAGCGCAAGGCGCGCGGCAAGGCACGTGCCGCCGACCGAGGCTGCAGACCGCCGGGCAATCGCAGGCGTGATCTCGAAGCCGACCTTACGCGCCGCTTTCGCCTCCAGCGTCTGGGTCATGATGGCGCTGACATAGGCCTCGTCATGCGCCAGCTGCAGCCAGTCCTCCGGCGCAGCTTCGGGCAGGATGAAACTGTGCCCGGCTTCGCGCAGCAACTCGGCCACGAGCGCATATTTGCGCATCGGGAAGCGATGGTCATCGGCGACGGATTTCGCGTCATAATCGGCATGGTGAACAATCGGCAAGGTCATCAGGGCCGGAACCTAGCGGGATTTCCGCCCGTTTCCACTTATGCACAGCATGCATAGGTGTGATGGCTCGCCGTCACCTACAGGCCCGACGGGAAAGCGTCATATTCGCTGCAACACACGAGCGCGAAAGGATATCGCCATGATTGAACACAGACCCTTCAAGGAGCTCGGCCGGTTCAAGAATGACTGGCTGAATGCCAATTACCATTTCTCCTTTTCCGGATATCACGACCCGAAGCGGATGGGTGAAGGTGCCCTCCGCGTCTGGAATGACGACACGATCCAGCCGCATACCGGCTTCCCGCCGCATGGGCACCAGTCGATGGAAATCATCACCTATGTCCGCACAGGCGCGATCACGCACAAGGATTCCCTGGGCAATACTGGCCGCACCGAGGCGGGCGACGTTCAGGTGATGAGCGCCGGGGATGGCGTGCAGCATTCGGAATGGAATGCCGAGGATGAAGAGACCACGCTGTTTCAGATCTGGATCCTGCCCCGCCTCGCCGGTGGCAAGCCCGGCTGGGGCGCGCGGAAATTCCCGAAAGGCGAACGCTCCGGCAAATGGACGGTTCTCGCCTCTGGCGGCGGCGAGGAAGACAGCCTCGTCATCAACCAGGACGCCAATGTGCTTGGCGCGACGCTGAAGGAAGGCGAGACCCTGACCTATGAGGTCAAGGACGGCCGCCACGGCTATCTCGTGCTCGCCGCCGGCTCGGTCGAGCTGAACGGCACGGTGCTGAACGGCCGCGACGGCGCCGCGATCACCGGCGCAGAGAGCCTGACGCTGAAAGGCATCGCCGACGCAGAGATCGTCTTCGTCGACACGGTTTGAGTGACCTTCACAGGCCTGTGACTTCTGCGGGCACGGGCGGCGTGTTATACTGGGATCATAGCAGTTGTGGAGATATTCCAATGAAACGACTTGTTCCCCTCGCCGCCCTTGCCTTGCTGGCCGCCCCGGCGGCGCTCGCAGGTGAGATCAATGTTACCTTCAGCCCGGAATTCACCGAGGAGCTGAATGACGAATACGGCATGCGCGAAGCCGATTACCTGATCGAGGAAGTGCAGGAAGACCTGACCCGCGAACTCGAAAAGGCCGGGCTCGACATTGCGCGCATCGACGTGACCATTCTGGATGCCAAGCCCAACAAGCCGACCTTCAAGCAGCTGGGCGACACGCCCGGCCTCGATTATGGCGGCTCGAAAAGCATTGGCGGCATGAAACTGTCGGCCACGGCTTTCGATGCCAGCGGCAACGCCACCGGCGAGCTGACCTATGACTGGTACGAGAATGATATCCGGTATGCCGGTATCTCGACCTGGCAGGACGCCAAGCGCGCGTCTGACCGGTTTGCCCGCAAATTCGTGAAAGAGCTGACGGCGGGTACGCCGTCCGGCAGCTAGAGAACCAGCTCGCAGCGTTCATTCAGGCTTGGCCGGGAAATGGCGACTTTCGTCAGGCCCGGCAGGCCGGTTTTGAGGTCGGCCGCTGCCCAGAGGCAGATCCGCTCCAGCGTCGGCACTTCAAGCCCTTCAATATCGTTCAACAGCTTGTGGTCGAGCTTGGCGGCCGTAGCCTGCAGGCAGGCGGTCAGGTGCGAGAAATCCTCGACCCATTGCTCGCCCGGCTTCACCGTTCCGGCGACCGTCGCTTCCAGCACGAAGGAATGGCCATGCACATTCCGGTATGGGTGGCCTTCGGGCTTGCCGCCCATATAGTGCGCAGCCTCGAAATTCACCGATTTCGAGATCGCAAACACGCGGCCTTCCGGGCTGGTCGCCGCGGGGGATGTGCTGGTCTGGTCGGTCTGTGTCGTCATCGGATTTCGTTCAAGTCTCGTGCTGGCCGGCCCCAGTCATTGCCCGAGGCGCGGATTGGGGCTCCAATTGCTGGAAAAAGCCTGACAAGTCCAGTTGATATGGCTGTTTCTTCTGCAAGAGAAATAGGGTCTCAGGCGCCGGTTTTCCAGCGCTCCCAGCCCCTTGCCCGCAGCTCGCAGGCCGGGCACTCCCCACAGCCATAGCCCCATACATGCCGCTGGCCGCGCTCGCCAAGGTAACACGTATGGGTATCTTCCGCGATCAGATCGACCAGGGCCTGTCCGCCCAGCTCGTCCGCCAGCGCCCACGTCCCTGCCTTGTCAATATACATCAGCGGCGTGTCGATCTGCATCGGAACATCCAGGCCCAGCCGCAATGTCTCGGCTTGCGCCGCCATCGTCGCAGCCCGGCAGTCCGGATAACCGGAATAGTCGGTTTCGCACATGCCGCCGACCAGAACCGAAATGCCCCGGCGACTGGCCAGAGCGCCCGCCAGGGTCAGGAACAGGAGGTTGCGGCCCGGCACGAAGGTGGATGGCAGGCCCGCTTCGGTCATCTCGATGCTGACATCATGTGTCATGGCGGTCTCGCCAAGCGATTTCAGCACCGTTGCATCCAGCATATGGTCCGGCCCAAGACGGGTCTTCCAGTCGCCATTCAGAGCCGCCAGTCCCTGCCGGATCGTGTCGCGGCATTCCAGTTCGATCCGGTGGCGCTGGCCATAGTCGAAGCCGACCGTTTCGACCCGGTCGAATCGGGAAAGCGCCCAGGCCAGACAGGTCGTGGAATCCTGCCCCCCGGAAAACAGCACAAGCGCGGATGTGGAAGAATGTGACATGCCTGCGCCTGTAACAGGCATGGGAGGGGCGGCCAAGCAGGGGCGTTACATTTTTGACACCCGGATTTTAAAAGCCCTCATTACCCCAGCGTCATGTTGACAGACCCGTCACGAATGCATTCAGATGATACTTGAAGCAGGCCCGCAAAGAGGCCGGCTCGGCTAAAATTGCTCGAGGCATGCACTAAAGCGGCCCGAGGGGAGGAAACAAAACATGCGAAATATCAGACACTCGAAATCCGTCTGGCTGGCTGGGGCATCCGCCCTCGTGGTTGGACTTGCGGCACCTGTCGCTATTGCCCAGGAAGAGGCCGATGAGTCACCCCGGACCCTTTCGACGGTCACGGTGACGACCCAGAAGACGGAAGAATCCATTCAGGACGTTCCGATCGCGGTTTCGGCATTCGACGAAGATGCCCTGGAACGGCTGCAGCTGTCAGGCGGCCCTGACCTCGTGAAGTCCATCCCGAACGTCAGCTTCACCAAGGGCAACTTCACCTCGTTCAACTTCAAGATCCGCGGCATTGGCGCCGACGTGGTTGCACAGTCCGGGGATGCCGGCGTGGGCATCCACCAGAACGATATTCCGCTCACCGCCAACCGCCTCTTCGAAGCCGAGTTCTATGATGTCGAGCGCGTCGAGGTCCTGCGTGGCCCGCAAGGTACGCTTTATGGACGCAACGCCACCGGCGGCGTGTTCAACCTCATCACCGCCAAGCCCGTGCTGGGCGAATTCCAGGCAGATGCCGAGCTGACCTATGGCAATTACAACACGTTCAAAGGCAAGGGCATGCTCAACCTGCCCGTGGGCGAGAATGCTGCCCTGCGCCTGGCAGGCTCGTATCTGAGCCGCGACGGCTATGTGGACAATCTCGTCACCGGCAATGATGTCGATGACCGCGATCTCTACAGCTTCCGCGCGACCTTTGCGGTCGAGCCAACCGACTGGGCCCGCGGTTGGGTGTCTGTCGAGCATTTCGAGGAAGACGATGCCCGCCTGCGCTCCGGCAAGCAGATCTGTAAGAAGGATACGGGTTTCGACAGCTTCATGGGCGTCCCGGTCTCCGCCGTCGACCAGCTGGCGACCTCTGTCGGCTGTGTGGACGCACCGCTTGACCAGTCCAAGGACCGTGTGAATTCGCAAGCCACACTGGCAGGCGGTCTCGGTATCTTCGCCGGCCTGCTGAATGGCGATGCCTATCTCGATCCGGCCATTGCCGATCTGCGCACGATCGAATCGGCCTTCGACCCGAAATACCAGGCCGAGCAGACGCTCTACTCCTGGAAGGCTGAAGCCGACATTGGCGACAATCTCCTGCTGACCTATCTCGGCAGCTATTCCGACAGCTCGATCATTTCCATCGAGGACTATAACAAGGTCGCCCCGACCATCGAGTTCAACGCCACTGCCGGACCGTTCATCAACCCGGCCCTGGCACCGCTCTATCCACTGCTCTTCCCGGGCGGCGTGGTGAGCGATCCGGAACTTGGCACATCGAATGTCTTCCGGACCTTCGACATGTCAGGCGCCGACAGCGAGCAGACCAGCCACGAGCTTCGTCTGCAGTCGGACTTTGACGGCCGGTTCAACTTCAATCTGGGTGCCATCTCGGTTAACTTCGAATCCGTGGATGCCTTCAACCCATCTGATGGCTACTACGTCCTGTCGAACGCGCTGACTGCGCTGACACAGATCAACAACGCAGCCGGCGGCGCCCTCTTCGGCGGGAATGTTCCCCTCGACAGCGGATCGACCTCGTCTCCGGGCGCGTCCCTGTTCGACCTCACCCTGGACGGCGATGGCGGCAACTATTACCGCTCCCTGTCTCCGTACAAGCTGGAATCCTTCGCCGTCTTCGGGGAAGGCTATTACGACGTCACGGACGATCTGCAGCTGACGCTCGGCCTTCGCTATACGGACGACCAGAAGGAACAGCAGATCATTCCAACGTCCCTGTTCACACCGCAGCCAGCCGGTGCTGATCCTCGGGAGGCTCAGGGCATCCTGAAGGCCGACTTCCAGGAAGTCACCGGACGTATCGGTTTCGACTGGTCTACCGATCTCAACTTTACCGACGACACGCTGATCTACGGCTTCTACTCCAAGGGCTACAAGGGCGGCGGCCTCAACCCGCCGCAGCCTGCAGGGGCGAACCTGTTCCCGCAGACCTTCGATCCGGAATTCATCAACTCGTATGAAATCGGTACGAAGAACACTTTTGCGGGTGGCACGGCCCAGCTGAACCTGACCGGCTTCATGTATGATTATGAAGGCTATCAGATCACGCAGATCATCAACCGCTCGTCGGTGAACATCAACGTGGACGCTGAGCTTCAGGGCTTCGAAATGGAAGCCCTCTGGACGCCAGCAGACAATTGGCTGCTGACGGCCAATCTCGGCCTGCTGAATGCGGAAGTCGTGGACACCTACGGCATCGACGTGCTCGACCGATCCAATGGCCGAGCTGACCTCGTCACGCTGAAGAATTCCAGCACCTATTCGAACTGTGTCGTGTCCGCTCAGGGCTATGCCACAGTGCTGGGAGCCATTCAGGGCGGCTTGCTCGCACCAGGCTCCACGCTGGGCCTCTGCACAGGCGCATTCGCCGGACAGGAAGCCGCCTTCGGCCTTGATGGCGTGACGGTGACCTACACGGACTCCAATGGTGACACGCAAACGGCGACTGCCCTGCAGCCGATCGAAGGCGACGCGAAGAATCTGGACGGCAACAGCATGCCGGGTGCCCCGGACATGACGCTGAACCTCGCCGCGGAATACACATTCCACGCGGTCAACAATTCGGATTGGAATCTCACGATCCGTGGCGACTACTACATGCAGTCCGACAGCTATAGCCGGATCTGGAACACCTCGCGCGACGAGTTGGAGTCCTGGTCCAACGTCAACCTCTCCATCCTGCTCAACAATGACCAAAGCGGATGGGGCGTGGAAGTCTTCGCCAAGAATTTGACCGATGAGGAAGTCATCACCGGCACGTACCTGACCGATGATTCTTCCGGCCTGTTCACCAATGCGTTCCTGACGGAACCGGCCCTGTACGGCATCACCGTCAAGAAGTCCTGGTAAGCCCGGACCACACCCAATCAGGAGGGCGGCCTTTCGAGGCCGCCCTTTTTGTTTGGCCATTCCGGAGCCGCGCCCTATTATCCCGCCAGACTGCCCTGCCCCAAACCGGAGGACGCCTGATGCGCCATCTTACCCCCCTTGTTCCGCTCGCCCTGCTTATTGCCGCCTGCGGAGGGCCGGCTGAAACCACCCCTGTCGCCACAAGTGATTTCGAGGTGAAGCTCACCCCCGTCGTGACCGAGACCGAATGGCCCTGGGGCCTCGCTTTCCTGCCGAATGGCGACCTGCTCTTCACCGAGAAGGAAGGCGGCCTGAAATTCGTGGCTGGCGGAGCGGGCACAGCGACGCCCGTGACGGGCCTGCCGGAGGCCTATATCGAGGGACAGGGCGGATATCTCGGCCTCGTGCTCGATCCGGACTTCGAGACCAATCGCATGGTCTATATCTCCTACTCCAAGGGAGATGACGCCGCGAATGCCGCTGCCGTCATCAAGGGCCGCCTCAGCGACGATTCCAGCGCGCTGGAAAATGTCGAGGAAATCTTCTGGGCCGACCGGCGTGACACGGCCTATCATTTTGGCTCGCGCCTGCAATTTGCGAATGACGGCACCTTGTTCGTCTCGCTCGGCGAGGGCTTCAAATACATGAAGGATTCGCAAGACCCCTCGATCACGCACGGCAAGATCGTCCGCATCAATAGCGATGGTTCGATCCCGGCCGACAACCCGTTTGCCGATGGCGAGGCCGGCGCACCTGCGGTCTGGTCGTATGGCCACCGCAACGTCCAGGGTCTCTACTATGATGCCGCCACCGGCACGTTGTACGAGACCGAGCACGGCCCCAAAGGGGGCGACGAACTCAACCTCGTCACGCCGGGCACGAATTATGGCTGGCCGGAAATCACCTATGGCGTAAACTATGACGGCACCATCATCACCAACAAGACCGAAGCCGAGGGCATGGCCCAGCCCCTGACCTATTGGGTGCCATCGATTGCCCCTTCCGGCCTCGTCATGCTGACCAGCGATGTCTATCCCGGCTGGAAGGGCGACCTGTTCACCGGTGGCATGAACGGCCCGGCTGGCCTCGAGCTGACCCGGATCGACATGGAGAATGGCGAAGTCGTCGGCAAGCAATCCCTGTTCGACGGGGAATACCCGATCCGCGACGTGGTGCAGGGCCCGGATGGCCACCTCTATGTGGCGACGAAGGATTTCGACGGCATCTTCCGTGTGGATGTTACCGAAGCCGAAGCGGAATAACCGCCGCTAGATATCCCGGCGTGACCGGAGGGCGGCGGCGAGCGTGCCATCATCGAGATGGTCGAGTTCGCCGCCCACCGGGACGCCATGCGCAAGCCGCGTGACGCTGACCCCCTTCCCTTCGAGAAGCTCGGCCACGTAATGCGCCGTGGTCTGGCCATCGACCGTGGCGTTCAGCGCCAGGATCACCTCACGGATACCGCCGGCCTCGACCCGCGCGACCAGGGACGGAATGTTCAGATCGTCCGGCGTGATCCCGTCAATGGCGGAGAGGACCCCGCCAAGCACGTGATAGCGGCCGCGAAACGCGCCGCCACGTTCCAGCGCCCAGAGATCCGGCACATCCTCGACCACGCAGACGAGCGCGTCATCGCGCCCATCGGCCTGGCACACTGCGCAGGGCTGGACCGTATCGAAATTCCCGCAGACCTTGCACCGCTCGATCTTCTCGCCCGCCTCTGCCAGCGCGTCGGCCAGCGGTTTCAGCAATGTGTCGCGGCGCTTCAACAGGAACAGGGCAACGCGGCGCGCAGACCGGGGCCCGAGGCCCGGCAGGCGCGAGATCAGCTCAATCAGGCGAAGGATTTCAGGGCCGGCAGAATTCTGGGACATGGGCCCCAATGTCAGCTATTTGCCCGCGGTTGCAAGCACCAACGTGCGAAAGCAACATCACGAAAAACAAAAACCCCGACCTTTCGGCCGGGGTTCGGGAAGCACTCTTAAAGCTTCAAAACTCTGGGCGTCAGGCCGCCTCTTCGACTTCCGCCGTCTTCGAGCTTGGACGCGGATCCCGCAGCACATAGCCGCGGCCCCAGACCGTCTCGATATAGTGGTTGCCATTGGTGGCATTCTGCAGCTTCTTGCGCAGTTTGCAGATGAAGACGTCGATGATCTTCAGTTCCGGCTCGTCCATACCGCCATAGAGGTGGTTGAGGAACATTTCCTTGGTCAGCGTCGTGCCCTTCCGGAGGGAGAGCAGCTCGAACATCTGGTATTCCTTGCCGGTCAGGTGAACGCGCTCTTCGTCCACTTCCACCGTCTTGGCATCCAGATTGACGATGATTTCACCCGTGCGGATCACGCTTTCGGCATGGCCTTTGGAGCGGCGCACAATGGCGGTGATGCGGGCAATCAGCTCGTCCTTGTTGAACGGCTTGGTGAGATAGTCGTCGGCGCCGTAGCCGAGCGTCTTCACCTTCGCTTCAATGTCCGGATTGCCGGAAAGGATCATCACAGGCGTGTTCACACGGCCCATGCGAAGCTGTTTGAGCACTTCGTACCCGGAAATATCAGGCAGGGAGAGGTCGAGCACGATCATGTCGTACTCATACACTTTGCCAAGATCCACGCCCTCTTCGCCGAGGTCGGTGGTGTAGATGTTGAAGCCTGCAGCCTTCAGCATCAACTCGATGGAACGAGCCACCGCACTATCGTCTTCAATCAGCAGGACGCGCATCTCTCGTCTCCCGAATCATTATTACGACCAAGCTAGCCGCATTTCCTGTCAATGTGAATCCTACGGGCTGTTCCTTTAACGAAGGTTAACAAGCCGTACGATCCGCCCCCAAAACTTCTACTTTCTTCACACAGATTAATAGCCAAGATCAGCACCCTGGCGGCTACCAATCAGCATCTGTGAAATGGCGATTGCGTCCTGGATCGGCTGTGCCTGCTGGTCTGTGGAGATCAGCGTCTTCTGGCAGCGGATCGCATCGCGCACCTTCGGATCCCGCATCACGGTCCCTGCCAGGTGAGGCCGGAAGCCGAGGAATGTCTGACAGGCGCGGGCAATCGCTTCATAGGTGCGCTGCCCTGCGGCCCGGGACTCGGCCTGGTTGATGCAGATGACGGGTTCGACGTTCGGCGCATAGCCGCGCAGGACCTTGATGAACGCATACGCATCCGTCATCGAGGTCGGCTCGTCGGTGATGACCATGAGCGCCTTGTCGGCGGCCCGTGCGAGGCGCATGCAGTTCGCTTCGATCCCGGCACCGAGATCGACAACCACCTGATCGTATTGCAGTGCCAAAGCAGACAGGCCCGCGGCGAGGCGGGCAACTTCTTCGGGGGGCAGCTCAGCCAGCGCACCGGAGCCGGATCGGCCCGGCAGCACATCAAAGCCGCCATCCGCCGCGCCGCCATCAACCGGCGTCACGGCATCATCCAGTTCGACCCAGCCAGCGATCACCGCCGCGAGGTCCGTTTCCGGCGCGATGCCCAGCTGGACATCGACATTGGCCAGGCCAAGGTCGCCATCCACCAGCAGCGTGCGCTTGCCGGCCTGTGCGAATGCGGAGGCCAGCGTGATGGCCATGAAAGTCTTGCCAACACCGCCCTTGCCACTGGCAACGGCAATGATCGAGGCTGGCGCGACGCGCGGAGTCGGTCGTTGGGACGGCCGTTCCTGCGATTTTCGAAGCATGAAGCTCATAAGTCTACGCAGCTCCTTTCAGGGCGATGACATCGCCTGGGGCGTCTTCCATCAACAAGGCAGCCAACCGGGAGGGCGCTGCCGGCACCAGTCCGCCGCCGATGAAAGGCGTAACGGCAAGGTGCGAGAAGGCGATACCCGCCGAGGACAGGGCGGAGATGGCCCCTCCCCGTCTGCGGGCGATATCGAGTTTGGTAAGGATCGCGCGGCGAATGCCGGCGCGGGCAAAGATACGGGCTGAATCCGCCTGATCTTCGGGATGGCCTTCGGCCGACATGACGAGCACAGGCTCGGCGCGCACGACCTGAATGAGGTCCTGCAGGCTGTCCATGTCGTCCTGATCGAATGGATTGATCGAGGGCAGGTCGATAACGCAGCGATGTCCGGCGTCGCGCGCGGCGCGCAGCATGTCGAACAAGGCATCCGGCGTGGAGGCGGTGCGGATCTGGCCCCGCTCCTGCTCCAGATAGGCGGCCAGCTGTGCGCCACCGGCCGTGCCGTCAAGGTCTGCTGCTACCGGCAGGATGGCCGTGCGGGCCACGGCGGCGCGGCGGGTCAGCTTGGCAGCCGTTGCGGTGCGGCCATGCCCCGGAGGACCAACCAGGATGATGTCTCTTTCCATGCGCGCCGCAATGGGGTCGCAGGTCACGATGCGCTCAAGTCCGGCGGCAATCGATTCCTCTGGCGAATCGCCCGGAATGGCGTTCTGGCCAGCGCCTTCATGCGCCACACGCTCGGCAAAGCGTTTGGGGGCGCCATGCCACAGAAGGGCATCGCGCACACGACTGTAGAGGGGGTTTTCGGATCCGCGGCCATGTCCGGCGCCGCGCGCCTCTCGCAGGAACAGCGGCTCGCTTGGAACCACGCCGCCTCCAAGTTTGTCGGTTGCCGCGCGAACTTCCACCCCACCCTCGATCTCCCGTTCGGACAGGATGACGGCGTCAGCTCCCATTTCGGCAAAAATCATCGCTTTGGCGGCCTCAAGGGACTCCGCGGCGAACATCTTCATGCGCATGTCTGCATGTTCCCTTTGTGTTGATCACCCCGCCGATTGCCACCCCAATAGGCCGGCAGGACATGCTTCCGTTGGAGGCAGTTAACACCGTGAAAGGTTAACAACTTCCTTTCTTCCGTTAGGAATTGGACGGTGTTGCAGGGATTTAATGATATTTGCCTGAATGTCAGGCAGCAGCGCGATCGTCGATGATTTCCGACAGGGTCACGCCCAATTGGCCATCGGCAATGACCAGCTTGCCCCGCGCCATCAGGCGATCCGACAGGTAGATATCGACCGGCTCATCGGTGTGGCGCTCCAGCGCCACGATGTCGCCTTCGGCCATCGCCATCAATTCCTCGATCGGCATGCGCATTTCGCCGAGAACCACATCCACCCGGACAGGCACATCCATCAGGCTTTTCTTCAGCGCGGGATTGGCAGAATCAGTCATGGCTTTCCTTCAGGTGCAACACGCTTCAGGGATTGCTGGGCATCGAACAGATCGCCCTGCCCGTCGAGAATGGTACGGGCTGTAGCCCTTATTAACGCATGGGCCCGGTCACTGAAACCCTCGTCATACGCGCAGGCCTCCAGATGGCCGGTCAGCGCCACGAGATTGGCGAGCGCCTCGTTGAGCGCATTCGTGACGCCTTGCAAGCGTTCGGTCTCCGCGCGGGCCTCTTCCGTCCGTACGGAGGCGGCACCTTCGGCCCGGGCTTCGGCCAGCATGTCCAGCAATTCCGGCGTGGTCAGTTTCACGGGCGGGTCGATCTCGACCGGGGCCGGCGCGCGCGCGCTGAAATCGCTGCGGAAATCGAAAGGGGTCACGGATTTGACGGCGCGATGGATCATTCGACGAGTTCGTCCTCGTCTTGCGGGCGTCCGGCGCGAATATCTCCGCGCTCAATCAGGGCACGGGCCAGATCGACCAGTTCCATCCGGGCAGTCTCGATCTCGCTGCGGCGCACCGCGCCGAGCATGTCGATTTCCTCGCGCAGCAATTCGCCGGCGCGTTGCGTCATGTTGCGGAAGAAAGCCGCGCGGGTTTCCTCGCGGGCGCCTTTCAGCGCATAGGTCAGGCGCGTCCGATCCGCAGCAGACAGCAAGGTCTGCAGGCCGCCGGCGTCGAGATGGGCGAGATCATCAAAGGTGAACATCAGCGCGCGGACCCGCTCGCCGGCTCCCGGCACGGCGGATTCGAGCGCAGACAAGAGACTCTGCTCCGCGCGGCTGTCCATCCGGTCGAAGATGCGGGCGACGCCTTCATGGCCCCCGGTGCGCGCAGCTGGCGCAGCACTTGTCATCCAGGCCGATACAGAGGCTTCAAGGGCGGCGATTGCGCTGGCATGGGCAGGGCCGAGATGCAGCAGGCGTTGCATCACGTCGACGGCAACAGGTTTCTCAATGGCTTTCAGGAGGCGTGCAGAGGCCTTGCCATCCAGGCGCGACAGCATCAGGGCAAGCGCCTGGGGGTGTTGGCCTTGCGCCAGTTGCAACAGGTCGCGTGTTTCCATGTCGGACACTTTCGCCCAGACCGGCGCGTCGGACGCGGCTTGCGCGCCGGTGCGCTCATGCGCCTGCTTGTAGCTCGCCAGCGTGTCTGCCTCATCGCGAAGATCATCTTCGAGCGCGTCCATCGCCGCCGACAGGGCGCGGGCTTCCTGCGGGCTCAATTCGTTCCAGACCGGGGCGGCTTCCGGGCCAAGCGCGCGCATCAGACGGGCGGACCGGGCGAGGCCGGCAGTACCGCTCGGACGGGCAATCGCCAGCGCGCTCATGCGGCGTCTCCTTCACCGCGCATCCAGCTGCGCAGGATCGAGGCTGTACGGGCCGGGTCTTTCCGGACCAAGGACGCGGCATCCGGGTCAGGTTGGCGAACAGGACGAAGCTTGGGGCCAGGAATGATATCTGTAGACTCGGCGCGCGCGGGCTTTCGCTCGTCAGGCGCACCAGCGCCCTTGCCTTCCGGCGCGGCCTCAAGCGGAGCGCGAAACCCGACCCAGGCCAGCAGGCCGCAGAGCAGCGCATAGAGCCCAAGTTCGGTCCAGCCGGCTGCATCGGGGCGCCCGGCGACGCCGCGCGCAAAATCGGCTTGTTCGATGATCAATTGGTCACCGGCTTCCGGCGAGAGCAGGATGGCCGACATTGCGAGGCGTTGCAGGGTGGGAGCAGTCTCGCTCGCATCGGAGGCCAGCAGGATCAGGACCGACCGGCCAGAGCTGCCATCGCCCATTACCGACAGGCGGATGTTCCCCTTGCCGGCCACAGGTTCGAGGATGCCCATCAGGGAGGCCTCGACGGCGGAGCCCGGCACCCAAGCCTCAACCGGCTGGGTGAACAGGTCGCTGGCACGCCAGCTGCCCAGCACGCCTGCGATCACAAGCGCAAACAGCGCGACTGCTCGTGTGGAGAGCATCGCGCTGCCTTGGAATTTCGCAAGCCTGTGGTCCATCAGCAACTCCCGGTGCCGGGTACATTTCCGGCATTCAGGACCATTGATAGGCGCTGGCGTGTAAATTTGTGTTTAACGGAAAGGATTCCGTTAACCGTAAACCGTCCTAGCGGCGATATTGCTGCAGACGGGTGGTCCGCAGACCCTTGGTTCCGTGACGGGAGTAAAGCTTCTCCCAGGTCTCGAATTCTTCGTCGCTCAGGCTGTAGCGATCGCAGGCTGCCTTGCGGGTCAGAAGACCGCCGGAAACTGCTGCAACGACTTCAGCCTTGCGACGAGTGACCCAACGGGAAATGTTGGGTGACGGAAGATCCGCCAGGGTCAGCATCTGGCCATCCGGGCCCGGGACGCTGAGGTTACGTGCATTGTGCTGTTCCATGTCCACACCATTCTTGTTGTCGTGACAGGACTGCCCGGCTTCTCCGGGCGCCATGTCATCCAACATACAGTGTGGGTTTTAAGCCGAGGCATAAGCGACCTCGTCAGTTTCACTCCCCCGGTTAGAAGAATGTTTGTAAAGCTGTACCGGGCCGGGACAATCGCCGGGAATCAGCTGGATTCATTACAGAAAATATAATTTACAACCGGATTACGCCAGCAATGCCAGCGCGTCATTGTCCCGTGCCTGACCCGCATGACGGCGCAACATGGTGAGGAACATCTCGTCGCCCCGCTCGGTCTGTTTCACCAGCATCGCCGCCCCGAAGGCCACCGACATTCCATAGAAACTGAACCAGCGATAATGCCGGTAGAGCTCATCGAACGAATAATCGGTGATGCCCTCTTCCGTCAGACGGGCATGATAATAGCTGAGCAATGCCTGCTCATGCCTGGGCCGGTCCTCGC
Organism: uncultured Hyphomonadaceae bacterium; assembly: GCA_913057945.1. Taxonomy (GTDB): domain Bacteria; phylum Pseudomonadota; class Alphaproteobacteria; order Caulobacterales; family Hyphomonadaceae; genus Hyphomonas. The sequence continues at coordinate 45,288 of CAJXOF010000017.1, read as the reverse complement.
GAGTCAGGCCCGCGCCGATGAAATAGGCAACATCCCCCGCCGGGGCGCCCTTGCCGACCGTTTGCCAGTCCACGACAGCCAGTGGCTTGGGGGCGGACTCGGTGCCAAACAGCATATTGTCGAGCCGGAAATCATTGTGCGTCAGCGCGTGCGGGCCATCATAGCCCTCGCTCCAGGCCGGGAGTGCGGCCGCATAGGCATCGCCTACAAGGATGTCGGCCGCCTCCAGCCTTTTACCATACCGCTCCTTGAAGCCCTGCCACAGGCCGGACACCGCTTCCGGGCCAAGTGCGGGCGGCGGGGCCAATTCACTGCCCTGCAACCAGGCATAATTGTCGAGCGACGGGTCATTCCAGTGCGCCGCATGCAGCACGGCCGCCGCCGACAGCGCCCGCTCGGCTTCGGCCACGCTGCACCCCTGCAGCTGGTCGCCCTGCTCGGAGGGCGCCATGTCTTCCATGATCAGGGCAAACCGGTTCGTGTCTGCATCATAGTCGGTGTAAAACGCCGCCGGTGTAATCACGCCCGCCACTTTCGGGAAGGTGCGATAGAATTTCACTTCGCGCTCATAATGACCAAGCAGCTTGGCCGTCATCAGGCTTTCAGGGCTGTCGGATGGAAATTTGCCAACCAGCGTCGCCGGCGCATTCGCGCCCTTGCGGGCATAGTCGAACACGAAACGGACATTCTCGCCGATCTGGCCGGTCCCGATGGATTTCGCGGTGAGGCTGGCGACTTCGGCATCAATGCCGATTTCTTCAAATAGCGCATTGAACCATTCCGCTCCGAGTGAGAGCGGGTCCGCGTCGAGGCCTGGTCGGCTCATTCATGTTTCCTCCGGTTTCGTTTCCTCGTCGGCAGTGTTGTCCTGCCGTGTTTTATTTTTTCCCCAGCCGGTGAAGCGCTGCAGCTGCTTCATGCGGTCTTCGGCGTCGCGCAGGCCGCGGTCGAGCGCGGCCATGGTGAGTGCGAAATCTCCGCTGGTTTCCTTGCGCCAGGCGCGTTCAGCCTTGGCGATCACATAGCCGATGGCGACGGATTTCAGCCCGGCCGGCGCGCCGGACCGATTGTCGAGCCCGGCCGAAACGAGCGCCCAGTCCGCGCTGCGCTTGCGGGCCAGCGGCAGGGTGAGCAAGAGCGACGGCGTCCGGTCACGATAGGTCATCAGGGACATGAGGCCGGCGCGGTGCGCTTCCATCGCTTCGAAACGCAGCATAATGACATCGAACAGGCGCTCACGCGGGCTCTCGTCGCGCGATACCCCCTCTTCCGACATGGCCTTGTCGAAATAGGGATCGGCATGTGCGGCAAGGTCATCCTTGCCGGCAAGACCATGAAACTCGGACAAATTGATCCCGACAGCGCCTGCAATGTCCGCGAGCGTCAGATCGGCCCAGGGCGTATCGGCGGCGAGGCCCAAAGCGGCGAGCAGGCCTTTATCCAGTATGCCTGCCTGCGTCGTCATCTGGTCGTGGTCCTCTAGTCCGGCTCTCTGGAAAGCTCCCGGTCGCGAGTTACAGCGGCGCGTAGGGCCTTCCTCATCAAGATAGGCATCCCACCGTCATCCATGAGGATGTCAAGGGCGGCCTGGGTGATGCCGCCGGGGGAAGTGACCATTTTTCTGAGTTCGTTCGGAGTCTGTCCGGATTGCTCCATCAGGGCCGCCGCGCCGATGATCGTCTCGATGGCAAGGCGTGCGGCCATGTCCTTGGGCACGCCTTCGGCCTCCCCCGCCTCAGCCATCACTTCTGCCAGCAGAAAGACATAGGCCGGGCCGCAGCCGGAAATGCCGGTCGCGGCAACCATGGTTTTCTCGTCCATCGGGCCTTCCACGAGGCCGAGCGGGGTGAGCAGCTTGCGGGCCGCCTCGATGTCGGCAGCGTCCAGAGATGGGGCCGCCGACAGCAACGTGACGCCCTTGCCGATGGAACCGGGTGTGTTCGGCATCGCGCGGATGACGTGTGGCGTGCCGAGCCGGTCTTCGAGCTGGCTCAGCTTGACGCCGCCCATGACGGACACGACCAGAGTCTGCTCGCCAATGAATGCCTTCACGCCTTCTGCGGCGCGCGCGAATTGCTGGGGCTTGATGCCCAGAACGACAATGTCGGCCGGAGCGGGCTCGGGGTTCAGCGTGATCTGGCCCGCCTCGGCCCATTCCCGGACTTGCGGGGTCGGGCGCGGCGCGACGATGGAAAGGTTCGGCTTTGCCCGACCGGACAGCCAACCTGATGCGAGGGCGCCGCCCATGCGGCCAGCCCCGATCAGGACAATCGATTGTGCCCCCGCCACGCGCCGGGGCTCAGGCTTCGCCCTGGGTTTCGAACATCACCGCGTCGATGGCCTCGCGCGGGCTCTTGCCGGCCCAGATCAGGAAGTTGAAGGCCGGCACGAACCGGTCCACAGCGCTCACCGCTGCCGCGATGGTGGAGCGGATCTCGCCCAGAGAGGCTTCGTCCCGGTCCATCATGGAGAAGGTATAGCGGAAGATCACGACGCCTTCATCGGCCCAGTAATCGAAATGGCCGAGCCAGAGACGCTCATTCGCCATGATGATCAGCTCGGACAGCTGGCGGCGCTTGTCGGCAACCGGCTTGATGTCGAGCGTGACGGAAAAGTGGATCGCCGCAGGCTCTGGGCGGAACGCAAACAGCGCGCCCATATCGCCCCAGCGGGTCTCGGCCACGGCCTGGATCGTCCCCTCTTCATCGCGTTCGTGTTGCCACCCTGCGATTTCGAGCGCCTCTTCGACGCGGTCGAGCGGATCAATCCCTTCGAATTCTTCGCGTGAAAGATCAAGGCTCATGAAAGTCTCCCCTTCTTTCTGAAGTCATGGACACAGGATTCGTGCCCAATGGCCATCCCCGTTGAAACGCGGCGACGCCGCTGCGTCCACCCTGATCAACAGGTAGGCAGATAAAGTCTGTGGGTTGCGTTACTTGGATTTTGCAGCCGTTTCGAGCTCGGCAACACGCGCTTCCAGCGCCTCGACGCGCTCCAGCGCCGCGGTGGCAAGCGTCTTCAGCGCCTCGACTTCGTCACGCCCCGCCAGGTCCATGTCGGCGATCAGGCCCTTCACACGGGCCTGCGCCGCGGTCTTCGCTTCCTCGCTCGCGGCCCGTGCAGCGCCCATTGCCCCGGTCATCAGGCCAGCAATGTCATCTAGCAGTGGATTTGTTGTGGCCATGCGGCTACTCCTTCGCGGCATCGGGCGGACAGGTTTGGTTCCCCTAACAGATAGGTCCTTATCCATACAGGGAAAAGACGCTGCATGCTGGATATGATGAGCTTCGCCGCACCCCTTCTGCCCGCCGCGGCGCTGACCTTTCCGGATGTCAGCCCGGCGCTGGTGTCGATTGACCTCGGCTTCCTCGGGCTCGGCACCTTCCATTTGCGCTGGTACGCGCTCGGCTACATGGCGGGCATCGCGCTCGCCTGGTGGTATGCCAGCACCATGATCCGGCGCCCGCGCCTGTTCGGCGGCAGAAGCCCGCTGACCAAGGACCAGCTCGACGACATTATGTTCTGGATCATTGTCGGCATCATCCTCGGCGGACGCTTCGGCTATGTCCTGTTCTACATGGTGCCCTACCAGTTCGACGTGATCGCGGCGAACCCGCTGACCATCTTCAAGATCTGGGATGGCGGCATGGCGTTTCATGGCGGCATTCTGGGCGTCACCATCGCGCTGATCCTGTTCGCGCGAAGTCGCAAAGTGTCTTTGCTCTCCATTGGCGACATTGCCGGCGTAGTCGCGCCGATCGGTATCGGCCTCGTGCGGCTCGCCAATTTCGTGAACGCCGAACTCTATGGCCGCCACACCGATGCGCCCATCGGCATGGTCTTCCCGGAAGGCTATGTGCGCGGCTCCACGCCGCCCGCCTATAATTGGGAAACCGGCGAATGGGTCAGCACCGGATTTGAGACCGCACGCCATCCAAGCCAGCTGTATGAAAGCGTGCTGGAAGGCTGGCTGCCGCTGCTTGTACTATCAGTCCTGATCTGGCGCTTCGGCGCGCTGAAACGCCCCGGCCTCGTCGCTGGCCTGTTCCTGCTGATGTATGCTGCGGGCCGCACCATCGTCGAGAATTTCCGCATGCCGGACAGTTTCGCGACCAGCCTGCCGGACTGGATCACGATGGGCCAGCTGCTTTCCATCCCGATGTGGATCGGCGGCATCTGGCTGGTCTGGAACGCGCTGAAGCCAAAGCCTGCGACCTCGAACTGAGCCTGCCATGACCCTCAAGGATCGCCTCACCCGCCTGATCGAGACCGGCGGCCCCATCCCGGTTTCAACCTATATGCAGCTTGCCTTGCATGACGCCAGCCAGGGCTATTATGCGACCCGCCCCGGCCTTGGCACGGATTTCATCACAGCGCCGGAAGTCAGCCAGGTGTTCGGCGAACTGATCGGCCTGTGGGTCGTGCATGAATGGCGGGCCATGGGCGCACCGTCCGACTTCCATCTCGTCGAGATCGGTCCCGGCCGTGGCACGCTGATGGCGGATGCGCTGCGCCTCGCCTATGTCGCGGGCGGCCGCGAGTTTGCCGATGCCGCCAAGCTCACCCTCGTCGAGCCGAGCCCGGAATTGCGCAAGGTGCAGGCCGAGCGCCTCAACGATTACGCGCCGTCTTTTGCCGATACGCTCGCGACCGTGCCCGCCGGGCCGATGATCCTGGTCGCCAATGAATATCTCGACTGCCTGCCCGCCCGCCAGTTCCGCAAGGCGGATGGCCAGTGGCGCGAATGCGTGGTCGGGCTGGATGCGGACGGAGCGCTTGCCTTCGGGCTTGCCGCCGACGAGCAGCGCGCGCCCGATGGCGCCGCCGAAACGTCAGAAGCCGTAGAGGTCCAGATCGGCTTCGACCTGCTGGTCGCCGACCTTCTCACGCGGCCCGCCCCGATGCGTGCGCTGTTCATTGATTACGGCCCCGCCGATGCCACGCCGGGCGACAGTTTGCGCGCCTTCAGCCAGGGCGAGCAGGTCTCCCCACTCGCCCGGCCGGGCGAAACGGATTTGACTGTGGACGTCGATTTCGGGCGCTTGCAACGCCTCGCTGCCCGTATGGGACTCGATGTGGCCGGCCCGACGCCGCAAGGCATGTTCCTGATGGGGCTCGGCGCGCAGGCCCGTCTCAACCAGCTGGTCGAGGCCAATCCTGACCATGCTGACGCGATCTTCAACAATGCCCAGCGGCTGATCGACCCGAAGGACATGGGCAGCCGCTTCAAGGCGATCTGCCTGTCGAGTAGCGGCCTGCCTGCGCCGGTTGGGTTCTAGAAAAACTCTTGCGAGCCTTCCGCTGCGCAAGGGAGGCTTGGCTTTGGCGGCGCGGTCCCCATGTCTTGGGAACGCAATGCAAGGGGCCTTGATGTGGCTGAACTTTCGATCCTGGAACTCGGACGCGTGCGCGAGGGCTTTACCCGCGCAGACGCCCTGAATGATGCCCGCCGGCTTGGCCAGCACGCCGAGGCCCTTGGCTACAAGCGGCTCTGGGTGGCCGAGCACCACAATATGAAAGCCGTCACCACGGCGGCGACTTCGCTTGTCGTGTCGCACATCGCGGCCGGCACAAAGACCCTCCGCGTCGGCGCAGGCGGCATCATGCTGCCCAATCACGCGCCCTATATCATCGCCGAACAGTTCGGCACGCTGGAGGCGCTCTATCCAGGCCGGATCGACCTCGGCCTTGGCCGCGCCCCCGGCACGGACCAGATGACCCTCCGCGCGCTGCGCCGTGACCCGACCAGCGCAGATCGTTTCCCGCAGGACGTTCTGGAACTGCAGGCCTTTCTCGGTCCGGTCGAGCCCGGCCAGAAGATCGAGGCGGTGCCCGGCTCCAATTCGAATGTCCCGCTCTGGATTCTCGGCTCCAGCCTGTTCGGCGCGCAGGTCGCGGCTGCCTATGGCCTGCCCTACGGCTTTGCCTCCCATTTCGCCCCGCAGGCGCTGGATGATGCGCTGGCCACCTATCGCACAAACTTCCAGCCATCCGCACAGCAGGCAACGCCTTACGCCCTGATCGGCGTGAATATCATCGCGGCGGAATCGAATGAGGAAGCGAAGTTTCTCGCGACCTCACAGCAGATGTCGTTCGCGAACCTCGTGCGCGGCGACCGCAAGCTGACCCAGCCGCCCATCGACGACATCGACACCTACTGGACGCCGGAAGAGAAGATGCGCGCCTCACACATGCTGAACTTCAGCATCATCGGTGACCGGGACACGGTGAAACGCGGCGTCGACGCGCTGCTGGCGCGGACCAATGCCGACGAGTTGATGATCGTCTCCGACATGTATGATCCGGACAAGCGCCTGCGCTCCTTCGAGATCATCTCGGAGGTTCTGAAGGGCTGAATTCAACGGGTGCGGGTCAGGCCCGGATCAAATGGGACGCTTGATCTCGTTATTGTCGCCCAGCAGCACAACGGTCGGGGCGTGCTGGCGTGCCTTGTCAGCGTCGATGCCGGCAAAGGCCGCGATGATGACCTTGTCGCCTGTCGCAAAGTGGCGGGCAGCGGCGCCGTTCACGCCGATGGTCTTGGAGCCACGCGGCGCTTCAAGAGCATAGGTCTGGATGCGGGCACCATTGGTAACGTTCCAGATATCCACGCGCTCATTCGGCAGGATGCCCGAAGCGTCAAGCAGGTCCTGGTCAATCGAGACCGAGCCTTCATAGTGAAGGTCGCACTGCGTGACGGTTGCAGAATGCAGTTTGGCTTTCAGCATGTTGAGCAACAAGGATGTATCCTCCCGGATTTATTTTATGAGCGCTTAATTATGCTCACAATGAGCATATAGGAAGGCCCACGGCCTTGCGCAAGGCGCTTATTGCATTGCAGCAAATGTGAGTAAAGAGGATATTGGACGTTGCCAGCACACCTTCCCGCAAGGTCAGGTCATGGTGCCGCTCACATACGCTTCACCCGCGAAATCTGTCTCAAAATGGCTCGCTTTGCACGAATCCGTCTGTTAACAATCTTTAACGCTGGGGAGAAACAAAGGGGATGAACGGCATGAAACAGGTGTCTGCAGGTGGTATTGTGATCGCCATGATCTTGGCGGGGTGCGCGTCCAGTCCAGAGCCGGCCCCTGCCTCCCCGCCGCCCACAAACGGGCAGGCCCCGAATGGCCCTGTGCGCGGCATTCCCAATCCGAGCGATGATGATTTCCTCGGCGCGCCGACCCCGACCGTACGTCGTCATACCGGCCGCGCCAGCACCGGCGCCGTGCCGGCCAAGGACTACCTCCCCTATATTGATGTCGCGATTGACGAATCGGCCGTTTATTCCGAGTTCGGAGAAATGCTGCAGGACCGCTATACCCGCATCCAGATCGTCACGCTGAAACCCGACGCCTATGACATGGAGGGAGTCACTTCCGGCGTCCGCAGCCAGGAAGTCGAGGCGCGCAATTATGACGAGGAAAGCCGGGGCTGGTTCTCCCGCATGATGTCATCGCGCAGCATCACGCGCACACTGATCGCCGAATTTGACGTCGCCAAACCCGACATCACGGCGACCAATGCGCTGTTTTCGTCAACCTTCTCCTCCAACAATCGTGAGGGTGAAAGCTGGACGACGAATGAGAGCATCTCGGTCTATGCGACGCCCTATTTCAAGGTCGGCCCGAACACGACCATTGAGGCCCGCTTCCGTCTTCAGCTGTCGGACGAAAAGGAATCCTCTGCCAGTGCGAATGTGATGGGCGCGCTGACTACGGCGGCGAATTTGATCGCGCCGACGTCCACACTGGTCACCTATTTCAACGCACCGCTGATGATGGAAGCCTCCAACTTCCTGAACAATTCGACCAGCACCCTGTTCGGCCAGTCGATCACGGAGCAATCGGTTAGCGCCTTTTCGGTAAAAGCCTGGAACGACAAGCCGATCCTCGTCGTCTCGGCCCAGATGCCCGACACAAGCAACATCAAGGACACGCGCGGCAAGGGCGCGATCGGCCAATGGGCCGTCTATCTCGACCAGCCGATCCCGTCGATCTTCACCGCGGGTGTCTCCGATGCAGGCTTTCCGGATTATACCGGCGTCACCTCTGGCGATATTCTCGCTTTTGATGTGGGCGAGGATCTGACGGTCTATGACTATATCTTCTCGCGGCTCGACCTGTCGGACCGGATTTCATATCTCAACGACACGGCTGACCCGGACGTGGCCGGCCTGATCTGTAACCGGATCGAACGCGGCCTGTCCGAAATCGGCTTTACCTCCTATGACGCCGCTGCGGCGGTCTGGGCCGCGTCGGTCTCCGACCAGTTCAATGGCAGCGCCAAAGCCGCCTTCCAGGGCGAGAATACCTGCGAAGCCATGATCCGCTGGAAAGCGCTGGGCGGCTGATCCGTTTCAGCCGAGAAGATGCGCCACCACACGGCGCGTGTGCGGCGCGTCGCGATGCTCGAACAGGTAGATGCCCTGCCATGTGCCGAGCGCCATGCGACCGCCCGCCACCGGAATGGAGAGCGAGGTCTGCGTCAGCGCGGCCTTGATATGGGCGGGCATATCGTCCGGCCCTTCCGTGCGATGTACCAGATAGCTCATGGACGGGTCATCGGCGGGCGGCGCGAGGCGGCGGAAGAAGGCCTGCAGATCGCGCTGTACGTCCGGATCGGCATTTTCCTGCACCAGCAGGGAACACGATGTGTGCTGGCAGAACAGGGTCAGCAGGCCGTCGCCCTGCCCCGCCACGAAGCCCTCCACATCGCGTGTGAAGTCATAGAGCCCGGAACCCTGCGTGGGGATGATGAGTTGGGTCTGCATACCTTCCGATTACCTTGCCGCACCTGGCCGGGCAATCGCTAGATGAGTTTCATGGGTGACGGGTCGGGCCCCACCCTGTATCTCAGAATTAACCTGCATTAACTGGCAAGAACGGAGTGGGACATGCGCTGGAAAGGTGGACGCAGAGGCGGCAACGTCGAGGACAGGCGCGGCATGAGTGGCGGCAAGCTTGCTGGCGGCGGCATCGGCTTTGTCCTGGTCGCGCTGGTTGTGTCCTATTTCCTCGGCATCGACCCCAAGCCCCTGCTTGAAGCTGGCAGCGGCATGTCTTCCGGCCAACAGCAATCCGGCGAAGTCGGCACGCCCGAAGATGAGGCCGGCCAGTTCGTTGATGTGGTCGGCACAAATGTGAACGATGTCTGGGCCGAGCTGCTCGACGGCTACAAGAAGCCAAACACGGTGATCTACACGCAAGGCACGGGCACCGGCTGCGGCTATGGCCAGGCCGCGATGGGCCCCTTCTACTGTCCGACCGACCAGACCATCTATCTCGACCTCTCTTTCTGGCAGCAGATGGAAACCCAGCTTGGCGCGTCTGGCGCGGATTTCGCCCGCGCCTATGTCATCGCGCATGAATTCGGGCACCATGTGCAGACGCTGACCGGCGCCTCGCAACAGGTCCGCAAGGCCCAGCAACAGGCCCGCAACAAGGCCGAAGCCAACAAGTATTCCGTTGCGCTCGAGCTGCAGGCCGACTGCTATGCAGGCGTCTGGGCCGCGCGCGCCTCCGCTGCCTCGAATGGCCAGGTCGCGCTGGAACGGGGCGACATGGAAGAAGGCTTGAAGACGGCCAATGCCATTGGTGACGACATGCTGCAGAAACGCTCCCAGGGCCGCGTGACGCCGGAAGCCTTTACGCACGGCTCTGCCGAACAGCGCATGGAATGGCTGACCCGAGGTTATGAGAGCGGCGACCCCCGACAGTGTGATACGTTCAACTGATCCCCTGCCCGAACGGGCCTGACGGGACAGAATGACATCATGAGAGGGAGAGGCCGACATGACCGACGGCAAGCCAATGGGGTTCGACACCCTGCAAATTCACGCGGGCGCAAACCCGGACCCGGCCACCGGCGCACGCCAGGTGCCGATCTACCAGACGACGGCCTATGTCTTCCGTGACGCCGACCACGCCGCTGCGCTCTTCGGCCTCCAGGAAGTCGGCTACATCTATTCCCGGCTGACCAATCCGACGGTCGCGGCGCTCGGCGACCGGATCACCGCGCTGGAAGGCGGCGCGGGCGCAGTCTGCTGTTCCTCCGGTCATGCGGCCCAGATCATGGCCCTCTTCCCGCTTATGGCGCCGGGTCGCAACATCGTCGCCTCGACTCGCCTTTATGGCGGTACAATCACCCAGTTCAGCCAGACCTTCAAACGCTTTGGCTGGTCAGCCACCTTCGTGGACTTTGATGACCTCGACGCCGTAAAGGCCGCGATTGATGACGATACGCGCGCCATCTTCTGCGAGACCATCGCCAATCCGGGCGGCTATATCACGGATATCGACGCGATTGCCGAGATCGCCGATGGCGCGGGCATCCCGCTGGTCGTCGATAATACGACGGCCACGCCCTATCTCTGCCGCCCGATCGAGCATGGCGCGACCCTGGTCGTCCACTCTCTGACGAAATACATGACCGGCAATGGCACGGTGACCGGCGGCGCGATTGTCGATTCCGGCAAGTTCGACTGGTCGGCGTCTGACAAGTTCCCGTCCCTCTCCCAGCCGGAACCGGCCTATCACGGCCTGAAATTCCATGAGACGTTCGGCCCGGCAGCCTTCACCTTCCACAGCATTGCCATCGGCCTGCGCGACCTCGGCATGACGTTGAATCCGCAGGCAGCGCACTATACGCTGATGGGCATCGAGACGCTCTCCATGCGGATGGAAAAGCACATCGCCAATGCGAAGAAGATCGCAGCCTGGCTGGAAGGTCATGACGCGGTTGCCGGCGTTACCTATGCCGGGCTCGACTCCTCGCCCTACAAGGATCGCATCCCGAAAATCTGCCCGAAGGGGGCCGGCGCCCTTTTCACGGTGCAACTGAAGGGCGGCTATGAAGCCTGCACGAAATTCGTTGGCGGCCTGAACCTGTTCAGCCATGTCGCGAACCTCGGCGACGCGCGCAGCCTGGTCATCCACCCCGCCTCGACCACGCACCGCCAATTGACCGGAGAACAGCAGATCGCGGCTGGCGCTGCCCCAGACACGGTCCGCCTCTCCATCGGCATCGAAGACGCCGACGACTTGATCGCGGACCTGGACCAGGCGCTGAACGCGGCAGGCTAATCACGTCGCGACAATTACAAAAACAAAAAAAGGCGGCCTCGACGGGCCGCCTTTTTCAGACTTGGATGGGCGTTTGTGTCTTACGTATCCAGGAAGCTGCGCAGTTTGCGGCTGCGGCTTGGGTGCTTCAGCTTGCGGAGCGCCTTGGCTTCGATCTGGCGGATACGTTCGCGGGTCACCGAGAATTGCTGGCCGACTTCTTCCAGCGTGTGATCCGTATTCATACCGATACCGAAGCGCATGCGCAGCACACGTTCTTCACGCGGCGTGAGCGAGGCGAGCACACGGGTGGTCGTTTCGCGGAGGTTCGACTGGATCGCGGCGTCGACAGGCAGAAGCGCCATCTTGTCCTCGATGAAGTCGCCGAGGTTTGAATCCTCGTCGTCGCCAATCGGCGTTTCGAGCGAGATCGGCTCTTTCGCTATCTTCAGGACCTTGCGGATCTTCTCCAGCGGCAGGCCCAGCTTTTCGGCCAGTTCTTCCGGGGTCGGCTCGCGGCCGATTTCGTGCAGCATCTGGCGCTGTGTGCGGATGATCTTGTTGATCGTCTCTATCATGTGCACCGGAATACGGATCGTGCGGGCCTGGTCGGCAATCGACCGCGTTATGGCCTGACGGATCCACCATGTGGCATAGGTCGAGAATTTGTAACCGCGACGGTATTCGAACTTATCGACCGCCTTCATCAGGCCGATATTGCCCTCCTGGATGAGATCCAGGAATTGCAGGCCACGATTGGTGTATTTCTTCGCGATGGAGATAACGAGGCGAAGGTTGGCCTCGACCATTTCCTTCTTGGCGATGCGCGCTTCGCGCTCGCCCTTCTGCACCGTCTGCACGATGCGGCGGAAATCATCGATCGGAATACCGATTTCCTGCGCAATCTCGGAGATGTTGTCGCGGGATTCGGTGATCTCGGCTTCCTTGCCTTCGGCAAAGCGCTTCCACTTGGCCGACAGGCCCTTGACCGTGTCCAGCCAGTCCGGCTCCAGTTCGCGCCCGAAATAGTTCTCGAGGAATTCCTTGCGCGGCACGCCATAGGCATCGCCCATGCGCATCAGCTTGCCTTCCATGCCCATCAGCTTCTTGTTGATGGCATAGAGCTGTTCGACCAGCGCTTCGATCCGGGCATTGTTGATGTGGATCGTCTTGAGGTTTTCGACGATGGAGTTTGACAGCGAGTCATACTCTTCCTGAGCCTTCGGCGTCAGGTCCTTGCCTTCAAGGCGGCGGTTGACGAGTTTGTCCTGAAGCTTGCGGTATTTCGCAAAATCGTCGGCGATTTCGTCCAGCTTGGCCAGAACGCCATCGCGCAGTTCGGCTTCCATGGCGGACATGGACATTGCCGCAGCATCATCCTCGTCCTCGTCGTCATCATCGTCGTCAGACGATTCTTCGCCTTCAGCCTTGGCTTCGTCGGCCTCGTCTTCCTCTTCCTTGGGCTTTGGCTCAGGCGGCGGGTTTTCCGCGCCATAAGTGGCCTCAAGGTCGATCAGGTCGCGCAGCAGGATGCGCTCGTTCACAAGCTCGTCGCGCCACACCATCATGGCTTCGAAGGTCAGCGGGCTTTCGCACAGGCCGCGGATCATCGCGTCCCGGCCAGCCTCGATGCGCTTGGCAATCGCGATCTCGCCTTCGCGCGACAGCAACTCAACGGCGCCCATTTCGCGGAGGTACATGCGGACCGGGTCATCGGTACGGTCAGAGCCGCGCGCATTGCCCTTCTTGGCAACGACTTTCTTGTCTTCAATCTTGGTGAGCGCCTTGCCTTCGGCTTCAGCCTCTTCTTCGCTCTCGACCACTGCAATGCCCTGCTCGGAAATCTGGGACATCACGTCCTCGATCTGGTCAGAGGTCATCTCATCATTGGGAAGCAGGGCGTTGATTTCATCATGGGTAATGAAGCCGCGCTTCTGAGCGCGCTTCAGGACCTTCTTGACGTCGGTCGCGTTGAAGTCGACCAGACCGTTTTCATTGTCCTTGTCGTCTTCGCGATCGCCATCGCCGGAGACGTTCTTTTTCTTGGTGGCTGTTGCCATTCAAATCTCTCCTGTGAGGACCCCGACGGCGCCTGCCGGGAACTCTCCCAAAATAATACCTGCCTGTTAGCTTGCGCTGACTGTTCCTGCTGCCTCGTTCATGCGGTCCCACGGGACCGTTCGGTTCTCGACGAGCATATGACGCCTGTGCCACATGCGTGACCGCAGGGTCGATCCCTCGCACGCAGCATCCATGCCACGGTCAAGAGCAGGCTCGTGTGAACGTCCGTCTTCCAGAAATTGCTCTATGGCCGTTGGCCAGTCCTTTGCCTCGGGTTCGATGACCGCGTTCAGAGGCATATCAGGATAATGTTTGAGCAGTTTGGCAGCGCGCATGTTCCCTGCCTACAGTAAATGGGCACGGAACGCGCTGCGGTCAATAGGTTTTCCTGCGTTTCCGGCCGCATTGCCTACTTGTTGGAGCCATCCGGCTTGAACCAGGGGTTCTTCTCCTCGAACCGTTTCCAGAAATCGCCGATATTGGCCTTGCCCATCGCCTTTTCCTGCTGGTCGACCAGAACGCGCTCCTCATAGGCCTTGCGCTTCTCGGCCACCAGGCGACGTTTCAGTTTGAGACGTCGCACCTCGTCATCCGCAGATGGGGCCGTATCGACCGGAATGAACACTTCGATCGCAGCTTTCCAGGACCGGTAGGCCGGATCCTCGACATTGATCCGCGACACCTGGGTCATGTCGATATGGGACACCTCACGCTCATGCCCTTCCCGCGCCAACAGTGCCAGCACGGCCTCGAAAGTAAGCTCCCTGTTTTCAATCAGGAAATCCACGATCAGGTCGCGCAGCCGATTGGACATCGCATTGCGAAAATCGGCCGCGATCAGCATCTCTTCCATGCCGGACAGGATACCCGGACTGGCAATGGCCTGCATCAGCAACATCACGCCGGGGCTCTGCCGACCGCCGGTTTGCGGGCCCGTTGCCGTAATACCGCCATAAGGAGATGCGCCGCCCTGCCCCCGTCCGCCGGGCTTGCCTTTGGTAAATGATGCCTGACGCTTGGCCTGGCGGATTTGCCAGAAATGATCCTTCATGCGCGCGCGCAAGTCGCGCTCATAGGCGGCCTTCACGCCGGGATGCTTGATCTGGGCTGCGGCCTGCATCAGCCGCGCTTCCAGGCCGGCCTGACGTTCCGGCGTGTCCAGCGGCTCGGCATCGCGCTCACGCAGCCAGAGCAGTTCCGACAGGGCGATTCGCCCATCCAGCGCCTCGCCCATCGCCATCGGGCCGCGTTCGCGGATGAGGTCATCCGGGTCCATGCCGTCCGGCAACAGGACAAAGAACAGGGACCGACCCGGCTCGACATGCGGCAATGCGCGATCTACGGCGCGATAGGCGGCGCCAAGGCCCGCCCGGTCGCCATCGAAGCACAGAACGGGCTCGGGGCCGGCGCGCCAGAGCAGGGTGATCTGGTCTTCGGTCAACGCCGTACCGAGCGGCGCGACAGCCTGCCCGAAGCCGGCCTCGGTCAATGCGATGGCATCCATATAGCCTTCGCAGACGATCAGGCCGCCGCCCTCGCCATGCCCCAGCGCCTCACGCGCCGCCTTGTAGCGGTACAGAACCCGGGATTTGTGAAAGAGCGGCGTATCGCCGGAATTGAGGTATTTCGGCTTGGCATCCGGCGTCAGCCCCCGCCCGCCAAAGGCAATGATCCCCCCCCGGCTGTCCGGGATCGGGAACATCAGCCGCCCGCGAAAGGCGTCATAGGGCTCACCACCCTTGTCACTTTCCTTGGTCAGGCCTGCTTCAAGGATCTCGGCGGGCGAAAACCCTTCCGCTTTCAGGTGCGCACTCGTCTTGCGCCAATCATCCGGTGCATAGCCGAGCCGGTGGCGTTTCCAGGCGGCAGGTTTCAGCCCCCTGCCCTCCAGGTATTCACGCGCGGCAGCCCCTTCGGAGGAGTTCAGCCTTTCTTCGAAGTAAGCTGCTGCCGCCTCACAGACTTCCTGCAGCCGTTTGCGATGGTCATAGGCTTCGGCGGCGCGTGGATCGGACTTCGGCAATTCCATGCCTGCCTCTTCGGCGAGCTTCTCCACCGCCTCCATGAAGGAGAGCCGCTCGGTCTCCATGACGAAACTGATGACGTCTCCGCCCATGCCGGAGGAGAAACATTTGAAGATGCGTTTCTGGTCGTTGACGTAGAAGCTGGGGGTCTTCTCCGCAGTAAATGGCGACAAGCCGACCCATTCCTTGCCCTTCTTGGTCAGCTTCACCTTGCGGCCGATCACGTCCGAAGGCCGGATGCGGGCCTTCAGTTCATCAACGAAACCATCGGGGATGCGAATGGGCGAACTCATATGGGCTGAGTGTAGCCCCATTGGGGAATTGGGGAAACGCTCCCCTGCCCGTTGGAGCGGTGGAAAAGCACAAAAAAGGCCCCGCGCGAGCGGGGCCAGATCTTGCTGCTATGGAATTGGCTTAGTCGATGTCAGCCGTGAACCCCATTGCGGAGTTGAATTCCTGTTCGGTGAGGTCGATCACGACTTCACCGTCGCTGTCGCCTTGGGCAACCATGATCTTGGCCGGATCAATCAGGAAGCGCTGGTCAGTCACGGCTTCCACGATGCCGTCAGAGACGACCGCATATTTGGCCTGGCCATCGGTCTTCACGATCAGGTCGGTGACGCGCACGTCCTTGTCGTTGAAAGCCAGATTGACGTTTGTGCCGGTCAGCTCGGAAGCAAGACGATAATCATTCATGCCGTTCTGCTCGAACTCCTGGAGGTCATCCAGCATCTCTTCGGTCAAATCCATGCGGGCAGCCGGTTCGCCTTCATCATCAAACCAGATCGTAGCCTGGTCAAACGAGACAGCGTGCAGTTCGCCCGCAAAGCCGTCACGGATAATCAGCATGGGCTGTTCGCCGCCGGAGGCCAGCATAACGTCTTCGATCTCGCCGACTTCCTCGCCATTCGAATCCACGACTTCTTCGCCAATCAGGTCGGAGGTCAGGAATTCGCCGGAGGTCAGCACGTAATCGTCGCGATCCATGTCAGCCATCTTGGCATTGTCGGTGCGGGTCTCCACGGCTGCATCGCCATAGGCCGCATCGTCATTTTCATAGTCACGATCATAGGTGGAAGTTTCGGTCATCGCCGTCGTGTCGGTTTCTGCCGTCTGGGTATGTGTATCGGCGCCGGAACAAGCGACCACACCCATCATCAGGGCAGCCGCACTCGTAGTCAGAAAAAGCCGTTTCATTTCAAAGTCCTTTCGTTGTAATCAACGTACAACCAACGGACCCATGAAGGGCTTTGTTCCAACCTTTCGCAGAATTAACCAGCGTGTCGCGGCTTACTTGGCGGCAGCCTTCTGCCCGGTCAGCGCCTTGCGCATCACCTTACCTGCCGTGCCGGATTCGATCTTGCCGGGATAACGCTGTTTCAGCGCCGACATACACCGGCCGATATCTTTCAGTTTCGTGGCACCGAGGTCATCGACCACTTCTTCAACAGCGGCTTCCAGCGCCTTCGTCCCGAGCGGCTCCGGAAGGAATTTTCGGATAATCTCGATTTCCTCGCGCTCCCGGATCGCATCCTCGATCCGGCCGGCATCATCATGCTCGCGCGCTGCGGTTTCGCGCTGCGCAATCATGGTATCCAGCACGTTTCGCACATCGGCGTCCGGACAGCCTTCGCTGTCACCGCGTCCACGGGCGCACACGTCCCGGTCACGGATGGCCGCATCAATCAGGCGCAAGGTCGACAGGCGGGTGGTACAGCCCTCGTCCTTTTCACGCTCGGCACTCAATGCCTGCGCAACACGCACTTTCAGCGACATCATGTCAGATTTATCTTCTTGGCCCATTCAAAATACGCCTTTCACACCAGCAACGTTCGACTATGCTTGACGTTGCAGGGACTCAGTCCCATTACCCGGAAAAATGTCGGCGGAGAGAGTTAACCGTCTGACAATGATCCCGGAAGGCAAGCCAGATATGTCCGAACACAGCAAAAAGCAAGCCAGCTCAACTGCGACGGGAGCCATTGCCTTGGCAGACGGCACTATTTTCCTGGGGAAAGGTGCCGGCGCCGAAGGCGTTCATGTCGGAGAATTGTGCTTCAATACGGCGATTACCGGCTATCAGGAGATCCTGACAGACCCCTCCTATTCGTCCCAGATCGTGCTGTTCACCTTCCCGCATGTCGGGAATGTGGGCGCAAACCCGGATGATCATGAGGAATCTTCGGGGCCGGGCGCAAATGGTGCCTGTGGCACGATTTTCCGCGAGCCGATCACGGCGGCCTCGAACTGGCGCTCCGGCGAGGAATTCGGTACCTGGCTGACCCGCCGCAATATTGTCGCCCTCTCGGGCGTCGACACCCGTGCCATCACGCGGATCGTGCGCGATAAAGGCATGCAGAAGTCCGCCATCTGCCACAAGCCGGATGGCAATATCGACCTCGACGCGCTGATCGAGACCGCCCGCGCATGGAACGGCCTTGAAACGGCCGACCTCGCGGCAGATGTCGATACGGAGGCGCCCTTCGAGAATACCCAGCGCCTCTGGCAAATCTCCGGCGGCTATAGCGATATGGCCGATGCCAAGCACCATGTCGTGGTGGTCGATTTCGGCGTGAAAAAGAACATCCTGCGCAATCTGGCCCAGGCCGGCATCCGCGCCAGCATCGTCAATGGCGATGCCACGGCAGACGAGATTTTTGCCCTCAATCCCGATGGCGTGGTCTTTTCCAACGGTCCGGGCGACCCGGCGGCGACGATTGCCCGCTCCGGCGACATGATCCGCGCGGTCATCGACAAGGGCCTGCCGATCCTCGGTATTTGCCTCGGACACCAGCTGCTCGCTCTCGCGCTCGGTGCCAAGACAATGAAGATGAGCCAGGGCCATCATGGTGCCAACCACCCGGTGAAAGACCTCGTCACCGGCAAGGTCGAGATCGTGTCCATGAATCATGGCTTCACCGTTGATCCGGCAACGCTGCCGGAGGGCGTGGAAGAGAGCCATCGCTCCCTGTTTGACGGCACCAATTCCGGGCTCGCTGTGAAGGACCGCCCGATCATCTCCGTGCAGCACCATCCCGAGGCCAGCCCCGGCCCGCAGGACAGCTTCTACCTGTTCCAGCGCTTCGCGGACCTGATGGCGGCCCACCAGGCCTGAGGCCCGCCAGAGCGCCCCGACAATCGGACCAGGCATGATCGCCCCCCTTCCCCTGACGGGTGACAACCGTCTCGGCTGCGTGGCCGAAGATCTCGCCAGCAAGGGCTGGTCGTGGCAGCCCGGCCTGTTGCCGGAGCCCCTGCTGACCGCGCTGCGCGACGAGATCCAGGCGCTGGACGCCGACGCCGCCCTCGCCCCCGCCGGAATTGGTCGCGATGACGCTTTCCAGGTCGACCGGTCCATCCGCAAGACCCGCATCACCTGGCTGAATGGTGCCAGCCATGCCCAGCTCGCCTTTGCGGATTGGGCCGAAGGCTGGCGGGAATCCCTCAATCGGACGCTCCTGCTCGGCCTGTTCGAATTCGAGGCGTGTTATGCGGTCTATCCCGAAGGCGGCTTCTATGACCGCCACCTCGACAGTTTTGAAGGCGCCCGGAACCGCATCGTCTCCATCGTGGTCTATCTGAATGAAGACTGGAGCCCGGAAGATGGGGGAGCGCTGGTGGTCTGGCCGGAAGGCGCCGCCGAAAACGATGCCTCCGTCGCCTGCATTATGCCCGAAGGCGGCGGCGTAGTGTTCATGCTGTCGGAAACCATTCCGCACGAAGTTCAGCCGACCGCGCGTCTCCGCTTCGGCATTGCTGGCTGGTGGCGGGTCAATCCTGCGATTGACGGCCTGGCCATCCCGATTGACTGATCGGCGAGCTGGGGCAGGTCAGGACAGTTTCCGCAACAGGCGCTCAATCGTCTTGTAGATGGTCTCGACCGACACGCCGGGCACCTTCCGGCTGAGCGCCACGCCCGCGCCGTTCAACGCGCCCTGCATGATGACAGCCGCAGAGGCGGCATTTTCCGGGGCGATATGCCCTTTCTGGACGAGGTAATCGACTCCAACCCGCACGCTGCGCTGGCCGAGGGCAAAATCGGCTTCATACCAGTCGATCCCCAGCGCGGCCCGGCCGTCGATCAGGACGATCCTCTGATAGTCGGGCCGTGTGGCCCATTCCAGATATTGCCGCGCTCCGGCGAGCATGGCTGCGTACGGATCGTCCAGCGACCGGCCCCCCAGTGCCGCGCGCTGGGTGTCCCGGTTCATTTCGCTCTGAAGTTCCTGCCAGACTTCATGATACAGGGCCTGTTTGTTTTCGAAATGGTGGAACAGGGCGCCCTTTGTGATGCCGGCGTCTTCCACAATGCTGGAAAGGCTCGCCTCGAAGCCTTCATGGGTAAAGCGCTGCCGTGCCGCGTGAAGGATCCCGGCGCGGGTTTCGCTTGCCTTTTTTGCTCGACGATTGGCCATGCTA
Source organism: uncultured Hyphomonadaceae bacterium (assembly GCA_913057945.1). Taxonomy (GTDB): domain Bacteria; phylum Pseudomonadota; class Alphaproteobacteria; order Caulobacterales; family Hyphomonadaceae; genus Hyphomonas. The sequence continues at coordinate 25,721 of CAJXOF010000017.1, read as the reverse complement.
GCTTTTCGGTTGTCGATCTAACATACCAGTGGTATGTAAAAACACCAATGTGGATATTCGGGAACGCTTCGTTCCTGAAAAGGTACCACCAACTAGATACCAGGCTGGGTGGCATTCCATTACCGCATTGCCAAAGTGGGACGCGAGACGGTTACGGAGACGGGCACATTGCCAGACACCGTAGCCGTCTTTCCATTTGCGGGCGCAGTTGATTACTTTCCGCACTCAGAACCCCCAGCTCTCCCAAACGGCCCCAGGCCAGTTCTGTAGTAATCATTACAGGATAACGCATGTCCTGCAAGTCATTCTCAAGGAAACCTCGTTCAACTTCCATGTAAATGGAATGGGCCTGCTCGAAGGCAGGCCCAGCTTAACTATGTAGTGCGTTGCGAAATATAATTATTCGCTTGAAACGAAGCGGATATTACTTTCTTCAATCGAGTCTTCGTCAACATATCCCGGCTGGCCACTGCCCAGCGTCAACACGGCTTCGGTGCCCTCCGGCGTGACGAAGGTGCCGTCCGTATCATAATAGCCGATCCGGTCCGGGGAGAGATCGAAACGAATCGTTTGACGCTCACCAGGGGCCAGGTCGACCACTTCAAACGCCACCAGCTCGATCCGCGGCACGGCCGCATGCGCCCGGTCCTTGTGCTGGATATAGGCCTGCACCACTTCCCGGCCCGGCATGTCGCCCGTATTCGTCACCGTCACGCTGACCGGCAGGGTCTGGGAGGCGTCATGCGTCTCCGGCACCGACAGGCCGCTATAGGCAAAGCTCGTATAGGAGAGGCCGTGGCCGAACGGATAGAGCGGTTCGCCCTCGTAGTATTTGTAGGTCCGGTTCGCCATTGAATAGTCGCCAAAGTCCGGCAGGTCGTCGACCGATTTGTAGAAGGTCACCGGCAGGCGGCCCGACGGGCTGAACTCGCCCCAGAGCAGGTCTGCGATGGCCTTGCCTGCCTGTTCGCCCGGATAGAAGGCCTGCACGATGGCCGGCAAATTCTCATTCTCCCAGTTCAGCCCCATGGCCGAGCCTGAGAAGTTCACCATCACGACGGGCTTGCCCGTGGCCTGCAGCGCTTTCAGCAGCGTCTCCTGGCTTTCCGGCAGCTTGATGTGCGTGCGGTCGCCGCCGAGGAAGCCGTCGAGCTCGACGCCCATTTCCTCGCCTTCCAGGTTGGCATCAATGCCGCCGAAGAACAGGATCACGTCTGCCTCTTCCGCCGCAGTCATCGCTTCGGCTTTCAGGTCGCGGGAAACGTCGGTCCAGTTGAGATAGGCATATTTGTCGAGCTGGTCACGCGGCCAGCCGCTGTCGAATTTCAGCACCATATGGACCGAATAGGCCTCGCCGGCCTGCATCTCGATGCCGTCCATCTCTCCCACGGCTTCGCCATTGATCTCGACCTCGCTCCAGCGCGAAGGCTGGAAGCGATAGACGCCATCGGTCTCGGGGACGATCACGCCATCCCAGGTCGCACTGAATTCATCATTCAGGCCGTCCGTGCTCGGTGTGCGGTCCCAGTAGAAGTCGATCTTCTCTTCGACCTGTTCCAGTGTCGGCTCGCCTTCGAGCGTCTTGTTGGGATAGTAAGCGGACTTCACGCCCGGCACGAGATTGCCGTCCGCATCCTCATGGAACAGAGCGGCCGCCGGAATTGGCTTGTAGTTGGAGTAATTGTCGCCCGCGATGGTCGAGCCAAGCGCATAGGTGACGTTTTCCGCGCCGATCCTGGCCTTCACGCCTTCCAGCGCCGTGACGGGCTGGGTCGGGCGGCCATAATAGTTCGCCACCAGCGTCCACCAATTGTCGGCATTCGGACCGATCACGGCAACCTTGGTCTCCGGAGCCAGCGGCAGAATGCCGTCATTCTTCAAGAGGACGAGCGACTGGCGCGCGGCCTGTTCGGACAGGGCAATGTGGTCGTCATTCGCCACGATGTCGATCGGCGTATCCGCCCACGGCACCATGGAGGGATCATCATACATGCCAAGGCGGAACAGCGCGGTGTAGAGCCGCTCCACCGACTGGTCGATGGTGGCCTCGTCGATCAGGCCCTGCGCCACGGCGTCCGGCAGGGCGTCCATCTTGTTGCCCTCGCCATCGCCGCAATTGAGGTCCGTGCCCATCTTCACCGACAGGGCCGCAGCTTCAGCGCGCGTATCGACATAATCATGCGCCGCATAGGGCGCTTCGCCTGCGGCCTTTTTCTCTTCATCATAGTAGAAGTCACCAATCGCGCCGCAATCGGAGACAACATATCCGTCGAATTTCAATTCATCCCTCAGCAGGTCCACCATCAGGCGCTCGCTGCCACAGGCCGGCGCGCCCCAGACCGCATTATAGGCGCACATCACCGAGCCGACATCGGTCTCGTCGAACGCCATCTTGAAGGCCGGCAGATAGGTTTCCCAGAGATCGGCATCGCTGGCGTGATAATCGTCGCGATGGCGCGACGGCTCGGGGCCGGAATGAACGGCGTAGTGTTTCACCGTCGCGATGGCCTTGAGGTATTTGTCGTCATCGCCCTGGATGCCGTTGACGAAATTCACCGCCATGCGGCCCGTCAGGAACGGGTCTTCGCCATAGGTTTCCTGTCCCCTGCCCCAGCGCGGGTCGCGGAAGATGTTGATGTTCGGCGACCAGAAGGTCAGCCCGCCATACATGGCGTAGACGTCTTCGGAGGCGTAATAATGATGCTTGGCGCGGCCTTCGTCGGAAATCGTCGTGGCGATCTCCAGCATCAGGTCTTCATCCCAGGTCGAGGCCAGGCCAATCGCTTGCGGGAAGACCGTCGCATGGCCCGCGCGGGCGACCCCGTGCAGGGCCTCGTTCCACCAATTGTATTCGTGCAGGCCAAGGCGCGGAATGCCGGCGGCCTTGTCGTACATTTGCGCGGCCTTCTCTTCCAGCGTCATGCGGCTGACGAGATCTTTCGCACGCGCCTCAGGGCTCAGGGACGCGTCCAGATAGGGCGGGGTTTGCGGCGTTGCCTCGGTGGCGGCATCCGCCAGCTCGGCCGGGGCCTCTTCCGCCTGCAAACTCGCGCAGCCTGCCAGCAACGCAATCGACGCCGCAGCTCCCAAAAGGTTGAATTTGTTCAGAATTCCATGCCGGCGCATAGCCATGTCGCTCTCCCTGTGACGTTTCTCAGGAGCCGCGATCATGCGCAGTCGCCCCCTTATTGAGACGCATTGTTGCACGCTAACATTTTTTGCGCCAGACGCTTTTTAGGCTTTTTTGGCCCCGGTAATCTGCCCCGTAATCAGACCGGCTCCAGCGTCTTCGGATCGAGCCCGCCCATGCGGCAGACTTCCTTCCACTCATTCGGCCGGACGGGCTGAACAGACAGGCGGAACGAGGTGACGAGGCTCATCTCTTCCAGCTTCGGATTGGCCTTCACATCCTTCAGCTTCACCGGCTTCGGCATGTCCGCCAGCGCGCGCAGGTAGACGCAATCCCAGCGTTCATCATCGGTCGTGGAATCCGGCGCGCTTTCAGCAGAAACCTCCACGACACCAACGACCTCCAGCCCCTTGTTGGAGTGGTAGAAGAAGGCGCGGTCACCGATCTTCATGTCGCGCATGAAATTGCGCGCCTGGTAGTTGCGGATGCCGGACCATTCCTCGCCCTCATCACCCTTGGCCTTCTGCTCGTCCCAGCTCCAGGCGTCGGGTTCGGATTTGAACAGCCAGTATTTCATTTATCCTGCCTCGTCTTTTGTGCTGCCTTCGGAAGTAACGGGATTCCGGCGCGCGTCCAGTGCAGCGCCCACCAGCCGCTCATAGGCGGGCCAGCCCTTGTAGCGGTGCATCGCAGGATCAACGCCCTGCCACGCAGTGGCAAAAGCCTCCACATGGTGCGGTGTGGAGAGCGCGGCGCACAGCGGATCGATCACGATACGGATGGTAAAGAGCAGCGCGCCGGTCTGCGGCAGTTTCCGGATCGTCTGGCGCTCTACGCGCAGATGCAGCACGTCCAGCGCCGCCGCATCGGGCGTTCTCGTGGCCAGGTCTTTCAGGGGCGCGGAACTGGGTGTGAACCGTTCCTCCCCCGCCTGAACGGTCCAGTTGAACCGTTCCAGCACGCGGCCCGGTTGCAGCCCGTCAAAGATGCGGGAAATGCGCGCCGCCAGTCCGGGGTCGCCGCCCGGCACAGGCCCATGCACTCCGCCGAGCGGCTGGCCAATCTTCTCCGCAAGTCGCCAGAAGGTCGGCGCGCAAAGGCTTGCCGCCCTGAGCCGCCAGAGTCCGGCTTCATCGCGCAGCATGAGGCAGAGATCATCTGAGACGGTTGAGGCGGCGGCTTCCAGCAGGGTGGGCCAGTCCTCGTCTGCTGGCCCGGCGACCGCCAGAACCGCTGATGCCGCTTCCGCCATTTCCGCGTCAGCATCCTGCGCCGCGAATACCTCGTTCCGGTGCGTGCGCATCAGCTCCCGCTTGGGGGCCAGCCATGCTGCCGCCTCGGTGTCCGGCACCAGCCAGGCCTCCGTTGCAATCGGCTTCAGCCCCGGCGCGATGCCGGGCGGACCGTCAAGGAAGGGCAGATAGGGCGGCGTGCGCATCGCCGCGGATCAGACCGGAACCGCGCTGCCCCAGCTGACAAAGCCAGCCACTTTGGGCGTTGACGGCAGGTACATCGTCTCTGCCTCATCCAGCCGGAACCCGGCCGAGGCAAACATCGCTTCGGTATCGCGTGTCAAATGGCACCCACCCGCCAGAGGCTTCCAGACAGGCTCGATCCGGCGCTGCCATTTGGCGACGCCTTCATCGGGCGCAAGCCCATGTTCGGAGAACAGGATTTTCCCGCCAGGCTTCAGCACACGGCGCACTTCCTTCAGCGAGGATTCCCAATCGGGAATGGTGCAGAGCACGAAGGTAATCACGGCGGTGTCGATGGAATCGTCTTCCAGCGGAATGGATTCCGCGCCGGTCTGCAGGAAATCGATATGGTGGCCGATGCCAAGGCGCCCTGCTTCGCGGCGGGCCTTGCCCACCATCACGTCGGAGGGCTCCAGCGCGAAGAGATGGTCCACCTTGTTGCCATCATAGAGGGCGAAATTCGTGCCCGACCCGGCGCCGATCTCCAGCACCTGTCCTTCAGCTTGCGGAACGACTTTCTCGCGCTGTTTCATGATCGGCTTCGTGCTGCAGGCGCACGACACCAGATGCGGTACGACGTAGCGGTCCCACGGGTTCACTGTCCCGGCTCCTCAGTCATACTGTATCCGGGATAGCGCTGCTTCTGGATCAGTGTCTTGGTCGCTTCGGTCGGCCGGGCGATCAGGGCATCCTGGGTGATGTTCACGACATACTCGAACCGATCCCCCATGGGCTGGTAGGAGGCCGAGCCATATTGCGCATCAATGCCAAACCGGCCACCCTGCTCCTGGGCCAGCCGGTGTACGTCAAGGCCCGGATTGGTCGCCAGCGCGATGCCGTTGGTCGTCGCCTCGGTCACCACATCCGGGGTGAACCGGCGGGACAGGCGGCCTTCAATGAAGTCGAGCCGGTAGATCGAGTCATAGCCCAGCATGTTGGCCACCGGTTTGAACTTGATGACCTGCGCGCCGATCTCGAATTCATTGCCGCGCAGCACGGGCTGGGCACCGTTGGCCTCGACCAGCTTGCGGCCATCGGAAAAGGTCAAATCCAGCGTGTAGGCGTTCTCTTCGCCCTCAACCGCCTCGAATTTCACATTCGCGGCGTAACGTTCCTTGGTCAGGCGCTTGTAGGTCTGCAGGTTGAGGCCCGCAAAGGCCACGACGCCGGCAAGAGCGAGGAACCCGGCCCCAAAGGTCAGCCGCACCGCGCCGGAACCGGCTTTCAGCCGCGCAAGTTTGCCGAAGCCTGCAAACAGCAGCATCAGGCCGATCACGGCCGCGATTGCTGGCAAAATCCACCAGATCAGTCCCATACAACCACACCTCCTGATAACAGGTCCGGATCGGCCCCGCCTTCCACCTGCCAATGACTATAACAGCTTCTTAACGTTTGTTTAGCGCATCCCGCAGCACTCGGTTCCCTCGCAGGCCGCACCTGACCCCAAGCTGAATGAGGCAATTTCCCCTACGATTGATCGCTCGGCAAGAGAAAGTCCCAAGCCCCCTGCCCAGCCCGGATAAATCCTGCTAACGGCGAAGATATGTCCTTTCGTGATTTCATCCTTCTGTTCGCCGTATGCCTTGTCTGGGGCCTCAACCTTGTCATCACACGCTGGGTGGTTGCGGAAGTGGGCGTGCCGCCGATCTTCTTTGCCGCGACGCGTTTTGCCGGGGTCGCCCTCCTGCTCCTGGCGTTCCTGCGGCCGAAGCCCGAAGACCTGAAAATGCTGTTCCTGATCGCCATGTTCATTGGCGCGGTGCATTTCTCGCTCCTCTTCCTCGGCCTGAAGAATGCCGAAGCCTCTGCCGCCTCGATCACCGGCCAGCTCGGCGCGCCCTTCTCGACGCTGATGAGCATGGCCTTCCTGGGCGAGACCATTGGCTGGCGGCGCGGCCTCGGCATCATGCTGTCCTTTGCCGGTGTCGTGCTGATTGCCTTCGACCCGGCGAGCTTCACCATCTCCATCGGCCTCATCTATATCACCGTCGCCGCCTTTGTCGGCTCGGTGGGCGGAATCCTGATGAAGCGGATGGCGCCGATCAAGGCGCTGCGCCTTCAGGCCTGGGTCGGCCTGTTCAGCTTCGCCCCCCTCTTCATCACCTCCGGCCTGATCGAGACCGGCCAGCTGGAAGCGCTCGCGCGCGGCGGCTGGCAGCTCGGCCTCGCCTGGCTGTTCGCCGTGGTTGGCGTCTCCATCTTCGGGCATGGCGGCTTCTACACGCTGATCAAGAAATACGACATTTCCCTGCTCTCGCCGCTCACCCTGATGACGCCCGTCTGGGGCGTGGTGTTCGGCATCATCCTGCTGAATGAGCCGATCACGGCGCGGCTCGTGCTGGGGTCGGTGATCTCCCTGTCCGGCGTGTTCGTCATCGCCGTGCGCCAGAACCGGACCCTGCCGGACGCGGCCATCGTCAAGAAGATCGGGTCAGGAGGCAGCTGATGGACAGCACCCGCGCCTCGAGCCCGAACTTCAATGAGCGCAAGCACCCCCTCGACATGCTGGTGCTGCACTATACCGGCATGGCCACCGGCGAGGAGGCATTGGAGCGCATGTGCGATCCGGTCGCCGAAGTTTCCGCGCATTACATGGTCTGGGAAGATGGCCGCATCACGCAACTGGTTGATGAGGACAAACGCGCCTGGCATGCGGGCGTCTCCAGCTGGCAGGGCCAGCAGGACCTCAACTCCCGCTCCATCGGCATCGAGATCGTCAATGGCGGGCATGACTTCCCCCTGCCCGATGGCAGCCTGCCGCCCTATCCGCGCCCGCAGATCCACGCCCTGCTGGACCTGATCCATGACATTCTCGCCCGCCATGAGATTCCGGCCACCCGTATTCTCGGCCATTCCGACATCGCGCCCCTGCGCAAGCAGGACCCCGGCGAGCATTTCCCGTGGGAACGGCTGGCCCGCGCCGGCATCGGCCACTGGCCCGACTTCGAGGGCACGACACAGGATGTGATCGGCAAGGGCTTGGAACGCGGCGCGTCCGGCTCCAGCGTCTGGCGCCTGCAGACCATGCTGTCAGAGATCGGCTACGGGTTCGACGTGACCGACATCTATGGCGAGACCTGCGAGAAAGTGGTTACCGCCTTCCAGCGCCGCTGGCTGCCGGACCAGGTGACCGGACAGGCCGATTTGAACACGCTCCGCCGCATCGGCGTGATTCACGCGCTCTACACGGCCTGAGCCTCAACCGCCTCAATCTCTTCATCGTCATCTTCCGCGATCACCTCCTCGCGCTGCATGCGCGCCGCCCATTCGACCGCCAGCGCCGCACCGAAGAGAAGCGCCGAGACCGACACTGAGAGCCAGATGAAGCCGAGGATCACCGAGGCCAGTGCGCCGTAGAATGTGTCGAGCGCACTGAATTTCAGATAGAGGTGATAGCCCCAGGTCGCGACAAGCCAGGCGAGCGCCCCGGCCGCCGCGCCCATTGCTTTCGCCCGGTGCCCTTTGACACGCCCATGCAGGGACAGGGCGATGATCAGGTAGAAGACCGCGAAACACGCGATCCCCTTCCCGAGCCACAGCGTCGAGGCAATGTCGGAAATCGTCTGCGCCACATCGTAGGCAACATAGCCTTCGCGCTCGGTGATCAGCGACAGGATCATCTGCAACGCGCCGAGAATCCACACCGACAGGATCAGCAGCGCCGTCATCAGGATCGAGACGCCCTGGAACCGGATGATCCGCGTGCGCCGCTCGCTGCCAGCCACCATGCGGATGCCCGTGATCGCGGCCTTGGCGCCAGAGCTCGCCGTGTAGAAGACAACCAGCACCGCCAGCAATGCCCGGAACGTCACACCCTGCGGTGTCGATTCATGGATCACATCGAGGTCCGCCTTGCTGAGCGGGGCCACGGCCGAGACCAGAACCTGATCCACCGTATCGCCCAACTGGCGGCTGAGATCAGCCGGCAACAGCGCAAACAACAGGGTCAGCGTCAGATAGATGATCGGGAAGATCGAGAAGAGCGCATAGAAACTGATGCCCCCGGTCACGATCCGTACTTCCGGCTTGGACAGGCGCACGAAGGCGCACCAGAGCGGCGAGATCACCCAATGGCGGACCGGCTGGGGGACAGGCAGCTTCTTGATCCAACTCAGCATGCGGCCTCCATCATATCTCTCCTATATGGGGCAATTCGCGCGCCCAACCCAATATTTCCTTTTGGCGCGCGCCAGCTCAGCTTGCCGCCGCCCCCCGCTCTGGGGTATATGCACCTTACTCCTCGTATTGCCGCGGCTGCTGACCCGCACATTATGAGGACCAAGCATCATGACACACCCACAGGACCGTGGGGCGCGTCGGCGTATTGATCGCCTGCGCCCGGACACGCACCTTTCACACAGCCAGCGGGTCGACCGCTATGGCGTTGAGAAGCAATGGAAATACCTTTATGGGCGGAGTGTGAAACTTCGCCGCGCGCAACAGCTCGGCAAGCTGTGGCCCCGCCGCGAATGGGAGAAGCTGATGGCCGAGGCCGACCCTGTAAACGTGCTGTTCGTCTGCTCGAAGAACCAGTGGCGCAGCCCCACCGGCGAGGCCATCTTTGCCGAAATTGAGGGCGTCACCACGCGGTCGGCTGGCACCGCCCGCAGCGCCCGGCGGCAGGTCTCGCTGGAGGATATTCGCTGGGCCGACCTGATCCTCGTCATGGAGGACAAACATGCCGCGCGCCTGAAAGCCGATTTCCGTCAGGACCTCCGCTTCAAGCGCCTGCACGTTCTGGGCATCCCGGACGACTACCAATTCATGGCAGACGATCTGGTCACCCGGCTCCGCGCAGCGGCAGAGCCCCTGATCCTCGGAGTATGACACGGGGGCGTTACGGACCGCACGTCCAGACGCCTTCATAAGCCTGTTGGCTGCCTTCAGGCCGTTGCACTTTCAGTGTGGCGGCCTGAACAACGCTTTCGCTCATCTCTCCCGCGACCGGCTCACTGGGCGTGATCGTGACGGTGACGTCCTCGCCGGAGAACACGCCGCCGGTCTTCTCAAGGGCGCCGAAGCCCCCTTCGCCCCGCCCGGCGAGTTTGCGTTCCATGCCATCCAGCGTAATGGCAGCGCTGGCTCGCGCCGCGTCGCCCACATTTGCGGCCGCGATCAACAATACCGTATTGTCGTCGCCGCGTTTGAAACCGCAGCGCAGCTCCCCCTCCAGCTGGTTCACATTGTCCGCCGTCACCGCCTCCAACCGGATATCGGATTCATAGGCGGCAGGGTCTGGCGCTGCTTGCGGCGGGTCAGCAGGCGAACAGGCCGTGACGAGGGCGAGCGACAGGGCGAAAGCGGCAGCAGGTTTCATCATCCCGATGAAACGCCCCGCGCCCGGCCCGGTTCCCCGGACAATTTCAGACCATGCCCGCATCCGTCGGCAGGTCGAGCAGGAGCCGCCCGGTCAGCTCCCATGTCGCCGGCGCGGTCACGATATGCTGCGTCATCGCATGCGCATCGCGGAACCGGCGCTGCAGGTCAGAGGACTCAAACAGGGCCGCCCCGCCGCCAAGGTCATACAGGGTACGGCAGATATCCGCCCCGGTCCGCGTCATGTGCGTACAGGCCATGCGCAGCGCCGCGCGCCGCTCCACGGGGATACCTTCCCCCGGTTTCACGCGGCTCGCAATGGCCCAGGTCTCGTCCAGTTCGGCCAGGAGATAAGCCCGCGCCGCGCGCCACCTCGCTTCGGCTTCGGCAAAATTCGCCTGAATGGTCTGGCGCTCCGCGAGCGTCTTCTTGCTGCCCTGGCTTTTCTTGGCCGAGGCCAGATCCTTGAACGCATCAAGGCTTGCCCGCGCATTGCCCATCGCCACGGCCGAGACGCCAAGCGACAACAGGCCAAAAGCCGGGAAGGTGTAGAGCGGCCCGCTCTCGCGGGGAACATCCGTGATCAGAGACACCGAGCGCGCGGCCGGCACAAGGATGTTCTCAACCGAAATGTCACCGCTGCCCGTGCCTTTCAGGCCCATGACATGCCAAGTGTCGTGCAGGGTCGCCTCGCTGGCCGGGAAGACCATCATGCGCTGGTCCGGCGCGCCGGAGGGCAGGCGCTTCAGCTCGCCATCCTCGAACACCATGCAGCCGCCCGCCAGCCAGCTGCAATTGGCCGAGCCCGAGCCCCATTGCCAGCGCCCGGACACGCGATAGCCATCGCCCTCGATGTCGGCCCGCCCCATCGGCGCGAACACACCGCCGGTGATCGTCAGGGGCGCGCTGTATATCTCCGCCGCCACCTCCGGTGCCATGTAGGCCGCATTCATCGACGTGGTGCAGGCAATCATCGAGCACCAGCCTGCGCTGGCATTGGCCTCTGCAACCTGCGCGACGCCCTCGACGAATTCCCGCGCCGTCAGTTCCAGCCCGCCATAGGCCTTGGGCGTCATCATGCGGAATGCGCCCGCCGCCGCCATCTTCCCGGCAAGGTCCGCCGGCAGCCGCCGCGCGTCTTCCATCTCCGCCGCCCGGTCCGCCAGTTCCGGCGCCAGAGCGTCCAGCGCCGCCTGCAAGGTCTCGTAATTCGTAATGTCAGTCATAGGTCACGCTACCCCAGCCCGCCTTCCCTTGCCCAGTCCTGACGTGGCGCGATGGAGGCCTGCGAGGGGGTGAGGCGCGTCCGGCGCCAGCAAGCCGCGTCACTCCCACGCCCCACTGGCTATTTCAGGATTTCGGGCTTATATGCCCGTTAGACCAGACGGCCGGGCAGCCGCTGGTGCGCGGGTAACTGCGTACTGGAGGAAAGTCCGGGCTCCAGGGAAACAGGGCGACGGCTAACGGCCGCCCGGCGTGAGCCGAGGGAAAGTGCCACAGAAAGCAAACCGCCTCCCCTTCGGGAGAGGTAAGGGTGAAAGGGTGGGGTAAGAGCCCACCGCAGGCCTGGCGACAGGACTGGCACGGTAAACCCCGCCCGGAGCAAGACCGAATAGGGGGCACATATGGGCTGTTTCACGCCCGTGCCCCGGGTGTGTCGCGTGAGGTGCCTGGCAACAGGCATCCCAGAGGAATGGCTGCCAGACCGTGGCAACACGGCGAACAGAACCCGGCTTACAGGCCGTCTGGTCTTTTCTCCCGGTCGCGCAAAGCGCGACAATTCGATCGAGGATCGAATTGAGGGAGAAAAGGCTCGCAGCGTAAGCAAGAGCTTCTTCCCGATCGAGGATCGAATGAAGGAAGAAAAGGCTTGAAGCGCAAGCAAAGGCTCTTCCCCCGCCCCCCTAGAGCAGAGACCCGCTCAGTCCCCCGCCAGACAGAAATTCCCGCCCTGCATCCGGTCCCGGACAAAGTCCGACACCGCCCCGGCCTCCATTGCGCCCTCATAGGGCAGCGCCGCCCAGTATTGCTCGGCCTGCATCGCTTCGCCCGGCGCGAGCATCTTGTAGGCCGCATGGGTTTCCATCTCGATCATGCTGGTTGCGGGATCCTCTGCCTTCTGAGTGAAATAGAGTTCCACCTGTCCCTGCTCCGGATGGATGGATTCTGCTGGCAACAGATCGAACATGATGATGAAAACCTGGCCATCCCGGATCGCGGCCAGCCAGCCTTCTGACGGGTCCATGAAGGCTTTGCCCTGCCGCCCAGCGACCACATTTTCGAGGGAGGGATCGGCCAGTGCCATCCCGTCGGCGACCTCAATATCCGGGGCCTCGAACACGGCCAGATCCACCATGCCAAGCCGGATCGACTCTTCGCCCGCCACCGGCACGACAACCCAGGAATTCGACTCGACGCGCGTGTTGAACCAGATGTCCCACGCCACCGCCTCATCCCGTGTGTTGACCGCCTCGGCGCTGACGCGCAGGCAGCCGGACGGCAGCATGTCGTAGCGTTGGGTCATGGCCAGCCCGGTATAGGGGCTCGCTGTGCCCGACAGGGTCAGGCTGCCTGCTCCTGAATCTGCCTCCATTGCCTGCAGGGTGAGGTACGGGTCCGGCGGCCACATCTCGCCTCTCATCTCGGGCAAGATATCCTGATGGGCCCACCATTCGCTTTGTGGTCCGACCCAGAAGGAATGGCCGTAATAGGCCGCCGCCGACAGATCGGTGTCGAGGGCGGGCGCAGGCTGGCTGGCCGCGAGAGCCTCGTCGAACTTGATGAGATCGTCCTTGCCGACCAGGCCAAACGCGGTAACCCGTCCGCCGAAAGAGGCGGTGATGGTTGCGGCGACGCCCTTGGCTTCCAGCGTATGGGAGCTGGGCTCAGCCGCCTCTGGGAGCGCCTGCGTCGCACAGCCGGTCACGGCCAGAGCGAGCACGCCCAATACGGTTTGTTTCATGGTCATGCCTGCTGCGCCTCCCGAAGTGCAGGGACGGATGCCCTGCTGCCCGCCCGGTATAGCCGCGGCGCTGGCCGGTCACAATCTTGTGCGGCGTATCCCACAAAAAACCCGGCGCATCCTGCGGCGGCGACTGATCCGACGGGAAACTTATCCGACACCCCCAAAGGGGCGCGTATAATGAGGGCATGAATGACGCCTTCGCCACCTTGCGAAACCTGCCGCCGCACCTCCAGCCCTACCGGGTCTGGATCTGGCTGCAGATCGTGATGCTGACCTTCTATGTGCGGCATGTCCGGCGCGATGCCCGGCAGATGCTGGTCCGCATCACGCCCACCGGCGAGGTCCATCTTGCCGCGATTGGCGATGTGCCGGGCGCAGCGGGCCGTAACCCGCTCGCCTTCACACCGTCGCGCGCATTTCAGATGGCCATGTCGGGAATGGTTGCGGCAGCGGCCGGCATCCGCTCGCCCCGGATGCACCCGAGGCCTGGAATTGAACTTGTTGTCCCCTCAATTCCAGATTCCGGCCGAGGCCGGAATGAGCAGACTTCGGTGAGCTTGCCCCTGCCAGAGACGTGAATAGAACTCTCGTCCCGCAATTCGGTTCCCAAAAAAGCGCCTTCCCCGGCGTCGCACGTGCAGCTTTCGCTGCAGGATGCACCAGGGGGGCCTTTCCGGCTCATCCTGTCAGGACGTTTGAAGCGAAACCGCCTAGACCGCGCCGGCCTGCATCTCCTGGATGAAGGCATCGGCTTCGGCGATGGAACGCTCCATCTCGGCGATCAGCGCGGCCACATCAGTCTCGATATTCCGCGTCTCGTCGCCCAGCGCGGCAATCGCGCGGGCATTCAGATTATGCTTCAGGAACAGGACGCGATCCTTGAACACGGCCAGTACCGGGTCCATCGACGCGGCGGCCCGGTCCATCTTCTCGACCAGTACGGCATAGCGGTCGCGCGTTGCTTCCAGCTGCTCGGCCGAGGCCCGGCGCAGGCCCGGATCGGAATATTCTTCCAGTTCCTTGCGCCATTCCACGAACAGGTCGCGGGAAACATGTTTCATGTCCTTGATGCGCTCGCGCACGCGCTCGGCCTTGTCCTCGGACCGTTCATAAGCGCGGTTCAGGGAATCGTAGGAGGCTTCGAGTTCGCCGCCATCAATCGCCACCACGGACCGGAACGCTTCCAGCGCGTTGGTGAATTCCACCTTCGCATCATCCTGCGCCTCGGCCGCATCATTGACCCGAGACACCAGCAGGTCACGCTTCTGGTAGCCGAACTGCTCCATCGCGCCATAATAGGCCGTCGAGCAGGCTGACAATGTGGAGGTGGCGAGAGCTGCTGCAAGCATTGCAGCGCGGATGCGACTGGACATGATGGACACGAAACCCCTTCCCCGTGAATTCAATCGCCCCTTCTTTGCCGTGCGTCGCACGGCGCGTCCAGTTACGCAGGCAAAAAGGTTTGAAACTAGCCCTTCAGCACGCTCAGGAAGGCATCGACCTCATCGGCCGTGGTCGTCCAGGAACAGACCAGCCGCTGGCTGCCGCCCATCCACGGATAGAAGACCGCCCCAGCCGCGCGCAGGGCCTTGGCCTGGGCATCACTCAGCATGGCAAAGACTTCATTGCCCTGCGCGTCAAAGGCCAGCTCCACGCCTTGCCCCTGCAGGCCGTCGGCCATGCGCCGGGCCATCGCATTTGCATGCGCGGCCAGCTCCAGCCAGAGCCCGCTTGCCAGCATCGCTTCGCCTTGCGCCGCGAGATAACGCATCTTTGGCGGCATATGGCCGGAGCGTTTTGCCCGCGCTTCCAGCTCCCGCTTCTTTTCGCGGACCTTGCCGAACAGGAGGATGATCTCGCAGCCCATCGCGCCGGTCTTGGTCAGGCCGAAGGTCAGCACATCGACGCCCGCCTGCCAGCTCATCTCGGCCGGACTCGCGCCGGTCGCAACCAGCGCATTGCCAAACCGCGCGCCATCCATATGGACAATCAGACCCGCCGCATGCGCCTTCGCGGCATAATCCGAAACTTCAGCCACGCTATAGGCCGTGCCATTCTCGGTGAGGTTTGTCAGCGACAGGACATGCGCCGGCGTCTCATGCACGAAATCATGATTGATGCGCGCCAAAGCCTCGTCCAGTTGCGCCGCGCCGATCTTGCCATCGGCCCCGCGCAACAGCTGCAGCTTGCCGCCGCCGGAGAAGAATTCCGGCGCGCCGCGCTCGTCTACGGCAATGTGCGCTCCGGCATGGCACAGCACCGCACCGGTCGGCGGACAGAAGCAAGACAGCGCCAGCGCATTAGACGCGGTGCCAGACGCGGTCAGCCAATAGTCAAAATCTTCCGTACCAAACACATCGGCCAGATACGGCCGCAGACGCCGGGTGATCGCATCATTGCCATAGCTCGCCTCCAGCCCGCTATTCGCGGCGAGGACGGCTTCGAGGACTCTGGGATGCGCCGGGGCGGATGTGTCGGAGGAAAAATTCATCAGGTCCGGGTATCCGGTGTCTGCCACATCAGATGCTGGCCGCCATCGCTGGCAATCATCTGGCCGGTCACACTGCTGGCGGAAACGAGATAGCGCAGCGCCTTGACGATCTCGTCCGGGCTGGAGCCTTCCTGCGTCAGCGTCGCGTGTTTTTCAGCGGCGAACTCGCCTTCGCTCTGATGTTTCGACCGAAGCGTCGGGCCCGGCCCGATACCATTCACGCGAATGTCCGGCGCCAATGCCTGTGCCAGGGTTTGCGTTGCCTGCCAGAGCGCGGCCTTCGACAGCGTGTAGGTGAAGAAGTTCGGCGTCAGCTTCCAGACGCGCTGGTCGATCATGTTCACGACCAGCCCCTTTTCCCCTTTCGGCAGGGCATCCGCGAACGCCTGCGCCATATGCACCGGCGCACGGAGATTGGCATTCATGTGCGTGTCCCAGCTCGCGCGGGTATGGCTGGTGACAGAGTCCTCCTCGAAGACGGAGGCGGAATTGACCAGCAAGGTCACCGGCTGGCCGATCTTCTCGGCGGCATGCAGGATCAGATCGCCCGTCGCAGCCTCATCCGACAGATCGGCCTGCAGCGTGATCGCCTCGCCGCCCGCCGCGCGAATGGCTTCGGCGGTCTCTTCAGCGCCGTCTCCGGAGGAATTGTAATGGACGATGACCAACCAGCCATCTGCGCCCAGCGCTTCGGCCATGGCCCGGCCCAGCCGCGCGCCCGCGCCGGTGACGAGCGCCGCACCCGGCCTCATGCCGGAGCGGTCTGGAACAGGCCAAGCAGATTGAACCCGTTCACCAGTCCGTAGATGTAGACGGCATAGATCAGCAGCATCAGTATCCCCATCATGCGGCCCAGCCGCGCACGGGTCAGGATGAACCCGCCGACCAGAAGCGCGGCAAAGGCCATGACCCAATGGTCATAATGGGTGAAAGTCGGCGCAATCTCAATCGGCCCGAAGAGCGAGATGATGCCGCCTGCGCCGAGAATGTTGAAGACGTTGGAGCCAAGGACGTTGCCGATGGCAACTTCGCCATGCCGGCGCAGGGCCGCAGCCACGGCGGCGCCGATCTCCGGCAGCGATGTGCCGATTGCCAGCAGGGTCAGGCCGATCCATTCCTGCGGCACGCCATAGAATTCCGCGACGCCGACACCGCCGGCGATAATCAGATGCGCGCCCAGAACCAGGCCGCCAATGCCGAGCACGATATAAGCCAGCGACCGCAACAGGCTCAGCTTCGGCGCTTCTTCCAGCTCGACGCCCGGATCTTCGCCCGTCGCGACCGCCTTGCGGGCCATGTAGAAGGTGATCACGCAATAGGCGACGAGAATGGCGAGGAAGAGAATGCCGCCCAGCGTGTTGAGCGGCCCCAGCCCGGTCAGCACGATCCACACCGCCGTGGCAACCAGCATCGCCGTCAGCGCGCGGCCCTGTCCGTGGCCCCCTGCCACGAAGGGCATGATCAGCGCCGGAATGCCCAGCACGAGAAAGATGTTCGCAATGTTGGAGCCAACAATATTGCCCAGCGCGAGACCGGCCCGGTCTTCCAGCGCTGCATTCAGCGACACCACCATTTCGGGTGCCGACGTACCGAACCCGACAATAAAGATACCGGCAATCAGGGGCGAAACGCCAAGGCGCCGGGCCACGGCGACTGCGCCGTTTACCAGGAAGTCCCCTGCAAACGCCATAATGACAAGCCCCCCGATCAGGGCGGCGATCAGGGTTAGTTCAGGCATTCGCCGGGCTCGCTTCTAGTCGAGTCGCTTGTATTCAATGAAATTCAGGATGCCGAACACGACCACAATGGCGGCAATGGCAATCAGAGAAGGATGGATCATGGGGCCGTCTCGCTGTTGTTTTCTTGAGCATTTCCACGCTTTGCACAGCTCATAGCGCGCGTTGCCCGGCTTGGCGAGCCTCAAACGACAGGAAGTTTGACGTGATTTTGCGGAAATTTTCAGATTGAACGCCCACCTCCCGCCACGTTAGGAGGCAGCATGCCTTCCCTCAGAACCCGACTTTTCCACGCCTATGCCCGCCTGCGCCGGCCCATGACTTTGGGCGTGCGCGGCCTTGTCGAGAATGCGGACGGCCAGATCCTGCTGGTCCGGCATACCTACATCTCTGGCTGGCACATGCCCGGCGGCGGTGTGGAGCGGGGCGAGCCCTGCATCGAGTCGCTCCGCCGGGAGGTGGAGGAAGAAGGCGGAATCCTGCTCAACGGGACTCCGAGCCTGGTCGGCATGTTTTCAAACCACACCTCCTTTCCGAATGACCACGTTCTTCTCTATCATGTGCCCGCGCAGATCTGGACGCAGGGCAAGGCGACAGCGGTGGCCGAGATCGCCGAAACCCGCTGGTGCGCGCCGGGCGCCGTGCCCGAGGGCACAACCCAAGGCACCCGGCTGAGGCTGGAAGAATTCTATCGGAATGCGCCGCCTACCCCCTACTGGTCAGGCAACACGCGCTAGGCTCAGGCGCCTGCCATCGCCAGAAAAGCCGGCAGGCAGAGGAACAGCAGCGCGGCCAGCGCAACGATGACCAGACGGGTCGAGGAAGAAGTTCGCGATCTCATTCTCCCCTTGTCGCCAGACATTGAGTCCCAATGCAGGCCGTTTGCCGGAGAGTTCGTGAAATTGCTGCCGCATTGATGCCGCAAGTTTTAACGGAACCTTTGTCGTGCCGGGCGATTGTGACTGCGTGGTGGGGAATGAGAGCAGACAGGTCCCATCACGTCAAAAGCCCTTCCGGGCGTCAGGTTGCCCCTCATCCTGCGCGCGGAAACTGAAATGCGGAACGCTGGCTCTGCCCCTTGGGGCCAGCGTTCCTTTTCAGTCGGCTGGCTTGCCCGCCGCCTTCATGTACTGGCCCGCCGTCCACCAGGACAGCGCTGCCGCCGTCCAGAGCAGGCCCACCACGGCAATCGTCGCGACCATCGCCATCACGGACGCCCCGGCAGCAACTTCTCCCCCGACATCCGGCCGCAGCACGGCCAGCGGCAGCATCAGGCCGATGATCGCGGCCATCTCGAAACCGGTCTTCCATTTCGCCAGATTGGACGGGACAATGGCCGAGCGCCCCCGCGGCGTCGCCCGGAACCAGGTCATGAACACATCGCGCCCAATGATCATTGCGGCCGGCACATAGATCAGCCAGGTCTGGAATTTCAGCGCCAGCCCCAGCAGGGCCGCCGCAATCAGCAACTTGTCGGCAATCGGGTCCAGCCAGACCCCGAACCGGCTGTGCGCATCCAGCTTGCGGGCCAGCCAGCCATCCAGGAAATCCGTGATCGTCCCGGCCAGGAAAGCGAGGAAGGCAAACTGGAACCAGAGCTGTTGCAGCGTGATCCGCCGCGACACGTCTTCAGCCTCAAACCCGGTATGCGTGAGATCCAGATTCATCGCCTGCCAGAACCCGACCAGCACAAATCCGGCAAAGACACAGCGGGCGATGGTCAATGCATTGGGGAGCCATTTGAAATTCATGGCTGTCACCTGTGCCAGCGCCCGCGCACGTGCGCAATCGCGAAACTGTGGAGGTCCGGCCCGCCTAGTTCGTGTCGCCGGTCACATCCTCAATGGCAATGTCGTAATGACGATTGCAGAACTGGCAGTCGATGCCGAGCGTGCCATCCTCTTCGGTCATGTCCCGCAGGGACTCGTCCGGCATCTGTTTTAGCGTCTCGACCAGCCGGTCCTGATTACAGGTGCAGCGATCGTCCAGCGCCTGCGGCGTTTCCATCGTCACGCCCTGCTCATGGAATAGGCGATAGAGCAATTGCTCCATCGACAGGTCGGGATCGGCCAGTTCAGCATCGGTCAGCGTGGCAAACAGGGCCTCGGCCTCGCGCCAGGGCTCCTCGGTCTCGCCGCGCGTTTCATCGGCTGCAATCCGCTGCACCATCATGCCGCCCGACACCCAGACCGGGTGGCCGTCCTTGCGGTCCAGCTCGGCGACGGACAGTTTGAGACGCGTCGGCACCTGTTCGGACATTTCGAAATAATCCTCTGCGCATTCGCTCAGAGACCCTTTCGCAAGCGGCACGATGCCCTGATAGGGCTGGATCGCCGGATTGTCCTGAATGATGATCAGGGCCAGCCGGCCGCTCGGACCGAACAGTTGCGGCATGTGCGGGGCAGCGCCCTTGTTCACCTTGTCGAGATGCGCCCACGCCTCGGCATCGAATTTGGCATAGCCGCGCACACCGCCATCGGAGCGGTACTCGCCGACCAGCATGGACACCGGGCCATCGCCTTCGGCCTGTACCAGCAGGCGGCCTTCGAATTTCAGCGATGCGCCGACCAGAGCGGCCAGCGTCACCGCCTCGCCGAGGATGCGCGCCAGATTCTTCGGATAATCATGCCGCTGCAGGATGCCGGACAGGCTGCCCTCACCCATACGCACGGCCCGCCCGCGAATGGGGCGATCCACGATCTGGAAATTCGTGACAAAGTCGGTGACGGCGTAGGCGGCGTCGGTCATGGGAGGATACCTCGAATTAGGTGCCCCATGTGGCAGCGCCCCGCGCCTATCGCAAGAGGGCTGCCTGCCAGACGAAAAGATCAGGCTGAACAGCTGCCCCCGCCGAGGACGCAGAAACTTGCGCACCAGGGATGGTTCAGCTTGACCGGTTTGGCGGTCGCCTCGGCGAGCGTGGTGCCCAGTTCAAAGGCAGGATCATCCACCAGCAACGTGCACGCAGTCACAGTCGCCCTGCCCGCCCCCTTGCGACGGATCACCATGCGCTGGTTGGCGCACATGATATCGTCAGGTGACTTGTTCAGGATGCCCCAACAGGCGGTCGTGATCTCAGGCGGGTCGTCGCGGGCGATCATTTCCGGGAACAGGACGAGGTGCTTTGTATTGGCGGGATCGATCGACAAGCCCAACGCGCCGGCGAGCGCGCCATACGCGGCGCGGGCCGCTGCCTCGTCCTCATTGAGCGCCTGACGCCCGGCAATCGCCACCTGTACGCCGCGTTCACCCAGCCATTTCAGGCCCTGGCGGGCCTCTTCAAAGGCCCCTTCTCCGCGTTCGGCGTCATGCATGACCGGATCATGGGAATCCAGCGAGACGCGCAGCACCATCCGGTCACCATACTGCGCGGCGAGCCGTTCCAGACCCTGCTGGATGCGTGGACGCATCATCGGGCGCATCGCATTGGTCAGCAGCAGCAGGCTGTGCCCGGCACTAAGCACATCTTCCATGATGGCCAATATGTCCGGGCACATGAAGGGTTCGCCGCCCGTGATGCCGATCTCGATGGGCTGGTCGATCTCGTCCAGGAACGGCAAGACGTCCGCGCGCGTCAGATAGACCAACCGGTCATTGCGCGGCGAGCTTTCAATGTAGCAATTCGCGCACTCGATGTTGCACAGCGTCCCCGTATTCAGCCACAGCGTCTTCAGCCCGGTCCAGCCGACGCTGGCGCGGGTCTCGCCCTTTGCCGTGACGTCGGGATCGGAGAATTTGGTCGGGGCGTAGTCACTGTCGGCCATACATCTACGTGTAGCGCGTTCAGACGCCGCTTCCAGCGCTTTTGCAGCAGCACACCCGAACGTGAAGATTGCCGTCTCCGGTGTGAGCGCTAGTTTGGCCGCCATGTCTGAAAGCACGCAGCAGAAAGTGTTCGAAATGCTGACCTCCGGCGATGAGGGCCGGGTGTGCAAGGACATTCCGGACAGCGCCTGCCGGGACGAAGCCGGGAATTTCTTCACCCATGTGGCCAGCCTTTCGACCAGCAAGATTTCAGATGGCCTGATCGACCCCAAGCTCGTGCTGAGCTGGCTGCTGACAACGCTCGGCGCGCCGACCTGGCTGATCGGCCTGCTCGTGCCGGTGCGCGAAGCGGGCGCGCTGTTGCCGCAACTCTTCACCGCTGCCGCGCTGCGCCGCCTGCCCCAGCGCAAATGGGCCTGGTCGGTCGGCTCGGCCATTCAAGGCCTGTCGGCCGCCAGTATGGGGCTCGCGGCCTTCTTCCTTGAGGGGAAGCTGGCGGGCTATGCCATCCTTGGCGCGTTGGCGGTGCTGGCGCTCGCCCGGTCTGTCTGTCTGTTCGGTGACGTACAAGGACGTGCTCGGCAAGACGGTGTCCAAATCCCGACGCGGCACGGCCACAGGCGCGGCCAGTACGGTGGGCGCCGCGGCGGTCCTGATCTATGGCGCGCTGCTGAGTGTTGGCTGGATCGACCGGATGAGTCTCGTCATTGGCGGGCTATTGCTTGCGGGCGGGCTCTGGATGACCGGCGCAGCGCTGTTCACCACACTGAAGGAAGAACCGGGCGCGACCGAAGGCGGGGGCAATCCGATCCAGTCCTTCCGCGACAATTTCAAATTGCTGGGTGACGACACGCAACTGCGCCGTTTCATCCTGACCCGCGGCCTGCTGATTTCGACCGCCCTCGCCCCGCCCTTCATGGTCGCGCTCGGCACCGATACCGACGCGGCCGACCAGATGTTCGGCGGGCTGGGCCTGCTCGTCATCGCGTCTGCGGGCGCAGGCCTGCTCAGCTCCTATGTCTGGGGACGGCTCGCCGACCGGTCGAGCCGCAAAGTGCTGATCCTGACAGCGGCGGCTGCGACCCTTGCCCTGCTCGCCACGCTCGGCCTGAACGCAGCGGGCGTGTTGCAGGATGTCTGGGCGCTGCCACTCGTCCTGTTCGTGCTGATGATCGCCTATCAGGGCGTCCGCCTTGGCCGGTCCACGCATCTGGTCGACATGGCCAGCCAGGAAAACCGCGCGGCCTATACCGCTCTCTCCAACACGATCATCGGCACACTGCTCATCCTCGGCGG
Source organism: uncultured Hyphomonadaceae bacterium (assembly GCA_913057945.1). Lineage (GTDB taxonomy): Bacteria > Pseudomonadota > Alphaproteobacteria > Caulobacterales > Hyphomonadaceae > Hyphomonas. The sequence goes on along the minus strand of CAJXOF010000017.1, from coordinate 3,547 downwards.
CGCCTTCAGTATTGTGGCGCATATGGCAGGCGAAGCGGCGGTCCTCGGCCTGCTCGCCCTGATGAGTGCCCTCGCCATCCCGGTCGCCTACGGCCTTGAGGAAGTGCAGGCAGACTAGCCTATTTGCCGAGGCACCAGCGCAGGATGGCCTTCTGGGCATGCAGCCGGTTTTCGGCTTCGTCGAAGACGAGGCTTTGCGGCCCGTCGATGACTTCGGCGTCGACCTCCTCGCCCCGATGGGCTGGCAGGCAGTGCAGGAATTTCGCGCCAGGGCCGGCAATATCCATCAGGTCCAGCGTCACGGCATAGGGCTCAAGGATTTCGAGGCGGCGTTCGGCATCGGCATCGCCCATCGAGACAAACGTGTCCGCGATCACGACATCGGCGCCGGCCACGGCTTCCTCGGCAGTGTCATAGAGATCAATCCGGCCCTGCAGGTCGCGGGCAATCTCGATGTCTTCATCATCGGGCGCAAACCGGGGCGGCGTGCCGACGGCCAGGGAGAAGCCGAATTTGGGAGCGGCATGGATCAGGCTGGCGCAGACATTGTTGCCATCGCCGACCCAGGCCAGCCGCGCGCCTTCCAGTGTCAGGCCATGCTCTTCCAGGGTCTGGAGGTCCGCCATGATCTGGCAGGGATGCGACCGGTCCGTCAGGCCATTGATGATCGGCACGGTGGCGTGCTGGACAAAGGTCTCGACATCGGAATGGTCATTGGCGCGGATCATGATCGCATCGACAAAGCGCGACAGGACCCGCGCGGTGTCCTCCACCGTTTCACCCCGTCCCAGCTGCAGGTCATTCGACGTCGCCGTGATGGACGAGCCACCCAGCTGGCGCATCGCCATGTCGAAGGAAAAGCGCGTCCGGGTCGAGGATTTCTCGAACACCATTGCCAGCGTGTGGCCCTCCAGCGGCGCGCCGGTGTCCACCCGTCCCTTGGGCCAGCCGGCGCGGGCCTTTTTCATCGCATGGGCCATATCCAGAATCTCGCGCAGTTCGGCGGATTCCAGATGCCAGAGGTCGATGAAGTGGCGCGGGGCGGTTGAGCTTGTCATCCGGAGATACTCCTGAGGCGGGCTGGAAAGCGGGGCAGATAGCCTGTTTTCGACAATTATTCCAGTGAGGACAGGGGATTCCACCCTCCGGGAGCAATCATGGACAAATAATAATTGAGAATGACTTGCAGGAGCAATGTGGATGTGAAATACAGGTTTTGAGAACGAGTCGCAAAACTGATGGAGCGTCCCATGTGCCTGCCGATCGACGATACCGCCATGCTGTGCTGGCTCAAGAACCAGAGAACGGTTCTGGAAGCCTGGCGGAATGAACTGACCTGCCGACCGGAAACGACGGACACAATGATCAACCGTGTGGAACAGCACTACAACTGGCTGAGCGAGGAAATCTCCCGCCTTGATGTGCCTCGCCGCGCCGCCTGACACAGGTTTGCCGCAACGCAGGGCGAGGTCTTGCCCACCTCGTTTCCTCCCATTTGCTCACCTGCGTTGCGGCAATTCCCTCCTGAAGTTCGCCCGCATATCCGGTCGCATATCCGGACTGGCGAAGGTTGGCTGATTGCCCTATGTCACGGGCAGATCAGTGCCCATCCAGTCAGGAGCTTCATCACTCATGGACAATGTTCTCATCATCGGTGCCGGTGCCGCCGGATCTGTCGTCGCGCAGAAATGCGCCATGGACCGCGACACGTTCAAGCATATCCATCTTGCTTCGCGCCGGCTGGAAAGCTGCGAGAAGGTCGCCAAGCTCTGCAAGACGCCGATCGAGATCAGCCAGGTCGATGCCGACAATGTCGCCGAGGTGGTCGCGCTCATCAACAAGGTGAAGCCGGACCTGCTGATCAATATGGCCCTGCCCTACCAGGACCTGCCGATCATGGATGCCTGCCTGGAAACGGGCTGCAACTATATGGACACGGCCAATTATGAGCCGCGCGACGTCGCGAAGTTCGAGTATAGCTGGCAGTGGGCCTATCAGGACAAATTCCGCGACAAGGGCATCACGGCCATTCTCGGCTGCGGCTTCGATCCGGGCGTGACGAACATCTATTGCGCCTATGCGCAGGAATTCCTGTTCGACGAGATCGAATATATCGACATTGTCGACTGCAATGCCGGCGATCATGGCAAGACCTTCGCCACGAACTTCAATCCGGAGATCAATCTCCGCGAAGTGACCCAGGACGGCAAATACTGGAAAGACGGCGAGTGGATCGAGATTCCCGCCCTGACGATCAAGACCATGATCGACTATCCCGAAGTCGGCCCGAAAGCCTCCTACCTGATCTATCACGAGGAAGAGGAAAGCCTGGTCAAGCACATCAAGGGCTTGAAACAGATCCGCTTCTGGATGACCTTTGGCGAGGCCTATATCAAGCACCTTGAAGTGTTCAAATCGATCGGCCTGATTGGCCTCGAACCGATCAAGCACAAGGGCATGGACATCATCCCGATGGAGTTCCTGAAAGACCTCCTGCCCGTGCCGTCCTCACTGGCCGAAGGCTATACCGGCAAGACCAGCATTGGCGTGATCGTCCGTGGCACGAAGGATGGCCAGCCGCAGGCGAAGATGATCTACAACGTGTCCGACCACGCCAAGACCAATGAAGAAGTCTCTGCTCAGGCCGTGTCCTATACGACCGGCGTGCCGCCGGTGTCAGGCGCGGCGATGTTCTTCCGTGGGGAATGGTCCGGCCACGGCGTATTCAATGTCGAGCAGTTCCCGGCCAAGCCCTTCCTCGAAGACGTCGCCAAGCGCGGCCTGCCCTGGCATGTCATCGACGTTGACGGCGGCGATCAGGAAGACCTGTTCGCGGTCGAGACCTAGGCCAGCTCTTTCCGCATGCGCAGGATCGGCACGATGGTGCCGTCCTCGGTGGGCTTGGAGAGGTCTTCGACCAGACGGTAACCGCACGCTTCATAGAGTGGCACGCCGGGCGCGGTGGAGCCCATTTCCATGGCCGAGAACCCTTCGGCGCGCGCAGCGGCTTCGCTGGCGTCCAGCAACATGCGCCCGATGCCGCGCCGGACAAAATCCGGATGGGTATACATGGCGCGGATCTTGGCGGGCTCGGTCTTCGGGTCCGCCGGGGAATCATCCCGGCCAACCGTCGCGTTGCCACCATAAAGCGTGCGCCGCCGCGACCAGCCCCCGCATCCGGCCAGCGCGTCGCCCTCGAAGACGAGGAAATAGGTGCCGTCGGACACCAGCAATGTATCAACGCCCATGCTCTCACTGGAACGCTCGACCTGTTTTGAATCAAGGAAGTGTGGCAAGAGTCGCGCCATGGACTCCGCCATCAGCGCCTCAATCGCCGGAATGTCGTCCAGCGTGGCGACTCGCATATACAGGTGAGATGTTACCGTCATTCGGCCCGCATCCTATCTGCGCTGTACGCCCGGCAAAAGCCGGAACGTGCGCGCCGCTAATAATGTTCGCTCAAGGCCCGTTGATGAGGCATAAGCGGGCACCCAAGGACCTGTCTCTTATACACATCTCCGAGCCCACGAGACCAGAGAGGATCTCG
>CAJXOF010000016.1 GCA_913057945.1 uncultured Hyphomonadaceae bacterium | reverse complement strand
CGGCAAGGGCGTGACGGCGGAGCTGCCCCCGCCTCCCCCGCCGGCACAGGCGCCGAGCGCAACCACGGAGACGCTCAGCATGGCAATCGCCAGGAGGGAGCGCGGGACAGGCTTTACATGATTTTTGGGCCGAAGCAGGGTCATGCACATTCCTCACAGAGCGGCACGTTGTTTTCCCGCGCCTCGCATACTGAAAGAAATATTTCACCCGAAAGATAAAGAAGGGGCAAACATTTCCCTCAGCTGGTCAGGAAAACTCGACCCGCTCCTGGGAGAAATAGAACAGCGACCGCGTCTCTTCATCGATCGTGTCATTATGCGCTTCCAGCAGCTTGTGCATGGCATATTTCCGGTCTTTCAGCGCGTGGTCGAAATCAGCCTCGATCAGCCGGTCCACGCCGGTCCGGACCATCGCATCGCGCACTTCCATATACAGCGTCAGCGATCCGCCAAGGAACATGGATTCATAGGCGATCTTGCTGGCGATCTTGTCGTGAATATCGGAATACTGGAACTGGCGCTCCATCACCGATTTGCGCTTGCAGATGAAATCGATCTCGTGCCGGTACTCCGGATGGCGCAGGTAGAAATTCTTCAGCGCAGTCATTTCCGTGTCGATCCGGGCCTGCACATCGTCCGGCAGGGATTCACTGAGAATGATGATGATATCAATATCTGACCCCTTAACCATCTCGCCGCTGGCGACGTGCTCGCGCGGCTCATTATGGGCGAGATAATAGGCCAAATCGCCTGCAATGAAGGCGCAGAGCTGGCTACGGATATCGCGGCCCAGCGTCACGAAAACCTGCTTCATCACGGCTTGGGCCACCGACAGTTTCTCGCGGCTGATTTCCCGATGCATGTTCGACAAGGTGCCCTGCCGTTCAATCATCTTGTCCCGCTGGCCCGGCAGGCCGAACAGCGTGAATGACAGGAAATCCCGTAAGATGGAGGGGCTAAGCCGGACCTGGTCGTCGCGCGTGATGTCGAAGCGCAGGTAATAACTGGCGAAATGGGACACATGCAGCTTACGGCTCTGGTAACAGGCCTGCCACAATGCCAGATTTGGTACATCGTACAGATCCTGTGCCAACTCCTTGCCGAGCCGGGGGCCCTTCTCGGCCAGATTGGCCTCGATCCGGGCTTCAATGTCTTTCAGGTCATAACTGGCCATTTGCGAACCTTCCGCTACCCTTTGGAGATAGGCTGGTTCAGGAGCGCGTGTCCAGCAAGGTCAGGAGATAGTCGCGATACTCGTTCTTGAACTCGTGCGCCCGCTCACGCATCTCCGCGTCGGTAATCAGGCCGCGGCGCCAGGCGACTTCCTCCAGGCAAGCCACTTTCAATCCCTGTCGCTTCTCGACCGTCTGAACGAAATGCGACGCTTCCAGCATGCTGTCGAATGTCCCCGCATCGAGCCAGGTGGTGCCGCGCTGCAAGCGGCTCACCCTGAGATCACCCCGCTTGAAATAGGTCTCGTTCACGCAGGTGATCTCAAGCTCGCCCCGCGCGGAGGGAGTAACCTGTTCAGCGACCTGAACCACATCAGAGCCGTAAAAATAGAGGCCCGGAATGGCCCAGTTGCTACGTGGCTTTTCGGGCTTCTCTTCCAGCGAGAGCGGCTTGCCGTCCGCGTCCAGTTCAACAATCCCGAACCGCTGGGGATCGCTCACCTGATAGGCCAGGACCGCAGCACCATGGTCCAGTCTCGCGAGTTCCTGCAGCTGTCCGGACAGGCCGGCGCCATAGAAAATATTGTCCCCCAGGGCCAGGGCACAAGGTTGGCCGTCAATGAAATCCTGCCCGATGAGGAAAGCTTCCGCGAGCCCATTCGGGTCCGCCTGAACGGCATAGGAAATGGATATCCCCCACTGCCCGCCATCTCCCAGGAGGCTCTTGTAGGACTGGCTGTGCTCCGGCGTGCAAATGAGCAGAATCTCGGAAATACCGGCCAGCATCAGCGTCGCGATGGGGTAGTAGATCAGTGGCTTGTCATAGATCGTCAGCAAATGCTTGGAAACGCCGCGCGTCACAGGGTGCAGGCGGCTGCCGGCCCCCCCTGCCAGAATGATACCCTTCATGATGATCTCAACTCCCTGACCAAAACGCGGACAGTATCTTCGAGCCCGTCCGTCCAGACGGGCAGTGCTGTTCCAAATACACGCGTCGTGTCCGACATGTCGAGCCGGGCGTTCAGCGGACGGCGGGCCGGCGTCGGATAGTCACTGGTCGGGATGCCCTTGACCTTCGCCACGGGTCCACCATGCCGTGCACTGGCTTCGAAGATCCGACGCGCCATGCTCGCGCGGTCAGCCTCCCCGGATCCCGCCAGGTGATAGGTTCCCCAATCCTCAAAGCCCGGCCGGGCCGCCTTATCGGCGATCTGAAGCAGCGCTTCTGCCAATGCCGGCGCATGGGTAGGACAGCCATATTGGTCGTCCACCACCGAGACCTCATCTCGCGTCGTCGCGAGCCTCAGCATCGTGGTCACGAAATTGCTGCCGAAATGCGAGAATATCCATGACACCCGCACGACAAGCGAGCTTGGCGCAGCCGACCGGACGGCTAACTCTCCATCCAGCTTGCTCTGGCCATATACGCCGACGGGACACGTCGCATCCTGCGCCAGGTAGGGCGTGGACTTTTCGCCATCAAACACGCAATCGGTCGACAGATGAACCAGCGGGATCCCGCGTTCATGGCACAGCTTCGCCAGCGCTATCGGCGCATCGACATTCAGCGCCCGGCACAAAGCCGGTTCGAACTCGGCCTTGTCCACGGCTGTATAGGCGCCGGTATTGATCACGATACGGGGCGTGTGAACGTCGAGCGCTGCGGCCATCGCATTTGCATTCAGGAGGTCCGCTTCCTCGCGCCCGGCGCAATGGAGACCTGCTGCTCCGGCATGTGCCAGAGCCTGAGCCATCTGCCCGGATTTCCCGATCACGAGGATTTCGCTCATGCCTGCGTCCCCAGACGCTCACCCGCATATACGCGATCCTGTAGCGGCCTCCACCAGTCCGGATGGGCAATGTACCAATCCACGGTTTCGGCAAGGCCCGTCTCGAAATCGCGGGCCGGGGTCCATCCAAGCTCGCCTGCGATCTTTCCAGAATCAATGGCGTAGCGATAATCGTGACCGGGCCGGTCTTTGACAAATTCGATCAGGCGCTTGTGCGGGGCGCTGTCCGGACGACGCGCGTCCATCAGGGCACAAATCGTCTCGACAATCTGGATGTTGGTACGTTCCGCGCCGCCGCCCACGCAATAGGTTTCTCCCGGCACGCCGTGCTTCGCCATTTGCAGCAGCGCGCGGGCATGGTCTTCCGTATGCAGCCAGTCTCGCACATTGGCGCCATTGCCATAGACAGGCAGCGTCTCTCCGGCGAGGCATTTGAGGATCATCAGGGGAATGAGCTTTTCCGGGAACTGCCTAGGCCCGTAATTGTTGGAGCAATTGGAGACAATTACCGGCAAGCCATAGGTATGGTGCCAGGCGCGGGCAAGGTGGTCCGCGCCTGCCTTGCTGGCTGAATAAGGTGAGGACGGCGCATAAGGCGTGGTTTCACGGAACGCCCCCTCATCCCCGAGCGAGCCGAACACTTCATCCGTCGAAACATGGATGAACCGGAACGCGGCCTTTTGCGGCCCTTCCAGTTCGTCATGAAAAGCCCTCGCCGCTTCCAGCATGGCGCAGGTGCCCGCGACATTGGTCGCAACAAACGCGGCCGGGCCATCAATCGACCGGTCGACATGGGTTTCGGCTGCGAGATGGAAAATTGCCTCTGGTGCGGTCTCTTTCACAATGTGGGCCATTCGCGGCGCGTCCATGATGTCGGCCTCGATCAGGTCGAGCCGACCCTCGATTTCGAGACTTTCGATGGAGGCGCGATTGCCTGCATAGGTCAGCTTGTCCACGACGACGATTTTCTGATCCGCCTCCCGGGCCAGGTAATGGCACAGCGCCGAACCGATAAAGCCCGCACCCCCGGTGACCAGCCAGGTCATCGCTCGCCCTCGCCTGCTGCAGCCAGCTCCGCGATCTCTGCAAGACGGGGAAGTTTCTGGTCCTTGCCGGACAGGATGCGCGCAGATGGTGCGAAGGGCCAATCGATGCCAATCGCAGGATCGTCGTGCGCAATGCCGCAATCATGCTCCGGCGCGTAATAGGCGTCCGTCTTGTAGACGACTTCAGTATCGTCCTCGAGCGTGCAGAATCCGTGCGCGAAGCCGCGTGGAATGAACAGCTGTTCGCCACCTTCGGCGGTCAGTTCAACGCCCATGGCCTTGCCGAAAAGGGGCGAGCCTTTCCGGATATCCACCGCCACATCCAGGATGCGGCCCTTCACGCACCGTACCAGCTTGCCTTGCGCATGCGGACCGGCCTGAAAATGCAGCCCCCTGATCGTGCCCCTGTCAGCAGACCGGGAATGATTGTCCTGCACAAAGGGGCCGGGGATCCCGGCAGCCGCGAACACATCTGCGCGGAACGTCTCGGCAAACCACCCACGGGCGTCTCCGAATCTCTGCGCGCGGACATGGATGACCTCACGCAGCAATGCATCTGGCTTGAATTCAAACGGCATCATTCCCCGCGTATGACAGGATTTGGCAATTCGGGGCTATAGCACGAACTGCATGAACGGCAATTGAGGCTACTCGACCGTCACTGACTTGGCGAGGTTGCGCGGCTGGTCGACATCCGTGCCCTTGGCCACGGCCACGTGATAGGCCAGCAATTGCAGCGGCACAGCCGCCAGGATAGGCAGGCTGATATCGTCGCCGTCAGGCAGGCGAATGACATGATCGGCGCGGTTGCCGGCGGCCTTGATGCCGGCATCGTCCGAGATCAGGATGATACGTGCGCCGCGGGCCCGAATTTCCTCGACGTTCGAAATCGTCTTTTCGAACAACTCGTCCTTGGGTGCCACGACGACAACGGGCAATCCCTTCTCGATCAGCGCGATCGGGCCATGCTTCAATTCGCCGGCCGCATAACCTTCGGCGTGGATGTAGGACACTTCCTTCAGCTTCAGGGCGCCTTCCAGCGCCAGCGGATAGTATCGTCCACGCCCGAGGAACAGCACGTCGCGGCACGATGCCAATGTCTGCGCGATTTCGCGGATCCCGTCCTGGGCTTCCAGCGCTTCGGTCACCTTGCGCGGCAGAGCCAGCAGGCTCTTGACCGCAGCGACCTCATCGCCTGGCAGCAAATGCCCGCGGGCCTTCGCGGCGTTCACGGCCAGAACGGCCAGAACCGAGAGTTGCGCGGTGAAGGCCTTGGTCGAAGCGACGCCAATTTCCGGGCCGGCATGGGTCGGCACAATGGCGGCCGCCTCCCGCGCGATGGAGCTTTCCGGCACGTTGACCACCGCCACAGCGGGCGTGCCGTTCTGGCGACAATAGCGCAGGGCGGCCAGCGTGTCGGCCGTCTCGCCGGACTGGCTGACAAACATCGCCGGGCCAGTCTGCGGCAGAACTGGCTCGCGATACCGGAATTCCGAAGCAATATCGGTTTCCAGTGCCAGCTTCGCTTTCTGTTCGAACCAGTACTTGGCAGTGTGGGCAGCATAGTACGCCGTGCCGCACGCGATCGCGACGGCGCGGTCAGCCCGGGCAAACATTTCGTCGGCCACTTCGCCCAGATCCAGCGTCTGCGTGGCCTGGTCGATATAGGGCAGGATGGAGCGGGCGAGCGATTCCGGCTGCTCGTGGATTTCCTTCAGCATGAAATGGTCATACTCGCCGCGTTCGATCAGGCCTTCATTCACGGCCGATTTCACACGCGGGCGGTTCACCCGGTCGCCATTGGCATTACGGATATCGTAGCTATCCGGCGTCAGGACGACCCAGTCGCCCTCTTCCAGATAGGTCACGTCCCGCGTGAGCGGGGCCAGCGCAATGGCATCAGAGCCGAGAAACATCTCGCCCTCGCCATAGCCGAGCACCAGCGGGCTGCCCTTGCGGGCGCCGATCAGCAGGTCCGTCCTGTCGGAAAAGATAGCGGCAATGGCAAATGCGCCGGACAGCTTCTTCAGCGCCGCTTCGAACGCGTCGACAGCGTCCATGCCATCCGCCATGTTCTGGTCGATCATCTGGGCGATGACTTCACTGTCCGTTTCGGACTCAAATGTGCGGCCCTGCGCCTGCATGTCTTCGCGCAGTTCGCGGAAATTCTCGATAATGCCGTTGTGCACGATCGCAACCTTGCCTGACATGTGCGGATGGGCATTGATCTCGTTCGGCTTGCCATGCGTCGCCCAACGTGTGTGGGCAATCCCGGTCGGCCCATCCACCGGCATGTCCGCCATGAGGGCTTCGAGATTGACAATCTTGCCGCTGGCCCGGCGCCGCTCAATGGTTTCCCCGGCCATGACGGCAATGCCAGCACTGTCATAGCCACGGTATTCCAACCGCTTCAGGCCATCAACGAGGCGACCGGCCACCGTATCTGTTCCTGTGATCGCAACAATTCCGCACATACTCTACCTCCATTCGGGTAAAGCGTATTTAGACTGCCGGAATCCGCCAAGATAATGACACTTTGTGTAGGAATGCGACAATCGCGGGGCGAGACCGCCATATGGCGGGCAAATTGCATGCTTTAGCTTTGCTGAACGATCAAATTATGGATGTGACACACATTCGGGTCTATCGCACACGCTGGCCCGCTATATTTGGGGTGACAACAACTTACCGATACCGATGATGCCTGAAGGACTGTACGCGTTTTGAAGACTCTCACCCACCTTGACAGACTCGAAGCCGAAAGCCTGCACATCATCCGCGAAGTGGCCGCCGAGTGCGAAAACCCGGTCATGCTCTATTCCGTGGGCAAGGATTCTGCGGTGATGCTGCATCTGGCGATGAAAGCCTTCTATCCATCCCGCCCCCCCTTCCCGCTGATGCATGTCGACACGACCTGGAAATTCCGGGAAATGATTGAATTTCGGGACCGCAAGGCGAAGGAGCTGGGGTTCGACCTTCTGGTTCATGTGAATGAGGAAGGCGTGCGCGACGGCGTAGGTCCGTTCAGCCACGGCTCCGCCGTCCATACCGATGTCATGAAAACACAGGGACTCAAGCAGGCCCTCAACAAGTACAAGTTCGATGCGGCCTTCGGCGGCGCCCGGCGCGACGAGGAAAAATCCCGCGCCAAGGAGCGCATCTTTTCGTTCCGGTCAGCTGAGCATCGCTGGGACCCGAAACGCCAGCGCCCTGAGCCCTGGAACGTCTACAACACCCGCATCAACCAGGGCGAAAGCGTCCGTGTCTTCCCGCTGTCCAATTGGACTGAACTCGATATCTGGCAGTATATCCGCCGCGAGAATATCGAGATCGTCCCGCTCTATTTTGCGGCACCGCGCCCGGTCGTGAACTGGAACGGTGTGGACATCATGGTTGATGACGACCGTATGCCGGAAGAGTTGGCAAAGACCGCCGTGACCAAGTCCGTCCGCTTCCGCACACTCGGTTGCTACCCTCTGACCGGCGCCGTTGAAAGCACGGCCGCCACGCTCGAAGACATCATCCAGGAAATGCTCCTGACCACCACATCCGAACGCCAGGGCCGCGTGATCGACGCCGACCAGTCCGGATCCATGGAAAAGAAAAAACAGGAAGGCTATTTCTGATGCGCCTCAATGACGACCTGATTGAATCAGATATCGCCGCCTATCTGGAAAAGCACGAACACAAATCCCTGCTCCGCTTCATCACCTGCGGATCCGTGGATGATGGCAAGTCGACCCTGATCGGCCGCCTGCTGTATGATGCGAAGATGATCTTCGAGGACCAGCTGGCGTCCCTCGAAAGCGATTCCAAGAAAGTCGGCACACAGGGCGAGAACATCGACTTCGCCCTCCTCGTTGACGGCCTCACCGCTGAGCGCGAACAAGGTATCACGATTGATGTCGCCTATCGCTTCTTCGCGACCGACAAGCGCAAATTCATCGTCGCCGACACCCCCGGCCATGAACAGTATACGCGCAACATGGCCACGGGCGCCTCGACGGCCGACGTAGCCATCCTGATGGTGGATGCGCGCAAGGGCATCCTCACCCAGACGCGCCGCCACAGCTTCATCACGACTCTGCTGGGCATCCGCAAGGTCGTCCTCGCCATCAACAAGATGGACCTCGTCGGCTACAGCCAGCAGGCTTATGACGATATTGTCGATGATTTCTATGCCTTTGCCGACGAACTTGCGACGGATCTCGAAATCCAGCCGATCCCGATGTCCGCGCTCGAAGGCGTCAACATTACCAGCAAATCCAATGAGACCGACTGGTATGATGGCCCGAGCCTGATGGACTATCTGGAAACCGTGCCAGTCGGCGACCGCCGCCTCAACACGCCTTTCCGCATGCCCGTCCAATGGGTCAACCGGCCCAATCTCGATTTCCGCGGCTTCTCCGGCCAGATCGCGGCAGGCAGCCTGCAGCCGGGCGACCGCGTGAAATCCATGCCCTCGGGCAAGCAATCCACGGTCCAGCGGATCGTTACGGCGACCGGCGATCTCGACCAGGCCGTTGCCGGCCAGTCGGTCACGATCACGCTGGATGACGAAATCGACTGCTCACGCGGCGACGTTCTTGTGTCGGCGGATGATCCATCTGAAGTCTCCGACCAGTTCCAGGCCCGCATCCTCTGGATGAGTGAGACACCCCTGCTGCCGGGTCGGCGCTACCTGCTGAAGATGGGCGCCAAAACCGTCACGGCCACGGTCAACGCCCCGAAATATGGCATTGATGTCAACACGTTGAACGATGTTCCTGCGAAGACGCTGGAACTCAACCAGATTGGCGTCACGACCCTCTCTCTGGACCAGCCGGTTCCCTATGATCCGTACGATGTCAATCGCGAGATGGGTGGCTTCATCCTGATCGACCGGATGACAAACGACACGGTCGGGCTCGGACTCGTTGACTTCGCATTGCGCCGTGCCTCGAATATTCACTGGCAGGCGATGGATATCGACCGGTCGGCACTGGCCGAACAGAAGGGCCAGAAGCCGGCCGTGCTCTGGTTCACTGGCCTCTCCGGGTCGGGCAAGTCGACCATCGCCAACGCCCTGCAGAAATTGCTGTTCGCGCAAGGCAAGCACACCTTCACGCTGGACGGGGACAATGTGCGCCACGGGCTGAACCGCGATCTCGGCTTCACCGATGCCGACCGTGTAGAGAATATCCGCCGTGTCGCCAATGTCGCACGCCTGATGTCCGATGCCGGACTGATCACGCTGGTCTCCTTCATCTCGCCGTTCCGGTCCGAACGCCAGATGGCGCGGAATCTGATGGCGGATGGCGAATTCATCGAAGTCTATGTCGATACCCCGCTGAGCGTGGCCGAGGACCGCGATGTGAAGGGGCTTTACAAGAAGGCTCGCGCCGGAGAGATCAAGAACTTCACCGGCATCGACAGCCCTTATGAGCCGCCCCAGGCAGCCGAACTCCGCATCGACACGGTGAACAATTCGCCGGAAGAGGCCGCCGAAGTCATCCTCGACTTCATGCGCGAAAAAGGCCTGCTGAACGGCGGATAGGATGAGACGACACCGCCGTTTCCGACCTTGCGGAGGCGGCGGGTCCTTCCCCGACGTCCCGGCTCGCCTTGCCGGATTTCGCACGCTAGGTGTCGTTACAAACGACAATAAGGGAGCGTGTCATGGCAAAAGGCGATCTGCCGGTTCTGGTCGGTGTTGGGCAAAGCCTCAGCCAGTGGGATGGAACAAGTGGGCCCGATGGGGCGCCGTCGCCACTGTCGCTCATGGTCGATGCATCCAAGGCGGCCGTCGCGGACAGTGGCGCGGAAACCCTCGCCACCTCCCTCGACACCATTGCCGTCGTGCGCATCTTCGAGGATTCTATCGGCAGCGCGCCGCACCCGCATGGGCATAACACCAACCTTCCCGGCACACTGGCCCGCGATCTCGGCGCAACGCCGGATTCCCTGATCTATGAAGCCGTGGGCGGCCAAAGCCCTCAGGCGCTGGTCAATGAAATGGCCGCGCGCATCCATGCGGGCGAGGCCGACTGCGTCCTGATCTCAGGCTCCGAGGCCAACCGGGCCTCCAAGGGCGCGCGCCGCAATGGCGTGGACATCGACTGGGCCGACAGCGCGGATGCCGCCTATGAAGATCGCGGCATGGGCCCCATGATGCTGTCGCGCGAAGAGATCAAGCACGGCATCATCGCGCCGGCCTATTTCTATGGCCTGTTCGAGAATGCCATTGCCGCCCGCGAGGGCCGCTCGCGCAGCCAGCACCGCAAGGCGATGGCCGAACTTTTCCAGCCCTTCTCCGCCGTTGCTGCAAAGAACCCGTATTCTCAATTCCCGGAGGAACGTTCGGTTGAGTTTCTCTCGACGCCGTCCAAGGCGAATTACGAATATGCCGATCCCTTCCTGAAATGGTTCATCGCCCAGGATGCGGTGAATCAGGGCGCTGCCGCGATCCTGATGAGCAGCTCGAAAGCTGACGCGCTCGGCATCGCGGAAGACAAGCGCGTCTACCTGCACGGCGCTGGTGAAGCGGCCGACGACCTGATCTCGCTGCGGCCCCGGCTCGACGGGTCATGGGCCATGCAGACCGCCATTGGCCGCGCCCTGCACCAGGCTGAAAAGACCACAGCCGATCTCCAGCATTTCGATCTCTATTCCTGCTTCCCGTGCGCCGTCTTCTCCTCAACCGCCGCGCTGGGTATCGACTGGAAGAGTGATCCGCGTCCGCTCACCCTGACGGGCGGCCTGCCCTTCTTCGGCGGACCCGGAAACAATTACTCCCTGCATGGCATCGCGGAAATGGTGGCCACGCTGCGAAGTGACCCGGCGAGCTATGGCCTCGTCCTCGCCAATGGCGGCTGGATGACCAAGGAAGCCGTCGGGGTCTATTCCGCGCAGAAACCGGCCCGTTTCGTACCGGCAGAGCCCTACGCCATGCCGACCGAACAGGTCACGCTGTGCCATGAGGATTGCAAAGGCACGCTGGAAACCTTCACCGTCACCCATGGCAAGGAAGGCCCCAAGAATGGCATCGCCTTTGTGCGTCTTGAGGATGGCCGCCGCGCCCTCGCCAACGCCTCCCCGGATGCGCTCGCAACGCTGCGCGAAGATGCAAGCCCCGTAGGCCGCAAGGTCGCCGTCACCGTGGACGCGGAAAAGGAACGCGGCACGTTCAGCTTCATCTGACCGATCTGCTTGCTCCGCTGACCGGTTTCGACCAATCTCCGGCACATGACGAAACACTTCAAGACATTCGGCGTGATTGGCGGCGGCGCATGGGGCACGGCGATTGCCCAGATGCTGACGCGCGAGGCTCAGGACGTGCTGATCTGGTGCCGCGAACCGGAAGTGGCCGAGGCTATCAATACGCGCCACGAAAATACGGTCTTCTTGCCGGGCGTGCCGCTGAACCCCGCGCTGAAGGCGACCTCCGACCTTGCCGATCTGCACCTGATGGACGCGTTGTTCTCGGTCGCCCCCGCGCAACATACACGCGCCACCCTTCAGGCTTTGAAAGAACATATCCGGCCTAAGACCCCTGTTGTGCTCTGCTCCAAGGGCATCGAGCTGAAGACCGGCGAATTCATGACGCAGATACTCGCCGACGAATTGCCTGAAGCCATCCCGGCTGTCATGTCAGGTCCGAGCTTCGCGATTGATGTGGCCAAGGGCCTGCCGACGGCTGTGACCTTCGCCATTGAGGATGAAGCGCTTGGCACCGAACTGATCGCCGCCGTGGCCACGCCAAACTTCCGGCCCTATCTCGCGCACGACCTGCTCGGCGCGGAAATTGGCGGCGCGGTGAAGAACGTGCTGGCCATTGCCTGCGGCATTGCCCTCGGCAAGGGCCTTGGCCGGTCTGCCCATGCAGCGCTGATCGCGCGCGGCAGCGCCGAGATGACCCGGCTCGCTCTCGCGCTCGGCGCCGACCGGGAAACCCTGTCCGGCCTCTCCGGCTTGGGAGACCTTGTCCTGACCTGCTCTTCCGAGACGAGCCGCAACATGAGCTGCGGCCTGGCGCTCGGAAAGGGTCAGAGCCTCGAAGACATCCTCGACGCCCGCAATGCCGTAACCGAAGGCGTGGCGACGGCGCCCGTGCTGAAACGGCTCGCGGCAGAGCGCGGCGTGGACATGCCGATCTGTGATGCTGTGGCAGACGTGGTCGAGGGCGTGATCAGCGTCGACGAAGCGATCCAGAGCCTGCTCATGCGGCCGAACAAGATGGAAACGGTCTAGGGACCGATCAGCGTCCTTTAACCGCCGCCAAGCCCATCAGGACGGCGATTTCACCAGCTCAAAATGGGACCGGGTTGTCGGTTTCTCGTCCGGAGAAACGACCAGGCCCGTCTTGATCAGTTCGATCATGTGGCCCAGCACCGACATGGCCGCCGCGGGGTGCAGGCGCTTGTCGACCTCGGCATACATAACCTTCACCATTTCCGGAATCGAGGACTGACCGGACCGCAACTGGTCAAGAATGGCCGCTTCGCGCGCGCGGCGGTGGTTGGCATATTCGGTAATGAATTGGTCGACAAAGTCGCGGCCCCGCACCGGGTCGCCATGCGTTGGCCATAGCGTGTCGAATTTCATCTCCTGGATCTTGTCGAGACTGCGCATATAGTCGCCCATGTCCCCATCGGGCGGCGCGACGACGGTCGTCGACCAACCCATGATGTGGTCGCCTGACAGGCAGGCATTCTCTTCGCGCAAGCCGAAACAGAGATGATTGCAGGTGTGGCCCGGCGTTTCGATCACATCGAGCGTCCAGCCGGGGCCGGAAATCACATCCCCATCGCCAACTTTCACGTCCGGCATGAAGCCGAGATCGTCCGCGCTGCCGAGTTCGCCCTTGGCCGTGGGGACACCGCAATTCTTCGCATAGGTCTTGCAGCCGGCCCATTCGGCAAGCGGCATGGCCAGCGGGGAATGGTCGGAATGGCCGTGGGTGACCAGGACATGCGTCACGGTCTCGCCTTCCAGGGCCTTCTTCAACGCAGCGAAATGGGTTTCGTCCATCGGGCCCGGGTCGATTACGGCGACCTCGCCATGCCCGACAATGTAGACCCCAGTGCCGACATAGGTGAACGGGCCGGGATTGTTCGCAATCACGCGGCGGATCAGTGGAGACACTTGCTCCACGACGCCATATTCAAACTCGATGTCGCGAACATAGGGAATTGCCATAATAGTCTAGTCTCTTGCAGCGATTCTGGCCGACCGGAGCGATCAGCGCTTCTTCGGTGCAAAGGCAACGGCAAAGGCCTGCGCCATGCGGCGGGTCGCCCGGAGCTTGGCACCCAGTTTGAGTGCCACAGGCGGGCCCATGTCCGTCTTGTTTGCATCGACGATATAGATTCGTCCGGTTGACCGGTCACGTAGGACGTCCACACCGCCCCAGTCCAGCCCGATAGATGCTGCAAAGCGCTCAATCACGGCAATTTCATCGCTCGTGTAGCAATTGCGAGGCTCGTCGAGCAAAACCTGGACGTTCTCGTTCAGGAAGCGGCGATCCAGCGGACGCCGCTTGCGGAGCACGATGGTGGGAGAGCCGGCAACGATGCAGCAGCGGAGATCTTCGACGAGACCGCCATCAATCTCATTGTCCACAAGTCGCTGATAGGTCTTGCCGGGGACGGGCGTATCCAGTGGGCCTTCGAGGATGCGGCCATCATGCGCAGCATTCAACTCGGATTTTTCGACCATACGGCCCTCATGGGTCGTAGGATCAACAGAGAGGGAATAGCCAGCCGCCTGTTCAAATGCCGCTGCGACGGTTGATTTCGAAATGTCGTCACAGGCAAAATTGAGCAGTCTCGCGCCCTCGCGAACGACCGGGATCGTATTGTCGGTCTCCGTAGAATCGTCGAACTGCATGACAATATCTGCGGTCGCGACATCGTCGATCAGCTTCGCGCCGGACACGTGCATGACGGGCCAGATGAAGTACCAGGGACGTGGCTTGTCGGGGTAGAAAGCAATCGTGGGGCGCTTGTGCCCGGTGACGCGGCGCCAGGTGCGCCAAGTCTGGGCAAAGAAGTAGAAACAGAACCAGGTGAAGATATCGTGCGCGAGGGAAAGCGTGAGCGGAACGCGATGTCCGGTCTTCTTCACCAGCATGGCGCCATCATCATATTTGAAATCGGTGATCCACAGACGATCGCTCATCCATTCCACTCCTGTTGCGCAAACGGCCACATGGCCTGCGCCTCCCTGTCTTGGCCTTCGCATGGCCGGTCTTCACTGACAACACACTTAATGCGGCGCAAATGTGAACATTTGATCACAAATTTTATGTGAGCCAGGATCAGAGCAGCGACTGCAGGCTGGACAAATCATAGCCTGCGTCTGCTGCAGCATCGACGATTTCCTGCCCCGTGCCCTGCCCGGAATGGGTCAGCGCCCAAGCGGTGATGCAGCGCGTGCCAGTGCGGCAATACGCCAGCACGGGCTGAGGCGCCTCGTTCAGAATATTGCTCATGCGTTCAACCACTTCAGGCGTCGGCGCGCCAGAAAACGGCAGGGCCACAAAGGTCAGACCCAATGATTCGGCCTTGGCGCGAATGGCACCCATCCGGGGCTGGTCAACACCGCCTTCGCCATCCGGGCGGTTCGCCACGATCGTTTTGAAGCCTGCAGCCTCGATTTGGGCAACATCCTCCTCATTGATCTGGGGGGCAACAGCAAAAGCTTCCGTAACGCGGCGAATATCGGCCATATTTTAGTGTCCCTGCCTGAGTCTGCGGTCTTGATCGGCTGTCGCTACAAGCTAAGGATTGCGGATCGTTATGCCAAGCGCCGGTGACGGCGGCATGATCAAATTCCTATTACCAGCAACGGAATAGCAAAAGAACGTGTCCTCTTTTCAACGTGTCATTAGCCGAATTCCGTGGGCCTATACGTTCAGGCGCCTACTGATAGCAATCCCCACAATGCTGGCCATCATCACGATGGCCTTCTTGATGATGCGGGCGGCGCCGGGCGGGCCGTTCGACGGGGAGCGCAAGCTGCCGCCTGCCACCGAGGCCGCGATTGCCGCCGAGTTCGGCTTCGACAAGCCACTCCATGAGCAATATTTTGACTATGTGGGCGGCGTCCTGATGGGCGATTTCGGGCCGTCCTACAAAACACTCGGCAAAAGCGTGAACGATCTAATCGCGGACGGCCTGCCCATTTCGCTGACCATCGGGTTTCTCTCAATGGGGTTGGGCATTGTGATCGGCACATTGCTTGGTGTGTTTGCCGGACTCAGGCAAAACACATCGGCGGATTACAGTGTCATGGGCATTGCGATGGCCGGGATTTCAATCCCGACCTTTGTCACCGGCCCGATCCTGATTCTCATCTTTGCCCTCGGGGCTGGCATCTTCGCCGTCGGCGGGCTGGGCACATATCCCAATATCGGCATGAACTGGCACAATATGACTCTGCCGGTGATCACGCTGGCCCTGCCGCAGATTGCGATCATCTCACGCCTGATGCGCGCCTCGATCATCGAGACCATGCGCTCCAACCATATCCGCACGGCCCGGTCCAAGGGACTGACGGAACGTCAGGTGATTGCCCGGCACGCTCTGCCAGCGGCCCTGTTGCCCCTGATTTCCTATGCTGGTCCGGCCATGGCCCGCGTGATGACCGGCTCGGTCGTGATCGAGAAGATCTTCGGCCTGCCCGGCCTCGGCTCCTATTTCGTCGATGGTGCGCTGAACCGGGACTACACGCTCGTGATGGGCGCCATCATTGTCTATGCAGGCCTGATCGTGCTGCTGAACCTCGTCGCAGACATCCTCTACGCCCTGCTTGATCCGAAAGTGAAGTACGACTGATGACGGATCTTGATCCTCTCCTCGACCCGACCGGACGCATCGAACCCGTCCAGAAAGCCATTGTGGGTGGCCGATCGCTCTGGGACGACGCCCGCACGCGCCTGTTCCGCAATCGTGCCGCCGTGATCTCCATGTGGATTCTCGGCTTTCTCGTCCTGTTCGCCGTGTTCGGCCCCTTTGTGTGGGTTCACAAATACAGCACGATCTCAGACCTGCGCACGATTGCCCCAACGCTCGACGGCATGCACCCGCTAGGCACCGATCTGCAGGGTCGCGACCTGCTGGCCCGCCTGATGATCGGGCTGCGCATCTCGCTGATGGTGGGCATCGTGGCAACCGCTGTCAGCCTCGTGATCGGGGTCACCTGGGGGGCCACCGCTGGCTATCTCGGCGGGCGCGTCGACAATTTCATGATGCGCATCGTGGACGTGCTGTACGCCCTGCCGTTCATCTTCTTTGTTATCCTGTTGCTCACCGTGTTCGAGCGCAACATCGTCCTGATCTTCGCTGCCATTGGCGCGATCGAATGGCTGACCATGGCGCGGATCGTGCGCGGCCAGACCCTCGCCATCAAGGGCAAGGAATTTATCGAAGCCGCCCGCGCGTCCGGCGTCAGCCGCAAGGGCATCATCCTGCGCCACATCCTGCCGAACGTGATCGGCCCGGTGGCGGTCTATGTCACGCTGACCATTCCGGTGGTCATCCTCGCCGAGAGCTTCCTGTCCTTCCTCGGTCTCGGCGTGAACGAGCCGCTGACCTCGCTGGGCGTGCTGATTTCCGACGGCGCCCACCGCATGGAAGAAAAGCCCTGGATGCTGCTCGCCCCGGCAATCACCATGGCCGTCACCCTGCTCTGCCTGAACTTCATCGGCGATGGCCTGCGCGACGCACTGGACCCGAAAGACCGGTAAATGTCACCGGGGCAAGAAGATATTCCTGCGAGGCAATTGCATCGCGGACGATATTTGCTAACCGAGAAGCATTGCATCTTGCCGAAGTACCAGAGTGACACAAAGGAACAGGGAAGACATGACTGAAACGATGAAAGAAAGAATTGTACCGGTCCTGCTTTGTGGCGGCTCAGGAACCCGCCTCTGGCCCCTGTCCCGCAAGAGTTTCCCGAAGCAATTTGTACCCTTTGTCGGTGAAGACACCCTTTTTCAGTCTTCGGCCAAACGTCTCAGCGGCGAGATCTTTGATACTCCGCTTGTTCTGACGAACGAAGATTTTCGCTTCGTCGTCCAGGAGCAACTGAATGCGTGCAACATACAAAATCAGGGCATCCTGATCGAGCCGGAAGCCCGCAACACCGCGCCGGCGATTTTAGCGGCGGCCCTGTACCTGGCAAAGACAAGCCCGGACGCCCTGATGCTTGTGGCGCCGTCTGATCATGTGATTTCCGATGCTCCTGCCTTCGAGCAGGCAGTCTTGGCCGGCTGTCAGGCAGCCCTGAAGGGAGACCTCGTAACCTTCGGGATCAAGCCCACCTATCCTGAAACGGGCTATGGATATCTGGACCTCAGTTCCGCCCCCGCGGATGGTGACCTCACGCCCATCAAACTGAACCGCTTTATTGAAAAGCCGGATGCGGAAAAGGCGCAAAAACTGGTCGCGACCGGAAACCATATGTGGAATGCAGGTATCTTCCTGTTTAGTGTGAAAAGCATTCTTGAGGCATATGATGCATATGCCCCGGACATGGTCCCGCCTATTCAGGCCTCTGTCGACAAGGCCCTGCGCGATCTGCATTTCTTGCGGCTGGAAGGCGATGCCTGGTCCAAGGCCGAGGCCACATCCATCGACTATGCCATCATGGAGCAGGCCGACAATATCAGCGTCGTGCCCTTCTCTGCGGGATGGTCGGATCTGGGCGGCTGGGATGCCGTCCTGCGCGAAACGGGCCCGGATGAAAACGGGGTCGCGCTAAGCGGCCACGCGACTGCGATCGATTGTTCGGATACGCTGCTGAGGTCGGAAGACAGCGGGCTGGAACTTGTCGGTATCGGCCTGAAGAATGTTATCGCTGTTGCGATGCCGGATGCCGTTTTGGTCGCAGATGCCTCCCGCGCGCAGGATGTCAAAGCTGCCGTTGCGGAATTGAAAAGAAAGGGCGTCCAACAGGCCGAACAATTCCCCCGCGACCATCGTCCTTGGGGATCATTCGAATGTATCGCCTCGGGTGACCGCTTTCAGGTCAAACGCATTTTCGTGAAACCGGGAGAATCCCTGTCCCTGCAATCACATCATCATCGTGCGGAGCACTGGATTGTTGTTGCAGGCACCGCCAAGGTTACCATCGGGGAAGAGGTCAAACTGGTGACCGAAAATGAGTCTGTTTACATTCCGATTGGAGCCGTACACCGTTTGCAGAATCCCGGAAAACAGCCTGTCATCTTGATCGAGGTTCAGACGGGCAGCTATCTCGGTGAAGATGATATCATTCGCTATGAAGACAAATACGCCCGAAACTGAACCTCGCGCGGCACATCTTTCCGGGTGCGGTTCCCCAGCTTGAGAATACGGGCCAAATTCCACTCGCCCTGATCGAGCCCCAGACTGGCAGCGTGTCCGGACCTGCAGGCATCGCCTATGCGGACAGCCAGCCTATCGGCAATGTCAATTAGCCCAAGGCCCCTTCGCTAACCTGCGGCTGCGCTCAGGATGCACCTTGCGCAAACCTGTATCGCTGCACTATCTCAGCGGAACACAGTTTTGGAAGAGGATGCCCGTTGGAATTATTTGTCTTCCTCTGCAGCCTCATCATCTTTGTCAGCTTTGCCTTGATGCCGCTCGCACGGCGTGCTGGGGCACCATTCCTGTTGATCGCGCTCCTGATCGGCATGCTGTTGGGTGAAGATGGCCCCGGACGTATCCAGTTCAGCAATTTTGACTTCGCCTTCGACCTTGGCAGTGTGGCCTTGGCGGTGATCCTCTTTGCCGGGGGACTGGAAACCGGGCGTAGCGTTTTCCGCTCTGCTGGCCCGCCCGCCTCGTTGCTTGCAACTATTGGTGTGCTGATCACTGGAGGAATCACAGGCATCGCAGCGTGCTTTCTTATGGATGTGCCTTGGCAAGTGGGACTCCTGCTGGGCGCAACCGTCGCCTCAACCGATGCGGCAGCGACTTTCCTGTTGGTCCAGCAAAGCGGTATTGGACTACGCCAGCGTCTCAAGGATACGCTTCTTCTGGAATCCGGTCTCAACGATCCAATGGCCATCTTCCTGACCGTATCACTCACAACGCTGGTGTCCTCAATCCAAACCAATGCCCCGGTCGACCTTGGCGGCATGGCCCTCTTCCTGGCGATGCAGGCGGGGATCGGGATTGTCGGCGGCATACTTGGCGGCCGCGTGCTCGCGCGGATCCTGGACCAGTTATTGCTGCCTTTGGGCACCTACCCCATCATGACGCTCGCAGGCGCCTTGGTCATCTTCACCGGCGTGTCGCTCGTTGGCGGCAGCGGTTTTCTCGCCGCCTATCTTGCCGGTGTCAGTCTCAAGGCCAGACTGAAGCGTCCGATCGACCGGATCGTCGACTTCAACGAGGCGTTCCAATGGCTTTGCCAGATGGTGCTTTTCCTGACGCTTGGCCTGCTCGTCACCCCGAGTGCGCTGTTGCAGGATATCTGGCCTGCCATCGGATGCGCGGCGGTTCTGATGCTCATCGCCCGCCCTGTTGCGGTCTTTCTCAGCGTGGGTTGGATGGGATTCACGTTTCGCGAAAACATCTTCCTCAGCTGGGTCGGCCTGCGCGGGGCAGTGCCGATCCTGCTCGCCATCTATCCCGTCATCACTCCCGGTCCAATCTCGGTCGGCTTTTTCAACATCGTCTTTATCATCGTGACGATCTCGCTGACCATACAGGGCTGGACGATCGCGCCTGCGGCACGCATTCTGCAACTGGAACCCAAGGCCCAGACTGCAGACCAGGCCGAGGCCTAGTGCAGCGCGATTTCGATATCGTCGAGCAGATTGCGCACGCGTTTGGCATTTGCGCCCAGATCTGAGAGGCCGACCCGGCTCGCCGAGCGCACATCAATGCGCGACCCGCCCTCATCCGTCGGCTGGATACGGATCATGACGTCATCCTTGAAATCGAACCAGAAGCTCGTCTCGGTCGCTTCGATCCGGCCAGCGTCCGTGTCGTCTGTCACGATCTTCCAGCCGCGCTCCTTCACCAGCATCAGGATGGCTTCGAAGGCGGCTTCGGGCGGCGCCGGGGTCACATAGGAATCGAGTTTCGGGTAAGGCGCATCAGCCCGGTCTTCCTGCACGGCAGGGTCGAACTCGGCCTCTTCCTGCAGTTCCGACACGAGACGCCCCGGCGTGCCCGGCCAGCGCTCTTCGGCATTGTCCGGCACAAGGGGGGCGGCCTCGACCGGGTTCGATGCTTTGGACGCCGTCCGCGCGGCCAGCAAGGCTTCACTTGGCAGGATCGGATTGGACCAGTCTGTCTGCACATCATGGATTGGCGGCAGGCGGGAGGCTTCCCCGCCGAACGCAGCCACCCGGCCGAAGCTCAGCCCGGCAACCAGCAGCGCGGCAAAAGCCAGGATGAAGGCGCGTTTGCGCGGCGCCGCGATCAACGACAGGATAAGCGCAATCACCGAAAAGCCGAGCGCCAGGAAGATCAGTTTCAGGCCCCAATTAATGGTCATCTGGCCGAGGCCAAACTGCCAGCTCCAGAGGCCCAGCTTTGTTCCCACCGCCGCAATGATGAACCAGAGAACGGTAAAAATGGACAAGGCGAGCGAAGCCTTCGCCACCAAGCCGCGCCACCCGGCATCCTGCGTCTGTTCTGTCATGCTCA
The DNA here is from genome assembly GCA_913057945.1 of uncultured Hyphomonadaceae bacterium. GTDB lineage: Bacteria > Pseudomonadota > Alphaproteobacteria > Caulobacterales > Hyphomonadaceae > Hyphomonas. The sequence continues at coordinate 67,658 of CAJXOF010000016.1, read as the reverse complement.
TGATACTTCCAGCCCTCTCCGACTAATCCCGTGGGAATTGACATAGATCACGCTCTCCCCGTCAACCAGCCTCCTGCGACAGAAATATCCGGAACATGCGCGGTCCGGTCTGCGTTCGAGCTTGCAACCCACAGTACAAATTCGAAGGGAAAGACCATGAATCATTCCGGCAGCTACCGCCGTTTCGGGCTGATGATCGCAACCTCCGCTATCGTCATGTTCGGCCTGATGTATCTGAACACTTATGCGTTACCGCACGTACACTGGAGCGAAACACGCTTCTTCATGACCCTGATCATGGCGGCCGCCATGGCCGTCGTCATGTTGTCCTTCATGCTGAACATGTACAAGGACAGTCGGGTCAACCTCGCCATTTATGCCGGCAGCGCATTGCTCTTTGTCCTCGCCCTGTTCCTCGTGCGGTCACAGGTCACCGTCCAGGACAGCTCCTACATGAAAGCCATGATCCCGCATCATTCCATCGCTATCATGACCAGCGAGCGGGCCAATATCGAGGATGAAAGGGTTCGCAAACTGGCCGACGAGATCATCCGGGCACAGCGGCGCGAGATCGCCGAAATGGAGTGGCTGATCGACGACATCTCCGAAAATGGAAAGGCGACGACTCCCGAGGAAGCCGCCGACCGTCCGGTTCCGGAATTCAGTGCGACAGACTAGGCCGTCGGCAGCTTGTAGTCCTTGAATTGGTTGCGCAGGGCCAGCTTGTTGATCTTGCCGGTGGCACCCAGCGGGATTTCGTCGACAAAGACGACATCATCCGGGGTCCACCATTTGGCGATCTTGCCTTCCAGCTGGGCCAGCACGTCTTCCTTGCTCGGCGACTCTCCCGGCGCGGCCTGAACCACCAGCAAGGGGCGCTCGTCCCATTTGGGGTGATAGATGCCGATGGCAGCCGCGTTGGCCACTTTCGGGTGCCCGACCGCGATATTCTCGATGTCGATCGAGGAAATCCATTCGCCGCCAGACTTGATGACGTCCTTGGCGCGGTCTGTGATCGTCATCGTGCCGTATGCGTCGATATTGGCGACGTCACCCGTATCGAAATAGCCTTCATCATCCAGCACATCGCCGCCAACGCCCTTGAAGTAGCCCGAGGCGATCGCTGCGCCGCGCACCATGAGGCGGCCTGAGGTCTCACCGTCATTGGGCAGCACTTCGCCCTCATCATCCACAATCTTGAGTTCGACGCCGAAGGGCGGACGACCCTGCTTCAGCTTCTGTTCCATCCGTGTGTCGATATCGGCATCCACGAGGTGCGGCGGCAGGGTGCCGAGCGTACCAAGGGGTGAAGTCTCCGTCATGCCCCAGGCATGGACCACATCAACTTCGAACTCCTCTTCGAACGCGCGCAAGATCCGCTCCGGTACGGCGGATCCCCCGATAATGACTTTCTCAAGGTGGGGCAGCTTGAGCTTGTTTTCCTGGAGGTGGTTGAGCAGCATCAGCCAGACAGTCGGCACGGCGGCCGTTATCGTCACCTTCTCAGTGTCCAGCAATTCATAGATCGAGGCGCCGTCCATCTGCGCCCCCGGCATCACCATGTTCGAACCGACCGCAGGACAGGACAGCGCCAGACCCCAGGCATTGGCATGGAACATCGGCACAACTGGCAGCACGACATCATTCGCGCCCATGCCAATGGCATCGCGCTGCATCGTGATCAGCGTGTGCAACACGTTGGACCGGTGGGAATAGAGCACGCCCTTCGGGTCGCCCGTCGTGCCGGACGTGTAGCAGAGCCCACAGGCGGTCTCTTCCGGGAAGTCGCCCCAGCGGACATTGGTGGAGCGGCCGTCGATCCACATGTCGAACGGGATGGCGCCCAGAGAGTTCTCCGGCATCGTGTCGGCGCCAGCATAGATGACAAAGGTCTTCACTGTCTGCAGATGGTCCTTGATGGCCTCGACGATCGGCAGGAAGGTCTTGTCGAAGATCAGGACCTTGTCTTCGGCGTGATTGGCAATCCAGGCAATCTGTTCAGGGTGCAGGCGCGGATTGATCGTGTGCAGCACGGCGCCGATCCCCATCGCGCCATACCAGGAGGCCATGTGACGTTCAGAGTTCCAACCCAGCGTGGCTACCCGGTCGCCCATGCCGATGCCGCTGTCCAGCAGCGCATTGGACACCTGCTTGGACTGGTTGAAGAGTTCGGCATAAGTCATGCGGACAATATTGCCTTCCACACGCCGGGTGATGATTTCCCGGGTGGGGTTGATGCGGTTCGCGTGTTCAAGAATTCTGTTAACCGTCAGCGGCCAGTCCTGCATGATACCCAGCATGGTATGTCTCCCTGTAATGTTTTCGTTTTCTGCAATAATCGCCTGATTTAGAACCGGTTTATGCGCGCGGTTGCTGCAGCGCAAGAAGAGGACCCTACGAATGAACCATTCCGCACTGCTTGTTATCGCTCTCATCCTGCTGTCCGGCTGCGGGCCGTCAAGCGATGCCCCACAGTCAAGCGCTGCCATGCCCGCCACGACCGACGTGGAAGCGCGTCTGCCCCTGCCCGAGTATTTCGACTGCCTGCGCGAAAACGGCGGCGTGGTGATCGCCGCCCATCGGGGTGGCCCCGCAGATGGCTATCCGGAAAACGCCATCGAGACGATGCAGTATAATTTCGATCATGGTGTCCGCGTCTTCGAGATCGACATTGCCGAGACGCGCGATGGCGTGCTGACGCTGATGCATGATGACCGGCTGAACCGGACCACGACCGGCCGCGGTTATGTCTCGGACATCAGCTGGGAAGACCTGTCCGGTCTGACCCTGGTCGACAATTCCGGCCAGCGCACTCGCTACGCGCCGCCCAAGCTGACGGACGCACTGATCTGGGCCCGCAATACCGGCGCGATCCTCGAACTCGACCGCAAGAAGACGACCAGCTTCGCCAATATTGCCGAGGCCGTCTACGCAGCCGGCGCCGAAGAGAACATCATCATGATCTCCTACAATGACGACGAGGCCGCCGAAATCGCCGCCATAGATCCGGCCTTCATGATGACCGCCTCGGTGCGCGGAGGCCGGGATATTTCCGTCCTCGAAGCGCGCGGTGTGGATTCGCGCCGCCTGATCGGCTGGACCGGGACCGACCGGCCGGACGCCGCCGCGTGGGACCGCAATGCTCGCAATGATGTGGAATCCGCCTTCGGCACGCTTGGGCGGTCCGGCGAACGGCTAGACGATATCTACCTCGCCGATGGCGATGGCTCCGAATTCCAGGACCTGGCCGAAGACGGGCTTGTCATGCTCGCCACGGATCGCCCGCTCGAAGCGGCTGAGGCGATGACGGCAGACGACGTCGCCATCAAGGCCTGCGGGCGTTGACGTTATGCTGTGTTGGGCGTATCTGGCGCGCAGGTCTGAGACACCTGCCGCTTGCCGGGACATCCCGACGGTGAAGGTCTCACAGGCGCCCTGGGGCGGCTGTTCAAGTGGATGCTGACGCTTCATTCCAAGCGGTCCAGCGGCAAGGCAAGCCCCGCCTCATGTGACCGCGTCTGGAAGAAGGGAAAGGATCCCACCCATGTCGCACTCCATCACAACGCGCGAAGCCGCCAAGAGCCGGGCTCGCGAAATACGGACCGAGCAGGCAAATGCCGGCACGTCCATCTCTCACGCCAGGGCGCTTGAACTGGTAGCCAGGGAAATCGGCTATCGGGACTGGAACACGGCGTCGGCGCGCCTGTCGAACCGGCCGGAATCTCCCTGCCAGCTCGGCGACCGCGTGTCCGGTCTCTACCTCAAGCAACCCTTCGAGGGCCGCGTCCATGCCATTCGTGAACTGGCGGGCGGGATGGGCTACGAGGTCACCCTGCACTTCGATGAGCCCGTGGATGTCGTCGAATTCGAGAGCTTTTCAGGATTACGCCAGCGCGTGACCGCCATGGTCGGCGGGGACGGGGTCTCATGGGCCAAGACCAGCGACGGCGCCCCCCACCTCATCCTCGGGGATGTGCTCAGCGGCACAGTCTGATCGTCAGGGATAAAGCCGTCCCGACGTCCAGCCCTCGCCCTCGCGGACGAATTTCAACCGGTCATGCATCCGGAAGGCCTGATCCTGCCAGAACTCGATCTCGAGCGGCGTGACCCGGAACCCGCCCCAAAATTCGGGGCGGGGAATGTCCGGCCCGTCGCCGAATATCTCCGACAGTTCGGCTACGCGCTGTTCAAACTCGGCACGGTCGGTCAGCGGGCGCGACTGGTCGGAGGCAATCGCGCTGATCCGGCTCTGCGCCGCGCGGGTCGCGAAATACTCGTCGGATTCCTCTTCCGAAACGGGCGTGACCGTCCCGCGCACACGCACCTGGCGGCGCTGGCTTTTCCAATGGAAGCCGAGCGCGGCTTTCGGCGTCTCGGTCAGTTGCTGCCCCTTGGCGCTTTCAAGATTGGTGAAGAAGACAAACCCGGCTTCTGTCACCTCTTTCAGGAGGACGATCCGCACGTCCGGCATCCCGTCCGGCCCTACAGTGGCAAGCGACATGGCGTTGGAATCGTTCGGCTCGGCTTCCCGCGCGGCGGCCATCCATTCCTTGAACAGGCCGATCGGGTCACTCGTATCCGGGATCAGCGGCTTGCCAGCCGGATCGGTGTCATACTCCGCCGCGCTGGGCGAAGGCGGAATGATGTCGGGCTTGTCGGTCTGGCTCATCAATCTGTCCGGTCATGAGGCTGGGGGGTCTGACTGTCATATAAGCCAATCGGGGCCTGAGTGATACTGTGACGGCCTGTCCATCCTGCGGCATAGGCGCATGGCCGCTTGCCCTTCTCCGACAAATTCGCCATTGATGCCGCGAAATCACCCTATGCAAGAAGGACTCTCCCATGAAAAAGCCCGTGAAAGTCGCTGTAACTGGCGCTGCAGGCCAGATCGGTTACGCGCTCCTGTTCCGCATTGCCGCCGGAAACATGCTTGGACCTGACCAGCCGGTCGACCTTCACCTGCTGGAAATCACGCCTGCGCTCGGCGCGCTTGAGGGCGTGGTCATGGAATTGAACGATTGCGCCTTCCCACTGCTCAACAACATCGTGGCCACCGACGATCCGAACGTTGCGTTCAAGGATTGCGACTTTGCACTGCTTGTCGGCGCCATGCCGCGCAAGCAGGGTATGGAGCGCAAAGACCTCCTGTCCGCGAATGGCGGCATCTTCGGCCCACAGGGCAAGGCGATCAACGATCATGCCAGCCGCGACGTGAAAGTGCTTGTCGTTGGCAACCCGGCCAACACCAACGCCCTGATCGCGCAACAGAATGCGCCTGATCTGGACCCGAAATGCTTCACCGCCATGGTCCGTCTCGACCATAACCGCGCGATGAGCCAGCTGGCTGAGAAGACCGGCGCGCACAATACCGACATCAAGAAGATGACAATCTGGGGCAACCACTCCTCGACCCAGTATCCGGACCTGCACCACACGACCGTCAAGGGCGAAGCCGCCCTCTCCAAGGTCGATCAGGACTGGTACGAAAACACCTTCATCCCTGACGTGCAGCAGCGCGGCGCGGCCATCATCAAGGCGCGGGGCGCTTCGTCGGCCGCTTCCGCCGCGTCGGCCGCCATCGACCACATGCGCAGCTGGGCGCTTGGCACCGAAGCCGGTGACTGGGTCTCCATGGGTATCCCGTCTGACGGCTCCTATGGCATCGAGCCGGGAATCATCTACGGCTATCCCTGCACCTGCAAGGACGGCAAGTACGAGATCGTCCAGGGCCTCGAAATCGGTGAGTTCTCGCGCGCCCGCATGGATGCGACCGAGACGGAACTGCGCGAAGAGCGCGAAGCTGTTCAGGACCTGCTCAGCTAGGCCCTGACCCTCAAGAGAACGGGCAGCCATGTCTCACAACACGTTCGGCCACCTCTTCCGTGTGACCACCTGGGGCGAAAGCCACGGGCCGGCGCTCGGATGCGTGGTCGATGGCTGCCCGCCCAACCTTGCGCTGGATGAGGCCTTCATCCAGCAATTCCTCGACCAGCGCCGCCCCGGCACGTCCCGCTTCGTGACCCAACGCCAGGAAGCCGACCAGGTAAAGATCCTGTCCGGCGTCTTCGAGGACGACCGCACCGGTGGCCCCGTCACGACCGGCACACCGATTTCGCTGATGATCGAGAATACCGACCAGCGGTCCAAGGATTACGGCGAAATCCGGGACCGCTACCGGCCCGGCCATGCCGACTATTCCTATGACCAGAAATATGGTGTGCGCGACTATCGCGGCGGTGGCCGCTCCAGTGCGCGCGAGACCGCCGCGCGAGTGGCTGCAGGCGCGGTGGCGCGCTGCGTACTCGGCGATGGCATCACACTACGCGGCGCCGTGGTCCAGATCGGGCCGCATGCAATCGACCGCACGCGCTGGAACTGGGATGAAACGAAATCGAACCCATTCTGGTGTCCTGACGCCGAAATGGTGCCGGTCTGGGAGACGTTTCTGGACGAGACGCGCAAGGCCGGCAGCTCGGCTGGCGCGATTGTCGAGGTCGAAGCGACCGGAATTCCGGCCGGTTGGGGTGCCCCCATCTACGGAAAACTGGATGCTGAGCTCGCCAGCGCCATGATGAGCATCAATGCCGCCAAAGGCGTCGAGATCGGCGAAGGCTTCGCTGCAGCCGCGCTGTCCGGCGAGGAAAACGCTGACCAGATGCGCACCGGCAATGACGGCGCACGCTTCCTGTCGAATCATAATGGCGGCATAGCCGGCGGCATTTCGACCGGTCAGCCGGTGGTCGTGCGAATCGCAATCAAACCGACATCTTCCATCCTTACGCCCGTCCAGACTGTCACGCGTGACGGTGAAGAGGTGGACGTACGCACCATCGGGCGGCATGATCCCTGTGTCGGCATACGCGCGGTACCGGTGGCGGAGGCGATGCTCGCCTGCGTGCTGGCCGACGCGAAATTGCGGCATAGGGGGCAGACGGGCAGATGAGCGCTAATGTGTGTGTCACAGTAAGTTCACATACCTGCTATCGGCAATGCACAACGAACCTGCTACCTCGCGTTAAGTCTTCAAATAGCAATGGGTTGGCGGCATGGGTGGCGTAGAGATTTTCGGGCTCATTGGCTTTATGCTGGCGTCATACGCCGTTGTCGCCAACGATTCGATCCAGACCCTCGGGACATTCCTCTCCTCGAATGCACGGCGACCCTGGTGGGTCCTCTGGCTGTTTGCCAGCGCCATCCTCCTCGTCGTCCTCTTCTATGGGTATTTCCATGGCAATGGGGATGTCGCGTATGACCGCCTCGACAAATTGTCGGTGCTGCCGGGCGAAGGCGATCGCAGCGCCGTGCTGATGCCTGGCATCCAGTGGTGGCATGCGCTGCCGCCTTTGGTCCTGCTGTTTCTCACCCGGTTCGGTATTCCGGTCTCCACGACCTTCCTCGTCCTGACCCTCTTCGCCTTGTCGGGCGGTTCAGCGGGCGATGGCATCCTTGAAAAGATGATCATCAAATCGGCCATGGGCTATGTGGTCGCCTTCGCCTGTGGCGCGGTGATCTGGGTGATTATTTCGCGCACATTTGAACGCTGGGTCTTCCACACCAAGGACGAACTGCCCTGGCCGTACTGGATCACGTTCCAGTGGCTGACGACGACTTTCCTCTGGTCGCAGTGGCTGATGCAGGATCTGGCGAACATCTTCGTCTACCTGCCCCGCACGGTGACCGTGACCGGCGACGAGACGCATGTCGCGTTCTCGCTCGGCTACGTCGTCTTCGGGGCGGTCCTTCTGGTGGCGATCCAAGGTTATATCTTCGCCACGCGCGGCGGCCAGATCCAGAAGATCGTCGAGCGCAAGATCAATACAGTAGATGTCCGCGCCGCGACCATTGTGGACCTGATCTACGGCATCATCCTGTTCGTGTTCAAGGAAGTCAGCAATGTGCCGATGAGCACGACCTGGGTGTTCCTGGGCCTGCTGGCCGGCCGGGAACTCGCAATCTCTTATGTGGCACATCTGCGCGAAAAGAATGAGGCCGTGAAAGACGTTCTCGGCGATGCCGGACGTGCCTTCCTCGGCCTCATAATTTCGATCATTCTCGCGTTTGCCATGCCGCTGGTCGGCACCGGCAAACTGCCGAGCTTCTAGGTCTGTCGCCGATCAGGCGAACAGATTGACGATCGGATCCAGAGCAATGGCGAGGCTCACCCCGACTATGCCTGCAAGCACTAACATGGTCCCTCGCAACACACGCAGGCCCGACTCGTTAAGAGTGAAGTCCTTGTGCGCCAGCCAGGAAACATGATTATCATTGTGGTCTAGGACGGCCATAAGTGCCTCCTTTCCTTCCTGGTAAATGTTCGTGTCACATGACCGTAACGTAACTGTCATATTACTGTCATGTTCCCTTCACGCAAATCAATATTTTTTCATCCAGGATTAAACTCTACGCCCAAGGCAAGAAATCAGTTCCCTTTCAAGGCGTTACAAGATCCGGCGAAAGGTGCTGATTTTTGTCAGAAATGCCAGTGATCGCGTTTCAGGCACCAATCCAGCCGCTTCGCACACCAAATTGGCGTTCCAGGACAGGTAGTTCTTGTAATAGGGCTCATGGAAGCCGTGTGGGAAGTATTCCAACAGGCCGTCCAGATCCGGATAATCGCCAAATTGGGCGCTGTCGGCCAGAATGAACAGGCCGCCCGGTTTCAACACGCGCTGTATCTCCGGTACGACTTGCCCGCGCACCCGCGGGGGCAATTCATGGAACAGGAAAATGGAAACAACCATGTCGAGGCTGGCATCCTCGATCGGCATCGATTCGGCCGCTTCATGCAGGATCTCGACCTGCTTCCACGGTCTGAGCCTTGCACGGGCCGCGTCCGTATAGGTCGGGGACAGGTCCAGGCCGCTTGCCATTAACCTTGGATATACCTGCATTACCTGCGACAGGAAGCGGCCATTCCCGCAGGCCACATCCAGCAGGCTGACGCCGCGCTGGTCCCGGCCTTTCAGCTCGCGTGAAATCTCCGCCAGCACGGCGCGGCGCATGGCATCTGCCGTTCCGGTGAACAGCGCCTCGACCTGCGTGTCGTACAGATCCGCGCTGTCTTCGGTGAACCAGCCGCCGGACTGGTAGTGGAAATTCTGGAGATAGTAGGCGGGATACCGGTTGTGCCCGTCGGTCACCTGCTGGCGTATTTCCGTTCCATTGCGTTCCAGCCTGCGCCGGTCGACTTCCTCGACGTCCTCCCGGAATGCCCGCGCTGATCTCAACGCTTTCGGCAAATCCCTCAGGCGCACATCTGATGGCGCCGGATAGAGCCCGGCCTCGACATTCAGGCGATCCTTGAGGAACAGCTCGAAATAGGCCCGGCGCAGGGCGGCAAGGTCCGGCGTGCCCTTGGAGGGGCGAAAAGTCGGCTCGCCCGGACGGTCAAACCCACTGGCGCGCCGTCGTGCAGCGCTCATCTGGGCCCCATACCATGCCGATCTCAGCCCCTGCGCGGCGGCGTAACGGGCCCGGCCTGCGGTGCGGGCGGCGATATCGAACACTCCCATGCCCTCAATATGTGCCGGGCTGCCTGCCGCGTCCAGTTTTCACCTCGTGTTCAGGTTCGTCGCCCCAATGTGATAGGCAGACACTGGCGGGCGTGTATCCGCGACAAGGAGTATTGCGATGAAATCCCAATCGCTGATCATCGGAGCGCTGGCCGTGGCCAGCCTCGCCATTCCCGCCACGGCCTCTGCCCAGAGCGGGTATGGCTACACCTACAATCCCCCGGTCCAGAACGTTCAGTGCGAGCGCGAGCGCAAGGATGACCAATTGGCCGGCGTGCTGGTCGGCGCGATTGCGGGCGGCCTGATCGGCGGCGCGATTGGCAACAATATCGATGATGGCGATGCCTATCATTACCGCGATTATCGCGGATACAGAGGCTATCGGGGCCACCGGCGTCATGGTGGATACCATCCTGGCAATGGCAATTCCGATGAAGTCGCCGCAGGCGCCATTCTTGGCGCAATTGTCGGCGGCTTTGCTGGGGGCGCGCTCGCTGAGGATACGAGTCGGCCTTGTCAGGTGGCGACGCCTTATGGCCCGGCCTCGAACGGCGCTTATCCGGTTGGCAGCATCCCGCGCACGACGGACGGTCTCTATGGCGGCCCGGAAATCATGAACTATCCGAATGTCCCGCCGCCGAGCCGCCGCACCTATCCGGCCTCTACCGTGCCAGGGCCGACCCTGCCGCCCCAACCGGGCACCGACATCGAATGCCGCACGATTGAACGCGAGACCCGCCTGCCGGATGGCCAGGTGATCCGCGATCCCATTACGGCCTGCCGGGATCCGTATGACGGCACCTGGGAAATCAATGACGGGTTTGGCGACGAGAACTACTAAGCTTTGGCCGCATGGAACAGGCGTTCGGCATTGCCGTCGCCGCCCGTGATCGGGCTGTCGGTCCAGTCCCGGAGGGGCCAGCCTTGCTCCCCCATCCATTGCGCGAAAGCATCGGCGGCGCGGTCGGCAACTCCCGTATCCGTCACCAGCCCACCCTTGCCAATATTCTCCCGGCCGACCTGGAATTGCGGCTTGAACAGGCCGACAAATTCAGCGCGCTCGGCCGCAAGGGACAGCGGTACGGCGAGCAGCTTCTCCAATGAAATGAAGCTCGCATCACACACAAGCAAGGAGGGCGCCTCGCCCAGCATGTCTGTTGTCAGGGTCCGGGCATCCTGCGCCTCCAGGCTTGTCACCCGGTCGTCCCCGTCCAGCGACGAATGGAACTGGCCTCGTCCCACATCTACCGCCACGACATGCTTTGCCCCGGCCCTGAGCAGCACGTCGGTAAAGCCGCCCGTTGAAGCCCCAATGTCGAGACAGACCCGTCCGGCCGGATCGACGCCGAACGCTTTCAAGCCATGCGCGAGCTTCAACCCACCGCGCGAAACGTAGGGGTGCGCCGGCTTTGCCACGATCTCCTCGTCGCCCGACAGCATCTGAGATGGCTTCAACACGACCGCTCCGCCTGCTGAAACATAGCCCGCCTCGATGGCCGCGCGCGCGGATGCCCGGCTATCAAATAAGCCAAGACTAACGAGCAATTTATCTGCACGGTCCTTCACGTGATGGAGCCTTCCTGCCACATAGACGTTACGCCTATATCAGACCCACGCTGACAGGAGACCCCCATGATCACCCGAACTGCCATCGCTTCGCTCGCAATCGCCCTTGCCGCGTGCGGCCAGCAAGGCGCGACACCCCAGGAAATGCCCAACAGCGACAATGGCCTGCCCACAGCCGAAGAGATGCCCGGCCCGGATGAGGGCGTGTACCCGTCCATGATGGTCGCCAAGGCCTCCATCATCGGGGTCGAGGGCACGGAAATCGGCACGGCAAACTTCCTGGACGGCCCGAATGGCGAAGTCATTCGCGTCGAACTCTCCGCCGGCAGCCTGAAGCCCGGCTGGCACGGCATCCATTTGCACGGCACCGGCACCTGTGAGGATGTCGGCGTCTTCAAGGCCTCCGGCGGCCATCATGGCAAGATCGAAGGCGCTCACGGCCTGCTCAACCCGAAGGGCCCGGAAGCAGGCGACCTGCCGAATATCTGGGTGGCTGAGGATGGTTCGGCCGGTTACGAAGCGTTCACCCGCCTGACCGCACTGGAATCCCTGCTCGATGAAGACGGCTCCGCCCTCATCATCCATGAGAGCGAAGATGATCACATGACGCAGCCGATTGGCGGCGCCGGCGCGCGGGTCGCCTGCGGTGTGATCCAGTAGGACTCCCCTGAACTGACCCTGAAGCGGCCATGCCCCACCGGCATGGCCGTTTTGTTTTATCTTGCGAATTCTCCCCGCGCGTTACAGTTTGCTGCCCAAAAGGGAAAACGGGAGGAAACAAGAATGACCGCATTTACACGGCGCGCAGCTTTGCTCGGAGGCGCGGCGGCCACAGCGCTTGCCGCATGTGGCCAGAAGGCCAGCGATACACTCACACCTGCCTCGGGCCCGATGGCGGCCAAGGCGGTTCCGCCGGAAGGCTGGGAAAGCGGCCTGACCATTGCCAGCCGGATCGCTACAGGAGAGACAACCTCCCTCGCTGAGGTCGAGAAAGCCATCGCGCGCGCCGAAGCGGTGAATGGTGACCTCAACGCCATTGCCACGACCAGTTTCGACCAGGCTCGCGCCGTTGCCGCCCATCCGGCGCCGGGGGCGTTCAGCGGCGTTCCGACCTTCATCAAGGATCTGCTCGACTGGGAAGGCACACAGACCCTGTGGGGCAGCCGTGCCTTTGTCGGCAACATCTCGCAAAAGGATTCCCCCTTCGCCACCGCCTGGCGGAACGCCGGGGTTGTCTCGCTCGGCAAATCGACAACACCGGAAATGGGCCTGACCTCTACCACCGAGCCGCTGGTCACCGGCGCGACGCACAATCCGTGGGATTTGTCACGCATGCCAGGCGGCTCGTCCGGCGGAGCGGCAGCTCTGGTTGCGGCGCGCGTCGTGCCCTTTGCCCATGCCAGCGATGGTGGCGGCTCGATCCGTATTCCCGCCTCGACCTGCGGCGTGTTCGGCCTGAAACCGTCGCGTGGCCGCCTGGATGCGCGCAATGCAGGCGACGCCCCGCCCGTGGACATTTCGGTGAACCATGCCGTGACCATCACGGTACAGGATTCGATTGAGCTGTTCCGCGTCGCGGAAAAGAATGACGGCGCCTATACGCCGCTCGGTGAAATCTCGACTCTGAACCGGCCGCTCCGGATCGGCTTTGCGCCCGAATCCATCAGCGGCACCCACGTCTCGCCTGAAACCACGGCAGCGCTCGAGGACGTCGCCCAGCTTTGCCGTGAACTCGGCCATGAGGTGCGGGATTACAAGGTGCCGCTGAATGGCGCGGAATTCACCGACAAATTCCTGATGTACTGGGCCGCCGGGGCCGCCGAGTTTGCCCAGCAAGCCAGCGCCTATTCTGGCAAGCCGGTCGGCCCCGACATTGTCGAGCCCTGGACGCTGGGCCTTGTCTCGATGTTCCAGGCGCGCCAATCGGAATTCCCGGAGATCATTGGCTATCTGAAGGCCTTCGAAGCCGCCTATGATGACTGGTTCAATGACATGGATGTGCTACTCACACCGGTGACCGGCAGCCCTGCCGTGCCGATCGGTGACCAGGCCCCCGATGGAGATTTCGACACCGTCATGGAAAGCGTCTTGAACTTTGCGGCCTTTACCGCACCGATGAATGTGTCGGGCGCTGCCTCCATGAGCGTCCCGCTCTCCTGGTCATCTGGCGGCCTGCCCATCGGCTCCATGTTCTCGGCCAAGCGCGGCCAGGATGACCTCCTGTTCGAACTGGCCATGCAGCTCGAAATGACCCGGCCCTGGATTTCCCGGACACCGCCGGTCTCGGCGCTCTGATCCCGGATGGTCACGCCGCTCCCCGCTTCGATTGACGCCATGACGGCGCCGCTCGTCTTCGGATACGGCTTTGCGGCGGACGGTACCGTTTCGCCGCTCAGCTGGGCGGATGTGACCTCCGGCCGGCTGAAGGAGTTCAGCCGGCACTGGTTGCACCTCAACCGGCGCTCGCCGGAGGCGCAGACATGGCTCACGCGCCAGAGCGGGCTCGACCGCATCGCCACCGAGGCACTCCTGCAGGAAGACACAAGGCCGCGCTCGACGCGTCACGGGCCGGGATTCCTCATCAATTTGCGCGGCATGAACCTGAATGAAGGCGAGGCGCTGGAAGACATGCTCGCCCTGCGCATGTGGGCCAGTGAGAGCGCGCTGATCTCACTCCGCGCCAAGCCGATCCAGGCCACGCGTGACATTGAGGCCAAGATGAAAGCGGGCAATGCGCCCAGTACCACGGGCGGACTGGTGGCCGCGCTCGCCGACGCGCTCACTGACCGGATGGAGCCGGAAGTCTCCCGCTTCGACGAACAGGCCGACCAGTTCGAAGATGACATGCTGGATCCCGGTACGCGCTTGCCGCGGTCGAAACTGTCGGAATTGCGCCGCCGTGTGTTGCAGGTTCGCCGATATATCCTGCCGCAGCGCGAGGCGCTTGCCCAACTCGTCCGCGAGGGCACCCAGTCGGACCTGTTCTCCGATCATGACCTGCTCTTCCTGCGGGAATCCGCCGACCGGGTGACCCGGCTCGCGGAGGAACTCGACACCATCCGGGATCGCTGCACCGTGTTGCAGGAACAGGTTATCGAGGAGCGCGCAGAGGTCATGAACCAGCGCTTGTTCGTTCTGTCGATCCTGTCTGCGGTGTTCCTGCCGATCAGCTTCGTGACGGGCCTGTTCGGGGTGAATGTCGGCGGCATGCCAGGTGTAGAGAGTGCCGCCGCCTTTGCCGTGCTGGTGACGTCGCTTGCCGTGGCAACACTGGTGATGCTCGCCATCTTCCGCTGGCGCCGCTGGATCTGATCTGGCCCCTGATCCCGGCCACCCTTGTCACGGCCACCCTCATCCCAGTCAGGCTGATCCGGGCATTTATTAATCATACCTTGCCGTGAAACCTCAAAACGCGGCGCCAGCTTTGCCGGATCGCAACAGTCGGTTGTTAACTATGCGTCTCCGGCGGACTTATTACGGCGACGCCGCGCCCTATATCTGCTACACAGCCAGCCGTGCGAAAGACTGAACCGTGAACCGATCCGTCAAAATTGCCATCGCCATCTTTATTGGCCTGCTGACCTGGTTTGTGGTCCGCAGCTTCATTCGCGGCGACATCAGCACGCAGCATGAAGACGTGCGCCTCGAACAGAGCACCGCCGCCCCGCAAGCGGTAACCTTCGTCGTTACCGCCCAGACCCACGGCATCCGCCTGAAAGCCAAGGGCCTGACGGCGCCCGACAAATCCGTGAGCGTAAAGGCCGGCACCTCCGGCAATGTCGTCTCGACCCCCGTCCGCGAAGGCACCCGCGTCTCGCGCGGCACGCTGCTCTGCGGGCTCGATGTCGAAGCGCGCGCTGCACGTCTCGAAGAGGCGGAAGCGCGCCGCGATGCCGCCCAGATCGATTTTGAAGCGGCAAGAACGCTGGCCGAAAAGGGCCTTGCCCCCGCCAACAATGAAGCCTCCGCCAAAGCAGCCGTGGACGCCGCCGAAGCCTCGGTGAATGCGGCCCGCGTCGAACTATCCAAGACCCAGATCCGCGCCCCCTTTGACGGTATTTTCGAAACACGGATCGCCGAGGCCGGCGACTATCTCTCTCCCGGCCAGCCCTGCGGCACGATGGTGGACATGGACCCGGTCATCGTGGCCGTCGAAGTGGCCGAAGCCAATGCCGGCCAACTGGCAACCGGGATGGACGCCACAGCCCGCCTGCCGAGCGGCAAGACCTACCCCGCCAAGCTGCGCTATGTGTCCCGCACGGCGGATGAAGGCACACGCACGTTCCGGATCGAGGCTGAACTCGAAACCGGCGAAGACCCGGTTGCAGCCGGCGTGACGGCCGAACTTTTCATCCCGATGGGCGAAATGCCTGCCACACTGATCTCTCCCGGCCTGCTGACCCTGTCCGATGCGGGCGATCTTGGCGTGCGATACGTAGATGACCAGAACATGGTCCAGTTCGCGCCCATCAAGGTCATAGATGAAACGCCTGAGGGCGCCTGGGTCACCGGCCTGCCATCCACAGTGCGCATGATCTCGATTGGTCAGGATTACCTGGCTGAAGGCGTTGAAGTGAAACCCGTACCCCAGGGCGGGGCCCAGCCATGACTCGCGTCGTCGAAGGCGCCATCGGACGCGCCAGGATGGTTTTGTCCATCCTGATCTGCGCGATCATTGCGGGCACGGCGACCTATGTCGGCCTGCCCAAGGAAGCCGACCCGGACATCCCGATTCCCTTTGTCGGCATCACGGTGCCGCTTGCCGGCGTGACGCCGGAAGACGCGGAACGCCTGCTGGTGAAACCGATCGAACAGGAAATCCAGTCGCTGGAAGGCCTGAAGACGTTCACCGGCATTGGCGCGGAAGGTGCCGGTCAGCTGATCCTCGAATTCGAAATCGATTCCGATATCGACCAGGCCGTGCTGGACGTTAAGGACAAGGTCGACCTGGCCAAGCGCTTTTTCCCCGCCGATGCACGTGAGCCGATCATCACCGAAGTGAACGCCTCGCAATTCCCGATCATGGTCGTGAATTTGTTCGGTCAGGCCCCGGAACGCGGCCTCAATGACATTGCCGAAACGCTGCAGGATTTGCTCGAACGCAATCCCGGCGTGCTTGAAGCCAACATCATTGGCCAGCGCGAAGACGTGCTCGAAATCATCGTCGATCCGGTCAAGCTTGAGACCTACAACTTGTCCTATCAGGACATCTATTCGGTCGTCACCGCGAACAACCAGCTCGTACCCGCCGGCCAGATTGATACCGGCGAGGGCAGCTTTGCCGTCAAGGTGCCCGGCCTGATCCGGTCGGCGCAGGACGCCCTGAACCTGCCGGTCAAACGCTCCGAGAACGCCACGGTCACCTTGTCCGACGTCGCCGAGATCCGCCGCACCTACAAGGATGCGACCGGCTATGCGACCTTCAATGGCGAACCGTCCTTGCAACTCCAGATCGTCAAACGCTCCGGCGCGAACATTCTCGACACGGCGAATTTCGTGCGCGACACCGTCGCCGCCCAGCAGGAAAGCTGGCCCAGCACCGTCAATGTCCGCATCACTTCCGATGCGTCCGAACTGATCGGCGACCAGCTCGGGCAGCTCCAGAACTCGATCATCACCGCCGTCGTGCTGGTCATGATCATCTGTGTCGCCGCGCTTGGCCTGCGCTCCGCGCTTCTGGTCGGCATTTCGATCCCGGCATCGTTCGTCATGGCCTTCCTGCTGCTTGGCGCGTTCGGCTACACGATCAACATGATGGTCATGTTCGGCATGGTCATCGCGGTCGGTATCCTCGTCGATGGCGCCATCGTGGTCACGGAATATGCCGATCGGAAAATGGCGGAAGGACTGGACCGCAAGGAAGCCTATGCCATGGCCGGCATGCGCATGTTCTGGCCGGTTGTCGCCTCCACTGCCACGACGCTCGCGGCCTTCATCCCGTTCCTGTTCTGGAATTCGATGCCTGGCAAGTTCATGGCCTATCTGCCGATCACGCTGATCTTCGTGCTGTCGGCCTCACTGGTCATGGCGCTGATCTTCCTGCCTGTGCTCGGCTCGGTCATCGGCGCCCGCCCGGACGGCACCGATGAAAGCCTTGCGGCCCTTGCCTCCGATGCAGACCCCGAAGCCGCCACCGGCTGGCTGGGCGGCTATGTCAAACTGGTCAAATCGCTCATCGCCCGGCCACTCGCCGTCACCGGCGTTGCCATTGCCGGCGTGATTGCGATCTTCATCTGGTTCGGCTCCACGCCGCACAAATCCGAACTCTTCCTGGATGTGGAACCGGAGCAGGCCTTCGTCTTCGTCCAGGCGCAAGGCAGCCTCTCGACCGCAGAACAACTCTCCCTCGTCCGGCGCGCCGAAGCCGCGATCGCCAGCATGGACGGCGTGGAAGACATCTCGACCGAGGCCGGCAATTCCGGGGGCGCCATCTTCTCCATGGACGGATCCTCCAGCAAGCCAAGCGATACGGTCGGCCAGCTCCTGATCGATCTCGCTACAGCGGATGGCGTCCACAATGGACGGCGTACCCTGGCGAATATCCGTGATCGGCTCAGCGAGGTGCCAGGCTTGCGCTTCGAGATTGCCGCCCGCGAACAAGGCCCTCCCTCCGGCAAGGACGTCCAGATCGCGCTCCTGTCTGAAGATGCCCCCGCGCTCAATACAGCTGCACGGATGATCCGCGACTATCTCGATTCCCGGTCCGATTTGCGGGAAGTCGAAGACACACGCCCCCTTCCCGGCATCGAATACCAGCTTGAGGTCGACCGCGCCGAAGCCGGTAAATATGGTCTCGACATCAGCCAGGTCGGCGCCGCCGTCCAGCTTGTCACCAATGGTGTGCTCGTGGGTCGCTACCGCCCCGATGATGCCCAGGATGAAGTCGATATCCGTGTCCGCTTCCCGCAAGCAGACCGCAGCGCCAGCGCAATCGACGATCTCCGCATCGCCACGCCGCGCGGCAATGTTCCGCTTTCCCTGTTTGTCGACCGTATCCCCGCCCCGCGCGTCAGCCAGATCGTCCGCCGGGATGGGGCCCGCGTGATCGATGTGCGCGCCAATGCCCTGGAACAGGGGGCCGGCGCCGCCATCGTGGAAGAGGTCAAGGCATGGGTCGCCGAACAGGACCTGCCCCGCTCCGTCGAAGTCCGCTTTGAAGGCGCCGACGAGGACAGCGCCGATGCCGCCGCCTTCTTCCAGGGCGCCTTGCTCGCCATGCTGTTCATGATGGCCATCATCCTCCTGTGGGAGTTCAACAATTTCTGGCAAGTCTTCCTGACCCTGACGGCCGTCATCATCTCGACCGCTGGTGTTCTCGTAGGCATCCAGCTGGTCCTGCCTTACGTCTCCCAGCTGATGATCGGGACAGGCATCGTCGCCCTCGCCGGGATCGTGGTGAACAACAATATCGTGCTGATCGACACCTATAACCGCCTGCTCAGCGATGGCCGCACGCCAGAGGAAGCCGCGATTGCGACGGCGGCCCAGCGGATCCGTCCGATCCTGCTGACCACCGGCACGACGATTTGCGGCCTTCTGCCGATGATTATCCAGATGAACGTCAATTTCTTCGAAGGCTCGATCAATTTCGGCGGCGCAAGCTCTGAATGGTGGGTCCAGCTGGCGACGGCTGTGGTCTTCGGTCTCGGCTTTTCGACCCTGATGATCCTTCTGGTCACGCCGGTCTGGCTGCTCGCCCCGCACCGCATCGGCCGCTGGGCTGGCCGCCTGAAGGACCGGGTCCGGGGCAAACGCGAAGCTCACCGCCAGATGACCAATGGCCCCGCTTCCGCGAACGAGAACGAACCCGCCAACCGGTCCCTGCCCGCCGCCGAATAGGTTTCAGATGAGCCGCAGATGAACGCGCCATTCGGTTTGCGTTCGCTTGGCCCATGCCAAACAGGTCGTGCAGCGCCGGGTCAGCCTTCGCCCTCCGGGGCAAGCGCACCACCCATCGCGCTTCACACGGCCGGCCTGGCCTCCCTTCCCCCCTGATCAGGCCCCCGGCGCTGCATATTCTTCAGGAAAACAAATCAGCTGACCAGAGGCCCGCCCGGTGCGAGCGCGGCCTGTTTCGACTTTTCGGCTTCCGCCCGGAATTTTTGCGGATGCGCCATGTTCGGAAACTGGATATGCGTCTCACCGCGCCCATGCACGGACAGGCGGCCAAACCCGAAGATGCGCCCGAGTATGCCCTGATTGAGGGAACTGCCTTCAATTGAGTCGAGCGTGATTTCCTCGACATTGGCCGACCACAGGCCCGTCTTCTTGACGACCCGCCGGTCGGTCACAACGAATTCCGTCGTGTTCAGGCGCACCATTGCGGCAATGAAATAGACAATGCCGAAGATGATGATGCCGAACAGGATCAGCATCAGCCAGGCCTTGGCATACTCAATCCAGTGAAACTCCCCGCGATACCGCAGGATTTCACCCTCGTAGAGCCGCTTTTCAAGATAGCCGGCCATGCACGCCTCACCGCTTTGCCTTACCCATCCAATTCGGAATGGAACGCGCGGTCAACCATCAAACGGGTTGCACGAATGTGGCGATCACTTTCTTCCGTCCGGACTTTTCGAAATCCACGGTCAGCTTGTTGCCTTCCGTGTGAGCCACCCGGCCATAGCCGAACTTGTCATGGAAGATACGTGTGCCGAGCTTGAAAGTTGCCGGTCCGCCGGAGGTTGCCGACAGATTGGGATTGTCGCGCGGCGGGCGCGTATCGAACCGACCGGCATTTTCCTTCAGGCGCTGCCAGCCCGGACTCTTGTAGTTCGAGCGCTCGCCAAGGTCTTCGACCGAGCCGGTAAAGCCACTCTCGCCGCCCGGCATACCGGAGAAGCCCGTCTCAGAGATCGCCTCGACATGCTCATGTGGCAGTTCATCGACAAAGCGGCTCGGCAGCACGCTCTGCCAGCGGCCATAGATCTGGCGGTTCGCCACAAAGGAAATATAGGCGTGCTGGCGCGCGCGGGTGATGCCGACATAGGCGAGCCGACGCTCTTCCTCGAGCCCCTTCATGCCGCTCTCATCAAGGCTGCGGCGGGACGGGAAGACTTCCTCTTCCCAGCCGGGCAGGAAGACAACCGGCCATTCGAGTCCCTTGGCGCCGTGCAGGGTCAGGATCTGCACCCGGTCTTCCCCGGCCCCGCCCGCCGAGGCGTCCATGACCAGTTCAATATGTTCCAGGAATCCGGCCAGCGAGTCGAACTCGCCCATCGCGCGGACCAGTTCCTTGAGGTTGTCGAGCCGGGTCTGCGCCTGTGGGCTGCGATCCTTCTGCAACATGTCGGTATAGCCGGACTCTTCGAGGATCGTCTCGGCAAGTTCTGTATGCGGCATGCCGTTGGCCAGCTTGTCGCGCCAGAGATTGATCTGGTCGATGAATTGGGTGAGGCCGCGCTTGGCGCCGCCCTTGATCTCGTCGGTCTGCAGCACCATTGGCGTCAGCACGAACAGGCTGCGCCCATCCTCGCGGGCATAGGATTGCAGCTTGGCGAGCGAGGTATTGCCCACGCCGCGCTTCGGTTGGTTCACGACCCGCTCGAAGGCGAGGTCATCATCGGGCGAGCGCACGAGCCGCAAATAGGCCAATGCATCGCGGATCTCGGCACGCTCGAAGAAGCGCGGCCCGCCGATCACGCGGTACGGGATGCCCAGCATGATGAAGCGTTCCTCGAAGGCCCGCATCTGCCACGAGGCGCGCACCAGTACGGCGCAATCCTCATGGCTGCCGCCCTTCGTCACCCAGCTTTCGATATCGTCCGCGATCAGGCGGCTTTCGGCTTCGCCATCCCACAGGCCGCGCACCTTCACCTTGGAGGCGTCAATATCGTCAATCGCATTGTCGTCGCCGACATAGAGCGTCTTGCCGAGGCGGCTCTTGTTATGGCTGATCACCGAGGAGGCGGCCGCAAGGATATGCTTGGTCGAGCGGTAGTTCTTTTCCAGCCGGATTACATGCGCGCCGGGAAAATCCTTCTCGAAACGGAGGATGTTGTCCACTTCCGCGCCGCGCCAGCCATAGATCGACTGGTCGTCATCGCCGACACAGCAAATGTTTTGCGAGCCCTGCGCCAGAAGGCGCAGCCACAGATACTGCGCAACGTTCGTATCCTGATATTCGTCGACAAGCACATAGCGGAACTTGTCGTGATATTCCTTCAACAAATCCGGGTTCTTCTGGAAGATCGTGATGTTGTGGATCAGCAAATCGCCAAAGTCGCAGGCGTTCAGCACTTTCAGCCGTGCCTGGTATATCTGGTAACAGGTGATGCCCTTGCCGTCGGCAAACTGGTGGGCCTCTTCCGGCGGCACCTTGTCCGGCGTCAGCGCCCGGTTCTTCCAGCCATCAATCAGGCTGGCGAGATAGCGCGGCGTCCAGCGCTTCGGATCGATGTTCTCGGCCTGGATGATCTGCTTGCACAGGCGAACCTGATCATCGGTGTCGATGATGGTGAAGGTCGATTTCAGCCCGGCCAGTTCGGCATGCTTGCGCAGGATCTGCGCGCTGATCGAGTGGAACGTACCAAGCCAGCGCAGGCCCTCACCCGCCTCGCCCAGCATGGTCAGCGCCCGTTCGCGCATTTCGCGCGCGGCCTTGTTCGTGAAGGTCACGGTCAGCGTCTGCGACGGCCAGGCCAGCCGCGTGCCGATGATATGCGCCAGACGCGTCGTCAGCACGCGCGTCTTGCCCGTGCCGGCACCGGCCAGCACCAGGAGCGGACCTTCGGTCGTCAGCACGGCCTCGCGCTGTTCGGGGTTCAGGCCGTCCAGATAGGCGGCATCCCCTTGCGCGACCGGCGGCTTGGCCGAGGCCATCTGCGAAATGGAAAGGCGATTCGGATTGGAACTCATGGCGAACATATAGCATCGAATAGCGCGATGGGCAGGGTTTGCGGCACAGACGGGTGTTGTGCATGTGCCAGCACCCTGTCATGCTCCTGGAAATAGAACTTGGAGACCCCAAGATGAAGAAGTCCAGCTTTCTGATAGCCGCTGCCATCGCGTCTTCCCTATTGCCCGCGCAGGCTGATGCGCCGTCCCATCCAACCGCGTGCAACGCCGTGGTGGGTGAAGGCGCGGCCAGGGCAGTCGAATGGCTTGAAGATCGCGTGGCCGCCTTACAGCAACTGGAAAATCCTACCGAACAGGATGCCGTATTACTGGAAGGGTTTGAGACCAATCTGCGAGACTTGAAAGGCGAGCAATTGTCCGGGGAGGACAATGACGAGGCCCGATGCACGCCAGCCGTAACCTTCGACAATAGCGACAAGATCAGCTGATCCCCTCTCCTGACCATTGCGAACCAAAGGGTGTTGACTCACGCCCAGACATGTAATCATGTAATTACATGATTACTGATAAGGACATGTCTGCTGTCTTTCACGCCTTGGCTCATGAGAGCCGACGGCAAGTCCTCGACATATTGAAAGCCAATCCCGGCTGTCCGGTAGGGGAACTGGCAAAGCATTTCGATGTCAGCCGGATCGCGGTGATGAACCATCTCGCCGTACTGGAGAAAGCGGGACTGGTCGTCAGCGAAAAGGACGGCCGCAGCCGCCGCCTCTACCTGAACGCTGCACCCATCCAGATGATTCAGGACCGCTGGATGAGTAGCTATTCCAGCCATTTTGCGAACCGTCTGACCGGATTGAAATATGCCGCCGAAGCGGCCGCAAAACCACCGGGGGACATATCATGACAGGTAGTGAAGCAAACTCGGCAAGCTATGCTGACCGCGCCATTTATCAGGTGTTCATCGAGGCACCAATTCGCACCGTCTGGGACACGCTGGTCAAGACAGACGAGGCTCTGCCCTTCTTCTTCGGCGCGCTCTGCGACACCGAAGACGGGCTGAAGCCCGGCGGGAAGATGCGCATGATCACGCCCGACCGGAAATTCGCCTCTGTCGTCGGCGAAGTACTCGATTTCTCCCCGCCTCACCGCTACGCCCATACGATGATGTTCACGCAGTATGATGATGGTCCTGTCACCGTCATCTACGAACTCACCGAAGTGGAGGGCGGCACCGATTTCAAACTGATCACGGAAAACGTGCCGGCGGGTACGAAGACCGAGAAATCCATGGTGCCGGGTGGAAAGTTTATAACCGAGAATTTCAAGGCACTGGTCGAAACCGGGAAGCCGAAATTCTCCGGTCGCATGGTCATGATGCTCGGCCCCCTCCTGGGCATGATGACGCCGAAACAGTGTCGCATCGAAAACTGGCCCTTCAGGGCCGACTGAAGAGGAGAGGAGACCGCTATGGCCAAATCCGCCGAAGAGATGATGGAAAGCATGAAAGCCGGCATCACCGAAAAGACCGGCAAGCCGCTGGAGCATTGGGTCAAGCTGGTGAAGGCAAGCGGCATCGAGAAGTTCGGCGAACAGGTGAAGATGCTAAAAGGCGATCATGGCATGACCCATGGCTATGCCAATTTTGTCTGCCAGGCCGCGAAGGGTCGGCTCGATGCCGACGAGGGCGACATGCTGGAAGGCCAGTACAAGAGCAAGGAGAGCCTGCGCCCGATCTACGACGCCCTCGCCGCTTATGCCGACTCTCTGGGCAAGGATGTCGACATCGCCCCGAAGAAAACCTCCGTCGCCTTCCGACGCTCGAAGAATTTTGCCGTGGTCACACCCGCAACGAAAAGCCGGGTTGATCTGGGGCTGAATCTCAAGGGCACCGCCGGCACCGACCGTCTGCTGGAGGAAAAGCCGGGATCCATGTGCACGCACAAGGTCAGACTCACGTCTCCGGATGACATCGATGCAGAGCTGAAAGCCTGGCTGGCCGAGTCCTACCAAAAGGCCTGATCCATTCCCTTCGACCATTAAAAAACCCTGCAGGGACGCGTCGGTGTGCGGGACGCGGCTCTGCAGGGTCAAGCGAGATGCTGGTGTGAAGGCATCTCACCTTGGTGCGGGCAAAGCCCGCGTCAGAAGGGGAAACAATCACCCGACCAGGACATGCGATTGGGGCGGGTGGCATCCAAGCGCTGACAAAGGAGTTGTGTGTACGGGTGCACCACATGCCTTCATCGTCAAATTGTGTCGGGATGGCTCTTGTTGTCCCCACCATCCAACCGGCCTTCAGCGATCAGGTCGCCTCCGGTCCAGTTGAATTAACCAAAATCATTTCTCGGGATTTGATGCAAGTCAAAATCGACCTAAGATAGCGTGGCGAGGCTCGCTGCATCGTAATCGGTCAGTTCGTCCGTGCGCCCTTCATGCACCTTGCGAGCCCATTCCGGATCCTGCAGCAGGGCGCGGCCGACCGCCACAAGGTCAAACTCGCCGCGCGCCAGGCGCTCTTCGAGATCGTCCAGAGACCGCGTGCCGGAACCTTCGCCCTGGAACGCCTTGATGAAATCGCCAGACAGGCCAACCGATCCGACCGTAATGGTGGGCAGGCCGGTGAGCTTCTTGGCCCAGCCGGCACCGTTCAGGCCGTGCTCGCCGTCGATCTCCGGAAATTCCGGTTCCCAGTAACGGCGCTGGGAGGCGTGCAGCACGTCGACACCGCCATCCACGAAGACTTTCAGGAAGGCTTCAAGGTCCTGAGGCGTCGTCGCAAGGCGCGCGTCATAGTCCTGCTGTTTCCACTGCGAGTAGCGCAGGATGACCGGGAAGTCGGGTGAGACCCGGCGCCGGATTTCCTTCAGGATATCCGAGGCGAAGCTGGCCCGGTCCACGAGGGATGTGCCGCCAAACTTGTCATCGCGCTTGTTCATCATGTCCCAGAAGAACTGGTCGACCAGGTAGCCATGCGCGCCATGCACTTCGACACAGTCAAAGCCGAGTTTCTCCGCTTCGGCCGCAGCGTCGGCATAGGCCAGCACCATGTCGTCGACCTCCGCAGAGGTTGGCGCGTCGATCACGGCCTTGCCGGTATGCGTCATGCCCGAAGGGCTGTCGGTTGGCGCGTCCGGGTACGGGCCGCTGCCTGCCTTGCGCACCATGCCCATATGCCAGATCTGCGGCGCGATCTTGCCGCCCTTGGCGTGCACTTTTTCGACCACATTCTTCCAGCCGGCCAGCGAGTCCGCTTCATGGAAGTTCGGCACGTTCGGATCATTGGAGGCCCCGCCCCGGCGGATCGTGGTCCCCTCTGTCAGGATCAGGCTGACTTCGTTCTCGGCGCGGCGTGCATAATAGTCTGCCACGTCATTGCCCGGCACACCGTTCGGCGATTTGGACCGCGTCATCGGGGCCATGACGATGCGGTTCGGCAAGTCGAGGGATTTCATCTTGAACGGGGTGAACAGTGAACTTGTCATTTAGGGCTCCATCAATGTTGCGAGACAGGTGGCGGCACCTTCCCCCAAGGTCAAGAATTTACCCTACGCAAAGACAGGCATTGCGCAGTTCAGTGTCTGTTCAGTATCTCTCAACCCTACTGACTTGAAATTGCTGAAGGCCCGCCACATGAGACACGCCCTGTTGTTCCTCCTGCCTGTACTGGCCGCGGCCTGCGCCACGCCGGGATATGATTATGAAGCGCGCATGGCGCCCACCTTCCCGCAAGCCGCCGAATACCGGGATATTGCGGTCGGCCAGTTTCGCGGCCCGGCCGGGAACGTCGCCGAAGCCGAGTTCGCGGACATGGTCGAGCAGGTCACGCTAGACGGCGCATATTGGTTCACCCTGCCCTCCGGCGAGCCGATGGGTCTTTATCAGGGCCGGGTCGATATCGAATCCTGGGAAGCCGAAACCCGGTTCGAGCGCGAAAAGCGCTGCGTGGAGTATGATGGCCTGTTCGATTGCGAGCATCGCGCCATCGTCGAAACCGAATGCCGGGAAGAGACCGTGGAAGTCGTCGTCACGGCAGACCTCATCGACTACCGCACCAACCGGCTGGTCTTCAGCCAGCAACAGCTGGGCGGCGCCAGCCGGGAGACCTGCGTTGACGTGGCCGAATACGAATATCATGGCGAGGAGCTCGGCGTCTGGGGCGAGCCGCATTACTCGACCTACGACCCCTACAATGCCCCTATCGGCATGGTGGAGGACGCGACCGTGGAAGCCGTCCGCCGGTTCCGCAATGACATCGCCCCCTATTACCAGACCATGCGCGCCGAGATCATGACCGACGGCCTGACCCCCGAAGCCCAGAACGATCCGCGCTTCGCCGCCGCCGTGAAGACTACCAAGGACGGGAATTTCATGGGCGCCTGCGCGCAATGGGACGCGTTGGGACGGGAATGGACTCATGCGCCGGCGGTGCTCCACAATCTGGGCGCCTGCGCCGAGGCTCGCGGCGACATGGCGACGGCCCAGCTACGCTATGCCCGCGCAGCCGAGCTGGCCCAGGCGATCCCCTTGCTCGAAGACAAGAAGGCAAGACCGATCTTCAGCGCGCTGGAACGCGTCTCGGGCCGCCGCATGGACGACGCCCTGATCAATTCCATCCTCTATCCGGAAGACCCCGCGCCGGGCAGCTGAGGCCCTGTCCATTTTACAGACCGCATTCGTAACTCTATGGTTGATTCTTTAGGGGCTGAAACGTTTTATAAGGGGTGGGCTATGGGTGAACTTCCTACTTTTCTCTCATCGGGCGAACGCGCTCGGTTGTTTCCCGTCTTGGCCGATACTTCACGTGAAGGCCGGGCCACCTCAATTTTTCTTGCCTGCTTAGCGAACGTGCGAGAATTTGCCGATGAACTTCTCAGTTCTGTCGGCAGAGGAATTGGAATCAATTCGAAGGTCTCCACCTATACGGAAATCTGTTTCAGCAACTCCTCAAGTAAAACCAAATTTCGCCCCGACGGTTTGATCAATGTGGAAACCGGTCGGGCGCGTTGGTCCGCACTTGTCGAATCAAAAATAGGAAACGCTGAACTTTCGCGAGACCAAATTGAAAGTTACCTGAAACTGGCACGCGAGAACGATATCAATGCAGTCATCACGATATCAAATCAGCATGCGACATCGGCAGCGGATCACCCTGTCAAAATTGATGGCAAACTCTTGGGCAAGACCACCCTATATCATTGGTCATGGATGGATATCTTAACGACTGCAGACTTGTTGCTATCGAACGGTCGTGTGGAAGACCGTGAACAGAAAATAATGCTGAATGAGTTTCGTAGATTTTTGTCGCACGACAGCACCGGGGTTAGAGGCTTTGACCGCATGCCACCAGAGTGGCCGGCATTGATTGGCGATATAAATGCGGGTGCACAGATCAATCCACAGTCCGATTTACTCAAAGCTGTAGTGCGCGCATGGCACCTGGAGCTTCGTGATCTGAGCCTCATACTCTCCCGCCAAATAGGAGTTCCGGTATCAGTAAAACTCTCAAAACAAGAAGCTAGGCATCCAGCAGATCGCTTGAAAAATGATTGTGTCGCATTTTGCAACACGCAGTGTCTTTCCGCTTGCCTGACAATTCCTGAAGCTGCAGCTGATATAGAGATAACGATAGACGTGCGCTCCCGTACTCTGGCCGCAGGGGCGAAACTGATTGCACCACTAGACAGGAAAAGCACTTCTGCCAGATTGAATTGGCTGCTTCGTCAGATCAGCGAAGTTTCTCCTAAAGATGTGTTCGTAAGGGTTCATTGGCCCCGTAGGGGATATACTCAATACCCACTAGAAGACCTTAGACATAGTCTAGATAGAGTTATCTCAGAACACTCTGACCTCGTGCCAATGGCGTTGGAAGTTCTAATGGTAAATCGAACGGAACGTCGCTTCGCTCAAGTATCGAAATTTGTTGAAGACATCGAGAAGCTTGTGCCTACCTTTTACGGACTGATTGGAAGCAAGTTAAAAGCTTGGCAGCCGTCGGCTCCGAGCATCAGGCCGGAGCGCAACGAAAGCAGTGATGTTTCGACAGAAGCTATATATGAAGATGCCGAGGAGGCTGTCGCTGAATTGAGCGAGCCGACCGCCGATGAACCATCCAAGAAGAAATTCTGGTTTTAGAAGCCCAGCAAGCTGCTGAACGGAATGCCGGCCTCTGCGGCATCGGCCACAATTGCCCATGTCATGCCGGCGGCGAATGCCACGCCGGCCACCACGAATTTTCCCAGAATACGACCCATCTTGGCTTCCTCCCGCTTTGAAACAAAGTCAGGAAGGGCATTGCAAATCAGGGGCCGATTGGTAACGCCTCGTTAACCACGATCCTCGGGATCGTCTTCGCGGCGATGCGCGTCGGTCTCGCGGCGGGCCTTGTCTGCGCGGGCCTGTTCGAGCGACTTCTCGGTCTTGGTGCGTCCGAACTTGGCCCGGTTTTCCTGTGCCTGCTGGGCCTTGTCGACCTTGGCTTTCGCCTTGCGAAACTTGTTCAGGTTGATCGGGTCCGCCATCAGCCCTTCGCCTCGAAACTTGCCAGCCGCGCCTCCAGCCCGGATTTCACCTCGGGCCATTCGCGCGCCAGGACCGAGAACACCACAGTGGTGCGGACAAAGCCATCCGGCAGGATACGATTGTCGCGCAAAATGCCCTCCTGCACCCCGCCCAGCTTGGTCACGGCGGCCCGTGACCGCGCATTGCGTTCGTCCACATTGAAACAGACGCGGATCGCCCCCTGCCCGAAGGCATGGCCGAGCAGCAAATGCTTGCAGGCCGGGTTCACGGCGCCACCCTGGAATTCCGGTGCATAGATCGTCATGCCGATCTCGACATTCTTCGACACCGCATCCGGATTGAGAAAGGCGCTCATGCCGGCAAAGCGGTCGTCCGGCGTCAGCACCGCGAACGGTACCAGCGTACCGGCCTCTGCCCGTTTCCGGATGGCCTTCACCCAGACAGAAATCCAGTCACCCGGCGGATTGAAGTACGGCCACGTTGCCAGCCTCTGGCCGGAGCGCTCGGCCATGTCCCGCAACGCTTCGGCATGCGCATCCACATCAAACGGCACGAGCCGTACGAAACGGTTCTCGAGCGTGAGCGGCCTGATCTGCAAGTCTCCGGCTCCTAGTCGTCGGAATGCGTCTCGCGCCATTGCTCCATGGCCAGCGAGATGGCGAAGGTTTCGCGGTATTTCGGGCTGGAGGCCGGGCGCGGCGCCTTGGCGGCGGTCATCGCCATGATCTCGGCCAGCTTGTTATGGGCCGCGCCGGACTGGCCTGCGCCGATATAGGCATGCAGCTCGACCAGCGCCGAAGACAGCGGGTCATGCGCGCGGATAACGAAGTACGGCTCGTCCTCGGCCAGCTTGTCCAGGATGTCGAACTGGGACGGGTTGGATTTGGATCCGACGGGAGCATTTGCCATGAGGACGGCCTTTCTTGGCGGGAAGTGATTCTGTGCCGCGCAGTCTAGTCTCCACCGCGCCAATCGCCAGCCCCCACCGCACACCTGTGCAGGCGGTGGGGGCTGGAAGGATGGCGCGCTAGCTCGACGAGACGATGCCGCCATCACACGGCACGGTGTGGCCGGTGATATAGTTCGAGGCCCTGGACGACAGGAAGATCGACAGGCCGGCAATGTCGCTCGGCATGCCCACGCGACCGGACGGGTTCTGGTCGCCGATCTTCTGCCAGTCGACGCCTTCGGTCTCGCCTTTGAAGCCAACACCGGTCGACAACATGTAGGTCGGGAACGGGCCGGGCGCGATGCCATTGACGAGGATATGCTCCCCCGCAAGGTGCGCGCCCATGAAGCGGGTCAGATGGATGACGGCCGCCTTGGACGTACCATAGGCAAACCCGCTCATCGGCGAGGTGTGCATGCCGTCGATGGAGGCGATGTTGATGACGCGGGCAGGATTATCAGCGCTGGCCGATTTGCGCAGCAGCGGCATCAGTTTCTGGGTCAGGAAGAAGACGCCCTTCACATTGACGTCCATCACCTTGTCCCAGCCATGCTCCGGGAAGTCTTCCAGCTTGGCGCCCCATGCCACGCCGGCATTGTTGACCAGCACGTCGATTTTCTCTTCGCGCTTCTGCAACTCGCTGGCGAGGTGGTTGATGCCGTCCAGGCTGCCGACATCGGACGGGATCGCATAGATCTCGCCGCCATATTTTGCCTTCAGGCGCTCGACGGTTTCCTCACAGGCCTGAGCCTTGCGCGAGGAGATGATCACCTTCGCGCCATTCGCCAGGAAGCCTGCCGAGATCATTTCACCGATGCCGCGCGAGCCGCCGGTCACGACGACCGTCTTGCCGGCCACCGAGAACAAATTACTGAAATCCATGTCCATTTCCGGGTTCCTCCTTGTTGTCTGATCGGCGTCCCTAGTGCGGGAACAGCCGGTCAGGGGCAAGGAATTATTCCGGAAGGGTCGTCAGGCCGCAGGCCTAGTGAGCGCCGCCGAATGCGCCGGTCTTCACCGAGTAATCCACGGCCAGCGTGTATTCCGGATCATCATCGGAATCGACCATCAGCTGCCCGGCCTTGGTCAGCAGCTTGTGGCAATCGCGCGAGAGGTGGCGCAGCTGCAGCGTCTTGCCCTGCGCTTCATAACGACGGGCAAGGTCTTCGATTGCCTGCAGCGCGGACTGGTCCACGACACGCGAGCGCATGAAGTCCACGATCACGACATCGGGGTCGGTTTCCGGATGGAACAGCTCGGCAAAGCCATCGGTCGAGCCGAAGAAGAGTGGGCCTTCGATCTCGTAGACATGGGCGCCGGGCGTGCGCACACTGTCGCGCTCGATGACATGGATGCGGCGCGCATTGTTCCAGGCATAGGCGAGCGCCGAGACGATCACGCCGACGACCACGGCCGTTGCGAGGTCGTAGAAGACGGTAACGATGGTCACCAGAACGATCACGGCGGCGTCCAGCAGCGGGATGCGCGTCATGATGCGCAGGCTGTTCCATGCGAACGTGCCGATCACGACCATGAACATGACGCCGACCAGCGCCGCCAGCGGGATCTGCTCGATCAGGCCGGAGCCGACAAGGATAAAGGCCAGCAGGAACAGCGCGGCGGCGATGCCGGCCAACCGTGTGCGGCCACCGGATTTCACATTGATCATCGACTGGCCGATCATGGCGCAGCCGCCCATGCCGCCAAAGAATCCCGTGATCAGGTTTGCGGTGCCCTGCGCCACGCATTCCTGGCTCGCCCCGCCCCTTTTACCAGTCATTTCGCCGACAAGGTTCAGGGTCAGCAGGCTCTCGATCAGGCCGATGGCCGACAGGATGACAGCGTATGGCAGGATGATCTTGAACGTCTCCATGGTCAGCGGCACGCTCGGCACATGGAAACTCGGCAAGCCGCCCTGGATCGAGGCGAGGTCGCCCACGCGCGGCACGTCCAGGCCGAAGCCGATGACGACAGCGGCGACGAGGCCGATCCCGGCCAGCGGCGCGGGAATGATCTTGGTGAATTTCGGCAGCGCCCAGATGATCAGCATGGTCAGGGCGACCAGCGCCAGCATGACCGCCAGCGGCGTGCCGCTCATCCATTCGCCGCCGCCCATGCCATGACCGGAGGCTTCTGCCGTGCCGGGCACCTTGAACTGGCCCAGCTGCGCCATGAAGATCACGATGGCGAGCCCGTTGACGAAGCCCAGCATCACCGGATGCGGCACGAGGCGGATGAACTTCCCGAACCGGAAGATACCCGCCGCCAGCTGGAGAATGCCCATCAGAACGACCGTGGCGAACAGGTATTCGACGCCATGCTGCGCGACCAGCGAGACCATGACGACGGCCAGCGCGCCGGTGGCGCCGGAAATCATGCCCGGACGGCCCCCAATCAGCGCCGTCACAAGGCCCACGATAAAGGCCGCATACAGCCCGACCAGCGGGTGCACCCCTGCCACAAAGGCAAAAGCCACGGCCTCCGGCACGAGCGCCAGCGCGACCGTCAGGCCGGACAATAATTCAATCTTGATCCGGTTCGGTGTGAACTGGGTGAAGCTAGCCTGCGACAGGCCCTGCGCGCCAAGGCGATCTGCGAAGGCTGCGAAAGTCGATTTTACCACGGGATGACACTCTTCAATCTGAGGGCAGGAAGATGTTTGCCGCCGTATGGCGATCTTCCCCCCAGGGTGCAAGCATAGGCATGAAGAAACTGGCGCTTCAGCGCTGAGCGGTCAGGCTTTGAGCAGGCCCTAGTTTCCGAAGAACAGGCGCGAAAGCGCGCGGGATATATCGTACTCATATGCAGTCAGAGAACCGGTCTTCTCTCCCAGGAGTTTGGGCGATAGGGCTGACATACGTTCTGCGGCAACGACTCGCCTGCCCGATGGTGTTTCAACAACAGGATGGAGGATCGGCACGACGGCGATGCCATCTTCCTTTAGAAGAGGCGCAACGATCACCGTGCCATTCTGTTCAAGCCCCGGATAGCTCAGCACAACAACCTGCATGTCCCGCCTATCCAGCAATGCGTGGATTGCAAAACGGTCAATCATCAGAACATGCGGTACCGGTCACACCAAAGCCCGTTTTCCTCAACATCGCGCGCATTCGCCGCGAAGGCCTCCCTGTTCTCCTCGATCCACGCATCGATACGTGCGCGCTTCACGGCGTCTTCCACGGCCTTGCGTGCAGTCTCTTCAACATCAATGCCCAAGCGTTCTCCTTCTTCCAAAAGCGCAGGATGAATGTCCTGACCCGGTCCTTTGAAACGCGTCCGTTCCTCGGCAACCCTGACAACCTCATCGGTAAGAACGGCTTCTACAGCTGCATGAGTAGATGCCCTGAGGCTTCCTGTGGCACCGGAGACGAAGCTGTATAAAGTCGTCGAAGCGATGCCAGCCCGTTCTGCTATTTGAGACACGGGACACTCTGATGCCTTTATGGCTTGGCGAAGCTCATCCGGGGAACGCATCTACGTAAATTACGGAATTACGTAATCGAGGTCAATCCGTTACTTCCCTGTTCTCCGGTAGACCGTCACGTGCATCGTGCTCTCTGCCGTGAAAGGCTCTCGGTTCCACCCGCCCCAGCGATGTTCGAGACTGAGACCGGCGAGTTCAGCCATGAGGTCCATTTCCTGCGGCCAGGCATAGCGCATGACCAGTGGCACGAGTTTCGTGCCTTTTTCCGTAATTCGCACACGCTGATACTCGATCACCTGCCGGGTCGGATCATGCACCTTTGCTTCGAACCACAGAGATTTGAACCCGATCTTCGTGGCGCGCAGACTCTGATGGTCATGATAGGCCGAAAAGTCCGGCACAAATGTCTCGACCAGAAACGCTCCGCCCGGCACCAGCCTCTCCGCAACATTCCGGAAACACCTCACCTGCTCAGCCTGGCTGGTCAGGTTGAACAGCGTATTGAAAACCAGGAAAACAAATTCGAATTCGCCATCAATGGCACAGTCGGCCATATCGCCGATGACCACAGGAATGTCGGCCCCGCCCGGTTTCTCGCGCAGCTTCTCCACCATGGCGGCGGAGCCTTCGATGCCAGACACGGCAAAACCGCGCTCTGCCAGGGGCAGGGCGATCCGGCCCGTGCCGATTGCCAGCTCAAGAATACGGCCTTTGGCGGCAAGGTCCGCAATCAGGGCGACAGACTCCTCTGTCGTCCCCGGATCGTGGAGGGCGTCATAATCGTCCGCGTTGAGCGCGCCAAATGTTTCAGGATCAAAGTCCAACATGCGCGCTCATAGCATATCAGCCCGGCGAGATCATCTTGGACGGGTCGACGATGTTGTCGAAATCCTCGCCCGGGATGCCGTCCTTGATCGCTTCCTCGCGTAGCGTCGTCCCGTTTTTATGGGCCGTTTTGGCGATCTTGGCCGCGCGGTCGTAGCCATATTTCTCTTTCAGCGGCGTCACCAGCATCAGCGAGTTCTTCAGGCCGCGTTCAATATTCTCAAGCCGCGGCTCGATTCCGACAACGCAATTCTCCGTGAAGCTGACCGCCGCATCGGCCAGCAGGCGCACCGACTGGAGGAAATTGTAGGCCATCATCGGGTTGAACACGTTCAGCTCGAAATGGCCCTGGCTGTCGGCAAAGCCGATGGCGGCATTGTTGCCGTGAATGTGCGCGCAAACCTGGGTCAGCGCTTCACACTGGGTCGGGTTCACCTTGCCCGGCATGATCGAGCTGCCCGGCTCGTTTTCCGGCAGGGCCAGTTCGCCGAGGCCGGAGCGTGGGCCGGAGCCGAGGAACCGGATGTCATTGGCGATCTTGAAGCAGGACATGGCGACCGTCGTGATCGCGCCATGCGTGAACACCATCGCGTCATGTGCGGCCAGCGCTTCGAACTTGTTCGGCGCGGTCGTGAATTTCAGGCCGGTGATGCCGGCGATCTTCTCGGCAACCTTCTCCGCGAAGCCGACCGGCGAGGCGAGGCCCGTGCCGACGGCCGTGCCGCCCTGGGCCAGTTCCATCAGCTTCGGCAGGGTCAGTTCGATCCGCTCGATGCCGTTCTTCAGCTGCTGGGCATAGCCGGAGAATTCCTGGCCGAGCGTCACCGGCGTCGCATCTTGCGTATGCGTGCGGCCGATCTTGATGATGTCGGCCCACGCCTTGGCTTTCGAGTCGAGCGCGTTGTGAAGCACTTCCAGCGACGGGATCAGGCGGTGAACGACTTCCTCGGCGCAGGCAATGTGCATCGCCGTCGGGAACGTGTCGTTCGACGATTGGGACATGTTCACATGATCGTTCGGGTGGACCGGCTTCTTCGAGCCCTTCTCCCCGCCCAGGATTTCGATGGAGCGGTTTGAGATGACCTCGTTCGAGTTCATGTTGGACTGCGTGCCCGAGCCCGTCTGCCAGACGACCAGCGGGAAATGCTCATTCAGCTTGCCTTCGATCACTTCTTCGGCGGCCTGCACGATGACCTTGCCCAGCTCCGGGTCCATCTTGCCGAGGTCCATGTTCGCTTCGGCGGCGGCCTTCTTGACGATGCCGAGCGCGCGGATGATCGGCTCGGGCTGTTTTTCCCAGCCGATCTTGAAATTGCCGAGGCTGCGCTGGGCCTGCGCGCCCCAATAGGCGTCATCAGAGACCTCGATTGGGCCCATCGTGTCGGTTTCGGTCCGCGTCGTCATCGTCTGGTATCCTCATGCATGGAGAGCGTTCGGGCCGGGTTTAGCCCAGTGTGCGCGCATGACAAGGTGCCGGGGCGAGGATGGTCCTATCCGCCGCAGCGTTCGCCCGTGTGACCATACCCGCACGCCATCGCATAGAACTCGACGGCCAGCGCCGGGTCGGCGTTGCTGAATTCAGTCTCGAACATTGCGCCCAGCGTGTAGCAGGCATTTGCCTTGAAGGTCCGGTGGCCCGATTGCTGCGAGGTGCACACTTTTTCCAGGGCGTCCGCCCCCTTGAAAGGATCGCGCGGGCCGCCTTCCTGCGTCAGCAGGATCGCGCCCAGCCGGTAGCAGGACGACAGGTTGGTGATGATGCGCCCACACCCCATGCGATAGACTTCGCGCGCCCGGACGGTATCCTTGGGCCCGCCGTTCCCGTTCTGGAGATATTTTCCGAAATTGGCGCAGCCATTGTAATAGGCGCCCTGGCAGGCCTGTTCGAAATAGCCCCGCGCCGCCGCCATGTCCGCTCCGCCTGCGTCGCTCTCCAGAACCACGCCGGCCAGGTTGCATCCGCGCGGATCTCCGCTCTCACACCCTTTGCGATAGGCATTCAGGGCATCTGAAACACTTTTCGGTCCGCCCTTGCCGAACTCGATCAATTCGCCGCCTTCGACACAGGAGGCCGCATGGCCCAGCGAACAGCCGCGCGCATACAGGGCGCGTGCGCCTGCCGCATCGACCGTGCCGCCCTCTCCGGCCAACAGCATGTCGCCCAGCCAGTTGCAGGCAACCTTGTGCTGACCATTGCACGCGGTCTGGAAATACTGGCGCGCCCGCGCCTGATCCATCGCGATTCCGTCCCCATCGGCCAGCATGCCCGCCGCGCCCATGCAGCCTGCAAGATAGCCGCTGGAACAGGCCCGGTCATAAAGGGCAAACGCATCCTGGCCCCGCCCCTCACTTTTGGCGCCCAGCGCCCCATAATAGTCTGACTGGCCGTCCCGCGCCGAGGCGGGGCCGGACATTCCAAGGAAAACCAGGCCAGTGATGACCGCGTAAAGGAAAGACCCGCGCATTCCCCGTCTCCTTCTGTTTGCACACTGGAAATGATTTGTGCCACACAGGACCTTCGAGGCAAGCAAAATGCCGGTCGCACCGCGCAGAAAAGCCCGTGGCGCCGCGCAGAAAACAGGAACGGAAAAATCCCTTTGGACGCCCTGCTTCATGCCCTCACGCAACCGGCCACGCTGTTCCTGGTCGCGATTGCCTTTTTGCTCGGCTTCCTTGTGCGCGGAATCGGGATCAATTCCCTGTCGCCGCCCATCCTGACCGAGGCGCAGGTCGACGAGGCGCTTACGACTGTCAGCAAGACCTGCTGGGCCGAGATCGACCGCGCCATTGATGACCGCAAGAAGCTGCTCGCCATCAAGCTGCTCCGCGAACAGACCGGCCTCGGCCTCAAAGCTTCCAAGGAGGCCATCGAGGCCCGCATGCAATCCCGCCATCGGATGCGGGGATGAGTCTGGCCGACTGGATCACCGCCGGAAAAGTCCGCGCGCGCATCACGGATGAGGGTGCGCTGGAAGTGCGTTGTCACGGCCTGACGACGCAGGCGAAATACTACAAGACGCTGCTCAAGGAATTCTTCCGCAAGGAGTTCCCGCCCCTGCGGCCGGGCTATGGCGATTATTCCGTTCACATCATGATGGAATATACCGGCGATGCGCCCTGGATGGATCTCGACAATCTCGCCAAGGCCCTGCTCGACAGCCTGACCGGCAATGTCTTCGAGGATGACCACCAGGTTGCCCGCCTGCTGGTCGAGCGCCGCGTCGGCGAGCGCGAAGGCATCTGGCTCAAGGCCGAGGCGATGGACTGACCCCTAGAACGGGTTCAGCGTATATCCCGTTTGTTGCAGCTGTGCATGCGCCGTCATGGCCGACAGCGCCATTTCCACACCGGGCACCAGGTCCGCCTTCTTGATGTCGCGATAGGCCGCCGTCTGGCCACACAGGATGATCCGGACACGATGCTTGAGCAGCGCGGCGATCAGCGGCGCATTCGCGTTGCCCTGTCCCGCCACGAGATCGGCCGAGGCCCCGCCATGCACGACCACCGCCAGCTTGATATTGCTCGCCGGAATGCCGACCGCTTCATGCATGTTCAGGAAACGCGCCGCGCTTTCCAGAGTCCGGTTCACCTTGCCGGGTTCGGCCGGCACCGACGTGTCGAACGCGATCTTGAACACGGCGTCCTTGGACAGGCGCTCGGCGTCCGGCACGTTGGCCACATTCCCGAAAGCCGGGATCGCCGGACCGGATTTGAAATCGTCGGGCCCCGCCAGGGCAGGTCCGGCCAGCAACAAGGCCGCAGCAGCGAAAACACTCGATCGGATCATGGACACCTCCTCTGAATGAGGCCGACACTAGGCGGTGCCGCCAGCGACGTCGAGCCGCATGTGGGTTAGGGGAATCTCCGTAGTCCGCCGCGCCCGCAGAATTGGTAGGGATTCGCGCCATGAAACAGGCATGGATTCCCTTCGCGTCGCGCCCCGTCCCGCGCTACACCAGCTATCCCACAGCGGCCGACTTCACACCGCAGGTCGCCGAGCGCGAGGCGCGCCTCTGGGCCAGCCAGACGGCGCCGGACAAGCCCATCTCGGTCTATATCCATGTGCCCTTCTGCGAGAAGCTCTGCTTCTATTGCGGCTGCGCGACCAGCGTACCGAACGGCTACACCCGTATTGCCGCCTATCTGGAGACGCTCCACCGCGAAATCGACCTCTGGGCCGCATCGGTCGGACCGCACACCGGCATGGCGCACCTCCATTTCGGTGGCGGCTCTCCCAATGCCCTGTCAGCGGACGACTTCAAGGACCTTGTCGCCCATGCCTGTCGCGCCTTCGGTCTGCGCCCCGGCGCGGAGATTGCTGTCGAGATCGACCCGCGCGGCCTGACACCGGATTTCATCGACGCGATGGCGACCTCGGGCGTCACCCGCGTCAGCTTTGGGGTCCAAACCCTGTCGCCCAAAGTTCAGGAAGCCGTGGGCCGCATCCAGCCGAAATTCCTGCTCAGCGAAGGCATCGAACGGCTTCAGGCGGCAGGCATCCGCGCCATAAACATGGACCTGATGTACGGCCTGCCCGACCAGACCGTGAGCGATGTCGAGGAGGCGGCTCATTTCGCCGCCGAGATGGGCGCCGCCCGCATCTCCCTCTTCGGCTATGCACATGTGCCGTGGTTCGCCAAGCACCAGGCGGCGATCGACGAAGACGCCCTGCCCGGCCTTGAAGCCCGCTTTGACCAGGCCCTTGCCGGCGCCCGCACACTGGAACTTGCCGGCTACCACGCCATTGGGCTCGATCACTTCGCCCGCGCGGATGACAGCCTCACCCTCGCCGCCCGCACCAAGACACTGCATCGGAATTTCCAGGGCTATACGGACGATCCGTGCATGACCCTCATCGGCATCGGCAGCACATCAATCTCCCAGTTTTCAAACGGTTATGTCCAGAACTTCAAGGAGCGCACCGCTTGGCGCGCCACCATCGAAGACGGGCGCCTGCCGGTCGAGCGCGGCGTTGTGCTGACCGAGGATGACCGCTTGCGCGCCCGCGCCATTGAGACGCTGATGTGCCAGATGGAAGTGGATGTGGACGCGGTCTGCGACGAGATGAACGCCGCGCGGGGCAGCCTCGCCGACGCGCTGGAAACGGCGCGCTTCCTCCAGTCTGCGGGCCTGTGCCAGATCGACGGCAGCCTCATCCGTGTACCGCCAGAGGCCCGCCTCTTCCTGCGCACGGTCGCCCAATGTTTTGACGGTCGCTACAAGCCCACGCCCCGGCGTCACGCCAAGGCGGTCTAGTCCAGCGCGTCTGGGCAAGCGGTGTCACTTGCAGATACGTGATCTGGTGTTACACGCAGGCTGAATAACCCGGAGCGGAAATCCCATGGCTGAATTCTTGGTCCTGCATCAGAAAAACAATAACAAAGTGCGCGTGGTGAACATTGAGCATGTGCGCATGCTGCGTCCCCACGACGAAGCCGGCACGTGGCTGGAATTTGGGGGCGACAGCGAAATATCCAGCCTATTGGTTCGCGAGGATCTGGACGGCCTGATTTCCTTCCTGGAAGCTGAACACGTTTAACCGGGGATGCCGTACGGCACCTAGGCCCCCAGCGCCCGCGCATGATGGGCGATATGTTCGTCCATATAGGTCGCGATGAAATAGTAATCGTGGCCATAGCCGTCGCGCAGATTGTAATCGAGCCGCTGGCCGTGCTTCTCACAGGCCTCGGTAAAGATTTCCGGCTTCAGCTCCCGCTCAAGGAAAGTGTCCGCCGTTCCCGTATCCACGAGGATCGTCGCCTTGGTCTGGCGCTCCTTGACCAGTTCGGTCGCGTCATACTGTTCCCAGGCCACGGACGGGTCACCGAGATAGGCGGCAAACGCCTTCTGGCCCCACGGCACCTGCGCGGGGCTGGTGATCGGGCTGAAGGCCGAGCAGGATTTGTAGGTTTTAGGATGCTTGAGGTGCAGCGTGATCGCGCCATGCCCGCCCATGGAATGGCCAAAGATGCCCTGCCGGTCCATGTCCGCATAGGGGAAGTGCTCCGCGATCACTTTCGGCAGCTCATCAGTGATGTACTGGTCCATCTTGTAATGTTTTGCCCACGGCTCTTGCGTAGCCGTCAGGTAGAAGCCGGCGCCTTGCCCCAGATCGTAGGAATCATCATCCGGCACGTCATCGCCGCGCGGGCTCGTATCCGGCGCAATGATCATGATGCCATGCTTGGAGGCAGCGCGTTGCAGCCCCGATTTCTCCATCACATTCGCCCAGCTGCACGTCAGGCCGGAGAGATACCACAGCACCGGCACCTTTTCCGGGTTCGCCTGCGACGGCGTGTAGACCGCGAACCGCATCGTGCAATTCTGCAGCGCGCTGTCATGGTCATGCACGGACAGCATGCCGCCAAAGGATTGCCATGCGGATACCTGGGTAAGGGTCATGTGCTGAAGTCCTGTCGGTTGGGATGAAAGAGACCTGACTGATGTGGCCCGGTTAGGCGTGCAGGACAAGGGCTTGCCAAGGGCCTCATCGCCCGAGGTCAGGCTTGCCAGCCTCCTGCCGCTGCGCCAGATACGTTGAACGGCTCACCCAACCCTTCGGAGGATCTATGCCCGGCTACACCTTGTACGGCGCGGACGTCAGCTATTACACCGGCAAGGCGCGCGCCTATCTCGACTGGCGCGGCGTCGACTATACCGAAGTGGTCGCGACCCAGCAGGTCTATCGCGACATCATCCTGCCGAATGTCGGCTGGCCCGTGATCCCGGTGATGAAGACCCCCGAAGGCGAGATCGTGCAGGACACGACCGACATCATCAGCCATGTTGAAGCCGCCGAAGGACTCTCCCCGCCCGCCATCCCGGAAGGCCCTGTGCAGGCCTTTGTCGCCCAGCTGCTGCAGCTATACGCCGACGAATGGCTCGTCATCCCGGCCATGCACTATCGCTGGAACTATAATGAGGACTGGGCCTATCAGGAGTTTGGCGCGATCTCGGCCCCGGACCGCCCCGCACCAGAGCAATACGACATCGGCAAGCGCAATGGCGAGCGCTTCAAGGGCGCCCTGCCCCCGCTCGGCGTCTCGCCGACCACAGCCCCCGCCATCGAGCAAAGCTATGAGGCCTTCCTGCGCGAATTCTCCGCGCATCTGGAAGTGCATCCCTATGCGCTGGGCGGCCGCGCCACGCTGGCCGATTTCGCCCTGTACGGCCCGCTCTATGCCCACCTCTATCGCGACCCCGCCTCAGGCGATTTGATGAGGCGCTATGCGCCGAAAGTCGCCGAATGGGTCGAACGCGTGAAGGCGGGCTCGCCGCCGCAGGGCGAGCTGCTCGCAGGCGACGAAATCCCGGTCACGCTGGTGCCGATCCTCGCCCGCCAGATGCGCGAGCAATTCCCGGCCCTGCACCAGACCGCGCAACTGTTTGCAAACTGGGCCGAGACCGCCTCGCCCGGCACACATGTGCCGCGCGCTGTGGGCCAGATCGAGATCGACATTGAGGACACGCAAGGCCCGGCGGCGGCGCGCACCTTCCCGCTCTGGCGGCTACAGGCGGCGCTGGATGCCTACGAGGCTTTGGAGGGCGATGCGCTCACCCGCGCCGATGATCTGCTGGAACGTGTGCGTGGCAGCGCACTGAAGGACTTCAGCCTGCCCGCCCGTCTGGTGCGGTCAGATTACCGCCTCGCGCTGGCCTGACCGCGCTCAGGGCGCGACGGCGAAGCACTCGATCTCGACCGCCGCGCCGAGGGCCAGCCCATTGGCGCCAAGCGTCGAACGCGCTGGTTTCGGATCGGGCAGCGCCGCATCATAGGCGGCGTTCATCTCGCCATAGGCAGCCATGTCTCCGAGAAAGACAGAACACTTCACTACGTCCGACAGATCCGCATCGAATTCAGCCAGCGTGCGGGTGATGTTCTTGAAGATCATGCGTGTTTCCGGGCCAGCCCCGCCCGGCGCCAATTCATTTGTTTCCGGATCAATGCCCAGTTCGCCGGACAGATAGATCATGTCGCCAACCCTGACTGCCTTGGAAAAGGGCAGATCGGTACCCGCCTTCGTGATCCCGGCATAATGGGTCACTTCAGGCGACGTGTTCACCTGGACGTCCTGCACATCCATCGCAACACAGCCAGTCAGGCATATGGCGACGGCGCCCGCCGCAATAGCATACGTCCTGATCATGATCTTCCCCTGTCTCAATGAATCCATTTCGGACTGTCGTCTTCAATCATGTCTTCGTCTTCGATGTCAGCATAGGTCGTGAACTGAACATCATAGCCGAAGGGCTGGTCTTCCGCCGGCACTTCGCCCTCGGTCACGAAGACCTGCAACTCGCCATCGGCCTTGAAGCCGAGCCGCTTGCCGATCACGACGATCATGTCGGCGGCCTGGTCCGCATCGGCAGCCCAGACCTTCATGCCCATGATGCAGGGGCCGATCTCGGTGGCGTATTCCGCGTTCGGCTCGAACACGTGCCCATCGGCGATCAGCGTGTAGTGGGTAAACTCGGTCATGGGCGCGAGCATTACCCGCTTTGAGACAGAAATCGACCCCGCGCAGCGAATTTCCGGCCTGTAAAACCAACAAAAAGGGCGACGCTAAGCGCGCCGCCCTTGAAGGTCGATCAGATTGGCGGATTTAGCCGCGCAACATGGTGCAGATCTTGTTGCCGTCCGGATCGCGCAGATAGGCGAGATAGAGCTTCATGCCGCCCCCTTCGCGCCAGCCCGGAGGGTCTTCGATGGCCTTGCCGCCTGCTTCGAGTCCGGCCTTGTGCCAGGCATCGGCCTGTTCAGTGCTGTCGACCGCAAAGCCGATCGTGCCGCCATTGGCATGACAGGCCGGCTCGCCATCAATCGGCGGCGTGACAAGGAACGTCCCGCCATTGTGGAGATAGATCAGCCGCCCTTTCGGATCGACAATCGCCTCCCGGCCGCCCAGCGACTTGAAGAGCGCGTCGTAGAATTTCTTTGATTTTTCCAGATCGTTCGTGCCGACCATGACGTGACTGAACATTTGTATTTCTCCCTTGGATCCCTTGTGACAATCGTGTCGCTCAGGCTTGCTGTAACAGTCTTCAAGACACGTCTCCATCCCCATCACCTGCAGTGAATTCGGTTTTCTCGAACTCACCCGTGTCAGGGTCACGGAGGTAAGCGCTCCCGACGGGTGCATCGATTAGGTGCAGCCAGCTGTCGTCCTTGTTCAGGACTTTTCCAATCGCGATATAGTCGGAAGCGGGATTGCTGTACTCCTCATCCGACAATTGGTGGACATCCGCCCGTATCCGCCATCCGCTGTCGGGATACTTGTCGCCCTCTCGCGTCATATCGGGTTCTTCCCTGTAGAGGAAACCGATGCGCGCAGTTCCATCCAGAACCTGACGGTCAACGAGGCATCGTTCCCATTTCTGCTTGCTGGCAATAACAGGAAAGCGTTCTTCTTTCGCCTGATCCAGCCAGATGTAGTCAATCACGTGCCAGCGTTTGAACCGGATACTGTCCCCCGAACGAAGCTGCGGAATGTCTGAGGGATCATTGTCCAGATTTCCGATCATGTCATCGCCAGATGCGTCGGTAACTTCCAGCCATAAGCGTTCAGCGTCATATCTTCGCCCAGCAGGGATGCTGGCGATAATTATTTTGACGTGATCGCCCGGCTCGATTGCTGCCAGCCGATCCTCACTTGGAATAAAGAATGTATATGGAGACTCCGCCGCAATAGGTCTTGGGTCACGAACTGCGTGCCGACCAAATGTCCGCTGCCATCTATCGTACAAACGGCCCTTCAACGTCCTCATGCGGCTCAATAAACCACCACGCTCCGGATGCTCTCGCCTGCATGCATCAGGTCGAAGGCGTCATTGATCTTGTCGAGCTTCATGACGTGGGT
The DNA here is from genome assembly GCA_913057945.1 of uncultured Hyphomonadaceae bacterium. Lineage (GTDB taxonomy): Bacteria > Pseudomonadota > Alphaproteobacteria > Caulobacterales > Hyphomonadaceae > Hyphomonas. Next base: position 24,206 of record CAJXOF010000016.1, on the reverse strand, counting down.
GATCATCGGGTCGATCTGGATCTTGCCGTTCATGTACCAGTCGACGATCTTCGGCACATCCGTGCGCCCTTTCGCACCGCCGAAGGCCGTGCCGCGCCAGTTGCGGCCCGTGACCAGCTGGAACGGCCGTGTGCTGATTTCCTTGCCAGCCTCTGCAACGCCGATGATGATCGAGGTGCCCCAGCCGCGATGGCAGCATTCCAGCGCCTGGCGCATCACATCCGTGTTGCCGGTACAATCGAAGGAATAGTCCGCGCCGCCATCGGTCAGCTCGACGAGGTGCGCGACCACATCCTGGGTCTCCTTCGGATTGACGAAATGCGTCATCCCGAATTTCTCGCCCCATTCCTTCTTGGAGTTGTTGATGTCGACGCCGATGATCTTGTCGGCGCCGGCCATCTTCGCGCCCTGCAGCACGTTGAGACCAATGCCGCCAAGGCCGAACACGACGACATTATCGCCGACCTGCACCTTGGCCGTATTGGTCACCGCGCCAACACCTGTGGTCACGCCGCAGCCGACATAGCAGGCCTTGTCGAACGGCGCGTCGGTGCGGATTTTCGCAACCGCGATTTCCGGCAGGACCGTGAAGTTCGAGAAGGTCGAACAGCCCATATAATGATAGATCGTCTTGCCCTTGTAGCTGAACCGGCTCGTGCCGTCCGGCATCAGGCCCTTGCCCTGCGTCGCGCGAATGGCGGTGCAGAGATTGGTCTTGCCCGAGAGACAGCTTTTGCACTGGCGGCATTCCGGCGTGTAGAGCGGGATCACATGATCGCCCGGCTGCACGCTGGTCACGCCTGCGCCGACTTCGCGCACAATGCCCGCGCCCTCATGGCCCAGAACGCTCGGGAAGATGCCCTCACTATCCAGCCCGTCCAGCGTGTAGGCATCGGTATGGCAAATACCGGTCGCCATGATCTCGACCAGCACTTCCCCGGCCTTGGGGCCTTCCAGGTCCAGTTCGACGATTTCCAGCGGTTTCTTGGCTTCAAAGGCGACAGCGGCGCGAGTCTTCATGAGGGAGCTCCATAGTGTTTGAATGCCATACTACTCTTGCGCTCAGAGCGATAAAGTATGTAATTTGCAATACATTGTTGCAGGACCGGGATAATGCAGACGGATTGGGACGGAATCGAGGAATTCGTGGCGGTGGCGACGTGCATGGGCTTCAAACCGGCAGCTCAAATGTTGAATGTCTCAACCTCGCATGTGAGCCGCGCCGTTACCAGACTGGAAAACGCCATCGGCGCGCCCCTGTTCTACCGGACGACCCGCAAGGTCTCGCTGACAGATACGGGCCGCACGGTGCTCGGCCATTGCCAGCAGCTTATCGAGTCGCGCGACGAGCTTTATGCCGTCGTGGGCGGAAACAACGACCCCCAGGGCGAGATCAAGATCACCTGTCCCACTTCATTGGGAGAACGCTACATTTCGCCCATCGTGCGCGAGTTCAGCCAGGATTATCCGAAAGTGGAAATCACACTCGACCTGTCCAACCGGCTGGTCGACCTGATCGCCGAGGGCATCGATCTCGCGATCCGCACCGGCATGCTGGAAGATTCCCGCCTGATCAGTTCGCGGGTGGCCAGCCGGCAATTCCTGGTCTGCGCCTCCCCTGCCTATCTGGAGTCTCATGGCACGCCAGAACGCCTTGATGACCTGAAGGCGCACAATTGCCTGATCGGCTCTTCCAGCACGTGGCGGTTTCGCCAGGGCGGGCAACACGAGACACTCCGTCCACGGGGAAATTGGCGATCCAATTCAGGCGCGTCCGTGCTGGACGGACTGCTCGCGGGAAAAGGCATCGGCCAATTGCCGCTGTTCTATGTCGCGCCGTATCTTGAAGATGGCCGCCTGGTGGAATTGTTCAGGGAATACCGGCCCGAACCGGAACCGATCTGGGCGGTCTACCCTCAGGCCCGCCATTTGCAGCCAAAGGTCCATCTGCTGGTGGACCGTATCCGCGCGCAATTGCAGCCTGCCTTCGAAGCTGGCACGCAGCATCACCTTCAAGCTTAGGCCGTGCCCGCAATTGCGGATCAGGAACAGGGTTCGAGATTGGCGTCAAACGCGCCCATACGAGAGAGCGTCGGGCCGTCTCCGTGGATGTCGCAGCGATCAATCCTCAATTCGCCCTCTTCCAGCCGGATGAGGTTGAACGAGGGCGGCTCGGACCGCAGGCGCACCGACAGCGTGCCGGACGAGACCGCGAGATAGCAGCCATTCGCGCGCTGGCGCAGTCCGACTGACGGCGTGTGGACATGGCCGGTCAGCACCATCTGCACATGGCTTGCGGCCACCTTGTCGGCGGCGCGACGGCCCCGGCGGGTCCGCGTGCGCAGCGGCGCGCCCGGCAGCGAATGGAAGGGATGGTGACAGGCGATCAGTTTCACGTCGGCCTCGGAGGCAGCCGCGCGAATGAGGACATCATCCAGATCCTCCAGATTCACCGAGCCTTCGGCCCAGTTGCGCCGAGCCTGCCAGCCGCGCGCCGTGTTCAGGCCGACCGCAATCGCATTGCCCGTTTCCGCCACACCGAAATACTCGCCGAAGCGGCGTTTGAACCGCTTGAAGGGCTCCGCCGCCCGCGCCGCGACATTGAACATGGGCGTGTCATGGTTTCCCGGCACGATCAGTTTCGGCATGTCGAACCCGTCCAGCCATTCGGCAGCGGCATCGAATTCTCGCGTCCGTCCGCGCTGGGTCAGGTCGCCGCAGACGACCAGCATGTCGGGTTGCGTGGCCTTGATACAGGATTCAGCGGCGGCAATGGCGTTCTCGTCTTCGGCGCCGAAATGTATGTCCGAAATCTGTGCAATAACTGTCATCAGGACATGTCTGGGACGAAGATGTTCACGGCAGAATCGATCCGGCGGAATCGCAGGGGCGTCTTCATCTCCTTCAGTTCGCCGTCCAGCGTGACATTGATGCGGCCTTTTTCGAGATGATGCGCCTCGACTTCATCGGCCAGGATCAGCCGGACGTCTTCGGCATTCCGCCAGCCATCCATCACCATCTCCAAACCGATCTTGGCGAGATCCAGCAGGCCCTGCGGGTCCACACTGGCAATTTCGAGCTTTCCGGGCGTATCGGGATTGATGTTCACCGTCAGCGCCGTGGAGGTCTGCTTGCGGCCTCCCGGCACGGTCCAGGAAATATTGGAGTGCAGTGCGAGGGCCGATGAATCGTGCATGATTTCGGCCGCTTCGAGGATCTTGCCCTCGCGCAGCGCCTCGCGCGAATTGGTGAAGCGCGTCATGTCGCCCAGCATTGCCGCCACGAAGAAGCGCGGCCCGTCCACAATCTCGCCGCACGGCATCGGGCGAATCTGCCCGCCCTCCAGCGCGCGATCCATCAATGTGTCCCAGCTATGGTCCCCGCCCAGGGCGCGCGTCGGCAGCATGTTCATGGTCCCGCCCGGCAGCGGCAGGATGGCTGGGCCCAGCAAACCGGCATGAGACAGGGCGCAGGCAATCGTGCCATCGCCGCCCCAGACGATCAGCGTGTCGGGCTCCTCGGCCAGCGCCGTCTCCATCAGCAAAGGCAGGTCGCCCTCGCCGGCTGTATGGATGCTGGCCTTGTCCGGCAGGCCGGACAGTTTTTCACGAATCATATCCGGGGCATCCGCAGGGGTGCTGCCTGAGAGCGGATTGATCACACAGGAAACGCGGCCAAGCCGCGACAGGACGTTTGTTGGGGTCATGTGCTTGGAACGCGCAGAACCATAAATTTGTTCCGCGCGCGCAGCCGCCTCTCGCCCTGCCCGAAAACCCCGCTATAACGGCGCGCATGACAGATCCTACACATTCCGATTCGCTCCGCGTGGCCGTTGCCGGAGTCGCCGGCCGCATGGGCCGCCAGCTGGTCGGCGCGGCGCTGGACGCCGGCCTCACCGTGACCGGCGGCAGCGAAGCCCCCTCCTCCGAGCATCTGGGCGACGACATTGGCGAACTGGCAGGTCGCCGCCTGCTGGACCTGAAACCCGCCACCGATCCCGTCGCCGCCGCCAGCAAGGCCGATGTCTGGATCGATTTCACCCGGCCCGCCGCCACGCTCGCCGCGCTCGATTCGCTGAAACATACCAGCGTCCGCGCCGCCATCATCGGCACGACGGGGTTCTCGGAGGATGAAGACGCCGAGATTGCCCATGCCGCGCAATCGCTCGCCATCGTGAAAGCCGGGAATTTTTCGGTCGGCATCAATTTGCTGCAGGCGCTCACACGCATGGCAGCCGAACGGCTCGGTCCGGACTGGGACATCGAAATCCTCGAAACACATCATCGCCGCAAGATGGACGCGCCCTCGGGCACCGCTCTGATGGTCGGTGAAGCCGCCGCCGCAGGCCGGGGCAAGCCGCTGTCGGAATTGCGCGCCGGGCCCTATGACGGCCCCGATTCCAAGCGCCGCGCCGGCAGCATCGGCTTCGCAGTTCGCCGCTCTGGCGGGGTAATTGGCGAACATGAGGTCAGCTTCGGCTCCGATATGGAGATCCTCTCGCTCAGCCACACGGCGATCGACCGGGCCGTGTTCGCGCATGGCGCATTGGGCGCTGCAGCATGGGCCATGCGACAGGATCCGGGCCTCTACGACATGAGCGATGTGCTGGGGCTTTCAGGCAACTAGGACAGCTTCCCATTCACCCAACAGCTGAATCAGGGTTGACGCTCCTGTTCGCAGTGGCAGCATGACAAATTCGTTACGTTTGAGCACTGGGACCGGCACATGATCGGAATTGTGGTTGTCAGCCACGGAAAGCTTGCCCGCGAACTGGTCGCCGCCACGGAGCATGTGGTGGGCGAGCAGGATCGGTTTCGCTCGATCTCCATCGAGGTCGAGGACGATATTGAAGCGCGCCGCGACCAGATCCGCGAAACCGCCAAATCCTGCGATGTCGGCAAGGGCGTCATTATCCTGACGGACATGTTCGGCGGCACGCCCTCGAACCTCGCCATGTCGGTCATGAATGCCGGCAATGTCGAAGTCCTGTCCGGGGTCAATCTGCCGATGCTGATCAAGCTGGCCGAAGTGCGCGGGGAGATGTCCCTGCGGGACGCCGCCAAGGTGGCCGCCGAGGCGGGCCGGAAATACATCAACATCGCCTCTGAACTCCTGGCGAAGTCGAATTGATGCCCGACACGGAAACCCTCACCGCCAGCCAGCGCGCCATGATCGTCAACCGCAAGGGCCTGCATGCCCGCGCCGCAGCGCGCCTCTCCCGTCTGGCGGGCGAGTTCGACTCCCGGGTCATCGTCTCGCATGAAGGCGAAACCGCCGATGCCCGCTCGATCATGGATCTGCTGATGCTGGTCGCCCACAAGGGCTGTGAAGTCGAACTGAACGCCGAAGGCCCCGATGCGGCCGAAGCGGTCACCGCCCTCGCCAGCCTCATCGCCGATGGCTTCGGCGAACAGGGCGACGCCGACACGATCTGCTAGAGCCAAGCCTGGCTCACGAAACTATTATTGATTGTCAGGCGTGAATAGCCGACGGACCGCTTTCAGTCTTGAAGAGACAAAAGCGGGACGTTTGTTCACATCTTCCCACGCAAATTTTCGAATGTGGTGTCAGGCCATATCGGTACGGGTAGAGATGCGACACAGGGCTTTGAGAACAGATACCCTTGCATCAGGTCCACACCCAGATCCCTCAGAGCCTTGTATTCATCGATTGTCTCGATCCCCTCACAAATGGGAATCACATCCAGTTCGCGCAGCATGTTAAGCGTGTGATCCACAATGCTCCGTTTCACAGAGTTTTTGTCCAAGCCGCGGATGAGTTCCATATCGAGTTTGACGAAGTCTGGCTGATACTCTGCCAGCAGGTTCAGGCCGGCATAGCCTGCGCCAAAATCGTCGATTGCTGTCTTGAACCCCATTGCGTGATAAGTCCGCAATATATTCAGCACATGCGTCGAATCCATGCGTTCCACTTCCGTGAACTCGAAGACGATCCTTTGCACGGGGAAGCCCGTGCGCAAGGCGGCCGCCAGAGTCAGTCTAATGCAGGCGCGCGGTTCATAGACTGCGTTGGGCAGGAAATTGATGGATAGTAGTGAGTCGCTTTCGGCAAGCTTGAGGTCTGTTGCTTGTTCGATCGACTTGACGCGACATTTTTGATCGAATGCATACCTATTGCTGTCCGATACTTGCGCCAATATTTCGCTGGCGCCTTGCCCGTCTATGCCACGCACCAAGGCTTCGTGCGCGAATACGCGTCGTTCTTTGACATCGACGATCGGCTGGAACGCCATCGTGATTGGCAGTTCAAACTCCGCACCATCGCGACAACCTTCGCACGAAACGCTCATACGAACTCCGCTCCATTGGCTTAAGCACCTTGTTCACTAAGCGAACAAAGCGAACCCTCGCGCAAAATAGTTTATATAATCTGTGGAACCTGACAGATGCCCCGAATACACGACCCGTCTGCAGCTCCACTTGCCGACACAACCGCCTTTACCCCTTCCAAAGCCCCCAAATCATCCCTATATTGGTCATGTCTTCGGACTATGGCGATAAACGCGCGTGCAATAAGCGGTTCGGACCCGGGGGCGGTACCCGGCGGCTCCACCAAAAGCAGGTTCAGGCACTCACCGGCCTGTTTCTGACGGGGCCGAAATAGGATCGACGGACGTGTAAAGACGATGCCTTTGCCGGATTGGGCCCCCTCAGAAGCCCATATCACATAGTTGCAAATGACAACTTTGCTGAAGGTGAACTCCTGGCTGCGTAAGCGGTCCGGTATTTACCGACTTAACTCCTAGGGTTTCAGACCCCTAGGCGGGGCCCGGAGGCGCCTGGCAACAGAAGCCTCCACTTATCCCTTCCCTCGCGAATTCGTGCGCGCCCTGCGCTGGCCAGCCTGTGGATTTGCCGCTAGCGTCGCGGCGGACATGCTGAGGGAGCCGGCCATCATGAAACACATTCTCGTCGCCGCCATGTCGGCGCTGGCGCTCGCCGCCTGTTCCCCGCAGACAGGAGACGCGCCGATGCCGGATGCCAAAGCCCCGATCAGCTACGCCGCCAGCGGCTGGACCGCGAAAACCCTGCCTGACCTGGCTGAAGCACTGCAAACCGGCGAAATCACCGCCGAAGCGCTGACCCAGGCCTATCTCGACCGGATTGAGCTGGTCGACCGCAACGGTCCCACCCTTCAGGCCGTCCTCACCCTCAACCCGGCCGCACTGGACGACGCCCGCGCGCTGGATGCAAAGCGCGAGGCCGGCGAGCCGCTCGGCGCACTGCACGGCCTGCCCATCCTGCTGAAAGACAATATCGAGACGGCAGATGACATGGCGACCACCGCCGGCTCGCTCGCCCTGAAGGACAATGTCACGGGCCGCGACTCCCCGCTCGTCGCGGGGCTGCGCGCCGAGGGTGCGATCATCCTTGGCAAGACCAATCTCAGCCAATGGGCAAACTTCCGCTCCAACAGCTCGATGAGCGGCTGGTCCGCCCTCGGCGGACAGGTCCGCAATCCGCACATGCTGGACCGCAATCCCTGTGGCTCCAGTTCCGGCTCCGGTGCCGCCGCCGCCGCCTCCCTCGCAGCAGGGACCGTCGGCACCGAGACCAATGGCTCGATCTCCTGTCCCTCCACGGTCAATGGCGTGGTCGGTTTCAAGCCCACGGTCGGCCTCGTCTCGCAGGAATACATCGTGCCGATTTCCTCCTCTCAGGATACGGCCGGACCAATGACGAAGACCGTGAAAGGCGCCGCCATGATGCTGACCGCGATGGCGACCGGCGAGGCGAAGACCGATTACGTTGCCACCCTCGATGCCAACTCGCTGGACGGCGCCCGCATCGGCGTCCTGCGCAGCGCCGAAGGCAATAATGAGCTTATCCGCGCGCGCTTCGACGAAGCCCTCGCCGCGATGGAAGCGGCGGGCGCCATTCTCGTCGATATCGAGGAGGCCAACATGCCGGACGGCTTCTGGGGCAAGGCTTTCGCTGTGCTGAAATACGAGTTCAAGGCCACGCTGAACGATTATCTCGCCAGCACGCCGGACACCGTCTCGACCCGCACACTATCCGATCTGATCGCTTTCAATACCGACAATGCCGACACCGAACTCGCCCTCTTCAACCAGGACATTTTCGAGCAATCCGAAGAGATGGAAGGCCTCGATTCCGACAGCTACAAGGAGGCCGTCGCCTTCATCCAGTCCGCCACCCGCGAGAAGGGCATTGACCGTCTGCTGACGGAGCATGATGTCGATGTTCTGGTCGCGCCGTCCGGCCCGCTCGCCCCGCGCGTGGACCCGGTCAATGGCGATGTCTGGCCGGACTGGCCGGGCGCGGGCTATATGGCCGCGATTGCCGGCTATCCGCATCTCACGGTCCCAATGGGCACAGCCCGCGGCCTGCCGGTCGGGCTTTCGTTCATGGGCGGCAAGGATCAGGACGCGGCGATCCTCTCGCTCGGTTATGCCTATGAGCAAAAGTCAGAGGCCCGCGCCGAACCCCAATTCCACCAGACCGCCGAAGACCTGCCCGAAATCGCCAAGGCCATGCGTCGCCGCTAGTCCCGGTCGAGGCTCCGGTCCCAATGCTCGGGCCGCACGCCCATACCGACCGCGCGGGCGGGCAGCCGCCGCAGGAAGGGAATCCATTTGAACAGGCGCAGGATAAACGGCATACGGATTTTCCGCTTCGCGTTCAGCGCAGGCACCAGCACCATGTTGTGGGCAAACACCTGCGCCGATTGCGTCACCTTTGTCGGCCATTCCCGCCGCGCCTGAACCGCGACAAGGTCCGCATCTGTCAACGTGCCCTCCCTCAAGGGCGTGCCGAAGATACGCGCCGCCGCGATGGCGTCCTGCACGGCAAGGTTCACGCCCACCCCGCCCACCGGCGACATGGCATGGGCCGCATCGCCGATGAACAGCAGGCCGGTCCGCCACCAGAGGTCCAGCCGGTTCACCTGAACCGTCAGCAGTTTCAGATCCTGCCATGAGGCAAGCTCATCGACACTGCCCGCAAGCTCCGGCGCCATGCGCGCAATCCGCTGGCGCAGCGCAGGCAGGCCCAGCGCGCGAATCTCGTCATCCGCGCCCTTCGGAAAGGGCAGTGCACATTGCCAGTAATCGCCGCGATTGATCATCACCAGCATGCCGTCGGCAGAGACGCGCCCGAGGGATTCGGACGCCTCCCCGGCGGATCGCGACAGGCGAAACCAGAACACGTCAATCGGCGCGCCGATCTCCTTTAGGGGCAGTCCGCTCTGCGCACGCAGATCCGACCCGCGCCCGTCCGCGCCGACCACCAGGTCAGCCTTTATGTGTACCGGCCCGTCGGGGGTCGCCACGTCCAGCCCGGTCACCCGGCCATTTTCTTCCGTATACCGCTCGGACCTGGCCGACATCATCAGGTGGAAATTGTCCATCTTCCGCCCGGCATCGGCCAGATGGTCGAGGAATTCCCATTGCGGCATCATCGCGATATAGGGCGCCGCCACCGGCAAGTGACGAAAATCCGCGAGCATCACGGACTCGCCCTCGATCTGCACGTTCAGCGTCTCGGTCTTCTGGAAGGGGCGCTGGAGGTATTCGTCCAGCAGGCCCATCTCGTGTAACGCCTGCAGCGTGGAGGGATGCACCGTGTCGCCCCGGAAATCGCGGAAGAAATCCTCATGCTTTTCCAGCACGGTGACATCCACGCCCTGCCGCGCCAGCAAATAGCCCAGCATCATTCCCGCCGGTCCGCCCCCGGCGATGCAGCATGTCGTGGAAAGCTCGCGCATCCTTGCCTCCGTCGCGGGCACGCTACGCCCGACGCCTTGGCTTCCGCAAGCTCAAATCAGAGCAGGATGGTGCCCTTGCCATCCTTTTCCAGCGCGCGCTGATAGGAAGGATAGGCGCGCATCTGCTGCAGGAATCTGTGCGCATTCGGATAATTCCCGGCATCCATCCCGGCCCGGTGCGCGGCCAGTTCCATGGAATAGCCCATCACCATGTCCGCCGCCGTCAGGGACTCCCCGGCAAACCAGGTGCTCTTGCCGAGCGCCTTTTCGGCCTCGGCCATGAAGGCATTCAGGCGCGGACCGAAAAACGCCTTGTCCAGTCCGCCCACCAGCATCTTCGCGGCAGGCTTCAGGAAGAACGGCGCGCGTGCCGTCATCGCCAGCATGACGAATTTATTGGTCAGCAGCGGCTGGAAACTGCCTTGGGAGGCATGGAACCAGAACAGGTAATCGGCCCGGTGCGGCGTGCCCGGCGCAGGCCGCAGCCGGCCATCATCATGCTTGTCCAGGATGTAGTCGACGATCGCATTCGTCTCGGCCAGCGTGATGTCACCATCACTGATGCAGGGCGCCGTGCCAAGCGGTGAGACGGCCTTGTATTCGGCTGGCGCGAGCCGCGTTTTCGGGTCGCGGTCATACAGCTTGACCTCATAGGGCACGCCCAATTCCTCCAGCAGCCAGAGGATGCGGATAGATTGCGACTTCTCAAGATGGTGCAGCGTGATCATGGTTTGGCCCCTCATGCCCGACTTGGGCGACAGGGAGAGTGTAGAGCGCGCACGCCCCACGTCCAGCCACGATCCCGCGAGGGAAACGCGAATTTCCTGTAAGCGCTACAGCGTGATCTCGCGCCCCTCGGCGGCCGAGCGATAGATCGCCTCGATCAGCGCGATGTCGCGCAAGCCCATCTCGCCCGGCGTCAGGATCTCAGAGCCATCCCGGATTGCTGCCGCCATGTGATCGCACATGCGGGCGAACTGCACATTGGGATCGCCCGGCACGAGGTCTTCCGACACGCCGTCGCGGGTCAGGGTCATCTTCTGGCCGTCATATCCCGTCGCCGGGTCCATCAGCAGGCCCCCCGCCTCCCCTTCCACACGGGCAAGGTTGCTGGGCGGCGCATCATTATAGGACGTATACAGATGGGCCGTTGCCCCGGACGGGAACCGCAACTCGGTCGTGACCGAGGAGAAGATTTCCGCAAAGCGTGGATCATTCTCCGGCTGCTCGGTCACCGCCTTGACCGCAACCGGCATCTCGCCGGACAGGTAGAGCGCCGACTGCAAACCATAAAGGCCGTAATCCTCCAGCGGCCCGCCCCCGGCCAGGGCGCGCACGACCCGCCAATTCTCCGATACATCGGTCGGGCCCATCATGTATTGCTGCGAGGTCTCGATCGTCTTGATCGGGCCGACCGCGCCGTCGCGCATCAGCTCCATGGCGCGCAGATTGAACGGCTCGAAATGACAGCGATAGCCGATCATCAGCTTCTTGCCGGCGGCTTCGGAGGCCGCAATCATCCGCGCGCACTCCTCGGATGACAGCGCCATCGGCTTCTCGCACATGACATGCTTGCCGGCGGCGAAACTCTTCTCCGTCCACTCCATGTGCAGGCCGGTCGGCAACACATTGTAGACCGCCTCGACCCGGTCATCTTCCGCGATGCGGTCAAAATCCTCATACGAATAGATCGCGTCTTCCGGCACGCCATAGGCCGCGGCCACTTGCTTTGCCTTTTCCGGATTGCCGGACACGACCGCCGCAACATGGCAGCGCTGGCCATTCGCCAACGCCGGCAGCACCTTGCCGATGGCATAGCCGCCCAGCCCCATCACGGCGAAGCCAACACTCCCTTCCTGTGGCGCAGGCGGCGGGCTGTCGGGCAGTTCGCCCCAGTTCGGCCAGGGCATACCGATGGCCTTGGCCGGGATCGCCGCGCCGCTTTCAGCGCTCGCGCAGCTGGCCAGCCAGGGCGCGGCCGCCAGCGTCGCACTGCTCAGCACCATGAAACGCCTGCGTGAATGAATGAGTCCGGTCATGACAATCTCCCTGAAGGGCCACAGTTTTCTGTTAGCGCTATCGGAACTCAAATACAGGCCACCCCCAGGGTCAAGGAAAAAGCCGCCCCCGCTCAATCACAATAGGCCGGGGCCCATGAATTTCCCGCTTAGTCGGTCAGGAGCTTCAGCTGTACCGCGCCTCGACCTTTTCGCCGGTCTTGCCAGCCTGCACCGCCTTCACGCTGGCGTCGAGGTCCGCCAGATAGGCGTCGGCCACATCGGCATGTTTGGGGCTGAGCATCAGGTGCAGGCTCGGCGGTTCCTTGGTCACGGAGGTGAACCAGCCGCGCCGGAAAATTTCGCCATAGACCGCGTAGGCATGGGCATCGGGATGGTGAAACGCCATCAGGCCGAGCATCGGATTGCCGACAATTTCGAAGCCAAGCCGCTTCACGCCTTCTTCCATCCGCTCCCGCGTTTCGCAGACCTGCCCCTGCAGCTTGCGATAGCCTTCGACGCCCAGCGTGTTCATCACGCCCCAGGCCGCAGAGATCGCCCCGCCCGGCCGCGTGCCCGCCAGCGTCGGCGTCTTCATCGGCGCGCCGCTCCAGCCCGCCATGTCGAACGGCATGTAGGCGTAGAGGTCTTCCGACCGGAACAGCACGGTTGAGGCGCCCTTGGCGCAATAGCCATATTTATGGAGGTCCGCGCTCATCGACTGGACCGCCGGCACGTCGAAATCGAAGTCCGGCACCGGCACGCCATTCATCCGCCCGAACGGCGCGAAATATCCGCCGACGCAGGCATCGACATGCAGCCAGACATTCTTCTTCGCCGCGACCTCGCCCAGCGCCGCAATGGGATCAATGATGCCATGCGGAAAATTCGGCGCCGAACCGACCATCATGATCGTGGCATCGTCGACCGCCTCCCCCATCGCGGCCGGATCGGCCTCATAAGACCCGTCCGTTTTCAACGGCACGCGGCGGATTTCGACATCCATGAGATGCGCCGCCTTGTCGAAGGCGAGATGCGCCGATTGCGGCAGCACGACATTCTGGCCCTCGCGCGGCTTGCCTTTGGCCCTGGCATAATCCCGCGCCGTCTTCATCGCCATCGTGATGGAATCGGTGCCGCCGGACGTCATCGCCCCGGTCGAACCATCCGGGCCATGCAACAGGGAGAGCCCCATGCCGATGACTTCCTTCTCCATCTGCGCAAGGCTCGGAAAGGCGAGCGGGCCGAGGCCATTCTCTGCCATATAGAGCCCATAGGCGTCATGCTGGATCGCCGAAATCTCCGGCCCGGCATTGAAGACATAGACCGCCGTGCGCCCGTCGCGCCATTGCGCGTCCCCGCCCCCGCGCGCGACCATTTCCGCGCGCACATCGCTCCACTCGCGTCCTGTTTCCGGCATCATGATCATCCGGCCTGTCCTCCCTGTCTGCCAGTTCTCTGGTCTGTGGTGAGGCAGCCTAGAGAGATTGCCTTTCAACGCAACCGAACGCCTCGAAATGCGTTGAGCAGGGACAAGGAGATTCACATGACCGAGCAAACTGACCCAAAAGATCGCAAACCCGACCCGGAAACCGAAAACCAGGACGAGCCGACCAATCACAAGAAGGTTCGCCCGGCTGGCGCGGAAAACATGGAACACCCGCCCAAGGAATGGGATGAAGTCGATGAGGAACTCGACGAGTCCTTCCCGGCCAGTGACCCGCCGGCAAATTACTAACAGGAAATCTCAGGGGCTTGCGCCCGGAAAGATCGCCGTGACCACAAGGAGTTAGTCACAATCGCTATCAAGCGAGCGTGATTTTTTTCCTCGCCCCTTGTGCGAACGCCGTTGCGAGCCCCTGTCTGCGCCCTTACTGTAGGCGCTGTAGGAACAACCACAACAAACCGGGGAAACCGCGCGCCCATGACTGACTATATCGGCTACGAAGCGCTCACCCAGGCAGCCATGCGCGGTGTCGTCCGCGAGGCCCTGCGCAAGGGCTGCAATACCAACGGCCTGCCGGGTGACCATCATTTCTACCTCACCTTCCGCACCAAGGCGCCGGGGGTGAAAATTGCCGATTACCTGACCGAGCGGTTCCCGGAAGAAATGACCATCGTCATCCAGCACCAGTACTGGGACCTGGAAGTGGAGGATGGTCACTTTGAAATCATCCTGAAATTCTCAGGCGTGCCCCAGCACCTTTATATCCCCTATGCCGCCATCTCGCGCTTCGTGGATCCGTCCGTGAATTTCGGCCTGACCTTCGAATCGCCGGACAAGGATGCTTCGGTTATCTCGCCGGCAGGCGAAGCGGAGGATTCCGAAGTGCTTGCCCCTGACGCGCCAGAGGCGGATGTTGGCACGGTCGTCAATCTTGACGCCTTCCGCCGTAAATAGGCGCTGCCGGACCTGATGGCTGACGACGAAAAACCCCGCGTCTCGGACGCCGAGATGCTGGCACGCTTCCAGAACTCGAAAAAGCGCCCGCCCTGTTCGGACACGCTCGGCATGCGCCTGGCCGAAGTCGATCAGGCCGCCCAGCGCATCCGCATGGATTTCGACGTCTCGCCCAGCTTCGCCAATCCGACCGGCGCCATTCAGGGCGGTTTCATCTCCGCCATGCTGGACGAAGCGATGAGCACCTGTGTCATCATCGCCTCCAACATCACGATGACGGCGCCGACGCTGGAAATGAAGACCAGCTACCTCCGCCGCCTGATGCCGGGCAAGGCGCGCGTCGAGGCGCGCATCCTGAAACTTGGCAAGTCGGCCGCCTTCATGGAGGCCGAATGCTTTGACGCCGCCGGCAAACTCGTCGCCAAGGCCACCGCCACCGCCATCCCGATGCTGTTCAAGCGCCTCGGCTGATGGCATTCGACAAGCGCGCTTTCTGGCAGGATCTCCTGACCAACAAGACGCCGCCCAGGGCCACCGCCTTTCTCGGCTTTGAACTCATCGCCTTCGATCCTGACGCCGGCTGGGTCGAGGCCGCCTTCACCCTGCCCGAACAGGCGACCAATCCCGGCGGCGACGCACAGGGCGGCTTCGTCTCGGCCATGCTGGATGAAGTGATGAGCCTCGCCGGCTCAATTGCGCAGGATGGCCCGGCCATGTCCCCGACCCTGCAGATGACGACCAGCTATCTCCGCCCGGTGCCGGTTGGCGTGCGCCTCCTCGGGCGCGGCGAATGTGTCCGCCGGGGCCGCGCCGCCCTCTTCACCCGCGGCGAGCTGACCCGCGAAGACGGCACCCTCCTTGCCCAGGCGACCGCCAGCTGCATCCCGCGTCCCATGCAGTTCTAGCCTCCCGTAGGGTCACCCGCGATTTCCCCCGGATTCCGTGCTAATCTTCCCTGAAATGATCCGGCGCAAAGACCGGGCAGGGAGGAAAACATGGCCGACGATCAGACTGCGCCACAGGTGCCGCAATCCGTGCTGGAAGTGACCGCTTTCTCACCCGGCGCGCGCGACAATCCCCACCCGCCGCTGGAAGCCCTGCGCCAAAATTGCCCGGTCATGCGCGATGAGATGGTCAAGACCTGGTTCCTGACGCGCTATGCCGACATCCGCGAAACCGTCAATGATCGCAGCTTCGTCCGCCACCCGCTGAACGCCGAGGAAGGCTCCATCTCGCGCCAGCTGGTCAAGGAGGACGACCAGCCCCGCCGCACCTCCATCCTGTTCCTCGACAATCCGGACCATGCCCGCGTGCGCCCGCCCCTCGCCAAGGCGTTCTATGCCCGCATCCAGAAGATGAAGCCCCAGATCGAGGCAATCATCGACGACACGATCGACGCCGCCCCGGCTTCGGGCGTCTTTGACCTGATGGCGGAGATTGCCGTGCCGATCCCGGTCCTCGTCATCGCGCGCATCCTCGGCGTGGATGAAGACCGCCTGCCCGATTTCCGCCAATGGTCCGAAGACGTGATCCTCAGCCTGAACCCCGTCCGCACACCGCAAGAGACCGCGCGCATGGAAAAAGGCAGCCACGCGCTCGACGCCTATTTCACAGAATTGATGGACGCCCGCCGCACGGCGCCGCAGGACGATCTGATCACGGACATGGTCCAGCTGCAGGCGAGCGGTGACGCTCCGCTGACTGATGATGAAATCCGCATCAATCTGGGCGCGCTGCTGGTCGGCGGCAACCTCACCACGACCGACCTGATCGGAAATGGCGTCTGGCTGTTCCTGACCCATCCGGACCAGCTCGCTGCCCTGAAATCCAATCCCGCGCTCGGCACACAGTCCGTCGAGGAAGTGCTGCGCTTTGAAGCGCCTGTCTCGGCCACGTCGCGCATTGTCGAGGCCGACCGGACTGTCGCCGGCTGTCCGATGAAGGCGCGCCAGGTCGTGTTCTGTTCGCTCGCCTCGGCCAATCGCGACGAGACCATGTTCGAGCAGTCGGAACGCTTCGACATCACCCAGAAACGCGCCAGCCATGTCGCCTTTGGCGGCGGCCCGCACATCTGCATCGGCGCGCCGCTGGCTCGCATGGAAGCCCGCCGCGTCTTCGAGAAACTCTTCGCCCGCTATCCGGACCTCTCCCTGCCGCCGCAAGACCTCGTCTGGCGCGCCCTCCCCTTCTTCCGCGGCCTGGAACGCCTGAATGTGGAAGCCTAGAACCTTCCCGACAAGGATTGCCCCCGCCACGGCGTTCAGGAGGGCCGGATAAGCCTGTCAGGCTTTCCGGGACGACCTACAGTGTTAACGACTTGGGCGCCCCGACATGCGCGGACTTTGTGGCGCCAGACACAAAAACGTGTCATAGGGGGCAAAATCTTCCCGCGGCGCGCACGAAAGCTGCGCCAGCGCCCCAGAAAGCCCTACCAAATGACCGATACCCCTTTCATCCCATCGGCGCTCGCCGAGGCCCTCGCACAGCGTGGCTACGAGACGCTGACCCCCGTCCAATCCTCTGTCATTGAAGCAGAACTGGACGGCAAGGACCTCCTCGTCTCCGCCCAGACCGGCTCCGGCAAGACCGTTGCCTTCGGTCTCGCCATGGCCGGTGACCTGCTCGCCGGAGCAGACCGTTTCGAAAAGTCTGACACGCCGCTTGCCGTCATCGTTGCCCCGACCCGCGAACTTGCCCAACAGGTCGCCCGCGAACTGGAATGGCTCTACGCCAAGTCCGGCGCCCGCATGGCCACTTGTGTCGGCGGCATGGACATGCGCGAGGAGCGCCGCACCCTGGCGCGCGGCGCGCACATTGTTGTCGGCACGCCGGGCCGCCTGTCAGACCATATCCGCCGCGGCTCGCTGGACGCCTCGAACGTCCGCGTTGTCGTCCTCGACGAGGCCGACGAGATGCTCGACATGGGCTTCCGCGAGGAACTCGAACACATTCTCGAAGGCACGCCGG
Organism: uncultured Hyphomonadaceae bacterium; assembly: GCA_913057945.1. Lineage (GTDB taxonomy): Bacteria > Pseudomonadota > Alphaproteobacteria > Caulobacterales > Hyphomonadaceae > Hyphomonas. The sequence continues at coordinate 7,094 of CAJXOF010000016.1, read as the reverse complement.
ATACCCGCCGCACGCTGATGTTCTCGGCCACCGTGCCCAAGGGCATCGCCGCCCTCGCCGCGCGCTACCAGAAGAATGCGATGCGCATCACCACGGCCGCCGAACAGCAACAGCACGTCGATATTGAATACCGCGCCCTGCTCGTCGCCCCCGGCGATGAAGAGAACGCCATCGTCAACATTGTCCGCCATTCCGACAGCGAGACCGCCATCGTGTTCTGCACGACCCGCGCCGCCGTCAACAAGCTGATCAGCCGCATGGGCAATCGCGGCTTCCCGGTTGTCGCCCTGTCGGGTGAACTGAGCCAGAAGGAACGCGGCAACGCGCTCCAGGCCCTGCGCGATGGCCGTGCCCGCGTCTGTATCGCCACCGACGTCGCCGCCCGCGGACTCGACCTGCAGAATCTCGGCCTCGTCATCCATGCAGACCTGCCGCGCGATCCGGCCACCCTGCTGCACCGTTCGGGCCGCACGGGCCGGGCCGGCCGCAAGGGTGTCAGCGCCCTGCTGGTCGCCCCGCGTGCCCGCCGCCGCGTCGAGCGCCTGCTGCGCGATGCCAAGATCGAAGCCAGCTGGGGGAAACCGCCGTCTGCGGACGAAATCAACGCGCTCGATGATGCGCGCCTGATGGCCGACCCGATCTTCACTGAAGATTCCAGCGCCAATGAAGCCGAACTCGCCCGCACCTTGATCGATACCTATGGCGCCGAACAGGTCGCTGCCGCTTTCGTGCGCCGCCACCGCGCCGGGCGTACCGCGCCGGAAGACCTGCGCGATGTCGATGACCGCGCCCCGCCCCGCGATCGCAACGAGCGTTCTGATCGCCGGGACCGCGACGACCGCCCGCCCCGCGAAAAGCGTGAGCGCCAGGACCGCAAGGGCTTTGATGACGCGACATGGATCGGCATCAATGTCGGTCGCAAGAAAAACGCCGAGCCACGCTGGCTGCTGCCGATGCTGTGCAAGGCTGGCGGCCTTGGCCGCGACGATATCGGTGCCATCCGCATCAACCCGGCCGACACGCATGTCGAGCTGAAATCGGACGCCGCCAAGCGCTTGTTCGAGGTGATCGGCAATGATGGCACGCTGGAAAAGGGCCTGCGCGCCTTTGCACTGGATGGCCCGCCGCCGGCCCAGCCGCCGCGCCAGGATTACGCCCCATCGCGTGAGCGCACGCCCGGCAAGCCGCCGCGCAAGCCGCACCTGACCAAGAAGCCCAAGCCTGCCGCTGCGGCGCCGGAAAAGGCCTTCGACCCGCTGACAGATTACATTCAGGACGACCGCCCCGCCGGCAAGCCCCGCAAGGACAAGCCGCAGGCTCACGGCAAGGGCAAGCCCACCGGGGGCGACAAGACCTACAAGCGTCCCAAGCCGGCGGGCGGCAAGAAGCCCTTCAAGAAGGGCCCCAAGAAGCCACGGGACTGATCTCAAGCCTTGGGTCCCGGATAAGCCTTTCAGGCTTTCCGGGATGACAAATGCGGGGAAGCGTCCCTTTCCTGTCATCCCGGAAAACGCACAGCGTTTATCCGGGACCCAGGCCCCTTTCTCCAAATCCTCATCCTTCGACTCCGCTCAGGATGAGGCCCTACTTTGCTCCGCCCCCTCCAACGCGCTCATGCTGAGCGAAGTCGAAGCCTGCGCGGGGCTCCACACCCCCTCTCGCACAGTCAGAGATTGACGCTCCGCGCCGGACCCCGCACACCCCTGCGGGAAACCCACAGCGGAGCGTTCCATGACCGATCACATCACCCAGACCCTTGAAAACCGCGTCCTGACGCTGACCATCAACCGGCCTGAGCGCAAGAATGCCCTCACCCAGGCCATGTATGGCGCGCTGGCCGACGCCATCAACGCCGCCAATGACGATGCAGGCATCCGCGCCATCATCCTCACCGGCGCAGGCGACATGTTCACGGCCGGCAATGACCTCGGCGATTTCGCCTCCGACATGGAGCGCGCATCGGGTGAGCCCCCGGTCACGCGTTTCCTGAACGGCATTCGCGACGCTGAGAAGCCGCTGATCGCCGCCGTGAACGGCCCCGCTGTCGGTGTCGGCCTGACCATGCTGCTGCACTGTGACATCGCCTATGCGGCCGAGAGCGCCAATTTCCGCGCGCCCTTCACCGCGCTCGGCCTGGTGCCGGAAGCGGGCTCCTCGCTGCTGCTGCCGCTGTCTGTCGGCAATTCCATGGCGAATGACATCCTGCTCGCCGGCCGCATCCTGTCGGCCCAGGAGGCGCTCGATTGCGGCCTCGTCTCCCGCGTCGAGCCGGACACAGGCCTGATGTCGGCCGCGCTCGCCACCGCCGAGCGCATCGCCATTGCCGCCCCGACCGCCATCCGCCGCTCCAAGGCGCTGATCCGGATGAACCGCGAGGCCGTGAAGGACCGTATGGACGCCGAGGGCAAGATGTTTGCCGAACAGCTGAAATCCCCCGATTTCGCCGAAGCCGCGGCCGCCTTCATGCAAAAGCGCAAGCCGGTCTTCAAGGACTAGGCAAGACTAGCCCTCAAGGACCGTGTCGAAAGTGCCGAAGATCATGCGCTGGCCGTCAAACGGCATGTCGCCCATCTTCTGCATTTCCGGCATCATGTCTTCCCAGGCTTGATCCTGTGTGACCTTGTCCGGCCAGATGATCCAGGAGACGACGACGGTCTCGTCAGACTTACATTTGACGGCCATGGGGAAAGACGTGACCTCGCCATCCGGAACCTCAACTCCCCAATTCTCGGCAACGGCCAGTGCCCCATGCTTCCTGAACAGCGGCAGCATCTGTTTGGCATGCGCCAGATAGGCTTCTTTTTTTGCGGTGGGCACGGCCGCCACCATGATTTGTGCAACTGACATGTCACGTCTCTCCTGTATTCGACCAAACGCATGTCGCATAACAAGTTATTATTTACAACTGTCATGTTATTAAAAATAACTAATTGTTGAAAGTCAGGGCAACTCCCCATCTAATGGCCATGATGACCCCGCGCCCCCTCGACAAGAACAAGCAATACGATGATGGCTGCGCCGCAGCGCACGCCATGGACCTGATCGGAGAACGCTGGGCCTTGCTGGTCGTGCGAGAACTTATGCTCGGCCCGAAACGGTTCTCCGACATCAAGCGCGACCTGCCCGGCATCAGCGCCAATGTGCTGACCCAGCGGCTGGAAGAACTTGAGCGCCTCGGTATCGTTATCCGCAGGCAATTGCCGCGCCCCGCCGCATTTCAGGTCTATGACCTGTCAGAATGGGGCCGGGAACTGGACCCTGTCTTCCAGACCCTTGGCCGCTGGGCGGTGCGCTCCCCCTTCAAGGGGCCGGGCCCGATGAGCGTGAACTCCCTGATGATGTCCTTCGCAACCATGTTCGACCCTTCCCTGGCGAAAGGCGTCACTGCCCGGATTGCCCTGACGCTGGAGGGGGAGCCCTGTCATGTCATCATCGCCCGGCAGGCCATTATTGCGGCGCGTGGCACGATCCCCGATCCGGATGTCGAGGTGACAGCTTCAACAGAGGATATTGCAGAGCTTGTCTACAATGGCGCCAGCCTGCCTGACTGGCTCAAACGGCCCGGAATCACGGTCTCAGGCAACCCTCAAATCCTTGCCCGCCTGCCTGATTTCCTGCCTATGCCGACGCCCGTAAACCTTGGCTGACACCCCCCTTTCGGACGGATCGGGGCCGGGCGCGGCCAGCCGCATTTACCAAGGCCTGCAACACACTGATAAACAAGGGTTTTACGCCCCCCAAATACCACCCCGGAAACGCAGCTTAGGGTTTCCCTTTTTGGCGCCAATCGCCTATAAACAAAGGCGAATCTACGAATCGATGAGGAGGCCTGAATGGCCGAAAGCACGCAAGCTGAATCCCCCGAATATGGCGCCGGTTCAATCAAGGTCCTGAAGGGCCTTGAAGCGGTCCGCAAACGCCCCGGCATGTATATCGGTGACACCGATGACGGCTCGGGCCTGCACCACATGATCTACGAGGTTGTGGACAATGCCATTGATGAAGCGCTTGCCGGCCATGCAGACCGCGTCACGGTCACCCTCTTCCCCGACGGCTCGGCCGAAATCACCGACAATGGCCGCGGCATCCCGGTGGGCATGCACCCCACAGAGGGCGCCTCTGCGGCCGAAGTGATCATGACCCAGCTCCATGCGGGCGGGAAATTCGACCAGAACTCCTACAAGGTCTCCGGCGGCCTGCACGGCGTCGGCGTGTCCGTCGTGAACGCCCTGTCGGACTGGCTGGAACTGACCATCCACCGCGAAGGCAATGAACACTGGGTCCGCTTTGTCGAAGGCGGCCGCGTCGAGGCGCCGCTGGTCACGCGCGGCCCCTCGCCGATGACCGACAAGGGCAAGCCCTTCACCGGCACGGCGGTGCGCTTCATGGTCTCCGCAAGTACGTTCACGATGACCGATTACGACCGCAAGACGCTGGAGCACCGCCTGCGTGAGCTGGCCTTCCTGAACAGCGGCGTCCACATCATCTTCCGCGACGAGCGCGACGCCGAACCGTATGAGATCGACCTGATGTACGAAGGTGGCGTGAAAGCGTTCGTCGAGCATCTCGACAAGACCAAGACCAAGCTGATTCCCGAACCCGTCTACGCCATCGGCGAGAAGGACGGCATCACGGTCGAAGTCGCGATGGAGTGGAATGACAGCTACCACGAGAACGTGCTCTGCTTCACCAACAACATCCCCCAGCGCGATGGCGGCACCCATCTGGCCGGCTTCCGCGGCGCGCTGACCCGCCTGATCAACAAATATGCCAACGAGACCGGCATTGCGAAGAAATCCAAGGTCGAGATTTCCGGCGATGATGCGCGCGAGGGCCTGACCTGCGTGCTCAGCGTGAAAGTGCCGGACCCGAAATTCAGCTCACAGACAAAAGACAAGCTGGTCTCCTCCGAGGTCCGCCCGGTGGTCGAGAGCCTGATGGGCGAGAAACTGTCTGAATGGTTCGAGGAGCATCCGAAGGAAGCTCATGAAATCATGCTCAAGATCGTCGAGGCGGCCGCCGCGCGTGAAGCGGCCCGCAAGGCGCGCGAGCTGACCCGCCGCAAGTCTGCGCTCGACATCACCTCCCTGCCCGGCAAGCTGGCCGACTGCCAGGAAAAAGACCCGGCGAAATCCGAACTCTTCATCGTCGAGGGTGATTCCGCTGGTGGCTCTGCCAAGCAGGGCCGCAGCCGTGACAACCAGGCCATCCTGCCCCTGCGCGGCAAGATCCTGAACGTCGAGCGCGCCCGCTTCGACAAGATGCTGTCCTCCGATCAGGTCGGCACACTGATCATGGCGCTCGGCGCCGGCATTGGCCGCGACGAGTTCGACATCAACAAGCTGCGCTATCACAAGATCATCATCATGACGGATGCGGACGTCGACGGCGCGCACATCCGGACCCTGCTGCTGACCTTCTTCTATCGTCAGATGCCGGAGCTGATCGAGAAGGGTTATCTCTACATCGCCCAGCCGCCGCTCTACAAGGTGACGCGCGGCCGCTCGGAACGCTACCTCAAGGATGATGCCGAACTCGACGCCTACCTGATCGACGAAGGCACCAGCGGCGAAGCCCTGATCCTGCCGGACGGCACCCAGATTGCGGGCGAAGACCTGCGCGAGCGCGTCCGCGCCGCCTCGAACTTCAAGGCAAACCTCGCCCGGCTCGCCCTGCGCGCCCCGGCGGATTTGCTCGAACAGGCCGCGATGGCCGGTGCAATGGCCGCAGGCGCGGGCACTGCCGAAGCCGAGAAGACGGCCGAACGCCTCAACCGCTTTGCCGAAGAAGGCGAAGAGACCTGGGTTGGCCGGTTTGCCGAAGGCAACCTCGTCCTGCAGCGCACTGTGCGCGGCGTCGATGAGACGGCCGTCCTGCCGGCGGCCCTGCTCGCCAGCCAGGATGCGATCCGCCTCGCCGAGCGCGCGGCCACGCTGAAGGAGCTGTATGAAGAGCCCCTCATCCTGCGCCGCGACAAGGGCGGAGAAATCACCGTCCACGGACCATGCGACCTGTTCAAGGCCGTGCTCAGCGCCGGCCGCGACGGCATCAAGATCCAGCGCTACAAGGGCCTCGGCGAAATGAACGCCGACCAGCTCTGGGAAACCACGCTCGACTCCAACGCCCGCACCCTCCTCCAGGTCAAGGTCGACCATATGGAAGAAGCCGACGAAATGTTCACCAAACTGATGGGCGACGTCGTCGAACCCCGCCGGGAATTCATTGAAGAGTTCGCGCTGGAAGCCGAGGTGGATGTCTAAACAAACGTAGGGTGGGTTGAGCGGAGCGATACCCACCATCGGGTTTGCGGCGGACATTGCATGGTGGGTATCGGCGTCGCCTCAACCCACCCTACGGTGTATCTCACAAGCGCTCATGCTGAGCGACGTCGAAGCACGAACGCGGGCTGGGTCCCGGATATTTTCTGGCGCAAATTCCGGGATGACAGGAACGTAAGTTCCGGAACCCTTCCCCGGCTCCCCCGTTCCTTCCGCAAATCCTGGCGAGAAGGAGCCCCCAATGCCTGCCCAATCCGAAGCCCAGCAAAAGGCCGCCGGCGCGGCCCTGTCCGCCAAGCGCGGCGACACCAAGGTCAGCGACCTGCAAGGCGCCTCGAAAGAGATGTACGAGTCGATGAGCGAGAAAGAACTCGAAGACCTCGCCTCGACGCGCCATGACGACCTCCCCGAAAAGAAGGGTGACTGACCCCGCCCCATGCCGCCTCCCCGGACTTGATCCGGGGTCTCGTGCGGCGGCTCCGCGCCCTCAGCTGCAAGAGACTCCGGCATTCGCCGGAGAAACGGAAAGGGGATAAAGTCACCTCCAATCCGTCTGAGAGCTGACGCCCTCATTCTTCCCCGCATGAGCCATTCGCCTGCGGACCTTCTGTTTCATGCGGCCCGGTTCAGCCTTGAGCGGCTGGACTGGCTGGCCGGGGACATGCGCCGCGCGCTGGGGCTGGGCCGCCTGCCCTGCCTGCCTTTCCTGGCGCGCTGGCAACTCCGCCAGCTGACGCGCTTCCTCGCCCAGGCCGAGCCGCTGTTGCGCCGCCTGATCGTGCTGATGGCCGCTGACCTTGGCGCCCTGCCCACCCG
>CAJXOF010000015.1 GCA_913057945.1 uncultured Hyphomonadaceae bacterium | reverse complement strand
TACGGTCGGCGCCGGCGTGGTCTCGGCCATCAAGAAATAAGCTTCGGGTACCCGACGCAAATGAAAAGGCCGCCCCAAAAGGGCGGCCTTTTTGAGTCTGGGGTCAGGTCCGGGTGATCTCGGCCCCCCTGGGCCCGCCCTCTTCGACTTCCACCCCGAAGGTCTCAAGGAACCGGCAAACCATCATGTAATAGCCGATCAGCAGGACGAGCTCTTCCAGCAGGGGGGTGCCAAAATGCTTGAGGACCGGTTTGAGTGCCCCGTCAGAGGGGTGGGGATGGGTTACCAGATGGTCGGTGAAGGTCAGGGCAAGTTTCTGCTCATGGCTCAAACCGTCGGCATGAGGCCCGGTTTTCACCGCCGCAATCAGCTCTTCATCCATGCCGACCGCCAAGCCTATGGCTTCGTGCTGGGTCGTCTCATACTTGGCATTGGACAAGTATCCCACGCGCAGGATGACGCATTCGCGCGTGACCGGGTCCAGTTTTCCCTGTTGGAGAAAGGCCGTGCCCAGGCCGACAAAAGGTTTGAGCAAATGGGGCGCATGCGACAGCATTCGGAAGAGATTGAGCGGCGCGAGCTTCTCCAGAAAGGCCTTGTTGTCATCAGAAAGGGCGTCGACTTCGGGATACGGAATGCGGGACACAGTTTTTCTCCAAGGGCTGAAGCTCTAGTCTTGCGGCATGACGGCATTTGAGGCAAACCGCTGTTTCGCCTGAAGGGGTATAGCTCAGTTGGTAGAGCATCGGTCTCCAAAACCGAGGGTCGCGGGTTCGAGTCCTGCTGCCCCTGCCAGGCGCATTTCCATTTTTCGTCTCACGCGCCCGATGTCGTAGCATCATCGGGGCCGCATTCGTGCGATTGAAAAATCGCGGAGCGATGCGATGCTGGCCCGGAATCAACGGGAATGACCTTGGCCATGTCGAACGCAATCAGCCCCAAATCCCTTCACCCTTGGTGGAAAGGGGCGGTGATCTACCAGATCTATCCGCGCTCTTACCAGGATACGAATGGGGACGGCGTCGGAGATTTGAACGGGATCACACAGCGTCTCGATCACATCGCGTCCCTCGGGGTGGACGGCATCTGGATCTCGCCCTTCTTTACGTCACCCATGAAGGATTTCGGCTATGACGTGGCCGATTACTGTGATGTGGACCCAGTGTTCGGGACGCTGGACGATTTTGATCGGCTGCTGGAGCGTGCCCACGCGCTCGGTCTCAAAGTGATTATCGACCAAGTCTATGCGCACTCGTCCGATGCGCATGCATGGTTCGCGGAGAGCCGTCAGGATCGCACGAATGCGCGCGCGGACTGGTATGTCTGGAAGAATCCGAAACCGGATGGAACGCCGCCGAATAATTGGCAGGCCGTTTTTGGCGGACCTTGCTGGACGTGGGATGCGCGCCGGCAGCAATATTTCATGCACAATTTCCTGCCGAGCCAGCCGCAGCTCAATCTCCATAATCCGGAGGTTCAGCAAGCCCTGATCGATGTCATGCGGTTCTGGCTGGATCGCGGGGTCGATGGGTTCCGGCTCGACGCATTGAATTTCTCCCTGTTCGATCCGGAGTTCCGGGATAATCCGGCCAAGTCACCCGCTCCCAGAAACGTGTCACGGCCGTTCGATCTGCAGGAACATGTCCATAACCAGTCCCATCCGGACCTGCCGGTATTTCTCCAGCGGTTGAGGGCGCTGATGGACGAGTATGGGGATATCTTCTCCGTGGCCGAGGTTCCAGGGCCGCAGCCGCTCAAGGAAATGCGCGCCTATACAGAGGGAGAGACGCATCTCAATTCCGCCTATAGCTTCGATTTCCTTTATGCGAAGCGCCTGAGCGCCGAGGCGGTAGCTGCGTCGCAAGGCAACTGGCTGGGGGCACCCGGTGAGGGCTGGCCATCCTGGGCGTTCTCAAACCATGATGCGCCGCGCTGCGTCAGTCGCTGGTTCGATGGCGTGGACGAGAGCGTTCGGGCGAAACTGACCAATGCTTTGCTCTTTTGCCTGCGCGGCAATCCGATCCTGTATCAGGGCGAGGAGCTTGGCCTGCCACAGGCGGAGATAGCCTATAAAGACCTGCAGGACCCGGAAGCGATTGCGAACTGGCCGCGTACCCTTGGCCGCGATGGCGCGCGAACGCCCATGCCGTGGTCTGAGGCTGGACCCCATTGCGGCTTCACTGAGGCGCGGCCCTGGTTGCCCATCGGGCAAGGCCATGCCGCTCTGGCCGTAGATATTCAGAAGGATGAGCCTCATTCAGCGCTGGCGTTTACGCGCCATCTGGCTGCGGTGCGCGCCGGTTCAGAAGCGTTGCGATATGGTGACATCGCGTTTCATGAGGTGTCAGGAGATTTGCTTGTGTTCCATCGCGTCTACGAAAATGAAACGGTCGAGTGCGTCTTCAATTTGGGAAGCGCGGAGGTGACCACTTCAATTGCGGGCGTTTCACCTGAACAAATTCTTGTATCCGTTGGTTTTGACGAGACAGCCGATAAAGGCGTCCCAGCCTATTCGGGTCGGATTGCCCGGCTCTAGGCGAGGCCGCACGATTCCCGGACAACCAGCTCGGTCGGCAGGCGTTCGGACCGCATGCTGCCGGTGTCCGCGGAGGCGATCAGCTTCGCGACGAGCATTCGTCCAGCCCGGGCCGGCTCCTGCGAGATCGTGGTCAGCGCGGGATAACCATAGGCCGACAGCTGGAGATCATCATAGCCGACGACTGAAACATCGTCCGGTACGCGTACGCCTTCCTTGAGCAGGCTGCGAATGGCCGCCAAGGCAATTAAGTCATTCGCCCCGACCACGGCATCGAATTTGACGCCGCGCTCGAGCAGGCTGGCAATGGCGGCCTCAGCCGATTCGACATCAAAGCTGGATTGCAGGGTCAGGTCCGCGTCCAGCGGGACGTCTGCGCGCCGGTGCGCCGCAATATAGCCTTCATAGCGCTGCAGGATTTCCGGATTGGAAGTGTCACCGACAAAAGCAATCCGCCGGCGCCCCAGATTCAGGAGGTGAGAGGTGACCCGCTTGCCACCCCGCAGATTGTCCGATCCGACCGAGCAATATTTTTGTCCCGGAATTTCAGCGCCCCAGACAATGAAACGGCTTTCAGTCTCGGCAAGCTGGTTGAATCGCTCATGCAGGAAGCTCTGGCCCAGAAAGATCACGCCCTCGGCGCGGTTCGCCGTCATGATCGAGGCGAGATCGTCCTGGTTCTTGGGAGCAAGATAGGAGATCAGCACGTCGCACCCGGCTGCGCGCCCGGCTTCGCTGAGCCCGCCAATCAATTCCTGGAAAAAGGGATCCGAAACTTCGGTCTGGCGTCCGGCCAGCGTCGGGACCACAATTGCAATGGTTGCGGCAGCGCCGGACAGGAGCGCCGGCATGGAAGGACGGAAATTGTAATTGTGCTCACGGGCGATTTTCCAGACCCGGCGTTTGGTCTCATCATTGACGGCGGGACTGTTGTTGAGGGCACGCGAAACAGTGGCGATGGAGACGCCTGCGATCGCAGCAAGATCTTCCAACCGCGTTCTAGTGCTGGACATCCTGTGCTTCCTCCGCTTATGAACCCCGAAAACAACGTTGTCACATGTCTGGTCCATTCGTCCAGACCCTTGAACAAAGACTCTGCAAATTTTGCAGAGAAGCATAATAGGCCGGGGAGGCGATGCCAAATGCAGAATGGCGATACCAAAATTTGCGGCATGCCGCCTTTCCGAGTCAGGCTAATAGCCTGAAACACTGGAAAACACCTGGGAACAGTCCATTCTTGGCCTTATCCCGCCCAATGTTCACTTTGAGCGTTCTGGAGACTGCCTGATGGCAAAATTCATCCCCGTCGAACCCTTCGACATCGTTATCTTCGGCGGCACTGGCGACCTTTCCCGGAGAAAGCTCCTGCCCGCCCTGTTTCACCGGTGGCTGGACGGACAGATCCCGGAATCCAGCTGCATCGTCGGAACCGCGCGCAGCGAGATGGACAGCAAGGAATATCGCAACATGGCCAAGGAGGCCTGCGAGTCTGCCTCCGGCGACAATTGGGATGTGAAGGAATGGACCAAGTTCGAGAAACTGATCCATTACGTCTCGATTGATGCCACTCAGGAAGATGCGGATTGGGCGACGCTGAAATCTTTCCTGACGCTCGATGATGGCCGGCCATGCGTGTTCTATCTCGCCACATCTCCGCGCCTTTACGTTCAGATTTGTCAGGCGCTCGGAAAGGCCGGCCTGTCGCAGGGCAATACGCGGGTTGTGCTTGAGAAGCCCATCGGGACGGATCTCGAATCCGCCAAGGCCATCAATGATGGCGTCGCCGAGGTCTATGCAGAGCGGCAGGTATTCCGGATCGATCACTACCTCGGCAAGGAGACGGTTCAGAACCTCATGGTGCTGCGCTTCGCCAATATGCTGTTCGAACCGATCTGGTCGCGCAATTATGTTGATCATATCCAGATCACCGTCGCGGAGGATCTCGGTCTGGAGGGCAGGGCAGACTATTATGACAAGTCCGGCGCCCTGCGGGACATGGTGCAGAATCACATGCTCCAGCTGTTGTGCCTGACGGCGATGGAACCCCCGAACCAGCTCGAAGATGATGATGTTCGTACCGAGAAGATCAAGGTGCTGAACGCGCTGACACCCATTACGGGCGAGGCTGCGAAGAAGCAGACGGTCCGGGGGCAATACAAGGCGGGCGTCAAGGATGGCAAGCCGGTCAAGGGATACCTTGAAGAGCTCAGCTCAGAGACGGTCAGCTCAACCGAGACCTTTGTGGCAATCAAGGCCAATATCGACAATTGGCGCTGGGCTGGCGTGCCGTTCTATTTGCGGACCGGCAAGCGCATGTCACAGCGGCACTCGGATATCATCATCCAGTTCAAGCCAACGCCCCACTCCCTGTTCGGGGAAGGGTATGAAAGCGCGAACAGGCTGGTCATTCGTCTGCAGCCAGATGAAGGGGTTCGCCTGTTCGTGCAGATCAAGGAACCCGGACCAGGTGGCCTGCGCGTCAAATCCCTGCCGCTGAATCTCTCTTATGCCGAGAGCTTTACGGTGCGCTATCCTGATGCTTATGAGCGTCTCTTGATGGATGTGGTGCGTGGAAACCTGTCCCTGTTCATGCGCAAGGATGAAGTCGAGGCCGCATGGACGTGGGTCGATGGTCTGATCGAAGCCTGGGAGCAGTCCGGTGAACCCCCGGAAGCCTATTCGGCCGGGTCGGATGGCCCACTGGCTGCTGCCATGATGATGGACCGGGATGGCCGGGCCTGGTGGGAAGGCTCATGAGCGGACTGGCCCACGAATTCATGACATTTGACAGCCGTGAAGAGGCAACCCGCTTTGCCATGCATTTTATTGTGGGCGGTCTCGAAAAGGCTCTGGAGTCGAAAGCCACCGCATCTCTCATGGTATCCGGCGGCTCAACGCCGGGCAGCGTGTTCGATGCGTTGACCACAACCGAGATCGACTGGGCGCGCGTGATGGTCGGCCTCGTCGACGAGCGGTGGGTCGATCCGGAAGACGACGCCTCGAATGAGCGGCTTGTCCGCAACCGCCTGCTGAAGGGGCGTGCCGGTTCAGCCGGTCTCCTGCCAATGAAAACCCTGGATTCTGCACCGCAGGAGGCAGCGACAGACCGCGACATGGCATACGCATCACATTGCACGTCAGCGGATGTCATCCTGCTCGGCATGGGCGAGGACGGTCATACAGCGAGCTGGTTTCCGGGATCGGCTGGTCTCTCCGAGGCGCTGGCAAGCGACGCCACAATCGCATCCATTGATGCAACCGGATGCCCTGTTGCGGGTAATCATACACAGCGGATGACCCTGACGGGTAAGGCCGTGACGAGCGCCGCCGCCGCGATCCTTCTGATCTTCGGCGAGTCAAAGAAGGCGGTATTCGAAGCGGCATTGGCCGCGCCGGTGGATGAAAAGCCGGTCAGATTTGCAATCGACAAACTGGGGCCGCGTTTGACGGTCGTATGGGCAGCATGATGACAGAGATGAACCCGAAAATTGCAGAAGTGACCGAACGCATTCGGGCACGCTCCCGGGATTCCCGCCAGGCGTATCTGGAGATGATCCGAGGCCGCCGTCCGAAGGATTTCGCGCGGCGCCGCATGTCGGAAAGCAGCCTGGCCCATGCCTCCGCCGGGTGCGCCGTCATCGAGAAGACCCAATTGCTGGGCGCAGGCTGGCCGAACATCGGTATCATTACGGCTTATAATGACATGCTGTCGGCCCATGCGCCGTATCAGGATTATCCGAAATTTATCCGGGAAGCGGCGCGCGAGGTGAACGCAATCGCACAGGTGGCTGGCGGTGTGCCCGCGATGTGTGATGGCGTCACGCAGGGCTTCACCGGAATGGAGCTCTCGCTGTTCTCCCGCGACGTGATTGCCATGGCGTCTGCCATTGGCCTGAGCCATGATGTGTTCGATGGCGCGATGCATCTGGGCATTTGCGACAAGATCGTGCCGGGGCTCGTAATTGCCGCGCTTCGATTTGGCTGGATACCGTCCATCTTCGTGCCGGCCGGACCAATGCCATCAGGCCTGCCCAATCCGGAAAAACAACGCGTCCGCCAGCTGTTTGCCGAAGGCAAGGTGGGGCGGGATGCGCTCCTGAAGGCCGAGTCCGAGAGCTATCATACCCAAGGCACGTGCACCTTCTACGGCACGGCCAATTCGAACCAGATGCTGATGGAAGTCATGGGCTTTCATTTGCCAGGCGCCGCCTTTGCCAATCCGGGTACGCCAATCCGGGAGGCGCTGACCCGCGCGGCCACGCACAGAATGGCTGAAATTCACGCGCAGGGTGACCAATACATGCCTGCTGGGGAAATGATTGACGAGCGGTCGATCGTGAATGGTGTCGTTGGCCTGATGGCGACCGGCGGGTCTACAAACCATGCGCTGCACCTGCCGGCCATGGCCGCCGCAGCGGGGATCATCCTGACACTGGAAGACTTTGCTGACATCAGCGCGGTTACGCCGCTGCTGGCGCGCGTCTATCCGAACGGGCCTGCGGATGTGAACCATTTCCATGCGTCGGGCGGCATGGGGTTTCTCGTGCGTGAATTGCTGAGTGCAGGGTTGATGGATGGCGGCGCCATGGGCGTGGCCGGGCCGATTTCGGAATATGCGGTGGAGCCTTATCTGGAAGATGGGAAAGCCGCCTGGCGCGCAGCGCCGGAAACCAGTGCGAATACAGATATTCTCCGGCCTGTCTCTGACCCGTTCTCGAAGGATGGCGGTCTGCGCATGATGGCCGGCCCGATCGGCCTCGGCGTCAGCAAAGTGTCTGCCGTGAAACCGGAGCATCGCGTTCTGGAGGCACCCGCCCTCGTGTTCGACTCTCAGGAGGCATTGAAGGCCGCCTTTGATGCGGGCCAGTTGGACAAGGATTTTGTGGCAATTGTCCGCTTCCAGGGACCGGCGGCAAACGGCATGCCTGAACTTCATACGCTGACCCCGCCGCTCGCCGTGCTGCAGGACCGGGGCTTCAAGGTCGCGCTCGTGACGGACGGTCGGATGTCAGGGGCGAGCGGCAAGGTGCCCTCTGCCATCCATGTCAGTCCTGAGGGCTCGCGAGGCGGACCCATTGCGAAGATTCGGAATGGCGACATGATCGTCTTCGATGCTGAACGAGGTGTCCTGGATATCAAGGTCGATCCGGAGGAGTTCGACGGGCGTATTCCGGACGAATACCGTCCGAATGAGAATGGCATGGGACTGGGCCGAGAGATGTTCACCTATTTCCGGGAATTGGCGGGCCCGGCTGCGAATGGCGCAAGCCAGTTCAATTTCTGGAGCCGGGGGGACTGAGCGTATGAGTGACCGGGTGTTGGTCGGGGATGTTGGGGGAACCAATGTCAGGTTCGCGTTGGCTGAAAAGCGTGGCGGGAAGATCGAGATTGACGAGTTCGCGAAATTGGCGGGAGACAATTTCGAGACGTTCGATGCTGCGTTGCGCCAGTATCTTGAAGATACTGGCTTGAACCCAAAGCGTGCCTGTTTCGCCATGGCCGGCCCGGTGCGTGATGGCGAGGTGATGCTGACAAACCGCAACTGGCAGGTGTCGGCCAAACGCCTGTGCAGTCAGCATGATTTTGACGATATCCAGATCATCAATGATTTCACGGCAATGGCGCGCTCTGTGCCGGAGCATTCTTCGGATTATTTTGAGGAAATCCTGCCTGGCGAAGAGGTTTCGGATTTGCCCGTCATCGTGGCCGGGCCAGGTACCGGTTTCGGGGTCGCGACCTTGTTCCCGCTGGGGGATGATGCATGGCGCGTGCTGACCGGGGAGGGCGGTCATATCGCCTATGCTCCGAGGGACACCATCGAATTCGATGTGGCCAGTGTCCTTATGCGTGAGCAGGGATATGTCTCGAACGAGCTGGTCGCATCGGGAATGGGCCTCGAATACGTGCACAGCGCTTTCTGCGAAGTCTTCGGCCGGGAAATGGAGGACATTTCCCCTCAGGCGATGCGCCAGCGCGCGGATGCAGGCGACGAGATGTTCGACCAACTGATCGCGATGCGCGCCAAGGCCGTGATGGGTGCCGTGGGGGATCTCGCACTAGCCAATGGCGCGCTTGGCGGCGTTGTCCTGGCGGGTGGGGTCACTGAACGAATTGTTGATTACCTGCGTCGGCCTGACGCGATTGCGCGGTTTCGCGAGCGTGGGCCGATGTCCGGTTACCTTGCGAATTGCCCCGTGCGCCTTATGCACGATCCCGAAGCGCCCCTGATCGGTGCCGCTGCCTATTATGCCCAGGAGACGCTTTGATGAATTCCTCTCTCGATGCCCTGAAAGCCGCCGCCAGGCGCGCGCCCATCGTCCCGGTCCTCGTGGTGCCGGATGTGGCTGCGGCCGCGCCGCTGGCTAAAGCCCTGGTCGATGGCGGGTTGACCATTGCCGAGGTGACGTTGCGCACGCCGAGCGGCTTGAAAGTCATCGAGGAAATGAAGAAGGCCCAGCCGGACCTGATTGTTGGAGCGGGCACCGTCCTGACGCAGGAAGATGTTGCCAATGCGATGAATGCCGGCTCTGACTTCCTGGTCTCACCGGGCATGTCCCCGCGCTTGCTGGACGCTCTAGGCGCCTACAAGGAGATCACTATCCCCGGTGTCGCAACGGCGAGCGAGGCAATGACGCGCTATGAGGAAGGGTTCAGGATGTTGAAGCTGTTCCCGGCCGCTATCGCGGGCGGCGTTGGTGCGCTCAAGGCCCTGTCAGGCCCATTGCCCCATCTTCAGTTCATGCCGACGGGCGGCGTCAGCGCTGACAATGCGGGCGAGTATCTTGCCCTGCCAAATGTCGTGGCCGTGGGCGGTTCGTGGATCGCGACCGAAAAGGACGTTACCACTGGTGCGTGGTCCGAGGTTGCCCAAAAGGCACGGACGGCGCTCAGCAAGATCTAAGCGCCGCCACTATCCCAAAAATCAGGAGTGCCCGAAGACGCGCTCGAAGATCGTATCCACTTGCTTGAAGTGGTAGCCGAGGTCGAACAGGGCCTCTAGTTCTGCATCCGTCAGGCGAGACGAGACTTCCTCATCCTGCTTGAGCAGGTCGAGCAGGTCGCCTTCCTTCTTCCAGGTACGCATCGCATTGCGTTGGACAAGGCGGTAGCTGTCCTCGCGGCTGACGCCTTTTTCGACCAGCGCCAGCAGAATGCGCTGGGAATTGTGCAGGCCGCCCATGCTGTCGATCGTGGCCATCATGTTGTCAGGATAGATCAGGAGATTCTCGATCACGCCGCCAAGGCGGTGCAGCGCGAAGTCCAGATGTACCGTCGCGTCCGGTCCGATGCCGCGTTCGACCGAAGAGTGCGAGATGTCACGCTCGTGCCACAGCGCAACGTTTTCCATGGCAGGCGTCACGGCCGAGCGCACAAGGCGCGCGAGACCGGTGAGATTTTCCGTCAGGATCGGGTTGCGCTTGTGTGGCATGGCCGACGAGCCCTTTTGGCCAGCCGAGAAGAATTCCTCGGCTTCAAGGACTTCGGTGCGCTGGAGGTGGCGCACCTCTGTTGAAAGCCGTTCAATGGATGACGCGATCACGCCCAATACAGCAAAGAACATGGCATGGCGGTCGCGCGGGATGACTTGGGTCGAGACGGTCTCCACGCTGAGGCCGAGCTTTTCGGCGACGTGTGTCTCAATGGACGGGTCGATATTTGCAAAGGTGCCAACTGCGCCGGAGATCGCGCACGTGGCCACTTCTTCGCGAGCCAGTTCAAGGCGGGTCCGCGCGCGCTGGAATTCGGCATGGTATCCGGCAAGTTTCACGCCGAACGTTGTCGGTTCGGCGTGGATGCCGTGGCTGCGTCCGATGGTCGGGGTCAGCTTGTGTTCGAAGGCGCGCTTCTGCAGCGCAGCGAGCACACGGTCCACACCGGTCAGCAACAGGTCCGTCGCGCGCACCAGTTGGACATTGAAGCACGTGTCCAGCACATCCGACGAGGTCATGCCCTTGTGCAGGAAGCGCGCTTCGTCACCGACATGCTCAGCCACGTTGGTGAGGAAGGCGATGACGTCGTGCTTCACTTCGCGCTCGATTTCATCGATTCGGTCGACGTCGAACGTGGCGCGCTCACGGACTACGGCGGAAACGCCTTCCGGGATCAGCCCTTTTTGCTCCATGGCTTCTGCGGCGAGGGTTTCGATCTCCAGCCAGATGCCGAACTTGGATTCGGGGGACCAAATGGCGGCCATTTCGGGGCGGGTGTATCTGGGGATCATGGAGTACCTCGGCGCTGGGATTCGGCCTTCTAATACTGGCTGGGCCGCAGAAAACCAGTGCCCGTGCGATTTGAGCGCATATGAATCCCTGCGGCAAAGGTGTGTCGACGACACAGCCGGCTGCATTGGCGAGGGTTGCGGAATGTGGGCGCATCGTTGAAATGCGTTGTATTTGGTAGGCTGGAACGTTCGTATGTTCCGGTGCTGGTTGGAGCAGGTCCATGAAAATCAAGCTGATGATCATGTCTACCGCCGGGTTCCTCATGCTCGGGCCAGCCTGGTCCGACGACGCGCCGCAGCGTTGTCGCGCGCCCGTATTGATCCCTGAAACTTTCGAGACAGTCACCGAACAGGTGCTGGACCAGGCAGAAAGAACAGAGATCCGCTATTCTCCGGCGGAATATGAAACCGTGCAGGAGAAGGTGCAGGTACGAGAGGCCGCAATTGAATATCGGATCGTGCCAGCCGTCTATGAAGCGGTGACGGAGCAGGTGCTGGTCCGGCCGGAACGTACGGAAACGCATATCATTCCCGCCGAGTACGAAACCTATACAGAGCAGGTATTGGTCCGGCAGGCCTATACGACCTGGAAGCTGAAGGACGAGGTCGTCGGTCGGTCGGTCGCTGCAGATGCTTCGGTGGAGGGATCAGCCGGGGAGGTGCTGACACCTGTGGACGTGCCAGCAGAATACAAGACCGTTACCCGAACCCGGATGGTCACAGCCGAGCAATCGGAAACGCTGATTGTGCCTGCCGAATACCGGACGCTCGTAAAGCAGGTGCTCGGGGAGCCCGCGCGGGTTGAGCCGATCGAAGTACCTGCCGAATACGAGACTGTGTCTGTGGAGCGACTGGTGTCCCCCGCGCGGGAAGAGATTGTTGTCATTCCTGCGACTTATCGCACCGTAGAGAAGCGTGTCATTACCGGTGGGGGCACCGCCGAGTGGCGGGATGTGCTCTGTGAAACCGCGATCACCCCCAAGACCATGAAAGACGTCCAGAGAGCGCTTACCGCGGCCGGTTTTGCCGTAGAGGCGGATGGCGTGTTCGGACCTGCTACGCGAAAGGCTTTGGAGGGATTCCAGCGGGAGCAGGGGCTCGGCGTGGGTCAGCTTGCATTTGAGACGCTGCAGGGGCTCGGCGTCATCATCGACTAATTGATGAAATGCGAATGGCTCGCAAAAAGCCGTGAGATTTCATTGGGGTGGCTCGGCGCCTGTTGAGCCGATGCCACTTTCCGGCGTGACGCACCGCCGCAGAGAAGTGCTCGTGAGTTGAGCAATATTTCGGGCTAGACTGGGTTGCTGCGATATATTGCGTCTGTCTGTTGCGCCATACGCGAAACCGTCCTAATCCGGCGCCAGATCAAGCCACCCATGCGGCAGGAGACAAGTTATCATGTCAGAGATCGAACGCTTGGCACTCGACTATTTGCCCGTGATCATATTTCTGGTCATCGGCGCCGTGATTTCCGGCCTTTTCATTGCAGGTTCAGTGCTTCTGGCTCCCAGCAATCCGGATCCGGAAAAGAACTCTGCCTATGAGTGTGGCTTCCCGGCCTTTGACGATGCGCGAATGAAGTTTGATGTTCGATTCTATCTCGTCGCGATTCTGTTCATCATCTTCGACCTTGAGGTGGCCTTCCTGTTTCCTTGGGCAGTGAGCCTCGGCACGATAGGCCTGCTCGGTTTCTGGTCGATGGTTGGCTTCCTGGGCGTCCTGACCATCGGGTTTGTTTATGAGTGGCGCCGCGGCGCGCTGGAGTGGGAATAATGGCTGACGATTACAAGACATATGCTCTTGGCGGCGCGCGGACCGGAGTCGAAGGCGGCTTCCAGCCGGGCAATGATGATCCGTTCTATACCGGCCTGTCCGACCAGTTGGCCGACAAGGGCTATTTCACCGCCGCTGCGGACGATCTGATCGCCTGGGCGCGAACCGGCTCGCTGATGTGGATGACGTTCGGCCTCGCCTGTTGCGCGGTCGAGATGATGCACGCCGGCAACCCGCGTTACGACCTTGAGCGCTTCGGCATGGCGCCACGCGGCTCCCCCCGCCAATCCGACGTGATGATCGTCGCCGGCACGCTGACCAACAAGATGGCGCCAGCGCTTCGCAAGGTTTACGACCAGATGCCGGAGCCGCGCTACGTGATCTCCATGGGCAGCTGCGCCAATGGCGGCGGCTATTACCATTACAGCTACAGCGTTGTGCGCGGGTGTGACCGGATCGTGCCCGTAGATATCTATGTTCCGGGATGCCCTCCAACGGCTGAAGCGCTGGTGTATGGCTTTCTGCAGCTGCAGAAGAAGATTCGCCGCGAAGGCTCGCTGGAACGGTAGGGGCTGACATGATGACCACAGAAGCTATCGAAGCCCTCCGCGAACTGGGCGCCCATATCGCCACGCGCCAACCGGACGCGGTCAAGTCTGCGGATGTGATCCTCGGCGAGCTGACCGTGCTGGCCGAGCGTGATCATATCGTGAGCCTGCTCCGCTTCCTGCGGGACGACCAGCAGTGCAATTTCGAGACGTTCATTGATGTATGCGGTGTGGATTATCCCGAGCGCACAGAGCGGTTCGAAGTTGTCTATCACCTCCTGTCGATGCGCATGAACCACCGTGTCCGCGTTCGCATAAGCACCGATGAAGATACGCCGGTGCCAAGCGTGGTCGGCTTGTGGCCGGCCGCGAACTGGTTCGAGCGTGAAGCCTTCGACATGTACGGTATCCAGTTCTCCGATCATCCGGATCTTCGGCGTATTCTCACCGACTATGGCTTTGAAGGATATCCGCTGCGCAAGGACTTCCCGCTGACCGGGCACTATGAGGTGCGCTATGACGACCTTGAAAAGCGCGTGGTCTACGAGCCGGTCGAACTGCCGCAGGAATATCGCAATTTCGATTTCCTCTCACCGTGGGAGGGCATGACAAGCCACATTCCCGGGGACGAGAAAGCCGAGGAGCCTTCTGAATAATGGCTGACACCGCGCACATCTCTGAAATGGAAGACCGCAAGTTCACATTGAACTTCGGCCCGCAACACCCGGCCGCCCACGGCGTGCTACGCATGATCCTTGATCTCGACGGCGAGATCGTGACCCGTGTGGACAGCCATATCGGTCTGTTGCATCGCGGCACCGAGAAGCTGCTGGAATACAAGACGTTCCTGCAGGGCATGCCGTATTTCGACCGGCTGGATTATTGCTCGCCAATGAATCAGGAGCATGCTTGGTGCTTGGCTGTCGAGAAATTGCTGGCCGTGGACGTGCCGCGACGGGCGAGCCTGATCCGTGTGCTTTATTCAGAGCTTGGCCGGATCATGTCGCACTTGCTCAACGTGACGACACAGATTCTGGACGTCGGTGCGCTGACGCCAATCACCTGGGGCTTTGAAGAGCGCGAGAAGCTTTGTGTATTCTATGAACGCGCCTCCGGCAGTCGCATGCATGCGGCGTACTTCCGTCCTGGTGGTGTCCATCAGGACCTGCCGCAGAACCTGATCGATGACATTGCGGAATGGTGTGACCAGTTCCCCGGCAAGCTCGACCAGATCGAGAGCTTGATTACCGAAAACCGTATTTTCAAACAGCGCAATGTCGATATCGGTCTTGTGGATGAGAAGACCATCATGGAGTGGGGTTTCTCGGGTGTGATGGTGCGGGGATCGGGTTTCGCCTGGGACCTGCGTCGCTCGCAGCCCTATGAGTGCTATTCCGAACTCGACTTCAAAATTCCCGTTGGCCGGAACGGCGACAATTACGACCGCTATGTGTGTCGCATGGAAGAGATGCGCGAGTCGGTGAAAATCATGCAGCAATGCATCGACCTGATGTCGAAAGAGGGGCCTGGGCCCGTTCTCGTACCAGGCTCTAAGCTGGCACCGCCGCGCCGCGCCGAAATGAAGAACTCGATGGAAGCGCTGATCCATCACTTCAAGCTGTACACAGAGGGCTTTCACGTCCCTGAGGGCGAGACCTATGTCGCCATAGAGGCGCCGAAAGGTGAATTCGGTGTGTACCTCGTCTCCGACGGGACGAACCGTCCATATCGCGCCAAGATCCGCGCGCCGGGCTATCCGCACCTGCAGGCGATGGACCACCTCAGCAAGGGGCACATGCTGGCGGACGTTTCCGCCATCCTGGGCTCGCTCGATATCGTGTTCGGGGAAATCGACCGATGAGCAATGCGCAGATACGCTTTTTTGACGAACATCCTTGCAAGGATGAAGCCCGTCGCTGTTTTTCGAGAAGGGGCGAGTAGTGGCACTACGCCGTTTTGACATGGAGGCTGGAGGCGACACATTCGCGTTCAAGCCCGAGACCGAAGAGAAGATTGCGTTCTGGCGCGGCAAGTACCCTGCGGACAAGCAGCGGTCTGCAGTGATCCCGATGCTGTGGCTGGCACAGAAGGATAATCAGGGCTGGCTGTCTGAGCCTGCCATGCGTGAAGTCGCAGACCGGCTGGAAATGCCGTACATCCGCGTTTACGAAGTTGCGACGTTCTATACGATGTTTCGCCTGCAGCCGGTCGGGAAATACCACATCCAGCTGTGCGGCACGACGCCGTGCCAGCTGCGCGGCGCCGAGAAGCTCAAGGATGTCTGCCAGACCGAGATCGGCAAACAGATGTTTGTCACGGATGATGGCCGCCTGTCCTGGGAAGAAGTCGAGTGCCTCGGCGCGTGCGTGAATGCGCCGATGGTGCAGGTGAATGACGATTATTTTGAAGACCTGACGCCAGACTCTTTCTCCACCATTCTGAACAAGCTGAAGAATGGCGTCGAGGCTCATCCTGGTCCGCAGGTCGACCGGATCAACAGTGCGCCGGAGGGTGGCACGGCCATCCTGACCGATCCTGAATTGTTCGATGGTACGCGGAACAAGTTGGGCGGTTTGCCGAACCTGCCATCAGCCGAGCCGGAGCCGGAACCAACCGCAGCAGGCAAGCCGGACGAATCGGCGCCGACCAATACGCAGCGCGAAGTTCCGCAAAAGGAAAACACCGGCAAGACGACTCTGATTTCCAAGACCGAGTCGGCTGAGAAAGATTCGGGGCAGAGCGCCTCCAGCACGGATGATGAGGACTAGGCCATGTTGCAGGACAAGGATCGCATCTTCACAAACCTCTATGGTTTGCATTCGCCCGACCTCGAAGCGGCGAAGAAGCGCGGCGCATGGCATCTTACCAAGGAGATGCTGGATCAGGGGCCGGACTGGATCTGTGACCAGATCAAGGCATCTGGCTTGCGCGGCCGGGGGGGCGCTGGCTTCCCGACGGGCCTGAAATGGACTTTCATGCCGAAGGAAGTGCGAGATCGACCGCACTATCTCGTGGTCAATGCTGATGAATCCGAGCCCGGCACCTGCAAGGACCGCGAGATCATGCGCCATGATCCGCACCTGCTGATTGAAGGCTGCATGGTGGCAAGCCGCGCGATGCGCGCCCACAAATGCTACGTCTACCTGCGCGGCGAATACATCAATGAACGCCACGCGCTCGAGAAGGCCGTCAAGGAAGCCTACGAAGCCAAGCTGATCGGCAAGGACAATGTGAATGGCTGGGATTTCGATCTCTACGTCCATCACGGCGCCGGCGCCTATATCTGCGGTGAAGAAACGGCCCTGCTGGAGAGTCTGGAAGGCAAGAAGGGCCAACCGCGCCTGAAGCCGCCATTCCCGGCCAATGCGGGCCTGTATGGCTGCCCGACGACGGTGAACAATGTCGAGTCCATCGCGGTCGCGCCGACCATCCTGCGTCGCGGCGCCGAATGGTTCGCTGGCTTTGGGCGTCCGAACAATGCGGGCACGAAGCTGTTCTGCATCTCAGGGCACGTCAACAAGCCATGCAATGTCGAAGAAGAGATGTCGATCACCTTCCGTGACCTGATCGATACGCATTGCGGTGGCATTCGGGGTGGCTGGGACAATCTCAAAGCGGTCATACCGGGCGGGTCTTCGGTGCCGATGGTGCCGGCCGAACAGATCATGGACGCCCACATGGATTTCGACACGCTGCGGGACCTGAAGTCAGGGCTTGGTACGGCGGCCGTCATCGTAATGGACAAGGAGACCGACCTGATCAAGGCGATTGCCCGGCTCGCTTACTTCTACAAGCATGAAAGCTGTGGCCAGTGTACGCCATGCCGTGAAGGTACGGGCTGGATGTGGCGCGTCATGGAACGCATGGTCACGGGCGAGGCCGAGCACGATGAAATCGAGACGCTGCTGGATGTCACCAAGCAGGTCGAAGGCCACACGATCTGCGCGCTTGGCGATGCGGCCGCGTGGCCGATCCAGGGCCTGATCCGTCATTTCCGTCATGAGATCGAAGATCGCATCAACCAGTACAGGCTGCCGCGCGCCATGGTGCAGGGCGCAGTCGTGGCAGCGGAGTAGAGAGTATGTCCGACGATCTTTTCAAACTGAACGTCGATGGCCAGGACATCGAAGTGCCGCGCCACTACACGCTGATGCAGGCGTGCGAAGAGGCGGGCGCCGAGATCCCGCGCTTCTGCTATCATGAGCGCCTGTCCGTCGCCGGCAATTGCCGCATGTGCCTCGTCGAGTGGGAAGGTGCGCCGAAACCAATTGCGTCTTGCGCGCAGACAGTCGGCGACATGCGTCCGAACCGCGATGGCTCTGCTCCAAATGTCCGGACCAAGGGCGCCTATGTGGAGAAAGCCCGCAATGGTGTGATGGAATTCCTGCTCATCAACCACCCGCTGGATTGCCCGATCTGCGACCAGGGCGGCGAGTGTGACCTGCAGGATCAGGCGATGGCCTATGGCCGCGCCGGCAGCCGCTTTGACGAGAACAAGCGTGCGGTCGAAGACAAGTATATGGGCCCGCTGGTGAAGACGATCATGAATCGTTGCATCCAGTGCACCCGCTGTGTGCGCTTCGCCGCTGAAGTGGCCGGTGTGGAAGAATTGGGCATGATCTCCCGGGGTGAAAACGCCGAGATCACGACGTACCTCGAAAAGAGCCTGACCTCGGAGCTTTCCGGCAATGTGATCGATCTGTGCCCGGTCGGTGCGCTGACGTCGAAGCCTTACGCCTTCAATGCGCGCCCGTGGGAGCTGCGCAAGACATCCTCCATTGATGTGATGGACGCCATGGGCGCCGCCATCCGCGTCGATGCCAAGGGTGATGGCGTGATGCGCATCCTTCCGGAAGTCAGTGAAGGCATCAATGAAGAGTGGCTGTCGGACAAATCCCGTTTCATCTGGGATGGCCTTGCCCGCCAGCGCCTCGACAAGCCGTACATCCGCGAGAATGGCAAACTCCGCCCGGCGACTTGGGGCGAAGCCTTTGCGTCCGTGAAGGATGCGCTGTCTGCGCCCGCTGAGAAAATCGGTGTCGTGGCCGGAGACCTGATTGAGGTTGAGCAGGCCAAGGCCGCGCTGGATCTGTTCCGCAGCCTCGGCGTGCAGAACACCGATTGTCGCCCGGCTGGTGCGCAATATGGCACCGATGGCGTGCGTGAGCGCTATATCCTTAATGGGACGCTGGCCGGTGTGGAAGATGCTGATGCGCTTCTGCTGATCGGCACCAATCCACGCATGGAAGCGGCTGTCTGGAACGCCCGGATCCGGAAGGCCTGGCTCTGGGCTGACCTCAAGGTTGGCCGTATCGGTGAAGCTGCAGACCTTACTTATGATCATGCGTGGCTCGGCGAAGGCGCTTCGGCGCTGGCCGATATCCGGAATTCCGACTTCGGCAAAATTCTGTCCGATGCAAAGCGTCCGATGATCGTTGTCGGCGAAGGCGCTCTTTGCGGAGAAGACGGCGCGGCCGTGCTCGCAAACGCCCTGGACCTCGCGAACGAGATCGGAGCCGTCACGGATGGTTGGGCCGGCTTTGGTGTCCTGCACAGTGCGGCGGGCCGGGTCGGCGCGCTGGACGTTGGTTTCGTACCCGGCGAGCAGGGCGCTGCCACGGCAGACATCCTGTCAGGCCAGATGGAAACGGTCGTTCTGCTGGGGGCAGACGAGGTGGATCTCTCCGGCATTGGCGCCGCGAAAGTCATCTATGTCGGCTCGCACGGAGACGCGGGCGCATCGCGTGCGGACATCATCTTGCCGAGTGCTGCCTATACCGAAATGTCGGCGACGTACGTCAACACGGAAGGGCGAGTCCAGATGGCGAGCCGAGCCGTGCAGCCAAAGGGCGAGGCCCGCGAAGGCTGGGCCATCTTCCGGGCCCTGTCGGATGTGATGGGCAAGAAGCTGCCTTACGACACGGCAGATGCTCTGCGTGCAGACCTGCGCGGTCCTGAAGGCGAAGCCACCGTATTCTCCGGCCTGGGTTTTGCGCCGGGCGCGATGGGCGTTGAGGCTCTCAAAGCTCCCATGACCGGCGCCTCCACAGGCCTTACTACCGCGACATTCCGTCCGGTGTTTGACGATTTCTACATGACGAACCCGATCGCACGGGCGTCCAAGACGATGGCCGAATGTTCCGCGCTGGCCTCAGCGCTGGACACTCCGGTGGCAGCGGAGTAGGGCGGGCGCCATGAGCAATTATGTCGAGTCTCTCGGGCAATTTTGGGGGCCATTGCTGGTCCTCGGACAGATCGCTCTGTTCACGCTGGTCCTGTTGTTGTCGATCGCATTCCTGCTGTTGTTGGACCGCAAGGTCTGGGCGGCTGTGATGATGCGCAAGGGCCCGAACGTGGTTGGTCCCTTCGGCCTGATGCAGTCCTTTGCCGATTTCGGAAAATTCCTGCTGAAGGAAATCGTGATTCCGGCTGGTGCCAACAAGACGGTCTTTCTGATCGCTCCGATCCTGACGTGTACGCTGGCCTTTGCGGCCTGGGCGGCCATTCCGGTGGCGCCGGGCACCGCAAGCGGCACCAGCTGGGTGATCTCGAACCTGAATGTCGGCGTACTCTATCTCTTCGCGATCAGCTCCCTCGGTGTCTATGGCATCATCATGGGCGGCTGGGCATCGAACTCGAAATACCCGTTCCTCGGCGCGCTGCGGTCTGCGGCCCAGATGGTCTCCTATGAGGTTTCCATCGGCTTCGTGATCGTCACGGTGATCCTGCTGGTCGGCTCAATGAACCTGACCGACATCGTGAACGCGCAGGAAGGCGGCATCTGGACCTGGCATGCCTTCAGCTTCCAGCATTTCCCGTTGATCATCGTCATGTTCCCGATGTTCATCATCTTCTTCGTGTCGGCGCTTGCCGAGACCAATCGTCCTCCGTTCGATCTTCCGGAAGCGGAATCCGAACTCGTGGCTGGCTATCAAGTCGAATACGGTTCGACGCCCTACCTGCTGTTCATGCTAGGTGAGTACCTCAACATCGTCCTGATGTGTGCGCTGATGACGATCCTGTTCCTGGGCGGCTGGCATGGTCCGTTCGCGCTGGGCGAGGAATTCGTTCGCGACCATCCTTTCGTGAATGCGTTCGCTGGCCTGTTCTGGTTCATGTTCAAGATCCTGTTTCTCTTCATCATGTTTGCCATGGTGAAGGCCATCGTTCCTCGTTACCGCTATGACCAACTGATGCGTCTGGGCTGGAAGATCTTCCTGCCGACCTCGCTTGTCGCAGTCCTGATCGTGTCTGGCTATGTCGCCTATCTGGGAGTTCAGTCATGAGTCTGGCTCAAACCATCCGCGGCGCGCTCCTCACCGATTTTCTCGGCGCGCTGGTTGTTGCCACGAAGCAAGTGTTCACGCGCAAGGCGACTGTAAACTATCCTTTTGAAAAGAACCCCCTGTCTCCGCGTTTTCGCGGGGAGCATGCACTGCGTCGCTATCCGAGCGGCGAAGAGCGCTGCATCGCGTGTAAGCTGTGCGAGGCGATCTGCCCGGCGCAGGCCATTACGATCGAGGCCGAACCGCGCGCTGACGGTGCGCGCCGCACCACACGCTATGACATCGACATGGTGAAATGTATCTACTGCGGCTTCTGTCAGGAAGCTTGCCCGGTAGATGCCATCGTGGAAGGCCCGAACTTCGAATTCGCGACTGAAACGCGCGAGGAGCTTTTCTACGACAAGGATCGCCTGCTCGCGAACGGAGATCGTTGGGAACGACTGATCGCCAAGAATCTGGAACTCGATGCGCCTTACCGATAGGGCGCTGGGATCATCAACTCGTGGGGCACCAAGCCCCGCCAAGAAGGGGGCCTTGTAGGCTGTGGCAGTCTTCGCTTTCTATCTGATCGCGGCCGTCGTGCTCGTCTCGGCACTGGCCGTTATCATGGCGCGCAACCCCGTCCATTCGGTGTTGTGGCTCATTCTCGCATTCTTCTCGTCGGCCGGCCTGCTCGTGCTGATTGGTGCCGAATTCCTGGCGATGCTTCTGGTTGTCGTCTATGTCGGTGCTGTCGCGGTGCTGTTCCTGTTCGTCGTGATGATGCTCGATGTCGACTTCGTCGAACTTAAACGCGGTACGCTGAGATACTGGCCGTTCGCCGTACTGGTGGGAATTATCTTTGCCGCCGAAATCGTGTTGGCCTCTGTCATCGGCACCGCCGATCTGGCCAGCAATTTCGACGCGTCACCGGGCGCCGACACCAATGCCGAAGCGATTGGCCAGGTGATGTACACGCAATACCTGCTGCTGTTCCAGATGGCCGGCGTGATCCTGCTCGTGGCTATGGTCGGTGCTATCGTCCTAACGCTGCGCCATCGCCCTGAAACCAAGCGCCAGAACATTGCCAAACAGACGTCGCGCCGCCGCAGCGATGCCTACGAATTGAAAGACCCCACTCCGGGGCAGGGGATCTAAGACATGGACCTTGGGCTTTCCCATTTTCTCGCCGTCTCGGCGGCCCTCTTTACAATCGGGGTCGTGGGCATCTTCGTGAACCGCAAGAACATCATCGTCATCCTGATGGCGATCGAGCTGATCTTGCTCTCGGTGAACCTCAATCTGATCGCGTTCTCCGTGTTCAGCGGCACGATTGCCGGGCAGGTCTTCGCGATGCTGGTTCTCACCGTTGCCGCGGCCGAAGCTGCCGTGGGTCTCGCCATTCTCGTTGTCTACTTCCGCAACCGCGGCGACATCTCGGTTGAGAATGTCGATCTGATGAAGGGGTAGGACAATGCTTCCAGATATCCTGATCCTCTACATCGTCCTGGCGCCCGGCCTCGTGGCGCTGACCGGCCTGCTGCACAAGCAGATCGGGGACAAGCTGGTCATGAGCCTGACGACCGCTGTGGTCCTGTCCGCTGGCGCGCTGTCATTGATCCAGCTGTTTGCCTATGTTGCCGGTCTGGGCGGGCATGCGGGTGCGGAAGAGCACCATGCGAGCCTTGTCGCCGCGACAACCGGCGTCGATCTCAAGCAGCATATCATCACGCTGATGCCCTGGATCAGCGTTGGAGAGTTCCAGGCCAATTGGGCAATCCGCGTCGACACGCTGTCGATCGTCATGATGGCGGTGATCACTGGCGTGTCCGGCCTCGTTCACCTCTATTCCTGGGGGTATATGAGCGAGGATCCTCACAAGGCGCGCTTCTTCAGCTATCTGTCGCTCTTTACCTTCATGATGCTCATGCTGGTGACCGCAGACAATTTCATCCAGCTCTTCTTTGGCTGGGAAGGCGTGGGGCTGGCGTCCTATTTGCTGATCGGGTTCTGGTACCAGAACAAGGCGCCGAACGACGCCTCCATCAAGGCCTTCGTTACCAATCGTGTGGGCGATTTCGGCCTTGCGCTGGGCATTATGGCCGTGTTCTTCGTGTTCCGTTCGGTCGAGTTCGGTCCTGTGTTGGACGCCGTCCGTAACAATGTGGCCGTTGTGCCGGTTGGCTTCGCGGAAGCGTCACCGGTCCGCGACCTGGTGATCCCGTTCCTCCACTGGAATCTGAACGCGCTCGAGGTGATCGGCGTACTGCTCTTCATCGGGGCGATGGGCAAGTCGGCACAATTCTTCCTGCATGTCTGGCTGCCGGACGCGATGGAAGGACCGACGCCGGTGTCTGCCCTGATCCACGCGGCGACGATGGTGACCGCAGGCGTCTATCTCGTCTGCCTCCTCTCGCCGATCTATGAGTACACTTTCTACGCTGCCGGCATGATTACCATCGTTGGCGCGGTGACGGCGCTGTATGCGGCGACCGTCGGCATGGCACAGAACGACATCAAGCGCGTGATTGCCTACTCGACCTGTTCCCAGCTCGGCTACATGTTCTTCGTGGCAGGTGTCGGCGCCTATGAGGCGGCCATGTTCCACCTCTTCACGCACGCCTTTTTCAAAGCGCTCCTGTTCCTCGGCGCTGGCTCCGTCATTCACGGCATGCATCACGAGCAAGACATGCGCCGCATGGGCGGGCTCGCCAAATTCATGCCGCTGACCTATGCGGCCATGATGATCGGGACGATTGCCATTATCGGCCTCGGTATTCCGCACACTCAGATCGGTTTCGCTGGCTTCTTCTCCAAGGATGCGATCCTCGAAAGCACGTTTGCGAGCGGCCAGGCAGACGTAATGTTCGGACAGGTTGCGTTCTGGTTCGGCCTGATCGCCGCCTTCCTGACGAGCTTCTATTCCTGGCGCCTCATCTACATGACGTTCCACGGTCCGAAGACCTGGGAAGCGCATGATCATCATGACGACCACGCGCATGAAGATGCGCACGCTGCGGATGACGCGCACGGTCACGCCCATGATCACACGCCGCATGAGAGCCCCCTTGTCATGCTGGTGCCTCTGGCACTGCTCAGCCTCGGCGCGATCTTCGCAGGCGTGTATTTCTACGACGCCTTCGTGGACGGCAACAATGAGACCTTCTGGGCAGGCGCCATCTATCGAGCCGCCGAGAACCATGTCCTGCACGACCGCCACAATGTTCCAGAATGGGTACTTTATGCGCCACTGGTCGTGACAATTGCCGGCTTCCTGATTGCGACGTTCACCTATTACTTCAACCGGGGTGTTGGTAAGCGCGTCGCGGACAGCGGCGGTCCACTGCATTCGCTCTTCTACAACAAATGGTATTTCGACGAGATCTATCAGGCCACGTTCGTGAAAGGGTCCGCCATGCTCGGAAACCTGTTCTGGAAGGCCGACAAGAAAATCATTGACGGTATCGGCCCTGACGGCGTTGTGGCGGTGACCAAGGCTTCTGCCGGGCGCCTGTCTAAGATGCATACCGGATACCTTTACCATTACGCTTTCGTGATTATCGGCGCTGCACTCGTATTCGGCGGAATACTGTGGCTGCGCGCTGGAGGAGCCAACTGATGGGCGGTTTTCCCATTCTTTCAGCGATGACTTTCCTGCCATTGGCAGGAGCGCTCATCATCATGATCGTGCGAGCGGCGACCGCAGGTAGCCGTGAGGCATCGTCCAGCGACACGGAAGGCCGTACGGCGCTTCTGGCCGGCCTGATCATTTCCGGCGCGACCTTCATTGCGTCACTGGCTGCCTTCGCCTCCTTTGATGCGTCTCAGCCAGGGTATCAGCTCGTCGAGCAATACAGCTGGTACCGCAACATCAGCTACAAGATGGGCATTGATGGCCTGTCTATTTCGCTGATCCTGCTGACGACCTTCCTGATCCCGATCTGTCTGCTGGCCAGTTGGAATTCGATCCACAAGCGCGTGACGGAGTACGTGGTCGCGTTCCTCGTGCTTGAGACCTTCATCATCGGAGTCTTCACCGCGCTGGATCTTGTCCTGTTCTATATCTTCTTCGAAGCTGGCCTGATCCCGATGTTCCTGATCATTGGTATCTGGGGCGGCAAGGACAAGATCTACGCCGCGTTCAAATTCTTCCTCTATACGCTGATCGGCTCGCTGCTGATGCTGGTGGCCGTAGTCTACATGTACCAGACCGCAGGTGGGTCCGACTTCGAGATACTGGAGAAGTATTCCTTCGATCCGAATGTCCAGACGTGGCTCTGGCTGGCCTTCATGGCGTCTTTCGCCGTGAAGCTGCCCATGTGGCCGGTCCATACATGGCTGCCCGATGCGCACGTCCAGGCCCCGACGGCGGGGTCCGTCCTGCTGGCAGGGATTCTGCTGAAGATGGGCGGCTATGGCTTCCTGCGGTTCTCGCTGCCGATGTTCCCGGATGCGAGCCAGCTGTTCCAGCCCTTCATGTTTGCGCTGGCCGTGATTGCCATCGTCTACACGTCGCTCGTCGCCTGGCGCCAGACCGACATGAAGAAGCTGATTGCCTATTCATCGGTTGCGCACATGGGGTTTGTCACCCTTGGCGTCTTTGCCTTCAACGAGGCAGGCGTGCAGGGGGCCATCTTCCAGATGCTCAGCCACGGCCTGATTTCCGGCGCGCTGTTCCTGATCGTTGGCGTCGTCTATGACCGGATGCACACGCGGGAGATCGCGGCCTATGGTGGGCTCGTGCACCGCATGCCGGTGTATGCGACCTTCTTCATGCTGTTCACCATGGCCAATGTCGGCCTGCCGGGCACCTCCGGCTTCATTGGTGAGATCCTGACCATGGTTGGCGGCTTTCAGGCTTCGACCTGGGCGGCAGCCGGCGCTGCGCTCGGCGTGATTTTCTCAGCGGTCTATATGCTGACCCTGTATCGACGGACCGTATTCGGTCAGATCACCAATCCGGAGCTGAACTCGATCAAGGACATGAATATGATTGAGTGGATCTGCATCGCACCCCTCGCATTCCTCACAATCCTGTTCGGTGTGGCGCCCAATTTGATTTTCAACATTACCGAGGGTTCTGCCTTGCGCATTCTGAACCTGATGGCGGGAGGCTGATCTCATGATTGATTTCACTGCCATGATACTGGCCGTAGGCCCTGAGCTCTGGCTCGTTGCGATGGCCCTGATTGGCGTCCTTGTAGGCGCCACGCTGAAGGACCGTTTCAACAACGCGTCCATCAAGTTCGGCGCCTTGGCGTTGTTCGCGGCCGCCGCGTTCTCGCTCATGAATTATGAGGGCGGTGAGGCCTTCAACGGCCTCGTCCGCACTAACATGTTCGTGAACTTCGCGAAATTCGTCAGCTATGTGCTGGCAGGCTTTGCCCTGTTGGCGTCCGAAGGCTTCCTGAAACGCCATGGTACAATCCGGTACGAATACGCGCTGCTGATCCTGCTCGCCTCCTTCGGCATGGGTATGATCCTGTCGGCGGCTGACCTGATGACTCTCTATATGGGCGTCGAGACGCTCAGCCTGTCATCTTACGTGCTTGCAGCCTTCCATCGGGATTCGGCCAAAGCCTCTGAAGCGGGCCTGAAATACTTCGTTCTGGGCGCGCTGGCGTCCGGCATGCTGCTCTATGGGGCATCGCTGGTCTATGGCTTCAGCGGATCGACCGAATACGTACTCATAGCCGCCGCAGAGCCGTCCATCGGCATGATGTTCGGCATGGTGCTCATGATCGTTGGCCTGGCCTTCAAAGTGTCGGCTGCTCCAATGCATATCTGGACGCCGGACGTCTATGAAGGCGCACCCACGCCCGTCGTGGCCTTCTTCGCGTCCGCGCCAAAAATGGCAAGCATGGTGGTCTTTGCGAATGTCATGTTCACCATGTTCAGTGACGTGATCGACCAATGGCAGCTGATCCTCTGCATCATTGCCGGCCTGTCGATGATCATCGGCTCGCTGGGCGCGCTGACACAGACCAATATCAAGCGCCTCTTGGGCTATTCATCAATCGCGAACATGGGTTATGCGCTGGTCGCGGTTGCGGCGGGCAAGGAATTCGGGGCAGGCCCGCTCCTGGTCTTCATGACCCTGTACGTGATCGCGTCCCTCGGCCTGTTCATGGGTGTTCTGGCCATGCGCCGTAAAGGCGGTATGGTTGAAGGGATCAACGAGCTCGGCGGCCTGATGCGCAAGCGTCCCGTCCTCGCGATTGCCTTGTCCATCCTGATCTTCTCGATGGCTGGCCTGCCACCCTTCGGAGGCTTCTTCGGAAAATGGGAAGTGCTGTCTGCGGGTGTGGAAGCCGGACTGATGCCGGTTGTCATCATCCTCGTGCTCGCTTCGGTCGTGTCGCTTGGCTACTATCTTCGCCTCATCAAGATCATGTGGTTTGATGAGCCCACCGAGAAATTCGAGGCGATCGATGGGTCGGTTACCCTGACCGTCCTTCTGGCCGCGCTCATTGCGGGTATCCTGTTCCTGTTCTTCATCAATGCGCTATCCGGATGGGCGAGTACAGCCGCAATGGGGCTCACAGGTTGAGTCCAACTTGGCCGGTCTACCATCTTGGCGTCGTAGACAGCACGAACACCGAAGCCAGACGGCGGGCGAAGGCTGGCCAATTCGAAGATTGCTGGCTTGTCGCTGAAGCCCAGACAGCTGGGCGAGGGCGTCTGCAGCGGCCGTGGATATCGTCGACAGGCAATTTGTTCTCAACGGCCCTGTTTCACGAGCCGGGCGGCATTGCGATCGCAGCGCGTATCCCGTTCGCCGGGGCTCTGGCTGTGGCAGACGTTGCCGCGCAGCTCGCGCCAGACGCACCGGTCCGATTGAAATGGCCAAACGATGCGCGTGTGAGCGGCGCGAAGATTTCCGGAATTCTGATCGAAACCGGCGGGCAGGGCGCAGAGTTTTGGGTCGCTGCGGGCATTGGGATCAATGTGGCCTCTGCACCGGAAGGCGCGGGCCAGGCGGCAACATGCCTGCACGCCTTGAGAGGCGATACCGTGCTGACCCCGGCAGATGTCCTGACGGCGCTTCGTGACGCGTTCGAGCGTCGTCTTGAGCAGGCGCGGCAAGGATTTGAAACATTACGACAAGATTGGCTGAAGGTCGCTGAGGGCCTCGGGCAGACCATCTCGGTTTCGCGAAATGGCGATCCCCTGATAGGCGTGTTGGAAGATATGGCGGATGACGGGTCTCTGGTGCTCAGATTGCCCGACGGACGCAGAGAGATAGTACGGGCTGGCGACGTCAGCCTGATAGGGAGTAGCTAAGACATGCTGCTGGCAATTGATGTAGGCAACACGAACACGGTGTTCGGCATTCATGACGGCGAGAACTGGGTAAACCAGTGGCGCAGCGCGACGGACGCCACCAAGACCGCCGACGATCATGCGGCATGGTTGTGGCGGCTGGCCGACATGTACGGAATGGATCTGAAACGGATCAAGGGATGTGTGATCTCTACGGTTGTGCCCCAGGCCCAGTTCAATTTCCGGAACCTTGCGCGCCGTTACTTGAACCTCGAGCCTATGTTCATTGGCGATCCAGACCTGAAAACGGGCGTTGAAGTCCGCATACACCGGCCGGAACAGGTTGGCGCCGACCGGATCGTCAGTGCGCTCGGCGCTCATGTGACCTATCCCGGTAATCTGATCGTAATCGACAGCGGCACAGCTACGACGTTCGATGTGGTGGCCGAGGATGGCGGATTTGAAGGTGGTATCATCTCGCCAGGCATCAACCTCTCAGTGCGTGCACTGCACGATGCCGCAGCGCAATTGCCGCGCATCGCGATCCAGAAGCCTCCGCGCGTGATAGGTCAGGACACGATCAGCGCGATGCAGTCCGGCGTATTCTGGGGCTATATCGATCTGATCGACGGTCTCGTCACCCGGATCAAGAAGGAATACGGCAAGCCGATGAAGGTCGTCGCGACCGGGGGTGTGGCCTCCCTCTTTG
Organism: uncultured Hyphomonadaceae bacterium; assembly: GCA_913057945.1. Classification (GTDB taxonomy): domain Bacteria; phylum Pseudomonadota; class Alphaproteobacteria; order Caulobacterales; family Hyphomonadaceae; genus Hyphomonas. The sequence continues at coordinate 75,448 of CAJXOF010000015.1, read as the reverse complement.
AAGGGGCCAGCGAAACAATAGATTATTATGATCAGGACATTACCATCCGGGGCCTGCTCGAGATTTACAGACGGAATAGTTGATAAGCATGGCAGATACGATTGGTGTTGAGGACGAACTGGTATTCCTCCCTCTGGGGGGATGCGACGAGATCGGCATGAACCTCAATGCCTATGGCTATGGGCCGGCGCATGACCGCCGTTGGATCATTGCAGACCTCGGTGTGACGTTCGGATCGCTTGAGACACCGGGGATTGACCTGATCTGCGCGGATCCGGAATATCTGATCGGCGAGAAGATCGACGCGGTATTCCTGACGCATGCGCATGAGGACCATATCGGCGCGGTCGGCCTGTTGTATCCACGCCTGAAGACCAAGGCGCCTATTTACGCGACGCCGTTCACAGCAGAGCTCGTGCGCTCGAAAATGGTTGAGCGCGGCGTGGACCCGTCTTGGCTCAAGCCGGTTGCGCTAGGCGGAACAGTTCAGGCCGGGCCGTTCGAAGTTACCTATGTCACGCTGACTCACTCAATTCCCGAGCCGAACGCCTTGGCGATCAAGACGCCGCTGGGCACGATCCTGCACACCGGCGACTGGAAGATCGATCCGGATCCCCAGATCGGGTCTGCGACGGATGTCAAAGGCCTGACCGCCCTTGGCGATGAAGGCGTTCTCGCCATGGTCTGCGACTCTACGAACGTATTCGAGGAGGGCGAGTCTGGCTCAGAGGAATCGGTGAAGCAGGGATTGATCGACCTGATCGCTGAGCAGAAACAGGCCGTAGCTGTGACAACCTTTGCGTCTAATGTCGCGCGGGTGAAATCAATTGTTGAGGCCGCGGAGTTGGCGGGGCGGGCCGTGTGCCTGGTCGGGCGCAGCATGCATCGCATCACCGATGCGGCCAAATCGGTCGGTATCCTGCCGCCCCATATGGAGTTTGTGGACGAGTCCGAGGCGAGTCAGATTCCGGCCGAGCACATTCTCTACCTCTGCACAGGCAGCCAGGGCGAATCCCGCGCCGCGCTGACCCGTATTTCCCGGCGTGACCACCGCAATGTATCGCTCCATAAAGGCGACACCGTGATCTTTTCATCCCGGCAAATCCCGGGCAATGAGAAGGGCATCTTTGCGCTCCAGAACGCGCTCGCTGAACAGGGCGTTCGGGTCATCACGCCACGAATGGTGCCGTATCCCATCCACGTGTCGGGCCACCCATGCCGCGATGAATTGCGCCGCATGTATGGCTGGGTGCGTCCTAAAGTGTCGGTGCCAGTTCATGGCGAGCGGCGTCACATCATGGAGCATGCGACGTTCGCAAAATCGCTTCAGGTGCCGCACGCCGTCACGCCTCAGAATGGCAGTCTTGTTCGCTTGGCACCGGGGAAGGCGGAGATCACCGATCTTGTGCCGGCAGGGCGTCTGTTCCTGGATGGCGACCGCCTCGTGCCGGAAGGTGCCCAAGGCATAGAAGAACGCCGGAAGCTCTCCTGGTCGGGCATCCTGTTCGCCTCGATGACGCTGGATGAGGATGGCGATATTCTCGACGGTCCGGTGGTCATAGCGAAAGGCCTGTCTGAAGCGGATGGCCGTCTCGCCGATGAGAGCGTCGAACCGCTCGAAATTGCCGCAGAGGATGCAATTGGTCGCATGAAGAAACGCGACCGGATGGACGATGATGCCGTTGAGCGAACCGTCGGCCGCGCCCTGCGGAAGGCTTGCCTTGAAACATTTGGTCACCGCCCCGTTATAGAAGTGATCGTCCTGAGGAGTTGAAACCCGTGTCAGAGTTTAAAATCGGCCCCCTGAACCATGTCGGCATCGCCGTGCCGGATCTTGATGCCGCCTGCGAGACCTACCGGTCGCTATATGGCGCTACAGACATCACCACGCCATTCGACATGCCGGAGCAGGGCGTAAAGGTCTGTTTCGTCAATTTGCCGAACAGCCAGATTGAGCTGATCGAGCCGCTGAATGACGAATCGCCCATCGCCAACTTCATCACGAAGAATCCAAAAGGCGGTCAGCATCATGTCTGCTTTGAAGTGGATGACATCAACGAAGCGGTCGAAGAGATGGGCAAGCGCGGTGCCACGGTCCTCGGAAAGCCCCGGATCGGCGCACATGGGACTCCCATCGTCTTCGTCCATCCGAAGAATTCGAACGGCGTCCTGATTGAGCTGATGGAAACCCCCAAGGAAGCCCACTGATGACCATTTTCGGCGCCGGTGTTGTCTTCACGATTGCCTGGTGGCTGTCCTTTTTCGTCGTTCTCCCGATCGGCGTGAAGGGGCAGTGGGAAGACGGCTCCACGATTGAGGGGACGGAAGAAGCGGCGCCGAAAAACCCTATGCTGGCCAAGAAAGCGCTCTGGGCGACTGGCGGCGCGGTTGTCCTGACCGCCCTTACAGCCATCATCGTGCCACGTTTGCTTGCGCAATAGGGGGCGCTGCGGCTAGGTGGCCTTCGTTTAGTGCGCGATCACGGAGATTCCATGCGTCTGTCGAAGTATTTCCTGCCCGTATCCAAAGAAGCCCCGTCAGATGCGGCCATCGCCTCGCACCAGTTGATGCTGCGCACCGGCATGGTTCGCCAGAACGGTGCAGGCATCTACACATGGCTGCCGCTTGGCCTTCGTGTTCTCAAGAAGATCGAACAGATCGTGCGCGAAGAGATGAACCGCGCTGGCGCTGTGGAAATGCTGATGCCAACGCTGCAGCAAGCCGATCTCTGGCGCGAGTCCGGTCGGTATGAAGCCTATGGCAAGGAGATGCTGCGCATCACTGACCGGCATGACCGCGACATGCTGTACGGCCCGACGAATGAAGAACTCGTCACCGATGTTTTCCGCTCTTATGTGAAGAGTTACAAACAGCTGCCGCTGAACCTTTATCACCAGCAATGGAAGTTCCGCGATGAAATCCGGCCACGTTTCGGCGTGATGCGGGGCCGCGAGTTCATGATGAAGGATGCCTATTCCTTCGACCTGACGCCGGAAGATGCGCGCCACTCCTATAACCGCATGTTCTGTGCTTATCTCAACACGTTCTCGCGCCTCGGCCTGACCGGCGTGCCCATGCGCGCAGACACAGGCCCGATTGGCGGCGAACTGAGCCACGAATTCATCATCCTTGCTGATACCGGCGAGAGTGCGGTCTTCTGCGACAAGACCCTACTCGATATGCCGGCGCCAGGTCTGGACCTGGATTTCTCGTCTGACCTGACGGCGGAAGTCGAAAAGCGGACACAATATTATGCCGCGACTGAAGAGATGCACGATGAGGCAGCATTCGCTGAACTGCCTGAAGACCGGAAGGTCTCCGCGCGCGGCATTGAAGTCGGCCATATCTTTTATTTCGGCACCAAATACTCCGAACCCATGAACGCAGTCGTGCAAGGGCCTGATGGGCAAATGGTACCGGTTGAGATGGGTAGCTACGGGATTGGCGTTTCGCGCCTTGTCGGGGGCATCATTGAAGCCTGCCATGACGAGAATGGCATTGTCTGGCCGGAAAGCGTTTCGCCGTTCCAGGTTGGCATCATTAATATGCGAGTCGGCGATGAAGCGTGTGATGAGGCTAGTGAACAGGCATATCAGGCGCTTGAGCTTGCTGGAATCGATGTGCTCTATGATGACACGGAAGACCGTGCTGGGGGCAAGTTCGCGCGTATGGATTTGATTGGCTTGCCGTGGCAGATCGTTATCGGTCCGCGTGGTTTGAAGAATGGGGTGGTCGAAGTGAAGAACCGCAAGACGGGCGAGAAGTCCGAAATGCCGCTCGCCGATGCTCTAGGCAAGGTGCATCCTGAATGAGTGAGCTGCCATCCGCTGCCGCTGCGCCGTTTGGGAAGCTGGAGCGCACACTGGCCTGGCGCTATCTGCGGGCCAAGCGCGAACATGGCGGCGCAAGCCTGATCTCGATCATTTCCTTTGTCGGCATCTTCTTTGCGGTTGCTGCGCTGATCATCACCATGTCAATTATGAGCGGTTTCCGCGCAACGTTGCTTGACGCACTGCTAGGTGGCCAGCCTCATGTCTACGGGGTCGTTGCGTCGTACACAGAGGAAGAGGCAGAGCAGATTGCCGAAACGATCAGCCTGATCGACGGCGTGTCGAGCGTGGCGCCTTACATTGAGGAATATGTCCTCGTGACCGCGAACGGCCGCAAGACGGGGGCCGCCGTGCGGGCAATCCGCAAGGAAGACCTCGCCACAATGCCCTTCCTGAAGGATGGCGGAGCCGCGGCGATCGAGTCAGGGTTCGGAGAAGGGAAGAATGGCGGCAATGTCGTTATGATGGGGGCGTTTCTCGCGGCAGGACGTGAAGGGCTTGGCATCCGTCCGGGCGACAAGGTCGAGATCATCACGTCGCAGACAAATGCCGGCCCGCTCGGATCGACACCGCGCAGCAAGGCCTACACGGTCGGCGACGTATTCAAGACCGGCAGTGTCGAACTTGATCGGCTCTACATTTTCATGCCGATGGACCAGGCGCAGATCCTGTTCCAGTCGAAAGACCGCTACCAGATGCTGGACATCCGCCTGGATGATCCGAACAGAACAACCGAAGCCATGACGGCAATTGCCGAGGCTACTGGCAATTCACTCTATACTTTTGACTGGAAGAGCCAGCGTGCAGGATATCTGAACGCGCTGCAGGTCGAGCGAACGATGGTTCGCCTTCTGGTGATGGTCATCATGGGCATTGCCACCTTGAACATCATCGTCGGCGTCGTGATGCTGGTAAAGAACAAGACGCGGGACATCGCCATCCTGAGGACAATTGGCCTAGGGCGAGGGGGCGTGTTGCGCGTGTTCCTGCTTGTCGGAACCATACTGGGCACGCTCGGCGCCTTGCTCGGGATGGTAATTGGTATCCTTGTCGTGACGAACATCGGCGCTGTTGAAGCTTTCATCAATCTGTTCGTTCCGGGTGAAGTCTTCGATGCAGAGGTTTATGGCCTTGAAGGCCTGCCAGCGATCCTGGATTGGGGTGAAGTTGCACGGACCGGCCTCTATGCGCTCGGAATGTCGATGCTGGTATCCATCATTCCGGCCTGGTGGGCCTCCCGCCAGGATCCGGTTAGCGCGTTGAGGTTCGAATAATGACTCAGCCCGTTCTCGAACTTCGCAATATCGACCGTTTCTACAAGACCGCCGCAGGCGAGCTTCACGTTCTCAGTGGCACGAACCTGCAATTGAATGCGGGTGAGCTTGTGGGGCTTGTCGGCCCCTCCGGTTCTGGCAAGTCGACCCTGTTGCACACGGCTGGCCTGCTGGAGCGACCGGAATCCGGCAAGGTGATGCTGGACGGCATCGATTGTCTTGCGCTGGACGACAAAGGGCGTACGGCGATCCGCCGCGCAAAGATCGGCTTCGTCTACCAGTTCCACCACCTGCTTCCCGAGTTCAATGCTGCTGACAACATCGCCATGCCCTTGATGATTGCGGGGGTGAAACAGTCCGCCGCACGGGAAAAGGCCGAACATCTGCTTGGAGAAATGGGACTCGACGAGCGGGGTCATCACCAACCGGCGCAAATGTCGGGCGGTGAGCAGCAGCGCGTCGCCATTGCCCGCGCGCTGGCAAATGATCCCCGCCTGGTCATTGCCGACGAACCGACCGGAAACCTGGACCCAGGAACGACCGAGCGGGTCTTCGCGACCCTGATCAACATGGTGCGGGATGAGGGCGCCGCTGTATTGGTGGCGACCCACAACCTCTCCCTGATCCGGCATATGGACCGCGTTCTGACGCTCTCTGACGGCAAGCTGGTCGATTACTTACCGGACTAAGTTGTGGATCGCGGCGGCCGGAGTCTGGTCTGGCAGGGCTGAGCACGGCACTGTATCCTGTGAACAGGAGATTTTCCGTGACTGAGTCGCCCTTCATCCACCTTGCTGTCCGCTCGAGCTATTCACTGCTCGAAAGCATGATCACGCCGAAAGGCCTGAAGGCTTGGTGTGTTGAACAGGGCATGCCCGCTGTGGCGATCACGGACCGGAACAATTTGTTCGGCGCGCTCGAAATTTCCCTAACGCTGTCGGACGCCGGTATCCAGCCAATCATGGCCTGCTGTTTTGACGTGACCGATGGCATACCGAAAAGCGAGCCAACGCGGGTCTCGCTCTATGCGCAAAATGATGTCGGTTACAAACGGCTGATGCTGTTGTCGTCGCGGGCGTATCTGGATGCAGCGGACGGCGTGCCGAAGCTGTCCCGTGACTTACTTCTGGAAAATACCGACGGGCTCATCCTGCTGACAGGTGGCGCGGAAGGTGAAGTCGCGCGTCATTTGCTGAAAGGCCGCGTCGCCGATGCCCGCACAGAGCTCTCGACGTTGGCGGCGGCCTATCCAGGACGGTGCTATGTCGAGATCACACGTCACGGCACGGATGACGAATATGCCTGCGAAGACGGGCTGATTGATCTGGCCTACGAACTGGGCCTGCCGCTTGTGGCCACACATGATGCGCGGTTCATGAAGTCGTCTGACGCCAAGGCGCATGATGCCATGATGTGCATCTCCAACGGCCAGTATCTTGGTCAGGAAGATCGCAAGCGCGTTGACGCCTCCCAATACCTGAAAACCGCTAGCGAAATGCAGGAGCTGTTCGCAGACCTGCCTGAAGCGATCGCCAATACGGCTGAGATTGCACGACGCTGTGCTGTGAAAGCCGAAACGCACAAACCCATCCTTCCGAGTTTCTCGAATGAAGGCCGCTCAGAGTCCGAGGAATTGCGCAAGCAGGCCCTTGAAGGGCTGGAATACCGTCTTGGTGCCGCAGACAAACTCTATGCCGAACGCGACACCTATTTCGAACGGCTCGACTATGAGCTGACGATTATCGAACGCATGGGATTTCCCGGCTACTTCCTGATCGTTTCGGACTTCATCAAATGGGCCAAAGACAATGGCATCCCGGTCGGTCCTGGGCGGGGGTCCGGTGCTGGCTCGCTCGTTGCCTGGGTCTTGTTGATTACCGACCTCGATCCACTTCGCTTTGACCTGCTCTTCGAACGCTTCCTGAACCCGGAACGTGTGTCGATGCCTGACTTCGATATCGACTTTTGTCAGGAGCGCCGCAGCGAGGTCATCCGCTATGTCCGCGACAAGTATGGCGCGGATTCTGTGGCCATGATCATCACCTTCGGTACACTGCAGGCTAAGGCTGTGGTGCGAGACGTCGGACGCGTCATGCAGATGCCATACGGTCAGGTCGACCGGCTTGCCAAACTCATCCCGTTCAATCCGGCCAATCCGCCGAAACTTCAGGACGCGATTGACGACGAACCGAAATTCCAGGACGAGATTGACGCGGATGAGCGTGTTGGCGAGTTGCTGGAAGTCGCACTGTCGCTGGAAGGCAAGTACCGGAATGCCGGTACGCACGCGGCGGGTGTTGTGATTGGCGACCGGCCGCTCGTTGAACTTGTGCCACTTTATAATGATCCGCGCGCTGATCTTCCGGCAACGCAGTTCAACATGAAATATGCGGAGATGGCGGGGCTTGTGAAGTTCGACTTCCTCGGCCTTAAAACGCTCACCGTCATTGATCGCGCTTTGAAATTGATCCGTCGGGATGGCCGGGATGTCGGGCCCGAATGGCAGAGCCTTGACGACCAAGCGACCTATGACCTGATGGCGAGCGGCGAGACACTCGGTGTGTTCCAGCTCGAAGGCGCAGGTATGCGCGATACGCTCAAGAAGGTGCGGCCCCACAATCTTGAAGACGTCATTGCTATTATCTCGCTCTACCGCCCCGGTCCGATGGAGAACATTCCTGTCTATGTGCAGGGCAAGGACGACCCGTCTTCGGTTGTCTACCAGCATCCAGACCTGAAGCCGGTCCTCGAAGCGACTTATGGCGTACCTGTGTACCAGGAACAGGTCATGCGGATGGCGCAGGAGATCGCTGGCTACTCCCTTGGCGAAGCCGACCTTCTTCGCCGGGCGATGGGTAAGAAGAAAGTCGAGGAGATGATTGCCCAACGGAAGCGCTTCGTGGAAGGCGCGGCCGAGCAGAAGGGCATGGAAGAGAAGCTTGCCAACGACATCTTCGATACGATGGAGAAGTTCGCGGGCTATGGTTTCAACAAATCTCACGCCGCAGCCTACGCCCTGATCGGCTATCATACCGGTTATCTCAAGCGGCACTTCCCGGTGGAGTTCCTTGCCGCTTCCATGAGCCTCGATATCGGCAACACCGACAAGCTGGCCGCCTTCTTCCAGGAAACGAAACGTCTCAAGATTCCGGTCCTTGCGCCGGATGTGAACGCATCCACCGCCGATTTCGATGTGCGCGATGGCGCCGTGGTCTATGCGCTGGGGGCGCTCAAGGGCGTTGGCCTTGAAGCCATGAAACATGTCGTCGAAATCCGGGAGAAGGATGGGCCGTTTGCTGATCTCTACGATTTCGCGGAACGCGTTGATCCACGACATGTAAACAAGAAGGCCTTCGAATCCCTGTCGAAAGCGGGCGCATTCGATTGCATGGATGCCAATCGCTCTAAAGTGCTCGAATCCGCTCCCTTGCTGGCCAACCTTGCAGTGAGTGCCGCGCAGGACCGGCAGGGCGGGCAGGGCGGCCTGTTTGCCGAGGCTGAGCCCGCGCTTCGGCCCGTTCTCCCGAAGGTCAAAGCGTGGAACGGACAACAAAAGCTCGATCAGGAATTCAAGTCCATCGGTTTTTACTTTTCGGGTCACCCGCTGGATGATGTGCTGGAAGGTCTGGACCGCGAACGCGTGACGCTCGCCATGGAGGTTCAGGACCGCGCTTCTGATGGGAAGCCCCTTGAAATGATTGGGGTTGTCCGAGCGCGCAGCGACAAGCCGGCACGAAATGGCGGCAAGTTTGCCTTTCTCACTTTGTCGGATCCGTCCGGAGAGGTCGAGATGATGGTCTTCCCGGAAACCTTGTCCCAGAATTACGATCTTCTACAGGTCGGCAATGCGGTTGCTATCACGGTTGGGGTCAAGCGGAACGCAGAGGAGATCAAATTGAATGCGGAGCGCGTCCTGAAGCTGGAGGCGGCGCGGTTGTCCAAGGCGATGGGGGCTTTGAAGATCCGTCTGGCTGTCGGGGCCTATGTTGGCGATCTTGCGGGTGTGGTCGGCCATCTGGCAAAGCTCCAGGACCTTGAAAAAGGGGAACTCCTCATCGAGATGCCCCTGGAAGACGGCCGGATTGTCACGCTCAAACTGCCCTCGACCTATACGATAGGTCTCAGCGCCCAGCGGGCGCTAAAAGAAGCCCCCGGCGTGGAGCGCGTTGAGCCGCTCAAGGCGGCCTGACAAAAGCCGTGCCAGAACTCTTGCAGCCACGGGCTTTTTCTGTATAAGCCGCCCCATCAGAAACCAGTTCACGGGTGCATCCGGTGCGACGAGCCATGGTGGCTCAACGTTCCACCCGTGACGGCCAACCGGATGGAGACAATCTATGGCCCTACCTGACTTCAACATGCGTCAGCTGCTCGAAGCTGGCGTTCACTTCGGTCACCAAACCCACCGCTGGAATCCCCGCATGAAGCCGTATATCTACGGTGAGCGTTCGGGAATCCACATCATGGACCTTTCCCAGACCGTTCCTTCGCTGCACCAGGCTCTGGTCTTCGTGCGCGATACCGTTGCCAAGGGCGGGCGCGTCCTGTTCGTGGGCACCAAGCGTCAGGCTGCTGAGCCGATTGCAGAAGCGGCACAGCGTTGCGCGCAATACTACATGAACCATCGCTGGCTCGGCGGCACGCTGACCAACTGGTCGACCGTTTCCAACTCTATCAAGCAGCTCAAAGAGCTGAACACGATGTTTGAAAGCGGAAATAGCGCTCAGGGCCTCACCAAGAAAGAATTGCTCGACCTCGAGCGTCGTCGTGACAAGCTTCAGCTGTCCCTCGGCGGTATCGCGGACATGGGCGGCCTGCCGGCTGCAATGATCGTGATCGATACAAATAAAGAAGCGATTGCTGTTCAGGAAGCCCGCAAGCTGGGTATCCCGGTCGTGGCCGTGCTCGACACGAACTGCGATCCGGCCGACGCCGATTATGGCTTCCCGGGCAATGATGACGCTGCGCGCGCAATTTCCCTCTACTGCAACCTCTTTGCGGATGCCGTGCTTGACGGCCTGGCAGAGTCCACGGCTGGCCTGGGTGTTGACCTTGGCGAACTGGAAGACGTTGACGCTATGGCCGAAGCCGATGTCGCTGCAGCCGCAGAGGGTGAAACCGCTGAAGACGCAACAGGCGCCTAAATCAGGCGTCTGACCTGAAGACCAAACTGAAGGAATACAGCAATGGCTGAGATTACCGCTGCGCTTGTTAAAGCACTGCGCGAGAAGACTGGCGCAGGCATGATGGATGCCAAGAAGGCGCTCGTCGAAAACAATGGTGACGAAGCAGCAGCTACCGATTGGCTGCGTGCGAAGGGCCTCTCGAAAGCAGCCAAGAAATCCGGACGGACCGCAGCAGACGGCCTCGTGTCCGTTCAGGTTTCCGACGATGGCAAGACAGGCGCAATTGTCGAGCTGAATGCTGAAACCGACTTTGTTGCCCGGAACGAAAAGTTCCAGGCGGCACTTGCCGGGATCACGAAGGCCGCACTTGAGACTGATGGTTCCGTCGAGGCACTCTCCGCTGCCCCGTCGCCGGATGGTGAGGGCTCGGTAGACGACCTGATCAAGCGCCTGATCGCTACGATTGGCGAGAACATGACCCTGCGCCGCAGCGCAAAGGTGAGCGTCGATGGCAAAGTTGCCTCGTACATTCACAATGCTGAGACCGCTGGCATGGGTAAGGTTGGCGTTCTCGTGGCGCTCGAAGGCTCAGGTGACCTCGAAGAAATCGGCCGCAAAGTTGCCATGCATATTGCAGCAACGTCGCCAGCAGCTGCCACGACGGACGAACTCGATCCGGCCATCGTCGAAGCTGAAAAGCGTGTTCTGACCGAGCAGGCCCGCGAAAGCGGCAAGCCTGACAATGTCATCGAAAAGATGATCGTCGGCCGGATGCAGAAATTCTACAAGGAAGTTGTCCTCGTAGAGCAGCCTTTCGTGATGAACCCTGACCAGACGGTCGGCAAGTTCCTCGAAGAGCAGGGCGCGACGCTTAAGGGCTTCGTCCACTTCAAGCTCGGCGAAGGCATCGAGAAAGAAGAAGACAACTTCGCGGACGAAGTTGCCTCCATGACAAAAGGCAGCTGATCGCGCTTGCCTTTCTGCCCGCAAAGGGCTTTGAACATCCCGGTCGCCCATGACAGGCGGCCGGGAATCTTTTAGGAGCCTATGAGGCCGATAATTCTGGAGACACCGACGATGCAAAGCGAAGAGTCCGACTCCAGCCCATTGAAATATAAGCGGGTGTTGTTGAAGCTCTCCGGAGAGGCGTTGATGGGGCCAGGGCAGTTTGGAATTGATATTCCGACCTGTGAAACGTTTGCTCACGCCATCAAGAAAGCTCAGGAGACAGGTGCGGAGATCTGCCTCGTCATCGGTGGTGGCAACATTTTCCGGGGGGTCGCAGGCGCAGCAAAGGGCATGGAGCGCGCTCAGGCGGATTCCATGGGCATGTTGGCGACGATCATGAACGCCCTGGCCATGCAAAGCGTGTTGGAAAGTATCGGCGTTCCGACCCGCGTCCAGTCGGCAATCCGGATGGAATCCATCTGCGAGCCCTATATTCGCCGCCGGGCCCAGCGCCATATGGAGAAGGGCCGCGTTGTCATCTTCGCGGCTGGCATCGGCAACCCATTCTTCACGACCGATACAGGCGCTGCCCTGCGCGCAATCGAGATGAATTGCGACGCGCTGCTGAAAGGTACGCAGGTGGACGGCGTCTATACAGCCGACCCGAAGCTTGACGCCAATGCGACCCGTTATGACGAGGTTGGCTATCAGGAATTGCTGGCCAAGGATTTGCGTGTGATGGATCCATCAGCAGTGAGTCTGATGCGCGACAACAATATCCCAATCGTGGTCTTCTCGCTCAAGGAAGAGGGGTCTCTCCTCAAGGTCCTTCACGGGAAGGGCACATCGACAACAATTACCAATCATGGAGCGTAAGTGTCATGAGCTATGACAAGAAGGATCTTGAGCGCCGGATGGAAGGCGCACTGGCGTCTCTCTCCACCGAATTCAGCGGCCTGCGAACAGGCCGGGCATCTGTGAACCTCCTGGATTCCGTCATGGTTCCAGCCTATGGGTCCACCGTGCCTTTGAACCAGGTTGCTTCTGTGACCGTTTCCGACAACCGCATGCTGTCAGTGAATGTCTGGGACAAGACGGTCGTTGGCGCGACCGATCGCGCCATTCGCGATTCCGGTCTAGGGCTGAACCCGGTTACCGATGGTCAAAACCTGCGCATTCCCATTCCGCCACTCAACGAGGAACGCCGCGTCGAACTTCAGAAAGTGGCTGGCAAATACGCTGAGGCGGCACGCGTTGCGGTTCGTAACATTCGCCGCGACGGAATGGATTCTCTCAAGAAGATGGAGAAGGACGGGGATATCAGTGAAGACCGTCATCATTCCCTGTCCGACGAGGTCCAGAAACTGACAGACCTCTATGTAAGTAAAGTTGACGACGCACTGAAAGCCAAAGAAGCGGAGATTATGCAGGTCTGATGTCGACTGACGACGCCTCTGCGCCGTCCGACACGCATGCGGGCGCATCTCGCGTACCCGCTCACATTGCCATCATCATGGATGGGAATGGTCGGTGGGCGAAAGCCCGTGGCTTGCCGCGGGCAGCCGGTCATGAGCGCGGCGTCGAAGCCCTGCGCCGGACTGTCGAAGCCGCTGGAGAGATCGGCGTTCGATATCTGACGGTTTATTCCTTTTCCACAGAGAACTGGCGCCGCCCCGCAGCGGAGGTCAATGCGTTGTTCGGCCTTCTGAAGACCTTCATCAAGAAAGATCTCGGACGGCTGAAGAAGGAAGGCGTCAAGATCAACGTCATTGGTCGCCGTGAAGGCCTCCCGGATGATATCGCTGAGCTGGTCGAGAAGGCCGAACGCGAAACGGCCTCAAACTCGGATTTTGTCCTCAATATTGCGTTCAACTATGGCGGTCGCGAGGAAATCGCCCGAGCCGTGCGGGCGCTGTCCGTCGATGTCGCAAGGGGAGCAGTCCAGCCGGAGGATGTCAGCGAAGACGTGCTTGCTTCCTATCTCGACACAGCCGACATGCCCGATCCGGACTTGTTGGTACGGACCAGTGGGGAATACCGGCTGAGCAATTTCCTGCTATGGCAGGTTGCCTATAGCGAACTCGTCTTCTTCGACGTGTTGTGGCCGGACTTCGACCGCACGTGGCTTGAAAAGGCGGTTGCGATCTATAGCGACAGGGAGCGCCGCTTTGGCGCTGTTTCGACGGGAGACGCATAATGGGCGATTGGACCCCGCCTGAACGGCGTTTCTCGCAACTCGGTCTGCGCCTTCTGACGGCCGCCATCCTGATCCCGGCCGGCTTATTCGTGGTCTGGTCCGGCGGCTGGTGGCTCGCTGTGGCCTGCGCGCTTTTTGGCGGGATCATGGCGTGGGAGTGGGCCGGCATGAGCGGTCATCCGCGCGGCTGGCTCCTGAGCGGCGCAACGGCACTCTTTTGCTTGAGCTTACCTCTGGAAATATCCTGGCTTCACGTTTTCCTTGGATGCTTCGGGTTGGCCCTTGCCTTCGTGTCCAATGCTGGCGGCTTACGCATCCGGTCCTCTGCCATGCTAGGCTGGTTGTATGTGACGGCGATGGCTGCGGGGCTCTGGATCTTACGGGAAGGTCCTTGGGACGGACGCACGGTGGCCCTCTATTTCATGTCCTTCGTCTGGGCGTCTGACGCAGCGGCATACTTTGTCGGGCGGGGCATGGGTGGTCCGCGCCTGTTGCCACAGGAGAGCCCCAACAAGACGTGGAGCGGCGCCACAGGCGCGCTCCTGTTTACCGGTGTTTGCGGGATCGCGGCGGCTGATTTGCAGCAGGCGAGCGTTGTGCTGTGGGTCATTGTCGGCATGAGCCTGTCCCTCACGGCGCAGATTGGAGACCTGATGGAAAGTGGTCTCAAGCGCCGGTTCAAGGTCAAGGATTCCAGCAATCTGCTTCCTGGCCATGGCGGCGTGTTGGACCGGGTCGATGGGCTCGGCGCAGTTGGCGTGGTCGGGTCGCTGTTGCTTTGGAGTTTTCCGGCGCTTTCGAATGCTCTGGGATTGTCCTGATGAGTATTCGCCGAGTCAGCATCATGGGATCGACCGGATCGATCGGCCAGTCGGCACTGGACGTCGTGCGACATGCGAACAACAATACTTCAGAGAACTTTCAGATTGTGGCTCTGGCCGCAGGATCTGACGCTCAGTCGCTAGCGGCGCAGGCGATTGAATTCAAAGCCGAAATTGCGGTTATTGCAGACGAGTCAAAGCTACCCGAGTTGCAGGCTTGTCTGGCCAATACGGATGTCGAGGCTGCAGCGGGTGAAACAGCGATTGCGGAAGCTGCTGCACGTCCAGCAGATCGCGTGCTGGCGGCAATCGTGGGGGCAGCTGGTCTGAAGTCTACAATATCGGCGGTCCGGGCCGGCAATCACGTCGCTATTGCGAACAAGGAAAGTATTGTGTGCGGCGGTAAGCTGATCCTCAACGAGGCTCGTCGCAAGGGCGTAAACATTCTGCCCGTAGATTCGGAACATTCGGCCATTTTCCAATGCCTCGGAGATGGCCGCTCTTTGGAAAAGTTGACGATCACGGCGTCGGGCGGTCCGTTTCGGACAGCCTCTCTCGAAGACATGCTTACCGCGACCCCCAAGCAGGCGGCCGCCCATCCCAATTGGAGCATGGGCATCAAGAATTCGATTGATAGCGCGACGCTCATGAACAAGGCGCTCGAATTCATCGAGGCTGGGTTCCTGTTCGATGTCGAAGGGGAGCGTATCGACATCATTATCCATCCCCAGTCGATCATTCACGGCATGGCGCACTTTACCGATGGGTCTGTTATTGCCCAACTTGGCGCTCCGGACATGAAAACTCCTATTTCCTACGCCCTCGGCTGGCCCGATCGGATTCCGACAATTGTGGACCGTCTGAATCTCACAGAATTAGGGCATTTGGACTTTGAACCTGTGGATGAAACCCGGTTTCCCGCTATTCGTCTGGCACGGCAGGCGTATGCCCAAGGGGTTCAGGCCACGACGATATTAAATTGTGCTAATGAACTGGCTGTTTCTGCATTTATTGCGGGTCAATGCGGATTTCTAGACATAAGTTGGATCGTGGAAGAGACGTTGAACCGCTATTTTTCAGGAAATATGCACGGAATCGCCTGTGATACTCTGGAAGAGATTGCTTTTCTGGACCGTTTCAGTCGAGAAACGGCACGCGACGTTCTAGAGAAGACCGAGCGTCGTACGGGAGGATAACGTTTTGGGTGATGTGCTCAGCCAGGGGCCACTGTTTCTATTTTGCCTGATTTTCATGATGGGCATCGTGGTTATCGTACATGAATATGGCCATTATATCGTTGGCCGGTGGTTCGGCGCGGCCGTCGAATCCTTTTCCGTGGGCTTCGGGAAGCCGATCTTTGAAAGAACCGACAAGCACGGCACACGCTGGCGGGTGAACTGGATTCCGCTCGGCGGATTCGTGAAGTTTGTCGGCGAAAGCCAGATGGCCGGAGATGTCGGCAAGATTGAGCAAGGGCCAATTGGTAAAGCCTATCCTGACCTTGGCGTCGGCCAACGTTCGCTCGTCAGCCTGGCCGGACCATTTGCAAACTTCATTCTCTCGACCTTGATATTCGCGCTGATTATTGGGGTTCATGGACGGCCGAACATGAAAGTCGGCATCGCTGATGTGAGCCCGCATGGCGCGGCTGCCGAGGCCGGTATGCAGGCAGGTGATGTGATCCTGTCGGTGAATGGCAAAACAGTCAGCGATTCCTCCGAAGTGTTGATCGAAATCATTCTTAATCCGAATGAGCCCATCGATTTCCTGGTTCAGAGAAGCGATTCCGAACAAACCCTGGTCGTGACGCCGGACGAGGTCGTCCGCGAAAATGATTTCGGCCAAAGGGTACCCCAAGCGACCATCGGAGTAATGATCGGAGCCGTGTCGTATGGAGAGCACATTACGTACAATCCGATCGAAGCGGTCGGGCAGGGCGTTATCGAGACGGGTGCCACAATCGATCGAACGGTCACCATGCTCACCCGAATCGTTACGGGTAAGATGTCCATGCATGCGATGACTGGCCCGGTCGGGATCGGAGATATCTCCCGCCGGGCGGTTAACCAGGTCTGGAATCAGGAACAGGCCACGACCGGCCAAAAACTGGAACTCCTCTTCTGGATGCTCGCCAGTATTTGCGCCGCGATCTCTGTGGGCGTTGGGTTTTTCAATCTCCTTCCGCTGCCGGTTCTGGATGGCGGACACCTTGTATTTAATGCATACGAGGCCATCGTCGGCAGGGAAATGCCGCAAAAAGTGCAGGAGGTGGCCCTGACATTCGGGTTGATCCTGTTATTGGGAATGGTCGTGGTGATCACCTGGGGTGATATCATCGAGACAGGCCTGTTCGGAGCGAGAGGCGGCTGAACCGCCCGCCAAAATTAACCAGAGAGTGTGTCGACGATGCGTAAGTTTCTTGCAGCAACCATGATGGCGAGCAGCGTTCTGGCTGTGAACACCGCGCTTGTTCCCATGGGCACTGCCGATGCACAGGAAGACAGCCGCTATGGCGGCACGATCCGGTCCATCCTTGTCGAAGGCAACCAGCGGATCGAGGCGCGGACGGTTCAATCCTACCTTCTCGTCGAGCCGGGCGATGCCTTTGATCCTGACCGGATCGACCTGTCCCTGAAAACGCTCTTTGCAACCAACTTGTTCGCAGATGTGTCCATTGACCGTGTCGACGACAATCTGGTCGTGCGCGTGGTCGAGAACCCGATCATCAACCGTGTCGTGTTCGAGGGCAACAGCGCCCTGAAGGACGACAAGCTGAAGGAAGACATCCAGGCGGCTCCCCGCGGAATCTTCACAGCTGCGCGGGTCCAATCGGACGTCCAGCGCATTCTGGAACTCTACCGGCAGTCAGGTCGGTTCGCCGCCAAGGTCGAACCGCAATACAAGCCGCTTGAACAGAACCGTGTAGACCTGATTTTCGAAATCACCGAAGGTCCTGTCACTGGTGTGCGGGCAATCAATTTCATCGGCAACCAAGCCTATTCGGATTCCCGTTTGCGCAGCGAGATTGTCACCCGGCAATCGCGCCTCTGGCGGTTCTTCAGTTCGAACGACAATTATGATCCGGGCCGTCTGGAATATGACCGCGACCTGTTGCGCCAGTTCTATCAGAACAATGGCTATTATGATTTTCGCGTGACCTCGGCGGTGGCTGAACTGACGCCAGACCAGAAAGACTTCTACATCACCATGACGGTGGATGAGGGACGTCAGTACTATTTCGGCGAAGTGAAGGTGGAAACCGCGCTCGAGAAGCTGAACGCTGAGGCTCTGCGCCGCGCCGTGCCGATTGAATCGAATTCCCTGTTCCGGGGCGATTCAATCGAGGACACGATCGACTCTCTGACCTATGCGGCCGGTATCGCAGGGTATGCCTTCGTCGATGTCCGCCCACAGCTGGACGTTAATCCCGAGACGGGCCTGATTGATGTCACCTTCGCTGTGGATGAAGGCCCGCGTGTCTATATCGACCGGATCAATATTGTCGGCAACACGCAGACACTCGACCGCGTCATTCGCCGCGAATTGCGTATCTCCGAAGGTGACGCCTTCAACCGTATTCTGCTGGATCGTTCCAAGAACCGCGTTCGGGCGCTTGGCTATTTCAAAAATGTCGAAGTTGTCGAGACGCCCTCCGAAGATCCAGACCGTACAATCGTCGACATCAAGGTCGAGGAACAGCCGACAGGCGAACTTTCCTTTGCGGCCGGCTTCTCGTCGGTGGACGCTTACCTGCTGGATGTCAGTGCCTCGCAGCGCAATTTGAGGGGCCGCGGCCAGTCTGTTGTCGCGCGCGTGTCGGCCTCAAGCCGCCAGCAGATCCTCGATTTCCGCTTCACCGAGCCGAGACTGTTCGACCGTAACCTCTCCGGCGGAATTGATGCGTACGCCACGCGTCAGGACTATGAAGACTATTCCGGCTTTAGCAGTGAAACCATTGGTGCCGGTGTCCGGCTTGGCTTCCCGCTGACAGAGCGGATGCAGCTTGGGCTGAGCTACCGACTCCAGACGGATGAAGTGAATGTCCTCGACCGCAATTACATCATTGATGAAAACGGCTTCTTCGTTAACGACCGGATTCAGATCGAAGGGGCCGACACCCCGACAGATTTGACGGATGACCGCTACCGTCTCGTTGAAGAGGGCGATGCCGGTGCGGGGCAACGAGTCGTGGACCAATGTTCGCGCGACTATGTTCTGAGAGACCCCATCTGCCGTGCCGAGCGAAGCGATCTCTCTTCGATCCTCGGGTATAATTTCTTCTGGGACCGGACAAATGATCCGATCACGCCATCACGCGGTTTTGACTTCCGGTTCAGTCAGGACCTCGCGGGCATCGGCGGTGATGTGAAATATCTACGCACAGAGTCCAGCGCGACGTTGTATCGGGGCATCTGGCGCGATGTGATTGCAAGTCTCCGGCTCTCGGGCGGTTATGTTTTCCCGCTGGAAGATAATCAGGGGGTTCGGATCAACAACCGCTTCTTCCGCGGCGGTAGCACGTTCCGTGGATTTGACGTGGCGGGCATCGGACCAAGAGAGATTGTACGTGTCGTCGATCCGGAGACGGGCGAAGTCGTGCAGACCCGCCGGTTGAATTCCCAAGGCGGGAACGTGTACTATCAGAGCACATTCGAGCTGAGCCTTCCGAACTTCCTCCCGGAGGAATACGGTATCCGGAGCGCGCTATTCGCCGAGGCCGGAGCGCTAGGCTCGCTACGCGGACCAGACGTCGGGCCGACGATCTATTTCACCGATACTTCAACCGGGTTGCCGGCAGTCCGGCTGACCAAGACGGCTGCGTCGATGCGTGCCTCTGCTGGTCTAAGCGTGTTCTGGGATTCCCCGTTTGGACCCATCCGTTTCGACTTCTCCCAAATTCTCAGACGGGAAGACTATGACCGGACAGAGACGTTCCGGTTCTCGACCTCAACCAGATTCTAAATTTCAAGCCGAAAGACAGGAGACTAGAATGTCCCGACTCAAGAATTTCTTCCTCGCCATGGTGGTGTCGATTGCAGCTGTTGCAGTTGTCGCTCCCGCTTCGTTTGCGCAAGGCACGACCGTCATCACGATCGACGAAGCGAAGATCCTGCGTGACAGCAAGGCTGGCAAGGATATCCAGACCAAACTCCAGAACATTGAATCCCAGATCAACAATGAGCTGACACCGACCAAGACGTCGCTTGAAACCGAAGGCAAGACCCTGAACACGGAACTGCAGGGCAAGACGCGCGAGCAGGTTGCTGCGGACGCCGCCCTGGTTGCCAAGCTGAATGCCTATGACAAGAAAGCCAGCGATTTCGGCAAGGCTCGCCAGAAAGCTGCAAACGAGTTTTCCCTGACCGAGCGTCAGGCACTTGTTGATTTCAACAAGGCGCTTGAGCCGGTCCTGCTGGAAGTCGTGCGTGAGAAGAACGCTCAGGTCGTCCTGTCGAAAAGCGCGATCATCTACGGTGTGGATTCGGTTGACGTCTCAGCGCTGGTGATCAGCAAGCTGGATGCAGCAACCCCGACCCTCGCGGTTGTTCGCAAGCGTATTCCTGACCAGCCTGCTCAATAGTTCGAGGCTATCGTGCCAGTAGACGTCCGTTTCTTTGCGCCTTTGGGAGCTCTCTCACTTGGCGAACTGGCCAGCCAGACCGGGTCTGATCTCCATGGAGACGGCGACCTGGAACTTACAGGGATCTCCTCGGCGGTAAATGGCCGCCGGGGAGACCTCGGATTTCTGGACGGGGAGGGGAAATCTCCCATTGACGTCAGCTCGGATATCTCCGCCCTCGTTGTGAACACTGCCAACATCGCGCATGTTCCCGAGGGGATTCCCTATATTGTTTCGAAATTCCCGCGCCATGTTCATGGCTTGGCTGCGGCCAAACTGTTTCGTTCGCGACAGCTCGATTGGCATGGTGGAGACGCAATATCTTCCGATGCGACAATTGATGAGACGGCAAAAATCGCGCCCGGCGCCGTGATCGCACCGGGTGCCGTCATCGGCGCTGGAACGATCATCAGTGCAAATGCCGTAATCGGCCCGGGTGTCCAGATTGGCCGCAATTGCACCATCGGACCCGGCGCAAGCGTCTTCTGCGCGCTTATTGGCGATCATGTAAGATTGTTGTCAGGTGCTCGTATCGGAGAAGCCGGCTTCGGGGTCATGCCCGGCCCCAATGGCGCAGAAGATGCGCCGCATTATGGCCGCGTAATCCTGCAGGACCATGTCACGGTCGGTGCAAATTCCTGTATCGACCGCGGCGCCTTTGATGACACGATCCTCGGGGAACGAACCCGGATCGATAATCTGTGCCAGATCGCGCACAATGTGGTGCTGGGGCGGTCTGTGCTCATGGCGGCGTTTGGCGGCATTTCGGGATCTGTCCAGATTGGCGATGGCTCTATGCTGGGCGGACGCGTTGGTATTGCCGACCATGTAAGGGTCGGAGAGGGCGTGTCGCTTGCCGCTTCCTCAGGTCTGTTTCGCAATATCGAGGATGGCGAAACCTGGGGCGGAACACCTGCCAAGCCGCTCCGCCAATGGATGCGTGAAATCGCTTGGTTGCAGAAGAACGCAAACCCTAAGAAAAAGGGATAGTCGGCGCGCGGCCGTCCGCAACCTGCTGGAAACTCATGTCCACACAGATTCATCCCACCTCATTTGTCGAGGACGGCGCCGTTCTCGGAGAAGGCGTGTCTATTGGCCCGTTCTGTCATGTCGGCTCGCATGTGCAGATTGGGGACAATTGTGTTCTCATGTCTCATGCGGTTGTCACCGGCTACACCGAACTCGGTACGGGCTGCACATTGCACCCGCATGCAGTATTGGGCGGGGTACCCCAAGTCATCGGCTTTGAGACTACGCCGGACTCCCGGTTGGTCGTGGGTGAGAAGTGCGTATTCCGCGAGCATACGACAGCGCATTCCGGCATGCCGAAGTTCGGCGGTCTCACGACGATTGGGGACAATTGCTTTGTCATGATTGGCGCGCATATCGCGCACGACAATCATATCGGCAACAATGTCGTCATGGCTAACAATGTCTCCTTGGCTGGTCATATCACCGTAGGGGACAATGTCTGGTTTGGCGGCCTGGCCGCGGTGCACCAATTTTCCCGGATCGGACGGAATGCGTTCATCGGGGGCGGTGCCATCGTAGTGGAAGACGTCATCCCATTCGGGTCCGTGGTCGGCAATCACGCCAAGCTGGCGGGTCTGAATATGGTGGGTCTGAAGCGTCGCGGATTCTCCAAGGCCGATATCCGGGACATTCGAGCTGCCTATAAGGCAATCTTCCTTGGCGAAGGCTTGTTCAAGGACCGACTAGATCAGGCTACGCAGGATTATGCCGAAAATTCGCTGGCCATGGAAATCATCACCTTCATCCGTGAAGGTGACCGCCCGATCTGCAAACCCGCCTGAGGACATCATGGCTCCACTCGGTATCATCGCAGGCTTGGGGGACCTTCCGGTCGCTATTGCAGAGAATGCCGTCGAGACCGGGCAGGGGGCCTATGTGCTTCGGCTGAAAGGGTTTGACGACCCGGCTCTGGCAAAGTTTCCCGGTGATCTGGTGGGCCTTGGCGAAGTTGGGGGTATCCTCAAGAAGCTCAAATCGGCAGGATGCGAGGAAGTGGTCTTTGCCGGCATCGTCAAGCGGCCTGATTTCGGGAACCTGAAGCTGGATGTGAAGGGTGTAACCCTGCTTCCCAAGGTTCTGTCGGCTGCCAAGAAGGGAGATGATGCGCTGCTCCGGGTCTTGGTGAAAGAATTCGAGAAGCAGGGCTTCAAAGTGCTTGGCAGCCATGAGGTGCATAGTCAGTTGCTAGCACCAGAAGGCGTAATTGCCGGCTCGCACCCCACCGAAGAAGAGATGCATGACATCGAGCATGCCGCGCGCGTAGCCTCCGCGGCCGGCGCGCTCGATATTGGACAGGGCGCCGTCGTCTGCAACGGTCTTGTCCTGGCTGTCGAAGCCCAGGAGGGCACGGATGCGATGCTGGATCGCTGTGCGGGGCTCCCAGAGGAAATACGCGGCACTGCCGGCAGCCGCAAAGGTGTGCTCGTCAAGCGTCCGAAGCCGGGCCAGGAATTACGGATCGATTTGCCGACGACCGGCGTCTCGACGGTGGAGAAAGTCGCGGCTGCAGGTTTGGCTGGTCTTGCGGTTGAGGCGGGCGGCGCGCTGCTGCTCAATCGGCGCAAGATGATCGAACGGGCTGAAGAGCTCGGGATTTTCATCTACGGCTTCGAACCGGAGATAGGGGAGTGACCACGCCCCGTATCTACATGGTTGCTGCTGAACCTTCCGGTGACTTGCTGGCGAGGGAAGTGGTCGAAGATATTCGCAAGCGCTTGCCGGATGCACATATCTCAGGAATTGGCGGAAGCGAGCTGGCATCTGTCGGGATCAAGTCTGCGATTGATATCAGCCCCTTGTCGATCCTGGGGTTCTTCGAGGGCCTGAAAGCCTATGGAGATGTTGTGCGGCTGGCAGACGCGGCGGCCGCTGCCATCATCGCGGATAAGCCGGACGTCGTCGTCCTGGTGGATTCCTGGGGCTTCATGTTGCGAGTGGCGCAGCGTGTCCGCCTGCAAGCGCCTGACATCCGTCTGGTCAAACTCGTTGGCCCGCAAGTCTGGGCCACGCGGCCTGGCCGGGCCAAGACGCTGGCCTCGGTGGTTGACCATATATTGTGCATTCACGATCTCGAAGTGCCGTTCTACGAGCCGTTCGGATTGAAGACTACGGTCATCGGCAACCCGGCGATTTCCCGCCATGTACAGGGCGATGCAGCCGGCTTTCGGCAAACCCATCATATACCAGCCACAGACAAGATTGTGTTGGTCTTGCCGGGGAGCCGACCAAGCGAAATAAAACGCGTCGCCCCAGAATTGGTGGAGGCGGCCAGAAAATTGAAGTCGAACGACTCAAGCCTCAACATTGTTTTCATGCCCGCCTCGAATGTGGCGTCACAGTTCGCTGATGCTTTTCCTGGTCTCAGCGATTGGGCACTTGTCTCCAGTGATGCGGGTATCCGTTACGATGCGATGGCGGCAGCAGACCTTGCGCTCGCCTGTTCCGGCACAGTCACGACCGAACTTGCGATGCAGGACACGCCGATGATCGTTGCCTACAAGACGGGCTGGATCACGTGGGCGCTCGCGCGTGGTCTGCTTTATAGCAAGACGCATATTACCCTGCTCAACATTGTCAGCGATGATCAGGAGATCGTGCCGGAATTTGTCCAGACCCGGCACCAGGCAGATGCCATCGCAGCCAAAGCAAAAAACTGGTTGGACAATCCGACCGAACTCGCCGCGCAGCTTAACCGTCAACGAAAAGCGCTAGAGCGCATGAAAGAGGGCGATCGGGACGCCAGCGAGATTGCGGCGGGAGTTATTCTCGAAGAGGCCGCCGCGCGGTCTGCCGGGGCGATTTCCCATCAATCCTGAACGAAACACCGGTCGATCCAGGTCTTGAGCCCCCACAGTCCGGGCAGTTGAACCGTCAGGCCCGATTTTTCGGCTATCGCCGCCCGTTTTCCCAGACTGACCAGCTTGAGGTAAT
This sequence comes from uncultured Hyphomonadaceae bacterium, assembly GCA_913057945.1. Taxonomy (GTDB): domain Bacteria; phylum Pseudomonadota; class Alphaproteobacteria; order Caulobacterales; family Hyphomonadaceae; genus Hyphomonas. The sequence goes on along the minus strand of CAJXOF010000015.1, from coordinate 51,672 downwards.
CTTTCTGCGGAGTGAAATCCTGCAATGGCGCGCCTTGAGATTTTGCGATCATATTCTGCATCAGTATTGGACCCTGGCGGACCGCATAGACACCCGCTTTAGGGACCCGCATGTCAGGAAGGGAAGCCGCATCACCCGCAATGAAGATATCAGGGTGGGATATTGACTGCAGAGATGCTGTGACAACAGGAAATCCATTCCTGGCCTTGAGCCCAGACTCGGCGAGCCAGTCATGGGCACGTCCGCCTACGGTCCATAAGATCAGCTGAGCGGTGAGGGATCGGCCGGATGCCAGTTCCAGTTGTCCATCATGGTGACCGCGCACTTCGGTGTCTTCCAGGATATCTACACTGGCGGCGTTCAGTCGTTGGCGCAAGGTACGCCTTAGCGAGGGGCTGCTGGCTGAGAGTATTGTCGACTGGTCTACAAGTGATACCGGAACCCTATCAGGAAGGCCACTGGATCGCATCTTATGCCGGACTGCAAAAGCGAGTTCCACGCCCCCGAGCCCGCCGCCAACAATCGCAACGCCGCCGGAGAGGTTTTCTGAAACCTGGGCCCACGCCTCAACAAAGGGTGACATGGGCTTAACAGTCAGATCCATCTTGCTGTCGCACATGCTCAGAGGCGCAGACACAATCCCAACATCAATGGAGGAAAGATCATAGCTGTAAGTCTTTCCAGACTGCCCCATAGCGCGTTTACGGATTGGATCGAGGTCGATGATGAAGTCATGGATGATGTCCGCGCCTGAGTCGGTACAAAGTCGGCCCAGATCTATCTCCACTTCACTCCGGCTGAAGTGTCCCGCAACGAAGCCCGGCACCATGCCGCTATAGACGGCATAGGCTCTGGGATTGATCAGCGTGATGGAGACGTCCGGGCAGGGGTGCTTCTGGAGCCAACGCAGCGCCGTGACGTGAGCATGCCCACCGCCAATCAGAAGCAGGTTGGCCGTCATGTCCCTTCACGCTCCAAGCGGCTTGTCCGACCACCAGGATTGCAAGGCCGAGGCAACCGAAGCGCAGTCGGCATCCGCAGCTTGGGGTCCATTGAAGACAACCATAGCGGACCCTTCAAGCGCGGTTTCCTGCAATGCATCCACTGGCCAGCGCGCGCCATAGACCCTGCAATTCCCGAGTGTGGTCAGGTATTCGCCAAATTCGCTTTCCCGACCGTCTCGAAAGAGAGGAAGCCAGAGCATCAGCACAGCCTTCGGCCAACGTTTGAGCGCTTTGGGAGTCCAGAGAGCAAGCGCGTCGATGTCGCGGCTCGTCTCGTAGCTCGGATCGACCAGGCACACCATGGTTTCGCCGCTACGTGGCGACAGTTTCAGTGCGCTGGCATACCCATCCGCTTTCTTGACCTGGATGCGGTCGTCATCTCCGACAGCCTTGCTGAGGGCTTCATGTTCGGCAGGGTGCTTCTCGAACAGGATGTAGCGCGTATCCGCCGGCAGGAGCGCTTGAGCGTGCGCCGGTGAGCCGGGGTAGTCGTTGATGCCATTTTCCTCGATGAATTCGACCCATGGGCGCAGCGGTTTCGGTGCCCGGCCATCCAACATCGACAGGATACCGTCGCTGGCCTCGTCTCCCTTTCGGGCCTGTGGACCTTCAAGATCATACCGACCGCGTCCCGAATGTGTTTCTACATACAGAATACGGTCATTTCGTTCCGTCAGGTGCCGACAGACCGAATGGAGCACCGCATGCTTCAGAACGTCCGCGCGATTGCCCGCATGATACCCATGTTGATAGGAAAGCATTTGTCAGGTCAGTCCCGTGAAGAAAAAGTCCCCGCCGGTGAGGCGGGGACAAATCAATTAGTTCTGTTCGAGGCTTTTCTTGCGAGCGGCTTCGAATTCATTGCCCTCGTACCAAGTGGGCCACTCATCCGATTGGGCGATCTTCAGCCCGACTTCGTAGAGAGCCTGGATGTCTTCGGTGAACCCGGAGAGGTCCCAGTCTTCGGAATACTCGTCCATCGGCTTGTGGTAGCGCTCGGCTGTGTACACGGCTGCTGCCGCCTTGCCGGCCGCCACGCCCCCATCGACCTTGTCCTGCCCGCCATCCGCATACAGCATTGGCACACCTTTCTTGGCGAGAGAGATGTGATCGGAGCGATAGAAATAGCCAGCTTCAGGCTTGGCGTCCGGCTTGATGACACGGCCTTGCTCGTCGAGCACGTCCTTCAACATGTCTTCAAGTTCAGAGGCACCATATCCGACAATAACCATGTCCTTCGTACGGCCGATTGGCAGTGCGCCGTCCATGTTGATCCCGGCAACGATCTGACTGTGCGGTACGAGCGGGTTCTCTGCGTAATAGGCAGATCCGAGCAGGCCGGATTCCTCAAGGGTCACCGACAGGAAGAGGGCGGACCGCTCCAGCTCTTCCGAAGCCATGGCTTCCGCGATTTCAAGCAGGGCAGCAGAGCCCGTCGCATTATCAACCGCGCCATTGAAGATCTGGTCCTGATAGAAATCCTCGCCGGGTGCGCCGGTCTTCTCTTCGGACTTCTTGCCGAGATGATCCCAGTGCGCCGTGTACAGCATGTATTCATCGGGGGTCGTTTTGCCGGGCAGGCGGCCCACCACATTGCGGCTCTCAAGCTGGTCGATGGTCTGCGAAATCTTTCCGCTGGCTTTCACGCCCTCAAGCGCCACAGGCTGGAAGTCGTTGGACTTTGCCTGCTGTTTCAGCGTTTCCAGATCCAGTCCTGCGCTGGCAAACAGGGCCTCTGCCGTGTCGCGTGTAATCCAGCCCTCAAGCATGGTGCGCTCAGCGCCACCATCGGCGCGAACGAGATCAGATTGTGCGCCGCTCCAGGAATTGGAAACAACGTCCCAACCATATGAAGCCGGCTCGGTTTCGTGAATCACAATTGCTGCGGTCGCGCCTTGGCGGGCGGCTTCCTCGTACTTGTAGGTCCAACGGCCGTAATAGGTCATGGATTTACCGTTGAAGAGTTCCGGGTCGCCCGTCGCAAAGCCTGGATCATTGACCAGCATGACGACGGTCTTGCCCGCATAATCCTGACCGGCATAATCGTCCCAGTCATATTCCGGCGCGACAGAGCCATAGCCGACAAACACGACATCCGTTGGATCGAATGCGAGTTCATTCGTGTTCTGGCGCTTGGTCCAGAAGACCACATCTTCCTTGGGGGTCATGGGCAGTTCGGTGCCATCCGGCGTGGTCAGCTGGAAGAACGAGGCATCGGTGTCGACCGTCTGGTTCACCATCTCCACAGTCTGAAAAAAGCTGCCATTGTCGCCGGCAGGCTCCAGGCCGATTCGGCTCATCTCGGCGGCGATCCAATCAGCAGATGCTTCGCCCGCTGGCGTACCGGGGCCTCGGCCCTCAAATGTATCATCGGCAAGCGTCTTGATACGCACGGCCAGATCTTCGGCCGTGATGTCCGCGCTGGTTTGTTCGGGCAGGGGCATGAGCAACTCAGTTGCCGCCTCTGGTTCCGGTGCTGCCGGTGTTTCGATAGTGGGCTCCTGCGCGCCGCATGCCGCAAGCGTCAGGACAGATGCCGATATGAGTAGTCGCTTCATTCTGTATTTCCCGTCAAAGGCTATGGTTGGTCATGATCTGGCACGAGCCTTACCAATCGGCAAGGAAGGGCGTCACTAGAATTCTGTGCCTGAAATCAGGAGGGAATGGGAATCCACTCTTCCTCATCCCCCGGAACAAGGGGAAATCTCGCCGAGCCTCCACCGTTCATGGCCGCCGTCCAGTCGGCTTTGGCCTGTTCAATCTTGGCGCTGTCGCTCGACACGAAGTTCCAATCCATCTTGCGCGGCGAATCCATAGGGGCTCCCCCGCAGATCATCGCCTTGGTGCCTCCAGCCAATTTGACGGTCACATCCAAATCGGACCCCAGCACAGCCATGCGCCCTTCGGTCACCATAGAGTCACCGATTTGCGCGCGTCCTGTCACCACATACAAAGCGCGTTCAATTGCCATCTCCGCAGGGAGAATGATATCGGCTTCGGAGTCGACTTCGAGCGCGAGGTACAGGATTGGCCACGGAAACGACACGGGAGAGTTATGCCCCCAGGCGGACCCGGCCAGCACTTTCACTCTGACATCGCCCACACTGAAGGCGGGTAGAGTGTCGGCAGGGTGGTGAATAAAGGCCGGCGGGCAATCCTCCTCATCGCGTGGAAGGGCCACCCATGTCTGTAGTCCGTGCATGAGCTGGCCATGTTTGCGATGCGAGTCAGGCGTACGCTCGGAATGGACAATGCCCCGCCCGGCAGTCATCCAGTTGACCGCATCGGGCTCGATTACCAGATCATTGCCCAGGGAATCCCGATGCCGGATTGCGCCATCGAACAGGAACGTCACAGTCGATAACCCGATATGCGGATGCGGAAGAACATTGAAGCTCGCACCTGGATCGAATTCCACAGGACCAAAATGATCGAAGAATACGAACGGCCCAACAGATCGATGCGCGTGAAACGGCAAGACACGCCGGACAACGAAACCGCCTCCGAGGTCGTGCATTCGGGGCTCAATGATACGGGATATCGGCACGGCGCTAGCCTCCTCCATGAGGTTTCTAATTTCCGTTCAAATGGGGCGATCTGTCCAGAGGCATAAGGAAATCGATCAATGAAACTCCGGCTTGACCGAGACGGCAGGATATTGGAAAAAAAGCATAAGTGAGCAATTAATCACACGACGTTGGCTTGGAGAAGCGCGGTTTGACGAAATCACAAATGATCGGTCGAAAAAGGAGAGTCTTTCATCTCGCTCAGCGTGGCTCATGGGCGCTTGGCGGGCTCTTCCTGTTCTATGCGGTATTCCTGCTTTCAGGGTGTGTGCATCCTGTGACGACAGGGGCGCTGACCGGCGCACAGGTGACGGTACCGCAATTTCTGCCAGACCGGGATCTTTTCATCGCGAGGGATGGGGCAGAGCTTGGTCTGACAGTGTGGCCAACCGAAGGCGTAGAAGAACCAGAGCATGTGGTGGTGGGTCTGCATGGCATGAATGATTTCGCAAATGCGTTTCACATGGCTGCGCCCTATTGGGCGGCCCATGGCGTAACGACGTACGCTTATGATCAAAGAGGCTTTGGCCGGTCCCCGGGCAGGGGGCTTTGGCCGGATGAGGAACTGATGCGCGAAGATTTGCGCACGGCGGTTGCGGTGGCGCGCCGCAGACACCCGAACGCAACTCTCACTGTTGTCGGCATTTCGATGGGGGCTGCCGTGGCGATATCGGCGTTTGGATCGGACGCCCCGCCAGACGCGGACCGGCTGATCGCATCCGGGCCCGGCCTGCGTGGCTGGGGTGCCATGAACCCGCTTTACCGAGCAAGCCTCTGGATGTCGGCCCACACCAATCCCGGATGGATCGTTCGGCCTCCGGCCCGTTTCGTCCGGATTGAACCCAGCGACAATATCGACATGCTCCGGGAAACCTGGGCCAACCCGCTCATGCTGCGCGAAAACAGAATCGACCAAGTGTATGGTGTGGTCTCATTGATGGAGACAGCCCATGACAGGGCAGGGAACCTTCCTGCCGATTTGCCGGTGCTAATTTCCTACGGTGCCAATGACTACGTCATCCCCCCGAATGGCATGAAACGGACGGCCAGAATTCTGCCGCCTCAGGTTCGGACAGTGTACTATCCGCAAGGCTATCACATGCTCCTGCGCGACCTTCAGGCCGAAAACGTGCATGCCGATTATCTCGCTTTCATGCGCGATCCTGATGCCGAATACCCGAGTGGTTCCCCTGAGTGGCCATTTCGCTAACTGTTTCCACAGCGGAATACCTCTTGCAGTGAGGGATACGTGGACAAATATACGTCTCTCTGCCACTCCTGTGCAGTAAAGATTCCTTCGAGAAACCATCAAGGCACGATTCATGACGACTTCTTTCCAGACAGCGCTCAACCTTGTTCCCATGGTCGTGGAGCAGACGAGCCGCGGCGAGCGAGCTTTCGATATTTTCTCGCGCCTGCTGAAAGAGCGGATCATCTTCGTGACGGGTGGCATTGATGACAGCATGGCAGCGCTGATCACGTCCCAGCTCCTTTTCCTCGAGTCGGAAAACCCGAAGAAAGACATTGCGATGTATATCAACAGCCCGGGCGGCTATGTTTCGTCCGGCCTCGCGATCTACGACACGATGCAGTATATCCGCTGCCCCATTTCCACCGTATGTATCGGCCAGGCGGCCTCTATGGGATCGCTTCTTCTGGCCGCCGGTGAAAAGGGTATGCGGATCGCGCTGCCAAATGCACGCGTCATGCTCCACCAGCCATCGGGCGGCTACTCTGGCGTTGCAACAGATATTGAGCGCCATGCCGAGGAAATCATCGAGCTGAAGCGACGACTGAACAATATCTATGTCCGCCATACCGGGCAGGAGTATGATGTAATTGAACGCAAGCTGGATCGGGACACGTTCCTGACCGCAGAAGAAGCCAAGGAATTTGGCATTGTTGACAAGGTCTTTGAGCGCCGGACGGCCGAGGATGATAAATAGGGACCCTCTCCCTTGTCAGTGCGGCCTGCCTCTTGCAGGGCAGGTTGATAACCCTATTGTCTTAATAGTAGACCGAGCACGACGTCTTAAAGACGAAATTAAGCCTTACCCGGCATTGAGGACGGCATGACTAAACAAAATGGCTCAGGCGATTCCAAGAACACACTCTATTGTTCGTTCTGTGGAAAAAGCCAGCATGAAGTGAAGAAGCTGATTGCCGGCCCGACCGTGTTCATCTGTGATGAATGCGTTGAACTTTGCATGGATATCATTCGCGAAGAGAACAAGACCTCCATGGTCCGCTCTCGTGAAGGCGTCCCGACACCTCAGGAAATCTGCGATGTGCTGGATGACTATGTCATTGGCCAGGTTCACGCCAAGCGTATTCTCTCTGTGGCCGTTCACAACCATTACAAACGCCTGTCCCATGCCGGGAAAACGGATGGTGTGGAGCTTTCCAAGTCGAACATCCTCCTCGTCGGTCCGACGGGTTGCGGGAAGACACTTCTTGCGCAGACATTGGCCCGCATTCTCGACGTGCCGTTCACCATGGCGGACGCGACCACGCTCACTGAAGCTGGCTATGTTGGTGAGGATGTTGAGAACATTGTCCTGAAGTTGCTTCAGTCGGCCGATTACAATGTTGAACGCGCCCAGCGCGGCATCGTCTATATCGACGAAATCGACAAAATCTCCCGCAAGTCCGACAATCCGTCCATTACGCGTGATGTTTCTGGAGAAGGCGTCCAGCAGGCGCTTCTCAAGATCATGGAAGGCACGGTCGCTGCTGTGCCGCCTCAGGGCGGGCGTAAGCATCCACAGCAGGAATTTCTGCAAGTGGATACGACCAATATCCTGTTCATCTGTGGCGGAGCCTTTGCCGGCCTCGACAAGATCATCGCCTCACGGGGCGAGGGGGCTTCGATCGGCTTCGGTGCTTCGCTCAAGGAATCGGAAGAGCGCGGCGTGGGCGAAATCCTGCGCAATACAGAGCCGGAAGACCTTCAGCGCTTCGGCCTCATCCCGGAATTCATCGGGCGCCTGCCTGTCATTGCGACGCTCGAAGACCTCGACGAGGAAGCCCTGATCAAGATTCTCACGGAGCCGAAGAACGCTCTGCTGAAACAGTACCAGAAGCTCTTCGACATGGAGAGTGTCGAATTGAACTTCACGCCAGAGGCTCTGATCGCTGTTGCACGACGGGCCATTGCCCGGAAAACCGGGGCGCGCGGGCTGCGGTCGATCATGGAGGGCATTCTGCTCGACACGATGTTCGAACTGCCAAACCTGCGCGGTGTGGAAGAGGTCGTGATCAATGGCGAAGTGGTGGAGGGCAATGCCGAGCCGCTCTACGTCCACGCCAAGAAAAGTCAGCCTGAAGCGGGCTGACTTCAATACAGATCCAATATTCAGACGCCCCGTCCAAATGGTCGGGGCGTTTTTGATTTCAGATCTGAACAATTGATACCAAGGAAAAAGCAGCTATAGGCCCAGTCCTGGACGTTCGGAAGCCGCTCGTGGCTCTTCTGCCGAGTGTGGTTCGGTTTTCTGTGAGATTCCAAAGCCGGATAAAGAAGAGGCCGGTACCTTGCGATACCGGCCTCTACAAGGATTAGAGGAGAGAGAGAACAGGCCCCTACACCTTGTAGTACATGTCGAATTCCACCGGATGGGGGTGGAGTTCATAGCGCATGTTCTCTTCCATTTTCAGCTCGATATAAGCATCGATCTGATCGTCATCGAACACGCCGCCCTTGGTAAGGAACTTACGGTCTGCATCGAGCGCTGCAAGCGCTTCTCGCAGTGAGCCGCACACTTGCGGGATCGATTTCGCCTCTTCAGGCGGCAGATCGTAGAGGTCCTTGTCCATGGCATCGCCCGGATGGATCTTGTTTTCGATGCCGTCGAGGCCAGCCATGAGCAGGGCTGCGAAGGCAAGGTATGGGTTGGCCGTCGGGTCCGGGAAGCGCGTTTCGATGCGCTTGGCCTTCGGGTTGGAACCGAACGGAATCCGGATCGATGCGGACCGGTTGCGCGCAGAATAGGCGAGCATGACGGGCGCTTCATAGCCCGGAACGAGGCGCTTGTAGCTGTTCGTCGACGGGTTGGTCAGGGCGTTCAGTGCGCGAGCGTGCTTGATGACGCCGCCGATATAATAAAGGCATGTCTCAGACAGGCCAGCATACTGGTCGCCTGCGAAGAGCGGGCTGCCATTCGACCAGATGGACTGGTGGACGTGCATGCCGGAACCATTGTCTGCAAACATCGGCTTGGGCATGAAGGTTGCCGTTTTGCCATAGGATGCGGCCACATTGTGGATCACATATTTGTAAAGCTGCAGGCGGTCAGCCATCGTGGTCAGCGTCGAGAATTTCAGCCCGAGTTCGTGCTGGGCTGGTGCCACTTCGTGGTGATGCTTTTCCGGATCAAGGCCGATGTCAGCCATAACGGAGAGCATCTCGGAGCGCATGTCCTGCTCGGAATCCACCGGAGGAACCGGGAAATAGCCGCCCTTCGGGCCAGGGCGGTGGCCCATATTGCCCATCGGGTATTCCTTGTCGGTGTTGATCGGCAGTTCGGTGGAATCGAAGCTGTATCCGGTCTTGTGAGGCTCGGTGGACCAACGCACGTCATCGAACACGAAGAACTCGGCTTCAGGTCCGAAGAACACTGTGTCACCCACGCCGCTCGACTTCACATAGGCTTCGGCCTTCTTGGCCGTCGTGCGTGGGTCGCGATTGTAAGCCTGGCCCGTGATAGGGTCCAGGATGTCACACATCACCGCCAGCGTGGTCTGCTGAAAGAACGGGTCAATCATGGCCGTGCTGGTGTCAGGCATCAGCACCATGTCGGACTCGTTGATCGCCTTCCAGCCCGCAACGGATGAGCCATCAAACATCTGGCCTTCGGTGAAGAAATCGTCTTCAACCATGTTCTTGTGGAAAGAAACATGCTGCATCTTCCCGCGAGGGTCGGTGAAGCGAAGGTCGACGTATTGGACGTCCTCATCCTTCATGAGTTTCAGCAGGTTATCGGCCATTGGAATTTGCCCTCCAGTAAACAGCTTCTAAGGTTTTTTGTATTCTGCGACGTGCCGCCTAAAGGGCAGCGTCGCCTGTTTCGCCTGTGCGGATTCTTACCGCATCAGTGATGTCAGAGATGAAGATCTTGCCGTCACCGATCTTGTCAGTATGGGCGGCTTTCTTGATGGCGTCGACTGCGCCTTCTACCGCACTGTCGGCGAGAACGATTTCGATTTTCAGCTTGGGCAGGAAGTCGACCACATACTCTGCGCCTCGGTAGAGTTCGGTATGGCCGCGTTGCCGCCCAAAGCCCTTGGCTTCGACGACGGTCATGCCTTGCAGACCGATCTCTTGCAGCGCTTCCTTAACGTCATCCAGTTTGAAGGGTTTGATGATCGCCTCAATTTTCTTCATGGCCCGTGTCTCCCAGCCGTTTGGTTCGTGTAAAGCAACGGGTATGCGTCTTCTGCGGTGGAAGCGAGACCCAGCATCAGACTTAGCATCAGGTTAAGTGGACGCGATCAAAATTTGGACTTTGCTGCCTGTTATTTGTGCGCCGGGCCTGTTCGGCCCCTGTCTTCATTGCGGGTTTCAGCTGCACAGAGGGGACCCTCAATTGCGCGACTTTCTGTGCAGCCCGCCAGGGCGACGCGGCGCGAGCGATTGAATCTTCTGCATATTTGCGCAAAGCAGGCACGCATATTCATTGTCGCGGGCCCAGGATCGGACTCCGGGTACCGTATTCACTCAATGAGGCCGGCACCGAGCCCGGCTCGGGAGATTTCATGCTATATCTTGTTCGTCACGGGGAAGCTGCCGCCAGTTGGGGCAGCCATCCGAACCCAGGCCTGAGCGATTTGGGCCAGCGCCAGGCTGAGTCGGTCGCCGCCAATCTCGAGGCTCTGGGTATCGGTCGCATCATCAGCAGTCCCATGCAGCGATGCCGGGAAACGGCGCGTCCATTGGAGGCACGGCTCGGTCTTTCCGCCACCATTATGGAAGACGTTTCCGAAATCGCGACTCCGGAGGGAATCACTGACCGGGTCGCATGGCTTCAGGACTTCATGGCGGGCACCTGGGAATACGAGGCCAGCACTCACACCGTCTGGCGCGATGCCATGATTGCCAGCCTGGAAAGGCTGCCGGACAATACGGTCGTGTTCACGCATTTCGTGGCGATCAACGCCGTGGTCAGCAAGCTGCAGCAGCGGGCCGAGACGCTCGTCTTCCGGCCGACCTATTGTTCTGTAACGTTGCTGGAACGCAGCGCCGATGGCCTGAAAGTTCAGCGACTGGGCAGCGAATCCGAAACCCGCGTGCTATGAGATTCATCCATGGGCAGACCTATTCTTACTCCGCAGGAAATGCGGGCTGCGGAAGCAGACCTTTTTTCCAAAGGCACTGACAGTTTCGACCTCATGCAACGGGCCGGAAACGCGGTTGCTGAATTCGTTCATGCCAAATGGCCGGAAGGCCGAATCCAGGTTCTGTGTGGGCCTGGCGGTAATGGCGGGGACGGCTTTATCGCCGCGGCAAAGCTCGCAAAGCTCTGGCGTGAGGTGGAGGTTTTCTGTCTTGTGGGCAAGGATGCCCTGACTGGTGATGCGGCCAAGGCAGCGGCCGAATGGGATGGTGAGATCAAGCCGCTAGAGACTGCGCTTGAGGCGCCGCACGACATTGTACTGGATGCATTGTTTGGGGGCGGCCTGGCCCGGCCGCTCGACGGCATAGCGGCGAAATTGGCCGAGCGTGGCGGGCGCGTCGTGTCGATTGATGTGCCCTCCGGCATTGATGGCGAGTCGGCCAAACCGCTCGGACCATGCTTCCGGGCCGAGGGGACCATCACCTTTGCCGCCTTGCGACCGGCGCATGTCCTGTTGCCCGGCGCAGCCTATTGCGGCGACGTCTTAGTGGCCGATATCGGTGTGCCGGTTCAAACCCATCTTCTGGAAAACAGCCCGCTCCTGTGGGGACGCAACCTACCGCAACCGGGGCAGGGCAGTCACAAGCACGCCCGGGGTCATCTTGCTGTTGTAAGCGGAAATGCAGCCTCGACGGGCGCTGCACGATTGGCCGGCCGCGCAGGTTTGCGAGCCGGAGCGGGTCTTGTCACTCTGTTGTCACCGCCGGACGCTATTGCAATAAATGCGAGCCATTTGACCGCGATCATGCTGAAGGAAGTGGCGAATGCCGAACAGATTCGCGAAACCATAGAATCGGCGAGCACTGTAATCCTCGGACCCGCCGCCGGGATCAATACGGGCACGCGGAAGAACGTGGAATGCCTTCTGTCCACCGCCGCAAAAGCCGTATTGGACGCTGACGCACTGACTGTGTTCGCGGATGACCAGAACGCCTTGTACAAGCAATTGCGGACCGACGATCTGATCACTCCGCATGTCGGCGAGTTCAAGCGTATTTTCGGCGACCTGCTCGACACTGAAGTGAACAAGGTGGAAGCGACGCGCAAGGCCGCCCAGATGGCCGGATGTGTGGTTCTGCTCAAAGGCCCCGACACCGTGATTGCGAAACCAGATGGCATGGCCATCGTGAACACACATGCCACGCGCTGGCTCGCAACGGCAGGCTCCGGCGACGTCCTGGCTGGCATTGCCGGCGGACTGATGGCCCAGGGCGTGGACACGTTCACCGCCGCCGCCATGGCTAGCTGGTTGCACGGCGAAGCAGGCAGGCGCGTCGGCGCGGGACTGATCTCTGAAGACCTCGAAGCCCAGTTGCCCGACATCCTGAGCGCACTGCACGGCGAGCACCGCTAAATTCGCAGCCTCCGTCCCGTTTGGTGTTGAAGCCTCCGCAATGCTCGCGTAGGAACACCCGTCATGCGGATGTGGCGGAATTGGTAGACGCACTGGATTTAGGTTCCAGCGCTGCAAGGCGTGGAGGTTCGAGTCCTCTCATCCGCACCACTCACTCTGAAATCTTACTCTGACCATGCGGTAAGCGGCTGATTGCCGGATGGACAATTGGATGTCCTCCTGCCAGCAAGGCCGGAAGAAGAAACGGAGGATTTCCAGACATGTCGATCGTGACCACAGAGAAGCGCGGATCCATCATGATCCTGACGCTAAACCGCCCTGACAGCTTGAATGCGCTGGGCGCCGAGGGCGACGGCGTCGCCATTGCAGCAGCCTGTAACGAGATCGTGGCCGATCCCAGCATTCGTTGCGTGATCTTGACCGGTGCGGGTCGGGCGTTCTCAGCTGGCGGCGATGTGAAGGCCATGAAGGAAGGCACTGGGGCATTCGGTGGCGCGCCCCACGATATCCGCGAAGGCTATCGCCGCAACATCCACATGATCGTCAAGTCACTCTATAATCTGGAAGTTCCCATGATCGCCGCTGTCAACGGCGCTGCGATTGGCCTTGGCTGTGATGTGGCCTGCATGGCCGACATACGCATTGCCTCGGACAAGGCGAAGATGGGCGTGACTTTCCTCAAGCTGGGCCTGATCCCAGGCGATGGTGGCGCATGGTTGTTGCCGCGCCTGATCGGGTCGTCCCGCGCAGCCGAGCTCCTGTTTACCGGCAAGGTCATCGACGCGGCCACCGCTGAGGAATGGGGCCTCGTATCCAAGGTCGTGCCGGGTGACGCGCTCATGGAGGAAGCCATGGCGCTCGCAGAACAGATCGCTGCCCAGCCCCCGCAAGCCCTGCGCCTGGCGAAGACCCTGATGCGACACGGTGCCAATGCGTCCTACGAGACCATTATGGAAATGTCCGCCGCCTCCCAGGCCCTCATGCACAAGACCGAGGATCATATGGAAGGCGTCAACGCCATTCTTGAAAAGCGCACGCCGGACTTCAAGGGCCGTTAGGAAACGACACCCTCTGTATAAAGACTCTCGATGGCGTCGGCTGAGAGGCCGAGGTTATCAAGCACGTCCCGTGTGTGTTGGCCCAAGGCGGGCGAGGGGCCTTTCGGTCCGTCGTCCGCGCCTGGAAATCTCACGGGTGAAGCAGGCGACGCATAGGTCGAGCCATCGCCCTTCGCGCTCGGCGTCTGGACTATGGCGCCGGCCGCGAGGGCCTGGGGATCCTTGGCGACCTCCGCCAGAGTCTGAACCGGTGCCCAGGCAAGGGATTCGGCATCCAGGCGCTTGGCCATTTCCACCTTGTCGAATTTGGCAAAGCCTTCATCGAGGATATCGACGACTTCTGCATTGTTCTTCCGCCGTGCCTTGGCAGATGTGAACCGCTCATCCTCGATCAGCTCCTCCCGGCCGATGGCGCGGCAGATCGGCCCCCAGTCAACTTCACCTTGGCGCGACACAAGACAGAACCAGCTCCCATCCTTGGTCTCGAAGAAATTCGTGATCGGAACATTTTGCTCATGCCGGGACTTCGTGGAAGCGACCCGGTCGAAGAATAGCTGAATCGCAAAATCCGACCCAAGGGCATAAAGACCGGCGCGAAAGAGTGAGGCTTCAACGAGACGCCCCTTGCCTGTCCGCCCAGCTTCCACCAGCGCCGCGCAAATTCCCGCGGCAGCCGACATGGACGTCGTATGGTCTCCAAAAGCGGTGCGATTGGCAAACAAATCTTCGCCTTTGGGCACGGTCAGGCGCGCGACGCCCGTGCGGCTCCAGAAGCTCGCAATATCAAAGCCGGGCCGGTTCGCATCCGGACCCTGCAGGCCGTAGCCTGTCAGCGAGCAGTAGACGAGCTTTGGATTTGTGGCTTTTAGGCTGTCATAATCGAGACCGGAGCGCTCGAGACCGCCCGGCCGAACATTTGTCAGGAATACGTCGGCATCAGCAACCAGCTTGCGCACCAGTTCCTGCCCTTCGGGCTTTGACGTGTCGATCACAATGGATTTCTTGCCGCGATTGTCGAAATCAAACACGGGATTGTCGGAAATGTCTGTCCCGATCGTCTTGAAGAACAAACGGATCGGATCGCCTCCGGGCGGCTCAATTTTCACAACATCAGCGCCCCAGTCACTCAAGATCGATCCTGCGCCGGGCGCCGCCATATAGGTCGCATATTCCACGACCTTGATACCTTCGAGCATGCATCCTCCTGTTGTTTCGGTTTTGCCAAAGTTTTGCAGGAAGCTCTCGGGAATGACCACCCTGACCAAAGGTCAGGCCTTGAAACTCAAGTAATAGATCGGGGCGCGTGGCGGAGGAAGAGGGATTCGAACCCCCGGAGCCCGCGAAGGCTCAACGGTTTTCAAGACCGCCGCATTCAACCACTCTGCCATTCCTCCGGCGCCACGGTGTTTCCAACACGGCACCTGCTTTTGCAAGCCCCCTTCTGCGAATGCCGAGGCTGGGCAAGGTGTAAACAGAACGCTAAGCTGATTTTCCGTTTTGGCAGGTCGGGTTCATCCCGCATCCACCTTGGCGTGGTAAACAAGACAAGTACGGCAGAAAAGCCGGACGTTCAGGCGCAAAGCGCCGAATACAAACTCAGAATGAGGTTAAATCGCGAATGCGCGCGCCATCGACCAAGATCACCGACCGTCTTCCTGCCCTTCTTGCCGCCACGTTTGCTGCTGCGTTCGTGACCGCGCCGGCCCTGGCCGATCCCGCACCGATCGTCTTCAAGACGCAGGGACAGGGCGCCAGGATTTCTGCAGAACGTCAAAACGTGTTCATTACTCCCAGCCAGGCCCGGCCTGACTCTGAGAAAGCCAGGGCGCGCGTCCAGTTCAGTTATCCCGGGGCTTCGAACCCGGCTCAAACCACGCAAGTAACTTCAAACTCGGTTCAGCAGTTTGCCAATCCTGCGGCTGAGATACGGGAATATGCCAGCATCAGCGCGCCGATCAGTGCCGCACCAGCGCCGATTGCCACTCAGACCCCTGCGACCAGAGCCTTTGACCCTCGCGCCACCGCGCAACGCATCGCGATTGAGCGTGAGCAGCAAGCTGACGTCGAAGCAGAACCGCTCCCAGCGCTTGCAGGCGCCGCTCAGCCGACACCGGAGCAGGGGGCTGCGCAACCGGCTGCACCAAATTTGACACCAGCTGCGACACATTCGGTCACGCCTGAAACAGTTCCTGTATTTGATGAGACAGGGGCAGCCATCGTGTATGGTGATGAGTTTCAGGGCCTGCCGACTGCGAATGGCGAAATTTTCAACCAGACTGACCTCATGGCCGCACATCCAAACCTGCCATTGCCGAGCCTCGTTCAGGTCGTGAATCTCGACACGAACACGGAAGTGATCGTTCGCGTGAATGATCGTGGCCCGTTCGAGGATGGTGCCATGCTGCAAGTTTCGCAACGTGCCGCTACCGAACTCGGCATGACCGGGGCAGGGCGCGCCAATGTGCGAGTCCGCTATCTGGGCCCTGCTCCTGTTGCTGCGCCCAAATCGCAACAATCTCTTCAAACTGCCGAGAAAAAGCCGACAGTTAATCGGCCACATGTCACAAGCATCAGCACGGTTTCTGCGCCGGCTCCGACATACACCGCAACCCGCGCCAGCATGCAGAGCTATCAGCCGGTATCCGTCGGCAACTATTTCGTTCAGGTCGGTGCATTTTCGCAGATTTCGAATGCCGAGAGCCTCATTCGATCCATGCCCGAAAATCTGAGTGCCCAGATTGATCCGGCGCGCGTGAACGGTGCCGATTTCTTCCGCGTCCGCGTTGGGCCCTTCATGAGCCGAGACGCCGCCGACCGCATGAAAGACGACCTGAACCGTTACGGCATCTCCAATGGGCGTGTTGTCGCTCAATATTGACCACAGGCACAGCACAGCCACCATTGACGCTGACCACAAACCGGCCCTTTTTCCTGTATAGACGGGAAAAAGGGCCGTATGTGTATCGGCCATCCGAACAGCAAATTCCGGAGGCTCTCTATGCTGCCCAAAACCCAGATCCTGGCTGCCATTCTTTCGGCGATCGTTGCGACGGGTGCGGCCCAGGCTCAGATCATGGACACGCCGGCCAGTCATGCCGTGATCATGGACCACGAGACCGGTACCATTCTTTTTTCCAAGGATGGTCAGGAGCCGATGATCCCCGCCTCCATGACCAAGATGATGACGGCCTACCTTGTCTTCGAACTGATCGATCGGGGTGAAATCTCTCTGACGGACAAGTTCACCGTCAGCGAAGACGCCTGGCGCCGCGGCGGCTTCCCGTCCGGCACATCTACCATGGGTCTCGCCCCCGGCGATACGCCGACGGTCGAAGAGCTGCTGCACGGCGTGATCATCATGTCCGGGAATGATGCCTGCATCGTGCTGGCCCAAGGCATTTCCGGATCGGAAGACGCCTTTGCGCGCCGCATGACCACCCTCGCCCATGAACTCGGCCTGACCTCCGCAAACTTCAAGAACACGACCGGCCTGGAAGCTGTCGGCCATGTCATTTCCGCCGAAGACCTTGCCAAGCTCGCCAAGCTGACGATCGACAAACACCCGCAATATTATGACTGGTACGACATGCCGTCTTATACGTGGCGCGAATACACGCAGGCCAATCGCAATCCCTTGCTCAGCATCGAGGGAACAGATGGCCTGAAGACGGGCCACCTCGAAGTTTCAGGCTATGGCCTAACTGCGTCCGCCATACGTGACGGCGTGCGCCGCACAATCGTGATCAACGGACTCGAAAGCATGGCCGCTCGCGCGCAAGAAGGCGAACGCATGATGCGGATGGCGTTCCAGAGCTATGATCTGAAAGTCATCACACCGGAAAGCGTCGAACTCCCGGAAGTGAAAGTCTGGCTCGGCCAGCAACAGACCGTTCCGGTTTCGCTGGCCAGCAAGATGACAATCGCCGGCCACAAGGCTGCACTTGAGAAGGCAACATCCGAAATCGTCCTCGACCAAGCGCTTCAGGCCCCCATCAAGGCCGGTGACACGGTCGGGAAACTGGTTGTGACCGTGGAGGGCCAGGCACCGACGGAAGCCCCCATCGTGGCGGAGGCAACCGTCAAGAAGCTTGGCTTCTTTGGTCGCGCGGTCGAAGGGCTCAGCCAGATGATTGGCGGCAACAATGGCTGAGACGCCGACTCTCAAATTCATCACACTGGAGGGCGGCGAGGGCACGGGAAAATCCACGCTGCAACGCGCGCTCGCGAAACGCCTTGAAAGTGATGGGTTTGATGTTGTCGTGACGCGCGAACCGGGGGGCACACCCCTCGCTGAGGCCGTCAGGCAACTCGCGCTGCATCCACCTGCGGGCGGCAGTTGGTCACCGATGGGCGAAGCCTTGCTGATGAATGCCGCGCGCAGTGACCATCTGGAAAATCTGATCCGACCTGCGCTCGCCAACGGCAAATGGGTCATCTGTGACCGCTTCGCTGATTCCACGCGCGTGTATCAGAGTGTAAAAGGAGGCGTGTCACCTAACGTCCTGAAATCTATGGAGGCTACCGTCCTCGGTGAGACCGTTCCGGGCCTCACGCTGATTCTTGATGCGCCGCTCGAAACCACTGCTAGCCGCAGGACTTCCCGGAACGGGCCTGATGACGCCTTCGAAAAACGCGCGGCGGATTTTCACCACGCTGTCCGACAGGGCTTCATTTCCCTGTCGCAGTCAGAGCCTGACCGGTGCCGACTGATTGACGCCTCACGCTCTGAGCAAGACGTCTTCGAGGCAGCCTGGGCTACGCTCGCCGAAACCTACTTGCTGGACGAGATGGCAGGATGACCAGCGCCTGGCCTTTGTACGGACACACCACTGCGGAAGACTCATTCCTTGCTTCGGCGACGATGGGCAAGCTGCATCATGGCTGGCTGATCGAGGGACCGTCAGGGATTGGCAAGGCGACAATGGCCAACCGGTTGGCCGCCTACATGCTAGGTGCACGCGGACCGGAAACCTCGCCGCTTGACGCTGAGCCATCTGATCCGGTCGCACGTACATGTCTTGCCGGCGGACATCCCGACTTGCGCGTCGTGCATCGCGAACTGAATGACAAGGGCAAGCTGCGCCAAGACATCACGGTCGACCAGATCCGGGAGCTGACGCATTTCTTTTCATTGAAGCCCGCACAAGGCGGCTGGCGTGTTGGCATCATTGACTCGCTGGATGAGCTTAACCGCAATGGCGCAAACGCCTTGCTCAAGACGCTGGAAGAGCCACCTGGTCACAGTATCCTGTTCCTCGTGAATCATGGAACGACACCGATCCTGCCCACCATCCGGTCGCGTTGCCGAGTCCTGCGTGTATCAGCGCTGAGTGACGCGGACACGAAGCGGGCGCTGGAAACCGCGAACGCTCCAGCCGAAGCCGTATCCTTGTCGAAGGGACGTCCGGGCCTGGGTATTCAGCTATCCACGCCCTCGGGCCTTGCCGCGTCTCATGCCGCCAAGGTTTTGCTACGCAGCCTGCCAAGGCCGAATGACGGGCTCGTGACCGATGCGCTGCAGACTGCCAGTGCCGACGACACAGCCATGCAGGCATTTCAGGAGGAGATTCTCTCCTGGTTGGCTCACCGCGCCGAACAGGAGCCGGCCGCCGCCAAGGCGTGGCTCGATATCTCGCGACTCGCTGGCGAAGCGCGCGCGTTGAAGATGGATCCCGCGCAAACCGCGTCCAAGCTGATCGCAGGGCTTTATAGCGCTGCCCGGACGCACTAAGTCCGCAAGCATGTTTGATACGCATGTAAACCTTCACGGCGAGACCTATGCCGATGATCTGAGCGAAGTGTTGGCTCGGGCCGACGAGCACGGTGTGAAACGGATGCTCGCCATCTGTGACCGTCTCGACAATTTCGAAACGATCCTGTCCATCGCGCGGGGTCATTCGAACATCTGGTGTTCGGTTGGGGTGCATCCGCACCACAGCAAGGATTTCACGGACTTGTCTGTTGAGGATCTGGTTTCCAGGGCGGAGAATGCCAACGTCGTCGCCATTGGCGAAACAGGTCTGGATTTTCACTACGGTTACAGCGCGGAAGACGCGCAGGTCAGCAGCCTCAAAACCCATATCGAAGCGGCCCGTCAAACGGGCCTCCCACTCATCCTGCACACACGCGAAGCCGATGACATGATGGGTGACATCCTGGAAGACGAGTTCCGGAAAGGCGCATATGTGCCGCTGCTGCATTGCTATACGGGCGGCGCACGGCTCGCGCAGCGCGGCCTGGATCTGGGCGGCTTTGTCTCGGTCTCCGGCATCCTGTCCTTCAAAAGCGCGCGAGAAGTGCGGGAAGTGATTGCGGACGTGCCGATGGACCGACTCATCCTGGAGACCGATTGCCCGTATCTCGCGCCAGTGCCTATGCGCGGCCGGCGCAATGAACCATCCTATCTTGTCCACGTTGCGGAAGCCTTGGCGACGTTGAAAGATGTGCCGCTGGAAGAGGTCCTGTACATGACCACCGAGAATGCGCTCCGTCTGTTCTCTAGGATTTCCAACTGATGGCGAAGGGCGTTTTCACCTTGCTCGGTAGCGGTTCTTCAGGGGGTGTGCCTCGCGTCGGCGGAGATTGGGGCGTGTGTGACCCTTCAGAGCCGCGAAACCGCAGATTGCGCTGCTCAGCGTTGGTTCAAGCCTTCAGGGATGACGGCGCAGCGACAAACGTTCTTATCGACACGTCTCCGGATTTGAGAGAGCAATTGCTGAGCGCGGAAGTTGGTCATCTCGATGCGATCCTGTACTCGCACGACCATGCCGACCAGAGCCACGGGATTGATGATGTCCGGCCGCTGTTTATTCGCCATCGTAAACCAATTCCCACCTATCTCAGTGCAGAGACCCGCAGCACGCTGACGAAAAGGTTTGCGTATTGTTTCGAGGGGGAGGGTGGCTATCCATCGATTTTGGACCTCCAGGACGAGCTTGTGCCCTTGCAGGCTGTGACAATCGACGGTGCCGGCGGCCCTATCGACTTCTTGCCGCTCGAGATGGAGCATGGTCGTATTCGCTGTCTGGGCTTCCGGGTGGGAAATTTCGCCTACTGCAATGACGTTAACCGACTTCCCGCGGAGACGCTTGATGCGTTGCAGGGGGTCGATACGTTGGTCATTGATGCCTTGCGATATACGCCGCATCCATCGCATGCGAACCTCGACCAGGCGCTTGAATGGATTGAGCAGGTCGCGCCCCGCCGGGCGGTGCTGACGAATATGCATGTCGATATGGATTACCAGACTCTGTGCCGAGAATTGCCAGCCGGTGTCGTGCCCGGTTATGACGGCTTGAGACTTGATTTCATTGTATAATCGACATACGAAATTTCCCATAATGATGATTATGCGACTCATGACTTAGGATCGGGACACGAATATGGCTTGGCCATTTGGCGCACCATCTGATCCACAGTGAGCTGGCTAGCAGATCGCTTAATGCGCCGTATGGTTCCTAGCCAGCGAGAGATTACCAGGGCAACGTTCTGTTTACTTTTGCACGAGGGGCCCCTTCCCCTCTCAAAGCTGAAAATCGGTGAGCCAGGAACCGAGCAGTTCCTGCTTATTCGCCAGATCCTCTGCGGCTTGTTCTGGCGTCCTTTGCAAGAAGATAAGGGAATCACCTGGACGAAGTTGACCAAGCAAATGCCGATCGGAACGGTTCACCTGGAGAATATGTGGATAGCCGCCCGTGGTTTGGCAGTCTGGCAACAAGAGGAACCCCCTTCCCCTGGGCGGCAATTGCAGAGCGCCGGGAAAGACGCCGGCGCTTGGAAGGTTTTCGGCCACGCCCAAATCTGGGAAGTCTCCATCGAGTTCTATACCAATCCGACTTGCACGCCGGGTCACCACAAAATGCTCCGTCCAAAGAGTTCTGCAGTTCGACTCATAATCTGGTCCTTGCGATGCTCGCAAGGCAAAACTGTGGGTCAATGGGAAGCGTAGGTGCTCTGGGGTGGATTCGGCGTGTTGAGGGCATGAGACATCATCATGGGCGCTGACCATGTCGCCTGATTTGAGTGCGCGTCCTTCCAGACCTCCAAATCCAGCGGGAAGATAGGTCGACTGGCTACTCAGGAAGTCCTCTCCCTGAAAGCCACCTGCAATGCCCAGATAGGTCCGCAATCCCGCGTCTGCACGCCCTAGTTTCAAGACGTCGCCTGCTTCAGCAAACAGGGTATGATGGAAGGGCTTCACCTGATCGTTCAGGGAAACCGGCGCGATTGCGCCAGCGAACGCAACGGCCGCCGCACTCATGAATTCAACCGAGAATGGCCCATAGGTGATCTCGATGCACGTCCTGTCAGACGCATTGCCTACCAATCGGTTCGCAATCGCATGAGACAAGGGGTCTGCGGGCCCGGCCGCCGGAATGCCAAAGTGGCGGTATGCGCCTCTCGGCGCACCCTGTAATGTGGCCTGCGGTCCGGCTTCGATGATTCGGACCGTCATCTCAGGCCCATTCGATCTGCAACCGTGTACCGGCCGACAAGAGAAATGGATCGGGCGCTGACTTGTCGAACAAGATTGCATTGGTCCGCCCGATAATCGGCCAGCCGCCGGGACCCTCCAGCGCATAGATGCCGAGATAGCCCTCGATGAACCCGATGGAGCCTGCCGGGACGCGCTGGCGCGGATTTTCCAATCTCCCCCCCCTCAAAGACTGATCGACACCCGACACATAGGCAAAGCCAGGCGCAAAGCCCAACATGTCGACCCTCAGGCGAGAGTGATGAAGGCGAGAGAGAAATTCCTCGATGGTGCAGCCATTCGCTTCAGCGCACCCAGAGAGGTCCGGCGCGGAGGCTTCCTCCGCGTTGACGGTAAGGGTCACGACCGGCTGGACCGCTTGTTGACCGCTCACACCTACTGAAACCATCTTCTCCAACAGGTCTCTCGCGGCGGGTGGCGGGAGGTCTAGCGGATCAAATTGTACTGTGACGCTCTCGCGGCCGACAACAACTTCACGCCAGCTTCCACTGTTGCGCAATACATCTGCGATTAGGTGGCGATCATCAGACGCACACGTGACCAGCCGCAGCGCATCATCGCCACACGGCACGATCCGCGCCCCGGTCATAAAGCGAGCTGTGCCTTGATCTCTATGCCGCGCGCATGAAGGGCTTCCCGCAGCGCGAGGGCCGAGTGGACGGCCCCGGCCGTATCGCCGTGCAGGCAGATCGTGTCCACCTTGAGCGGAATGGCATGGGAGTCCTGAGCGGACACGGTGCCATTTTCGATAATACCAATGACTTGTGCCACTTGCGCTTGGGTGGCTTCAATCATGGCGCCAGGGTCGCTACGCGCAACCAGCGACCCATCCCCGGCATATCTGCGATCTGCAAACCCTTCAGCGAGAAAGTCCATGCCCGTTCCATGAGCGATTCTGCTCAGGCGCGAATTCGGTGGGCCGATAATCGCGCGGATGCGAGCGTCGCGCGCAACACGGGCAACAATCTCGGCAAGGTTGGAGTCGCGTGCCGCATCATTATACAGGGCGCCATGAGGTTTGAGATGGTCTAGCGTCACGCCCTGTAACCGTGCGAGACTGGCCAACGCACGAACCTGCTGTCGAAGCGACGCTTCGAGCTCGTCGTGGGACATGGCTACGGTCTTGCGGCCGAAATTCTGCCTGTCTGGATATGAAGGGTGCGCGCCGGCCACGACATTGCGGGCTCTTGCCGCTTTCAATGTCGCCCGCATGCTCTCCTCATCACCCGCATGGCCGCCGCATGCGATACTGCACCGGCTGACCACGTCGAGAATCGCCCGGTCCATGGCGCGGCCGGCTTCACCCGGCAGTTCCCCGATGTCAGCATTCAGGCAAATTGTGCTGTTCATGCCCAGACATTTAGGGCTCTGAGGGTCAGGCGCAAGCCGAGGCCGAAGGTTATTGCGACGACACCGATGCCAAGCGTGTTCGCCAGCCATGAATTCACGTGACTGCCCAACAGACGTTTGCGATTCATCGCGATCAACAGGAAGACTGCGATGACAGGCAGGATGAGCCCATTTGCAACTTGGGCAAAGAGAATCACTTTGACGGGCCGCACACCCAACAGAGCGATAAGTGTTCCGATTGCCAGGACACCCAGCGCAATCCCTCGGAAGAACCGACCAGTGCGCTGGAACCCTCCAAATTCTGACAAGGCATACGCCGTGGCCAGCGGAGCTGTGATGGAAGATGACAGACCCGCACCGAACAGGCCAATTCCCACCAGGTATTTCGCGAACTGCCCGTAGGCGGGTTCAATAGAAATCGCCATGTCTGCAGCGGATGAGACCGCTATACCTGAACCGAACAGGCTGGCGGCTGCGGTCGACAGGATCAGGATCGACACGAGGCCGCCAAGACCGATGGACATCGCGGTGTCGGCTCTTGCCGCTCGCAACGCCTCGGCAGATCCGTCCGGCCATTTGTCGCGAACTGTGGAGGCGTGGAGAAACAGATTGTACGGCACGATCGTCGTGCCGATCAGGGCAATGGCGGTCAGCAATCCACCATCGGGGATTGCTGGCTTCAGGCCGCTGACCCAGCCGGCGAGGTCAGGTCGCGTGAGGAGCACGCTGCCCGCAAAAGCGATACTCATCATCAGGACGAGGCCAATCAGAAGTTTCTCGATATGCTTGTAGTGGCCGAACAAGAGAAACCCGGCCGCCGTTGCGCTTAACACCAAGACTATCAGCCTGTGAGACACGCCGGTCGACTGGAACAGGGCTTCCAGTCCCAACGCGCCGCCAGCGAGATTGCCCGCTTCATAGGCCGAATTTCCGACAGCCAGGGCGGACACACCGAGCAGGATGATCGACCATTTGACGAATGGTCCATTTTCCGGCGCCGTCATAGCGGCTGCCAGTCCCTTGCCTGACACGATTCCCAACCGCGCCGCCATTTCCTGCAGGATGATGGTTGCAAGGGTCGCGAAGACGAGTGCCCAGATCAAGGCGTAGCCAAAATCCGCGCCGGCCAGCGTGCACGCCGTAACCGTACCAGGTCCAATGAAACCGGCTGCGACGAGGGCTCCCGGTCCGATGCTGAGTTTCATGGCTGCCCCCGTACGTCTGTCGCACGGGGCGACCATTGCTAGATGTGTATCACGCGGCCTTCGGCATCCAGCACGGATTCATGCATGCTTTCGGATATGGTGGGATGCGGGAAGATGGTGTGCGCCAGATCCTGTTCGGTCAATTCACCCTGACGGGCAATGACATAGCCCTGGATCAGTTCTGTGACTTCCGCGCCGATCATGTGTGCGCCCAGCAATTCGCCGGTCTTCTTGTCGAAGATGGTTTTGACGAGGCCTTCGGAGGCGCCCATTGCGATGGCCTTGCCATTGCCGATGAAGGGGAAGCGGCCGACCTTGATATCGTAGCCTTTTTCCTTTGCGGCCTTCTCGGTGAGGCCCACGCTGGCGACCTGCGGGTGGGCGTATGTACAGCCCGGCACATTCCACGGATCGAACGGTTCGGCATGATCGGCGCCAGCAATGCCTTCGACACACACAACGCCTTCATGAGATGCCTTGTGGGCAAGCCATGGCGGGCCGGTCAGATCGCCGATGGCATAGAGACCTTTGACGCCGGTGCGCCCGAAATTGTCCACTTTGACATGGGTCTTCTCGACCTTCACGCCTAGTTCTTCAAGGCCAAGATCTTCAACATTGCCAACGATACCGACAGCAAGGATCGCGCGGTCGAATTCTTTTTTCTCTTTCTTGCCGGACTTGTCCGTGATTTCCGCCGTGACGGTGGACTTCTCAGCCTTGAGGTTTTCGACCTTCGCGCCGGTTACGATATTCAATCCCTGCTTCTTGAAGTCCTTCTCGGCGAGTTTGGAAATTTCCTCGTCTTCCACCGGCAGGATGCGGTCCATCACTTCAGCGACGGTCACATCAGCGCCGAGCTCGTGATAGAAACTGGCGAATTCAATACCAATGGCGCCGGAGCCGATGACCAGCAGGCGTTTCGGCATGATGTCAGGCGTCATGGCTTCGCGGTACGTCCAGATCAGTTTCTTGTCTGCAACAAGGCCGGCCTGCGGGATATCGCGCGCCCGCGCGCCGGTGGCCAGCATGACATGCTTGGCCTGGTAGGACGTGTCCTTGCCATCCTTGTCTTTGACGACGACCTTCGGTGCCGGCGTACCTTTTTCGAGGCGGGCGGTGCCTTCGAGCACATCGATCTTGTTCTTCTTCATCAGGAATTTCACGCCGGTCGAGAGCTGGTTCGCGATGCCGCGCGAACGTTTCACGACCGCACCAAGGTCGAAATCTGCCTTGTCGATCTTGAGACCGAATTCCTTGGCGTTTTTCGCCAGGTGCAGGACCTCAGCCGAACGCAGCAGCGCCTTGGTTGGAATACAGCCCCAGTTCAGGCAAATTCCTCCGAGGCTTTCGCGCTCGACGATGGCGGTTTTCATGCCCAGTTGCGACGCGCGAATGGCCGAAACATACCCGCCGGGGCCCGATCCGATGACGATGAGATCATACTGCGTGCTCATTGGGTTATTCCTCTCATTTCGTCCCACGCCAGAAGCGCTTGGGACACGCGCTGATCCGCGCTCTCGAACATTTCAGGCGCGCAGATGTATTCGGGGTCTTCCGCAGCAATCTTGTTCATTAGTACGACGCTGTCGGCGGCAATGTCTTCGCGAAGTTCCCGATCTACTCCTTCGTAGCGCAAATCTTCCATGAACTCCGAAAGCTGGTCTGTATCCTCCCGATCACACAAAAGGTTGATACCTTTCTGGATCGCAAGCTCGCCAGCAATCATGCGAATGTCTGCCTCACTCATGTCCGATGAATCGTCCGTGGACACGCTTTCCCCGGAGCATCCGGCGAGAAAGGTCAGGCTGACAAGCATCATCCCGAGCCGCATCATCAGAGCAGCATGGCTTCGGGGGTTTCAACATACCGCTTGAAGGCCTGCAGCCATTTGGCGCCTTCGGCCCCGCCGACGACGCGGTGGTCGCAGGTCAGGGTGACAGTCATCACGGTGCGCGCAGCGATATTGCCCTTCGCATCGACGACAGCGCGTTTCTCGCCCGCGCCCACCGACAGGATCATGCCTTCCGGCGGATTGATGATGGACGCAAAACTCTTAATGCCGAACATGCCGAGGTTTGAAATGCTGAACGTGCCACCGCTGTACTCCTGCGGCTTCAGTTTCCGCTCTCGTGCGCGGGTTGCGAGATCCTTCATCTCTTCGGAAATCTCCGCAAGGCCTTTGGTTTCGGCGTCGAAGATGACAGGCGTGATCAGCCCGCCATCGATGGCCACGGCAACCGAGACATTCGCATGCTTGTGATAGGCTATGCCCTTGTCGGTATAGGACGCGTTGCAGTCCGGCTCGTCCATCAGCGCCATGGCAGCCGCCTTGATGAGCATGTCATTGACCGACACTTTGACCCCTTCACGCGCAGCCGCATTGATTGCAGCGCGGCTTGCCAGCAAGTGATCGAGTTCGAGATCGATGTTCAGCGGGAAGTGTGGCACCTGCATGAAGCTGGTCGTCAGGCGCTTCGCAACGGTCTTGCGCATACCATCCAGCGGCACGAGGTCGTAGCTGTCAGGTGCGTAAATACGGTCGTCCAGGATTTGCGGCAGGATCAGGCCATCGGGCTGGGTTGTAGCGCCCGTACTCGCACCTGCTTGCGCTGCTTTGGCACCCTCTACGTCGCGTTTGATAATCCGGCCGCGTGGGCCTGTACCGCTAAGCCCCGAGAGGTCGAGACCTTTCATGTCCGCAATCCGGCGTGCCAAGGGGCTTGCCTTGATGCGGCCATCAGAAGAATTTGCAGACGGAAGGGGTGATTTAGACGGCGTGGTAGCGCTGTCCGCCTTCTTTGGCAGGGCCGCAGCCTCTGTCTTGGGCGCAGGCTTTGTGTCTTCCGATTTCGGCGCGGCTTCCGCCTGGTCCTTTGGCGCGTCTTGCTTGGCAGGCGCCTTAACCGACGATGCGTCTTCCCCTTCTTCAGCGAGGATCGCGATCACCTCATTGACCTTCACGCCCTCCGCGCCGGCCTCAACGAGGATTTTCGCAATCGTACCTTCATCGACGGCTTCGACTTCCATCGTCGCCTTGTCGGTTTCAATCTCGGCAATAATGTCGCCCGATGAGACCGTATCGCCTTCCTTGACGAGCCATTTGGCGAGCGTGCCCTCTTCCATCGTCGGCGACAGGGCGGGCATGGTGATATTGATAGCCATATCAGTCCCCCATCTTCTGGACATCGCCCGGAGATTTCGGGCCGAACTGGATGCGGTTCAGGAAACCCGTCACGATTTCCTTGATGATGTCTTCCTTCTCAGGGCCTTCCGGATGGAGTTCCTTGAATCCATCCGTCACGTGCTTGGCGATGTCTGCCAGCATGAAGCCCCACATGGTGGGCTCCTTGGAGGGAGCCGCCGCATCTCCAACTCTCAGGCTGACATGCTCAGTGTTGTCAGCGATCCAGAAGCGGATCATCTCCTGAGCGCTCTGGGCCCCATCGATCGATGGGGGCGCCTTGAGTTCTCTTTTCTCAGTCGACATAGCAAACTCTCCGCGCGGCTTCGACGATGTCATCGGCATTCGGAAGGCTCATGGCTTCCAGATTCGCCGCATATGGCAGGGGGACGTCCTTCTGGTGGACGCGAGCCGGAGGCGCATCGAGATAGTCGAACGCTTCGGCAGTCACCGTCGCGGCAATCTCGGCGCCAACGCCAAAGAAGCGCCAGCCCTCCTCACAACAGACGATGCGATTGGTCTTCTTCACGCTTTCGATCACGGTCTCGGTGTCCAAAGGACGGATCGTGCGCAGGTCAATGACTTCGGCATCAATACCCTGCTCTGCGAGGGTTTCAGCTGCCTGAAGCGCAAACCCTACCATGCGGGAATGAGCAACCAGCGTAACATCTGTGCCAGCGCGTTTGATGGCTGCCTTGCCAATTGGCAGGATATGGTCGTCAAGGTCCGGCACCGGGAAGCTGTTTCCGTAAAGCAATTCATGCTCAAGGAAGACAACCGGGTTCGGATCGCGGATGGCGGCTTTCAGGAGGCCTTTGGCGTCGGCGGCGTCATAAGGCGCCACGACTTTCAGACCTGGGATCTGGCCATACCAGGCCGAATAGTCCTGGCTGTGCTGGGCGCCGACACGCGACGCTGCACCATTAGGACCCCGAAACACGATCGGACAGCCCATCTGGCCGCCGGACATGTAGAGGGTCTTGGCTGCAGAGTTGATGATCTGGTCAATGGCCTGCATGGCGAAATTGAAGGTCATGAATTCGACAATGGGTTTGAGACCCGCAAAGGCGGCCCCTACCCCAAGTCCGGCAAAGCCATGCTCCGTGATCGGCGTATCCACCACACGACGCGCGCCGAATTCCTGAAGCAGTTCCCGCGTGACCTTGTAGGCACCTTGATACTCCGCAACTTCCTCGCCCATGACGAAAACAGATTCGTCGCGGCGCATTTCTTCGGCCATGGCGTCGCGCAGCGCATCCCGCACCGTCGTATCGGTAAAGGATGTCCCTTCGGGAATGCTCGGGTCTGACAGCACGGCCGCCTTCGGAGCCTCGGCCTCGTCGTTTGTTTCCTCCGTTTCCGTGTCTTCATCAGACTCGGCCGATTCTTCGGTGGTCTGACCGCCGGCATCGCCTTTGGCTTCTACCTTGGACGCGTCTTCGCCTTCCTCAGCCAGTACGGCAATGACGGCATTGACCTTCACGCCTTCGGTGCCTTCGGGAATGAGGATCTTGGCCAAAACGCCCTCGTCGACGGCTTCGACTTCCATCGTGGCCTTGTCGGTTTCGATCTCGGCAATGATGTCACCGGAAGAGACGGTGTCGCCTTCCTGTTTAAGCCATTTCGACAGAGTGCCCTCTTCCATGGTCGGAGACAGGGCGGGCATGAGAATATCTACGGACATTAGTGTGCTCCGGAAAACAGGATGGCGGACAGTCGAGGGGATTGCTTGCCTGTCATCAGGCGACCTCGACGTCTTTCAGGACGTCAGTCCAGAGTTCGGATGAATTGGGTTCGGGGCTCTCGAGCGAGAAATCGGCGGCTTCCTTGACGATGCCTTTGATCTCCTTGTCGATGTTCTTGAGTTCTTCTTCGCTGGCATGGCCAAGCTCGATGAGCTGGTTCTTCAGGCCCTCGATAGGATCATGATGGGACCGGATATCATCGACTTCCTCGCGTTTGCGGTACTTGGCCGGGTCGGACATGGAGTGGCCGCGATACCGGTAGGTCTTCATTTCGAGGATGTAGGGCCCCTTGCCGGAACGAGCGTATTTGACGGCTTTCTCGCCGGCTTCGCGCACAGCCGTCACGTCCATGCCGTCCACTTCTTCGCCCTCGATCTCGAAAGATATGCCGCGCTTGTAGAGCTCGGTTTCAGAAGCATGGCGGGCGACACTCGTACCCATGGCATACATGTTGTTCTCGATCACGTACACGATCGGAAGGTCCCAGAGCGATGCCATGTTGAAGGCCTCATAGACCTGGCCCTGATTGGCTGCACCG
The DNA here is from genome assembly GCA_913057945.1 of uncultured Hyphomonadaceae bacterium. Classification (GTDB taxonomy): domain Bacteria; phylum Pseudomonadota; class Alphaproteobacteria; order Caulobacterales; family Hyphomonadaceae; genus Hyphomonas. Next base: position 21,785 of record CAJXOF010000015.1, on the reverse strand, counting down.
TCTCCGAAATAGGCAACGGCAACGTTGTCGGTCCCGCGATACTTGTTCGCGAATCCAAGCCCGGTCCCGATCGGGACCTGGGCGCCCACGATGCCGTGGCCGCCATAGAAATTCTTTTCCTTGGAGAACATGTGCATCGAGCCGCCCTTCCCCTTGGAATAGCCGCCGGTGCGTCCGGTGAGTTCCGCCATGACGCCTTTCGGGTCCATGTCACAAGCCAGCATATGGCCGTGATCGCGATACCCGGTGATGATCTGGTCGCCTTCCTTCAGGCAGGCCTGCATACCGGTCACAACCGCTTCCTGTCCGATATAGAGGTGGCAGAAGCCGGCAATCTTGCCCATGCCGTAAAGTTGGCCCGCCTTTTCTTCAAACCGACGGATCAGGAGCATGTCCCGATAGTATTTCAGCATCTCTGCCTTGCCGGTTTTGGAAGGTGCCTTTTTTGAACTTCTTGCTTTCGTCGCCATAAATACGCTCCAACCCTTTTCCAGACTTATGTATGCGCAATTACGCAGCGACAAGTCAGAACAACTATGTCAATTTGCAGAGCTTGGTTCCGAGGTAATGAGAACAATTTCATTCGGATAGACAAAAGCGAGCTTGTCGCGCGCCATGGCCTCCACGAAATCCGGATCCACCGATCCCGGTGTCAGGCGCCGGATGTCGGTGCGCAAACGCCCGATATCGGCTTCCAACTGGGAAAGCTCGGTCTTGCGGTCTTCAAGCTCCATCTGGGCGTCTGACCACCGGCCGAGCCCCTTCTCCCCCGCAAAAGCGTGGTAGGCGAAATAAAGCACCAGAAGTGACAGGCCGGCGGCCTCGAGTCGCGATTTCATAACCTCACCTAATCCCGGTATGGTTAAGAGAGCATGATCGTCGCCGGCCCGATAGACAGGCCTAAACCGCTAGGCAGCGTTGATGCGCGAGCGGCCGGCAAAGATGCCAACAGGTCCCAGCTCTTCCTCGATACGAATCAGCTGGTTGTATTTTGCAATCCGGTCGGACCGGGAGAGCGAGCCTGTCTTGATCTGACCGCAATTGGTGGCGACGGCCAAGTCTGCAATTGTTGCATCTTCCGTCTCACCCGAACGGTGGGACATGACGGCCGTGTAGCCGTGAAGATGAGCCAATTCTACGGCATCAAGCGTCTCGGACAAGGTGCCGATCTGATTAACTTTCACCAAGATGGAGTTTGCGGCGCCTTTTTGCAGGCCAATGGACAGGCGATCCGGATTGGTCACGAACAGATCGTCACCGACCAATTGTACACTGTCACCAATCGATTCCGTCAGGGCGACCCAGCCGTCCCAATCGTCTTCAGCCATGCCATCCTCGATGGAGATGATGGGATAACGGGCGCAGAGATCGGCGAGATAGGCTGCGAACTCGTCGGAACCGAGGGATTTGCCCTCGCCGGCCAGTTCGTACTTGCCGTTCTTGTAGAATTCGGTTGAGGCGGCATCCAGCGCCAGCGCCATGTCTTCGCCCGGCTTGTAACCGGCTTTCTCGATGGCCTTCATGATGAAGCCGATGGCGTCGTCGGTGGAGGCGAGATTTGGCGCGAACCCGCCCTCGTCCCCGACATTGGTGTTGTGGCCTGCTTCGCTTAGCGTCTTCTTCAGCGCGTGGAAGACTTCGGCGCCCATGCGCACGGATTCCGCCAGGCTCTCGGCGCTGACCGGCATGATCATGAATTCCTGGATGTCGATCGGATTATCGGCATGTGCGCCGCCATTGATGATATTCATCATCGGGGTCGGCAGAACGCGGGCGTTCGGGCCGCCGATATAACGGTAGAGCGGCATGGCCGAGCTCTCAGCGGCGGCTTTCGCAAGCGCCATGGAGACACCCAGTATGGCATTTGCGCCAAGGCGGGACTTGTTTTCAGTACCGTCCAGATCGATCATCAGCATGTCGATCATGCGCTGCTCCGTAGCATCGAGCCCCGCGAGTTCATTGAATATCTCGCCATTGACGGCATCGACCGCTTTCAGCACGCCCTTGCCGAGATAGCGCGCCTTGTCGCCGTCGCGCTGTTCGTGGGCTTCATATGCGCCTGTCGAGGCGCCCGATGGCACGGCGGCACGGCCAAGAGAGCCGTCTTCCAGCGTGACATCAACTTCGACCGTTGGATTACCCCGGCTATCCAGAATTTCCCGGGCATGGATGTCGATGATCTCGCTCATGAGTGGCTATACCTTTGCGGCCTAGAAATGAAAAAAGCGCCCCCTGCTCTGGCAGGAAGCGCTCGCACCCTTAAGGCTGCGCGCTCAAAAGCGCAACAGCAGGTCGTTTAGATATCGTCACGCGGTTCGAGAACCTGACGGCCCCGGTACATGCCGGTTTTCAGGTCGATGTGGTGCGGACGGCGCAGTTCACCGGATTCCGCATCTTCGATATACGTGTTCATGTCGAGACGGTCGTGCGAACGACGCATGCCGCGGCGCGACTTGGAGATCTTGCTCTTTGGAACTGCCATAACAGGTATCCGGTAGTTTGGCGCAAATGCGCGTGAATTGGAAAGGGGCCTCATACATAGAGGCCCGTCTCTTTGCAAGGCTCCAACGTCATTGCCGGACGAATTTCTTCAGTCCGGCCTGACAGGCTTATTGGGCCTTTGCCGCCTCGGCCTGGCGCATGATCCGGAGCAGGTTTCCGCCCCAGATCTTTTCGAGGTCTGCTTCCGTATAGCCCTCTTCCATCAGGCGTTCTGTCACTTTTGGCAGGGAGGAGACATCCTCCATGCCGGCAACGCCGCCGCCGCCATCCCAGTCGGCGCCCATGCCCACATGATCCGGCCCGACAATCTCCAGCGCATAGAGCATCTGATCCATGAACACTTCAAACGAAGAAAGTGGCATCGGATAGGCCGAATCGATTTCGCCACGGCGCACCATATACTGCTCGCGCTCTTCGTCGGTCAGGTCGAAGGGCGAACGTCCCTCAAAAGAGGCTGCCAGTTCTTCCAGGGCGGCCGTGCGTTCCACAGGGGGCTCGAGATTCTCGATATATGATCCGAGGGCATTCATCTGGATAACGCCGCCATTTTCCGCGACTCGCCGCAGCAGATCATCCGGGATGTTCCGGGGATGGTCGTACAGGCTTTTCACGCCGGAATGCGACAGCACGATGGGAGTCGTGGAGATGTCCATGATGTCCTCGACGGTCGAGTCGGCGGCATGCGAGCCATCAACCATCATGCCGAGTCGATTGGCCTCCCGGACCAATTCTTCGCCAAGCGGCGTCAGCCCGCCGAGGTCCGTCGCCGACAAATCGGTCGCGCTGTCCGCAAACTGGTTGTCGCGGAAATGCACTGGCCCGACGAGCCGCACACCGCGGTCATAGAAGTCCTCAAGCACGGTGAGGTCCGTGCCGAGCGGATAGCTGTTCTCGATGGACTGGAAGACAATCCGTTTGCCCTCCGCAACGATGCGCTCGGCATCATCCGCTGTGTAGGCGAGTTCGAACTGGTCCGGATGCGCCTCGACCATCGCAATTATGTCGTCTGATCGCGTCAGGGCTGCCTGCTTTGCCGCTTCGTATGAGGCTTCATCCAAGGGGCCCTGAGGCGTGAAGATTACCCAGAAGCCCCCATCAAGCCCGCCGCGCTGCATCTTGGGAAGGTCGACCTGCACCTGCCCCATCTGTGTCGGATTATCGGCAATTATATCGAAGTCCGCCTTCGAGAGATTGGCTGGCGTATCAAGATGCGAATCCAAGACCAGGATCCGTTCATGTATCTCGCGTGGCGTGGCCGTCTCGGCGTGATCAACCGGGTCAATCTGGTCGGACTCGGCACCACAAGCGGCGAGAATCAGGGCGGGCAGGATTGGAAGGAAATGTTTCATGGCGTCTCGATTTTGCTGAAGCGTGTCATGCGAGCGTAAGGACTAAGCGGCATGACGCAAGAAAAATGGTCGCCCCGGGGGACGACCAAGTTCAGCAAGAAGGACGCTAGGCATCCGCTTAGGCAAAATGCCCAAGACATGTGCCCAACAAGACGGTTCATAGCAGGATCAAGCTGAACGAACGGATATTCGTCCGGTTGTCTTCCGTTCACCTGGGAAGAGAATCCGATCTACTGAATTCCCCAATCCTTGAGAATCTCGTCCGAATGCTCGCCCAGTCCGGCTGGCCGGCCCTGAATGGCGCCCGGTGTCGCCGAGAAGCGTGGCGCGGGAGCGGGCTGAACCACGCCTTCGATTTCAACAAAGGTCTGGCGGTCGACATTGTGTTTGTGCGTCGGCGCTTCCGACATCGACAGGACCGGCGCGAAACAGATGTCCGTGCCTTCCATGATCTCGCACCATTCATCGCGTGTCTTGGTCTTGAAGACGGCCATGGTCTTCTGCTTGAGGCTCGGCCATTTCGACCGGTCCATCTGGGCCTGAAACTCCGGATCAGTCAGGCCGGCCTTCTCCAGCAGCAAGGCATAGAATTGCGGCTCGATCGATCCGATAGATACCCATTTGCCGTCACTACATTCATATGTGTCGTAGAAATGCGCTCCGCCATCAAGCAAATTGGCTTCGCGCTCATCCGTCCACAGACCCATGGCCTTCATGCCGTAGAACATGGTTGCAAGAGATGCCGCGCCATCGGACATGGCCACGTCTATCACCTGGCCTTCGCCGCCATTTTTCACATTCACGATGCCCGCCAGCAGGCCCATGGCCAGATAGAGCGCGCCCCCGCCATAATCGCCGACAAGGTTCAAAGGGGGGCGTGGACGGCCATCGCCATCGCCCATCGCATGGAGCGCTCCGGTGATTGCGATATAGTTCAGATCATGACCTGCGGCATGCGACAGCGCGCCTGTCTGGCCCCAGCCTGTCATGCGTCCATAGACGAGCTTTGGACTACGCCCGAGCACGACATCCGGTCCAAGCCCATTGCGCTCCATAACGCCGGGACGGAAACCTTCAATCAGGCCGTCGGCCTTTTCGAGCAGCTTCAGCGCGGTCTCGACATCGGCAGGATCCTTGAGATTGAGCCCGATGGACCGGCGGCCCCGACTCATCACGTCAGCAGGGCGGCCCGGACGGCCATCCCCCTTCCGATCAATCCGAACCACATCGGCCCCAAGGTCCGAAAGAAGCATACCGCAGAAGGGTCCCGGGCCAATGCCTGCGAATTCAACAATGCGAACGCCGTTGAGCGGTCCCTGAGCCATGATGTATCCTACCTTTTATTTTTGTCTCACCGGGTCAATTTAGCGGATCATTAAGCCGACGCGTTTCAAAAGGAAGGGGTTCCGCAACGTCGCCCGACTCAATCCATCCGAGCTTTATGAACGACCTGGCCTACCTTGATCCTCCCATAGAAGTTCTGGCCGCCAGCCCGCGCCTGGACATGATCCTTTCGCGCCTGCGTTCGGGGCGCATGCGCCCGTTCCGGGCCGACTTTCCTATTTCGCGCGCGTCTTCAGAAGCCCTCCTCGTGGACACGAAGAGCCTTGATAGAGAGACATTGGATCACTTCATCCAGAATGCCGGGGAGACCGTGCGGCCCATCCTGGTTCTGGGCGATCCCGCCATCGCCAGGCACTTCTCAAACGCAGTTGTTGTGCCGCGTGATCGCGACCTGTCTGTCCTGAGAGGCCGGCTGGATGCTCTGACAAGGCGCAGTGCCCGAATGTCCGAATTGCAGCTGCGCAGCAAGACGGCCGCCGCTTTCGGAGTGAATTTTCCGGCGCCGGTTGTCGAAACCGTTCCGGACCTTCTGTATCTCGGGGACGGATCTTCGCGCTTCCTCGCCTTGCAGGCCGCGCTGGGCGAACGAGGAATTATGGTGACGGCTGCTTTCAGCGCGCATACCGCAGCAGATTATGTGAGACAAAGAGTCTTCGCGGCCATTCTTGTCGACATTACGCCGGAAACCAAAAGCCTCGACAAGCTCGCCAACTGGGTGTCCACCGCGGTCCAGAGTTTTGAGGATACGCCCCTCCTCGGCCTGCTCGATCCGAGTGTCGTGCCATCCCCCGCGTTTAAGTCGCTTGCCAGCCATATGTCGGATGTATTCGATCATGGCACCGCCGCTCGGGACCTCGCGGCGCATGTCGAAGCTCATGGTCGGCGGCATGCCCAGCGCTCGATCGTTACACTTGGTGACGCGGCGCTGTCAGCGATATGTCATCCTGATACGGGCCTCTATTCCCAACGGTTTTTTGAGGTGCATCTGCAAAACCAGATCGCCCTCTCGACAGAGCGCGGAGACCCCCTGACCGTTCTGGTCGTGTGCGACCCTCAGCACGACCGTCTAACCCCCAGGGAACGCAATCTGGTGGCCGATGCCATTCTCTCTGGCGTCAGGGAGACCGATCTGCCAGCGACTATTGATCCGGACACGTTTGCCATCAGCCTGCCAGCGACCAGCTACAAGGGCGCGGTCCATATCTGCGAACGCCTGTTCAGAGGACTGGACCGGACAATGCCGCACCTTGCAAGCCGGCTCGGCTGGCGGATCACTGAAAAGCGCGCCTACCATGATTCCGAAAGGCTGCTGTCCGAAGCAAGGTCGGGCGTCTACCAGAAGTCCCGGATTGGCTAGGCTGGAACAAGTCCGGCAGCCGCTTCGAGTTCCTTGAGGAAGTTCCGGATACCCGACAGACGCTGCTCTGGAGTTCCACCAAGGCCGGAATGGACAAGTTTGGAGTCCGGTCGGATACGCAATTGTGAGGGCCGACTGCGCACCACGTCCAGCAGACGCGCCGGGTCGAGCACTGTGTCTTCGCGGAAGGCAAAGACGGTTCCCTTCTGACCTGCATCCAGTTTCGAAATGCCCAGCGTCTTGCACTGGACCTTGATGGCTGTCACTTCCAGCAACTGTTTCGTTTCCTCCGGCAACGGACCGAACCGGTCGATGAGTTCGGCGGCAAAGGATTCCCGTTCTGCGGCAGTCGAAATTTCTGACAGGCGGCGATAGAGCGACAGCCGGATGTTCAGATCCTCGACATAGGTTTCGGGGATCAGGACGGCAGCGCCGGTATTGATCTGTGGCGACCAATCATCCGCGAACTCTTCATTGTCGCTGGCGCCCGCCTTGAGTGCGTTGACGGCATCTTCCAGCATGGACTGGTATAGTTCCACGCCGACTTCCTTCACATGACCTGATTGCTGGTCCCCCAGAAGATTGCCTGATCCGCGCATGTCGAGATCATGGCTGGCAAGCTGGAAACCAGCCCCGAGGGAATCGAGCGACTGAAGAATCTTCAGGCGGCGGTCTGCCGTTTCGGTAATCAGCTTGTCGCGCGGCGTGGTGAAATAGGCATAGGCGCGCAGCTTCGACCGGCCCACCCGACCGCGAAGCTGGTAAAGCTGCGCCAGGCCGAACATGTCGGCGCGGTGAATGATCAGCGTATTTGCGCGTGGAATGTCCAATCCGCTCTCCACAATCGTCGTGGACAACAAGACATCATACTTGCCTTCGTAGAAGGCCGTCATGATGTCTTCGAGTTCACCCGCAGCCATCTGTCCGTGGGCGACAATGAAGGAAACTTCCGGCACATTATCCCGCAGGAAACGCTCCAGCTTGTCGATATCCTGAATACGCGGTGCGACGAAAAAGGCTTGTCCGCCGCGGTACTTCTCCCGCAGCAGGGCTTCGCGCAGGGTGACAGTGTCTTCCTCGGTAATATATGTCCTCACGGACAGGCGGTCGACGGGCGGCGTCGCGATGATTGAGAGATCGCGAATTCCCGTCAGGGCCATTTGCAACGTACGCGGAATAGGCGTGGCCGACAAAGTCAGCACATGCACATCCGCCTTCAGCTCCTTCAAGCGTTCCTTGTGCTTCACGCCAAAGCGCTGTTCCTCGTCCACGACCAACAGGCCAAGGCGCTTGAATTCGATTGTCTTGGTCAACAGGGCATGCGTGCCGACGACGACGTCGACGCTGCCGTCGGCGATACCGTCGCGTGTTTCGGCAGCTTCCTTCGCGCCCACGAGGCGTGACAATTGCCGCACTTTCAGAGGCCAGCCTGCAAAGCGCTCCGCAAACGTCTTGTAGTGCTGACGCGCGAGCAATGTAGTCGGCGCGATCACGGCGACCTGTTTGCCGCTCATCGCCGCGACGAAGGCGCCTCGCAGCGCCACTTCGGTCTTGCCGAAACCCACATCGCCGCAGACGAGCCGATCCATGGGCTTGCCTGAGGCAAGATCGCCAATGACATCCTCAATCGCGTTCAACTGGTCATCGGTTTCCTCATAGGGGAACCGCGCCGCGAATTCTTCATAAAGCCCCTGCCCGGCATTCACTGCGTCGGCTCGTTTCAATTCCCGCGCCGCTGCAATGTGCATCAGCTCGGCCGCCATTTCGAGAATGCGCTTCTTGGCTTTCGCCTTGCGGGTTTGCCATCCGGCTCCGCCGAGGCGGTCCAATTGGTTCTCGGAATCTTCGGCGCCATACCGGCTGATCAGGTCGATGTTTTCGACAGGGAGAAAGATCGTGTCGCCGCCGGCATATTCCAGATGCAGGCAGTCATGTGGCGCACCGGTCAGGTCCAGCGTCTTCAGGCCGACATAACGCCCGACCCCATGATCGATATGCACGATCAAATCGCCGGGATTGAGCGCAGCCGCGTCGGAGATGAAGTTTGCGGTCTTCCGCTTGCGCCGCGGCCCGGCCAGGCGGTCCCCAAGAATATCGGCTTCAGAGATCACCGCGATTTCGGGCGTCTCAAATCCCGACTCCAGCGGAATTTCGACGACGGTGAAATCGGTCTTCTTCGCCGCTTCCATCGAATGCACCAGCGCCAGATCGGTCAGGCCGTGATCGGCCATGACGTTGATCAGGCGATCCGCCGAGCCAACGGACCAGGCCGCGAAAACGACCGGACGCCCATCGGACTGGAGCCGTTTGGCATGCGCGATGGCGGCTTCGAATATGTTGATGTCGGCGTGCAGGCGTTCCGGGGCAAAATCCCGCCCTGCGCGTCCTTTCAGGTCAAACGCTTCAGCACTCGGCTCAGCCGGGTAGAAGCGCGCGGTCGCGCGCGATGCGAGCCCAGCTTCCAGCTCCCTCGGTGTCAGGTAAAGTGCGTCCGGCGGCAACACCTTGGCCTGGCGCACATCGCCTTCCCCGGCCTCAAGCCGGGCAGCGTGGTAATCTTCCGCCTGTGACAGGCGCTCTGCCGCCGCTTCGCCGGCGAGGTGCCCCATGCCGATCAGCGGATCAGGGCCGACATAGTCAAACAGCGTCTCCAGATGATCATGAAACAGGGGAAGCCACCCCTCCACGCCCTGCCGCCGGATGGACGCCCGCGCCGCTTCATAGGCCGGATCACCCGATGGCGGGCCAAATTCAGAAAGGTATTTTTCCCTGAACCGGGCCAACACATCGTCGTCGAACAGGATTTCGCTGACGGGCGCGAAGGCAACGCTCTTGGCGTCCCCCGTCGAGCGCTGGGTTTCAGTGTCGAAGGTGCGCAGCGTCTCCAGCGTGTCACCGAAGAAATCGAGACGATACGGTTCCGGCGAGGTCGGCGGGAAGATGTCGATAATCCCGCCGCGGATCGCAAACTCCCCCTGCTCACGTACCGTGCTGGAGCGCATATAGCCGTTGACTGCGAGATACTCTGTGAGTTCCTTCTGGTTCACGGACTGCCCAAGCGTCACCGCAAAAGAAGACCGCCGCAGCACGCTGACGGGCGGAACCCGTTGGACCAGAGACGACGCCGTGGTGACGATGAGGATCGGGCCCTGTCCGGCCTCATAGCGCGACAGCCTGGCCAGCGCCGCGCACCGTCGAGCCGCCACACCCGCTGTCGGGCTCACCCGGTCATAAGGCAGCGTATCCCAGCTCGGCAGGTCGACCTGTTCCAGGCGCGGCGCCGCGAATTGAGCAACGCGCCGGGCTGTGGCTGCGGTTTTGTCGTCCCGCGCAACGTACACGCCAGCCCCGCCCCGTGCTTCCAATGCCGTGCACATGGCGATCAGGTCGGCGCCGAACGGCGCGCCGGACAGTGCGGCAGGACCGCTGAGGGATTTCAAAAGCTCGACAGGGGTCATGGGCACTGGATAATCGGCATGATGTGGAAAGGGTGGCGGACTTAACCGCCCTGCGCGGCGTATCGGAATGCGATGAGTTGGTCCAGCACCGGGCCGCGATGAGGCTCAGGCACAGGTTTCTGACCGATCAGCCACGCATAGACCTCCCAATCGGGAACACCGAGCAGGCCTTCGAACTCGTCCAGCTGCGCTTCACCGAACGATCCGATATGCGCATCAGCGAAAGACCCCATCAAAAGGTCCATTTCCCGGAATCCGCGCCGCCAGGCTCTGAATTTGAGTTTTCGGCGACGTGTTTCCATGCGGGCCTCCTGTGTCTGCCAAACCATATAGAACGCACAGCTGGAATAAACAGCGGCGATTGTGCAGCGCACCGCAGCCGCATAGTCTGTCACCGATGCGGGACGAGCGACTCTTTCCATTGTTTGAGGGCCTGGACAGCCTGTCCGGTGTCGGCCCGAAGCTGAAGCCGGTACTGGAACGCCTGACGGGGGGTGACAGCATATGGGATCTGTTGCTCCACTTGCCGGAACGCTGGGTAGATCGGCGGGTGAAGGAATACATTGATGACGCGGTGATCGGCGAAGTCGCGACCTTGCGCGGCGAGGTCCATGCCTATCACGCCCCCTATTCCGAAAGATCTCCGCACAAGATCGTCCTCTATGACGGAACAGGATTTCTGACGCTCGCTTTCTTCCGGGCGGATGGACGGTGGCTCCAGGGCCAATTCCCGATTGGCAAGGAGCGCGTCGTCTCCGGCATGGTCGAGGAATTCAATGGCGAGCGCCAGATGACTCATCCAGACCATATCGTTGATCCCGCCAAGGGCCCTATGCCTCCCGCCGTCGAGCCAATCTATGGTCTTACCGCCGGGCTCACGAACAAACGTGTGCATGGGTTTGCTGTCCAGGCCCTGGACCATATCGATGATGACCTCCCCGAATGGGCCGATCCGGCACTTATTGAGGCGAAAGGCTGGCTGGGCTTCAAGGCCGCGCTGAGCAGTCTCCATGCTCCCGTCGAATATGATCCGGACCTGTTCGAGCGGTCTCGCGAGCGCCTTGCCTATGATGAGGCGCTGGCGCGCGAATCCGCCTTTGCGCTTGCACGGGCGAGCCGGGCAAAGCGCGCGGCCCCATCCGTACCAATCAATGCCGAGGCCCATCAGGCCCTGTTGCGCGCCCTGCCCTACAAGCCCACTAGCGCCCAGACCCGCGCCTTCGATCAGATCGCAGCGGACATGTCGTCCACCTCCCCCATGCGACGGATGCTCCAGGGCGATGTTGGCGCCGGCAAAACGCTCGTAAGCGCGATGGCTGCCGTGCAAGCCGCCAGCGCAGGATTCCAGACGGCTTTCATGTCGCCTACAGAAGTGCTCGCGCGGCAGCAATACGAGACGATGGACCGGCTCCTGTCGCCGCTGGGCTATACGGTGGCGGCACTGACGGGCCGGGACAAGGCCACGACCCGCGAAAGCATCCTCATGGGATTGGCGGACGGGACAATTGACGTCGTGTCGGGCACACAAGCCCTCTTCCAGCAATCGGTCGCCTTCCGCAATCTCGGTCTGGTTATTGTCGATGAACAGCACCGCTTTGGCGTAGCTGACCGAATGCGGCTCGCCAGCAAAGCGCTGAGCCCGCACATGCTCGTCATGAGCGCCACGCCCATCCCGCGCACATTGGCACAAGCCGTTCATGGTGATCTCGACGTCTCCATTCTCGATGAAAAGCCTGCGGGGCGGGTCCCGGTTGAAACACGCGCCGTGCCGGACACGCGGGTCGAGGAAGTTGTTGGCGCGGTCGGCCGCGCAATCCGCCGGGGCGAACGCGCCTTCTGGGTCTGCCCGAAAGTGGATGTGGATGATGACGACTCGACCGCAGTGGGTCGCCATGCGGCCCTGAGTGAGCAGCTGAAGGTGCCGGTCGGCCTTGTGCATGGCCGTCTGAAACCGGCGGAGAAGGATGCCGCACTGGAAGACTTCCGCGCCGGGAGGACTAAACTGCTGGTCGCGACCACCGTCATCGAAGTCGGGGTGGACGTCCCCGAAGCAACAATCATGGTGATCGAGCGCGCCGAAGGATTTGGACTCGCCCAATTGCACCAATTGCGCGGCCGGGTTGGGCGTGGTGACCGCCCCTCCTTCTGCATCCTGCTCTATCGTCCGCCGCTAGGTGAAACGGCGCATGAGCGTCTTGATACGCTCCGCCGCACGGAGGATGGCTTTGAGATTGCCGAAGCCGATTTCAAATTGCGCGGGCCCGGCGACATGCTCGGCCTGAAACAGGCTGGTGCAACGGATTACCGAATTCTAGACCTCGCTCGCCATGCGCCCTTGCTGGAAATCGCCAAAAAGGATGCCGAGGCCATCGTCACCCGGGATCCGGAACTCGTCGGTGAACGCGGTCAGACGCTACGCCTTGTCCGCGAACTGCTTACGCCTCGGCTTCAGGCACCGGCGTCGGAGTAGGCGTCTCAGGCGCACTATCTGCATCGACAGCGGCAGTTCCATCCACTTCCCTGATTGGCAGATGCTCCGGCACGACGAGACCTGCCGACAGGATCATCTTGGCGCCCTCCTCCACGGTCATGTCGAGGCGAACAACTTCGGTGGCCTCAACATACATCAGAAAGCCTGAGGTCGGGTTTGGCGTGGTGGGCACGAAGACGCCGATGAAGGCCGGCCCGAGGACGGTTTTCAATTCACCCTTTGCAGGGCTCGACACGAAACCCAGGCACCAGGTCCCCTTCTTGGGATATTCGATCAGGACGCATTCACTGAACTGGTCGGTATTGTTGCTCGCGAAAACCTCAACGAGTTGCTTGAACGCGGAATAGACGGAACGGACAAAGGGCACACGGCTCAGAATGCGGTCTGCGAGGCTGATGACCGAGCGGCCGATAAGGTTCGTTGCAATTCCCCCCAATATGGTGAGAAACAGGACGAGCACGATCAGGCCGAAACCAGGTACCGCGTAATTGAGGTAGGTTTCCGGCTTCAGGGCGGCCGGAAGCAGTGGCACCACCCGCTTGTCGATCTCGCTGATCAGGACTTGCAGGATGAGGAACGTCACCACGACCGGCAGGGCAATGAACATGCCCGCGAAGAAACGCCCTCTCAACCATCCGAACAGGCTAAGCCGGTGCGGCTTCTCCGTGGGAAGCAGGCCGTAATCTTTCTTATTTGATTTCGACATCAACAATTTCCTTAGGCGGCCGCGCCGGGTGACTTGGCGTTACGCCTTGGCCTGATGAGGGTTCCGCGCAATTGTGACAAGATGGGTAGACATGATGAGATTCTAAAGGGTTTACAGGCATGGGCCGGGCAATTTTACGGCGCTGACGCGACCGTTGAACGGCTGGTTCGCCTGTCAGGGGGCGCCAGTCAAGAGACGTGGAGCCTCGATATCGAGCGTCCGGGGAGCGTAGAGGAACTGATCCTGAGGCGTGTGCCAGGTGGCGTCAGCGTCGCGAAAAATTCCGAAGCCATCGGACTGGGCACTGAAGCGAAGCTGTTGTCCTGCGCAGATGGGACAGTCCCGGCTCCGAAAGTAATCCAGGTTTTCGAACCCGGCAGCGATATCGGTGAAGCCTTCCTGATGAACCGCATACCGGGCCAGACGATTGCGCGAAAAATCCTCCGCGACGACGAGTATGGGATCGCCCGCGAGAAGCTGACACACCAGTGCGGAGCGGCATTGGCCGCCATTCATGCCATTCCGAGCGCAGACCTGCCGGATCTTCCAGCAAGTGGTGGGCTGGACCAGCTCAAGAAGTATGAAACCATATATCGCGCCTTTAACCTCCCCCGGCCGGTCTTCGAACTCACGATCGCATGGCTCAAATCCAACGTTCCCAGCGCGGTGCCGCCGGTTCTGGTCCACGGAGATTTTCGTCTCGGAAATCTCATTGTGGATACCAATGGACTTGCTGCTGTTCTGGACTGGGAGCTCGCCCATCTCGGCGACCCCCGGGAAGATATCGCCTGGCTCTGCGTGAATTCCTGGCGGTTCGGACACTCGCAAAATCGCGTCGGCGGCTTTGGACAACTCAATGACTTGCTGGCCGCTTACGAGGCCTCAGGCGGCCGAAAGTTTTCGTCGGACGAAATTGACTGGTGGGAAATTCTCGGCAGCCTGAAATGGGGCATCATGTGCATGATCATGTACGAATCCTTCCGGTCCGGCGCTGATCCTAGCGTGGAGCGTGCCGCAATCGGGCGGCGCGTCTCCGAAACCGAAATAGACCTGCTCAATTTGCTCGAACAAAGGGCCTGACCCATGCATGACGCGCCGTCCCAGAAAGAGATGCTCACTGCGGTGAAAGCCTTCATCGACGATACGGCCATGCCGGCCCTGAAGGGACATGCCGCCTTCCATGCGCGCGTCGCGTCCAATGTGCTCGCGACCGTTCTGCGGGAGCTCGATATCCGCCCCGCTGCCGAATCGGCCGAACAGCAAAGACTGGTAGAACTCTTGGGCGCGGACGCCTCTGCACCTGTCGCGACGCTGAATGAACAGCTCTGCAATATGCTGAAACAGGGTGACATGGATCTGAACACACCCGGATTGCTGGCACACCTCAAAACCACCACAATTGACCAGTTGTCTGTCGATCAACCGGCCTATTCTGGCCTGCCGTCCGACTGATCTGTCTCGCGCAGACCGACATTGAAATCAGGAACCACAGATGAAACGTTTCACTGTATTGATCGCGATTGCGGCAGTGCTCGCTATTGGCGCTGGCCCCTGGGTCTGGAACACATTCATCTCCCCTCGGCCGCAACTTGAGCTCGATCCGCTAAAATATGCAGAAGATTCAAGCTGGTCTGCACTCCCTGTGGAAGAACCCGCCCCGGTCTGGGTCGACGGATGGGGTGTAGACGTTTTCCTCATCAGCGAAGATTCCGCGCTGCGCGGAACAACGCAATCCGGTTTGCAGAAGCGCGAACTCCGCGGCCGCCGGCAGGCCCAGTCCCTGAAAGCATCGCTCGAATCGATTGGTGAAGTGTACTCGCCACTCTATCGCGACAATGCGACCAATGACGATTTGACCCGCGCTTTCGAGACCTACCTCCGCCGAGACAATAAGGGCCGCGCCCTGATCATCGCCCATGACAGGCCCATCCCCGATTCCATACTGGCCCGACTTGAACAGGACGCCTCCCTGCGGGAGCGTTTCGGGGGCTTCCTGTCTATCTCGGATACGAAAGACGGCATTCCCCCTCTCAATTCTGACGAGCAGCAAGCATCGGTGGAAGAGCCACTTCCCTATTGCGATGACCGTCTCAATGAGGCGGCAAGCTGTCAGATGGTCGTTCCGGCGCATCGGGAAAAAGGTCTCTGGACCCTGACGAGCGAAGGCACACCCGGCGGCGAAATGGTCGCCACCTTCCCGGAATGGCTAGAGGTCAATGTCGGCAAGATGGCGGAGCCACTCGGGGATTTCGAGGAGGTCGAGATAGTTGACATCCGCCGCCCAGGAGAGACAGACGAGAAACTCGAGGGCGACGGAAACTAGGCTTCAGGTTTTGTCGGCGCAGCTTTCATGAAAGCAGGTAGCGCCAGGCATCTGTCCGTCACCGCCATCAAACTAGGGTAGGCAGACAAGTCCATGTCGTACCGCTGGGCATTATAGACCTGCGGCACAAGCGCGATCTCTGCAATTCCCGGCATGTCGTCGAACAGGAAGCTGTCAGCAGTTGATGTCGCAACCTGTTGCTCCAGCGCATCAAAGCCACGCCGGATCCAGTCCTGATACCAGCGCTTGATTGCAGCATCGTCGGCGCCAAAGCTGGTCCGCAATTCCTTGAGCACGGACAAATTGTTCAGGGGGTGAATGTCACAGGCGATGGTGTCGGCAAAGGCCCGCGCTTGCAGCCGCTTCACCGGATCTGACGGCAGGATGGAAGGGCCCGGCAGGGTCTCCTCGATCCACTCAAGGATTGCCATGGATTGGCCGACCACTTCCCCATCAATCTCCACCGACGGCACACGCATTTGTGGATTTGCCGCGCGGTATGGCTCTCCAAATTGTTCGTCCGCGCCAGGCGCGATATTCACCTGAACCGTCTCAAATTCTGCGCCTTTCAGGTGGAGCGCAACGCGTACGCGGTACGACGCCGAGGATCGCCAGTAATCATAGACGCGGATCATCAGCAAAGCCCTTCAAGATCGAGGACACTCAACAAGGCCTCCCGTGCTTCACGGCATTCGTCGGCAAAGTCGGGATCGGCGAGGTCTGACGGCGCCAGCCGGTCGCGATATGTCTTCCGGACCACACCCTGCAATTCGTCGATGGTTTCATCATCCATCAGCACACCTTGATGACAGGCGTCGATCTCGTCTTCGGTCATCACCACCCGCAGTCTCAGGCAGGCCGGCCCTCCCCCGTTCCGCATGGACTGGCGTACGTCCGCATAGATGACTTTTCCGATGGGACCGTTGCTGTCGATCAGTCGTTCACAATAGGCGCGCGTGGACTCGGTGTCCTCGGTCTCCGTTGGCGCGACGAGCACAAGTCGGTCCTCGCCGGGCATCTTCAGCAGTTGGGAATTGAACAGATAGGCGCGAATGGCATCTTCGATCGGCACGTCTGCGAGCGGCACCATGACCGGCTGGAACTCAAATAGCCCGGCGGAGGCCTTGCGGATTGATTCCATGGCGGCGTCCGTGTCCTCGAACGCGAGTTCATGGAAGAAGAGCGTATCAAGCGCGCCTACCGAGACGACATCATTGTGAAAGGCACCGGCATCAATCGCCGCGCGGGACTGACGAACAAAGACGCTGCGGTCGGATTTCAGCCCATGCGCACGTGCCACGGATTCGCTTGCCAGCCGTGTCTGCCGCGCTGGGAAGCCGGTCGTGCTCTCGCCAGCCTCACGACCAAACACAAACAGCTCGACCCCCTTCTCCCCCTGAGAACCGCAGAGCCTGACATGGTTGGCGGCGCCTTCATCCGAGAAGTCCGGATGCATGGGCAATGCGCCATGAATCGCAAATTTCTCATCGTCCGCAAAGATCGACACAAGGCTGGCCGTCGTGTCCGGATGTTCCTGCGCGCGGTGTAGCATAGTCGACAGGTTGGCGGTCGTCAGGTGAAGCCTGCCATCGTCGGTGTCCGCTGACGGAGACACTGTGGCCGCATTGGCGGTCCACATGCTGGAAGCTGAATAAGCTGCCTTCAGAAGGCGGGGCGCAGTCTTTGCCGCGGCTTCAATGATCTGAGCGTCCGTGCCGCGAAAACCCGCAGACACGAGGAGGTCAAAATTTGGTCGTGGCAAGGGCGGCAGGACGCCCTGAATGAGTCCATGGCCCATCAACATCCGCATCTTTTCAAGGCCTTGCAGTGCGGCCTCCCTGGGATTGGCGATATCTCCCGAATTCGCGGCGCTTGCGAGATTGCCGTCCGACAGGCCGCCATAATTATGGCTGGGCCCGATCAGGCCATCAAAGTTCACCTCGTGCGCCACGTTCATAATCCTCTCGTCGAAGTTATTTCGGAAAACCCTGGGCGCTCATGCGCGTCGCCGTGTGAGACACCTGGCTGGCCTGGGGCCATGCACAATAGTCTGCAGCATAGTACGCACCCGGACGGAAGTTCCCGGACAGGCCCGGCCCGCCGAATGGCATCGCCCCGCTTGCGCCGGCTGTGGGGCGGTTCCGGTTCAGAATGCCCGCCCGCATTTCCGTGTGCGCCCTAACCCAAAGCGCGTCGTCATCACTGATGAGTCCCCCTGAAAGGCCATAGCGAGTGGCGTTTGCACGTTGCAGCGCGCTATCGAAATCAGGAACACGAATGACCTGCATCAGTGGCCCGAACAATTCCTCATCCGGGATGTCAGAGGCGTTGGTCACATCGATCACACCCGCCGTCACGAACCCGCCTCCCCGATCCATGCGCTTCAATCGGCGCAGGCTCTTGCCGCCCTTTTTGGAGATCATGGTCTGGAACTCGATCGCATTGGTGGCGGCCTGCTCCGATACGAGCGGGCCCATGAAAATGCCCTCTTCATTCCAGGCGCCGATCTTGAGCCCTTTCGCCCGCGCAACAATGGCCTCTACCACTGCGTCACCAAAGGTGCCTTCAGGCAGGATCACCCGGCGCGCGCAGGAACAACGCTGTCCTGTCGTGAGAAAGGCTGATTGCGCCGCGATGTCAGCAGCGGCCTCCACATCAGCGGGGTCCCAGATAATCAGCGGGTTATTGCCACCCATCTCCAATGCAAGGATGACGTCCGGACGGCCAGCGAAGTGCTTGTGGAAGAATACGCCCGTATTCGCCGAGCCTGTAAACAACAAGCCGTTGATGTCTGCATTGAGCAGGGCGCCGCCTGTCTCCCTGCCCCCATGCACAATGTTCAGCACACCCGCCGGCAGACCCGCTGCGGTAAATGCTTCTGCCATAATGGCCGCTACACCCGGCGCCAGTTCGGAGGGTTTGAAGACGCACGTATTCCCGGCCAACAGCGCAGGCACGATATGCCCGTTCGGCAAGTGGCCGGGAAAATTGAACGGGCCATAAACTGCCATGACTCCATGTGCGCGGTGCGTCAGATGCATGGAGCCGAATGCGGCTTCCTGCACCTTCCCGCCAGCGCGCTCCACTTGCGCCGCAATCGAGACGGCGACCTTGGCTTTCATCGTGGCGGCTTCGCCTCGGGACTCCCACAGCGCCTTGCCCATATCCCGGCTGATGGCTTCAGCGATGGCGTCCGTGCGATTGCCGATTTCAACCGCATACGCCTCGAGAATGGCGGTGCGTTCACTCTGCGGCGTGCGCGACCAGTCATGAAAGGCGCGCCGCGCGCTCTCGACGGCGGCCGTTACATCGCCCGCACTCGCGGATGCGCTTTCCCATACCATGTCGCCAGTGGCTGGGCAGTGGTTCTGGAATTTCGGTCCATTGCCGCTGCGCCATTCCCCGTCGATCCAGACGGCATCGCTCATTGTCAGCTCCTCACCCAGATACGGGTCTTCGCTCCAGGCTTGATCCGGAGCTTTTCAAATACGTCCGCAGTCGTGACCGCAGTGTCGTCGCCTTGCAGCGCGAGCATGGCTTGGCTCACACGAAAATCTGGTAGGCGGTCCGTCGAGACAAGGCCCTGACGAAACGCTTCGTCGTCTACATTCGCGGCAAGCTCCAGACTTACCTCCCGGCTCTCCTGGATTGTTCGCAGGTGCCGCCTTTGTGTCGCAACCAGCGGTCCACCATCGAATATGTCTACGGTCCGGTCGAATTCGAAGCCTTCCCACTGCAACAGCTTGTAAGCTCCCACGCCTTCGGAATGACAGCGTCCGATCACTTCCCGAGCTTCAGGTGGCAACAGATCGACATAGATCGGATATTTCGGCATCAGGTCGCAAATGAACTGATTGTCCGTCGTCGCGGACAACCTGTCGGCTTCGTCAAAATCCATGCGGAAGAAGTGCCGGCCGAGGCATTCCCAAAAAGAAGACACCCCATTCGTATCAATGACTCCGCGCAATTCTGCGAGGACCTTGTCCCCGAATCGAGCAGGATCCGTCGCCATCAGCAGATAACGCGACTGAGCCGCGAGCCGGCCGGCGCCGCCCCCGCGATGATTGGCTTTGAGGAACAATGTGCCGACTTCGGTGAACCCGACATATTCATTTGTCAGGACGAGCGCATCCATGTCGAAGCGCATATTACCAGCGGCTTGGCTCGCCTGCGACAGGGTGATGATCCGGTAGTTGAAGAAGGGCTGGTCAATGCCAGTGCCGGCCTTCACGGCGGAACAGCCGACGACCTCTCCCGTGCTGGCATCCTCCATCATCAGGAGATATTTTCCGTATTCGATCTTTTCAAGGCGGCTGTGAAATGCCTTGTCGGACTTCTCAAGGCGGTCCTTCAAAATAGCTTCGTCCACGGGCAGACTTGTAAACCCCGGTCCGGACAACTCCGCCAATTCCATAAGCGCGGGCAGGTCATCCAGTCTCGACGGACGCATTACATAGGGTGTCATCTATTGCCCCATGAGTGACTTGATCCGCCGCGCATCAAGTCGGCCGTCCGCAAGGCGGTTCAGCAACAGGGCGGAGAGCGTCGCCCGCTCAGCAAAGCTGTCAGTCACGACATATTCTTCATTCGAATGAATCCGGCCACCCCGCACCCCGAGCGTGTCCACATTGGGCACACCCGCAGCAAAGATATTGTTGCCTTCGCAGACACCACCCGTATCGACAAATTCCAGATCCAGCCCGATGGCCTGCCCGGTCGCATGGACCGCATCAAACAGCGCCTGCTGGGCAGCATTTCTGGGCTTGGGCGGACGGTAGAAGCCGCCATGCAAATGTCCGCTGATGCCGCTGCGAGCGATCGCCCGCTCGAACAGCTTTCGGGTTTCCGTTGTGGCCCATTCTGCGCTGTCTGCATCCGGCGCGCGCGCGCCAAATCGGACGATGGCAAGCTCCGGCACGATATTGACGGCAGATCCGCCATCAATCGATCCCACATTGAAAGTGACGCCGTCACGCTGGCCATTCAGCGCTTCCAGACCGAGGACAAGCTCTGCAGCGGCCTCAATGGCGCTACGCCCCTCTTCCTTGGCCCGGCCGGCATGTGCGGCCTTCCCGTGAAGGACGATGTCAAACACAGCCGAGCCTTTGCGCCCGCCTGACATGGCTCCTGTTTCCATGGCCGGCTCATAGGTCATGCCGATCATGGCGCCGGACTTGGCCGCGCGGGTCAGGTATTGGGCGCTCGCAAAATTCCCGATTTCTTCATCTGGGGTCAGGACGATCCGGTAACCCAAGCGATCTTTCAGCGGTCCGGCTTCGAAGGCCTTCAGGGCCTCAAGCATGACGCACAGCCCGCCCTTCATGTCTGCCATCCCCGGTCCGTTCAGGCGCCCGTCCCCGAGATCCGTGACACCCTGGAACGTGCCCGCCGGAAATACTGTGTCATAATGCCCCGACATGATGATCTGAACGTCGGCATCCGGACGGCCTGTGACCTCGATAACCGGTCCTGTCATTTGCATCTCGGCTTTGCCTGATGCACCGACGGCTTCGAAGCCTTCGGTCTCGATCACATCGACCTCTGCCTGCAATTCAGAAAATGCCTCCGCAAGCACCGGCGCAAAGGCCTTCAGGCCCGCTGTGTTCCAGCTGCCGGTGTTGATATCAGACCAGTCGCAGGTGCGCTGCACCATGTCCTGGCTGGCGCTGTAGAGACGCTCACGCGCGGCCTCATCGTCCGGGCTGAGTGATTGCAATGTATCCATGGTCTCTTGGTTTCACAGGAAACTAGAGCGGGCAAGTGCGATCAACACGGGCCCAAACAAAAACGGCCCGGCAGTCACCTGCCGGGCCGTCTTCATATTTGAGAGTCAGCGATTACTGAACAGCGATCACGACTTCCGAACGGCGGTTCAGAGGCTCGCGAACACCATCGCGGGTCGCTTTAGCCAGATCCGTCTCACCCTTCGCTTCTTCTTCGATGATCGACGAGTCGATACCGCGAGCAGCGAGAGCGTTTGCCACGACATCAGCGCGACGCTGGGACAGACGCTGGTTGTAAGCGCTGGCACCGGACGTATCCGTGTGACCGGCGATCGACACCGAGTTCGGAGTACAACCGGCTTCGCCGTTAATGTTAGCGACCGCCTGATCGATAACAGCAGCAGCCTGGCTCGTCAGATCCGCGCGATCCCACTCGAAGTACACCACGAATTCCTGGTTGAGGCTGGAGCACACAACTGCAGGGGCATCCGTTGTCGTCGTCGGAGGTGGCGGCGGTGGCGGAGGCGGTGGT
>CAJXOF010000014.1 GCA_913057945.1 uncultured Hyphomonadaceae bacterium | reverse complement strand
CGCGCAATCCCGCCCGCCCTCTCCGACGAATTTTCCAGCCTCCGCCCCAATCAAATCAACCTCTTGTAAAAAATTCCGGCAATCTCATCCCCCTCCTCTCAGGCTGGGCGATACTCCAGCCCATGGAAATGCCTGCCGACCCCTTCCCCACGCCTGCCGAGCCGGAGCGGCTTGAAGCCCTCGCGCTGGACATTGTCGCCACGATGGTCGCGGCGCTGACCGAACTCGCCGGACGCGGGATCGCGCTGGCCCGGCGCGGCATGCGGGACCTGCCTCTCGTTGAAGACCTGCTGCGCCGCGTGATCTATCTCATGGCCCTGCGGCTCGATGTGCCAGCCCCGGCACCATCGCCCGCCGCTCCGTCACAGCGCGGCGACACGCCAACGCCATCCCCGGATGCGCCCCGCGAACCTTCCGCGCCCCGCTTCCGCCTGATCGAACCCGAACAGCACCGCGACCCGCGGCCCCTGCTCGCGCTGGCCGACTGCCCGCGCATCACCCTGATGGACAGCGCTGCCCGGCCCTTCATTCCAGACGCGCCCTCGCCCCCTGCGGCCCGCCCAAGACCCGGCCTCGAAGACCGCTACCTCCGCCGCGCCCAGGCCCTCGCCGATGCTCTTGCCAATCTCGACACTTATGCGATGCGTATGGCCCACTGGATGGCCCGGCAGGCATCGGAGAATGCAAAACGCCTCAGCCCCCTCGCCGTCGCCCCGGCGCCCGAACATGCCCAGATCGCGAAAACCGAGCCCGCCGTGCCGGTCCTCTCCGATCTCTACCTCCTCGTCCTGATGGCGCTCGGCCCCGACACGAGCTGACGCCCTCGCCCATCGCCAGACCTGCCCAAACGCCCCGGCCCCGCCGGCGGCGACGCGCCCGCTGCCCCGCCCAAAGACCGGCCCCCGTGTGCAAGTGTCGCGTTCGCATGTCGGGACAAGAGCGCTATAGGCCCGCTCCATGCCTGCCCTGTTCAGACATCTGCGCCTGCTTGCCCTGCTGCTCCTCGTGGCAGGTCTCGGCGTGCGCGGCGCGGTCCCGGCAGGCTACATGGTCGATACGGCGGACAATGGCGGCATCCTCATCCGCATCTGCGGCGATGGCGCGGGCTCGCTGATGCGGCTCGACCCGGAGGCCGGCACGCTGGAAAAGCTGCCGGCGGATTTCGATCCGCATGCCCCCGTCGATACCGATGCCTCCGACACCTCGACCTGTCCCTATGCGCTGACCGCGGCCTTCGACCTGCCGCACACGCCGCCCGCCCTGCCGGCCCCGGCAGAATTCGGCCTGCCCCGGCTCGGCGCCAACCTCTATGTCCTGCCGCTCACCCAGCGGCCCATCGACACCCGCCTGCCTGCGCGCGGGCCGCCCCTCTCCGCCTGATCTGACTTTTCCCGAATTTCAATCAGACACCGCCTGCCCCCTTCGGCAGGCGAAGAGGACTTCCCCATGAAACGCATTCTTTCCGCTGGCACGGCGCTGATCGCCCTTGCCACTTGCCCCCTGCTCGCCGCCGCCGAGACGCCAGACCCCGCCCTGCAGGACGTCATCATCGTCACCCGCCACCGCACCACCACCGCGACGGATGCCGCACTCACGCCTGAAGCGGTGCCGCTCACCGGCGTGGACATCACCCGCCTGATCGCCCGCACGCCCGGCGCAGCCCGCATCGGCAATGGCGAAATGTCCGGCCAGATGCAGTATCGCGGCCTGTTCGGCCCGCGCCTGAACCTGCGCATCGACGGCCACAGCTTCGCCAGCGGCGGCCCGAATTTGATGGATCCGGCGCTGCACTATGCGCCGACCCCGCTCGTTGCGGCCGTCCATATTGATCGCGGCATCAGCCCGGTCTCCGAAGGCCCCGGCATCGGCGGCGGCGCGGACGCCGTCTTCAAGAAGACCGATTATGCCAATTCGTCTGACGCCACGCTCGGATATGATCTGACGATTGGGGGCCGGACCGTGAATGACAGCCTCTCCAGTGGCGGCATCATCGGCGCGTCGACCGACACATGGCGGGCAAACCTGCTCGGTGCCTATGAAGAGGGCGGCGATACGGCGTACAAGGACGGCACGATTGGGGGCTCGGAATTCCAGCGCAGCATCCACGGCCTCTCCACGGGCCTGCGAACGGATCTTGGCGAGTTCAGCCTCGACTGGCGGCGTCACAATACCGGCTTTTCCGGCAACCCGCCCTTCGGCATGGATATCCGCTTTGTCGACACGGACGTCGTGAAAGCGGACTATGAGAATAGCTTTGGCGATGTCCTCATCGAGGCTTCGGCCAGCTATACCGACGCGGCCCACGGCATGAATACGTATGATTTGCGCCCCGCCATGATGCGGCGCGAAGCCCTCGCCTATGCCATCACCCGCAAGGCAGGCATCTCGGCCACCTTCCCCGCATTCGGCGGCAGCCTCCAGCTTGGTGCGGACACGGCAGAGGAAGACCACAACATCCATGTGGTCGAGCCGGAAAACCTCGACAATTACATCTACTCCCTGCCGGACATCGTGATCGACCGCTACGGCGCCTTTGCCGAATGGACCGGCACACTTGGCGACTTCAATGCCGAGCTTGGCCTGCGCGTCGATGAGTATGACGGCAAAGGCGGCACGGCCATTTTTGGCGCAGATACCTCAATGGGCCAGATGATGCTCGCGGCCAGCTACAACGCCTCGGATCGCAGTGTGGAGGCCACCACGGTAGACATTGCCGCCCGGCTCTGGCGTCCGATCACGGACGACCTCACCTGGCGCGTCACGCTGGCCCGCAAATCCCGTGCGCCCTTCTATCTCGAATGGTTCCAATGGTTGCCATCCGGCTCCAGCGCGGGCCTCGCCGATGGCAATGTCTATCTCGGCGACCAGACACTCGATCCGGAAGTCGCCCTGATTGCCGAGACCGGCTTCGATTATGTCACGGACACCGCCTATATCCGGCCCACGGTCTATATCCGCCAGATCGACGATTTCATTCAGGGCACGCCCTTTGATGATACGCCGGGCGTAGCCGACCCACTGGAAGAGATGATGGCCAGCATGCATGGCAGCTCCGCCGCCCTCTTGCGGTTCACCAATGTGGACGCGCGGCTCTACGGCTTTGACCTCGATGCGGGCATGGATTTGCCCGGCCCATTGCGCGCAGATGCCGTCCTCTCCTATGTGCGCGGCGAGCGGCGCGACTTCAACGAGGATCTCTACCGCATCGCCCCGCCCAGCCTGACCGCTGGCCTGACCTGGGAAGGCGATCTCTGGACTGCCACGTTCGAGACCCGCGCGGTCGCCGAACAGGACAGGGTCTCGCAAACCCTTCAGGAAGCCGAGACACCGGGCTATGTCACGCTCAGCCTGTATGGTGACTGGCAGGTGAAAGACGGCGTGCGCCTGTCAGCGGGCATCGAGAACCTGCTCGACCAAATCACACGCGATCACCTCTCGGGCTACAACCGCAACGCCTATGGCGATGTCGCCATCGGCACCCGCCTCCCCGGCGCTGGCCGTGGCGCGTTCGTGCGCCTGTCCTTCGTGGGCTGATGACTTGAAGTACGTGTCATCCCGGAACGCCCGAAGGGTGTATCCGGGATCGGCTCCAGACCCGCGCTCGTGCTTCGACTTCGCTCAGCATGAGCGCTTCGAAAATGCGGGACAAAGTGCGGACTCATCCTGAGCGGGGCCTGCCCCGGTGAAAGCCGGGGTCGAAGGATGAGGAGGCAGGCATGAAAAAAGCCCGGCGCATCTCTGCGCCGGGCTTCACTTTGTTCTCTCTCTCTCTCTGAAATCCGGTGCCGGATTTAAGCCGTCTGGTTGGCCTCGGACGTGTCGATCGTGACGCCGGCGCCCATTGTGGACGACAGGGTGATCTTGCGCACGAACTGGCCTTTGGCGCCCGATGGGCGTGCCTTGGTCAGGGCATCAAGGAAGGCTTTGACATTGGTTTCGATGTCGCCTTCGGTGAAGCTGGCCTTGCCGATACCGGCATGGATGAGACCGGCCTTCTCGACGCGGAACTCGACCGAGCCGGACTTCGCGTCCTTGACGGCCTGTGCCACGTTTGGCGTGACCGTACCGACTTTCGGGTTCGGCATCAGGCCGCGGGGGCCGAGCACCTTACCGAGACGACCGACAACGGCCATCATGTCTGGCGATGCGATGACACGATCGAAGTCCATGAAGCCGCCCTGGATTTTTTCCATCAGGTCTTCGGCGCCGACGAAATCGGCTCCGGCTTCCTTGGCTTCGTCAGCCTTGGCATCCTTTGCGAACACGGCGACGCGAACGTCCTTGCCGGTGCCCGATGGCAGATTGACCACACCGCGGACCATCTGGTCTGCATATTTCGGGTCAACGCCGAGGTTCACGGCGATCTCGACGGTTTCGTCGAATTTCGCTTTCGCGTTCGACTTCACCAGCGCGACAGCTTCGGTGATCGTGTAGGCCTTGTCGGCATCCACGGATTCGATGATTGCGCGGGTACGCTTTCCTGGTTTCGCCATGATGCTTACTCCGTCACTTCGATGCCCATTGCGCGGGCGGACCCGGCAATGATTTTCGAGGCTGCGTCGAGGTCGTTTGCGTTCAGGTCTTCCATCTTCATTTCCGCGATCTCGCGAACCTGAGCCATGGTGACCTTGCCGACCGTCTCATAGCCCGGCTTGTTGGCGCCGGAAGCAGGCTTCTTGCCGAGCTTCAGCTTGGCAGCCTTCTTCAGCAGCACAGTGGCCGGTGGAGACTTGGTGATGAACGTGAACGATTTGTCCTGGTAATAGGAAATCACGACCGGGGTCGGAAGACCGGGTTCCATGCCCTGGGTCTTGGCGTTGAACGCCTTACAGAATTCCATGATGTTGATTCCGCGCTGACCGAGCGCCGGGCCGACGGGCGGCGACGGGTTGGCTTGGCCGGCAGGAATCTGGAGCTTGAGGTGCCCCAGGAGTTTCTTAGCCATATTGTCCTCTCGAACGTTTCAGATGGGGCGGTGGTCTTTCGATCCGCCCGGTTACTTTGGAGGTTCGTGGTCTGGCCGGGCTAACGGCCTCCCACGGAAGTGGGGCGTATGGCTGAAAGTGCGGGGAATTGCAACTCCCCAGCTGAATCGCCGCGCCCGCGCCTGTCCCCGTCCTGCGCCGCTAATCGCGCGCCATCTTCTTCTTCATCATCACGTCGACCTGCACGTCGTCCCCCAGGCGAAAGCTGTGGCGGCCGAAGGGCTCGAACCCCTGATGCTCATAAAAGGCGATGGCCTTCTGATTGTGTTCCCAGACCCCCAGCCAGACCCAGTCCACCCCCGCCGCCCGCGCCGTCTCCAGGGCCGTGGCCATCAGGCGCTTGCCGATGCCTTGCCCCTGAAAGGCGCGGGTCGCATAGATGCGCTCGATTTCCATCGCGTTTTCGAGGTCCTGCTCGGTCTGGGCGGGCCCGGTGTTCAGCTTCAGATATCCCGCAATGTCGGAGCCGGTCCGGGCAAGATAGAAGCGGGAATGGGTGTTCTCATACTCCGCCCTGACCCGGTCCATAGCGAAGGCGGCGGACGCATAAGCGGACATATTGTGCGCGGCATTCTGGCTTGAAAACGTGTCGAGGAATGTGGCCTCGGCCAGATCCCGCAAGGCAGGCAGGTCTTCAGGTCCAACCGGGCAAATTCTCACAGGGTCCGTCATGCGCGCTTGGTGACAGCTGAGGCGCGTTTTTCAAGCGCTTTTCGCAAGCCCAAACAAAAAGGCCGCCTCCTTTCGGAGACGGCCCGTCTGATCCTACTGGAAAAGTCCTTGCGGACTATTCAGCGGTGATCGTGTCAACGGCGGTCTTGCCGCTGCGCTGGTCAACGGCGGTCGTGAAGGAAACCTTCTGACCTTCGGACAGCATGCGCATGCCGGCGCGCTCAAGCGCGGTAGCGTGGACGAACACGTCGGTGCCGCCATCGTCAGGCTGGATGAAGCCGAAGCCTTTTTGGTCGTTGTAGAATTTTACGGTGCCACTTGTCATGAAACACTCCTGATTGATTTGCGGTCCTGCAACATGCGGGTCCGCGGGAACACGAATTTTGTAAGGGAGGTCTCTGAAAGGAGCTGCAGGGCAAGGCCCTTACGCTCAATGCCTGATCGTCCGGCGAAAAGTCGAAAAACGTATATGCCCCGTTTTTCCGGCTTCCGCAAGGGCGTGTGCACAGGTTGGGCAGTCAGAGGCAGCAAAAAGCCCGGCGGCACAGGGCAACCGGGCTCTCGGAAATTCAGCAGCGACCGCCTACATCAGGGCATAGCCCTTGGCATTGATGTAGCGTTTGAGCTCATCGGCCCGGCGCAGCGGGTCCGGATGGGTGGACATGAACTCGGCCGGGCGCTGGCCTTGCGACTGGGCGGCCATCAGCTCCCACAGGCGCACGGATTCACGTGTATCATAGCCGGCATTGTGCATGTAATCGACGCCGAGCTTGTCGGCTTCCAGCTCATGGCGGCGGCTATAGGGCAGGATCACGCCGAATTGCATCGCCGCGCCGCCAAGGGCGCCAATGGCGGTGCCATACTTGCTCAGCTCTTCCGACTGCGCGACCGCAATCTGGCCCGCCATCAGGCCGACCTGCGCCGCGGTCGAGACCGAGAGGCGCTCTGCAGCGTGGCGGCCGACCACATGGCCGGTCTCATGGCCCAGCACGGAGGACAGCTGGTCATCATTCTCGGTCAGTTCGGTAATGCCGCGATAGATGCCGACCCGGTTGCCGGGCATGACGAAGGCATTGACATCATCGGTGTCGAACACGGCGACATCCCAGTTTGCGTTCGGGTCGATATGCCCGGCCTTGGCCGCACCCGCCGAGGTCCGCTCCCATACGTTCAGCACCTGGTTCTTCAGGCGGGTATTGGAGACAACCGGGGTCTGGGACTTCATGTCGGTCCAGGCCGTCGCGGCCATGCTGGCCACCTGGGCTTCATCGAACAGGATCAGCTGGCTGGCCCCTGTCGCCGGATTGGTGGTGCAGCTGGAAATGAAGGGAAACACGGTGCCGGCGGCAATGCCCGTGATCAGCGCGCGGCGCGACAGGCGCACCTGCGGCGCTCCGGCCAGAACTTCACTATCAAATTCGACCAGATCGGCCATCTCAAATCTCCCTATCGCCTCTGGGACGAGGGTAACCCTGCCCAATCAAAAAGCAATCGCACCCCTGCACGATTGGTTCCCAGATTGGACAATCCCGGCTGAATTGGCCCTGAACGGCCCGTTGCCTAGGCGTCCTCGTCAATCGTGTCACCGGCAAGGATCGCGGCCTGCTGGACCCAGCCTTCGCGCACGATCCGGCCGGAAAAATTCAGCTCGTGATCGACCCAGGCGATGTTGTCCTGCGACCAGGCGGCGATCTGGTCATAATGCCAGATGCCCATGGCGTTCAGCACTTCCTGGATCTTGGGGCCGATGCCGCCAATCACGGTCAGGTCGTCCGGCGCATTGGCCACCGGCTTGTCGAGCGCCATCGGCTGGACGCCTTCGGGCGCATCGGCGGCTTCGGCCTCTGCCTGCGTGTCGTCGTCGGATTCGCCTGCATCCGTTTCGGCCAGATCGGCCGCTTCGTCTGCCTCGGTGTCCTGTTCGGACGCGTCCTCGTCATCGGTCAGTTCCAGCGCTGCCAGTATGGCCTGGCTGGCCTCTTCCGCGCTGGGCAGATCGGTCTCGCCGGAGTCCTCGGACTCGTTCGCGTCAGCCTCGGCATCGTCCGCATAATCGTCCGCGAGTTCGTCCTCGACCGGTGTCAGCTCCGCGTCATGGCTGTCAGTATCAGGCTCTGCGGGCTGGGAATCGGCGAACCGGTCCATGATCTCGAAGGCCGGCACATCCGGCTCGGCGTCGGGGTCCGCAGCCAGTTCGACAGGCGCTTCGATGACCGGCTCGGCCTCGTCAGGTGCCTCCTCGACAGGCTCGACACGCTCTTCGGCGTCGTCCTCGATAATGTCCTCGGCAACAGGCGCGTCTTCGCTCAGCTGGGTTTCAGCCTCGGCGAGTTCGGTTTCCGGCTCAGGCTCGATGTCGGGCTCGATGTCGGTTTCGACCTCGATGTCTGCTTCTGGCAGGTCGGCCAGCGGCATGGGCTCGGCCACAGTCTCCGTCACCGGCTCCGCCTCGGCGGCCTCTTCAGCCTCCGCCTCAGCGCCCTCTTCGGCGGCATCCTGATCGCCTTCAAAATAGGCAAGCCGCCCTTCCAGGAAGCGGTTGCGCCAGCGCAGGCGGGCCAGTTCTTCTTCTGCGTCGCCATTGCCCTTGCGCCCGCTCGGCGCAGGCGCCGGGGCTTTCGCCTTGGCGAGTTCGTCTTCCAGCGCCTCAACGCGCTGTTTCAGGAAATTCTCTTGCCATTCTGCTTTCGCCGCAGCGGACTCGCTCGCCGACGCAGCGGCCGCCATGACCGGCGCCGCCTCTGCTGCCGGAGCGCTTGCCGCAGCCGCGCCGCCTTCGCCCACGAGCGCTTCCAGATGGCGCACACGGCTTTCCAGATGCCGATTGCGCCAGACCAGCGCCGGGTTCGGATCGGTTGCCCCGCCCACAGCGGCCAGCGTGCCGGCCGCGGCCACTCCGGCGGTGCCTGCCGCTTTCGCGCCGCTCGACAGCGCTTCATCAGCCTTTGCCTTCAGCGCATCCAGCTCGCTCTTGGCGCGGGCCAGTTCATCGGTCAGGCGCTGCATCTTGACGGTCTGTTCGGCCTGCGCTTCGCGGGCATTCGTATTGCCGACAGGCTGGCCGCGCTGGGCCGCATACAGGCTTTCAATCTCTTCCTTGGCTTGCTCCAGCTCGGTCTGGGTGACATCGCGCTCGACCACGGCCCGGCGCATCCGGCCGACCAGCAACATGCCCCGAACGGACCAGCCAAGCAGCAATCCGAATACGGCGACCCCTATCAGCGCCGCCCACATATGTGCCAATAGCCACGCCATCATTCGCTCCGTTCTCGAACCTTGAACCCAATCCGGCGATTCTTCGCCCGACCGTCTTCGGTGTCATTACTCTGCACCGCCTCGTCGGGACCATACCCAATTACAGTCAGCCGCGAAGGAGAAAATCCGGCAGACACCATATAATCCCGCACTGCCCGCGCCCGTGCCTCGCTGAGCGCAATGTTTGCATCCCGCGCCCCCGTGGCGTCGGTATGGCCGCTCACTTCGAACACCAGTTCCGGGGCACACCGCTGCGAAACGGTCATCACCTTGTCCAGCGTCTGGCCGCTTTCGCGGGTGATATTGGCGAGGCCAGTCTCGAAATTCACCTTGTTGGTCTCCATCACCGCGTCGAACGCCTTCTGGCAGGCCGCAACCGGGTCTGCGTCAAAGTCGATGCCGCGAATCTCGTCCACGTCCACCTGAACCGTATCGGTGAAGACTGTGACAGGATAAGGGCCGCTCACGGTTGCGAGGTCCTGCTGGAGATAGGCGATGGTGGACCCGGACGCCTCGCCCTCGAAGCTGAGGCCGGTTTCCGCCGGATCAAACGCCATTTCACCCGAATGGAAATGCGCAAAATGCGGCAACCCCACACGGACCCCTTCCAGCCAGCCCGGATGCGGATCGCCGACCACCTGCATCTCGTCCCGCACGCTGCGCGCATAATATTGCTTCGCGATGGCGAGGATTTCCTCGCGCTCGGCCTCGGTCGCCACCTTGCCGGACAGGACCAGTTCGCCCTCCCCATGCGCCGCGCTCCACAAGGCGGGCCCGCGCAGGAAGGGCTCGCCCCGGAACGGCGCGGTGACATTGGCGATATCAGCCGAAATCCGCGCGCGTGTGCCCGTGTCCATCGAGATGCCGCGCAGGCGCACAGTCTTGTCCTGCAGGCGTACCTCGCCTGAATCGAGTTCTGCCAGGCGTTGAAGCGCCAGCCGGGCCATGCCCTGCCAGTTTGCCGCCGGCGCGCCATTGGCAAGCTGCATGTGGTCCTCGACGGTCGCGTCCCCCGCATGGGAGGTCGCTTCGCGCATCAGGTCGGCGCGAATGGTGCGCGAGGGCACATGGCCAATCAGGATATAGTTGCCGGAATGGGTCTTGATGGCGCGCCAGACATAGGGCGAGACAGGCGGCGCCGTGCCGACCCCGCTCTGCACCATCGTCACCCCGCCGAGGAGGATGCCGCCCGTCCCGCTGGAGGTCAGCACGGTCTCGGCCGCCGCTTCGATCGCATCAATGGACGGCGCCTTGCCGGTCAGTTCGGCGCGCTGGCCGTGCATACGCACACCCGCCCAGTCGAACCCCTGTTCGGTGAGCGCCGCATTGGCGTTGGCTTCCAGCCGCGCTTGGAGGTTTACAGGCGTGTTGGCCGACTGGTACACGGCCCACCAGCCCGTGCAGACCAATCCCAGCAAGGCTACAAATCCGAAAAGGTAGTCGAGCAGTCTCATAGAGGCCCCACGACCTCCTCCATTGCTAATCCCCTGATAATCAGGGATGCCCTATTCAGCATGTCCTCGCAAGACTTACCCCGCACAGCCAGAGACGCCGAAATCCCCGCATGACCCGCCCATTAGAGACGATCAGCAGCGCATCAAACCCTCTCATCAAGTCCTTGAAAAGTCTTGAAAGAAAGAAGGGCCGCGCCGAAACCGGCCTGTTTCTCGCAGAAGGCGCCCGCCTGATCGGCCAGGGGCTTGCAAACGGTTGGAAGGCGGACTCCCTGATTGTCGCCGCCAGCATGGCAGATCGGCCACACCTCGCGGAATTGATCCGGCAGGCCGAAGCCTCCGGCGCGCGGGTCGTGCTGGCTGCCGACAAGCTGATGTCGCGCATCACCCACAAGGACAATGCCCAGAGCGTGGTCGCCGCCTTCCACCAGCGCCACCTTGGCCTCGATGCCCTGCCGCAGGACTCGAGCGGCCTGTTCGTCGCCCTGTATGAAGTGCGCGATCCCGGCAATCTGGGCACGATCCTGCGGACGGCCGACTGCGCCGGCATTTCCGGTGTCGTCCTGGTCGAAACCTGCTGTGATCCCTACAGTTTCGAGGCGGTGCGCGCCTCCATGGGCTCGATCTTCGACATGCCCTTTGCGACCGCCTCGTTCGACCAGTTCAATGCCTGGCGCAAAGGGCTTGGCCTGACCATGAGCGCCGCGTCGGTCAATGGCACGGCCCGCCATGACCGCACCGATTTCACCTCCGGCTCGGTCATCATCATGGGCAATGAGCAATCCGGCCTGCCGCCCGAGGCCGAAGCCGCCTGTGACCAGCTCTGCCTGATTCCGATGCGCGGCGGCGCCGACAGCCTCAATCTCGCCCAGGCCACTGCCATCATGACCTATGAGGCGTGGCGCCAGAGGGATTTCACATGAAGACCGAAACCCGCCTCCTGATCGCCGATGACTGGGATGATTACGCCCTGCTCGACAGCGGCCATTTGCAGAAGCTCGAACGCTTCGGCAGCCAGACCGTGATCCGCCCGGACCCGCAGGCTTTCTGGGAGCCGGCCCGCCCGGTCGACAGCTGGCGCGCCGATGCGCGGTTTTCCACCAAGTCGCAGGATGATGAGGGCGCCGGCAATTGGGACGTGCTCTCCCCCAAGGCGCTCGACAGCTGGCCGATGCAGTGGAACGGCCTGACCTTCGAGGCCCGCCGCACCGCCTTCCGGCATATGGGCGTGTTCCAGGAACATTCGGTCCACTGGCGCTTCGCGCAGGAGAAGATCCGCGCGGCTGGCCGGCCGATCAAGGCGCTGAACCTGTTCGGCTATACCGGCATGATGTCGCTCGCCTGCGCCGCCGCCGGCGCCGAAGTGGTCCACCTCGATGCCAGCCCGAAATCGAACGGCTATGGCAAGGACAACCAGGCCATGAGTGGCCTGCAGGACCGCCCGATCCGCTGGATCGCCGATGATGCGATGAAGTTCACCGCGCGCGAAATCCGCCGCGGCAATACCTATGACGCGATCATTCTCGACCCGCCGAAATTCGGCCGCGGCCCCAAGAACGAGACCTGGCGATTTGAAGAGAGCCTTCCCGAATTGCTGGATGTGGTGAAAGAGCTGCTCAGCGACCGGCCCCTCTTCGTGATCCTGACGGCCTATGCCGTGCGCCTGTCCTATCTCGCGCTGTCGCAGGCGCTAGCCGACCGCCTCTCCCCGCTCGGCGGCGTGATGGAGACCGGCGAAATGGCCCTGCCCCAGCAAGGCGCGAACCGCCTGTTGCCGACGGCCATCTATGCGCGCTGGCACGCCGGCGCCTGACCGCACGCCTCTTTCTTCTCAGCAAGACAAACCAGCCCTGAGCCCGGTTCATGTGAAGCGCCAAGCGCTGATACGGAACCCGCTAAAAACAAAAACGGCGGCTCCGAAGAGCCGCCGTTCCTGTTTCTGGTAAGGCGTTCGACTTAGAAGTCGAGCGTCGCACCGAAGAAGACGTAACGACCGAAGGCGTCATACACCTGCGGGTAGGTGTTACCGTTACCTGGTGCCGTACCAACGATGGAGGAGAGCGGTGGCTCTTCGTCCGTGATGTTGTTGATACCTGCGCGCAGGGTGATCGTGTCGTTTGCCATCCAGTTGCCCGAGAGATCCAGATAGTTCTGGGCGTCGAGGGTTTCGTTGATGGCAGAGAACGAGCCGCTGAGGGCCGCTTGAGACGAGGTTTGCGCAACGCTCACCTCATCATAGTAACGCCACGTACCCGTAACGCTGACGGCGCCGCTTGGAGCCGACCAGGTCAAGGAAGCCTTGTGGCGATATTCCGGGTTGGAAGCACCACAGCTGGAACCGTAGAGGCCTACGCAGTCGTAGATCTCGTCGGCGCCGGACGTTGGCAGTGGCTTCGTTTCCAGGCTTTCGAGCCAGGTCGCGACGTAATCGAAGTCCAGGCCGCCGCGGGCGTCCAGATCGATTGCGTAGCTGGCCAGAAGGTCAACACCGGAGGTCGAGAGAGACCCCGTGTTGATGTTCGTGGCGGTGATGTAGCCCGTATTGGAAGCCCAGAGCGTACCGCCTGCGCCACGATTGATCAGCGAGCAGAAGAACTCGCTGCCAGTCTCAGCACACTGAGACAAGGTCAGGGTTTCTGGAACCGTACCAACCAGGTCTTCAACGGAGATGTCGAAGTAGTCGAGCGAAACCGTCAGGCCAGGAATGGCCGAAGGGGTTGCAACGAAACCAACCGTATAAGTATCGGAGGATTCCGGCTCCAGGTTCGGGTTACCACCCTGAAGTGTGTTGAACTGACCAGCCGGGTTGTCAACGATCGTGCCGTACTGACCTGGCAGAACACCCGTGTTGACACACTGGGCTTCGGTATAGGTCGGGTTGGTACCAGCACATGGATCATAAACGCCGTTGTCGCCCTGAGACAGGTCGAACAAGGTCAGGCCCTGTGCAGCAAACAATTCGAAGATGTTCGCGGCACGAACAGCACGCTGATAGGACGCGCGGAAGCGGAAGTCCTCAACCGGGGCGTATTCGACACCGATCTTGTAGGCGTCCGAAGACACGGCGTCATAGTTCGACCGACGATAAGCCAGATCGACGCCGAGAGACTCGATGCCTTCATAACCTTCGATCAGAGGTGCGTTGACCTCTGCGAAGTAGTCATAGACTTCCTGCGAACCGGCAATCGGGTTCGTGGGTCCACCTTGACCAGCGCCGTCACCGGAGATGAAGTTCGGGTCCGGACGGGAATTCAGGGAATCCCGACGGTATTCAACACCAAACGCAACCTTGATGCCCTCTTCAGCCATTGGCGACACAACGCCATAGTCTGCGAGGTCAGCGTAGGTCTTGGCTGTCACGACCGTCTGTTTCACGTCACCATCCCGGAAGAGCGGGTTGACGATGTAGTTCAGAGCAGCGTCGCTTGGGCCCGCACCGGAGAAGATGTCATAAGGTGCACAAGCGGCATCATCATTGTTTGGATCGTCGTCGACGTTGATCGCACAGACCGGATCGCCAGTGACAGGGTCTGCAACCGCATAGAGCGCGGCAGACATCTTCTTGATGGAGAGGTCGTTGTTGTAGACTTCCGAGCGGTGCACATTGGCGTACACAGCTGAGACATCATAGCCCCAAGGCGTATCGCCCAGAGTACCCTGAATACCGATCACGCCGCGATAGGTGGTGTGACGGATATCGTTGTTCCGGCTACCGCCTTCGACGTTACGGCGAAGGAAGTACAGACCGTTGGTTTCAGCTTCCGCATCGAAGAGGCCGACGATGTCGTCACCACCTGCGCCACGTGCTGTACAGACGAAATCAACCTGCTGGGCACTGAGGAACGGGTTATCACAGTTGATACCGCCATTCTCGCCAGCCACACCGTAACCGAACACACCGGATGGTGCGATCTGGGAATTGGTACGGTTGTCCATGAACATCATTTCGGCATACGCATTCACGTATTCGTTGATGTCATAATTGGCGAAGGTGCCAAAGGAATAGCGCTCGTTCGGACGCTGATAGTGGTTGTACGGGTTGTAGTTGAACGTATCAGGAACCGTACCATCTCGTGCCTGGAAAGTGTCCGTCGTAGGATCGACACGCGCACCTGAACCGGTTGGCAGCAGGCCATCGAGATCCAGAACGTTTGTGAATTGGTTGGTCGAGGAACCCGCACACGTGAAGTCCTCACCTCCATTGGTCGTCGACAGGGCACACTGCGAGTAGTCGCGGTTGGCCTGAAGGATTTGCTTCGTGTTGGTGTAGGACAGGAAGCCGGAAACATGGCCCCGGCCATTGTCGAGTTTGCCACCGAACGCAGCCGTCAGATCGACCGTCTCACCATCCGCGGTGGAGCCATCTGGAACCTGGTACTGGGATGGGTTGTCTGCTGCGAAACCGGACAGGATGTCCTGGATGTAGCTGTTGGAGTTGTCGTGCTGGTAGAAGGAGTAGTTACCTTCCAGGCGAACGCCTTCAAACTCGGTGTCGAGCACAAAGTTCACAACACCAGCCACAGCGTCCGAACCGTAGGTCGCGGATGCGCCACCGGTCAGGATGTCAACTTTCTTCACGAGTGCGGAAGGAATGAAGTTGATGTCCGGAGCAGCCGTGTTCAGCGAGCCGTAAGGCAGACGACGGCCGTTAAGCAGCGTCAGCGTGCGAGTTGCGCCGAGACCACGCAGGTCAACAGACGACGTACCGGTTGCACCGTTGGCAAGGTTGGACCCCTGCGCGCCGAATGCTTGCGGCAGCGAGTTGATCATGTCTTCCGCACGAACAACACCGCGCACGTCGAAGTCGGCGGAGCCGAGGGACGTGACCGGGCTGGTTTCAACCAGATTGCCGCTTTGCGGGATCAGCGAGCCCGTGACGACGATGGTCTGTTGTACGGATGCTTCTTCTTCCCCGCCCGCCTCTGTTACAGCAATTACGTCTTCGTCCGCGTCCTGCGCGTACGCTGGCAATGCCGCAGCTGCAGCAAGTGCAGCGCCGGCAAATACCGACGACGCCAATAGGCGCTTCTTCAAGTTAAGTTCGCTCACCTGAACCTCCGAATAGGATTGTCAAAAAGGTGTCCGCTAGGCACGGACAAACCTGGCCCCCTAGACCAAGTCTTACCGTGCAGTAAGGATGGCGCATTCATTATAGTCAATCGGAGGCAGCGGCACCGGAAAGCAAAATGACGCTGGTGTGACAGAATCGCATCACCTTTTTGGCCCATTTGGGGCAAGATTGTCCTATTTACCCACAAGAAACCCGAAAAACCACCTAAACTGGGTTTGGCGCCTTGCTATCTCCTGCCCCTTTTTTAGGCAGGTTACGGACCATGGGCGATGGGCTCCGCCCTCTTGCGACCTGTAACGGTCAGACCAGCATGAAGCTGACGATGATGAGGGTCGCCGCGAGACTCACAAGCACCAGGAAACTGGTGATGAGCACGATGAATGTCCGCAATGCCGCCATGAACCGGCCAGTCCCGTAGGTCACGCGTAATTGCCGATAGATGTAGCCGACCACGAGGACATTCCCGACCAGGACCAGCCATCCGACACTGGTCGGATTGATCGCGGCAATCACCAGCATCACCGTCATCATCAGGTAGATATAGGTCTGCACATGCAGCGCGGTGACCACATGGTCATAGATGTAGCGGCTGCGGTGCCACGCATAGAGAAGGGTCAGGACCATCGCCAGGATGGGCATGAACATCAGGCTGAACCGGGGCGCCCATTCCCGCATGCGGGCCCCGTACCGGTCCTGGTTCTCGTACACGGTCGCGGCATGGTCGGCGGTGCGCCAAGCCTGTTCCCGCTCGTCCGGCGTCGCCTCCTCGCCAAGACGCGACGTCACTTCATCATACAAGGCCTCCCGGTCGATCCGGCCATTATCCTGCAAGATGCGCTGGAGCGTGATGCCCCCTTCGGCATGAGCAAGCTCCGTCACTGCTGCCTGCTGCTCTTCGGCACCGAGATCGGGATCCTCGGCCTGTTCCCGCAACGTCTCCAGCTGCGCATCGGTTATGACGGGGATTGGCTCCTCCCCTTCGACCAGCGGCTCGATCCCGTCCTCGATGAGGCTGTCGAGCTTGAAAGTGGAGTACCAGCCCATCTGCTCGCCCAGCGTGAACAGCGTCAGGAAGAAAATCACCGACGCCATCAGGAACATGCGGAAAGGCGGCACATAGCGTGCGCGCTTTCCGTCCAGATAGTTCCGGGTCATCCGGCCGGGACGGAACAGCAGCATCGGCAGGGATCGCCACAACCGGCCATCCAGCGCGAACACGTCCGCCAGGCTGCTCATGACGAGATCCCAGATCGGGCGATGGAAGTCAGACGCCAGCTGGCCGCAAGTGGTGCAGAACCGGTCCTCGACGACCATCTCGCAATTGGCGCAGGGCTGGCCCGATTTTACCGGGTGATGGTCCCCGGTCGACAGGCCACTGGCCGAGCCAAGACCCGCCGCTTCCATTTCATGTTGCATCTCAAGACCCCCCGTCTTTTTGCCCTATTCTGTGTCCAGTCCCTGCCGGCACAGGAAGCGGGAACGGTGCTGGTCCTTGGCGTTCTCTTCCCAGCCGGTGATGGCCGGATCCACCATGTTCTTGGTCACCTGGAACCACATCGGCGTGATCGGATATTCCTCCAGCATCAGCGCTTCGGCGTCCGCAAATGTCTCCGCCCGCGTCTGCAAATCCAGCTGCTGGTTCGATTGCTTCAGCAGCGCATCATATTCGGGATTGGAATAATCGCCATAATTTTGCTGGCCGGTTTTTGACTCGAGCAGGTAGAGGAAATTGATCGGATCGTCGAAATCGGCAACCCAGGCCGCATCCGCCACGACGAAGTTCCCGGTCCGGAGGCGCGAATACAGAACCTTGGTGTCCTGTTTCACAATGGTTGGATTTACCCACGGGGCAATATCGCTCCAATTGGACTGGGCGACCGGCGCGACCTTCGGATTGTCATCCGTAGAGCGATGGATGAATTCGAATTCGAGCGGGTTGTCCGGGCCGAACCCGGCCTCTTGCAACAGGCGGCGCGCTTCGGCCAGACGCTCTTCGCGCGCCATGCCCTTCCACGTCACCGAGGGCCGCTCGACATCGTAATTGTTGATGCCCGGCGGTACGAAGGAATAGGCCGGCAGGTAGCCCTGGGTCAGCACGTTGCGCACCATGAATTCCCGGTCGAGCGACATGGCCAGCGCCTTGCGCACCCGGGCGTCGTCGAAGGGGGCAACGGTCGTGTTGAAGGTCCAATAGGTCGAGATCAAGGACGGCGTCGTGCGCAGCCAGCCGGGGAATTTCGCGTCCAGTTCGGTATAGCGCGAGCCGTCAAAGGCATTGTTGATGTCCAGTTCGCCAGCAGCGATCTTGTTCTCAACCGCCGTCAGGTCTTCCAGTTCGAGATACACGACCCGGTCGAAACAGACCTCGGGCGCGCCGAAGCCGGTCGGATTCTTGTCGGCCACCAATTGGTCGCCGGTGCGCCAGTAGACCAGTTTGTACGGCCCGTTCACCACGATGTTCTCAGGCTGGATCCAGGCGTCGCCATGTGCTTCGATGGCCCAGCGCGGCAGCGGATAGGTTGTGTAATGGCTGAGCAGGCCCAGCAGATAGGGCGCCGGATATTCCAGCGTGATTTCCAGCGTCTTGTCGTCGATCGCCTTCACGCCGAGTTCTTCTTCTGGAAGCTCCTGCTCGCTGACCTTCTGCGCATTCTTGATGAGCCAGAGAAGCGAGGCATATTGCGATGCAGTTCCCGGCTGCTGGATACGGCGCAAGCTGTAGACAAAGTCTCCGGCCGTGACGGGCGTCCCGTCGGACCAGACATGATCGCCCAGCTTGAAGGTCCAGACGAGGCCGTCTTCGCTGACTTCATAGCTCTCCGCCATGCCGAGTTGCGGGCGCCCATCCGGGCCGTCCGTGGTCAGGCCCACGATCATGTCGCCGATGATGATGTTTTCCCATTGGGCGGACGATTTGTTCGGGTCCAGAGTGTCCACCTTGGCCGAAATGCCCCGGCGAAGCGTCGGCACGTCGGATGCCGCGGAATCCCCCCCGCCTCCACAAGCGGCCAAGGTCAGGGCTAGCGCAGCGGCCAGGCCGGTGCTCATCAAGGCGGTCAACTTCATGGGTTTTGTGTCTCCAATGTCTTTTCGGCTCTCGCACGATTTGCAACAGTGCTGCCAGACCATTACGGTTTTGCAAAGCCTTCCTGCTGGAAGTCGCACATGAGGTAACAGGAATGACCCGAATTTGGTGCATTGCAGGGATGGTTTTTGCGTTCGGCGCAACAGCCACTGCACAAGACGTTTCAACGGGCGACGTTTATGCCTGCACATCTGTCGCCGACGATGCAGATCGCCTTGCCTGTTACGACGCGGCCGTCGGTCGTCTTCAGGAGGCCGAAGCCGCAGGCGATGTCACCACCGTGACCCGTAAGGAAGTCGAGCAGGTGCGAGAGGATTCCTTCGGCTTCTCCATCCCGTCCCTGCCCTCGCTGATGATCGGCAAGTCCGACGACAACAGCCTCAAGGAAGTGGTCCTTCCCGTAAAAGCTGTTCGCGGCACGCGCGGCAATCTCGTCATCACGCTCGAGAACGGGCAAGTCTGGCGCCAGATCGATTCCAAGGCCCTGCGAAACAATGACCAGACCGAAGCCCAGATCTATGAAGCGGCCCTGGGCAGCTTCAAGATGAAGCTGGATGGCGGCATCGCGTTCCGGGTCGAACGGGTCAAATAGCGGCGGGACCACCTGCCGCATACTTCGGCGTCCCCTGCCCGGAGCCCTCGCATGTGAGGCCCGGCAGAGCCTATTCCGGCGTCCCCCCTTGCCAGATCGATGAAACCTTTCCCAGGCTGAGACGTAATCCCGGCTGAGCATTGAAAGGGGATCGCGTATCCGGACGAAGATCACCGCCCACAGAAATACTCGCTGGCTGAAGCGCTTTCGCCCCCCGCTCCTGTTCGCACTGGCCGGGGCGGCGCTGGCCTTTGCTGCGCCCTACCTTCATCGCTATATTCCCGACACCGTCATCGCAGGCGCACAGGTCGAACAGGTCGCGGAAATCACCTCCGGCGTCCTGTTCATCGTCGCCTTCGGCTGGCTCGTCGGCACGATCGTCGACGCGCTGCTCAAGCGCCGGCTGGCGGGCCTTCATCTCGATGCAGAGGACAATCTGGAGGCACGCAAATCCGCCACACGGCTCGACGTGGTCCGGCGCGTCTGGATCGTCTTGGCAGGAATCGTCACCCTTGCCGCCGCGCTCACCGTCATTCCGGGTGTGAAGCAGATCGGGGTCAGCCTCTTCGCGTCCGCCGGTATAGCGGGCATTGCCATCGGTCTCGCCGCCCGGCCCGTGCTGAGCAACCTCATCGCGGGCCTGCAGATTGCCTTTACCCAGCCGATCCGTCTGGATGACGCGGTCGTCGTCGAAGGCGAATGGGGCTGGATCGAGGAAATCGGCCTCTTCTATGTTGTCATCAAGATCTGGGACTGGCGGCGCCTCGTCGTGCCGCTCTCCTATTTCATCGAGACCCCTTTCCAGAACTGGACCCGCAAGAGCGCCTCCATCATCGGCAGCGTCTACTGGACTGTGGACTATCACGCCCCGATTGCAGCGATGCGCGAGAAACTGGAAGAGATCTGCAAGTCCACCCCGCTCTGGAATGGCGAGGTGGTGAATTTGCAGGTGACCGAAGCTGCGGGCAATTCCGTGACGGTGCGGGGTCTCGCCTCCGCCAGTACGTCGCCAAAGGCCTGGGACCTTCGCTGCCTGATCCGTGAGCAGATGATCGAATGGCTGCAGGCCGAACATCCCGAAGCCCTGCCGCGCCTGCGCGCCGACACAGTGGTGAACTTGCCGGAAGACTTTGGCGGCTTTGCGCCCCAACAGGGATAGGCGCTACCAGGGGTGCGTCTGCCCCTCGAAATCGAGAAAGCGCAATTCGCTGGATGGCCCGGCGGTGGTAATCACCTTGTAGAGCCCCGCAGCGCTCTGGACCGGACTGACTGGCGCCTGCTTGCCGCCCATGTCGGT
Organism: uncultured Hyphomonadaceae bacterium; assembly: GCA_913057945.1. Lineage (GTDB taxonomy): Bacteria > Pseudomonadota > Alphaproteobacteria > Caulobacterales > Hyphomonadaceae > Hyphomonas. The sequence goes on along the minus strand of CAJXOF010000014.1, from coordinate 84,927 downwards.
ATGCACCCAGCCCGGATGCAGCGCCAGCAAGGTGAGCCCCTTCTCGGCAAGTTCCGGCGCGGCTGCGCGCAAGGCCATGTTCAGGCCGGCCTTGGACGTGCGGTACATCACCCCGTAGGAGGCGGTCGTGTTTTCGATGGAGCCCATCATGCTGGACAGGCTGGCCGCCATCTTCACGTCGCTGGCGGCGACATTGTCGAGAAACGTGTCGATCATCCGCACAGGCGCAATCGTGTTTACCGCCAGGATATGGGCGAACTCGTCATAATCGATATCCTTGAAACCGGCGAAGCTGCCAATGCCCGCATTGTTGATCAGATAGTCGATTGGCCGGTCCCCGAGACTGGCCTTCAGGGCCACGACCGACCCGGCATCTGTCACGTCCAGCGGATAGATTGTGGCGCCCGTCGCATTCAACTCATCGGCCTTGCCCGGCTCGCGTGCGGTGGCGATCACGTCATGCCCTTCGGCGAGAAACTTCCGAACCAGTTCAAGACCAATTCCGCGATTGGCGCCGGTGATGAGGGTGGTGGGCATGATGTCTCTCCGTCAGGCTGCTGTCCGGAGAAGGGATATGCCATTCCGGGCATTCGGCAAGGGCCGGCTAGACCTCCGGCAGGATCCGGTAGACGGCCGTCGCCTTCATGACCGGCGTATCGCCCTGACGGGCCATGCCGCCGGTGAACAGGATGGTCCGCGTCCGCCGGTCGATCCGGGGCTCGATGATCACCTCAGCGTCCTGCCCGGCCTCTGACGAGACATCAATCGTGACCGACACCATCTCGACGGGGCTGGGTGCACAGGCCGCCTCGGCATCGGCGCGGATGGCCGCCATCAGGTCCAGCGCAAGGCGCTCGTCGGGTTTCACGGAATTGACGTCCTGCATGTGGCGCGGCCCCTCTTCTTGTCGCCGATGCACATAGACAGGCTCGTTCCAAAAGAAAAGGGCCAAGCCGGCGGGGGGAAGAGAGGGGGAGTCCGACTTGGCCCTACATTGGGAACCTCTTGAGGCACTGACAATGTCAGGGGGTATGCCTTCAAGATACAGGCTTTACGCTCGATGAGCGGATTGGTTCAAATTAAATGCAAAAAAAATTTGCGGCATGAAAAAGCCGCCCGAGGGCGGCTGGTTCAGTCTGGATTCTGGCCCGGATTCAGGCCGCTTCAGCGGCGGCCGCGATGGCGTCGAGGTCAGACCCGATCAGGTCACCCAGATGGCCGAAGCCGACCAGGCCGTGATGCTCGTCCATATAGGTCGAGATGCAGGGCAGCAGCTGGCCGATGGCCTTGTGGTCGAGGCCCAGCCGGTGAAGCTCGGCAATCATGGATTGGGCAACGACCCGCTTGCCGCCGGGGGTCTGCTCGATCAGGCGGGCGATGGCACCGGTCGGCGCCCCGATCTCGCTGCCGGTACGGGCTGACAGGGCACGGGCGCCGGGAATGGTCTTGAACATCGCCGCGGCGAAGGGAGACTCCTGACGCTCCGCAGCATTCAGGACAACTCCCAGGGCCTGTTTGGATATGTCCTCCGAGAGGCCGTTATGCCGGGCGAGGTGCGCAGAGATATCGTTCAACATGTGCGAAAGCACTCCTGAGATTAACGGCTTCGGAAGTGCCATTAACCCTTATTGTGCTTACTGCTTGGTTACCGGATACATTGTTGTGCGATGCAAAAGGGACAAAGAGCGTTAAGACGCGTTAGGCCCGGGTAAACAAACCCGGTCAATTCGTTTACCTTTTAACCAATGTCCTCCCCTCCCAGCCCCCTCGACAAGGAGCCCTCATGATCCGCATCGGCATTCTCGGCGCAGCCAAGATCGGCCCCCAGGCCATTATCGACCCAGCCGCAGCCCGTGGCGACTGCGAGATTGTCGCCGTTGCGGCGCGCGACGAGACGAAAGCGCGCACCTATGCCGACACGCACGGCATTGCCCATGTCGAGACCGATTATGAGGCGCTTGTGCGCCGCGAGGATGTGGACCTGATCTACAATGCCCTGCCCCCGCACCGGCATGCTGATCTGACCATTGCCGCGCTGGAAGCCGGCAAGGCGGTCCTGTGCGAGAAACCCTTCGCCATGAACACCGCCGAGGCGACCCGGATGGTGGACGCCGCGCACCGCACCGGACAGCCCCTGATCGAAGCGTTTCACTACCGTTTCCACCCAGCCTTCCGGCGTGTGCTGGAAATCGTCCGCAGCGGCGAACTCGGTGCGATCAAGACAATGGATGCCGTCTTCAATGTGTCGATCCCCTACCGGGAGGGGGAGCTGCGCCATACGCTGGACCTCGGCGGCGGCGCGCTGATGGATCTCGGCTGTTATTCCATCCACATGATCCGCACCTTGGCGGACGCCGAGCCCGACGTGCTGTCAGCCAGTGCGCAATGCGACCGGCCGGGTGTCGACATCAGCACGAAGGCGCACCTCGGCTTTTCAAGCGGCGCGTCCGCGACCGTCGAATGCAGCATGGCAGAGGGCGAGCGGAAGATCTGGCTGGAAGTCGTCTGCACCGATGGCTGTGTCTCCCTGCTCAACCCGGTGCACCCGCATCGCGGCCATAAGATCACCATCCGGCAAGGCGGCGAAATGCGCACCGAGACAGCCGAAGGCAACGTCACCTATGAGCACCAACTGGACCATGTGATGGACGTACTGGCCGGCCGCGCCACTCCGCTGACCGGCGGGGCGGACGCCATCGGCAACATGGCCACAATCGACGCGATCTACTCAGCGGCAGGCCTGTCACCGCGGGGCCGTCTCATATCGGCTTGACCACTTGATATACGAAACGTATACGTTACGTATACATTTCATATTGAGAGACACTTATGGGTATCGTGAAGATCGACAATGACTTGCATGAGGATGTCCGACGGGCCAGCGCGGTCATGTGCCGGTCCATCAATGCACAGGCTGAATTCTGGATAAAGATGGGCCGGCTCGCAGAGGCCAACCCGACCCTGTCCTTCAATGACATCGTGAAGATGCAGCTTGAAGCGGCCGACCTGCCCGTGGCGGATTTGAAAGTCGCCTGACATGGTCAAGACGCCGGACGAACTCGCGCTCATGCGTATATCGGGCAAATTGCTGGCCTCTGTTTTCGAAATGCTGGACCAGCAGGAATTGGCTGGTATGTCGACGCTTCAGGTCAATGACCTGGTCGACCGCTTCATCACGGTGGACCTACAGGCACGCCCGGCGAGCAAGGGGCAATACGGTTTCAAATATGTCCTGAACTGCTCGATCAATCATGTTGTCTGTCACGGCGTGCCCCATGCGGATGAGATCATCCGGGATGGCGACATCATCAATCTTGATATCACCCTCGAGAAGAACGGCTTCATCGCGGATTCGAGCAAGACCTACATGGTCGGAAATGTCTCTGCCGCCGCCAAGCGGATAGTTCGGATTGCCCAGACGGCCATGTGGAAGGGCATTGGACAGGTGCGTCCCGGCGCGTATCTCGGGGATATCGGCTTTGCGATCGAACGGCACGCCAAGAAGAATGGCTGCTCGGTGGTGCGGGAGTATTGCGGGCATGGCATTGGCCGCGAAATGCATGAGGATCCGCAAGTGCTCAATTTTGGAACGCCCGGAACTGGCCTGAAACTGCGCGAGGGCATGGTCTTCACCATCGAGCCGATGATCAATCTGGGCACGCGCAAGATCTCGACCGAGGCCGATGGCTGGACTGTGGTGACTGATGATGGAAAGCTGTCCGCCCAATTCGAACATACAGTGGCGGTCACAGGAACCGGCGTCGAAATCCTGACCCTGCGCCCTGACGAGACGCCCATGCAGACGCGCCGGGCGTCGTCAATACGGCAGAGTCCGGTACAAGCGGATGGCAAGACATGATAGGCTGAGCCGGTCTGAATTCGACCGGGAGCTGATCATATGAAAATCGCAGGCATCATCTTTGTCATCCTCGGCGCGCTAGCCATCCTCTTCCCCTACGTTGCCGGGCTCTCCTACAATTTCATCCTCGCCTACCTGATCATCTTCGCGGGCGCGGCCCATCTCTGGTGGGCCTGGCGGCCGAGCCTGGAAGGGCGCACGCAGCATTTGCTGCTCGGCCTCCTTTTCCTCGCCGGCGGGATCAGCCTGCTTGTCTTCCCGTGGATCGGGCTGATCTCCTTCACCATCATCCTTGGCGTATCCTTCCTTATCCAGGGCGGAGTCCAGCTTGCCCTCGCCTCGAACAGCCCGCGCCTTCGCGGCAACAGCAAGACCATGCTGATCGTGGCAGGCCTTGCAGGCATCATCGCAGGCGCGCTGATCCTGATCGGTCTGCCCAGCACGGCGGCCTGGGCCGTTGGCACGCTGGCCGGGATAAACATGCTGTTCTTCGGCGCGGCGCTGCTGGTGATGGACAAGGCCCTGTCGGACGCCTTTGACGACTGACGAGGGCCCCGCGCGGCATCTTGCGCGGCGCGCCGGCTCCGTGATATCCGGACCATCTCACAACAGGCGCTGAGCGCGGTCGCGTCACCAAGACGAGGCAACCGCGGCGCAGGATAAGTCCTGTGTGTGCGCCGCTGTCGGCAACCCCCAGGACATTCAGAGCCAGGAGTGCTGACAGATGAAAACCATTATCGAACCCTTCCGCATCAAATCGGTCGAGCCGATCCGCATGACCACGCGCGGCGAACGCGAACGCTTGCTGAAAGAGGCTGGCTACAACCTCTTCAAACTGCATTCGGATGACGTGCTGATCGACCTGCTGACCGACAGTGGCACCTCGGCCATGAGCGCCGCCCAATGGGGCGCGGTGATGACGGGCGATGAGAGCTATGCCGGCGCGCCCAGCTTCTACCGGTTCGAAGCCGCCGTGAAGGATCTGATGGATTTCAAGCACATCATCCCGGCCCACCAGGGCCGTGCGGCAGAGCACCTCCTCTTCTCGCTGATTGCCAAACCCGGTCATGTCATCCCATCGAACACGCATTTCGACACGACGCGCGGCAACATCGAAGCCGCAGGCGCCGAGGCGCTGGACCTGCCGATTGCCGAGGGCAAGATCCCGTCCCTCGACCATCCCTTCAAGGGGAACATGGACCTGGACGCCCTCGCCAAGCTGATGAGCGAGCGCGGCGACGCCGTGCCCTGCATAATGATGACGATCACGAACAATGCCGGCGGCGGCCAGCCGGTCAGCCTCGCCAACATCCGCGGCGCGGCCGAGATCGCCCATGCGCATGGCAAGCCCTTCTTCATTGATGGCTGCCGCTTTGCCGAGAACGCCTGGTTCATCAAGCTGCGCGAAGAGGGCCAGAAAGACCGCTCCATCAAGGAGATCGTCCGCGATACGTTTGACGTGGCCGACGGCATGACGATGAGCGCCAAGAAGGATGCCTTCGCAAACATCGGGGGCTGGCTGGCGCTGAACGATGACGCGCTGGCCGAACAGGCCCGCACGCGCCTGATCCAGACCGAGGGCTTCCCGACCTATGGCGGCCTTGCCGGGCGTGACCTCGACGCCATCGCACAAGGCCTGACCGAGATCGTGGACGAGGATTACCTCCGCTACCGCGTGCGCACCAATGCCTATATCGCCGAACGGCTGGACGCGCTGGGTGTGCCGGTGATGAAGCCGGCGGGTGGCCATGCGGTGTTCATCGATGCGCGGGACTGGCTGTCACATATTCCGCCACTGGAATATCCGGGCCATGCCCTCGCCTGCGCGCTCTATGAGGAAGGCGGCATTCGTGGCTGTGAGATCGGCACGGTGATGTTCGGCCGCAAGCCGGATGGCACCGAAGAGCCTGCCCGCATGGACCTTGTCCGCCTTGCCATGCCGCGCCGGGTCTACACCCAGTCGCATGCGGACTATATCGTCGAAGTGTTCGAGGAACTGGCCAAGCGCAAGGATGACATTCGCGGCCTGAAGATCGTGAAGGAGCCCCCCATGATGCGCCACTTCACGGCGGAGTTCGCGCCGCTCTAGCTGCCCGTCTTCGCCAAGTCGATCCACTGTTCGACTTCCTCTTCGGCAAGGTAGTCATCGTCGCGGATCACCCGGTCGCCCTGCGGGGTCTGGAGGAATTCACTGGCCAGCATGAACAGGGTCCGCGCGGGCGCCTCGGCCAGTTCCTTGCGGTTGCGGATGCCCGCGCCGACAAGGATCTGGGCGTCGTGCACGCGCAGGCCCGGCACTTCCATCATCAGGATGGTCTGGTCCTTCCAGTCATTCAGTGTGTCGACGTCGATATAGGCCACGTCGACCAGGAAGACGGTTTCCTCCGTGTCGCAATCCAGCAGATCACCCACCGTGGTGATCCCGGCGCGCGACAAGCGCTTGGCCGTCTTCTTGCCAATGCTCGGCGCCTCGACAACCGGCGAGTCGCGGGTGATGCGGCTACGGCGGGCGATGTCGCCGGACTCCTCGCCGAGATCGTCCTCCGCTGGCGCGGGGGCAACGGCCTCCACTTCGGCTTCAGGATCGGGCTCAAACAGGACCTCTTCGGCCTTGGGGGGCGCCTGTTTCTTCGGCGCGGGAGCTTCCTCCGCCAGCGGCGCTTCGGCCTCGATCGGCTCTGCGGGCGCGGCGAGTGGTGCGCCCTCTTCGACCGCAGTGTCCTCGGCCTTGAGTTCGGCCTCATCCTCGATCAGCGCGGTCAGCAGGCGCTCCTCAACCGCCTTGTTCTTCGAGCCTATCGGGCCAAGCGCCTGTTTGTTCAGCTCTTTCAGCGGAACGCGCAGCACCTGTCTGGCGTGAAGCATGCGGATCGCCTTGTCGTCTTCCGGCAGGGTACGGATGACCTTACCGGTCTTCTGATATTCCTTGTACATCCGGGTCACCGTGCGCTTGTCGGCGGCATCGGACAGTTTCGCCGTCACCCAGCGCAGCGGAATGTCCAGCGTCTCGATATAGCCCTGGAGGGTCAGATTGGTTTTCGGCGGGCTGACGGCCGCTTCCGCAATCGCACGTGACAGGATCGCGCCAAACCCTGCGGTCGCATAGGCGACCAGTTCGACAATGGCATCGAACATGGTCTCGTCGAGCCCGGCCTGCGGGTCCTTCACGCCGGTTTCGAGATCGTAATGGTCGATGAAGGTCTGGTAATAGGGATGCGACAGGCGCGCGCCGTTGCGCACCATGTCGGCGATGAAGCCTGCACCTTCCGGCACCGGCACATCCGGATAGCCGAGTGTCTGGATGCGTCCGTCAATCTTGTCGCGGGATTTGGCGATGCTCCACTCGACCGCGCGGTGCATGGCGCCCTCTTCCTCGGTCTGGCCGGTATGGAAGGGCTGGATCGGGTCGGCATAATAATGGCTCAGCACACCGAACGCATAGGCGGCCTTGCTCCATTGCTTGCGGCGGAGATGATCGACCGCCGTCGCATACCATTCCATCGCCTTGCCCGGCGCGCCGCCCCATTCCCCTTCGGAAATGTGCAGGACGTGGTTGCGGAAATCCTTGAATTTGGAATCCGGTGCCTTGGCCCCTTCGAGCAGGTGCTCGTGGTGGACCAGGAACAGATCCTTCCACTTGTCGGCCTCATCGGACGCAATGAGCGACAGCGCGTCCATCGCAATATAATGGTGCGTCGACCGGCACCGATGGCCGCGAATTACTCGTTCGAGCAGAGACATGTCCCGTCTCCCTTCCCGCCTGATTCAATCTGGATCAGACAAGAAATGCCTAATGATAGTTACGCTACCATTAACCATTCGCGCGCGAGGGGAAGTTTGTTGGGCGAAGCTATTGCGCTTTAAAATTGATGAGATACCAGGGATGTTCGCGACCAAGGATGACTAGTGAATGGCCAAAGGTGTTTTCCTGCACAGACCCGGCTCGGTTTATGATGATCTCCCCCACGAAAGGTACCACTTTCCCGCAAGATACCTCAAATCTGTAGAGCGTACCGTAGGAGATTGGATCGTTTACAACGAACTTCTGGGGGGCAAGGGCAGTTCAGGCTATAGCGCGATCGCAAAGGTGGATCGGGTTCAGCCCGACCCCCAACAGTCAGGTCTATATTTTGCGCACATGGAACCCGGCAGCTATCTCGGTTTCGAGAAATTTGTTCCTTACCGAACAGGCGATCGTTTCATGGAAACGCGGCTCAGCACCGGAACGAATAAGCCGTCCGGCTACGTCCAGTCCGCCGTTCGCGAAATTTCAGATGAGGACTTCTTTCGAATTTGCTACAGAGGAAATCCTTTGGAAGACGAACTCCCAAGGTTCGATGCAGATGATGACAACGACGCGCCTTCCGACGGTGTTCGTGAACAGCCGCAACCATTTGTATTTGATGAGGACCGTCAGCGCTTCAAACAAATCCTGTCACGCCCAATCCGTAAAAAGATATTCCGAAACTCCGTTATCCACGCATACGACAAGCGCTGCGCCTTTACCGGGATGCAATTCATCAATGGTGGAGGTCGCGCCGAAGTCCAGGCTGCACACATCAAACCGGTTGAGCACAGTGGGCCTGATCACATTCAAAATGGTATCGCCCTATCCGGAACGATCCACTGGATGTTTGATAGAGGCCTGATCAGCCTGTCAAATGAGTTCGATATTCTGGTATCAAGACAGGTCAACGACGCAGAGCGAGTATGGCAACTGATGTCGCCAACCCGCAAAGCAACCATCCCTAAAAGCCTAAAGCTGCAACCGCATCCAGCATTCTTAGAATGGCACAGACGAAACTGCTTTAAGAGCTAAATCGAACCTGCCTACCGCACCGCAAAATCGGTCGGTTCGGTGCTTTTGCCGCGCTCGTCCTTTTCGCCCTTGGCCTGGCCGTGCTTGTTGGGGCCCATGAAGCCGAAGAGGTGGCCGCCGACCTTGCGCATCTGGATCTCTTCCGAACCCTCGGTGATGCGATAGCGGCGGTGGTGGCGGTAGATGTGCTCGAACGGCTTGTGGCGCGAATAGCCCATGCCCCCATGCACCTGCATCGCCCGGTCGGCCGCATTGCAGCAGAGCCGGTTTGCCCGGTAGTTGCACATCGAGACCTTGTCAGAGAGATGGATCGCGACGTCGGGCTTGGACATCTGGTCCATTTCCCAGGCCGTCTTGAAGATCAGCAGGCGCAGCATTTCGGCCTCGGTGGCGAGTTCCACCAGAGGGAACTGGATCGCCTGATTGGTCGCCAACGCCTTGCCGAACGGTTTGCGCTCGCGGGCATATTGGACGCTTTCATTAATGCAATAGATCGCCGCGCCAACGGAACTCGCGGCCTGGCGGATGCGGTTCTCGTGCACAAAATGCTGGGCCAGCGCGAGCCCCCCTTCCGGCGGGCCGAAGAGGGCCTCTTCCGGCACCCAGACATCCTTGATGGTCAGGCGCGGATGGTCCGTCGGCATGTTGAAGGTCCACATGTATTCTTCGATGATCACGCCGGGGTCGCGCGCCGGGATGATCAGGCAGGTAATGCCCTTTGCATCACCATCCTCGCCGCTGGTGCGGCAGAACAGCATGATGTGCGTCGCGACATGCATGCCGGTGATCCACATCTTCTCGCCATTGATCAGCCAGCCATCCTTGCCGTCCTTCTTATGACGCACGGCGCGGGTTTCCATATGGGTCGCATCAGAGCCGTGGTCCGGTTCGGTCAGGCCGAAGCAGGCGAGGAATTTCCCGTTCAGGGCATCGTCGGCAAGATGCTTCTGATCCGGCCGGGCAAAATCCCGCAGCATCAGGATCTGGGGAAAATTGCCGACAATGGAATGTTCGTTCTGGAGGTCATTGTGCAGGCCGAGGCCCTTCTTGGCGAAATGCTCACGGATGATTGCCATGCCGAGATTGGAGCCATCCTGCCCGCCGAATTCCTTCGGCAGCGCATAGCGGAGGTGCCCGGCCTTGTCGGCGCGGCGCTTGGCTTCGCGGAGCAATTCCTCCCATTCGGGACGTGGCAGGCCATCATTGTCGAAATCGGTGCGGGCCCATTCGCGGCGATGGTCGAAGAAGCGGATATTGTCATCCTGCTGTTCGAGCGGCCTGATCTCGTCTTCGATGAACTGGTCCAGTACGGTCAGATAGTCGGCAATGTCCTGCGGGATGTTGAAATCCATGATGCGTTTCCTCCTGAGTGGTCGCCTTTGCGGCAATCCCTTTTCCCCTCTGAGCATACCGCGCCGCATCCGGACGGCAATTTGTGCCGCCACGGCAGGATTGAAACAAAAGTTGATGATTGAATGATTGACAATTTGTTCAATGCTCATATTCTGCCTTTACGGTCACCACCGGCCGCAACTGCAAGAAGGTTTCCTCCCATGCCATCTTCCCGTCTCTCTTACCTCATCGCCGCCGCAGCGATTGCAGGCGTTGCCTATGCTGCACCCGCCATGGCTGACCCTACCCAGACTGTGTCGGCAGAAATCCAGTTTGATAACAGCGCACTTCACTCGCGTTCCGGCGCCGGAATCGTGCTTGATTCCCTGCAGGAACAAGCGATTTCGGTATGTCGCTATGATGCCCCGGTCTCCCAGGCCCCGCGTATTGATGATTCGTGCGTGTCACAGGTCATCGCCCAAGCGGTGAACAAGATCGACCACCCAACCTTGACCGAGACTTATGTGTCCCGTTCGGGTCTCGCCCCCCGTCTGGTGGCGGATGCGGACTAGATGCTGAACCAAGAAGGCTGAATGATTGACGTTTTCGTCAGCAATCGGTATTGAGAGCAGACGGACACTCAGGGTCCGACACCGTTTTTCTTCCACGCACCGAAAGGTATCCTCCGATGATCCGTTCTGCTCTTACTGCCGCAGCCTTCCTGGCACTCAGCGCGCCGGCCTTTGCCGCCACATTCACCTTTGAAACCGCCGAGCCGGTTGAAGACGGTCAGGTCGTTGCTATCGGCACGGTCTGGCTGTGCGAAGGAACGGTCTGCAAGGGCGATCTCGACCGCAAGAAAGCCTCCGTCCGCGACTGCAAGAAAATCGCGAAGAAGGCTGGCGAGATCATCTCTTTCGCAAATTCCGATTCCGCGCTGGAAGCAGACGATATTGAAGCGTGCAAGAAATCCGCGCGCTAACGCGCACGACTGATTAGCAGTCCTCTCCTCGGGCCGTTCTGGTTTTTACCAGACGGCCTTTTTTTTTGCCTTTCGGCGAACTCCTGCCGAATTTGCGCGTTGCTATGGGCAGAATTGAGGACGGACATGCCTGCATCACAAAGCGACCCGCTGGAGAACGTTCTGGAAACCGCCATTGAAGAAGGTGGCGAGGGCAATATCTCGGTGGGCGACCTGCTCGACATGTTCGGCCATCGCTCCTTCGGCCCCATCATTACCCTGCTCGGCCTGCTGGTCGTGCTGCCACCCATCGGCGCCATACCAGGCCTGCCCGCCGTGGTCGGCTTCGTCATCCTGCTATTCAGCCTGCAGATCCTGATTGGCGCGGATCATATCTGGATGCCGTCCTTCGTGGAGAAGCAATCCATCGAAACCGCAAAGCTTGAGGAGGCCGAGGACAAAGTCAAACCCTGGCTGAAGCGGATCGACCACATGATCACTGAACGCCTGTCCTGGGCGACTGGCAAGCCCGCAACTTATCTGGCTGCGGTCGCTGTTTCGATTCTTGCCTTGCTCATGATTCCACTGGAGCTGGTGCCATTCGCGGTCGCTGCGCCGGGTATGGCCATCGTCCTCTTCGGCCTGGCCCTTGTGGCGCGCGATGGTGCCCTGATGCTTGCAGGCTTCACGGCCACCGCAGCGGCCGTGACCATCACCATCCTGTTCGTGCCCTGGGACAAGGTGGCAGGCTGGTTCTGAGGGATCGGGTCACATGGCCGGCATGGACTCGATCGGCTGCCAGAGTTCGACCTTCCGGCCGTCAGTATCCATGATCCAGGCGAACTTGCCATAGCTCTCCGTAATCGGATCGCCTTCCAGTGCGACGCCCTCCGTCTTGACCTGCTCAAGCATGGCGTCGAGATCATCGACCATCAGATTCATCATGAAGTCGCTTTCAGAGGGTTTGAAATAGTCGCTTTCCGCCTTGAATGGGGCCCAGATCGTGCGGGCCCCATTCGGAAACTGCGTGGCAGCGTCGGCCTGCGAGAAGCTCGCGCCGCCATATTCGTCAATCTCGACCCCCAAAACGCGCGTATACCATGCCCGTGTGGCGTCGACATCCTTGCACAGGAAGAACAGTCCGCCGAGCCCGATCACTTTTGCCATGACATCCCCCTACCCGGTTTCCAGCGCCTAGATCGCGCCCATGGCCTCCGCCAGCATGTCGCGGACCTGCCCCGCCACGCTGTGCAGCTCGCTGTTCTCAATGGCCTGCATGGAAGCGACAGGGTCGATCGCGCTGATTTCGATACCGCCCTCCACTTCGCGCAGGATGACATTGCAGGGCAGCATTGCCCCGACCCGCGGCTCCATGCCAATCGCCTTGTGGGCCATGTCCGGATTGCACGCGCCGAGGATGAGATAGCCGGGCATGTCGGCGTCCAGCTTCTTCTTCATCGTCGCCTGGACATCAATTTCAGTGAGCACGCCAAAGCCCTTGTCTGAAAGCGCCGCGCGCGTGCGCCGGTCTGCCTCTTCCAGCGAGATGCCATCAAGGGTGCGTGTGATCGTATAGGCCATATCGAAAATCTCCGAGTGCGCGCCTGGGGAAAGGCTAGTTGAATTGGAAAGAAACGCAATGCGAGCGAGCCCGATTGAGTTCCTTTTCCTCCCTGCAATTCGCGAAAGATGGTTGTAGGTTCCACGTCATGACCGATTCTGTTTCCTTGCCCGGCGCGGGCTGTGGCGCCGCGATTCATGACGAGGACGGCCGCCTGTTGCTGATCCAGCGCCTGAAGGAGCCGGAAGCCGGCGCATGGGGCCTGCCGGGCGGCAAGATCGATTTCGGCGAACGGGCCAAGGATACCGCTCGCCGCGAGATCGAGGAAGAGCTTGGCGTCAAGATCGAGCTGACGGGTCTCGCCTGTATCGCAGAGACCATCGACAAGGGCGACGGCAAGCATTGGGTCGCGCCGGTCTATTCCGCCCGGATCGTGTCCGGCCAGCCGCGCGTGATGGAGCCGGAGAAGCATGGTGGCTGGGGCTGGTATGCCCTCGACAACCTGCCCGGCGCGCTGACCACGCCGGTTCGCGATTACCTGGCCTCACTGGGCCGGATGTCCAACCCGGCCTGAAACTGCAAATATGCAGTGCGTGTTGCGGCTTGGCTCTAGCGGGCCGGGGCCAAGTGGTGATTATAGCGGTGTGATTCGACGCATCCGAACATTGCTGATCTGGCTGGTCCTGGCGGACCTGGTCGCAACGCTTCTCTTCTGGGGCGTCACCCGGCTTTCGGACCAGACAGGCAAGCTGGCTGGCGGACGCGGGATCATCTTCTATACCGACAATGCCGCAGATGCCTCGGCGCGTATCGACAAGGGCGTCGCCCTGCTGAAGGCAGGCAAGCTCGACCAGTTGAAAATGGTTGGCGGCCATCGCCCGCAGGAAGGTCGGCTCGGTAGCCAGGAAATGGCGTTGCTGGCGGCGCGCCGGTCCGGAGAGGCCGCCAGGATCAGTGCAGATGTTGAAAGCCGGGACACGATCTCCGGTCTGGAAAATCTCGCCAAAACGACCAGCGCCTCGGACAGCGGCAAGATCGTCTTCATCTCGAACTGCATGCACGTCCTGCGCGCCAAGGCGATCTATGCCAGCCATCCGGGCGAGCAGCCCAAAACGTTCGCCGCCTGCCCGCGCGGGGGATACAACCCGCTCGATATCTGGCGCCGCGCGCATTACGAGGCGGGCGCCTGGGCGCTGTACCTGATGCCGGAAAGCTGGCGGGATGCGATCATCGACCGCCTGCGCGGGGACGAAGAGGGCGCCTAACCCAGAGGGCCGCAGCGACGTTCGTATTCCGCAATGGCGTCCGGCATCCATTCCCGGAAATTCTCTGCCCGTGTTTCAGATGCCGGGTGCGTGGACATCCATTCCGGCGGGCGCTGGCCGCCGCCAATCTGTCCCATCCGCTCCCACAGATCCGGCGCTTCACGCGGGTCGTAACAGGCGCGCACGAGCAGATCGAGGCCGATCTTGTCGGCTTCGGTCTCATGCTTGCGGGAATAGGCCAGCATGCCGCCCTGCGCCGCAACGCCGAAGGCTTGCATGATGGCGCGCTGTTGCGAGGCGTCCATGTCCCCCAGGCCAACGCCGACGGCGATCTGCCCGAACTGGACGACACGCTGCTGGCTGACGCGCTCAGCGCCATGATGGGCCAAGGCGTGGCCAATCTCATGCCCCATCACCACGGCCAGCTTGTCGAGATCGCTGATATCGTCGGTGTCGACCTGGCCGTCATGATTGCCGGTGATATCGAGGATGCCGGTATAGATGGCAACATAGCCACCCGGCAGGCAGAAGGCGTTGGGCGTGGAGGAATCCACCACATAATAGGTCCAGTCGAACTGGTCGGCGACCGCCGTGAAGGAGGCGCCGTCTCGCAGGAGTTCCTGCTCCAGATCAATGGCCGCGCGCTGCAGCCTGACACCGATCTCGCGCACGGCTTGTGTGTACTCCGCTTCGGCGCCGTCACAATTGTTGCCGTCCGCGCAGAGGACATCATTTCCCTGCTGCTGCTCCTGGTTCAGGATCTGGACATAGGATTGCTGGCCCAGCTCGACCTCTTTCTCGATGGAGACCGTGTTCAGTTGCTTGCGGCCCGAAAATGGCACTTCGGTCTGGTTCGCTTGCCAGTAGAGGAAGATCAGGAACAGGCCGACCAGGATCAGGCTGACCCGGCTGCGCAACAGGCCGCCCAACCCGCTTCTGCGGGTCTTGTGGCCATAGGCATGACGCGGCAGGCGCATGTGCAATCTCCGTCAAATCTGCTTGGTAAACCGTTTAAACCAAGACCCGTCGCAAGGGAAAGCACGCTTGCACCTTCACGAAGGCCCCTCCGGACGCTATTTCTGAAGCATGACAGACCAAGCCCCCCAGCCAAAGCTCGAAATCCGCATCATCCCCGTGACGCCGCTGCAGCAGAACACGTCGATGATCTGGTCCACCGACACGATGGAAGGTGTGTTCATCGATCCGGGCGGCGAGGTCGACAAATTGATGGGCGCGGCCGAACAGTTTGGCGTGAAGATCGTCGGCGTCTGGCTGACGCATGGCCATCTCGACCATGCCGGCGCGGCGACGGAAGTGTCCGAGCGTACCGGGTGCCCGATCATCGGCCCGCATGAAGATGACCAATGGCTGCTGGATGAGCTGGAAGCCCAGGGCGCCAAATATGGCATCACCGATGGCCGCAATGTGAAGCCGGACCGTTACCTGCATGATGGCGACGAACTGGAACTGGCGGGCAATAGGTTCGGCGTTGCCCACTGCCCCGGTCATACGCCGGGCCATGTCGTGATTTATCATAAGGATGGCGCATTGGCCTTTGTCGGCGACGTCCTGTTCCGCGGCTCCATCGGCCGGACCGATTTTCCGCGCGGTAACCACCAGCAGCTGATCGACTCGATCACCAGCAAGCTATGGCCGCTGGGCAATGAGATGCGCTTCGTGCCGGGCCACGGGCCCCTGTCCACCTTCGGACAGGAACGGCAGGACAATCCCTTCGTGGCGGATTCGATCACTGGATACCAAGGCGCCGCAACACAGGATGCGGACGCGACCGACCAGAAGCTCGCCAAGCGCTGGAGCTGAGCGAAATTCGCATTACGATCCGGCAAGTCTCTGAAATTGCTTGGAACCAAGCCAAAAAGAAGACGTTTCTGCCCCGTACACAACGGAAAGGAATGTCCTATGACCGCTTATCTGAAACTTGCCGCCATTGGCGCCAGCGCCCTTGCCCTGGCCGCCTGTACGCAAACGGGTACGACGGAGCGCAATGCCGCAGTTGGCGCAGCAGCAGGTGCCGTTGCGGGCGCCGCGATCGGTAACAATGTCGGCGATGGTGATGCTGGCCGAGGCGCTGCGATTGGTGCGGTTCTAGGCGGGTCTGCTGGTGCTGCAAAAGGCTGCACGGAATCCGAGGATTGCGACATGCCCGGCGTGAAAGACCAGGCGGATGAAAAAGATGCGGATGGCGATGGCCGCGCCGACATCTATGACCGCTACCCGTATGACAGCTCGCGCTGGTAACCAGCCGAGGCAGTAGAGTGATGGTGAGCCCCGTATCCTTTGGATGCGGGGCTTTTCCTTTTGCGGCACATTTTCGCCACCGTATGACCCCGGTCTCTCCGTCCAGCCAACCGGAACACGCCACAGGCTGGCACGTTTATTCAGCACGATTATGAGACAGGAGACACTGTATGGGACGGGTCACGCCCCTTAATAAGTTCACTACAGGCTCGAAGCGTATCGAGCCCGATGATCGCGCTGTGCGCGAACGCATCAGAGACTGGTATCGCTGCTGGCCGCAAGGTCAGCTGGCGACTGCCAATGACCCTCTCACGGGGCCGGGCTGTATTCGTTTACTCAGCGACTTCGGTCGGGACGTTTCAGTAAATCGTACTTTGAATGATTACCGCCAGCTCTGGCAGCCGATTCTGGAAGACACGTTCAAGCGCTGGCACATCAGCATCGTTTCTGCGATCAATCTGCGCTGTACGCGCGAGATGGCTGCGGCGCATTTCTTTACCCAGCTGAGCGGCGTTACACATGATGACGGCGTCATGAATCAGGTCCAGGCTGTGTCGCAGGTCTGGGAGAAGATCACAGGCCGCTGGCACCTCGTCCAGGAGCATTCCACCGTGCATGACGCCCCGGTTTAGGCCAGGCGGAGCCTGGCTGGAGAAAATCAATTACAGCTATTGACGGAAACCCACCCGTTTGGCCTTGCCCCAGCCCCCGACTCCCAGCTATGGAGCAGCCGTTTGGCCGGTAGGAGAAAAGCAACATGCCGAAGCGCACGGATATCCGCTCTATCCTGGTTATTGGTGCCGGTCCGATCATCATCGGACAGGCTTGTGAATTCGACTATTCCGGCGTGCAGGCGATCAAGGCGCTTAAGAGCGAAGGCTACCGGGTGATCCTGGTGAATTCGAACCCGGCGACGATCATGACCGACCCGGAACTCGCCGACGCAACCTATATCGAGCCGATCCTGCCCGAAGTGGTCGAGAAGATCATCGAAGCCGAAAAGCCGGACGCCCTGTTGCCGACCATGGGCGGCCAGACCGCGCTGAACTGTGCGCTGGACCTGCATTATGCCGGCATCCTCGAAAAGCATGGCGTGGAGCTGATCGGCGCAAAGGCCGAGGCCATCGAGATGGCTGAAGACCGCAAGCTGTTCCGCGAAGCGATGGACCGGCTCGGTCTCGAAAACCCACGCGCTGCCATCATTGCCTCTCCGAAGAAGGAAGACGGCAAGTATGACCGGATCGAAGGCCTGAAGCGCGCCATGGCGGCGCTGGACGAAGTCGGCCTTCCCGCCATCATCCGTCCGGCCTTCACGCTCGGCGGTACGGGCGGCGGTGTGGCTTACAATGTCGAGGAATATGAAGAGATTTGCCGGTCAGGCCTTGCCGCCTCACCAATGGCCCAGATCCTTGTCGATGAAAGCCTGCTCGGCTGGAAAGAGTATGAGATGGAGGTCGTCCGCGACAAGGCGGACAATTGCATCATCATCTGCTCCATCGAGAACATCGATCCGATGGGGGTCCACACCGGAGATTCCATCACGGTCGCGCCCGCGCTGACGCTGACCGACAAGGAATACCAGATCATGCGGAACGCCTCGATTGCGGTGCTTCGTGAGATCGGCGTCGAGACCGGCGGGTCGAATGTCCAGTTTGCCGTGAACCCGGCCGATGGACGCCTGGTCGTGATCGAAATGAACCCGCGCGTATCGCGCTCTTCGGCGCTGGCGTCGAAGGCCACCGGCTTCCCGATCGCCAAGATCGCCGCGAAGCTGGCGGTCGGCTACACGCTGGATGAGCTGGACAATGATATTACCGGTGTCACACCGGCTTCGTTCGAGCCGACGATTGACTATGTGGTCACCAAGATTCCGCGCTTTGCCTTCGAGAAATACAAGGGCGCAGACCCTGTCCTGACCACAGCGATGAAATCCGTCGGCGAGGCGATGGCGATTGGCCGCTCCTTCCAGGAAAGCCTGCAAAAGGCGCTCTGCTCTCTGGAGACGGGCCTGTCCGGCCTGGACGATATCGCATTCGAGACCGAAGCCGATCTGCGCAATGCGCTGGGTGTGCCGACACAGGACCGATTGCGCGTTGTGGCGCAAGCCCTGCGCCAGGGCCTGTCCGTGGACGAAGTTTACCAGATCACGTCCATCGACAAATGGTTCCTGCGCCAGATCGCGGAACTGATGGAGGTCGAGGCTGATATCCTGAAGGACGGCCTACCACAGGATCATGAGGGCATGCTGCGCCTGAAGATGCTCGGTTTCTCCGATAAGCGCCTCGGCAAGCTGGTCGGCAAGAGCGAGGCCGAAATCCGCGCCCTGCGCCACGGACTGGGCGTGCGCCCAGTTTACAAGCGCATTGATACGTGTGCGGCAGAGTTCGCCGCCAAGACGCCTTACCTCTACTCCACCTACGAGCAGCCAGTGTTCGGCGCCGAGGAGGCGGAGTGTGAAGCCCTGCCCTCGACGCGCAACAAGGCCATCATTCTCGGGGGCGGCCCCAACCGGATCGGGCAAGGCATCGAGTTTGACTATTGCTGCTGCCATGCGGCCTTTGCGATGGAAGACATCGGCATTGAATCCATCATGGTCAATTGCAACCCGGAAACAGTGTCCACGGACTATGACACATCCGACCGGCTCTATTTCGAGCCCCTGACCGACGAACATGTCCTTGAGATCATACACAAGGAACAGTCGGCCGGCACGCTGAACGGGGTGATCGTCCAGTTCGGGGGCCAGACACCGCTGAAGCTGGCCAATACGCTGGACCATGAAAACGTACCGATCCTCGGCACCAGCCCCGCCTCGATCGACCTCGCGGAAGACCGCGAGCAATTTGCGGCCCTGCTCGACGAACTTGGCATCCAGCAGGCCCCGTCCCGCACGGCTCGCTCGGTGGAAGAGGCCGAAGTGAAAGCCAATGAGATCGGCTATCCGGTCATGCTGCGCCCCTCCTTCGTGCTGGGCGGCCGGGCCATGGAAATCGCCCGCAATGATGAAGACCTGCGCAAATTCGCGGCCGAAGCCCTGAACGTGGCCAAGGATTCCGGCGACGCGTCACTCTTCATCGACCGCTATCTCTCGGACGCCATCGAGGTGGACGTGGACGCTCTCTGCGACGGCGAAAATGTGCATGTCGCGGGCATCATGGAACATATCGAAGAAGCCGGCGTGCATTCGGGCGACTCCGCCTGTGCGCTGCCGCCCTATACACTTTCGCCCGCCCTTCAGGGCCGTCTTGCCGAGCAGACTATTGCGCTCGCGCGGGCGCTGAAAGTTCGCGGCCTGATCAACATCCAGTTCGCGGTCAAGGATGACGAGATCTATGTACTGGAGGCCAATCCCCGCGCCAGCCGGACGGTGCCCTTCGTGGCCAAGGCCGTCGGCGCCCCGATTGCCGCCATTGCTGCCAAGGTCATGGCGGGTGCCAGCCTGACCGATTTCGACTTGACCCATGCCAATCCGCGCCGCGTTGCGGTGAAAGAAGCGGTCTTCCCATTCGCCCGCTTCCCAGGCGTTGATCCGCAGCTCGGCCCGGAAATGCGCTCGACCGGCGAAGTCATGGGCTGGGATGATGATTTCGGCATGGCCTTCCTGAAGAGCCAGATGGGTGTCGGAGTCCAGCTTCCGGACTCAGGAACGGTGTTCGTGTCGCTGAGAGACGGAGACAAGAAGGCCATTGTGCCAGCCATCCGGAAACTCATCGATTTCGGGTTCTCTGTCCTGGCGACCAGCGGAACCGCCACCTTCCTCGAAGGCGAGGGCCTGAAGGTGACGCGGGTCAACAAGGTCCTGGAAGGCCAGCCGCACATTGTCGACGCCATGATCAATGGCAATGTGCAATTGGTGTTCAATACGACCGAAGGCGCGGCCTCACTGGCAGATTCCGCCTCGATTCGCCGGACCGCCGTGAACCGGAAGATTCCGTATTTCACAACTCTTGCCTCCTCGATGGCATCGGTTCAGGCTATCGAAAGCATGAAAGACCGGGAAATCTCGGTGCGCGCCTTGCAATCGGCCTGATCAGCCCCACTTGACGCAATTACCAATTAAGACAACGATTTTGCCGCCAACAATAGAGGTGACACAGATGGACCGCATTCCCATGACCGCAGAAGGCCATGCTGCGCTTCAGTCAGAACTAAAGACGCTGAAATCCGTTGAGCGCCCGAACATCATCGCGGCGATCGCGGAAGCTCGTGCGCATGGTGATCTGTCCGAAAACGCTGAATATCACGCCGCCAAGGAGAAGCAGAGCTTCATCGAAGGCCGCATCGCCGAGATCGACGACAAGCTCGCACGGGCAGACGTCATTGACGTCTCCAAGCTGGGCGGCAGCAAGGTGCGCTTTGGCGCGACCGTCACCCTGATTGATGTCGATACGGAAGAAGAAAGCACGTACAAGATCGTTGGCGAAGACGAAGCCAATGTGAAGGACGGCAAGATTTCCGTTACCTCCCCGATTGCCCGCGCAATGATCGGCAAGGAAGAAGGCGACGAAGCCGAGGTGGCGGCCCCGTCCGGGGCACGCGCCTACGAGGTTGCCAAGGTCGAGTACCTGTAAATGGCTGAGACGGGGTCGCTCGGACCATCCGTCTGGGCGGTCTCCGACGGCCGCGCAGGCAATGCTGCTCAGGTCCGCGCCGTGCTGCAGGCACTGGGCGATACGCGGCGATGGATCCAGATCGCTCATATTAATGGCGAAGCTCACCGCTCAGACCCCCTTGTGCTAACGCCGCGCATACCTTGGACCTGGCTGCCGGCCGACAAATGGCCCGCTCCCCTGGTCTCACTGCCGAAAAACCAGCGTACCCAGTTGGAAGCACCTTGGCCGACTGTCTGGGTCGCTGCAGGACGCCGCTCAGCCGCACTGACCCGCAAAGTGCGGGAATTGTCCGGGGGCAAGACCCTGACGGTCCAGATTCTCGACCCGCGCATACCGGCGGACAATTTCGACCTTCTCGTCACGCCGGCACATGATGAGGTCAGTGGACCGAACGTCATCCAGACCATCGGCTCTCCCTCCTATTTTCCGCCGGACCTGATCGAAGAGGCCGGACAGTCTTTCGCAGACCTTGCCGACGAGCGCAGCAAGAGCGCCATTGTCATTCTCGGCGGGAACTCCCGTGCACATACATTCACCGATGCGGCAGCCGAGCGCCTTGAATCCCAGCTGCGCATACTGGCCGGACAGGGCTGGCGCCTGCGTCTCACCACATCCCACCGCACACCTGTGCCGGTCGTCGCCCGCTTCCGTTCGATGGCGGATGAAATCGGGGCGCGGTTCTGGGCAGGTCCCGAAGATGGCGAAAATCCCTATCTTGCCTGGCTGGTCTTTTCCGACTGCGCGATTGTCACTGAAGACAGCGCCAACATGTTGTCGGACGCCGCCTGGCATGATTTGCCGATCCATATCGCGCGCCTCGAAGGCCGCTCAAAGAAGTTCGACAGCCTGCACCAGAGCCTGATCGATCATGGCGCCGCGCGGTGGTTCGGGGGCACACTCGAAACCTGGAGCTATCCGGCCCTGCGGGAAGCCGACCGGGTCGCCGATGCGATTGTCGAGAAATTGCTGGCCCGCCATCCACAGCCTGACATGGGCGGCGATGACACCAAGGTCGCCCCGCCGGACTGGATGGAATGAGCCTGCCACGGCTCCCCGCATGACCAGCGACCCATGAAGCTGTTCGCGCTTACCCTCCTGACCATGCTCGCCTTTGCGGCCAATTCGGTGCTCAACCGGCTGGCGCTGGCAGGCGGCCTCATCGACCCGGCAAGCTTCGCCATCATTCGCCTGTTCAGCGGCGCGCTTATCCTCGGCCTGATCGTTCTATTGCGGTCGGCGGACCGCCCCGCCCTCCTGTCACCAAGACGATGGACCAGCGTAGCCGCCCTGCTCGCCTACATGCTGGGCTTTTCCTTTGCCTATCTTTCCCTCGATACGGGCGTCGGGGCGCTGATCCTGTTCGGCGGGGTACAGATCACCATGTTCGCTGGCGCCCTGGTGGCGAAGGAACATGTCCCCGCCCTGAAATGGGTCGGCGCACTGGTCGCGGCAGGGGGCCTCGCCTGGTTCCTGTGGCCGGCGCAGGATACGCGGATCGACCCGGCGGGCGCGGTGCTGATGGGCATCGCCGCGCTCGGCTGGGGCATCTACTCGCTGATGGGACGCGGCGCAAAGAACGCCACCACTGAAACAGCGGCAAATTTCGCGATGGCCGCCCCCTTCAGCCTGCTCGCCCTGTTTGCCACGGCGCCACAGGCAGCGCCCCTGGGCATCCTGCTCGCCTGCCTGTCAGGCATGGTCATGTCGGGGCTCGGCTATGCGCTCTGGTACGCTATCCTGCCCCGTCTTGCCTCGTCCACCGCAGCTGTGGCCCAACTCAGTGTCCCCGTCCTCGCCGCACTGGGCGGGATTGCGTTGCTCGACGAGGCGCTGACGTTGCGCTTTGTCATTGCAGCTTTGGTCGTGCTGGGGGGTATCGGCCTGTCGGTCACGGCCGCCCGGAAGTTGCGCTAGGCCGCCACGGCTCCCCTGCCTGCTGACATATGTGAGCGCCATCATCAGCCTCATCCGTACTGCCTGGCTCCTGCCGGAATGAGTGCGAGACTCCCGAAATAATCTGCCGTTTCCAAATCAGCTTTTCGCTCTATCTTCATCCGAAAGAGAACGGGAAAAAATCCTGTTCCGACGGGAGATGAAATGACCGAAGAGAGTCTTGCACCTCTGCATGCATATGCAAAAGCCTGTCGGGAATCGACGAGCTTCAAGGACCTGAGGACCGCCGCCTTCGAATTCTATGACCACACCCCCGTGAAGATGATGAGTTACATCCATTATCCTCCGGTAGGTGTTGAGGAGTTCAACACCAATCTGAATGTTTCTTCGGACGGCTTCCCGAAGGAATGGGTGCAAATCTATTATCAGCATCGCCTGTATGAATGCGATCCGATGGCTCGGCTGGCTTCCACGCGCATATATCCCTTCTTCTGGCGCGAAGCACGCCAGATGCCCGACCTGACGGAGCGGGAAGTCGAATTCCTGGACCGGGCCCGGGAATTCAAGCTCGGCGTTGGCATTACGGTGCCTGTGTTCGGACCGAATGGCCGCAATGGATGTTGCGGGCTCGGCTTTGGCAGAGATGAATACTCCCCTCACGCGTCAATGCTCTCTATGCTGCATATGGCGTGTCAGATGGGACACCTCGCCTACATAGATGTGCTTCTCAGCCGGCTTCCCGTTGAACCTGCCTTGTCCAAGCGAGAGAAGGAGATCCTGAGACTTGTCGCCAAAGGACAAACCAATGGAGAAATCGCAGAAGCACTCCACCTGTCCGCCAACACTGTGCACACATATGTGAAGCGAAGCTTCGAGAAGCTGGATGTTTCAGATCGGGTTTCGGCCGCCCTTCGTGGGATGGCGCTGGGCCTGTTGGGCTAGGCCGCCACCACGCTCTCATCCGCCGGGATGGGCTTCAGGATGAAACCGCCGCCGAGAATGCGCGTGCTGCCTTCGGCGTCGTAGAGCACGGCGGCCTGGCCGCGCGCGACGCCCTCTTCCGGATCATCGAACCAGATCACGGGCACGCCATCGCTCCACCCCAAACGCGCAGGCACTGGGGGCCGTGTGGACCGCACACGAACGAGCACGGGCGAGCCCGCATCGGCTGCGGCCTCCAGAGAGCCCTCGCCCAACCAGTTCAATTCTTCCAAAAGCAAGCCGGACGTCATCAAGGCTTCGCGCGGGCCAACGATGACCCGGCGGCTCGGCGCATCGATCTTGACGACATACAACGGATCGCCTGTCGCAACGCCCAAGCCGCGGCGTTGACCGATCGTGTAATGTATCACGCCATTATGCTCGCCCAGCACGCGGCCATCGAGATGCACGATCTCGCCGCCGCGCCCGGCGCCCGGACGCAGTTTCTCGACGACGGTTGCATAGGAGCCTTCCGGCACGAAGCAGATGTCCTGGCTGTCCGGCTTTGAAGCGACCGGCAGATTGAACTGGTCGGCCAGTTCGCGCACCTGCGTCTTCGGCAAGTCGCCCAACGGGAAACGCAGATAGTCCAGCTGTTCCGCCGTCGTG
Source organism: uncultured Hyphomonadaceae bacterium (assembly GCA_913057945.1). Taxonomy (GTDB): domain Bacteria; phylum Pseudomonadota; class Alphaproteobacteria; order Caulobacterales; family Hyphomonadaceae; genus Hyphomonas. The sequence continues at coordinate 60,775 of CAJXOF010000014.1, read as the reverse complement.
GCGAACAGGAAATAGGACTGGTCGCGGCTGGCATCGGCCGCGCGGTGAAGCTCCGGCCCGGTGTCGCCGTCTGTCCGGCGGATATAGTGGCCCGTCGCAAGGCAATCTGCGCCAAGATCGCGGGCCGTTTTCAGGAGATCCGAGAATTTGACCGTCTGGTTGCAACGAATGCACGGGATCGGCGTCGACCCCGCCAGATAGGTATCCGCGAAGTCTTCCATCACCTGCTCGCGGAATTTGGACTCGTAATCGAGCACATAGTGCGGAATGCCGATCTGGTCGGACACGTTGCGGGCATCATGGATGTCCTGCCCGGCGCAACAGGCCCCCTTCTTCTCAATGGCCGCGCCATGATCGTAAAGCTGCAGCGTGATCCCGATCACGTCATAGCCTTGCGCTTTCAGCATGGCGGCCACGACAGAGCTGTCGACCCCGCCCGACATGGCAGCGACGACGCGCGTTTCCGCGGGCGGTTTGGCAAATCCAAGAGAGTTCACGCGGCCATCCCAGGCCGACGGCAATTCATAAGTCATGTCTCACTCCAACCGGGTTAAAGGCCCGGAGCAGTTTCAGGAATGGGGGCATATAGCGCGGGACGCGCCAAATTGCGAGGGGGTCAGGCTGCAGATGCTTCGGCGTTGGCCGTTCCGGCCGCGACCCAGCCGCCCCGGAAATGGCGGGCTGGCTCCAGCTTGTCGGTCAGACCGATGACGCTTTCGCCGCCGCCGAGCAGGATCATACCGCCGGGCATCATCTGTTTCGCGACACTGTCGATCACCTTGGTCCGGGCCGAGCGGGCCATGCCGGACAGCACATTGCGGCAGAGGATGACATCGAAATTACCCAACCCGTCTGCGCGTTCCAGCAGATTGTGCTGGCGGAAGCTGATACGAGAGCGCAGGGCTTCCGACGCCTCCCACTGGCCGGTTTCCAGCCGGGTGAAGTGCTTCACCAGACGATGGATCGACAGCCCCTTCTGGACCTCATAATGGCCGAAACGGGCCACACGGGCCTTCTCGGTCGCAACCTTGCAGATATCGGTCGAGAGAATGTCGATCTGGGCGCCGCGCAGGCTGGCTGGCAATTCGTCTTCCAGAAGGATGGCCAGCGAATAGGCTTCCTGGCCGGTAGCGCCGCCAGCGCACCAGACCTTGAGGCGGCCAGTATTCGAGGCTTTCAGGCGCTTGGGCAGGATCTCTTCCACCACGCGCTTCAGCGCATCGCGGTCACGGAAAAACCAGGTGTCCTTCGACACGAGCGCAGCGGCCACTTCAGCGGCAAAAACGGGATTGGCGCGGGATTTCAGGCAATGGACGAGGTCCGCCATCGTGCCAAAGCCCTCACGGCGCGCAATCGCGGCGAGCCGGGCTTCGATCAGATAGGATTTGGATTTCGGAATCGCCTGTCCGGAGCCTTTCAGCGCCAGCTCAGCCAACTCGTTGAAGACCTCTTCCTGCATCTAACACTCCGAATCGGACATTCTGCCCATAAACCTTACCCATAGGTCGCGGTTTATTAAGAAATGCTTCAGACCAGACCGACTTCCGCAAATTTGCTTTCCAGAATATCAGCGTCGAATGGCTTCATGATGAACTCGTCGGCGCCTGAACTCAACGCCTCATTGATGTGTTCAGCGTCGTTTTCGATGGAACAGAAAACCACCAGCGGATGCTTGCCCTCTTCCTCGCGGCGCAGGGCGCGCAGGAAATCGAGTCCGTTCATCACCGGCATGTTCCAATCGAGCAGGATGGCATCCGGCATCTGCTGGCGACACTGACGCATGGCCTCGGCGCCGTCACCGGCTTCCAGAACGTCGAATTTCAGGTCGCGCACTATACGCGCCGCCACTTTTCGGACAACGCGGGAATCGTCAACGATCAGACAGGTTTTCATAGGATATCCTGTGCGCAGCAGCTTGGCGTCGAATCTGGCCGACCCCGGTTAAGAAAGTCCTGCCAAAGTGTAAATTTCAGCCAGGCCATCAGCCTTCAGCGCGAATGCCCGCCGCCATGATGATGACGGTCTCATCGCTTTCACTGGCGGTCAGCTCGCCGCCCAGCCCGTCACAGATGATCTTGGAGAACAGGGGCTGGATCGTCTCCGGCCGCCAGCCATCTTCCGGCTCGATTCCCTTGATACCATTGGCAATGTCGGGGCGCAGACGGGCCCGCTTGCCCTTGCAGGTCAATGTGATTGTCAGGCCCACCTGCTCATTGCGAATGCGGACATGGATCACCCCGCCCCGCGGCAGGCAGTCGATCCCCATCATGACGAGGTTCATCATCATGCGCACATGCGAGAAGCTCAGATGGTCGGTCTGGATGTCGAATTCGATGCTGGGCCGGTGGCTCGCCACGAAATTCTGGGTGATCTTGCGCGCCTCGTGAATGTCGGCGGCACCCGAGTTGAGCCCGATGGAGCCGAAGGCATAGCGCAGGAACTGGATTCGCGCGCCGGCCTTCTCCGCGCCATCATGCAACAGATCCTGTGCCTGGGCCTTCATTTCCATGTCGCCGGGATCGTTCAGCAGGTCCAACGCATTGGTGACCGAGGAAACGGGCGAAACAAGGTCATGGCAGATGCGCGATGCGATGTACGCGGATAGGCGTGCAGGATCGATCATGGGTGGGAGCGCCCCGTTCTAGAGTTCAGATTTTGCGCAGGATTGTGTGAGCCGCCCGGCGTGTCAATCAAGGCTGTATGAACTATTGGCGATATTCAACATTCTGCTCAGTCGTGTCTTCCGGCCGCTCCATATCATCATAACCATGCCGCGCGCTATGGAAGGTCAGCAGGAACAGGCCAATGGAAAGGCCAAGCGTCATCACACCGCCCAGAATATAGGCGAGCCAGCCGTGGCCGGAGAGCCCGTCGGCATTGCTTTCCCATAACAGCGAAATGCCCCAGAGCATCAGCCCCAGGAGCACGAAGCTGGCGAGAATCCAGAAGATCAGCTTGCGTGACATGAAGATTCACTTACGCCGGGCGGCGCCGGAAACAAGCTATTTCTGTTTCCAGGTGCCGCTGGCGTCCATGTACCATTGGCCACGGCTCAACTTGGAGATCTGCTTTTCGCCCGTGATGCGAGCCACTTCCGCCACGGTGGTGCCGGTTTCAGCAGCAACTTGGGCGTATTTGGCGGCGCGTCGGTTGTTGATCTCCTGAACCTTGCGGATCAGGGACGGGTCGCCAGACCCGATGACGCCAAGGCGTCCATCAATGCGCTCACCGACCTCCCCCGCCTCGATGGCAGCGTCGATTGCAGGATCACCCGCCGAAGCGGCTGGGGCCAATGTGGCCAGCCCGAATGCCAGGGCCAGGGCAGCGAAAAAAGTGCGAAGGGATTTCATCATATCGTCTCCTGATTTCGCGAGGTTAGAACAGGTCCGGATTGTCCGCGATCAGGTCTTCGACTTCCTTGTCGAGGATCACGCGGACTTCCTGGGTAATATTGACGTTCAAATCGATCTTGATCGGTTTGTCGGAGGGTTCGATGCGAACTGTCGGCGTACAGGCAACCAGTGCTGCCACGCCCGCGCCAGCCAGCAGGGCTTTGGAAAAATTCATCAGGATTCGCTCCTCAGGGTTCAGTGGCGACCATGACATAAGCAACCTTAACGTCAATGAAGTTGGTCGTTGCGCGCTATTCAGATTCCTCAAGCCGTTTCGCCGTCACTTGTTTGACAACTTCGTCCGTCAGGCTCTTCTGACTGGTATAATACTGGGCGTTTCGCAAGAGTTCCCCCAGCGCTGAATTGACGGTGATCGTGAACAGGAAGGGCTGGCCGGTCAGCACCTGGTTTCCGTCCCCGTACGCAATCCCCTTCCGGCTCTTACCTTCAAGGATCAGGGAAATCGTCATCCGGTCCCGCACATTGCCGTCGAGGCCGAGTTCGAGAACGGTAAAGTCGAAATCCTTGAGCGCCTCAAACGCCATTTTGGCATTCGGATCAGCCGCCCCGGCGGAATCCCCGGCCGAGCCCTGATAGGAGATGTAGCCGCCTGTGGCGTCGGCTTTCAGACGGGCGTCGCGCACAAGGATGTTCGTACCGTCAATGTCGATGGGGAACCGACCAGACACGGTGCCCGTAGCCCGCGTATCCGGCAGTTTCAGCACTTCCACCAGTTTCGCCAATTCGATGGCATCCGCTGTGACTTCGATGTTCTGCTGCTCCCCGCCCAGCGTCCATACAAAGGAGGGCAACGCGAGCGTCCCCCCCGCGAATGGGAAGGAGGCTGACTCGACCTTGAATTGCGTCCCCTCGACCAGTTGGAAGATGATCTCGCCATTTTCCAGCGGAACACCGGGATTCAGGCGCTCGACCGAAATGGTCTGGCCGGGCTCTGTGGTCAGTGCGAGAAGCTCCCTGAACGTCACCGTGCCATTGACGCCTTGCACCCGGCCCAGCCGGGTCGTTTGGAAGCCAAACTCGGAGACCGATACCTGACCCGTCCCTTCGATCTTTCCTTCGACAATGTCGAACCGCGCAGACGCCGCCAGTCCACCGCGCGCATCGGTGAAGATACCGCGCAGCCGGTCCGACAGGCGCGAAGGCTGCAAGGCGCCCGGTTCGAATTGCAGGTCCCGGCTCTCAATGCCTGCGCTGCCGCTCAGCTTCGTCACATCAAGGCGTAACAGCGTGTCCGCCACGCTGATCCCGTTGGATGCCAGCCTCAGAGGTCCCGTCATGTAGAAATCCGCGCCGTTCAGCGTCGCATCCATATCTGCCGTCAGGGGCTGGTAGAGCGGGTCGTCGCGATAGTCCCGGATCATCACGCCATCGGCGCTCATGGCACCCTTCACGCCGCCGTCTCCGGTCGTGCCATCGAAGCGGAAATCGCTGGAGCTAACGTTGGCAGGAATGAGCGAGCCGTTGAATTTGGTTGGCCCCAGTCGCGCCGATAGCGCCGGGGCGGCGTTGACGCGCGTCGCTACGCCCAACCGAAGTGTGTCTCCCTCGATGGTGAGGGTTTCCTCGCCAATGTCGAGGGCGAGCGCAACCGTGTCCGAGATGGCCGATACGCTTGCGGTCTTGCCGCCCGTCCAGTCGATCGCGGCATTCGTGAACTTCACCGTGCCGGAATTGGACGAGAAGGCGACCGGAAGCGACAGGTCTCCCAGCCTGGTCGTGCCCGCAAACCCGACCCCCGGCGCAACGAAATCCTTGCCTTCAGGACAGATCGGCGTCCGGAACGCGCCGAGGCTGACAGACCCAAAGCTCAGGCCCTGACTGTTCAGGGTCAGGCAGGCCCGGTTCGGAGTGGACACCCGCCACCCGGCCTTGTTCGACGCGACCAGCAATTCTCCTGCAATATTGGTGGAGTCCAGGTCAAAGCCGGACAGGTTTCCAGCAACGCCAATGCGGCCGGACGTTTGGAGTGTCATCTCCCCTTCACCGACGCGCTCATAGTTGATCTGCTTGAGATTGGCCGACAAGGTACGCCCGCCCGCCATCCACGGCGACAGGCTCAGGCCCGTTGCGTTGAACCGGGACAGTCCGGCCTCACCCATGCGGACCTCAAGGTCTGCGGAGAAGGCGGGAAGACCGCCGCCCGTCATGTCGAGATGCCCCGTCACGGACCGATCGTATCCTGCCCAGGACAGCCAGTGGCCTTCCGGACCCGGCTCAATATCCAACGCGAGCCCCGATTGGGAGGTCAATTGCACCGGCCCCTCCGCCAAGATCGCCCACCCCTCCGCGTTGCGCTGGACGTGCACCGAGGCGGCGGCGTCGAACGCTGCCAGGATATGGCGAAGCGCGTTCGTGAGGCTGGTCTCATGCGCGGCGAACGTGTCAGGCAAGTTCACGAAGTCGAGCAATTGGCTGGTCGTTCCAGCGTTCAGCGACGTGCCGGCTGTCGACAGGTCAGCTTCGAACCCGATGTCGCCCTCGACGGACCGCTGCAGCGTTCCGCGGATCGCGGCGGCCTGTGCCCGCCCCTGCGGGATTTCAAGATCGCTGGCAGAGGCGAGGATTGGCCCGGTTACGCGGCCCGCTTCGCCTTCAAGATCGACCTCCAGCGAAATATCACGGCCAGCAAATACGCTGCCGGACACTTTGGCGGCGCTGACTTCGGCGGAGGCCTCAACCAGCGCAGTGAGGATCGAGTCGAGGTCCGAGGATGGCAGGCGCTCCAGAATGGCCCGGCCACTCGTGGCAGCCTCCGACACGGCATAGCCGCCCCAGGACGCGCTGGTGATGTCGCCGTCCCAGACAATTTGTGTGTCGCCCTCCCCGCTGAGGGGCGAGTTGAGAAGGGCAGTCAACTGAACGTCGCGGGCCTGAACACCCCTAACATCGGCCTCGTCCAGATCGAGAAACGCCTCGCCCTCCAATTGGCCGTCGCTCGCGGTCACGTCGATCCGGCCTTCCGACCAGACCAGCGTACCGTCCGGCCCGGACAGGGACACCGGGTCCAGCGTCATCTGCAATGTGCCGGACTGCGGGAATTCGCCTTCCAGATCGACCGACGCACCAATGTCGCCAGCGCTCGTGGCCAGCACGACCCGCCCATCGGTAATCTTCACCGGGGGCAGGCCACTGGTCCCTCCCGCGCCAGAACTGCTGCTGCCGAGGCGTTCAAGCCCATAAAAGCGAATGCCGCGATCATCCAGCGTGCCGCGCAATTCAGGCGCCGTGATCGCCACAGCCCCCAGCGACGGGACCAGGCCCTTCCATGTGAGGTTGGCCGTCACGTCTTCGGCCAGGAAGGGTACATGGTCGCCGGATTTGACCCGGACGCCGGAAATCACCGCGCCGCCGGGCCCGAGGCGTTCGATATTCGCTTCGCAGACCAGGGATTGCTCATGGCACCATTGGGCAAGAGCCTGATGGGCGATGTACTTCCGTCCCAGCCAGCCAAGCGCCACAAACAGGAGGATCAGGGTCAGGATCGCAACCAGCAGCCACCGCCCCCATTTCAGGCGACGCCTGCCCGTCTTCGAGCCTTCAACCTCTAAATCTTTGTAATGTGGCGTATTCACTGATGGTTCCGGCTTGCTTCTTGCTTTGGTTGGCTACTAGGATTTGTAGGAGAGCAAGAAGGCCAAATTGAGCAAAATTGTCGTTTCTTAACGTATAAACGGTATAAAAGGTCCTTCTGACATTCACAGTCCTGAGAGACAGAGGTGCTGGGTGGCACTGAGTGAGGGAGAGCGCGCCATGATGCATGACGTGAGTACAATTGAGACTAATACCGCCGAGCCAAGCCGCACGGTGTCGCATGGGGTGAAGAGTCTGGTCGTATTGGGCCTGCTGGGATCTGTTTCGGCAGTTCTGGGCCTGGTCACGATCGGCCCGTCCAACGACCCTGTTGGGATGGGGGCGGCGCACGCCTCCCCGGCCCCGCCGCCGCTGGCTACAACGCTGCTGTCCGCCACAGAATTCGAGCCCGGTCTCGGCATTCCCGATCATTTGAGCGACACGCTGAAGAGCCGCGAGACACTGACCGAACTGGTTACCCGGCTCGGCGCGCAGCCTTCCGATGCCGCCGCCGCGCTGCACACGATCTATGAGAAGGAATTGCTGGACCCAAGGCGCCTGCGCCCAGGGGTCAAGGCAGATGCCTTCATCACGAATGGCCAGCTGACGGCCCTGAACATCAAGGCAGATGCCGAACGTAACCTTTTCATCACCCGTTCGGCCTCCGGTGGCTGGACGGCCAGCGAGTTGAAAGCCCGCCTCAGCCCGACCTATCACCGTGTGGCGGCGCCGATCGAAACCTCGATCTATGAGGCTGCCCGCAAGCTGGGTGCCGGTGACCAGCAGGTCGTCGATTTTGCCAGCGCCTTTGCCTATGACGTGGATTTCCAGCGGGAGATCCACCCGGGCGACACCTTCGAAATGGTCTATGAGACCCAGGTCGATGAGCACGGCACGCCGGTGAAGAGTGGTGACCTTGTCTATGCCAAGCTGAACGGACGCGCCCTGACGCGCGGCTTCTATCGCTTCGCGCCGAGCGATGATGGGGTGCCCGACTATTTCGACGAGAATGGCGAGAGCGCCACGAAATTCCTGATGAAGACACCGATCAATGGCGCGCGCCTGTCCTCGTCCTTCGGCAATCGCCGCCATCCGATCTCCGGCTATACCCGTCTGCACAAGGGCACCGATTTCGCCGCCCCGTCCGGGACGCCGATCTATGCGGCCGGCAATGGCACGGTAGAGCGCGCGAGCCGCTATGGCGGCTATGGCAATTATGTCCGCATCAAGCACGCCAACAATTACAAGACCGCCTATGCCCACATGCTGCGCTATGGCCCAGGTGTGCGCGCCGGCAAGCGGGTCCGTCAGGGCGACGTGATCGGCTATGTCGGATCCACCGGCGCCTCGACGGGTCCGCATCTGCATTATGAAGTCTACGTCAAGGGCAAGCCGGTCAATGCGATGAAGCTGAAACTGCCGACCGGGCGCAAGCTGGCCGAAACGCCGGACATGCTGGCCGAGTTCGAAGCCCGCAAGGCCGAGATCGACGCCATCCGCACGGCCCAAGGCGCGCAATTGATGGCGGCCACCCCACTGGTCAATCCACGCTCACCGTAAGAGATTTGAACCACAAAAAAGGCCCCGACCGCAAAAGCGGCCGGGGCCTTTTTTGTTGGGAAAGACTTTAGTTCAGGGCTGCGGCACCCTTGGCGAACCCGTTCGGGACACCGTTGATGGAGAGCTGGTCGCCCTCGACGCCGATCTCGATGGTCTCGCCATCATGGATACGCCCTTCCAGCAGGAGCCGGGCAAGCGGGTCCTGAAGTTCCTTCTGGATGACCCGTTTCAGGGGCCGCGCCCCATAGACGGGGTCATAGCCGCGCGCGGCCAGCCAGTTGCGAGCATCGAGGCTCAGCTGCAGCGTCATCTTCCGGTCCTTCAGCAGCGCTTCGAGGCGCTCCATCTGGATGTCAACGATATGGTCGATCTCGCCACGGCCCAGCCGTTTGAAGAAGACGATCTCGTCGATCCGGTTGATGAATTCCGGCCGGAAATGCATGCGGATGGCGCCCATGACGGCATCCTTGGCCGCGTCCGATACATCGCCCTCCTCGCCGCTCGCCAGCGCGTCTGCGCCGAGGTTCGAGGTCATGATGATGATCGTGTTCTTGAAGTCGACCGTACGGCCCTGACCATCGGTCAGGCGACCATCATCGAGGACTTGCAACAGTGTGTTGAACAGGTCCGGATGGGCCTTTTCCACTTCGTCGAACAGGATGACCTGATAGGGTCGGCGACGCACAGATTCCGTCAGCACACCGCCTTCATCATAGCCGACATAGCCCGGAGGCGCGCCGATCAGACGCGCGACGGAATGCTTCTCGGAAAATTCCGACATGTCGAGCCGCAGGATCGCGGTATCATCATCGAACATGAATTCGGCCAGCGCCTTGGTCAGTTCGGTCTTGCCGACGCCGGTCGGGCCGACGAACAGGAAAGAGCCGATGGGACGGTTCGGATCCTGCAGGCCCGCGCGCGCACGACGTACGGCATTTGAGACAGCCTCCAGCGCGGCATCCTGGCCAACGACCCGCTTGCGCAAATCGTCTTCCATCTTGAGCAGCTTCTCGCGCTCGCCCTCCATCATCTTGTCGACAGGAATGCCTGTCCACTTCGAGACAACGGCCGCGATATGCTCTGGACGGACGACTTCGGACACGAGACCGCCGTCGCCCTGATCATCCTCGCTACCTTCGACTTCGGCGATGAGTTTTTCGAGCTGCGGGATTGTCGCGAATTTCAGCTCGGACGCTTTGGCGAGATCACCCTGGCGTTGGGCTTCCGCCATATCGGCATAGGCCCGGTCGAGCTGTTCCTTGGCGGACGCAGCTCCTTTCAGCTTGTTCTTTTCGGCTGACCATGTTGCCGTCAGCTCATCAGATTTTGCCTGAAGCTCGGCGATTTCGCTTTCAATCGTCTCCAGCCGATCAACCGACGCGGCATCCTTTTCCTTCTTGAGGGCCTCTGCCTCGATCCGGAGCTGCATCAGACGACGGTCGATTTCGTCCAGCTCCTCCGGCTTGGAGTCGACCTGCATGCGCAGCCGCGCGGAGGCCTCGTCCATCAAGTCGATGGCCTTGTCCGGCAGGAACCGGTCCGTAATGTAGCGGTTCGACAAATTCGCAGCAGACACGATCGCGGCATCCGACACCCGGATCCCGTGATGGGCCTCATACCGGCCTTTCAGGCCACGGAGAATGGAAATGGTGTCAGCAACGGTGGGCTCATCGACAAACACCGCCATGAACCGGCGCGCGAGGGCCGGGTCGCCCTCCACATGCTTGCGGTACTCGTCGAGCGTGGTCGCGCCGATACAGTGCAGCTCGCCGCGCGCCAATGCAGGCTTCAGCAAGTTGGAGGCGTCCATCGCGCCATCGGCCTTGCCTGCACCCACCAGCGTGTGCATCTCGTCAATGAACAGGACGACGCCGCCTTCCGCCTGCTGAACTTCATTCAGCACGGCTTTCAGGCGTTCCTCGAATTCACCGCGGAATTTCGCCCCGGCGATCAGCGCGCCCATGTCGAGCGCGAGCAGGCGCTTGCCCTTCAGGCTTTCCGGCACGTCGCCATTGACGATGCGAAGGGCCAAGCCTTCGGCAATTGCGGTTTTACCCACACCGGGTTCACCAATCAGGACGGGATTGTTCTTGGACCGGCGGGAGAGGACCTGGATCGCGCGGCGGATTTCCTCGTCGCGGCCAATGACCGGGTCGAGCTTGCCTTCGCGGGCATCCTTGGTCAGGTCACGGGCATATTTCTTGAGCGCTTCATAGCCTTCTTCGGCGTTCTCGCTGTCGGCCGTGCGGCCCTGGCGAAGCTCGGCCACCGCGCCTTCGAGGCCGGAGGGCGTGACGCCGGCATTTGCCAGCACGTCTGCAGCCGGATCATTCTTGAGACTGGCCAGAGCCAGCAACAGGCGCTCGACGGTGACAAAGCTGTCGCCTGCCTTCTTGGCGCCCTCTTCTGCCGACTGGAAAAGCTGGGCTCCTGCCTGTTCGAGACGCAGGCCGGAGCTTGCGCCCTGCACTTTAGGCAATTTGCCGAGCGCGGTATCAATGCCTTGCGCCACCAGTTCCGGCCGCCCGCCGCTTGCGCGGATCAGGTTCACGGCCAGCTGGTCGCGGTCTTCCAGCATGGTTTTCAGGACATGGGCCGGTGTCAGCACCTGGTGCCCGTTTGCGAGGGCAGCTGTCTGGGCGCCCTGGATGATCGCGCGGGCGCGTTCGGTATATTGTTCAATATTCATCTACATCCCCTTTGAAAGGCAGATCATGGAAGGTTCTGGATGATGGCCCCGCTCAGCGGCAGCCGGTATCCGGTTCTTCCCTGATGTGGGTAGCCTTTATCCGTCTTACAACCGCCCGTATTGTTACCATAGGCGCAAGAAAAAGCCCGGCCTGCGAGATAGCAGCCGGGCTCTTTAAACGTGTATGACAGCCTCACCCTCAGTCGGTGGTTTCCGCGGACGCCTCTTTCGGTTGGGCGCTATCATCTTCCTTTGGCGCCGCTTTCCGGCGGCCACGGGACACGGTCTTCAGCACGCCATCGGTCTCAGCCTCAGGGGCGTCGTCCGATTTTTCGCGCTTGGCGTAAGGCTTGCGGCGGGTGCGCGAGCGGGGCTTCTCAGCCTTGTCATCGCTATCCTCAGACCGGTCGGAACTCTCGGAAGACTCGTCGCTGCGGGAAGCAGACTCGCCGGAAGAGTCAGCGTCCCGGTCGGAGCGGTCATCCTCATCACGGTTCTTGTTGCGCGCTTCGACTTCGGCTTCCTGCTTGGAGGAATTGTCGCTGTCGGAATTGCTGCTGTCATTGTCGTCGCGGCGATTGTCGCGATTCTGGCCGCGCTGCTGCTGGGAGCGTTCTTTCGCTTCCGTCTGCTTGGCTACAATCCGCTGATAGTGTTCGGCAAACTGGTAATAGGCTTCAGACAGGATCCGGTCGCCGCTCGTCTGTGCGTCACGAGCATATTGCTGATACTTGTCCAGCACCTGCTGGGCAGATCCACGAATTTTTACATCCGGACCGACGCTTTCATAGTGACGATTCGGATTGTTATGGCTGTTCTGGCTGCTACCGCCTGAGCGACGATTGCGCCCGCGTGAACGTTTCATGCAGATCTTCCCGTTTCATGCGCCTGATCTGTTTTCAGGCAATTCCCAGCGCAACCGGCCTTCTGGATAAAGTGGCCCCAGCCCTTGATTTGCGCGAGTCTTGTGAGGGGGACATGCAGTTACACCGTGTGTGGTCGCCGTCTCACGAGAATCTTCTAGCGTGACTTTCCCAATACGCCAAGAAGAAATGTAAGTATTACACAACAGGGCGTTGCGCGACGATGGCCCGGTCGTTTCCACCGAGATCGTTCAGACAGGAGATGGCCTCGAATCCTGCCATTTCAAGCAGCCCGCTGACGGATTCCCTTTGGTCATACCCGATCTCGAACACCAGCCAGGCACCGGGCTTCATGGCTCCGGCCCCCAACCGCACAATCTCCCGATAGGCGTCGAGGCCGTCGGCGCCGCCATCCAGCGCTGCAGCCGGATCATGGTCCCTGACTTCGGGCATCAGGTCGGCCATCTCCGCGCTGACGATATAAGGAGGATTGGAAATGATCAGGTCCGCCTCGTTCCATTTCTGCCAGCCAGACCAAGGGCCATCGTGAACGGACGCACGATCTGACAGACCGAGCCGGGACAGGTTTTCGCGGGCAAGCGCCGCAGCCTCCGGGCTCGCCTCGACCCCCTCTCCCGACGCATGCGGCCGGTTCGCCAGAATGGCAGATAGCAGGCATCCGCTCCCCGTTCCGAGGTCGGCGACGAAAACCGGCTGCCCCTCAGGGATATGCGCGAGGGCCGCCTCGACCACAATCTCGCTGTCCGGGCGGGGGATCAGTGCGCGGGCATCGCTCAGGAAGTCGAGGCCGTAGAATTCGGTCGTGCCCAGGATGTGCTGAAGCGGTTCGCGGGTGACGCGGCGCGCAATGACGCTCGAAAAAGCGGAGATGGTTTCATCCGAAACCGGATCACCGCCGCGCGCGATAAGGTCTGCCGACTGACAGCCTGCAACATGGGCCAGCAACCAGCGGGCTTCGAGCCGGGCTGTATCTATGCCGGCCTCGCGCAATCGAACCGCGCCTTCTGCCAGCAGGATGTCATACGTCTTGCCAGGCAGCTCAGTTTGCCTCCATCGCGGCCAGCTTCCGGGCCCGGTCTTCCGTGATCAGCGCTTCGACGACATCATTCAGCTTGTCGCCGGTGACGATCTTGTCGAGGGAATACAGGGTCAGGCCGATGCGGTGATCGGTGACGCGGTTCTCTGGATAATTATAGGTGCGAACCTTCTGGCTGCGGTCGCCGGTGCCAATCTGGCTCGCGCGCGCCTCAGCGCGTTCCGCGTCGCGTTCGGAGCGCTCTTTCTCGTAGAGACGGATCTTCAGCTGTTCCATCGCCTTCTCGCGGTTGACGTGCTGGGACTTTTCCGAGCTCGTCACCATGATACCGGTCGCAAGGTGCGTGATCCGCACAGCCGAATCCGTTGTGTTGACGTGCTGGCCACCCGCGCCGGAAGACCGCATTGTGTCGATACGGATGTCTTCCGGCTTCACCTCGATCTCGACATTCTCAGGTGCGGGCAGAACCGCCACGGTCGCCGCCGACGTATGGATGCGGCCCTGCGTCTCGGTGGCCGGAACGCGCTGGACGCGGTGCACACCGCTTTCCCATTTCATGTGACCGAACACGCCGTCACCCGCAATATTGGCGACGATTTCCTTGTAACCGCCCGCATCGCCCTCGGAAGCGTCGACCACTTCGACCTTCCAGCCCATGGTCTGAGCGTACCGGGTATACATGCGGTAGAGGTCGCCCGCGAACAGTGCGGCCTCGTCGCCGCCCGTACCGGCGCGGACCTCAAGCACGATGTTTGCCGCATCATCAACATCCTTGGGCAGCAGCAAGACCTGCATCTCCTGCTCCAGATCCGGCAGGCGGTCCTTGATGTCCTCGATTTCCATCTGGGCGAGTTCTGCCATTTCGGCATCGCCTGAGGACGCCAGCGTTTCGGCCTCTTCCAGGCCCTTGCGCGCGGCCATGACTTCCCGCGCCTTATCGACAACGGGTTTGAGTTCGGAATGCTCCTTGGACAGGGCGATGATCTCATCGGTTTCGGTCGTCGCACCCATGCGCGCCTCGACCTGTTCGAAACGATCAACAACCAGCTGGAGTCGGGAAAGGGAAAGAGTAGCCATCCGCGCCCTTTAGAGCGCTTTTGGCCCCCTGATAAGTCCCTTCGGCTGTGATTGCCTGCCTCAGACGAGGATGCGGATCACTTCCTTGCCGGCCAGCACGATCAGCGTGATCGAGGCGAGCGCAAAGACAGAGAAACGCAAAGTCACCTTCGGCGACAGGATCTGGACGAAGGAATGCACAATGCGCAGGCCGACATAGATCCAGGCCAACAGGGTCGCGATATGATCCCCGCCGCCCGTCAGCGCCGCAAAGAACATCAGCGCATAGAACACGGTCGGCTGCTCATGAAGATGATTGTAATTGTCCGCAACCGAGCGGACATTTGCCGGCAGCTTGTCGCCATAAGTACCGGGATGGCGAGCATCATCCGGGTTGATCTGGGCCTTCTGCATGGCGGGGATACGCGTAGCATACATCCACAGCCAGAGGATCAGCGTCCACACGACCAGCGCAAGGACAGGATAGAGAAATTCGACATTGATTGGCATTTGGGCCTCCCACAGCTTTTTTGTTCTGTATGGAGCTTATGCGCTATTCTGCTGCGTGAACAGCACCTTGCTTGCGAGATGCGTCTGGAAACTGCGCATCAATGAAGGCAATGAACGTATCAATGTCCTCCGACACGATGCTGTGCCCGCCCGGCCGGAGCCACCATGCGATGCCGGCGCCGGGCTCGAACTCCTGCTTCATGCCGCCTGTGGGCAAGCCCTCTTCGCCAGCCGCCACATAGGCTTCGGAGGCTGATAGGGCGGCGCGAAAGGAAGAATTCGGATCGGACCAGACATCCCGGCGCCCATTGCCCAGCAGGACCGGCGTCGGCGCAAGTAGCGCCAGCAATTGGTGCTGGTCCACGGGCAATTCGTCCAGCCGGTCCAGCCAGTCCTGGGTCTGCGGTGCCAACCAATGCGGATAGGATTCCGCCATCCGCTTGAGCCCTTCGCCCGTTTCCGAGCGGGACAGGGAAGCCCCGGCAAACCCCGCCTGATGGGCGATCACGGCATCGGCGCGGCGATCCCAGGCCCCTGTAATCAACGCTGCCTTGCCGAAGCGCGAATGCCCGAACAGGACCATCGCCCCGGAATCAATCTCGTCCCGGCCTTCCAGCGCATCCATGGCGGCTGAATAGCCATAGGCCCACGCCATCAGCGTGCTGGTCGGATTGATCGGGCCGCCAAGGTGCTCCATCACGTCCGGCGCTTCATTTCGGCGGTCGGGCACGAAGTCCGAGCCGTAGAAGGTGGCATAGGCGATGCCCGTATCCATGAACCGCTCCAGCGGTACCTTGGCGATATAGGTGCCGAACATCTGGGTCGCGAGATAGCCGAACGTGCCATCCATTTCGCTGCCCTCGCACGGCGTTCCCGCCGTCGAAGTGACCGGATAGCCGGGAAAAGCGGCGCAATTGCTGGAAAAGGTCTGACTGATCACGAGCGGGAATGGCCCCTCGCCTGCCGGGATCGCGACAGCCAGCCAGAACTGGCTCGCGCCCTCACCCGTGCCAATCGTGACGGGTATCTCCTCCAGCCGGCCCTTACCGCCCAGCAGGTCAGCCTCCACCAGTCGGGGCTCACCCCAGCTGACCGGCATACCCTCTGGCCAGGGTCCGTAAAGCACGTCCTCGAAGCTTTGCATCAGGTCTGTTCGGTAGGACGCCTCGCTGATGATCGCGGCGACATCGAGGGCTGGCTGCGGGGCCGCCTTGTTGGTGGTTTCAAGGCTCGCATAGTTCAGCCCGAGCATGGTGCAGCTGCTCATGACCAGAGCGGTCACGAAGATCAGGAGCAGCAATGGCAAGCGAACGAGAAACCAGATAACGGCGCGAAACATGTGAAGCATGAGCGTCTCCGACAGGAATACCCGGCACCCTAGCGGCATTTCTTCAACCGCCTACCCCCTCACGGAAAAGTGGTCAGGCCGCCAGTTCCGGCTCGAATTGGGCGCGATACCGCCGTGAGCCCGGCACCTCGTCGCCCGTATCCAGCCGCAGGGTCACATCCCCCTCTCCGGTCGGCAGCACCTCACTCACCCGGTCGAGATTGACGATATGCGAACGATGCACCCGCACATGCCGCCCGCCGGCCGCGTCCAGCAGACGCGACAGCTCTGTCAACGTCAGGCGCGCCAGATAGGTTTTGCCCGTGGCGATCACTTCCACGTAGTTGCCGGCCGCCTTGGCCCAGATCACATCTGGTGCATTCACGAAATAGGAGCGCCCGCCCGATTTGAGGGTCAATCTGTGCAGATCCGTTGCATCGCGTTGCGCGGCGCGCGTATCGAGCGCGCGCTGCTCCGCCAGTCGGCTCACCCAGAAGATCGCGGCGATCAACGTGTAGCTCAATATGTCCTTCCGGTATTCGTAGAGCCAGACCGAGGCATCCCGCAGGCCGAACTCATACGGGAAGCCGAAGATGATCGGGGTTAGCAGCTTCCTCAAGGCGACCATGGCGAGGATATGGACCAATGAGAACCCCGCCGTGGCCGCCACATGGATCGCGAGATTGTTGCGCCATTGTCCGGCAGCCAAAGGGAACCGGCTGAGCATGAAGGTGATGAACGGCGTCAGCGCCAGGATCACCCCATGCGAGGTGGCCTGGCTGAGCCAGGGCAAGTTCGGATGGGCGGCCCCATTGCGCGCCAGTTCGTATTGGTCCGACAACGCCTCGACCAGATAGGATGCGAACAGGAAGCATCCGAAATAGATCCAGGTCTTCCGGTCCGCGCGCCGGTCGGCTTCGAGTTCGGGATGATGTCTGCGTCTGTCCATGCCTCGCTTCCTGCCACAGGCCAGGCCAAGGCCGGAACAGAAATCTCAGGATTTCGTCCCTGAATACCGCCGCCCACCCCTCAGGCGGGTCATTCATCCCCCGCATCCACCGGACAGCCCAATCCGCATGACCTGACCACAGGCACACGACAGACTGGCCTCAAACCTACAGGAGTTTCCCATGCCCAACGCCCCCGCCTTCTCGCGCCGATACGATCTCGACTGGCTGCGCATCATCGCCTTCGGCCTGCTCATTCTCTACCATTCCGGCATGTTCTACGTGACATGGGGCTGGCACGTGAAAAGTGTCCATGCCGGCCCTGAAGCCGAATGGGCCATGATGTTGCTGAACCCGTGGCGGCTCGCCTTGCTCTTCTTCATCTCCGGTGTGGCCTTGCGTTTTGCAGCCGACAAGCTGGGCGGCTCGAAACTCGCCCGGGAACGTACCGTACGTCTGGGCCTGCCCATCCTGTTCGGCATGGCAGTTGTCGTTGCGCCGCAAAGCTGGCTGCAGCTGGTCGAATCCGGAGAATTTTCAGGTAGTTTCTTAGCCTTCTGGCCTCAATACCTTGATTTCGGGTCGGATTTTTCGATCACGACCCCCACCTGGAACCATCTCTGGTACGTGGTGTACCTGCTCGTCTACACGCTGATGCTGGCACCCTTTGCTGGCAGGATCGCGCGCTTCATGGGCGGCGCCGGCGCGCAGATCACAAAGCGCCTGTTCGGCGGAAAATGGGGGCCAGCCGCCGCGCTGATCCTGCCAGTCCTGCCGCACATCCTCTACCGCATCACGCTCGATCCGTACTTCAAGACCACCCATGACCTCACCTGGGACTGGGCCAATCACGCCCACAGCCTGACCATGCTGATGTTCGGTTTCCTGCTGGCCAAGGATGTCCATTTCTGGAGCGCGATCCGCCGTGTCCTGCCTTTTGCAGTCGGCCTGATGATCGCCCTCGGCGCGGGCCTGTCGGTCATCTGGGCAAATTGGGAAATGCTCAGCGAGGGCGGAGACTGGGACTGGATCATCTGGCCGGCCCGGATCGGCCGCCTGGCCTATGCCTGGATTACCATCGCATCCCTGCTCGGCCTCGCCCAGCGCTACCTCAATCGGCCTAGCCGCGCGCTGACCTATATGACCGAAGCGATCTTCCCCTGGTACATCCTGCACCAGACGCTGACCGTCTTGCTCGGCTACTGGCTGACCCGGCAGGGGCTTCCCGTAGGGATCGAAGCGCTGCTGGTCATTGGCGGCACATTTGCCGGATGCGCCCTGTTGCACGAATTGGTCATCCGGCGCGTCGGTTTCCTGAGGCCCCTGTTCGGACTGAAACCCGCCAGCGCATCACCCGTATCTAGAAAGGCGAGCGCGGCAGCGACAGTTTGAAAATGATCGCCAGCGCGCGGATCATGAAGGCTGAGAGGAGGCCGCCCGCAAAGGCAAAGGCCTCCTCGACGGCGCTCAGTTTGAGCAGGAAATAGACGAGCGAGCCCATCAGGGCGGCTGTCGCATAGATGTCCTTCTTGAGCAGGAGCGGCTCTTCATTCGCCACGACATCGCGCAACAGGCCGCCGGCGCTCGCCGTCATCGTGCCCATGATCAGCACGACCGGCCAGCCAAAGCCGAGCGACATGGCCTTCGCCGCGCCGGTCACCGCGAACAGCGCCATGCCGAACGCATCGGCCCAGCGCAGAGGCCGGAAATTCTCAAGCCAACGATGAAAGAAGAAAGCAGTGAATCCCCCTGCCACCGCCAGGCCAAGGGTCTGCGTGTCCTCCAGCCAGAAGACCGGCTGGGACAGGATCAGGTCGCGCAGCGTGCCCCCGCCAATCGCAGGCAGGAAGGCCAGCACGATGACGCCAAACATGTCCATCTGCTTGCGTACAGCGACAATGCCACCGGAGATCGCAAACACGAACACACCGATCCGGTCGGCAAACAACAGAAGCAGGTCTGGGGTCATTGAACGATTAAGTCGGCTTTGCCAGCCGGATCAATGGTCGCGATGCCCATGATGGTGGGAGTCGTCATCAGATCGCGGGCCATCATAAGCCCGGTTGCGCTCCCAGCAGGCACAATCACTGCCCCAGGTGTAGGCTTCCCCTCGCCCGTTTATGCGCAAGCTTGAAGAGGCCATCGAACCATCCGCAGTATCCCCATACATGTCGGCATATCCATCGCCGCTCGTATCGCACTGATAGAAACTCCCCGTGCTCCGGCATTCGCCATACCCGACCCAAGTCCCTGCCGCGTAGGATGGTGCTCCGCCGTAATAGTTCGGCGCATGGATTGGGACTGCGGGCGACCCGTAGGGGGCATAGGGATTTGCCTGCATTTCATAGGACGCTTCCGCAAGACCTTCCGAAAACGCGGCCATATCTGCAGAGGTGCATCCGGCACCGCTCAAACCCGTAACGAAGATCATGGCTGACAGGATCACCCTCATCATCCCGCACTCCTATCGCTTCGGGATTAAAACATTGCGGGAATGTAACCTCATCAAGATGAACACAGGCCAACAGATCGAAAAGCAGGGACGATTTCGGCCTATTCCGCCGCGACTTCTGCCGCCTCGCGTTCGCGGCGCAAGGCTTCAGCCTTCTGTTCGACCAGACCGACAATGTGATCGACCATTTCGGCATTGGAGACATTATGGTCCGCCCGGCCGGAGACGAACATCTTGCCGCTGTCCTTGCCGCCGCCAGTGAAGCCCAGATCGGTCAGTGCCGCCTCGCCGGGCCCGTTCACGACACAGCCGATAATGGACAGGCTGATCGGTTCGGAAATGTGCGCGAGGCGTTGTTCGAGCAGTTCGACGGTCTTGATGACGTCAAAACCCTGCCGCGCGCAGCTGGGGCACGCCACGATGTTCACGCCGCGCGTCCGCAGGCCAAGCGATTTCAGCATCTCGAAGCCGACCTTCACCTCTTCCACCGGATCGGCCGACAGGGAGACGCGGATCGTGTCGCCAATACCCGCCCAGAGCAAGGCGCCCATGCCGATGGAGGATTTGACAGTGCCTGTGCGCAGGCCGCCAGCTTCAGTGATGCCGAGATGTAGCGGCGCGTCCGTGGCCTCGGCCAGTTGCTGGTAAGCCGCCACGGTCAGGAACATGTCCGAGGCTTTCACTGAGATCTTGTATTCGTGGAAACCGAGATCATCGAGGATGCGGGCATGGTCCAGAGCGGACTCGACCATCGCATCCGGGCACGGCTCGCCATATTTTTCCAGCAGGTGGCGCTCCAGCGAGCCGCCATTGACGCCAATCCGGATCGAACACCCATTGGCGCGCGCCGCCGCCACGACTTCCCTGACCCGCGCTTGGGACCCGATATTGCCCGGATTGATGCGCAGGCAGGCTGCCCCGGCATCGGCGGCTTCGATGCCGCGCTTATAATGGAAATGAATATCCGCAACGATTGGCACCGGGCTCGCCCGGCAAATTTCGCGCATCGCCGCTGTGGACTCTTCGGTCGGGCATGACACGCGGACGATGTCCGCGCCGGCCTCGGCTGCACGCTCGATCTGGGCGATCGTGGCCGCCGCATCTTCGGTCGGCGTGTTGGTCATGGTCTGTACGGCAATCGGCGCATCCCCGCCGACCAGCACGTTACCGACCCGAATCTGGCGGGATTTGCGGCGCTCGATATTGCGCCAGGGACGGATTGGATTGTGCGACATGGGCGCGGTGTCCTGTCCGGTGAGTGTCCGGGTTCACATGGCGGGTCCGGCGACGGATGGCAAGCCTAGCGTGTCGCCTTGTTGCCGCCATTGGCAGCCATGGCCGGGGTGGCGGCATCTGCTGCGCGGCCGATCTGGTCGTCAATGCTGACGGAGAAGACCTGAGCCCCCTCAGGGCCGAGCGGCCCCACGGTGACGTCGCCGACACGCCATTCAAACGCCCCGCCATCGCGGGCAGACACGGTCCAGCCGGCCTGCAGGCGCGGGAAATAGCTCTCGCCGGCGGCCATGACACGGCTGCGGAAGATCGTGCCGTCCGCGCCGCGCACTTCCAGCCAGCCCTGCCGCACAGCGGCCAGTTCAAGCGGCAAATTCTTGGGAACGGGGCGGTCCGATTTCGCCGTGTCCGCAAACAGGCTGTCGCGAGCACCATTCACGGCGACCACACCGGGTTCCGGCGCAAGCTCGACATTCGGGCGCACCAATTGCGATACGCCGAGCGCGCCTGCACCCAGAGCCACCAATACGGCTGCTGCTGCAAGAGCCAACGGCCATTTGGACTTCTCAGGCGCAATCCCGCCAATCTTGGGCACGGGGGCGTCATTGTGCACTTCTTCCACCGCGCCACATTCCTGGCTGTAGATCCGGATGACATCCTTTTCCGGCAGCTGCAGATGCTTGGCATAGGTGTTGAGGATCGCGGTCAGATAGCCGCCGCGGGGAAGTTCACCAACTTCCATGCGCTCGATCCACATGAGGTAGTCCTTGCGCATCAGAGTTGCGCGGGAAATATCTGCAATTTCAAGGCCCAAGGCCTCACGAACGCGGCGCAGGACCTGGCCCATGCGCAGCGGTTCGCCTTCAAATTCGCGAGTGCGGAAGATTTCCATGGCACGCTCGCGCGGGGTCATGTCCGCGTCAGCCGAGACCGTCTCCGACGCGTGCGCAGAAGCGTCCTGCGAGGCCATCAGGCCCGCATCGTCACGATCTTGCTCAGGTGTCAGGTCGTCGTGTGTCATATTCTTCCAGCTTATAGATACAGCGAAGGGGTTCCCCTCCCTGCAGCGCAATTTCTGGTCCATGAATGTGGTTATTATATGGGCCAGTCCATATTAACCATCAGACAGCTCAATCCCATGATCGGCCGCCAAGGCTAATACTTGGTTACGGAAATCCTGCTCTGGTGCGTTCAGAGCGGCCAGAAAGTCCGGCCTGAAGGCCTGCAGATCCAATGATCTTATCATCTGCTTGACTGGACCAATAGAGCCCGCCGACATGGAGAGGGCGGTGAATCCCAGCGCCACGAAACAGAGCGCGGACAGGGTCGACCCGGTTGCCTCGCCACACGCCGACATCCGGATTCCGTAGGTCTTGCAGGAATCCGACACCTCTTTCAGGAAGCGCAAGGCGCTGGGTGACACCAGATCGTAGCGATCCGACACATGCGGCGTCATCCGGTCGGCGGCAAAGAAGAATTGCATCAAATCATTCGTGCCGACCGACAGGAATTCCGCCTTCCCGGCCAGTTCCGGCAGACCATAGGCCAGCGCCGGGGTTTCCAGCATCACCCCGACTTCCACCTGGGACGGCCTCCGCCCGGTGCGCTGGGCCGACCATTCGACTTCCGCCAGCAACAGGTCGCGGGCTTCCTCGAACTCGGACACCACGGTCACCATCGGGAACATGATGGTCAGGGGACGATCCCCGGCAGCGCGCACCAGCGCGCGCAATTGCCGGCGGAACAGGCCCTTATGGTCCAGCGCGAACCGGATCGAGCGCCAGCCAAGCGCGGGATTCTCTTCCCGTTGCAGGTTCAGCGCGGGCAACACCTTGTCGCCGCCGAGATCGACGGTGCGGAACACGACCGGCTTGCCGTCCGCCTTGTCGAGCACGCGTTTGTAGAGGTCGATCTGGTCATTCAGCTTGGGCAGGGATTCGGAAACGAGGAACTGGAATTCGGTGCGGAACAGGCCCACGCCATCGGCGCCTGCCTGTTTCATCATCTCCATGTCGAGATCGAGCCCGGCATTCAGCATCAGCGAGACATCGGTGCCGTCCGTGGTGCGCGCGGGCAGATCCTTCAACGCCTCATAGGCCGCCTGACGCTCCGAGCGCAGCGAAACGCGGCCCTTGTACGCATCGTACAGCGTGTCATCCGGGCGGATGTGCAACGTCCCCTCTTCGGCATCCACGATCACCCAGTCGCCCTGATCGATGCGTGTGGTCAGGCCAGGAATACCGCCCAAGGCGGGGATGCCCAAGGCGCGTGCCACGATCGCGGCATGTGACGAGGCCGCCGCCTCCTCCATCAGGATCGCTCTCAGTCCAGTATTTGAATATTCCAGCAATTCCGCCGGCCCGAGCCGCCGCGCGACCAGCACGCTGCGCTCTTCACTGATCTGGGGCTTGCCCTCTTCCCCACCGAGAATGCGGAGCAGACGGTTGTCGAGATCTTCCAGATCGTGCAGCCGCTCGCGCAGATAGGGATCGCGGGCGCTTTGCAGGCGCGCGCGGTGTTCGCGGCGGGCCCGGTCGACCGAAGCCTCGGCAGACAGGCCGGACTTCACGCCCTCCTGCAGCTTCTCGGCCCAGGACGGATCATGCGCCAGCAGGCGATAGGTTTCCATCACATCGCGCGGATCTTCGCCAAGCGCCGCGCCATCCAGCGCCATCATCCGGTCAATGGAGGCTTTCAGCTCCGCCATGCCGTCGGACAGGCGATGGCTCTCCATCACCTGGTCGGCGGCGAAGAATTTGGCGGCCGGCACGACCGGGTCATGCAACACGGCCCGGCCATAGCCGAGTCCCTCACAGAAGACGCGGCCGGTCAGCGACGCCGTATTGCGCTCGCGTTTTTCATTGCCGCCATTGTTCAGCGCATCCGGATCAATCCGGTCGACGATCTCGGCCAACACCATGGCGATGGTCTGGAGATTGTCGATCTCCTCATCATCATATGCCCGTTCGGTGCGGTTCTGGACCGTAAGCACGCCAATGACCCGCCCTCCGCGCAGGATAGGCACGCCCAGGAAAGCGTGGAACGGGTCTTCCCCGGTCTCTGGCCGGTAGGAGAAGGAGGCGTGCCGCGGGGCGTCCTGGATGGCCATCGGTTCGGCCCGGCGCGCAACAAGACCGACAAGGCCCTCATTCACGGTGAGGCGTGTGGCGGCGACGGCATCCGCCTTCAGGCCTTCGGTGGCGATCAGGAGCAGCGCGCCGTCCTGCAACCTCAAATAGATGGAGCAGACATCGGCGACCATGGTCGACGCAATCAGCCGCACGACCTTGTCGAGCCGAGATCGTGTTTCGCCTTCCTCCGCCATAACCTGGCGGAGCCGGTTCATCAGCAAGCGCGTCGCGGGCAGATTATAAGGCATGGTCAGCCCGTATGTCGCAGCCTCTATCAGGCAGCGTCAAGGCCGAATGCCGTATGGAGGGCCCGAACGGCCAGCTCAGTATAGGCATCTGCAATGAGCACCGAAATCTTGATTTCGGAAGTAGAGATCACGTCAATATTGATGCCCTTCTCGTACAAGGCCTTGAACATTGTCTCGGCGACGCCTGTATGACTGCGCATCCCGACACCGACGATGGAAATTTTCGACACGTCGCGCACAACTTCGAGGCGCTCATAGCCGATTTCGTCATGCATGCTTTCCAGCGTGTCGCGCGCAATCGGGCTGTCGCGGTCGGTGCAGGTGAACACCATGTTGGCCTGCTCGGGCCCGCGCGCCTGCGCCTGCACGATCATGTCCACATTCACCCCTGCCCGGGCGAGAGCCGAAAAGATCTTGGCGGAGATACCCGGCTTGTCCGGCACTCCATAAAGCGTGACCTTGGCTTCATCCCGCGAATAGGCAACGCCGCTGACAACCTGTTTTTCCACGATTTCTTCCTCTGAGCAGACAATGGTTCCGGGGTTTGGCTCGCCCGGCTTCAGGAAGCTGGACAGGACCCGGACGGGCACATTGTGATTCATCGCCATTTCGACAGACCGGGTCTGCAGCACCTTGGCACCGAGAGAGGCGAGTTCCAGCATCTCCTCGAACGAGATTTTCTCGATCCGCTGCGCCTTGGGCACGATCCGCGGATCGGTCGTATAGACGCCGTCGACATCGGTGTAGATGTCGCACACAGTTGCATCAAGCGCGGCGGCGACCGCCACGGCGCTGGTATCCGAGCCGCCCCGGCCGAGCGTTGCGACGCGTTCGTCATCCGTCACGCCCTGGAAGCCCGCGATCACCGCAATTTCGCCCGCATCGATCGCGTCCGGCAATTTGGAATCGTCAAAACCCATGATGCGCGCCCGACCATGACTTTTATTGGTCTTGAGGCGCAGCTGCCAGCCAAGCCAGCTCCGCGCCTTCAGGCCCCGGCGGCGCAAGGCCAACGCCAGCAGGCCGGCCGTTACCTGTTCACCGGAGGCAACCACCACGTCATATTCATCGTCGAATTGCTCGCGCGGCAGGCCATCGCCAGCCGCGCCTTCGGCATAGCCGACGAGCTTGTTGGTCTCACCCGACATGGCCGACACGACCACAGCCATATGCTCGCCCTTTGCGGCGCGGGCGGCTACGATGTCCGCCACGTTCGCAATGCGATCCAGGTCAGCCACGGATGTGCCGCCAAATTTCAGAACCGTGCGCGCCATTTCGCCCCATATCCTGTCGTTTTCTTGGGATATCCCACTATATTCGCCCTCATAGGGGGTGTTCACGCCCGGATCAAACAGGTTTCTTGAACTATGACAGTAGCAAAAGACAGGGCAGACCCCGCACCTGCCACGCCGAGTATCGATCCGGAGGAAGTCGCCAAGTTCTCAGCCATGGCTGCAGATTGGTGGAATCCACGCGGCAAGTTCCGTCCGCTCCACAAATTCAATCCCGTGCGCCTGCGCTTTATCCGCGACCAGGCCGAGAAGCATTTCGGGCTCGTGCCGGATGCCAAGCGGCCGCTGGAGGGCCTGCGTCTGCTCGACATTGGCTGCGGGGGCGGACTCGTCTGCGAGCCCATGACGCGGCTGGGCGCTTCGGTGACGGGCGTCGACGCGTCGGAAGCCAACATCAAGACCGCCCTGACTCATGCCCGCGAACAGGGGCTCGACATCGACTATCGCGCCGGGACGGCAGAAGGCCTCATTGAGGCCGGAGAGCCACTCTTCGACATCGTGCTGAACCTCGAAGTCGTCGAACATGTCGCTGACCCGCACCAGTTCCTGAAGGATACCGGTGGCCTCGTGAAGCCGGGCGGCCTGATGATCGTTGCCACGCTGAACCGAACGGCCAAGGCGCTGGCCACCGCTGTGATCGGCGCCGAATATGTGCTGGGCTGGTTGCCGCGCGGCACGCATGACTGGTCGAAATTCGTAACCCCCGACGAGGCAGATGCCGGACTGACCGCCGCAAGTCTTGTCACCGAGCCCGCCATTGGCGTGTCCTACAACCCGCTTGCGGACAGCTGGAAGCTCTCTGGCGACACCAAGGTAAACTACATGATTGTGGCCAGGAGGCCTGCTGAATGACTAAAGTGCCCACGCCGGAACAGGTGCTCGATTACTGGATCGGAGACACGCGCAACTCGGCCGATTCGCTACAGGAAAAGCACAAGCTCTGGTTCGGGAAGTCGGATGAGACCGATGCCGAAATCCGGGCCCGCTTCCTGGACCTGCTGGAAGATGCCTCCCACCTCCCCTTTTCCGATGACTGGGCCAGTGATGGCCCGCGCGGACGACTGGCAGCGATCATCGTGCTCGACCAGTTCAGCCGCAATCTGTTCCGCGGCGAGGCGCGCGCGTTCCGCCAGGACTCGCTTGCCCTTCGTATGTGCAAGGATGGTCTGGCCCTGAACGGGCACAAGGCGCTCAGTGAGACCGAACGTGTCTTCTTCTGCCTGCCGCTGGAACATTCGGAATCCCTGGAAGACCAGACACGCTGCGTCGCCCTGTTCCGCGAACTGGTCGAAGACGCTCGCCCCGAATTCAAGGAGTTTGCCAAGAGCACGCTCGACTATGCCGAACAGCACCTGAAAGTGATCCAGGATTTCGGCCGCTTCCCACACCGCAACAAGGCGCTCGGTCGCGAGACGACCGTTGAGGAAGCTGCGTGGCTTGCTGAGGGCGGCGGCTTCTAGTCCGGGCTAATCCAGCATCTCGGGTCCGCGCGGATCAAGACTCTTGCTGATGTCGAGCTGCATGGACCGGGTGAGCGAATAGCGGGACGCGACAATCGCCGCGAGCCCATACAGGATCATGGGCAACAGGCAGAACACGATAATCAGCCCGTGAATGGCTTCGGGAGAATTCTCCACGCCCGGCCGGAAGCCCGCGACCCGTCCCAGCACGAAATAGCCGACCCCGAAGGCAAGACTGTTCCCGACCTTGTAGACACTGGTCAGCACGGAATAGTAGATCCCGGCCCGGTTCTCCCCCGTCTTGGCGGCTTGGAATTCCACCACATCGGCCGCCATCGAGCGCGCAATGACGACCGGCGCGCTGAAGGCCGCCCCGTTGACGAGGGCGCCGATCAAGAGCGGCCCGAAGCCGCCGCCGCTGCGCGCTGCGAGATAATAGATCACATAGCTCGACATCCCCATGAGCACTGCGCACAGGAACGCCGTATGCTTCTCCGTACGGGCCGAGAATTTGAGCCAGAACGGCAAGGCTGCAACCGCCGTGGAAAAGAAGATCATCAGGACGATGCTGGACATCGAATCCGACAGGCCGAAGGCATATTCCGCGACGAACAGATAGTTCGACGCCGTAATCGCAATCGCCGTCCCGACCAGCAATTCCATCAGGACGACCGATCCGAGATACCTGTTCCGCAGCGCCGCGATGATGGCCTTGAAATCGAATTTCATGGCATTGCCGCGGTCGCCCCGCATCTGCCTGTCCGGCACGAATGCGCAGGACAAAAACGCCACGATCGGCAGCGAGATCAGCAAGGCCCAGCCCATCACGGCAACCTGCCCGAAGCGGTCGACCTCGACCCCGGACATGGCCAGGATCGCTGGCACGGCGAGGAGCGCCAGCATGGAAACAATGCTGGTCACTTCTGCCCAGGTGAAGAAGCGGGACCGGTCATCATAGTCCATCGCAATCGCCGGCACCCAGGCCGACCGCGCCGTCTGCAACAGGGTGAAGCCGACATAGAAGAGCAGCATCCAGACCACGAAATAGCCCGGCCCGGCGCCGCGTTCCGGCATATAGACAAAATAGGTGGCAAGCCCCAGCAGCGGGACGCTGAGCACGATCCAGTGCCGCACCCGCCCCCACGGGCTGCGATAGCGGTCGACCACATACCCCATGATCGGGTCGGTCAGAACATCCCAGAACCTCAGGACCATGAACAGGAAGCCGGTAAGCTCCAGTCCAAGGCCAACTTCATTGGCGTAGAGCGGTGCAAGATACACCGCCAACGGCAATCCGACCCCCGCCAGCGGTATGCTGAGCGAGGAAAAGGCAAGCACTCTCGGTAGGGACAGGCGCGGGCCACGAGCGTCAGTCATGCGCGCAGCCTGCCCGGTAAAAACGTGACGGCCAAGTCATTTTTTATCCCCTGAGCGCTTGACGTCGGGGCGGTCGGGCCTGACACCGGAGAAAAGATGAGCCGGGAGGAAATGGACCGATGCTGAAGAATATCCTGTTGGGCGCAATTGCCCTGATTGTGCTGTTGATAGGGGTGATCCTGTTCCGCACGTTCACCTATGGCGGCGCCTCCGCCAGCGAACGCGTGGAGTTGCCAGAGATCCCTGCCGTCTCCGCAGACAGCGCCGCAAGCCACCTCAGCGAAGCCATCCGGTTCCGTACCATCACCGTCGCCTCCGGCGATCCCCGCCCCGGCCAGGAAGGCCCGTGGCTGGAGCTGCATGACTGGCTGGAGACGACCTATCCTGCCGCGCATGCCGCCATGACGCGCGAACTCGTGCCCGGCACCCTTACCTTGCTCTACACATGGGAAGGCTCCGACACCTCGCTTGCCCCCCTGCTCCTGATGGCACACCAGGACGTGGTGCCCGTGAATATCGGCACAGAGAGCGACTGGACCGGCGCCCCCTTCGAAGGCGAGATTGTCGATGGCTATGTCTATGGCCGCGGCGCGCTGGACGACAAGGGCAGTCTCGTCGCCCTGATGGAAGCCGCCGATGCCCTCGCCGCAGATGGCTTCCAGCCGAAACGCACCGTCATCTTCATGTTCGGCCATGACGAGGAAGTGCTCGGCAATGGCGCGGAGGCCGGCATCGCCCTGCTCAAGGCCCGCGGCATCAAACCGGTCATGGCCCTCGACGAAGGCTTTGCGATCATCGACCCTTCCCCGCTCACCGGAAAGCCGATGGCCTATATCGGCGTCTCGGAGAAAGGCTATCTGACGCTGACCCTGACAGCGCTGGCCGAAGGCGGACATTCCTCGACCCCGCCGCGCGGCTCCGCAGCCGTGCGCCTCGCTCGCGCCATCGTCGCCCTCGATGAGAATCAGATGCCGGCCGATTTCTCCAAACCTCCGGTGTCGGATCTCTTCCGCGTTTCCGCCCCTGACCTGCCCTTCATGCAGAAAATGGCCTTTGCCAATCTCTGGCTATTCAAGGGCAGTGTGGATTCCGCCATGGCCGGCATCCCGGCGGGCAATGCCATGATCCGTACAACCACAGCGCCGACCATGCTGACGGGTTCCGCCAAGGAGAATGTCCTGGCCCAGCGCGCCATGGCGACGGTGAATTTCCGTGTGCACCCGAACAATACGGTCGAGGACGTCATCACGCATGTGAAAGACGTCACCTCCGATATCAAGGGCATTGAGGTCAGCGTGTCCGAGGGCGGTATCAGCGGCAGCGAAGCCTCGCCGGTCTCCCCCACCGACAACAAGGCCTATGCCGTGCTTGCCAGCGTGGCGGATGCCCAGGGCGGCGGCGTTCCGGTTGCGCCCGGCCTCGTTCTGGGTGCGACGGATGCCCGCTATGCCAGCGCGATCACCGACAGCGTCTACCGCTTTGCGCCCTCAGTGCTCAGCCCGGCAGACCTGTCCGGCTTTCACGGCACCAATGAGCGCCTCGCGGTCGAGAACATGAAACGCCTGTCGGAAGGCTATGCCCAGATCATCTTGTCCATGGATAGTGGGGATTAAAAAACGTTTGATGCCCTCCGCCCACCGGGATCCCTCGGAGGGCATCAAACTCCCCTCCCACCGTCATGCAGTCACGGGAACTGCAGGACGATAAGCTTCAGCATTTGTTGTAAACTCGGCATGACCGTAGCGTTTGAGCAGGCGGCGGATGCGTGCGGTCAGGCGGCGGTCCGCCAGCCCCCGTAATCCGGGCACGGACAGGGCGAAGCGATACAGCGCCATCTTAGCCGAGATATAGGGAAACAGGACCATCGCGACCGCATAGTCCAGCGGCCTGACCGGCACGCCGATCTCACGCGCAATCTGGCTGTCACCACCAAGGAAGTGCTTCACCAGAACGAGCCGTGCGAGACGCTTTTCCAGCGCATTGAACACCCGATGGCCGAGCTTCCGGTCTGGCGGCAAGTACGCCTCCAGTGTTGCGCGCACAAGCGTGCCGCAGGTTTCGTCATCGAAGCCTTCCCGGATGGACGCGCTGCGTGCATTCATGATGTCGATGATGCCTTGCGGCGTATCCATCAGCAGGTCTTCCGGCAGGCCCAGCAAGTAGCACCGATACCGGCTGAACTCGACACGCGCCCGCTCCTCGGCGGTGAATTCGGTCCGCCCTTCACCCAGCATCTGGTAGGCGAGCAGGAAGACGTCGATCAGGCCCGCCGGCATTTGGTCCACTTGCGGCACCGGAATGCCGTACACGGAAACATCCCATGTCTTCACGCGGCGCAGAATGTTGAACCGGACCATGGAATGCATCAGGCGCACCATGGCGGCGGCCTTGAAGCCCTCA
This sequence comes from uncultured Hyphomonadaceae bacterium, assembly GCA_913057945.1. Taxonomy (GTDB): domain Bacteria; phylum Pseudomonadota; class Alphaproteobacteria; order Caulobacterales; family Hyphomonadaceae; genus Hyphomonas. Next base: position 30,190 of record CAJXOF010000014.1, on the reverse strand, counting down.
CCGCGCGGCTCCAGCGCTCCGGGCAGCGTCGTGACGGTGAAGAAGGTCGCCGTCTCGTTGACGCGCCGCGCAGACGTGGAATAGCCCAGCGTCCCCGTGATCGCCATTGGCAGCGCGGTATACTTGTTCAGGAAAGTGGCGAGAAAGGCGCCCCGGATCATCCACGGAGAAGTGATCGCCATCGGCAACCGGTTCAGGCGCGCACCTTCGCGCACGAGTTCCATGTCCAGCCAGTCCGGCTTTGTTTCCATTTCCCCGATCAGCGCCACCAGCTCCGGCGGCGCGTCGGGCACAGCGTCCAGGCCCTTGTCGCAGGCGGTCGTCAGCATCTCGACGAGGCGCTTGAAGCCATACTCCCCCATCAGCGCCGCATAGGCATCCGCGGTCACATCCCCCAGCATCGTGTAGGCCTTCACCCGCCCGACCATATCCGCAGGGGGCGGCGGCATCTGGCGCAGGGATTCCGGCAGCGAGCTGTCCTCGACACTCTCCGTGTAGCGTTCCGGCGACTGAGAAAAATCGATATTGCCGTACATTTCCGGCAAGGCTGACTTTTGCAGTGCAATTCGTTCGTGTACCTGCGCGAGCGAAGGATTCATCCAGACGCCTCCTGTAGTGTTCTTGGCAGTCGTCGCCCTATAATGTAAGCAATGCTCAGATATTCCACTCGCATCAGGAAATGCGCATGGTTAAGCAAATCGGAACGCACAAGTGACTGAAAAGACAAGAAGAAAACCAAGGCAGGCGCGAGCACAGGCGACGGTGGAGGCTATACTGGAAGCTACGTTTCAGCTTTTGGAATCCGATGGCCTCACAGACTTGACCACAAATCACATTGCTGACCGTGCCGGCGTCAGTATTGGCACGCTCTACCAGTACTTCTCGGACCGGGAGGCGATCCTCTACGCCCTCAGCAAGCGCCAGAGCGATGATGTCCGAAAGATGATTACGGCGCTGGTGCTGGAAGCGCCTGAAACCTCCGGCGTTCGCGCGATCATCCGTGCGCTCATGTATGGGCCGAAAGGATCTCCCCAGACACGGCTCATCCTGTCCGATGCGCTGTTCCGGTCTGGCGGCAGCGACGAAATGAGCCGCCAGCATTACGCCTTCCTGGAATCGGTCAGTGGGCAGCAAAGTTTCAACTTCCCCCATGGGCGCGAGGCCGCCTTCATCCTGACGCACACCGCCGTGCAACTCCTGCGTGCCGCGGCGGGCGAGCCGGAGCTGCAGCTCAATCCGGATGTGCTGGAAGACGAACTCGTCCATCTGCTGGAGAGCTATATCGAGAACCTCAACGCCCGCGTCGAGCGGGCGCGCGCCTAGCCGCTGTTGAAATGACCCCAGATGCGTTCGGCGAGCGCTTCGTTGACGCCTTCCACATCCATCAGATCCGCGACCTTCGCGCGGGAAACGCCCTTGGCCGATCCGAAATGGTGCAGCAGCGCCCTCTTGCGCGCGGGGCCGACGCCTTCGATCTCGTCGAGCGGTGACGTCTTGATCGCGGCGGATCGTTTGGCCCGGTGTGCGCCAATGGCCCAGCGGTGGGCCTCGTCCCGCAAGCGCTGGAGATAGTAGAGCACAGGCGCCGTCTCCGGCAGCTTGAAGGGCGCCCGGCCCGGCCGGAAGAATTGCTCCCGGCCCGCATTCCGGTCCACACCCTTGGCGATGGAGACCAAGTTCACATCCTCCGGGGTCACACCAATTCCTGCCAAAGCCTCAATCACGGCGTTCAGCTGGCCAAGGCCGCCATCAATCAGGACAAGGTCCGGCCAGTTCGCGCCATTGCCCTCTTCCCGTTCTTTCAGGGCGCGGGAAAAGCGGCGGCGCATCACTTCGCGCATCATGCCGTAATCATCGCCCGGCTCGATACTCGTGTCCTTGATGTTGAACTTGCGATAGGCGTTTTTCATGAAGCCTTCCGGCCCGGCCACAACCATTCCGCCTACGGCGTTCGATCCCTGGATATGCGAGTTGTCGTAGATTTCGATCCGTTCCGGCGGCGACTTCAGCTCGAACACTTTCGCCACTTCCGCCAGCAGCCGCGCCTGGCTCGCCGTCTCGGCCAGCTTGCGCGACAGGGCTTCGCCGGCATTGCGGGCCGCCTGCGTGACGAGGTCCTTCTTGCTGCCGCGTTCCGGGCGGCGTACTTCGACCTTGCGACCCGCCTTCAGCTCCAGCGCTTCGGCGATCAATTCGGCCTGGTCCGGTATCCTGTTCACGAGGATCAGCCTTGGGGGCGGGCGCTTGTCATAGAATTGCACGAGGAAGGCCGACAGCACCTCCTCCGGCGTCTGCTCCCGTTCATGGCGCGGATAGTGCGCCGATGCGCCCCAATTCTGCCCGGCCCGGATGAAGAAGACCTGCACACAGGAGACCCCGCCATCCATCTCGATGGCGAACACATCTGCCTCTTCAATGTCTTCCGGGTTCACATCCTGGCTGGCGCGCACATGGGCCAGCGCCCGGATCCGGTCGCGCAGACGCGCGGCCCGTTCAAACTCCATATCTTCTGCCGCCGCTTCCATGTCGACAGCGAGCCGCTTCTGGAGATCGGCCCCCTTCCCGCGCAGGAAGTCGGCGGCCTGGTCGGCCAGCGCCTGGTAATCCTCAGTCGAGATCAGGCCCACGCATGGCGCGGCACAGCGCTTGATCTGGTGCAGCATGCAAGGCCGGGTCCGCACGTTGTAGACACTGTCCTCACAGGTGCGCAGCAGGAAGGCCTTCTGCAACGTGTCGAGCGTTCGCATGACAGAGCCTGCGCTGGCAAATGGGCCGAAATAGTCGCCCTGGTCCATCTTGGAGCCGCGATACTTCTTGATCTGCGGCGCTTCATGGTCGCGGCGGATCAGGATGTAGGGAAAGGATTTGTCGTCGCGCAGCAGCACGTTGAAACGCGGCTTCAGGCTCTTGATCAGGCTCGCTTCCAGCAGCAGGGCCTCGGTTTCGGTGTCGGTGACGACGAATTCCATCCGCCGCGTCATCGAGATCATGCGCGCAATCCGCTGGGTATGCCCGCCAAGGCGCGCATAGTTCGAGACGCGCGCCTTCAGGTCCCGCGCCTTGCCCACATACAGGACGTCGTCATGTTCGCCGAACATGCGATAGACGCCCGGCTTGGCGGGCAGCCGTTTGAGATTGTCCTTGATGACGTCAATGCCCCGAAGGGAGGTCGCGCCGGAATCAGTCAGGTTCATACCTCAACAGATAGTCTGGCTTGGCCGCAGATGCGAGCCTCAGAAGAAGTTCAGGACTTCCTGCATCTCGAAGCGGGAATCCATCATCCAGCCTGCAGCGAAGCTGAACAGCATCACCAGCACTACCGACGAGACGAAAGATCGTCCCGGCGCAGGGCTCACCTTGCGACGCCCAGCGCGCACCAGGATCAGCATGAACAGGATCAGAATGAAGACGATCATGAAGAACAGCTTCTCCATGTCGTCCAGGCGATGCACCCAGCGCGAGAAGTCGTAATAGGCCTCATTGGCCACTTCAGCGATCTTGTCCAAGACCCGGTTCAACAGGTCCATATTTGATGAATTACTCATGGCTCCGTCCGTCAATCCCGTCCTGGGAACGCCTTCCGACTGGCTCTCAATAAACGCCATCATGCCAAAACGAGGCTAATATCCCGCCTATACCGTTGGGTGACTTTCCCAATCATGCTTAATGCGCCGGTAAGAATTGGCGCCCGCCCGCCGAGGCCCATGCGTCAGAATTACCCTCGGCCTCCCCTTGCAGGCCGGGGCCCTCAGGCTTAAGCGAGGGCAAACGCCGCCGCGCGTGACACTTCACGGGAAAACCTCATGTCCGAAACCTTCCGCTTCTCCGATGCCCTCGACCGCGTAAAGCCGTCCGCCACCATTGCCGTCACCACCAAGGCCAATGAGCTGAAACGGGCCGGCCATGACGTGATTGGCCTCGGCGCAGGCGAGCCCGATTTCGACACGCCGGACAATATCAAGGAGGCCGCCATCCAGGCCATCCGCGATGGCAAGACCAAGTACACACCCGCTGACGGCATGCCGGAACTGAAGGAAGCGATCTGCGCCAAATTCCAGCGCGAGAATGACCTGACCTACACACCGAGCCAGATCCACATCGCGCCGGGCGGCAAGCCGGTGATCTACAATGCCTTCGTCGCCACGCTTAATCCCGGCGATGAAGTCATCATCCCGGCCCCCTATTGGGTGTCTTATCCGGACATGGTGCTGCTCGCCAGCGGCACGCCGGTGCCGGTCGAATGCGGCCCGAATGCGAACTACAAGCTGACGCCCGAAGCGCTGGAAGCGGCGATCACGCCGAACACCAAATGGCTGCTCCTCAACTCACCGTCGAACCCGACCGGCGCGGCCTACACCAAGGACGAACTGCGCGGTCTTGCCGATGTCCTGCTGCGCCATCCCCAGGTCTGGGTGATGACCGACGACATGTACGAACACCTCGTCTATGACGATTTCGAATACTTCACGATCGCCCAGGTCGAGCCGGCCCTGTATGACCGCACGCTCACCGTGAACGGCGTCTCCAAGGCCTATGCCATGACCGGCTGGCGCATCGGCTATGCCGGCGGCCCGGAAAAGCTGATCACGGCCATGCGCAAGGTCATCAGCCAGACCACGTCCAATCCCTGCTCGATCAGCCAGTGGGCGGCCGTCGAGGCGCTGAACGGCACGCAGGATTTCCTGCCCGAGCGCCGCGCCGCCTATCAGAAGCGCCGCGACATGGTGGTGGCCGGTCTCAATGCCGCCGAGGGCCTCACCTGCCCGACACCGGAAGGCGCCTTCTATGTCTATCCGTCCTGCGCGGGCGTGATCGGCAAGACCAGCCCCTCGGGCAAAGTGATCGAGACCGACAAGGATTTCGCCGCCGAATTGCTGGAGCAGGAAAAGGTCGCCATCGTCTTTGGCGAAGCCTTCGGCCTGTCCCCGGCCTTCCGCGTCTCCTATGCCACCTCGACCGAGGCGCTGCAGGAAGCGCTCAAGCGGATCCAGAGATTCTGCGCAAACCTGTCATAGAGACCTGCTATAGAGTAACCCTATATCCGGTGTTCCACCTATTGATTTGAATGGAACAAAGACGGCTCTTACATCCTTGATAAGAGAGAAAAAGGAGTTACCCCATGCCCGTTGATATCGGTTTGAACGATGAAGCTCGTAACACGTCCGCTGATGCGCTGCGCGTGCTGCTGGCGGAGACCTATGCGCTCTATTCCAAGACTCATGGCTACCACTGGAACGTGACCGGCCCACGCTTCAACAGCCTGCACACCATGTTCGAAACCCAGTATAATGAGCTGTGGATGGCCCTCGACGAGATCGCCGAACGCATTCGCGCCCTCGGTCACTTCGCCCCCTCCTCTGCCGGGGAAATGGTCGAGCCCGCCTCGATCAAGCCGGACAATGGCATTCCGGACGCCGACACGATGGTCGAAAATCTCGTCAAAGGCCACGAAGCCGTCAGCCGGGCGGCCAAGGCCGGGCTGAAAATCGCCGAGGATAACAGCGACGCCGTCACGGCTGACCTGATGACCCAGCGGGCCGCGATTGCCGAGAAAACCGCCTGGATGCTGCGCGCCAATCTCTGATCCGGGCGGCCCCAATCTCGGGCCGACGCGTCCTGCATATTGCACTGCACAACACTTGCCGCGTCTCGCGGGCTTGACGGCCCTTCTGAGGCGCGGCAATCTTGCATTCAGTTAATGAAAAAAGCGGCCAGCAGAGCCCTGACTCCAAGGCAAAAAAAAGCCCGGCAGCGATTGAACGCGCCGGGCTGAAAGTATTGGGCCCCGTAGGGGGGAGGAAACGCCCAATCGGAGGAATGATTGGGTTAATGCCCGAGGCCCTTGGCATGCGTGGTAGATAACCTCTCCAACGCTGAATACAACCAACGAGACAGCAGAGCTTTCATGCATTTACGCATGGATGTCGCATTTTTGACTAATTCTGACGCATAGCCGGTCGGCGCAGGATTTCGGTCTCAGCCGTGATGAAATCCCGGAAGGCCGACACGCGCTTCGAGCGGCGCAGATCGCTCGGATAGATGAAATAGAGATCGAAGATCGGCCCGACCGTTTCCGGCAGCACTTTCACAAGGCGCGGCATCGTCCCGGCCATGTAATCCGGCACGTCCGCGATCCCGAGCCCGGCATCGACCGCGCGCAACATGGCGAACACATTGTTGACCTTCAGCGCCGCCGGGCGCGGCGGGCTGTCATCGCGGCCCACCCGGCAGGCAAAGCTCATCACGTCGAGCAGCGAGCTTTCATCGCCATAGGCAATGATCCGGTGATTATCGAGGTCTTGCGGCGTGCGCGGCATGCCATAGGCCTTGAGGTATTCCGGCGAGGCATAGAGATTGGTCGCCACCGTGCCCAGCTTGCGCTGGATAAGGTCGGCCTTGTCCGCCGCCCACAACCGGATGGCGCATTCGGCCTCCAGCTTCAGCAGATCATATTCCCGGCTGTCATCGAGGCGCAGGTCCAGATTCATGTCCGGATGCTTGCGGGCAAACCCGCCGAGCCGCGGCACCAGCCAGGTCGACCCGAACGCTACCGGCGCAGCAACGATCAATTCGCCCTGCGGGGTCTCCTGCTGGTCCTTGAGCAGCGTGTTGGCCGACTGCGCGGCCGTCGCCATTTCCATGGTCGAGCGGAACAGCGTGTGGCCGCTATCGGTCAGCACCAGGCCGCGCGCATGCCGCTGGAACAGGGAGACGCCGAGCGCCTCTTCCAGCGCTGCGATCTGGCGCGACACCGCCGACTGCGAAATGCCCAGCCGCTCGCCCGCAGACGTCAGGCTGCCCGCTTCGGCGGCCGCGTGAAATGATTTCAACTTACCCCAATCCATGGGGACCGTTTGTGACGCCTAAATGACCCAGCGGCAAGCAGAGAATGCTGGCGGCAGCAGCGGCGCAACCTGTAGGGCGGGTTGAGCAAAGCGATACCCGCCACACGAAGCTTGCAACATGAAACCCTTTGCCTGATCGTTGATAACCATGTCCGACTATCGCCGTGTCTTCGTCCCCGGGGCGACCTATTTCTTCACGCTGAACCTGCACGACCGGCGTGGCGATCTCCTCGTCCGCCATATTGACGCGCTGCGGGAAAGCTGGCGAGACATGGCTCGTGCGTGGCCTTTTGAAACGCGCGCGGCCGTTGTGCTGCCGGACCATTTACACTTGGTGCTCACTCTGCCGGAGGGCGACGCCAACTATCCCGCGCGGTTGCGCCTGTTGAAAAGCGGTTTCACGCGCCGTCTGCCTGACGCGGTGAAGTTTACCGGGCGCAAGGGCGAACGGAAGGTGTGGCAACGGCGCTATTGGGAACACATGATCTGGGACGAGGTCGACCTAACCGCGCATGTGGATTACGTCCACTTCAACCCGGTCAAGCACGGACATGCGACATCCCCGGATCAGTGGCCATATTCGACATGGCATCGCCAAGAAGGCGGGGTCGGCGCGTTTGGATAGGCCGGTGTGGTGGGTATCGCTTCGCTCAACCCACCCTACAAATATTGGTCCTTCACACATTGTCATTTTGCGTAGGGTGGGTTGAGCGAAGCGATACCCACCAAATGGATTCCCCAATCCGTCTGATAACCCCTTCCCCCATACTTCCCCGCATGGATGCGCAGACCGACATTCTCAAACGTGGGCTCGAACAGGCCGCCCTTGCCGTGATGGATGCTTCGGCCCTGGCGAACCTGCATCTCGGGCCGAAGCGGATCGGGCGCGGCCTGGCGCAGCGCGTCTCCGGCCGGCTCCGCATCCTTGAAACAATCGTCCGTCGGCTGATCCTCCTGATGGCGCTCGGCCTGCAACTGGCCCCTCCTCCGCCGCGCCCGGCCCCCGCTGGCCCAGCGCATGAGCCGGACCTGCCCGAAGGCGTCGAGCTTGCCATCTTCCCGCGCCTCTCCCCCAGACGGCTGAAACTGCTGCCCGCCCGCCGGGCCTTTGAAGGCTCCGGTGGCTTTCCGGACATTTCCCGTACCATTTCCGGACCAGTTTCGCCCCGCAAGCTGATGGCCCGCATCGCCGCGCTCCGGCGCGTCATCGCCGAGCCCGAAGCCCACGCAACCCGTCTCGCCCGCAGCCTCAAACGCCTGCAGAAAAACGGCGAACCCAAGCCAATGGTCGGCGCAGCGACGCCCGCCTTTCGACTCTCGCCAGAGCTTGGCGCTCTGGCCACGCTGCTGCCCGCGCAGATCAGTGCGGCGCTGGAATCGTGGGAAAGCTCGGGCTAACTCCCCCGAAAAACCATTCCTGTCCGCCCGTTTCCCTCGCGTGACGGCCCCTTGTCATGCCTGTCATTCTTCCCGCGCGGTACACTCCCCACCGGGAGGATACGCGCATACCCCGCCTGAAACAGGCGGCCGCGAGACTTCCCCCTGCCACGAACCATTATTCCTTTTCAGTGGAGACGAAGGAAGAACTGGAAAGCTGGAAACAGAAATGGCGCGCCGAAACAGCGTTCAGCTGACTACCAGCGCGCCGAATAGCCTCTCGTATCGACATGCACGAACGGCCCATGCGCCGCATTCGACCCATAGGCCGATGCGCCGCCAATGACCCAGCTTTCAGAGTCTTCTGCAGCAAGCTCGTCGATCAGCTTGACCAGCGCACGAGCGTCATTCTTGTCAATCCGGCCATTGCCGTCGAGATCATCCATCTGCCCGTCCCGGTCCTGGTCAATATAGATGTCGGCGGCATCGCCATAGAGATGACGGGATGAAGTCGTCGTATTGCCGATGGCGGCATTATAGAAAGGCGTGCGGTAGCCGCTCATCACGAAGAAAGTGTCCGCTTCCCATCCTTTTTCGTTCGCCGCCGCAAGAAGGGTTTCGAGCTTCACCAGCATGTCGGGCTGCATCAGCAAATAGGTCGGTTCATGTCCCGGCTGCTGCTTGCAGCGGAACTGGCCGAGCTGGAAGTTCGGCGAAACATGCAAATCATCCGGCATCGCCGTCAGGTCGATAAAGCCCTTGGGCACGGCATAGGACGGAAGGTCTCGCAACGGCCGCGCATACATCCCGATCCGATAACCATTCAGGGAATCGTCCACCCCATTCTCGAAGGGCGTCAGCACCAGCAGGTTCAGGCGGGTTTCAGCGCCGCGATGGGAAATCGTCATGTCGGCCAGCCCCGGCGCCTCCGGCGCGGTCCAGGCAATCTCCTCCGCGTCGCGGCTCAATCTGCCGTCCGAGATTTCGATGTTGGCGTCTTCAGGAATGGCCAGGCTGATCTGGTCGCCCGGCATGGCAGAGACGGAAATCAGGGGCAGCGCAGAGCGCGTTCCGTTTACTGTGATCTCGACGCCAGCGCCTGTCGGGACCGTCTCGATCTTGCCGACTGTTTGGACCGGGTGCGGCTCAGCCGTTGCAATGATCCAGGGCAGGAAGATGAATTTCATGAATTCGGAAAATATGGGTCTGGTCCTCTTGTCTGGTCTGGGCAGGCACGCATCATCTTAACCATACGCTCGCCCGTAAAACGCATCAGCGCGCAAATGGTGCCATATTTTTTCTGATGTTTTTCAGGGCCGTATTTCGGAACCGGAGCGGATGCGACCGGTTTATCCAGCAACACCGCGAAGAGTTCCGCCAGTCTCCTTGACCGGCCAGGCCAGCCTGATGCGGCGGCCGCGCTCTTCTCTAATAAGAGTATTTTGGAGATTATCTATGCGTACGCATCGCCGACTTCTTGCATCAACCCTCCTCGCCACCGCTGGCCTCCTGACCGCCATTCCCGCCTGCGCCCAGCATGCGGCCCCAGCCGACAGTGTCCAACTGGCCGATCTGAGCGAGAAAGAGGCCATGGGCGGTGAACTTGAAGCGGAGAAAGCCTCTGCCATCCAGACCCTGATCCTGAATGACTGGCTGGAGCGCGAATTAGGCAATGAGACCGAAGCCGGAGTCCTCACCACAGTACGCACCGCCTATGCCCAGAACGTCTTCAAGCCAATTTGGACCGAGAAAGGGATTCGCTCCCTGAAACGCGCGCGCAGTGATCTCTTCTCTTACGGCCTTGTCGCATCCGACGTCTCGAAGGCCAATCTCGACAAGATCGCCGCCAAGCGCCTGAAGGGCAACAGCGATGAGACCCGCGCCACAGCCGACCTGCAACTGACCGCAGCCTGGATCCGCATGGCCTCTGCCGTGAGCGGAGGATTGTCCGACAATGGCGAGGCGGCCAAATCGAAGACCGATGCGCCCTCCAAATCCACCGTGCAGAAAAGCCTGATCAAGGCTGCGAGAGGGGATGCCGATGACATTCTTTCCGAGCTCGAACCCGAGCACCCCCAATATAATCGTCTCAAGAAACAGCTGAAGCACTATCGCGAAATCCGGTCAGAGGGTGGCTGGCTCGCCATTCCGGACGGTGACGCGATTGAACTGGATGACGAAGATCCACGTATACCGGCCCTGCGCGACCGTCTGGAAGCCGAAGACTATTACAAGCCGGAGACCTGGGCGGGTGAGCTTTTGTCTACCATCAGTATGGCCTCGAATGATGACGCCGACACAGCTTCCCCAGAGATCATGTTTGATACGCGTCTTCAGGACGCCCTGAAGGAATTCCAACGCCATCACGGTCTTGAAGATGATGGTGTCGTGGGCGGCAATACGCTTGCCGCACTGAATGAGAGTGTCGACTCCAAGATCGACCGGATCGCCGACACGATGAATCGCTGGCGCCATTATGATGATCTGGGTGACCAGTATATCTGGGCCAATATTCCGTCCTTCACGGCCGAAGGCTGGCGCAACAACCGCCGCGAAATCGCGATGAAAACAATCGTCGGCATGCCAAGCCGCGAAACCCCGGTATTCTCCGACCAGGTGGAATATGCCGTCGCCAATCCGCGCTGGTATGCCCCGGTCAGTATCGTGCGCCGCGACAAGCTGCCAAAGCTGGCCAAGGATCCGTCCTACGCGGCCCGCAAGAACTTCAAGGTGATTGATCGTGCCACCGGCCAGTCCGTCTCCGCCGCCTCGGTGGACTGGACTGATCCGGCTGCCGCCGAAAACTACCAGCTGGTTCAGGGCCCCGGAGCCAGCAATGCCCTCGGCGATCTGAAGATCATCTTCCCCAATCAGTATTCGGTCTATCTGCACGGCACACCGGGCATGAGCCTGTTTGACCGGGCCCAGCGTACGTTCAGCTCTGGCTGCGTGCGTCTGGAAAAACCGGAAGAAATGGCGAAATGGATTGCCGCGCATGACCCGGAAATCTCGTCCCGGCAGGTGTCCGAGGCCCTCGCAGGGTCAAATCCGGAACGAATCGAGTTCAAGTCCGAAACCCAGATTCACATCACCTACATGACCGTCACCGTGGATGAGGATGGCGAGCCAAATTTCTGGCGCGACGTCTATCATGAGGATGACGGCATCAAGATGGTCGACAAATATGCCCCGCTCTACAAGCCCGCCCATGACGAGGAGGTGGCTCAGGCGGCAACCGCCCCGCGCAAGGGATAAGGCTTACTGGCTCGCCCACAGAATCCGGGCGAGCCAGACAATCTCTGGCGGCTTGAAACTGCGGGTGGGATAAGCGGGGTTGAGCGATGCGAGGTCCACAGTCCGCGTATTCTTGCGGGCCAAAACTTTGGCCATGACTTCCCCGTCAATTGTTTTCGCGACGACCCGGTCTCCCGGCTTCACTTCGGAGCCCGGAGACACGATGATCCGGTCCCCGGCCCGATAGGCCGGCTCCATGGAATCCCCGCTGATCTCCAATGCATAGACCGATTCCGTTTCCAGCCCCGGAAACCGGACCTCTTCCCAGCCTCCGCCCACCGGAAACCCGGCATCATCAAAGAAACCGTCCTGCCCCGCCTGTGCAAAGCCGATCAGGGGGGCAATCGCGCCACGCCTTCCATCGACCAACGCGGCAAAGTCCTCAAACCGGCTGCCGACCGATTCAAGCACACGCGCAAGGCTTTCCGTGGACGGCCAGCGCGGACGTCCATCGGCCCCTTCCCGTTTGGAAGGATTGAAGGCCGTCGGGTCCAGCCCGGCGCGACGCGCCAGCCCGGAAGCTGTCAGGCCATGATGAGCGGCAAGGGCATCAAGTCCCCGCCAGATATCACGATGTTTCATGGGATAATTTTCCCAAAGGTTGCGTCTGCCGCTTAATAGGAATATTCACCTATTGTCAAGCAAGGGGTGGGGAAATGGCAATGAAACTGTTCATACATGGCGTTCCGGATACGCCGCACCTTTGGGAGCCACTGGTCGCGGCGCTCGGCCTGCAAGAACAGGACTATATTGCGCCTGCCCTGCCTGGCTTCGGCTGCCCGCGTCCAGACGGGTTCAGCGCCACAAAGGATGCCTATGCTGACTGGCTGGTCGGCCAGATGGAGGCGGCAGGCGGCAACGTCGATATTGTCGGCCATGACTGGGGCGCGCTGCTGACCCTGCGCGCGGTTTCCCTGCGGCCGGACCTCGTGCGCAGCTGGTGCGTCACCAATGCCGTGATCGATCCCGACTACCGCGGCCACACAATGGCAAGGCGCTGGGCAACGCCTTTGCTGGGCGAGCTTGTCATGCTGGGCATGCGCAACAAGAAACGGCTCCTGCCGGCACTCGTCACCGGCGGCATGCCGCGCAGCCTTGCCGATCAGGAAGTCCCCCTGATCGACAAGACGATGCGGCAGAGCATCCTCAGGCTCTACCGGTCAGCGGCCGGCCTCCGTTTCTCGGATGAATGGGTGAGCGGCCTCGAAAACCTGCCGAAGCGCGGCCAGCTGTTCTGGGGCGAGACGGACCCCTTTGTAGACCTCTCCGTAGGCGAACGGTTCGCGAAGCGCTGGAACGTGCCGCTGCATGTCGAGCGCGGCGCCGGCCATTGGGCCTGTGCGGAGCGGGCAACCGAATTTGCTACCCTGCTCCAGTCACACTGGACCTGACCAGACAGGCCCCCGTTAAACGTCGTCCGACTTTCAGGCGGCTTCCTTCTTGGGGCTGCCGAGTTCCTGTTTCACACGCTCGGCCAGTTGGCGGACGGTGAATGGCTTCGGCAGGAACGAGACTGCGCGGTCATCGTCCAGCTGTTTGGCAATGTCGCGCTCGGCATAGCCGGAGATGAAGATCACGCGGGCATGGCCCAGCAAATCCTTCGCCTCGCGGATCAGCGTCGGACCATCCTTGCCCGGCATGACGACGTCGGAAATGACGAGGTCGAAGCTCTCCGGATTATCTTCCAGGATTTCCATCGCCTCTTCGCCATCGCAGGCCTCTTCGACTTCATAGCCGCTGGAGCGCAGCAAGGACGCCGCAATACCGCGTACGCCGTCTTCATCCTCGATCAGCAGGATCCGGCCGCGACCCGAAATATCGACGGGCTGGCTGGCGATTTTCTCGGCCTGAGTCATGTCGACCGGCTCAGGAATATCCTCGGCCTTGAGGGCTGGCAGGTAGATGTGGAAGGTCGTGCCCTTGCTGACCCCGGACGTGGTGCAGATATAGCCGCCCGACTGCTTGATGATGCCGTAGACCGTCGCGAGGCCAAGGCCCGTGCCAACGCCAGCTTCCTTCGTCGTGAAGAAGGGCTGGAAGATCTTGTCCATGACATCCTTCGGCATACCGTGACCGGTGTCTTCCACTTCGATCAGCATGTAGTCGCCATCATTGACGAAGGCGAAGCCCTTGTCCTGGGCTTCCTTGCCCGTGGCGCGCGCCGTGCGGATCGTCAGCTTGCCACCATTCTTGTGGCTGAGCATCGCATCCCGCGCATTGGTCGCGAGGTTGAACAGGGCGTTTTCAAGCTGGTTCTTGTCGGCCTTGATATAAGGCACGTCGCGGCCATGCTTGACGTCCAGCTCGATCCGCTCATCCAGCAGCTGGCGGAGGAGGATGGAGAATTCGGACATGAAGTCTGTCACGGCGAAGACTTCGCGCTTGAAGGTTTGCTGGCGCGCATAGGCGAGCAGCATCTTCACGAGGTCCTTCGCGCGGATCGAGAATTCGTGGATCGACTTCAAATTCGAATAGGAAGGATCGCCTAGCGGATGGTGCACCATCAGCTGTTCATTATTCAGGATGATGCCCTGCAGCACATTGTTGAAGTCATGGGCCACGCCGCCGGCGAGCTGGCCGATGGCCTGCATCTTTTCACCATGCGCCAGGCGCATTTCCAGCTGGCGCTGTTCGGTGATGTCCATGACGTAGGCGACCGAAGGGCGCCCGGCTCCATCCAGCGCCACGAAGACGTTGACGTGCTTGGGCTCTTCGCCGGCCAGTTTCAGGTTTACCGGCTTGTCGATCGCATCGACCAGCAGGCTCTTGAGGGCGTCTTCGCCTTCCTCGGCCGAGAAGAGGTCGGAGAATTTCCCGCCCGGCGCGGCCTTGCCTTCGGTGAGGTCCATCAAGGCGCGGTTGGTGTCCATGATGATGGCGCTGTCGACGCTGCCGCCTTCAAGGCGCACGGCGCCGAATGGCGCATCGTCGAACATCGGGTCGCCATCGGGCCGCGGCGGACGCGACGCGGTGGAAACGCGGAAGCCTTCCTCACCGGTGTTCATCACCTGCTGGCTGGCCAGGATGATCGTGCGGCCGGTCGCATCAGCGCCCTTGCCCGACCAGGTCGTGATCGCCTGCACCGGGCGCTCGACGCCGTCCCGACCGCGCAGCTGGATGTCGACCCGGCCTGGCACGCCGGATTTGCGGTCGCGCGACAGCATCTTCACGAATTCAGGACGCATGATGTCGTCGATGCGAATGTTCTTGGCCGTTTCGGGCAGGCCCAGCATATCCCGCAGCCAGCCATTGGCATAGGTGATCGTGCCATCAGGGCGCGCCGCGAAGAAGCCCATCGGGGCGTCTTCGACATAGAGCGATTTCAGGTCAGCCGCGCCGGTCGCTTCGCGCTCACCCGCAATCGGACGAATGCGCCACAGAACCTTGTCGCGCGGCAGCGGGGAAACCGTGATTTCGAATTGGGCGGGCACGCGCTCCGGGCCAATCGTGATCGGCGGCAGGATTTCACGGCGGGCATGACCAGCCTTGGCGCCCTTGGACAGGCGATAGACTGGCGCAGCAAGGCCGGGGTTTGCTCCGAACAGACGATCCACCGTGACAGGCGCACCTTCGGATTGCGATCCGATCAGCGCGAGGCTCGTCAGTTCCCGGTAGGATGTGTTGGCCGCAACGGGCGCGCCGCCCTGGTCGGCAATCAGTACGGATTCATCCAGCGCCTCGATCCAGCCAAAACGCGGCGTCGCAGCCTGCGCAGCGCGGGCAATCGAGCCACGTTCCGGGAACAGGCCCAGCATCCGGCCAGCGCCGCGCACGCTCCACAACAGGAACACGAGTCCGCCTGACGCCATGGCGATCAGCAGGATCGGGCCCGGCGCGCCGGAAGCGTTTGGCCAGGCAAGTGCGACACTGGCCGCCGCGATCGACACGAGCAGGCATATCCAGAATGAAAGCTGCATGAAGTCCACGCGTCCGCGCTCAGGCAGCACGCTCATTTCGGCGGCAGTGTCCTGATCGTCAGCGGGAGCGGCCTTCGCCTGCACTTGAAAATCCATTGGTCGCTTTACACTCCTGTTGCCAGCCGCCAAGGTTGGGCCAGCACTCTACGCCTTTTCCGTTCGGCATCGCTGCCGACTCAGTCATACGGAATCCTAGTGTACCAAATGTGGCACGACAAAGGTTAATGAAAGCGAAAAAGACGTTAAGACCAACGTTGAAAATTACAGAAATCACAGTGGAATCGGAGCTTTTCATGAGACGGACTTCAACAGCAATCGCAGCGCTCCTGCTGCTCGGCGCCTGTCAGAGCACGCCGGAGTCGACGCTGTCGCCCCCAGTCGCAGACCTTCCCCCCGCTCCGACCCAGGCAGACCGCACCGAACTGGTGGCCGCCGAGAGCGCCCGGCTGAACCAGTGGTTCGAGGACAAGTTCCAGGAGACCCTGGCGCGCAACCCGATGTACCAGACCTATCTCGGTGTGAAGACGGATTACGACAAATGGAATGACGCCTCGGACGCGGCCGACATCAAGGAGATGGAGATCCAGCGCGCCAACGTCGCCGAGATGAAGACGCTGTTCGATTTCGACCTGCTGGACGACCAGGCCAAGCTGTCCTGGCGCCTCGCCGAATATGAGCTGGCCGACGCCGAAGCCGGTTTCCCCTACCGCCACTACGATTATGTCTTCGACCAGATGGGCGGCGTCCAGTCGGGCATCCCGGCCTTCCTGATAAACCAGCATGGCGTCACCAGCCTGTCTGATGCCGAAGCCTATGTGGCCCGCCTTGAAGGCGTCGAAACTTATCTGGCCCAGAATATTGAAAATGCTGAATATTCCGCAGGCCTTGGCATCATGCCACCCGCCTTTGTGTATCCGTATGTGCTGAATGATTCCAAGGGTGTGATCACCGGCTATCCCTTCACGTCCGATGTGGATGATGGCAGCGAAGACAGCCCCCTGATGAAGGATTTCCGCGGCAAGGTGTCCGGCCTCGTCGAGGGCGGCACGATCGACTCTGCCCAGGCCGATGAGCTGCTCGCAAGTGCCGCTGCGGCGCTCGAGACCTCGGTAGGCCCGGCCTATGAAAACCTGATTGCCGTCATGGAGACACAGTCGGAGTCCGCCACGACCGAGGATGGCGCGTGGAAGCTGCCTGAAGGTGACGCCTATTACGCGATGCGCCTGAAACATATCACCACGACCGACAAGAGCGCCGGGGATATCCACCAGCTGGGCCTGGACGAGGTCGCCCGCATCCATGACGAGATGCGCGGGATCATGACGAAGGTCGGATTTGAAGGCACGCTCAAGGAGTTCTTCGAGTTCATGCGGACCGATCCGCAATTCTACATGCCGAACACCGAAGAAGGCCGTGACGCCTATCTGACCGAAGCGCGGGCGCAGATCGAAAAGATGAAGGCCGACCTGCCGAGCGTGTTCAACACATTCCCCAAGGCCGACATGATCGTTAAGGCGGTCGAGCCGTTCCGCGAGAAATCCGCTGGCAAGGCCTTCTACTCCCGCCCTGCCCCGGATGGTAGCCGGCCGGGCACCTATTACGCCAACCTCTATCGCATGCAGGACATGCCAACTTACCAGCTGCAGGCGCTTGCCTTCCATGAGGGCATTCCGGGCCACCACATGCAGATCGCCATTGCGCAGGAGCTGGAAGGCATTCCGAGCTTCCGGAAATATGGCGGCTATACTGCTTTCTCGGAAGGCTGGGGGCTCTACACGGAGTTTCTGCCGAAGGAGATGGGCTATTATTCCGACCCGTATGACGATTTCGGGCGCCTCGCCATGGAGATCTGGCGCGCCGCACGGCTCGTCGTCGATACCGGGATCCATGACAAGAAATGGACCCGCGAAGAAGCGATTCAGTACCTGCTGGACAACACGCCCAATCCGGAAGGTGACGCGAAGAAGGCCATCGAGCGCTATATCGTGATGCCCGGACAGGCGACGGCCTACAAAATCGGCATGCTCAAGATCCTTGAGTTGCGCGAAATGGCGAAAACTGAGCTCGGTGAAGACTTCGACATCGCCGACTTCCACGACGTTGTCCTGAAAGATGGCCCGGTGCCGCTTCAGATTCTCGAAGAGAATGTGAACGCCTGGGTCGCCGAGACGAAGGGCGCCTGACCATGATCCCACGCAGCTTTGCCCGCGCCTGTCTTGCTCCGCTCGCACTGGCCGGGCTCGCTGCGTGCACCTCCGTGCTCGCCCCCATCCTCAAACCGGATGTGACCACGGATGTCGTGAATATGGAGGGCGGCGACTGGCAACTCGATCCGGCCCACGCCGCCCTCACCTTCAAGATCGATCATCTTGGCTATTCCACCTATGTCGGACGCTTCGAACGGTTTGACGTCCAGTTGAGCGGTGAACCGGACGCTCCGGCAGAGGCGCGGGTGGAAGGCGTGGTCGACATGACCTCGCTCGACATCGCGAATGACGCATTCGCGGACACGCTGATGGGATCAGACTGGTTCAGCGCAGCCAATTTCCCTGAAGCCCGGTTCCAGTCGACGCGCATCCTGATAACCGGCCCGGTCACGGCGGAGGTCGAGGGCATCTTGACCCTGCACGGCAAGAACGCGCCGATCATCCTGTCGGTGACTTTCAATGGCGCCGGCTTCGACCGGCTGCGCAATGCCCAGGTCGCCGGTTTCTCGGCCACCACAGACCTGGACCGGACCGTGTTCGGCATTGATCGGTTCAGCGGCCTGCTGACCGATAAGGTGCACGTCGAGATCGAAGCGGAACTGTTAAAGACCTCCGGCGTAACTTGATTTGACCGGTCCACTCTCCCTATCAGGGAATTGGATCAGATTTTATATCAGGAGATTCGGGGATGCTGGGTGAAATGTTGGCGGAGGTCTTCTCCGTATCGGGCCTGTTTACGCTATTGATGCTTTTGATGCTCCAGGCCGTCCTCGGCTTTGACAATCTGCTCTACATTTCCATCGAATCAAAACGGGTCGGCGAAGCCAAGGCCCCCATGGTCCGCCAGTGGGGCATCGGGCTGGCTGTGCTGTTCCGGATCGTTCTCCTGTTTGTCATCGTCGCCCTGTTCGATGCGCTGGCAGAGCCGCTATTCGGCTTTCATCTGACCGGGATCATCGAAGGCGAATTCACTTTTCAGAGCATGATCACCTTCGCGGGTGGGTCCTTCATCATCTATACGGCGATCAAGGAAATCTCGCACATGCTGACGGTGGAACACATCGAGCATAGTGAGGGCGGCAAATCGAAATCGGTGATGCAGGCTATCGGCCTGATCGTGGCCATGAACCTCGTCTTTTCCTTCGACTCCATCCTCTCCGCGATGGCGATCGCGAATGAGGAAATCGCGCGCATCGTGAATTCCGCCGGCGAGACGATCGGAACGTTCACAGGCACCGTTACCGACTGCAAGGAAGCCCTGATCGCCCAGCCCATGGTGGACGCGGTCGCCTGCCGACCGGGCAAGGAGTACCAAGTCTGGCTGATGGCGATTGCGATCATCGTATCCGGCGTGGTGATGGCGATGATGGCGGACGCGGTGGCAAACTTCCTCAAGAAGAACCGCATGTACGAGGTCATGGGCCTGTTCATTCTGTTCCTGGTCGGCATCCTGCTCGTCACCGAAGGCGCGCATCTCGCCCATATGAAGCTGTTCTCTTACACGGTCGAAGCGATGTCCAAATCATCCTTCTACCTCGTCATCTTCGTGCTGGTGGTCACCGATGTGATCTCGACCAAATACCAGAAGCGGCTATGGGCCCAGCGCGAAGCGGAAATCCGGGGGGGTGGCACGGAAGAAGCGTCGAAAGCAGGCGCTGAAGCCAACATGTAGGACGCCGTGAGGGCAAGCCCCTGCCTAGCGCAGCAGGGCTGTCCGCCGGCTGATCCGCAGCGCCATCCGGTTGCCTTTGCGGCCAATCTCGCCTTCAGCAACGACCGCGCCATCCCGGCCGCCCGTCAGGAGTTCGACCGGCTGGTCGGCGGGCAAGCCCAGCAGCAGGGTCGAGCCGGGCTTCAGGTCTGCAAGACGGGACAAGGGCACGCTCAGCGATGCAACCCGCGCTGTGAGCACGGCGGTCATCGCCCCTGCCCCAGCCGACGGTGCGGCAGAGTGCGACACACGGCCCTGAGCGCGCGCGGGCGGCACATCGCTGGACAGGTCGAACAGATCGTCTTCGGCAAGGATCAGGCGCGCCGGCATCTTCAGATCCTCAACGCGTATATCGAGATCGAGGATGGAGGTCGTGCCCGGCCCGGCGAGCGCCGAGGCAAATTCCGCATCGGTCTCGATACGGGAGAATTTGAGAGACGGCGCCAAGGCTGTGCCAAGCGGGCGGACCAGCCCTTCCAGCAACGCAGCATCCATCGGTGTGAGGGCGCGGTGATGGCCCGCGGTCGGCGTGCCGCCACAGGCGGTCTCGATCAGGGCGTTCGCCAGCGATGCACTGATTACCAGCATGGCCGCGATCTCGCCGCCCGGCGCGACGTAGCAGGCAATCGCCGAGCCACGGCCGGCGCACTCGGTCTCCAGCCCCTGGTCGAAACTGCCGCGCGCACTGGCCCGGGCCAGCGCCGCAGCTTTCAGGCCGCAGCCATCCCGCAGCGCCAGAGTGAGGCGCGATGCAACCCGGCG
The DNA here is from genome assembly GCA_913057945.1 of uncultured Hyphomonadaceae bacterium. Lineage (GTDB taxonomy): Bacteria > Pseudomonadota > Alphaproteobacteria > Caulobacterales > Hyphomonadaceae > Hyphomonas. Next base: position 10,077 of record CAJXOF010000014.1, on the reverse strand, counting down.
CGCATCTTCAGTTATTTCGGTCGGTTCGGCGGGGAGCCGTTTAACCAGATCCGGAACAGCAACATCAATCACCTGTTCCGGCTCGGGCTCCGGCTCAGGCATGTCGTCCAGATTGGGACGCAGCAGGGCTTCGATCTCGGCGGAGCTGAGCACACCGCGCGATGTCGGGATTCGACGCGTCGGCGTGATCGGCTCGAATGTTGTCGGCATGTCAAGCATGATGTCGGCCTCACGTCTGGGAGACATGTCCCATCCGTCATCGGCAGCAAGAGGCAGATCAGTCTTCATGGAGCGGGTAGCCGGTTCACGTGTTCCAGTTTGTTGTGCGCCAGATACGGTTAACGACTGGTTAGTAATTTCCGCCCTGCTGCGGTCATCCTCAGCCATGGTGCAACCCAAAACTCCGTTAGCCTTAATGCAGGCGCGCTTTGCGTTAAATATCACATGCAGCTGTTAAGGCCTTGATTACCATGCTGTAAGACATCCTTTGGACCTTGGTGGCAGTATGTCTTCAACGCATGAGGCTCCAAGCATAACCGCCGAAGCGTTGGGTTGATGGGTAAATGAAAACGGCGGTGATCCCGATCAGGGTCACCGCCGCTTTTTATTCTGGTACTCGTATTCGGAAGGCGTCAGTCGTCGCGCAGCGTGCGTTCCTTGCGCTCGTGGCGTTCCTGCGCTTCGAGGCTCAGCGTCGCCGTCGGTCGCGCTTCGAGACGACGCAGGCCAATTGGCTCACCCGTCACTTCGCAATACCCGTAGGAGCCGTCATCAATCCGGCGCAGGGCCGAGTCGATCTTGGAGATAAGCTTGCGTTGGCGGTCGCGTGTGCGCAATTCCAGGGCCTTGTCGCTTTCCGCAGATGCACGGTCCACGATATCCGGCAGGGATCCTGACTCACCCTGAAGATTGTTGATGGTCTGCTTCGCGCCGTCCAGAATATCGGCCTTCCAGTTTTCCAGAAGCCGCCGGAAGTAAGCGAGCTGACGCTTGTTCATGAACTCCTCGTCATCCGAGGGGCGATAGTCGTCCGAAAGGTCAACACTCATCGCTTATCACCTTAACTCTGTTTGGGGGCGGATATAGACCCCCAAGTGATTCTCTGCAATTGCTGAGGCTGTGTAATTTTCGTCAATGTTTTCAGACAATTGAGGCAAAAACATGTAATCTTCATTATAATGTTACCAAACCTTGGTGCCTGAAACCGCTTGTTCCTGTGCAATTTACAGGCCGGGACTTGATCTTTCTCCCGACGACGCGCTCTATGATTGCCTGTCCAAAACACAACGGATGACTGGTTTCAGCGTAGATGGCCCGACGCCGGAAAACTATGGATAAATCGTCCGGTTGGATGCAGGCGGTGGTGTTCAACTCACTGCTGATCCTCATGCCCGTCATCGCTGCGCAAAGCCTCACCATGGCTTTTTCCGGCGAGAGTTTTTCAGACTCCCCCACCATTGAATCAATCGATCAGACCCGTCGCAACATGGACGATACATTTGCGGCGATCGCGCCGCGCAATGGCGGCGACAAGTACAAATTCTGGCATGACATAGTCGAACGTGAACTGACCGACATGGATGTCGCAGCCGCGCGCGGCTTCCTTCTGGCGGCGCCTCAAATGCTCGACCGGGACTCCGTGCGCGAGCTGGAAGCCGATTCCAGCGGCGTGAAGCTGGACCGCGCGGATGACCGAATGGCCGCCGCCGCGCTGCGCAAATTGCCGCTCGATATCGGCCTGAAATTCGAAAAGGCCCAGGCCTCGGCTGGCTCCCGAAATATCCCGAGCGCGTCTGCCATCATCGAAGATACAGACGGCACGGATAATGTGCCCGAAGAAGGGATTGCCGACGAGACTGCGGAAGACTCCGAAGTCAGCGTCTCCAGCACGGCCCGTCCGTCGGACCGGCGCTTCGTCCTGCTTGGGACATTTGCGGACCTCGCCAACAATTCCGAGCGCTGGCTCAGGGGCGACCGGGTTGATCCGATCACCCTCAAGATCACCGCGCTTGCCCTGATTGGCGCGGATACCCCCGATGGCCTGTCGGAAGGCAACATCCGGGCGGCCTCCATCCTCAAATCTGCTCGCCGCGCCCGGAGAATGACGCCGGAATTCACGGCTTACCTGAAAGGCCGCCTGAACAACGCCCTGCCCGATGATGTCTTGCGCCCCGCGCTGGAAGAGGCCCTGGGAGAACTGGCCACGACCAGCGTTCGCGTCGACCGGGTACGGAACGCCTATCTCGACTCGATCAATGCCGATGGCTTGCTGGAGCTTGAAACCGACCTGACCCAGATCGACCGGATCGGCATGCTGACCAGCACTCCGGCGGCAATCACACTCATCGAGCATGTGAAAGACAGTCCCGATCTCCGCCGCGCCCGATTGCTGGCCGAGGCGGGCGGGGACCGCTCGGTGGCCCTCGTGAAACAGGACGGGCCGGGCGCACTGCGCATTGCCGACACAGGCATCAAGTGGACGCGGCAGCTGATGCTCCAGGTCCTGGGCCTCACCGCATCCGGCCTCGCCTTGCTCTATGTGATGATTGCGACCTTCCGCCGGAATGTCCGCCTGCCGAAAAAGAGCGTCGAGCCCTCCGGCATCTGATCGCTAGAGATTGAACGCGCCGCGAATGCCGTCGATCAGCAGCTGAACCGATAGGGCCGCCAGGATCACGCCGAGGATCCGCGTCAGCGCCCCCGCCACGCTGGCGCCCATGAGGCGCACCAGCGGTCCGGCAATCAGGAAAATGACCAGCGTCAGCAGCAGGTTCAGCCCGATTGCGGAGAGCACGATCCCCTTCTCGACCCAGTCCGACTTGTCCGACATGTAGAACATCGCAGTTGCAATGGAGCCCGGCCCGGCCACCATCGGGATACCCAGGGGGAAGACGGAAATGTCATCCGGCTCCGGATCGGACGCATGCGTGCCCAGATGCTCTTCTGCGCGATGCTCGCGGCGCTCGGTGCGTTTCTCGAACACCATGTCCAGCGCGATGATGAACAACAGGATGCCGCCAGCCGCCCGGAAGGCATCAATGGAAATATGCATGGCGCCAAGCAGCCAGGACCCGCCAAACGCAAACCCGTAAATGATGATCGTGGCCACGATGATGGATTTGACCGCCATCCTGCGCCGATAGGCATCGTCACCGCCGGCCGTCAGCGTCGCAAACACGGGTGCCACGCCCAATGCATCGATCAGGACGAAAAAGGTGACAAAGGTCGCGGTAAACAGGGAGAGAAGGTCGGCGCTCATGGCCGGGCACCTAGTCCTTTTGGGCCGCGGCGTCGAGGATTTCCTGCACGAGCGGCGCCACGATGAGCGAGTCGTTCATGCCTTCAAACCTGGACAGGTCTGCGCCGCCAGAGGCGAGGGATAACATCATGCGATGGCCCCGCAATCTCTGGAGCAGGCCATCGGTGCCCCGGTGCCCGTCCGCGCTCGCCGTGCGCCCATTGCCGAGATCGACCACAAGGCCCTCCCCCTGCCCGGCTTCAAGCAGCGAAATGGCCTCCTCCAGCGTGACTGGCTTGGCGTCCGAGACCGGATCTACCTGCTTCAGGCTTGCCATCATGCCGGCTCCCGCGCATCCGCGAGCATCATCTTGCGACAGCGGCTCAGGGCCCGGTAAAGTTGAGAACTGGCGACGTCTGCAGAGACTTCGAGCACGGCTTCGCGGTCTTCCTCGCACTCGCACGCTGCCAGAAGGCCCGCCAGCGCCTCAGCAGCCTGGGCATAAGCGGGGCCGTCGACTTCACCGAGCAGGTACATTTGCATGATCGCGAAATAGGTGCGGCCTGCCTGCGTTGTCGCCTCGGCTGGACGCAGGATGTCTTTCTCGCGCAAGACACGCGCCCGGTTTTCAAGAAGCAGGACACCCCGCCGGTCGCCATTTCTGACAACCGCGCCGTTCACCACGAATGTTTCGCCCGGTTTCAGGGACAGCTTCAATGGCATGGCGTTTGATTCCACTCCTGCAGATTTTGATAAAATTTGCAGAAAGGCGTTAACGCTTGATTGCGATTTCGTAAGCGCCCCAAAGAAAACAATGATTTGCAATCCGGGGAAATGTGCCATGCGCCCGTTTCCCATATGCATAGGATCACAAGGCCTACATTGGCTCCGGTCCGTCACGGCCCGTTCGGGCCACCTAACCAGACCCAGCGCGGCGCTCATCTGAAGCTTGAAGCACTGCGGCGGCGCGCATGGCCATTCCCTTTTACCACAGGCGGCGATCGGGTTGAAATGAATTCGGTGCTGCACTGCGGCGATGCCCTTTCGCCACGTAAGCGCTTGCTCCTGACTTTCGCGACACTATTGTTGGATCAGACCCAGATGAGGAAGAGTTCATGCGCTTTGAAGGCACCCAGGATTACGTCGCCACCGAGGATTTGAAAGTGGCCGTCAATGCCGCCATTGCTCTGGAGCGGCCGCTCCTGATCAAGGGGGAGCCGGGCACGGGCAAGACGGTCCTCGCCATTGAGGTCGCCAAGGCCCTCGGTGCAGAACTCATCGAATGGCACATCAAATCGACCACAAAGGCGAGCCAGGGCCTCTACGAGTATGATGCGGTCTCCCGCCTGCGCGACGGCCAGATGGGCGAAGAGCGCGCCAAGGACGTGGCGAACTACATCAAGAAGGGCAAGCTGTGGGAGGCGTTCACCGCCGACAAGCGCCCGATCCTGCTGATCGACGAGATCGACAAGGCCGACATCGAATTCCCGAACGACCTCCTGCAGGAACTCGACCGGATGGAGTTCTATGTCTACGAGACCGACGAGACTGTGAAGGCGCTACAACGCCCGATCGTGATCATCACGTCGAACAATGAGAAGGAATTGCCGGACGCCTTCCTGCGCCGCTGCTTCTTCCACTTCATCAAATTCCCGGACGAAGAGACAATGCAGGAAATCGTCGATGTGCATTTCCCGGACATCAAGAAGAAATTGGTCAAGGACGCGCTCACGACCTTCTACGCCATGCGCGAATTGCCGGGCGTGAAGAAGAAGCCGTCGACCTCGGAACTGCTCGACTGGCTGAAGCTCCTGATGAACGAGGATATCGACCTCGAAACGCTGCAGGAAAATGACCCGGACCGCCTGACGCCGCCGCTGCATGGCGCGCTGCTGAAGAACGAACAGGACGTTGCCCTGTTCGAGCGCCTCGCTTTCCTCGCCCGTCGCGGCGACGGCAGCGGAGGCCGCCGCGGCCCTGCGGGCTGACCGTAGGTCGGCCCAGTCTTCATTTCCGAACTTGGAACTCAGGGGTCACACGCCCCAAGGCAGCATTTGCTCTCCACCTGAAATTGATACAGTGTATCATTTCAGATTTGGAGGGGCGCCATGTTGCCTGCTTTCAGACGAGTAGCGTTCGGAATTGCCTGCATTGCACTGGCCGCGTGCGTAAATCATCCAACCGCAACGGCGATCGGAGGGGCGGCGGAGTGCGGAGCGCCTGCCGGATGGAAACAGGTCGCCGTCGCCGCAGAAACTCGGGTACTGATCTTCGGCGAGACGCACGGCACAAACGAAATTCCAGAAGCTTTTACCCGCTATGTCTGTGCCGCCTCAGCGCGGGGCGGAAAGACGCTGGTGCTCCTCGAAATCGATACAAATCATGCAGATGCGTTCGCCGCCGCATCTGATGCCGACGATCCGCGCGCAGAGCTTCTCTCCAACATGTCAAAACATTGGACCAGTACGGATGGCCGGGGGAGTGAGGCGATGCTGGACATGATGGAAGCGCTGATTGATCTGCGCCGGAGCGGACGGGCCCTTATCATTCGTCCCATGGTTCAACTTGTCGGCTGGCCAGAAAAGGATTCGCCCGAAGAGCTTGCCACTTGGCTGGCCGAGCAACCTCCGACAAAGATACAGCAAATGGGAGAGGACGGAATGGCAGAGATCATTCGCACCCAATCCAAAGGTTTCGACCGCACCATTGTGTTGGTAGGCAACGTCCACGCCCGCAAAGCCGAGCTTCTTGGGCTACCAGGTGTTCAACTCATGGCCATGCTCGTGCCGGACTCAATTTCCCTGATAGTTCTCCACGACGGGGGAACATCCTGGAACAGGGTCGGCGAAGAGGCCCGCAGAAGGGAAACCTTCAAATTGAACGCCATGGATAAGGCTGCCAACTCGATGACCTTTAGCCTTGAAAACATACCTGCCTATCCGGGCGACGCACCAAGTTATGATGGGTATGTATCCGTCGGCCCCATCACTGCGTCCACACCCGCGCTGCCACCGGCGGACGCGCCTTAGTCATCGAAGCGGGCCAATGGCGACTGGGAAGACTTCTCCCAGCTCCTGACCCTCACTCTCCTCAGGCGTCGTGGCCCTGCGGGCTAACACCCTTACTTCTAATCCTGCGTGATGTCGCCGAGCGGCTGGGCCTTTGCCCGGCGGTTCACGTCTTCGCGGCTTTTCAGGAAGTCGGCCATCTTGGTCTTGTCCTGGCGTTCGTCGAACCAGGTTTTCCACGCGAGCGTCATCCAGGCCGCGTGGAAGGCCAGACCGAAAACGATGGAAACGAGCCCCGGAATGGGCCCGATATGGGCGCGGCGGATGAACTCGCCGAGTGTAAGGACATCCGTGGGATGGATCGCGATCTTGGCAAAATAGGCTGCGCCCTGAATGGCGAAGATCCATCCATAATTGCGGCGCAGGCGTCGCCCGATCGCGCGCGGCATGGATATGCGGTATTGCGGCTTTTCGTAATCATCCGATAGCGCCGTGCCCCGGTCGAGAGGAATACGCGCCCCTTCCCCGCGCAGCATCGGCACGTAAAAGGCAATTTCGAGCACCCGCGCCCGGAAGCGCCAGACATAGAAGAAACGGTAGCGCCGAGCCTCCAGGATCAGGAACATGATGCAAAGCGCGCCGACGAGCACGATAGGAAAGGGCGAGGCCCGATCACTGGCAAAGGAGACCGACAGGCCGATGCCGGTGGAGATCACGGCCCAATTGGTCGTCTGGTCGAGGCGTTGGCGCCAGATGGTGGAGCGATAGACTTCCGCGCGGTAGAGGTGCGCCAGCGCGCCAACCTCCTTGCTGCCGACAATGGCTTCCGGCGGGTCGCCGTCCGGATCTTCCTGGAATTCGATATCGCTCATGCCTCCATTCTATGGCGCGAGTCTTGGCCGCGCCAAGGGGCAAACCGCCCCGAACTCAGCCGTTCTCGTTCGCCGCTTCCTGTTTTTCCGTCAGGATCGACTTCAGCGGGATCGGGATGGCCTCTTCGCGGAAGGAGAGGGTCGATTGCGGGAACGGGATTGTGATGCCTGCTTCGTCCAGGGCATCCTTCACGGCAAAGGCAACCTCATCATAGGTTTCACGCTGGTCTGCCGGGCGGCTGCCGGACCACCAGAGCAATTTGAAATCGATAGAAGAGCCGCCGAATGACACGCACTGGACATCCATGGTCTCGGATTGCTTCACGGTCTCGCAAGAGGCCAGCGCATCCTGCAGCACCGCTTTCGCCTGGCGCATGTCGGTATCATAATCGACCCCCACGACCAGTTCCTGCCGTTTCAGGCCGCGATCGGTCTCGATGTTGACCGGATTCTTGAAGAGATAAGAGTTCGGCACGATCACCAGTTCGCCGTCTGTCTCGCGGACATGAGTTTCCCGGATCAGGATGTTTTCCACGCGGCCATAAACGTCTTCGCATTCGATCACGTCGCCAATGCGCAGCTTTTCCCGACCGAGGATGATGACGCCTGCGAGGAAGTTCTCGAACACATCCTTGAAGGCAAAGCCGATGGCGACGGAGGTAAGGCCAAGCCCCGCGATGATGTCAGAGGGCGATACCGATGGGAAAATCACGGTCATCGCGATAGCGATGCCAACGACCCAGGCCAAGATGGAAATCAGGTTTCGCGCGAGCGTAACCAGAGCATCGCGGACATGGGCGCGATGCATGGCGGCTGACACGATGGCCCGAATGATGCGGCCTGCAATCAGGGTCACAATCAGGATCACCAGCGCGATAGTCAGGTTCGGCAGGCTTTTGAAAAAGGCCGAAGCCATGCTTTCGACTTCGGCCGTCAGGTCTTCGATTGGGGTAAATTCCATGTGCTTTCAACGCACAAGTGATGATCTGGTTCCGCTTAGTGACAATATCCGCTTTCCAGAATGGGGGCGTAGCCCTCCAATGCCGTGCGGACATGATGCGTATCGCCGGCGTCGGCGTCATTGCGGATGCGTTCGGCCAGGGCGCCCGCATTGCCAGTCATCCGGCGCCGCCACAGGGCGTAGCGCAAGGAGTCCGGGTCAGCGGTAAGCGCCACGGCCCGGTCGAACTGTGCGAGGTCGCAGGTCTGCATGGACAATTCCGCCAGGGCATAACCAAAATCGGCCTGTTCGAAGGACCGATCGAGCCCGGACGCCTGTTGGCGTGGGCCGGCCAACTCGAACATCGCCTCCATCACGCGCCGCCGGATGGACGCTGTGGACGCGAGTCGTGCGCCTTCCGCCATGATTTCTGGTCGACCGATATTGAACGGCCGCACACCCGCACGGGCATCGCGGAGGAATTCATCCCAATCGCCCGCCGCCAGCGCGAGTTCCGCTTTCTGCCGCGCATAGGGGGTCGCTCTGGACGGGCGTATGACCGGCGAACCGAGGCGCGCACGCCATTCCCCTATCAAATGGGCGTCGCCGCTCAAGGAGGCAGTCTCAAGGAAGGGCCGGGCCAAACGGACCTGCTTCTCTTTCGGCAATACGGCCGCGGCCAGCCAGATCGCATCAAGCATGCAGGCCGCCTCGTCCGGACCTGCGCAAGATTGTGCATCGCGCGCCCCTGCGGGCCCGGCCCCAAAAGCGGTCAGCCCCATCAAAACGCCTGAGATCATTGATTTCATGCCGCCTGATTAGCAAATTCAGCTGAACCGGGCATGAGCGTTTCAGTCAGGAAGCCACCATGCGCAGCCGGCTGAAATGCTGGTCCCAGCCCTTGTCATGGCTTGTCAGCATCTCGAAAACATCGCCCTCGAAAGACTCGAAGCCGGTGTGAACCAGGGTCACTTTCGTGCCGCCAAAGGCGGCTTCGAGCCGCCATTCCACCTCGGTTTCGTGGCCGTCCAGGAACGCGTGCGTAAACGTATAGACCAGCCGGTGCGGAGGCTCGGAGACAAGCACCCTGCCCCAGCACATTTTCGGGTCCGGCTTGTCCTTGTTCTCGCGCAGCAGGGCGTAGTCCTGCCCGGCCTCCAATACCTTATCCGATTCATGGAACCAGCGCGCCAGCTTTTCCGGCTCGACGAGATAAGTCCAGACGCGCTCCGGCGCCGCGTTAATGAAGATGGTCTTGGTTAGAATGGCGTCAGTCATCGGATCCCTCCACAGCCTGTTTCAGATTGGCGAGCTTGTCGTCCCAGAACTGGCTGAAGAAGCTCAGCCATTCCGCGACGGGTTTCAGTCCTTCCGGATTGAGCTTGTTGATCGCTTCCCTGCCCTGACGCTCGACCAGGATGAGGTCAGCGGCTTCCAGTTGGGCGAGATGTTTCGAGACGGCGGGCCGGCTCATCTCGAACTGGCTGGCAATATCCGAGACACGCAGATCGCCCTTTACCAGCATGGACATGATCGCGCGCCGGGTCGGGTCGGCTATGGCCCGGAAGACATCTTGGTCTGGCATATCATGAAACCTTTCAGTTTCCTTTTATAGGAAACCTATAGGTTTCATGTCAAGCGGGCGTTTGCTTTTCCCAGCGTCATCTTGGACATGGGGCCCCGGCGACGCTATCTTCATGGTGAACCAAACGAAGAGACCCGCCCATGTTCCTGAACTTCTTCAATGAGCTGCGCGAAGCCAAAGTGCCCGTCACCCTGAAGGAATACCTTCTGCTGATGGAGGCGATGGACAAGCAGGTCATCGATATGGACGTCGAGGATTTCTATTATCTCTCCCGCGCCGCGCTGGTGAAGGATGAGCGCAACATCGACAAGTTCGACAAGGTCTTCGGTCATGTCTTCAAGGGACTCGACAGCCTGGCCGATGCCGTGGACGTTGAAGACATTCCCGAGGAATGGCTGCGCAAGATGTCCGAGAAATTCCTGAGCAAGGAAGAG
>CAJXOF010000013.1 GCA_913057945.1 uncultured Hyphomonadaceae bacterium | reverse complement strand
CATGCCGCGAGACCGGATGGCGGGTTACGCGTTGCTAACCCGCCCTACGAGGGGGTGGAGCCAGCGGCACGAGACTCCGGCCTGCGCCGGAGAGGCGGGGAGAGGAGGTTTTGTCATCCCGGAAAATCCGACAGGATTTATCCGGGATCCAGTACCCGGATCGCGCCCTCGCTCTGCTGGGTCCCGGATATTTGCTGGCGCAAATTCCGGGATGACAAAGTAAATGCCTTCGCCCTCGGGGATGACACGAAGAGGGGGAGTGCGTGCACAAAAAAGGCCGACGCTGGGGCCGGCCTTTCTGAAACGGATGTGCGAGGATTTGCCTAGCTGAAATTCTTGAAGATGTCGTCTGCAGAGACGTTGCCACCATCGGATGGCTTTTCTTCGGGTTCGTAGGCGCTGGCCTCGTCCTGGGCGGGGGCAAGGCCCGGGCCTTCGAACTTCTCGGCCTTTTCAGCTTCCAGTTTGCGGCGCTTGTCAGCAGATTTCGCGATCACTTCGTCGAGCTCGATCTGGGTACACAGGCCGAGCGTAACCGGGTCGACCGGACGAATGTTCGGCGAGTTCCAGTGCGACTTGTCCCGCACATTGTTGATCGTCGATTTGGTCGTACCGATCAGCTTGGAGATCTGTGCGTCGGAGACTTCCGGGTGGTTGCGGATGAACCAGGCCACGGCATCCGGCTTGTCCTGACGGCGGATAACCGGTGTGTAGCGGCTGCCCTTGCGCTTCGGCTGCGGAATGTGGGCGATCTTGGAGGCCGCCTTCTTCAGCTTGTACGACTCATCGCCCTCGCCCTTGCGGATTTCTTCGCGCGACAGCATGCCGCCCGCAATCGGGTCAACGCCGCGCATGTTCTCGGCCACGTCGCCATCGGCAATGCCTTTGACTTCCAGATAGTGCAGGCCACAGAAATCTGCGATCTGCGTAAAGGTGAGACTGGTATTGTCGAGCAGCCAAACGGCGGTCGCCTTGGGCATCAGAATATCTGACATGGGGAACTCCCTGAATGAAATGGCCGCCAGAAATGCAGCCGCCCGACACATCGTGCCGGGCGGTCGGGTTTCAGACGTGCCTTAAACCTTGCGGCCTTTATAGTGCCTTGTCTGGGAAATTGAAAGGTGCCTGCCTCACCAGACCAGCACAATCTTGCCGGAATGGCCGCCCTTGGCCATCAGGGCGTGTGCGGCTTCGGCCTCGGCGACCGGGAAAGCCTGTTCCAGAACGGGCTGGATGTCGCCGGACATGACCTGGGGCCAGAAATCCTTTTCGACGGCGTCGCGGATGCGGCGCTTCTCTTCGACCGGCCGGGCCCGCAGGGTCGTGGCCGCGAGAGTCAGGCGTTTCATCAGGACCGGCGCGAAATTCACCTCCGCCGTGAACCCGTTCATATAGGCGATATTGATGATCCGGCCATCGGGCCGGGAGACCGAGATGTTCTTCTGGATATAGTCGCCGCCGACCATGTCGAGCGTGACGTCCACGCCGCCATCTTCTTTGATGATTTTCTCGAAATCCTCGGTCTTGTAATTGATCGCGCGGTCAGCCCCCAACTCTGTCGCAAGGGCGCATTTCTCGGCGGACCCCGCGGTGGCGTAAATCTTCGAGGCCCCGGCAATCTTTGCCATCTGGAGCGCCATGATACCGATGCCGCTGGTGCCGCCATGACAGAGAAAGGCTTCGCCTGTCTGGAAGCCAACGCGGTCAAACACATTGGCCCAGACCGTCATCAGGGCTTCCGGGAAGCAGGCGGCCTTTACCATGTCCATGCCGTCCGGCACGGGGAAAAGCGACCCTTCATCCACCGCGGCAAACTCCGCATACCCACCACCAGCGAGGAGACCAGCAACCCGGTCGCCAATCTTGAACCGGCTGGCGCCATCTGAAGTCTCCACAACAGTTCCGGAAATTTCCAGGCCCATGATGGGGGAGGCTCCGGGCGGCGGCGGATAGGCCCCGCGCCGCTGGACGAGATCGGCCCGGTTGAGGCCGGACGCGGCCACCTTGACCAGCACTTCACCCGGCTTTAAGTCCGGCTTCTCGAAATCCCCCAGCTTGAGCGGTGCGCCCTCTTCAACGAGGACGGCCTTCATCATTTCTGTCGCCATGTCGCTTGTGTTTCCTTCCTGAATCCAGAGTCGCATCTAGGCAGCGTTTCTGCTTTTATAAGGCCTGTAGCATGAATTGGAGGGCGACCCCCATGGCCGCATTCGATGAAGAACCTATCCTGGTCAACACGCCCCAGACTCTGGAGCAAATGTCGGTGCAGGAATTGCAGGGACGGATTGAAACGCTGAAAGCGGGCATTGCGGCCTGCGAGGCGGAGATCGACAAGAAGAAGGCGCAGAAATCTGCGGCGGATGCCCTGTTCGGGGGCGACAATTAAGCGGGCGGAAAGGCTGGATTGATAAAATCCGAATTCCCGACCCGCGCACAGAGGTATCTTTCATGGCGGCAGACACGTCACCAGACGATCAGGTCGACACCCAGGACGGGTTCACCGGCGGCAAGCTGTTCGACACGGTTTTTGCCCGGGGCATGGCCCTGGTCGAGGAGACCGCGACCTATCTGGACGGCCCTGGTCGCGAGGCCGCAATCACACTGCCCCGCGAAGCCGGCCTGACCTATTCGGCCTGGAGCATGGAGCTGACGACACGCCTGATGCAGGCGGCCAGCTGGCTGGTCATGCAGAAAGCTGTGCGCGATGGCGAGATGCGCAGCGATGAAGCGGCTGCCCGCAAATACCGCATCCGGCGTGAAGAACCGGCGCTGGACGCCGCCGCGCAACAGGGCCTCGGCCTGCCCTCCCGCTTCCTGGACCTCGTGTCGCGGTCTGAAGCCCTGTTCGAGCAGATCTGCCGGCTGGACGATGCGCTGTACGGACAATCCCGCAAGCCGGCTGCGCCCAATCCCGTGATCGATCAGATCAGCCAGCTGCAGCGCGCTGCAGAAACCGGGGCATTTGACCCGCTGATGGTGTGGCACCGCGCGAAATAGCGGCGACGCCGGCCGTATCAGGCCTCTTCAATTGTATCGTGAGCTGATCCGATCAGCTGTCCGCCGCGGCTGAGTTCAGCCCCTTTGAGGCGGAATTTCATCGGACGGCGGTAGAGCGCCTTGAGCGGTGTCTGCCGGACAAGCCGGTGAAACCCGAGCGGCAGGATGAGGGCAATCAGGCCGATGGCGAGGCTGGTCAGGCCCGGTTCCAGAGCCAGCCCGCTTCGGGCCAGCAGGGTCTGCGCGGCCATCATTGGCAGGAAATAGGTCAGATAGATCACGAAGTGCGCGCGCCCGATATATTGCATCGCGGCCGCATGCCGGGACTGGGTCAGCAGCGTGGCGATCGCGATAATGGCAAAGGCGCCGGCGAAGCCGAGGACGAGGCTGACAATGGGCAGGGCTGCGGTGTTCTGGGCGACCAGGACGGTGTTGATCCCGGCCCAGATGACCAGGGCGGTCGGGACGTCCGAGAACCCTTTTTCCAACCGGTCGGCGTACCGGCGAACGAGGTTTGCCCCGTAATAGCCTGCGAAGAAAAACACATAATATTGCGCAAAGGCATCCAGGACGAGCCATCCGGTCTGGATCAGGCCGGCCGCATGGGCTGTCTGGGCGAGCGCGGCGACAAGCAGGACTTTTGTTGGCGCAGCCAGGCGCACCAGCCAGGTGGAGAGGTGAAAGAGGGCCAGCATCGCGATGATCCAGAGTCCGGAACTCGGCTGGACGAGGCCGACGAGCAGCTGGTTTATCACGGTGAACGGGTGCCAGGCGAGATCGAGCGCGTAGAGAATAATGGTCTGAATAACCAGCCAGACCAGGTAGAAATAGACGAATCTCAGGACTTTCCGGTCAAAAAACGTCGATTTTGATCCAAACAGCGTCCGCGGCAGAAACAGGCCGGAGATCAGGAACAGGGTCGGCAAGACAACAGGCGCTGTCCAGGCGGCGGCAAATTCCATCCAGTTGGAGTGTCCGGTCATTCGGGCATAGCCCGTGACCGCTTCAGCCATCACGAAGAGGATGATGCAAAGGCCTTTGGCGTAATCGACCCAGTTTATGCGCGTAACAGACATATGGTGCCCCTGGCGAATTCAGGAACTCCACTGCAAATTTCACACCAGAGGTTAGATCAGCCTGCCGCGTACACTTTCAGGAAGTTGGCGGCCTGGGCACTGCAAAAGCCTTCACGGACGGGTGCGCGCATCACCATGATACGGTGCCAGAGCGGCCCGAGCATTTCCTCAATCGCCTCATCGAGGTCGAAATCGCGCCGGATCACGCGTTTTCCGGCCAATTCCGCGAGCAGCATGCGCATGGGCATGCGGATGTCGCGGTTCATCCAGGCGCGCCACAATTCCCCGGCATCCTTGTCGTCCGCAGCGGCAGCCAGCGCGACGCGCAACACCGCATGGCCAGTCCCGGTGCGGGCGGCGGCCTCCAGCGGCACGATCAGCGTGGTGATGCGCTCCTGCGGGTCACGGCCCCCATCCGGGCTGTCGGGAATAAGGGCGAGGGCGGCATCGACACACATTGCGCCGATCGAAGGCCACCATTTGTAGATTGTCTGCTTGGAGGCGGAGGCGCGTTTGGCGACGCCATCCACGCTGAAGCCCCGCCAGCCATTCTCCGCCATTTCGATACGGGTTGCGTCCAGAATGGCGGCCTTTGACGCTTCGCTCCGCGTCGGCCCCTTCCGGGAAGACTTTCTGGTCTCCGAAGGCGTGGGCATGAACAACTCCAGGGTTTCAGTGCTGCGCTGCAATACGTACAGCGTTCGGGATGTCAGCATAAGGGCGAAGTGGTAAACAAACTCCCGTTTCCGCTTGCCGCCACTGCAATATGCACTAGTCAGTGCTACAGAGAAACAGGAGTTACAGGCATGAAGACTGTCGAGGATCTGCTGCAAGGGTATCGCAGCTTCCGTAAAGGGATCTACTCAAAACAGGCCGCATTGTATCGGGAACTCGGCGAAGGCCAGAATCCGCGCATCATGCTGATTGCCTGCGCCGACAGCCGGGCCGAGCCTTCGGATATCTTCAATGCCGCGCCTGGCCAGTTATTCGTCGTTCGGAACGTTGCCAACCTCGTGCCGCCCTACCAGCCGGATGACGGCCTGCACGGCGTCAGCGCTGCCCTCGAATATGCGGTCAACGTGTTGAAGATAGAGCACATCGTGGTGATGGGGCATGGCGGATGCGGCGGCATTGCTGCGTCCCTGGCCGGGGAAGGCACACCGGAAATCGGCGAATTCGTGACGCCCTGGGTACGCTTGCTGGAAGCGGCGCGCGCGCGCGTCGTGGAAAGCGGATCGGTCAATCCGCAATTCGCCCTTGAACTGGAAGGCGTTGAAACGTCTCTCGGAAACCTGATGTCATTCCCGTTCGTGAAGCGCGCGGTAGAGGCGGGGGAACTGGAACTGCACGGCGCCTGGTTTGCGATCAAGCATGGCGAATTGCACTGGCGGAACCCGAAAACCGGCCGGTTTGAGGTGATCGAACCCTGATTGGGCCCGGCTGACGGTCAGTTTCCGCTGGTCATCAGTGCGGCGAACAGGGCCGAGACCAGCATCGCGGCGGCGGCCAGGCGATTGAACCATTTCGTGAAGACCGGCGACTGGAAGCGCCGGTTCATGGCATCGGCGAGCCAGGCATAGAAGGCGAGACCGAACATTTCGGTGATGGTCACGGTCAGCATGATCAGCATGGCCTGCTGAACGACCGGCTTGTCCGGATCAAAATAGCTCGGCAGCAACAGGCCGAAGAAGACGAGCGCATTCGGGTTCAGCAATTGCAGGCCGATCCCGCGCCCGAACAGATTGGCCTTGGCCGGGGCCTGGTCTGCGCGCGCCCGAGGACGGTGCGGGTCGGCGGTGGCCATGCTCCAGGCCAGCCAGGCAATGAAACAGATGCCGGCAATCTTGAGGCCCATCAGCACAAGCGGTGCCTGCGCCGCAAACGTGGCGATGCCGGTCGCGGCCAGCGAGATCCAGACAAGATTGGCGACGGATACGCCTGCGGCCGGGATCAGCGCGGTGGAGGCGCCATAGCGCAGGGATGCGCTCATCACCATCATGACGGCGGGGCCGGGTGTCAGGCCACCTGCGAAGAAGAGAGCCAGCAGGGCCAGCCAGACCGAGATATCCATATGGGTCCTGCGCCGCGCTTACCGCGCATCGGAAGTACCGGAGGAGGAGGGCCGGCAGCCCGGTCAGGCTGCCGGTATAAGGGGAAGGGCCTAGCCCTTGTCTTCGAGGCCGCGCTTGACGGCCGCTTCGATCAGTTCGCGGGCCTTCTCGATGCCGTACCAGCCTTCGATCCGGGTCCACTTGCCTTTTTCGAGGTCTTTATAGTGCTCGAAGAAGTGGGCGGTCTTGTCGATCAGGGTCTGCGGCAGATCGTGATAGGTCGCGATCTTGTCGTAATAGGAGGTCAGCTTGTTGTGCGGCACGGCGAGAATTTTCTCGTCCGGGCCCTTGTCGTCGGTCATCATCAGGACACCGACAGGACGGGCACGCACGACCGAGCCGGGCACCAGAGGACGGTTGCCGACAACCATGACGTCGATCGGGTCGCCGTCGAGGCTGAGCGTGTGAGGCACGAAGCCGTAATTACAGGGATAGCGCATCTCGGTGTAGAGATAGCGATCCACGAACATCGCGCCGGAATCCTTGTCGATCTCGTACTTGATCGGATCGCCGCCGAGCGGGACCTCGATGAGCACGTTGAGATCGTCTGGCGGGTTGTTCCCGGTCTTGATTTTTGAAAGGTCCATAAGACGGCTCGCATCTGGCTGGAAGGTTGAAACACGGTGTGGGGTGGCGATGACGCCTGAAACCCTTTGCGTCAAGTGTGGCAGTGACGCGGGAGGGTTAATGCAGCTTTCGTGCCCGAATCCTTTTCGCTCTCACGATTGCAACGGCATTACAGGGCGCGAGGATTCATCGGCGCCGTCAGGCGCGTTTCAGCGCGTAATTGAAGCTGATCGAGAGCCGCGGTTCCTCGCCCCTATTGGCGGGCACTTCATGGCGCAGCCAGCTTTCCCACATGATGGCGTGGCCGACTTCCGGTTCGAGATAGACGAAGCGGCGGCGGTCTTCGGGGGCATCGTCGCGCAATTGCGGCGCGGCCATCATGCGTGACAGGCGCGGGTCTTCCAGTTTCAGCCGGGCCGATCCGTCCGGTGTGGAGACGTAATATGTTCCGGAAATGACGCTACCCGGATGGATATGGTTCGAATGGCCAAAGCCGGGCTCCAGGATGTTCACCCAGATCGCATCGAGGTCGAGTGCCAGGCCTTCCATGTCCCAGTCGAGGTCCTGGGCGAAGGCATCCGCAATCGGGTCGAGCAGGGCTTTCAGCTCCGCAAATTCCGGAAAGCGCTCTGGCAGGTCGTCGAGTGAGGCATAGGAGGTGTAGCCGCCATAGCCCTGATCCTCGCACCAGGCATTGCCCGCTGTGTCATCCTCGGCCAGCACCCAGCAGACATGTTCCAGACGTGTCGCGAGATCGGCGTCGCCCACCGGGTCGGAGCGCACAAGCGTGGGGAAAAGGGTCTTTGTCGTCATGCGCCGCTCTTTAAGCGGGGAAGGGCGCAAAAGAAAGAGCCCGCCATCTCTTGGTGAGATGACGGGCGCAATTCGGAAAGGGGCAAGCCTATTCGGCTGGTTTGACGAATTTGAGCGTCATCCGGTCGCTTTCGCCGATATTGGCGTAGGTTTCCGCATCGAAATCATCGGGCGTGTTGCCTTCACGGTCTTGCGTGCTGTTCACCGGCGGCAGGGTCCACACGCCAAACGGGTGGTCTGCGGTATCGGCCGGATTGGCGTTCAACTCGCTCGCTTCGACGAATTCGAAGCCCGCCGACGCGGCGAGGGATTTGACATAATCCTCATGCACATAGCCCGAGGAGGCGGTCGGGTCCTGCGTGGCGGTGGAGGGCAGGCGGTGTTCGACCACACCCAGCACGCCGCCCGGCTTCAAGGCCTCATAGGCGTCGGTGAAGAATTTCTCGGTATAGCCGCCGCTCATCCAGTTATGGAGATTGCGGAAGGTCAGCACGACATCGGCTGTGCCGGGCTCGGTCAGCGGGCCGCTTTCGCCGGAAAAGGCGCTGTATTCGATGATGCCGAATTTCGGATCGGCATAGGTCGCCTTGAACTCTTCGAGCCGTTCTGAAATTCGGGCGCGGCGGTCTTCATCGCCGACATTCGGGTCGAAATAGGCCGCGACCAGCGTGCCGCCGCCACTGGCGAGGTAGGGCGCGATCACATTCGTGTACCAGCCGCCGCCGGGCCAGAGTTCGACCACCTTGTCGTCTGCCTCAACCCCGAAGAATTCAAGCGTTTCCTTCGGGTGGCGCCAGGCATCCCGCGCCTTTTCGGCCTCGCTGCGATGCGCGCCGGCAATCGCGGTGTCCAGCGGGGACGTCTCTGCAGACGAGGCCTCAACCGGCGGGGTCGCGGGGGCGGGCGTGTCAGATGCGGGGGCATCCGGCTGGCCACAGGCGGCCAGAACCATTGCAGACAGGGCGAAAATCGGGGTCAAATGCTTCATGGGGAGTCTCCTCAACTGGCCTCTTGAACCTCTACATACGCTACCCACATAGATCATGTCACGGTGCCGTAAATCGGGCTGTGACCGGTATCTGTGCCAACGCCGAATTCGGGTTGGACCATCGCAGTCGCCGAACATCCATCCGGGCGCTCCCCGAACGGGTTGCCCGCAGTTGCTTGATTCAAGAGGACTGAACACATGAGCAATATCGACCTTACCCCCCTGTACCGAACGGTTGTCGGCTTTGACCGGCTCGCAAGCATGATCGACCAGGCATCCCGCCTCGACGGCTCGCAGGGCTATCCGCCCTACAATATCGAACGCGTTGACGACAATGCCTTCGCCATCGAGATCGCGGTCGCCGGGTTCACCGAAGACGACCTCGAAATCGAGACGAAGGAAGGCTTGCTGACCGTGGCCGGCAAGCGCGGCGAGAATGAAGACGGCGAAGGCCGCAACTATCTGCATCGCGGCATTGCCCAGCGCAGCTTCATCCGGCGCTACCAACTGGCTGATCATGTCATCGTGACCGGTGCCAATCTGCAGCACGGTGTGCTGCGGATCGACCTCGTCCGCGAGCTTCCTGAAGAGAAGAAGCCCCGCAAGATCGAGATCGGCGCCCCGGCCCAGACCGAACCGAAACTGATCGGCAAGAAATCCGCCAGCAACGCTGCCTAACAGCAGAGTGCTGCCCCAATAAAAGAACGGCGCGTCCAGAGATGGGCGCGCCGTTTCTGGTTGGGGCTTCGCTACGGCGTCAGCCGAAGAATTTGGCGCAGCCGGCGTCTGACAGGAAGCCTTTCAGGGCGTCGTCGCTGAGCGAGGAGCCCACGGCCTTGCGGACGGAATCATAGGCCCGGGCGGCATAATTCTGTGTGGTCTGGGCGAAATTCCCGCCTTCCACCGAGGCCGACACGTCCTTGTCGCCGCGCTCGGCGGCTTTGGAATTGGCCTTGGCCCAGGGCAGGTAGGTTTTCGAGACTTCCTCGGCAAACAGCGGCGTCAGCGTCGGCGCAAGCTCTTCCAGCGTGGCGAAAGGCGCGCCTGGTTTCGGATCTTCCATGTTTTCGATCCATGCGACCACGAAGGGCGCATGCTTGGTCAGCCATTTGGCCGGGGTCTTGTCCATCATCATCTGCTGGAACTGCGCGGCCAGCGCGAAGTCTGCCGCCGACGGACGACCGCCGAAGATGTAGAGATGATCCGTCAAATGCGTATTGAGCAGGGTGGAGAACCGCTCGAACGAAGCCTGCAGCACATCCGCATTGCCGCTGTCCGCGCCGACCAGGCTCAGGCGATCCGCCATGCGGTCTGCAATCTGCTTCTGGGCCTTCTTGTAGGCGCGGGGGCGCTTGCCACCGTAAAGCTGGACCAGCACACGCAGGGCGGCGTCTTCGCGGTCCGGCTTCTGGCTCCAGCGTTCGAGGAACATGATCTTGTTCAGCCACTCATCGGCATAGTCTTCAAGGATCAGGGCGAGCGTCGAGGTGGCGACGTCATCGGGAACAGCGGACGGTTCGGGATGATCTTCCTCAAGGGCGGAAATGATAGCGGTCGAATCCTGGTTGGCCTTGCGGGTCGGGGAGACCAGCAGCGGCACAGATGCGACCTGGGCCAATGCCTGGAACTCTTCTTCGTTCTCGCGCGAGCGGGAGACCCAGTCGAAATCGATATTCTTGTAGCGCAGGAACGACCGCACTTTCTGGGAATAGGGCGAGGTATCTGCGCCGAAGAGGCGATAATCGGACATGGGCATGCGGCTTTCATTGTGTTCGGCCCCTGTCTGTAGGCATTTCATCCCGCACTGCCAAGGAGCGTTTGCCGCAGCTGGTGATAATGGGTATGCGCTCGGTCATAACTTGTTGGACACTGAAAGGAACGGCAGATGCGGATCATGCACGTGATGGCAGGCGCGAAAGAGGGCGGCGCAGAGAACATCATGCTGGAATCCGTGTCGGCGCTGGCAGAGGCCGGGTTGACCCAGCATGTGGTCACGCGCCCGGACAATCCGTTCCGCGTCCAGAAATTCCGCGAGGCCGGGGTCGGTGTGGATGTGGCCGCCTTCAACAATACCTGGCCCTTCCCGACGCGGCGCGTGATCGGCGATGCGATCAAGGTCTTCAAGCCGGACGTCATCGAATACTGGATGGGCCGCGCCGGGCAATACGCGCCGAAAGAATACCGCAACCGCTCGATTGGCTGGTATGGCGGCTATTACAAGCTCGCCCGCTTCGTGAATTGCGAATGGCATGTCGGCCTGACCATCGATCTGCTGCGCCACATCCGCGAGCAGGGCGTTCCGGACGACCGCTCTGCCATTATCCATACATATGCAGACTTTGAAGGCACTGATCCGGCCAGCCGTGCGGCGCTGGATACGCCGGAGGATGCGCCGGTCGCCCTCGCCCTCGCGCGCCTGCACGAGAAGAAGGGCCTCGACACCTTGCTGGATGCGACGGCGAACGTGCCGGGCCTGTATGTCTGGATCGCGGGCGATGGCCCGATTGAAGCGGAGCTGAAAGCGCACTGCACCAAGCTCGGCCTGGACGACCGGGTTCGCTTCCTCGGCTGGCGCAATGATCGCGGCGCGCTGCTGGCGGCCTGCGATGTGGTGGCTTTCCCGTCCCGCTATGAGCCGTTTGGCACGGTGACCGTCGATGCCTGGGCGGCGTCCCGCCCGCTGGTGGCGGCGGATGCGGTCGGCCCGGCGGCCTATGTGGAGAATGAAGTGAACGGGCTGCTGATCCCGAAGAATGATGTCGACGCACTCGCCACGGCGCTTAGCCGGGTAATCTCGGACAAGGCCCTGGCGGCGAAGCTGGTCGAAGGAGGTCGCGCCTCCTATGAGCAGCAATTCAACAAGGCAGCGTTCCAACGGGATTCGGTGGCGTTCTACGAAAAGATCATCGCCCATGCCGGGCCATTCGCCGGCTAAAGGACGCTTTCGAAGAATTTACGGTAGAGCCGCTGGCTTTCGCGCTGGCCGAGACCGATCTGGACGTGAATTCCGGCCTCCCTGAGGGCGCGGATACCGCCATTGGCGACGGGATGCGGATCCTCGACCGCGCAGACAACGCGCGCAATCCCCGCTTCCAGCAATTTCACAGAGCAGGATTTGCCGCCTTGCGAGCGCTCACGGCATGGCTCCAGCGTGACATAGGCTGTGCCGCCATGCGCTGCCTCGCCGGCTTCCTCCAGGGCAATTTCTTCTGCATGGGGCCGGCCACCAAGGCCGGTGACGCCCGCGCCAACGACATGGCCATTCCGGTCAAGGATGAGACAGCCGACCGACGGGTTCGCCCCGGTCAGGCCGTGGTTCAGCCGGGCCAGGCTGTGGGCCCGTCCCATCATGCGCCGGTCGCGCCGCCGGGACGGGCGAAGGCTCATGGCAGGTCGGGCAAGGACTTGCCGCGATCTGCATCCAGATAACGGACGGAAATTGGCTTCAGATCATCGTCAAGTTCAATGTAGAGCGGATTGCCGGTTGGAATCTCGATCCCGGTAATGGACTCATCGGCCACGTTGAAAAGGTGCTTCACCAGTGCGCGCAGCGAATTGCCGTGCGCCGCAATGACGACATCGGTGCCCGACTTCAGGACCGGCGTGATCGCCTCTTCCCAATAGGGCAGGACGCGTTCCAGCGTCAGCTTCAGGCTTTCGGTGTTGGGAATGTCGATGCCCTTGTAGCGCGGGTCTGCCGAGAGATCGAACGCGCTGCCGGCCTCAAGGGGCGGCGGCGGGATGTCATAGGAGCGACGCCAGATATGGACCTGCTCGTCGCCATGCTTGGCGGCGGTCTCGGCCTTGTCGAGCCCGGTCAGGCCACCATAGTGGCGCTCATTGAGGCGCCAATGCTTGGTCACGGGCAGCCAGACGCGGTCCATTTCCGTCAGCGCCAGCCAGAGCGTGCGAATGGCGCGCGTCTGGACGCTGGTGAAAGCGGCACGGAAATCAGCATCGCACGCCTTGAGCAAGTCGCCGGATTTCCTTGCTTCGGCTTCGCCCTTCTCGGTCAGGTCGGCGTCCCACCAGCCAGTGAACCGGTTTTGCAGATTCCATTCGGACTGGCCGTGGCGGACTAACGCTAGTCTGGGCATGAATATTTCCTTCTTGATCAGTTCAGGGCCCTTTTCGGGGCAAAAACGCCGCGGTTCAAGCGTCCATGACGCGGATCAGCTCTGAAAAGGCGAGCGCCACATGATATCCGGTCGAGGCGGGCATGGTGGTCGAGACGATATGACCGTCGCCATCATACTGCTCGATCCAGCCGCCTTCGGGCGTCAGATGCTCGTCCATCAATATGTCGAAGCTCCGGCAGGCGGCAGCGGCTATAGCGTCATCATTGGTCATTTCCAGCATGACGAGATGGGCCTTCAGCGCTTCCGATTGCGACCAGCTGCGCCGACCGGAATCGTGCGGGATTCCCTCCCGGCTGACTTCCAGCAGGGCGCGGCCATCCTCGTCCAGCGTGCTGGCGGCAAAGCTGTAGAGACGGCCGGCAATCGGCGCCATGGGTTCGCCAACGGCTTCGGCATAGGTGTTGAGCAACCAGACCCATTCGAATTGATGGCCGGGCTCCACGATCCGGGCGGCATCGCCGGGGCCTTCGCTCCAGTCCGGGGCGAAGACTTCGCCCAGCAGGCCGCCGGGGCCGGCCGTGAATTTCTCGTGAAACAGAGTGATGAGGTGGCTGGCGCGCACCAGATGACCGCCTTCGGGGTCGGTCCGGTGCAAGGCCAGGCAGGCTTCCAGCAGGTGCATGTGCGGATTTTGAGAGCGGCGTGAGGGGGGCGGCAAGGTTTCGGCATATCCGCCATTCGTGCGGTCCTTCATGCGCCGGTCCAGCGCGTCCAGCAATGCACGCGCCGAGGCAACCGCGCCGCTGCCGTCTTCCAGTGCCTGGCTGGAGACGGCCAGCGCATAAAGAGTGAAGGCAAGGTCATAGAGGTCCGGCGTCTCATCGGCCAAGCCGCTGGCATCCGCCTTGATGCTGTGCCCGACGAGGCCGCCTTCCCGGCGGGCAAGGCCGCTCAGTGTACGCACACCCTGTTCCACAAGGTCGCGGGCCGTGTCGGGCTTCCAGCCCAGCAGGGCGGCCTGTGCGAAGACAAAGGTTTGCCGGGCCTGTACACGCACGCGTGTAGACTCTTCCGCCATAGGCATATGGTCGAGGGACAGCATTTCACGAAACAGGCCGGATTCGCTGACGCCGCGCTCGCTCCAGAGCGGGAAGCAGGCTTCAAACAGCCAGTGACGCGCCTCCTTGGCCCGGCGTCGCAATGCCGATTTCGACATGGAACTCGCCCCCGTTAATTTCATGCAAGACGGCGTCTACGGCTCGCCAAACCGTTCGGCTTCCTGCTAACAGGAGTGCCAGTCCTTGGCTAGCGGCTCCCACCGCCGAACTGTGAAAGAGTTGCCCCATTCATGAAAGACCGGATCTTCTTCCCCCTGGCCCTTCTGCTTGCCGTGGGCATGGTCATGCTTGCCATCTGGCCGGCCATTGGCCGCCTGCCGGATGGGGCGGTGACGGGGGACGGGTCCAATTATGACCTCATCACGGTCGACGGGGAATTCCTGAACAAGGTGATGGCGGGCGGAGACGCGACAACCGAACTCGCGCGCGACAGCGATGGTGACTACCTGCTCTATATCGAAGCGCAGGCAGGTCTGCTGGGGCCGGACGCGGAAGAGGGGCCGCATTTTCGGCTCGCCAGCGACCTCGAAGTCCAGTTCTCCGGACGCCGCATCCGGTGCACAGTCCGCATGCGCCCGGCTGACCAGAAAGGCGCAATGCAGGCCAAGGTAAACTATTCGGTTGGCCGGGACGGCGATTCGGGCTGGCAGGTCTTCGATCTTGCCCAGGGATTCGAGGATTTCAGTTTCGAATATGTGGTGCCTGACCATATCGGCGATCAGGGGTTCGACTATTTCGCTATCCGGCCGGTCGTGCCTGAGAAGTCGCGCGCGCTGCTGGTGGAACGCATCACCTTCGAAAGGATTGACTAATTTCCCAGCATGCCATTGCCCCCCTTGCGCGGCAGGATTTGGGCAATTGGGGTGACAGGACTGGAATTATAGGTCGTTCCGCCCAGTTAACCCATGAGGACTTACCGATCCCGGAGAGGCCATGCGCAAATATTTCGCTTCGCTCCGCTCAGCCTTCTGGCCCTTGTGGCCTGCGGAACCCAACCCCCAACGGAGACCCCCTTGGCAGACACGATTCCTTCTTCGCACGCCTCTGATGCCGCAGCCGAGGATCCGTATCTCTGGCTGGAAGACGTTGAAGGCGACGCCGCGCTTGGCTGGGTGCGGGGCCAGAATGAGCGCTCTCTTGCCGAACTGCAGGCCGACCCGAATTATGCGGCCTATGAGAAGGCGGCCGTTGAAGCGCTGACGTCGGCGGAGCGTATTCCCTACGGCACGATCCGCGACGGCATGGTCTACAATTTCTGGCAGGACGACACGCATGTCCGCGGCCTGTGGCGCCGTACCTCGCTGGAAAGCTATGCAACCGGCTCCCCCGAATGGGAAACCGTGCTGGATTTCGACCAGCTGGCCGAAGCCGAAGACAGGAACTGGGTCTACAAGGGCGCCGATTGTTTCCGCCCGAAGGGAAGTGAGGCCGGCTACAAATGCATGGTCTCCCTGTCGAATGGCGGCAAGGACGCCATCATCCGGCGCGAATTCGACCTGTCGACAAAGCAATTCGTTGAAGACGGCTTTGTGACGCCGGAAGCCAAGCAGGGCGGCGCCTGGGCCAGTCCGGACACGCTGCTGATCGCGACCGATTGGGGCGAGGGCACGCTGACGGCATCAGGCTATCCTTTCATTGTGAAGCGCTGGCAGCGCGGTGCACCCCTGGAATCAGCCGAGGAGCTGATCCGCGGCGAGGCCGATGATGTCGGCGTCTGGCCGATGGCGCTGGAACTGGAAGACGGGCGCGTCCTGCAGGGCGCTGCACAGGCCGACACATTCTTCACGACACGGTATTGGTGGTTTCCGGAAGGCGAAACCGATCCGGTCCAATGGCCCATCCCGCCGAAATCCTCTCCGGAAGGCATCTATCAGGGGCAATTGCTGGTCTCGTTGCAGGAAGACTGGGCCCCGACAGGACAGGACGCTTCGTTCAAGTCCGGCGATCTGGTTGCGTTCAACGTCGATGCCTTCATGGAAACCCGCACATTGCCGCCTGTTTCCCTCGTCTTCCACCCGAGCGAAACGCAGGCCCTGGAAGGCGTCTCCATTGCCAAGGGCGCGCTGCTGCTTGGCGTCAGCGACACGGCCGTGGGCAAGGTGATGCGGGCCGAGGCAGGGGAAGCGGGCTGGACGCTCGAAACCGTTACGCTGCCCGGTACGGGACAGGCGAACATCGCCTTTGCGAGCGATGAGGAAGAAACGGTCTTCATCAATTACGAAGACTTCCTGACCCCGGACTCGCTGCTCTCTTACAATGCGGCGACGGGGAATGTGACGACCCTGAAAAGCCTGCCGCCGAAATTCGACGCCACCGGCCTGAAAGTGACACAGCATTTTGCGACGTCGAAAGACGGGACGCGCGTTCCGTATTTCCTCGTCAGTAAGGCGGACTTGTCCCTGGACGGCACCACGCCGACGCTTCTCTATGGCTATGGCGGTTTCCAGGTGTCGCTGAACCCGTCCTATAGTCCTGTCACGGGCCGGCTCTGGCTCGAACAGGGCGGCGCCTATGTGCTCGCCAATATCCGGGGCGGCGGCGAATTCGGCCCGGAATGGCATCAGGCTGGCCTGAAACAGCACCGTCAGCGCATCTATGATGACTTCATCTCGGTCGGCGAAGACCTTGTCGCGCGGGGCGTCACTTCGCCGGAGCATCTTGGCATCATGGGCGGCTCGAATGGCGGCCTGCTGATGGGCGTCATGCTGAACCAGCGGCCAGACCTTTGGAATGCGGTCGTGGTGCAGGTGCCGCTGCTCGACATGATGCGCTACCATCTGTTGCTGGCAGGCGCCTCATGGGTCGATGAGTATGGCTCTCCGGATGTGGCGGAAGAACGCGAATTCCTCGAGACCATCTCGCCCTACCAGAATTTCGATGCCTCCCGGGACTATCCGATGCCCTTCTTCGTCACCTCGACCAAGGATGACCGGGTCCATCCCGGCCATGCCCGCAAGATGGCGGCAAAGTTCGAGGCCGCCGGCCTGCCATTCTACTATTATGAGAATATTGATGGCGGGCACTCCGCCGCGGCGAACCAGAAGGAGCGTGCCAAGCGCTCGGCGCTGGAATTCACCTATCTGACCCGGCAATTGTTTGGCACGGAATGATCGACTGAAGTTCCATTTCGAAACTTATATTGAATTCCAAATCAGAACTTACAAGGTCGGGCGTGGTTTCGCTTGCCATGTCCGGCCTCTGGCCTAATGATTTGAGATATGAACCTCGCTGACCCGGCTCCGGAAAATGATGTGGTTCGCCTCGACACGCTCACGGCGGAACACAAGGAAGTCGTGCTCGCGACCGGGATAGCTGAATCCATGTGGCAATGGATGCCGGTCATGCCGACCGGCACCAGTCTCGAAGCCTATATGGATCACAGCCTCGACTTGAAGGCGACCGAGACCTTCTATCCCTTCATCGTGATCGACAAGGCGACCGGAGAGTTTGCGGGCCTCGCTGCGTTCGAACGGGTTTCGCGAACGCACCGGCGGCTCGAAATCGGGTTTGTCTGGCATCCCGAGAAGTATCGCGGCACCGCGATTGTCCCGGCGACCCAGCTTGCCCTGCTTACGCGCGCCCACGCCGCCCGCTTCCGCCGGATCTCCTATTTCGTGCCGGAACAGAATGATCGCGCAATCCGCGCCTTTTCCAAGATGGGCGCCCAGCGCGAGGGGCTGATCCGCAATTACATGCGCACCGCCGGGGGCACATGGGCGAATATGGTCGTCCTCAGCCTGGTCGGAGACGAGATCAAGGCCGCCATCAGCCTGTTGCGAGACCAGGTGCGCGCGCTGCAACTCGCTTGACGCATGGGCCCCCGCGTGCTTTAGGCGCGCCAACATCTGCGCAAATTACGAAAAGCGCGCTTTGACTGATCCATGAGGTCAGCGAGGCCCCCCGCCCGGCGAAGTGTCGCTCAGCGGGGCTCTTCTGCTTTGTGCAATGGGTTTAAGCGCCTATGTCAGACTCTCTGACAGACGGCAAAGGAGCGACAAAGATGTTCGACACGCTGAGCGAACGCCTTGGAGGAATTTTCGACGGCCTGACGGGCCGCGGGGCACTGTCTGAAAAGGACGTGAGCGCCGCCCTGCGCGAAATCCGGGTTGCCCTGCTTGAGGCCGACGTCGCCCTGCCTGTGGTCAAGGACTTCATTGAGGGTGTGCGCTCGCGCGCCGTGGGCGAGGAAGTCATCCGCTCGGTGAAGCCTGGCCAGCAAGTCATCAAGATTGTTTACGACGCGCTGGTCGACATGCTCGGCGGCGAAGAGGCCGACACCAGCCTGCGCATCGACAGCCCGCCGGCCATCATCATGATGGCGGGCCTTCAGGGCTCCGGTAAGACGACGACCACCGGCAAGCTCGCCAAGCGCCTGTCGGAAAAGGAACGCAAGCGCGTCCTGCTCGCCTCGCTCGATACGCGCCGTCCGGCGGCGATGGAACAGCTCGCCATCCTCGCTGACCAATGCAACGAGAATGTCAGTGCCCTGCCGATCATTCAGGGTCAGTTGGCGGCAGACATTGCCCGTCGCGCCCTGAACGCCGCCAAGATCAGCGGTTATGACGTGCTTATTCTCGATACGGCCGGTCGCACGACGATAGACGAGCAGATGATGAATGAAGTGGCGGAGATCGCGCAGATCGCGAACCCGTCCGAAACGCTGCTCGTGGCCGATGCCCTGACCGGTCAGGACGCCGTCGAAACCGCCAGCCGTTTCCATGCGCGCCTGCCGCTGACCGGCCTTGTCCTGACACGGATGGATGGCGATGGCCGCGGCGGCGCCGCGCTGTCCATGCGGGCCGTCACCGGCCTGCCGATCAAATTCATGGGTGTCGGCGAGAAGCTTGACGGCCTTGATGCCTTCGATGCCAAGCGCGTCGCCGGCCGCATTCTCGGACAGGGCGACATTGTTTCGCTGGTCGAGAAAGCCGCCGAGCAGATGGACGCCGAAAAGGCCGAACGCATGGCGGAGAAACTCCGCAAGGGCGAGTTCGACCTTGAGGACATGGCCGACCAGTTCCGCCAGATGCAGCGCATGGGCGGGCTTGGCGGCCTGATGGGCATGCTGCCCGGCGCGCGCAAGGCAAAGGCTGCGATGGATTCGGCCAATCTCGACGACAATGTGCTGAAGCGCCAGGAAGCGATCATCCTGTCGATGACCCGCAAGGAGCGTCGTAAGCCCGCCATTCTGAATGCCTCGCGCCGCAAGCGGATTGCCGCCGGCGCGGGCGTGACCGTGCAGGACGTCAACAAGGTGCTGAAGATGCACCAGCAGATGGCCGGCATGATGAAGAAGATGCGCCAGAAGGGCGGCATGAAGAACATGATGAACATGGCGCAGGCCGCTGGCATCTCGCCGGGCGACCTTGCCAAGATGGGTGGCGGCGCAGGCGGCCTGCCGGGTCTTGGTGGCGGCGGCTTGCCTCCGGGCATGGGCGGCCTTCCCGGTCTCGGCGGAGGGAAGAAGAAATGAACACAGACACAGACACTGATGCGCTCGCCCTGCTGCAGCTGACCAAGCTGCGCTCCAGCATCGACAATCTGGATGCGATCATCATCCACACCCTGGCCGAGCGCTTCAAGGCGACGCAGGAAGTCGGCAAGCTGAAGGCCGTGCACAATATGCCGCCTGCGGACAAGGATCGCGAGGCGCGCCAGATCGATCGGCTGCGCCAGCTGGCCCAGGAAAGCGGACTCGATCCTGCCTTTGCCGAGAAACTACTGAATTTCATCGTAGCGGAAGTTATCCGCCATCATGAGCACATTCGCGGTCTTGAGACCGACGACTGAGAATACGACCCCGAGACGCCAGACTTACAGGAGATACACATATGGCCCTCAAGATCCGACTCGCCCGTGGCGGGTCCAAGAAACGCCCCTTCTATTCCGTGGTCATCGCGGATGCCCGCGCCCCGCGCGACGGCCGTTTCGTCGAGAAAATCGGTTCCTATGATCCACGCCTTCCAAAAGATTCGGAATTCCGCGTCCAGATCGATGCCGAGAAAGCGTCCGAATGGCTCCGCAAGGGTGCCCAGCCGACCGAGCGCGTCGCACGCTTCCTGTCCAAGATCGAACTGGACGGCAAGCCAATCGTAGAATGGGCGCACGGCAGCAACCCGAAAAAGGGTGAGCCGGGCAAGAAAGCTCAGGAACGCGCTGAAGAGAAAGCCGAGAAGGCAAAAGCGGCTGCTGAAGCCGCTGCGGCTCCAGCTGAAGTAGCACCGGCTGCTGAAGAAGCGCCGGCCGAAGCGCCTGCTGAGGAAGCAGCTTCGGAATAAGACTGGCTTTCCAGTCTCGGGATATGGCCGGTGCCCTTTGGGGTGCCGGCCTTTTTCGTGCGCGTGATGCCGGGTCTCTGAACCCTGAGCAACAGGGAACAAAATCGCCGTTCAGGTCGCTTCCTCTAAAACCAGAGACAACCTGAAAGGAGACCCGAGATGCTCAAGACCAGATTGTTCAAAACCCTGCCGATGGCGGCGCTCGGCATGGCGGCCGTTGCGCTTCCTGCCTGCGCGGACCGTGGGCAGTATCATGATACGTCCTATCGGGGTGGCGGCAGCGGCGCTGTCCTCTATTCCGATTCCGGGTTTTCCGGCGAAGGCTTGCGCATCCACGGCGCCGAGCCGGACCTTGCCCGACTCCGCTTCAATGATCGCGCGTCTTCCATCGTGATCCAGTCCGGCGCCTGGGAGCTTTGCACCGATGCCAATTTCCGGGGCCGGTGTGAGATCGTCGACGCCAGTACGGATCGGTTGAATGCCTATCGCCTGAACGATAATGTGTCTTCGCTTCGCCCGGCCACCTATCGCGGCAATGGGCATGGCAACAGCCGGGGACGTCGTGGCGGCTGGACTGCCGGTCTTGTCCTGTTCCCGGATTCCGCTCAGCGCGGGCAGGGGATCGAGGTCCAGCAGGATATTCCAGACCTCAGCCAATACCGATTCAATGACCGCGCAAGCTCGTTTCTCGTTACCGGGGGCAGCTGGCTGGTCTGCGAGCATGCGAACTATCGCGGCCGGTGCGAAGTATTGCAGGGCGGAGCCGGTGACCTGAAGCCGATCCGGATGAATGACAATATTTCCTCCATCCGCGCCTATGATGGCTGGCGCTGATACGGCGCTTGCCTGCTTGCGCTCCGCCATTCGGTCGCTAGAGAAGCGGCATGAGCGCGAAATCAAACACTGAGAGACTTATTGTCGTGGGCGTCATCAAGGGCGCCCACGGCGTACGCGGCGATGTGCGGGTGAAAAGCTTCACCGCCGACCCGGATGATGTGTTCACCTATGGTGTACTGACCGATGAAGCCGGAAAACCTGTGCTGACCCCGCAATCGGCGCGGTCCGGCAAGGACCATTTCATTGTCCGCCCGAAAGAGCAGAAGCAAAAGGAAGAATGGGACGCCATGCGCGGCACGCTTCTGCATGTTCCCCGTGCGCAACTTCCTGAAACAGATGATGACGAATTCTACATCGAGGACCTGGTCGGCCTGCAGGTGTTTGCGGGGGGCGGCGAGCCCGCCGGGACCGTGAAAGCCGTGCAGAATTTCGGCGCAGACGATCTGCTCGAAGTCCGCTTGGCTGATCGCGGCGACACGGTTCTCGTGCCCTTCACGCTGGCCGATGTGCCGACCGTGGACCTTGCC
The DNA here is from genome assembly GCA_913057945.1 of uncultured Hyphomonadaceae bacterium. Lineage (GTDB taxonomy): Bacteria > Pseudomonadota > Alphaproteobacteria > Caulobacterales > Hyphomonadaceae > Hyphomonas. Next base: position 91,270 of record CAJXOF010000013.1, on the reverse strand, counting down.
ACATCCCGCCTCATCATTCCGGATCTGGCCGAATGGGCCGCGCCTGGCGATGAGGCTGACACGGGCAATTGACCCATGTTGCCGCTCGTTCAGGCGCATCCTGCCATAAAGGGTACGTTAAGAATGAGGTAACTGCCCATGTTCGCCAGATTGATCCGCTTCGGCGCCGTCCTTGCTCTCCCGCTTACTGTTGCGGGCGCTGCAGTTGCGCAATACGAGACCAATGATCAGCCCGCTGGTCTGATGCTGTTCAGCGGTGAGGATTTTCGCGGTGAAGTGCGGGAAGTCTTCGATCCTGCCTATTCTCTGAATGACTATTATTTCAACGACCGTGCCCGCTCTGTGGCTGTCCTGTCAGGGGCGTGGGAGCTGTGCGAGCACAGCGATTTCACCGGCCGCTGCGTCTTCGTTCGCGGCGATGTCCAGGATCTCGGCTGGTATGGGCTGGAGGGTGAGCTGAGTTCGGTCCGCCCGATTTACGAATACACCGAGGCCGAGCACGGCCTGATGTTCACGCGCGATCAGTCCGGCTATATCCGGTACGCCGATAATGCGCGCTATGGCTCCGACAATTATTCCCACGGCTACGGCACAAGTACGAGCATCAGCGTCTACCATTATGGCTATTCGCCCAGTTACCGATCTTACGGCTATTACAGTCCAGGGCTGGGCCACGGGCCATATGGCTTTGGGTGGACCCGCTACGGGGCCAATCCTCATTATGGCCACCACAATTACCGCAAGGAGCGTCCGCCGCTGAAGGGTCATTACGGCGCGCGCAAAGGCGCGGTGACGCTGTACACGGATTCCTACGAACGCGGCGCTTCGCTCGGCCTGAACAAGGGCATCTCCGATCTCAGCCGGTATCGGTTCAACGACAATATTTCGTCGCTGCGCATCCGGTCAGGCCAGTGGGAGGTTTGTGAACACGCAAACTACAAGGGCCGCTGCCAGATTGTAGACGCCTCGACCGACCGGTTGAATGGCATTCGCCTGAACGACAATATCTCGTCCATTCGGCCGGTGGGTGACAGACCTCGTGGGGATCGCGGAGATCGTCCGCGCGATGGTCGCCATGATGGACGGGGTGGACGCAATGATGGCGGCTATGCGGACCGAGGTCGTGGGGATGAGGGCCGCAATGGCAATCGCGGAGACCGCAGGGGCGGGCAGGTCGGCACTGTGACCCGCACCGCGCCTAACGCTCTCGCGGGTGGCCCGCAGGCCCAGGACGCCAGGCAATTGCGCCGTCCCCAGGCTGTGCCCGGTCGTCCGCAGCGCGCCAATATCGGCTCGGCTGAGCGCTCGCGCCCGAATGTGCGGGCCGTTCAGCCCAGCCGTCCCGCAGCCCAGCGCCCACAAGTGCGTCAGGTGCAACCGCCTGCAGCACAGCGCACCCGCATTCAAACGGAGCGCAGGCCCGCAACGACGCCGCGCCCGCCGCAAAAAGTGGATATGAATTCACGTCCCAAGGCGCTGAGGAACACCCAGACGGAGCGGCGTCAAATCCCGCAACGTCCTCAAGTCCAGACGCGCCAGCAAGTGAAACCCCGTGCCCAGCCGCAGACCCGACAGCAAGTCCGGCAACCGGTGAAACAGCAGGCGCGGCCAAAACCGCAAGTGCGCCCGGTGCAACAGGCCCGGCCTAAGCCACAGGCCCAGCGCCAGCCGGCCCGCGCCGCGCCGCAGCCCCGCCCGCAGGCGCGTCCCGCGCCTCAGCCTCGTCCGCAACCGCAACCGCAGCGGCCAAAGGCGAACATGCCGAAAGCGCTGCGCAATCGGGGCGGTGAGGTTCACAAGGACTAGGAAAGCGTGAGTCTAATTCGCCCGCGGGTCATGCCATTCGCGGGCGATGCCGTAGCCGCCCCGGCGGATCAGCCAGAACATGCCGATCAGGTCAAAGATCCCCGCGCCCAACCGGCCGAGAAAACCGTATTTCGACTGCCCGGCGAGCCGCTTGCGGTCATTCACCCGCTCCTCGCGCACATCCCAGCCCGCCCGCTTGATCAGGGCCGGCAGGAACCGGTGCATGGAGGCGAAGAAGGGCAGGTCGCGGAAGGCGGCGGTCCGGATCAGCTTCCAGCCGCAGCCCGTATCGGTCGCATCATCGTGCAGGACGAACCGGCGGATGCCATTTGCGACCCGCGACTGCACCCATTTGAATCCGGAATCATTCCGGCTGTTGCGCTTGCCGGCAATGATGCCGAGCCGGGGTGAGGCGCCCGGCACGATGATGTCTTTCCAAAGGCGGGCCGTATCGGCCGGGTCATTCTGGCCATCGCCATCAAGTAGCTGAACCCATTGGCCGCGCACGGATTTGAGGCCCGTGAACAGCGCGGCGGACTTCCCCTTGCGCGCGACATGATTGAACACGACGACCGTTTCCGGATGCTTCGCTTTTGCCTCCGCGAGTTCCCGCTCGGTCGCATCGGACGAGCAATCATTGACGCAGACAATCTCGAAACTGATCCCCGCCAGCTGTTCATGCACCTCGTCGATCACGGGGTGCACATTGCCTTCTTCATTGAAGAACGGGATCAGGACGGAGAGGGCGGGGCTTTGCGACATAGGTTTGGAGTAGAGGTTGGCGCCCTACCGGTCCAGTCTCATTTACCCGCTGCTTCTGCACGTTGGCGCAGGGCTGCCTCGGCCTGCAGGTCCCCGGCCAAGGCTGCGTCCTTCAGTTCCGCCGCGCTCATGGATTTGTAGACCTCCGGCAGCTCCCGTCTGGGGGGCGGACCGGATTTTCGGCTGAGAAAGGCGGCAACGCTCGCAATGATCCCCATTCACTTGTCTCCCGGCTCGCGCTTCCTTGCGGCACTATGCCAATTGTCGCCGGCTTGCGATAGGTACAGGGCGAACCAGCAGGGGAAAGCGGCATGGATATCTATCATATCTGGTTTGACCTGAAGCCCGGAACAGACGAGCGGGCCTTTGCGAAGGCGCTGCCGGCGTTTCTGGATCACATGCAATCAGAAGGGCGCATTGAATCCTGGCGGATGATGCGCTGCAAGCTGGGCCTGCGGCCGGACGATGTGCGCGAGTTCCACATCATGATCGAGACGCGCGACCTCACCCAACTCGACACGGCGTTTCGCGCCGCGGCCGCGCGGTCCGGTGAAACCGATACGCTGCACTTCAGCGCGAATGCCATGGTGACCAATATCAAATTCGGCCTGTTCCGCGACTGGCCGGATTGGGAGGGCGACGCCTAGGGCGTTTCCAACTGGTCGAGCCACCATTGATTGTACTGCCAGATGGCTTTCTCAAGCGGAGAAAGGCGGCCTTGCCGTGTCATCGGCGCGTTGAGGCCGCGCCAGACGAGATCATTCGCCCCGATATCCTCGTGATGGATCGCTGAGACCATCAGCGCCATGCCTTCCGCAATCTCGTCAAAGCCTTCCATGTCGCTGTAGGCGGCGGGAACGCAGATATGGATCTTCAGGTGCAGCTTGCCGGCGCCTTGCGGAAAGACCTGGTACCAGGTGACGACACTGCCCTGAATGCCGAGCAGGAAATGCGGGAAGATGGCGGTGGCGAACAGGTCGCGCGCCTGCCAGTCTTCAAGACTCTCGAGCGGTGGCAGGCCGGGCGGGAGTTCCTCATGGGCCGCCGGCATGTGCAGGATCGACCACGGGCCGTCATTGTCCGGCACGCGGGAGTCGCGCGCATGATAGGCGGGCTCGAACGTCTCGGAGTGTGTGGCGATATGGTGGTAGGCTTCCATGAAATTCTCGACCAGCACTTTCCAGTTCCAGTCGCTGTCGAATTCCAGCGTGTGGACAACCTTCATGTCGGCGAGCCGGAAATTCTCGAAATACTTGCGGTAACTTTCGACCGGGGGTGCGAAGGGGGCGGCGTCAGGATCGAAATTGGCGAGGATGAAACCCTCCCATATTTCCGTACGGAGCTGGGGCAGCCGGCAGCCGGACTCTGAAAAATCTTTGGCGCCATCCATCAGGGGCGCGCGGACAAGTTGGCCCGACGTGTCATAGCTCCAGGCGTGATAGGGGCAGGTGAACAGTTTCCGATTACCGGTTCCGTCGGCCAGCAAGGCCGCGCGGTGCAGGCAGGTGCGGGACATGACGCGGACTTCGCCATCATGTCCGTGAACCACCATGATCGGCTGGCCGAACAGGTCGAGCGAGATGAAGTCCCCCGGCATGGCTATCTGGTCGATGCGTGCCAGAGGCAGCCAGCTCTTGCGAAGTATCTGGTCGGTTTCGCGCGCGTACATGTCTTCATTGAGGTAGGCGGCGGGGGGCAACGTGCAGGCTTCTTCAAGGGGCTTGCGGACGCGGCCAATTTCTTCGGGTGTGAGGCCCGGCAGTGTTTGTGTCATTTTATTCCTCCCAGAAAAAAGTGACACATGTGTCAACTTTTGTCGACCGCTGTCGCGATCCGCTCTGCTCTTGGGTGTCAGGAGGGCAGCCAGCCATTTGGGCAACGGTCTGGCGAGCGTGACGGCGCGCACACGGTAGGCTAAAGGCTCGGAGTATGTTCAAGGCAAGTTTCATCACCCTGTTTCCCGAAGCGTTTCCCGGCCCGCTCGGCGTCTCCATCCTGGAGCGCGCGCGGCGGGAAGGCATCTGGGACTATGAAACCATCCAGCTGCGCGACTTCGGTCTCGGCAAACACAAGAATGTCGATGCGCCACCCGCTGGTGGGGGCGCGGGCATGGTGCTGCGCCCGGACGTGACGGCCGCGGCGCTGGACAGCATCAACACGGACGGCAAGCCCCTCATCTATCTGTCCCCGCGGGGCGAAGCCTTCTCGCAGAAGCTCGCGCGCGAGTTTGCGGGCGGCGAGGGCATGGTGATGATGTGCGGCCGGTTCGAGGGGCTGGACGAGCGGGTGATCCGCGCGCGGGGCCTGCGCGAGGTTTCGATCGGTGATTTCGTGCTGGCCGGAGGCGAGGTCGCGGCGATGGCGATGACCGAGGCCGTGGTGCGTCTCTTGCCTGGCGTTGCGGGGAACGAAGCCTCTCTGGAGGAGGAATCCTTCGAGACCGGATTGCTGGAACATGACCAGTATACGCTGCCCCGTGAGTGGGAAGGCCACCCGACTCCGGAGGTTCTGCTGTCAGGGGACCATAAACGCATACAAGAATGGCGGTTTAACAGCGCAAAGTCGTTGACAATTGACCGCCGCCCCGATTTATACGCCGCTTACTCCAAGACCAACGAATTACAACCGCCGGAGACAGGCGATGAACATGATTGAACAGCTCGAAGCGGAAGAATTTTCCCGCGTTGTCGGCGACAAGAATATCCCGGAATTTTCTCCGGGTGACACGCTGGCCGTGAACGTCCGCATCACGGAAGGCGACCGTGAGCGCGTCCAGCGCTTTGAAGGCGTCTGTATTGCCCGCGCAGGCGGTGGCATCAATGAGAGCTTCACGGTTCGCAAGATTTCCTTTGGTGAAGGCGTCGAGCGCGTTTTCCCACTTGCTTCCCCGATGATTGAAAGCATCGAAGTGAAGCGCAAGGGCCGCGTGCGCCGTGCGAAACTCTACTATCTTCGCGACCGTCGCGGCAAATCTGCCCGTATCGCTGAGCGTACGACGGGTCACGGCATCGAGACGGTGGAAATCGCCGTGTCGAAGACCGAGCGTCGCCGCCAGAAAGACGCAGAGAAAGCTGCCCGCAAGGAAGCTGCTGCCAAGGCTCGCGACGAAGCCGCCAAGGCGAAAGCCGCTGAAGAGGCAGCCGCCGCTGCGGCCGCTGAAGCTGAAGCCGCTGCTGCAGCGTCCGACGAAGGTGCCGCTGAAGAATAGACATCCCGGCCATTCGCCAGGATTGATGAAACGCCCCACCTCACGGTTGGGGCGTTTTCACTTTTGGGGCTGGAGTTTCTATGCCACTCTTGACGGCATGAGACGTCTCAGCCTGACCCTCGCCGCCTTGTCCCTCTTGCCTGCCTGTGAGCCCGCTGACGATACGCTGCGTCTCACCATGCCCGCCTGCCGCCCGCCGGGCATCGCCCAGGGAATCCTCACCATCGGAGACACACGGTTCGCGCCCTATCAGGTGCAGGCCTCGGCTGTGACGGACGCCACAGGGCGGCCCGCCCTCTCCATCCATCTGGACGAGACCGGCGCGGAAAAGCTGGAATCGATTACCGCCGCCCGCATGGGTGACGTCGTGCCCTTGCGGGTGGACACTCAAACCATCATGTCTCCCCGAGTGCTGGAAACGATCACGGGCGGTGAGATACTCGTTGCTGGCGATTTCGACATGGACGAACTCAAGGCGCTGGCCGTGCGCCTGTCTCCGTCCTGTGATCAAGAGTCGCCAATCGCCAATTGACCCCTTCCCAGCCGGGCGCGCGCCGCTATGGTGCGCCGCGACATAACAGGATGAGGCCCTATGGCTGGCAAGACACTTTACGACAAGATCTGGGACTCGCATTTGGTGCATACCGATGAGAGCGGCGAAAGCCTGCTCTATATCGACCTGCACCTGATCCATGAGGTCACAACGCCCCAGGCTTTTGCCGGATTGAAGGCTGCCGGGCGCGGCGTACGCCGGCGGGACCTGACGCTGGCGGTCGCAGACCATAACACGCCGACCGAGAACCAGGCCGCCGGCCTTGCCGGCGTGACCGATCCGGATGCGCGCAACCAGCTGGAAACGCTGACCCGTAATGTTGCCGAATATGACATCGAATATTTCCCGATGGGCGACATCCGCAATGGCATCGTGCATGTCGTCGGGCCGGAGCAGGGGCGTACCCAGCCCGGCATGACGATTGTCTGCGGTGACAGCCACACGTCCACGCATGGCGCTTTCGGCGCGTTGGCGCATGGCATCGGCACGTCCGAGGTTGAGCATGTGCTCGCCACGCAGACCCTGCGCGCACGCAAGTCCAAGAACATGGCCATTCAGGTTTCCGGCAGCCTGAAGGAGGGCGTGACCGCAAAGGACCTCGCGCTGCACATCATCTCGGTCATCGGCACGGCCGGGGGCACGGGATATGTGATGGAATATCGCGGCGATGCGATCCGTAACCTCTCCATGGAAGGGCGCATGACGCTGTGCAATCTCGCCATCGAAGGCGGCGCCCGCGCGGGTCTCGTGGCGCCGGACGAGACGACGTTCGAATACATAAAGGGCCGGCCGGCCGCGCCAAAGGGCGGCGCATGGGATGTGGCAAAATCCTTCTGGACGACGCTCTACTCGGATGACGATGCCGTGTTTGACGAGATCGTCCACATCAAGGGCGAAGAGGTCGAGCCGACATTGACGTGGGGCACCAGCCCGGAACAGGCAATTCCCTTGTCGGGCATTATTCCCAAGCCGGAAGATTTCAGTGATCCGGTCAAGGCCGCAGCCTGTGAACGCGCGCTGGCCTATATGGGCCTCGAAGGCGGGACACCCATTAAAGGCACCCCGGTCCAGCGCGTTTTCATCGGTTCCTGTACGAACAGCCGGATTGAGGACCTTCGCGCAGCCGCCGAAGTCGCCAAGGGCAACACTGTGGCCGAAGGCGTGCGCGCCATGGTCGTGCCAGGGTCCGGCCTTGTCCGCGCGCAAGCCGAATCCGAAGGGCTGGACGAGATCTTCCTCGAAGCCGGATTTGAATGGCGCGAGCCGGGCTGTTCCATGTGCCTCGGCATGAATCCCGACACGCTGGCGCCGGGCGAGCGGTGCGCGTCGACTTCCAACCGGAACTTTGAAGGGCGTCAGGGCCGCGACGGCCGCACCCATCTGATGAGCCCAACCCTTGCGGCGCGTGCTGCGATCCAGGGGGTGATAGGCTAAACCCAGCTTACAGTTGCCTCTCGAAGGGCGAGGGCAGATAGTTCGGCCAAAATTGTCCCGCAACAAATGGAGTGGACCCATGAGCAATCCTGTCAGCCTGCCCGGTAACGTCACACTGGATGGCCCGCGCGGTCGTACTTACGCGTCTATCCTTGAAACGGTCGGATCGACGCCGCTGGTCGCCGCGCCGAAATTCGCCGAGGCCGAAGGCATCAAGGCAAACCTGCTGTTCAAATGCGAATTCTTCAATCCGCTGGCGAGCGTGAAGGACCGGATCGGCTTGAACATGGTGTTGCAGCTGGAAGCCGACGGCAAGCTGAAGCCCGGCGGCGTATTGGTTGAGCCGACCTCCGGCAATACGGGCATCGGCCTTGCCTTTGCTGCGGCGAGCCGGGGATACCGCCTGATCCTGACCATGCCGGAATCCATGTCGATCGAGCGCCGCAAGATGCTGGCCTATCTTGGCGCGGAGCTGGAGCTGACGCCGAAAGAGAAGGGCATGGGCGGCGCCATCGCAAAGGCAAAGGAAATCCTGGAGGCGACGCCCGGCGCAGTGATGCCGAGCCAGTTCGATAATCCCGCCAATCCGGCCATCCACGAGCTGACGACGGCCGAAGAAATCTGGGTCGATACGAATGGCGCCGTGGATGCGGTGATTGCCGGCATCGGCACGGGGGGCACATTTACCGGGTGTGGACGCGTGCTGAAGGCGCGCAAGCCTGGCCTTAAAATGCTGGCCGTTGAGCCGGAAGGCAGCCCGGTCCTCTCCGGCGGTGAGCCCGGACCGCACATGATCCAGGGCATCGGGGCGGGCTTCATCCCCGCCAATGCGGAAACAGATTTGATCGACGAAGTGGTGAAAGTGTCGAACGAGGAATCCTTCGCCATGGCCCGCAAGCTGGCCCGGCTGGAAGGCATTCCGGGCGGTATCTCCTCTGGCGCAGCCGCTGCGGCTGCGGTCAAAGTCGGCACGCGGGCAGACATGGACGGCAAGACGCTGGTCGTCTTCCTGCCGAGCTTTGCCGAGCGCTATGTCTCGACGGCGCTGTTCGAGGGTCTCTAGACCATCATGATTACAGGTCTCGACCATTTCGTTCTGGTCTGTCCGGAGATCGGGGCCGCGACGGCCGTCTATGAAAGCCTGCTCGGGCGATCGGCGGACTGGCGTGCCTCGGCGGATGGCGCTGCGACGGCGATTTTCCGATTGGAGAATACGAGTCTCGAATTGATGGCCCCCGACGGGGAGGGGCCGGTGGCCGACCGTCTGCGGGAAATCATCTCAGGCGAGGGCCCCGGCCTGAAAAGCCTCGCTTTCGGCACCGCCGACATTTCTGCTGCCCACCACAAGCTGATCCGTCGCGGCCTGATGCCGAGTGATATCATTGAGGGTGCCAGCACAAATGAAATCGATGGGAAAACACGGAAATGGACGCGTTTTCGCTGTGTCGATTCCCAAACAGCCGGTGTGAAGACCTTCCTCATCTCTCCGGAAGAGGCGCTGCGCGTGATCGATGTGCCAGCCAGCAGCGCCACCACACTGGATCACATCGTCATCAATACCCCCAATCCGGACCGGGCGCTTGGGCTTTATGGCGCCCGGCTGGGACTGGATCTCGCGCTGGACCGGACGCGGGAAGAATGGAAGACGCGCTTCCTGTTCTTCCGCACGGGCGGACTGACCTTTGAAGTGATCCATCGGCTTGGGGAAGACCATGATCCCGCTGCACCGGACAGTATCTGGGGGCTGACATGGGCTGTGGACGATCTGTCCGCCACTCATGCGCGCCTCACGGACGCCGGCTTCGATGTGTCCGGCCAGCGCACGGGGCGCAAGCCGGGCTCCACTGTCTTCACGGTCCGGGACGGGACGCTTGGCGTGCCGACCCTGTTCATCGCGCATTCTTCACGCTAGGACACGCCTCATGAAAGCCTTTACCCAACTTACCGGAACCGCTGCGCCGCTGCTCGAAAAGGGCAAGCCGATGTCGAATGTCGACACGGACATGATCATCCCCAAGCAGTTCCTGAAGACCACTGAACGCACCGGCCTGTCCAAGGGCCTGTTTCACGAATTGAAAACGCTGTCTGATGGCTCGTCGCGGCCGGATTTCGTGTTGAACCGGCCAGAATACGCCACGGCGAGCATCCTGATTGCGGGCGAGAATTTCGGCTGCGGGTCTTCACGCGAGCATGCGCCCTGGGCGCTGCTGGACCAGGGGATCACTTGTGTGATCGCGCCGAGCTTCGCTGACATCTTCCATAATAATTGCTACAAGAACGGCATCCTGCCGGTGCGCCTGCCGGTAGATGTCTGCCAGAAACTGGCAGACCAGGCGGGAGGCTCCAACCATGTCTTCACCGTGAATCTTGAGGCGCAAATCGTGACGGGTCCGGATGGCGAGATCTATGCGTTTGAGGTGGATGCAGGCCGAAAGTCCAATTTGATGGCAGGCCTTGATGAAATCGGCAGTTCGTTGACCGCTGCTGGCGAGATTGACACATTCGAGGCCCAGCGCCGGGTATCCATGCCCTGGCTCGAAAAGGCCAGCTGAGCCCGTGCGTATAGGAGCGTGACATGAAGAAACTTGGTCTGATGGTTATGGGCGGCATGTTTCTCGCCGCTGTTGCCGCATGTCACACGGATCCGTTCAGCGTGAAGCCTGAAGTCAATGTCACCCTGCCGGATCCTGAACCTTCTGCAGAGCCGGGCGACGAGACCCCTCCGCCTGAGACTCCGGACGACGCATCCTGAGGAATCAGGATGCTCGTTTCGCGCTTGAGTTGATGTGTGGTATTTGATTTCCTCGGCAATTTTTAGCGGAGGTGTTCATGAAGGTAGCTTGGCTTCCCGCAATGATCGCAGCAATGGCGCTGGCCGCCGGTTGCGCCAGTTCCACGACGTCCGACAAAATGAGCCTCGAAGAGGGCGCTCAAGTTGAATGCCGCAATGTGGAACGATCCGGCACGATCCTTCCGAAGCGAGTCTGCAACAACAAGGCGACCTGGGCGGCGATCGAAGAGCGGAACAGGGAACAGGCGGCCGCCTTCGACAGTGCCGTGAATGACCGGTATATGCCGATTCCGCCAAAAGAAGTTTCCATTCCCACCCGTCCTCGCCAATAGCTGGAACAGAATGCACGCGGCCGGGGATACGGGACGGTAAAACCATCCGATCCATTGGTCCGGCCATTTGGCCCGTTGCACCATGCTCATCCCCCCGATAGGGGTGAACTGATTAAACGATAATCCTGGACCTGGAGACGTAAATGAAATTGGCATGGATCGCTTTGATGGGCGGAATGGTGGTGTCTGTAGCGGCGTGTGCAAGCTCGAGCGCGTCTGAAGAGATGACGCTCGCAGAAGGCGCCAAGCAAGAGTGTCGCTCCATCAAGGAGTTCGGGTCGATGCTGCCGAAGCGCGTGTGCAACAATAAGGCGACCTGGGTTGAAATTGACGAGCGCAACAAGGAACAGGCCAAGGAATTCAAGGATAAGGTCGACGGCCGGTATACACCTGTGCCACGCGAACAGGGAATGTAGCCCTCGCCAGACTGGATAGGCCCGTATCGTCGTGGCTCTGTGCCGATCTGACGCGAGGTCGCCCGCGCCCGACAGCATTGCTCCTTCGCACTGCGCCCGCTACTAGGTGCGGCGAGATATTGATTATCTGAACATGAGTGGAGTGCGAACGTGAAACAGACCTTGCTGCTGCTGCCCGGAGACGGGATTGGCCCGGAAGTTATGGCCGAAGTCCGGCGCCTGGTGGACGTGCTCGCGCCTGATCTCAAACTGGAAGAAGGCCTTGTCGGAGGCGCGTCCTATGATGCGCACGGCACCCCGCTGACAGATGAAACGCTGAAGCGTGCGCTCAAATCAGACGCCGTCCTGCTCGGCGCCGTGGGCGGACCGAAATGGACAGGCACAGCGCGTGACAAGCGCCCCGAAGCGGGGCTGCTTGCCTTGCGCAAGGGTCTGGACGTGTTCGCCAATCTCCGGCCCGCCTTCTGCTTTCCTGCCCTGGTCAGCGCGTCCAGCCTGAAGCCCGAAGTGGTCGAAGGGCTCGACATCATGATTGTCCGGGAGCTGACAGGCGGTGTTTACTTCGGTACGCCCCGCGGGATCGACGAGAAGGGCGGTCTGCGCCGCGGCTATGACACATCGATCTACACGCACCCCGAAATCGAGCGCGTGACCCGGGTCGCCTTCGAAATTGCGCGTGGCCGTGATGGGCGCGTCTGTTCGGTCGAGAAATCGAATGTCATGGAGACCGGGCTGTTCTGGCGTCAGGAAGTAACGCTGGCCCATGCGGAATTCGGCGGGGGTGTCGAGCTGAGCCACATGTACGCCGATGCCTGCGCAATGGAGCTGGTCCGCGCGCCGAAGCAGTTTGATGTGATCCTGGCTGGCAATCTGTTCGGGGACATCCTGTCCGATGAGGCTGCGATGCTGACCGGGTCGATCGGCATGTTGCCATCGGCCTCCCTCGGGGCAGAGGGCACGCCGGGCCTGTATGAACCGGTGCATGGCTCTGCCCCGGATATTGCCGGGCAGGGGATTGCCAATCCGTGTGCAGCGATCCTGTCATTTGAAATGGCGCTGCGCTGGTCGCTCGGCAGGGAGAAGGTTGCCGACACCCTCTTCGCAGCGGTCGGCAAGGCGCTGGAAGATGGCGCGCGCACGCGTGATCTGGGCGGCGAATTGTCTACGCGCCAGATGACCGACGCGATTATCTCCGCCCTTTAAGGGGTCGCGTACTTCTTGCCCTGCCGCGCCTTGCATGAGAGCATTTCTCCAAAATAAAAGGGAGGAATGTAATGACGTATGCGAGTGGTCGGCTGATTCATGATGCAGACAGCCATCTGATGGAGCCGGTGGATTGCCTGGATCCGTATTTTGACAAGCGCCTGCTGGCCCGCTTCCGGGAAACGCCACAGATGCGGGACCTTCTGGCGGAACGCGCCGACTGGATCCGTGAGCGCCTTGCCCTCCAGAGCGATGCCGGGTTCCGGGCTGACGCCGACGGTGAATTGATGTTGCGGAAGAATTACGAAGCACAGGGCGCCTGGCTTCGGGATGACCGTTCCCATGCGCTGGACGGGCTCGGATTTGCCAGCCAGCTTGTCTTCACGACGCAGTGCCTGGGCAATTTCGGCCTCGACCAGGGCGACGATATGGACCTCTGCTACGCTGCCGCCGATGCCCATAACCGGATGATGACCGATGTCTGCAGCGTCGATCCGCGGCTCTTGCCCGTCGCCTATATTCCGCTGGAAGAGTTTCATCGGACGCTGTCCTCGGCCAAGCTGGCCATCGAATTGGGGGCCAAGGCGTTGATGGTGCCGAGCCGATGCCCGCAGAACCATGCTCCAAGTCATATCGCCTTGGACCCGCTCTGGGCGATGGCCGAGGAGGCCGGATTGCCGGTCGTGCTTCATGTCGGTGGGGAGACAAAGCTGAACCCCGTCTACAAGAAGAACGGCTTGCCGCCCGTGCCCGACTTTCATGGGGGCGACGACAATTTCACCTCGGTCAGTTACATGCCGATTCCCGAAGCGGCCATGCAAACGCTCGCGACACTGATCTTCGACGGCGTGTTCGACCGGTTCCCGAACCTGAAATGGGGCGCCATCGAATTGGGAGCGTCCTGGTTGCCGGGCTGGATGAGATCGCTGGATTCGGCAGCTCATGCCTTCATGCGCAATGAGGAGCGCCTGCAGAACCTGTCGGCAAAGCCTTCGGAAATCGTTCGGCGACAATTGCGCGTCGCGCCTTATCCGCACGAGGATGCGGGCTGGATCATTGCCAATGCTGGCGAAGAGACCTGCATGTTTTCGTCCGATTACCCGCATGTCGAAGGCGGCCGAAATCCCCTCAAACGGTTCGATGAAAGCCTGAAAGGGACGTCAGCCCGCGGTGTAGAGCGCTTCTATTCGGAGAACTTCATCGACCTGATGGGCGATGGCCTTTCACCGGAGCTTCGTCATCCTGCGATGATGCCGGCCTAGGCAGGTCGCCTAGTTGCGAATTTGGCGTGTTCCGGGGGCAGGGGGCGACTGGGGTGGACCGGCGAAACATTGCGCGTGTTCCATCCATGCGCTTGCATTTGTACCGGATACGGAGAGATTGGTGTCGGCAATGTTACGCACCTGCGTGACAATCTGGCAGAACTCTTCTGCCAGACCTTCAATGCGCTCGCCGGCCTGCGCGTCTCCATAGGTCCAGATTTCGCCGGACGGGGCCGTCAGAACCAGATGGGGCATGGGCTCCGGGACCGGCAGATTCCGATTGGCGAAGGTCCAGCCATATGTGTTCACACCGAGCACGACGATATTCCGGATGCGGTCAGCATTCTCGCGGACCACGCCTAGCTGGTCATAGACTTCCTGTCCGTGCGCCCATGTTTCCATCAGCCGGGCCGTGATTGACGACCGGGCGCTCATGCTGGGTCCGACCCATTTCAGGCGCTGGGACGGATCGGTTTGTGCGAACACATCGGCCGTCTCGCGGGCCATCGCCAGCCAGTCTTCCCGCAGGGCGCGGCCGGACAGGCCATTGAAATGTGCCCGTTCATGGTCCGGCAGCGCGCCTTTGCGAAGCGCGTCGGTGAGGCCGGAGACGAGGGCCTGGAAGGCGGCTTCATCCTTGACGGAGAGCAGGGCGGCCGTGTTCCAGAAATGCAAATGGCGGAGCACCATGTCGATGGTCCAGCTCTTGAAGGCCGTTTCCTGTAGATAGTCCGCATCAGACAAGGGCGCGATCAATTCGCCCAGTGCATGGGTCTCGTCCAGGAAATCGGTCGCTTGTTGCATGGCGATTAGCTGTAATCCGCGATCCGGCAGAGCAGGTCGCCGCGGAATTCGAAGAAGCTTGCGCCGCGTACCTTGACCGTCTCGCCGGATTTGATGCCGTTGGGCAGGTCCACGGCGGCCTTGCCTTCGAACTCGATTTCGGCCGCCGCCTTGCCACCACCGCTGACGATGTTGACCAGTCTCTGGCGCCGATAGGAAAAGGCATTGCCGGACAATTCGGCCACCTGGCGCATCATGTCCTTGCCGTCGAGCCGCATGGATTGGCCCGTATTCGAGATGTTCTCGAAGACAACATCCTGCGTCACGCACTCGAGCATTCCCTCGATATCGCGGGCATTGTAACAGGCAAGGTAGCGATTGATCACGTCATCAAGCACGGTGTCGGCTCCCAATTCCGGGTTGTGTCCGGTCTGCCTCAGCAGCGACCCATTGGCAACAGGCTTTAAAATGCCTCAAAGATGCGCCATAAGCCCGGTTCATTTTTAGGAGCAGGAATATCATGGCCACTCGGATCGCAGTCGTCGGCGCAACAGGTAATGTCGGACGCGAACTGCTGAACATTCTGGAAGAACGCATGTTCCCAGCCGATGAAGTCTTTGCGGTAGCGTCCCGGCGGTCCCTGGGCAAGGAAGTCTCCTATGGCGACCGCACCCTGAAATGCCACGATATTGAACAGTTCGACTTCTCGCAGGTTGACCTCGTCCTGATGTCGGCTGGCGGCGCCACCGCCAAGGAATGGGCCCCGAAGATTGCCAAGGCTGGCGCGATCACCATCGACAATTCGTCCGCCTGGCGGATGGACCCGGACGTGCCGCTCGTCGTGCCGGAATGCAATGGCGAAGCGGTGCTGGGCTACAAGAAGAAGATGATCATCGCGAACCCGAACTGCTCGACCGCGCAGCTCGTCGTGGCGCTGAAGCCGCTGCATGATGCCGTCGGCATCACGCGCGTCGTCTGCTCGACCTACCAGTCCGTGTCCGGGGCGGGCAAGGATGCGATGGACGAACTCTGGAACCAGACGCGCGGCGTGTTCGTCAATGACGAGCCGACCCCGGAAGTCTTCCAGAAGGAGATCGCCTTCAACGTGATCCCGCAGATCGATGTCTTCATGGATGATGGCTTCACCAAGGAAGAATGGAAGATGCGCGTCGAGACCAAGAAGATCCTCGACCCGTCCATCGAACTGGTCGCCACCTGTGTGCGCGTGCCGGTCTTCGTTGGCCACTCCGAAGCGGTGAATGTCGAACTGGCAGGCCCATTGAGCGCCAAGAAGGCCAAGGAAATCCTGCGCGAAAGCCCCGGCATCATGCTGGTCGATGATCCGGAAGAAGAGCTCTACATCACGCCGAAGGAATGCGTCGGTGAGTGGGCGACCTATATCTCCCGCGTCCGCAAGGACCCGACGGTCGAAAACGGTATCGCCTTCTGGTGCGTCTCCGACAATCTCCGCAAGGGCGCAGCCCTGAACGCGATCCAGATTGCCGAAGAACTGCTCAATCGCGGCGTCCTGAAGCCAGAGAAGCAGCCCGTTTCGACAAACTGAAATGCTTCGCAGCAATAATTGGGTGGCGTTGCCTCATGGCTCAGTGCTACGCGCTCGGCCATGAGCGCTGAAACTCGCCTCGGATTCTTTGCCGGCCTGGGGGCCTATTTCATCTGGGGGAGCTTGCCGCTCTACATCCGGCTGATGAAGCATATCAGCGCGCCGGATCTTCTGGCGCATCGCGTGGTCTGGTCCATCCCGACGGCGCTGATCTTCATTGCGCTGGCGGCGAACTGGCGCGACGTGCGCACCGCCCTGAAATGGGACAAGCTGAAATGGCTCGGCGTGTCAGGGGCGCTGATCGGCGCGAACTGGGGCTGTTATATCTGGGCCGTTAATGCAGACCGGACCGTTGAGGCCTCGCTCGGCTATTACATCAATCCGCTGGTCAATGTCCTGTTTGGCATGATCTTCTTTTCAGAGCGGTTGCGGGCGGCGCAATGGATCGCGGTCGGCATCGCCACGATCGGCGTCGGCATCATGACGATCGCCTTTGGCCACATCCCCTGGGTAGCCCTGTTCCTGTGCATGACGTTTGCGGTCTATTCCCTGATCCGGAAACAGGTCGCCATCGACAGCCGGGCTGGCTTCCTGATGGAAGTGCTGCTGCTCGCGCCGCTGGCTCTGGCCTGGCTCGTCTGGGTGTCGCGCCAGCCTGAGGCCCATGTCTTCGGGGAGGGCGGATGGGATATCGCGCTGCTGATGGCGGCGGGACCGATCACGTCGATCCCGCTGATCCTGTTTGCCTTGTCCGCACGGCGGTTGAAGCTCTCCACGGTCGGTATGATGCAATATATCGGGCCGACGATTCAGTTCCTCATCGCGGTCCTGATCTTTCGGGAACCGTTCGGCTGGACCCATGCGGCGGCTTTCGGCTTCATCTGGACGGCGCTGGCCATCTTTACTGCCGACAGTGTCATGGGCGACGCCAAGGCGCGGCGTCTGGCCCGCGCGGCGCGTGTCAGCTAAAAAAATGCTCCGGGCTGGTGAGCACCCGGAGCAGGAAGATGTTTTGCATGATTGGAGTTGCCTCCACACATGCCCTCGCAAGGCGCAAGCCACTTAGGCCGTCGGTAGGCCGGTCGAAATGGCAATCCAGATGGCGACTCCTAACAACATGAGCGCGAAAGTAGCGCGTACGACAGGTGCCGTACGGTAGGCTTCCAGTTTTTGTCCGAACCGGTCCCCCGCCATCACAATGGTCGTGTGAATGGCTGTCGCCAAGGCGAGATGGATGACGCCCAGTGCAACAATCTGCACCCATATAGGGCCGGCATGGTCATTCGCGAATTGTCCGACGACCACGAGATAGAATACGAGCGCCTTGGGATTCAACAGGTTGGCGACCAGTCCGCGCCAGAAGCCAGCCGCCCGGTTGCGGTTGAGCGGTGAGACGGATCCCATATCGCGCCAGGCTTCGAAGGCGAGATAGACCATGAAGGCCACCCCGGCCCAGCGCAGCGCCTCGTAAAGCACCGGCAGTTCGGCGAGCAGAGTGGAGAGCCCTGTGGCCGCGG
The DNA here is from genome assembly GCA_913057945.1 of uncultured Hyphomonadaceae bacterium. Classification (GTDB taxonomy): domain Bacteria; phylum Pseudomonadota; class Alphaproteobacteria; order Caulobacterales; family Hyphomonadaceae; genus Hyphomonas. Next base: position 73,639 of record CAJXOF010000013.1, on the reverse strand, counting down.
CAAGCAGCTGGACCGTCAGGCCCAGCGTAATCCCCACGACGGCTCGCAAGCCGGCGGCGCGCCCATATTGGGCCGACAGGGCGGCGAGCCATCCCATATTGGGGCCTGGCGTCAGTTCGACCGCCGCCATGGCGATCAGGAAAGCTATCCAGTCAATATGATCGAACATGGATCAGAGGCAGTCATAAACGGCTTCGACCAGCCGCACCGCCCGTGGATCCCCGACAAGGATATTGGACTGCTTGTTCATGACATAGGCGCAGGTCAGGCCATTTTGCTGGTCGGCAATCGCCATGGACCCGCCCCAGCCGGAATGGCCGAGCGTTGTGGGCTCGGGCCCGAACAGGCCGTGCGTGTTATGCATGATTCCCGCGCCGAAACTGGTCATCATTGGCAGGACGAGATCCGGCCCGTGCGTGCGGGCGGTGGTCAGGGCATCGAAAATTGTTTCCCCCATGATGCCGGCGCCGCCTTGCGTATAGATCTCATAGATCTGGGCGACCGACACTGCTGTCCCGTGGCCATTTGCCGAGGGGATTTCGATCTCGCGCCAGATCGCGCCACCCCGGTTCGGGGCGGACCATTTGCTGACGAACGCTGCCCGGCGGGGTGGGGTAATCTCTCCGAGGTCTGCAAGGTCGCGCGGACGCTGGATATCGGCGCAGCGATCATGCTCGCTGGCCGGCGTGCCGATCATGAAGTCGACGTTCGGGAACAGGGATTTCAGCGTGGTGCCGAGGGTTTCGCCGCTGATGCGCCTCGCGATCTCGCCGACCAGATAGCCCCAGCTGAGAGGATGGTAGCCATGCGCGCTGCCGGGCGGCCACATGGGGGTAAGTTCCGCCAGCGCAGCGGCGCAGGCGGGTGGGTCAAGCCAGAGTTCAGGGTCGATCTCCTGCGGAAAGCCGGGCAGGCCAGCCTGATGACTTGCAAGTTCGGCAATTGTGACCGCACCTTTTCCATTGGCCGCAAATTCCGGCCAGACATCGGCCACGGGCGTCTCAAAGCCGCCAGGCAGGCGCTCAACCAGATGGGCCAGGACGATGGCTGCGATGCCCTTGGTGGTCGAGTAGACCGGCACGAGGGTGGTGTCCGACCAGGAGTTTTCCTTCTTTCGATCAGCCCAGCCGCCGATCAAATTCACGACAATGTGGCCATCCTTGATGACGGCGAATCCCGCGCCGAGTTCCTCGCCCTTCTCGAAATTCTGTTCAAAGACGCGGCGAACGGATTCAAAGCCGCTGTCAGTATGTCCGGCCACTGGCCAGCTGTCAGATGTTGTGTCGTTCATCGGTGTTGGCTCGCACAAACCGAACTGGCCGACAAGCGTTACGGCTGAACCAGGGCCCGCACATCGGCGGCAATACGGCTGGTGAGGTCGCTGTCGACGGAGGCTGTGAAATCCTCCAGAGCCTGCTGCCATTCGAAGATTTGCCTGAGTCCGAAATCATCCTCTCCCCGAAAGGAGACATGGAACCGCACGCATATTCCGGTCGGAGAGGGACCTTTTTTGGCGTAGGCGGCTCCGGGGTTGAAGCCCTCATTCATCTGGTTGGCGAGTTCCAGCGTTTCCAGGCGCGAATAACCAGGCATGTCCCGGCAGGCCGTAAAGCGGGCCGCTTGGCAGGTGCCGTCAGTCGGGGAGCATTCCCGCAGCACGGCCTCGAACCCCTGTTTGTCCACCGCTGCTGACATTGTGGGATGCGTGTCGATATATCCGATTTTGACAGACTGGAATTCACGTATGAGAAATTCGTCGCGAAACTCGATCAGCGTAATGGGTTTCGCAAAGGCAGGCTCGCAAAACAGGAAGATTTGAGCCAGTAAGAGCAGGCGAAACATCATTGATCCATCTCGGTGCAGTGTGGGACGAGTATTCGGCTCGCACTCACGCATCAAATGGACAGTTCAGGTCAAGGAGTTGTCACATATGTCCCACGTTCACCGTCCCCGCCGATCCTGCCTCTATATGCCGGGCGCTAATGAACGCGCCTTGGAAAAGGCGAAGACGCTGCCCGCCGATACGGTTATCATGGATCTGGAAGATGCCGTGGCACCGGAAGCCAAGGAAACCGCGCGCGACACGATCCGCGCGGCAGTGACTGCCGGGGGCTATGGCCATCGTGAAATCGTGGTCCGGATGAACGGGCTTGATACCGAATGGGGCCAGGCGGACCTGAAGATGGCTGTGGAAGCGGGCGCCAATGCCCTGCTTGCGCCCAAAGTGATCGATGGCAGCGACATTGACCGTCTCGACGACGCGATGAGCCGCGCCGGCGCGCCTGCCGAGATGGGGCTTTGGGTGATGATCGAGATGCCCAAGGCGATCCTGAACATCCAGGACATTGCCGAAGCCGTGGGCCGCACCCGCATGACAACGTTCGTGATGGGGACAAACGACCTCGCCAAGGAATACCGGGCCCGGATGACGCCGGACCGGCTGGCTTTCCAGACCGCTCTGGGCATGAGCATGGCTGCGGCGCGCGCCTATAACATCGTTGCGGTTGATGGCGTCTACAATGACATCAAGAACGAGCAGGGCCTGATCGACGAGTGCGAGCAGGGACGGGACCTCGGCTTTGACGGCAAGACGCTGATCCATCCGTCTCAGCTCGACACGGCCAATCGCGTCTTCGCGCCGAGCCCGCATGATGTGGAACATGCGCAAGCCGTGATCGAGGCGTTCGCCGACCCGGAAAACGCTGGCAAGGGCGTGCTGAAGGTGAATGGCAAGATGACCGAATTGCTCCATCTGGACGAAGCCCGCCGGACCGTCGCCATGGATGAAGCAATCCGCGCTTTTGAGAGCTGATTCCCAATGCTCTCGGGCATTGGCATGGTAAACCAACACACTCAGGAATACGCATGACCTACACACTTCTTCACCATTCCGGCTGCAGCACATCACGCAAAGGGCTCGCCCTGTTGCAGGAAAACGGCATCGAGCCGGAAGTCCGGAAATACATGAATGCGTCCGAGCAGGTCAGCCTGGATGAGCTGAAGGGCATTGCGAAAAAGATGGGGGCGTCGTCGCCGCGCGAGTTCCTGCGGGAGAAGAACGCAGCAGAGTTTGGCATCGATGCGTCTTCGACAGATGACGAGATCTTCCAGGCGATGGCCGCCAATCCAAAGATTATCCAGCGCCCCATCGGCATCGTCGGCAAGAAGGCCGTGCTGGGCCGCCCGATCGAGAAACTGCTCGAGCTGAAATAGCATTATATGGCTGATACTGCGGGGAGATCGATGAAATTTCATCGATCTCCCACGCGAAGATTCAATATCTGCATGGCAAGACAGCGGCCATGATCCTGTTCATGACCCTTGCGGCGCTGTTGATCGCCTTTTCCGCATTCTGCACGTTCGGTGTGCCCTACATGCTGGCCGGGCCACGCATGCTGGAAGACTTTGCGGACAATCGTGAACAGCAATTGATGGCTGGCCTGCTTGGGACCGCTATCATCGCGCTCTTCCTGCTGCCCTTCGTCTCACCCGCCTTGATTTCCTCGCCTAGGGGCGGTCAGGTGCTGGCTGATCTGTTTATGGGGCACTTCCAGGCCTGACGCTGGGAAGTCTTGCCCCTTTTCCACCTGAGGGGCGCATGACCAGCACATCGAAATCCAATCCCGGCCATTTCTTCGAAGATTTTTTCGTGGGCATGCCTCTCGTGCATGCGACGCCCCAGACGCTGACCGAGGGCGATGTGGCCCTTTATCGCGCGCTGACGGGCGGTCGGTTTGTCCAGTATTCCTCCTCTGAATTCGCCAAGGCCGCCGGGTATCCCGGCCTTACGATTGACCCGCTGCATGCCTTCCATGTCGTGTTCGGCAAATCCGTGCCGGATGTGTCGCTGAATGCGGTTGCAAACCTTGGCTATGCCGATGGCCGGTTCTCTCAACCCGTCCTGCCGGGCGACACACTGAACACTGTTTCCGAAGTGATTGGTGTGAAGGAGAACTCCAATGGCAAGACCGGTGTGGTCTGGGTGCGCACGCGCGGCACCAACCAGCGCGGCGAAGAGGTCATGTCCTTTGTGCGCTGGGTCATGGTCAACAAGCGGGACGCCAGCGCGCCGGCACCGGATGTCGTGATCCCTGACCTGCCGAAGAGTGTGCCAGGCGCCGAATTGTCCGGGTTTGTCTCCATGGAGAATTGGGACACTTCCCTCGCCGGCAGCGAATACATGTTCGAAGACTATGCGGTCGGCGAGAAGATCAACCATGTCGACGGCATGACTGTGGAAGAGGCCGAGCACCAGATCGCGACGCGCCTCTACCAGAATACGGCCAAGGTCCATTTCGATGCGCATGGCCAGAAATCGAGCCGGTTCGGCAAACGCCTGATCTATGGCGGTGTGGTGATTTCGATCGCGCGGTCGCTGGCCTTCAACGGCCTTGCCAATGCAGGCCACATGCTGGCCATCAATGCTGGCAGCCATGTCAGCCCGCTGTTTGCCGGCGACACGATCTATGCGTGGAGCGAAGTGCTGGAGGCAGCGGAGCTGTCCGACAAGGTGGGCGCGCTACGCCTGCGCCTCGTCGCGGTGAAGGACCAGGATCCGGGCGCGTTCGCTTACAAGGGCGAAGATGGAAAGTATGCCGACGGCGTGTTGCTTGACTTCGACTATTGGGCCGCCATTCCGCGCAAGCGGTGAGCCGCTTCCGTTTCAGCGCGTGCTCCCTATATGATGCCGCATGAGCGGATATGGGCCATTTGACGATTTCACCCTGTTCGCCATCGCAATTGCGGTGGTGCTGTCGGCGATTGTCAGCCTGATCGGGACCTCGGCCCGCAAGCGCAATGTGGCGCTTGGCGAAGCCAGCGTCGCTGATCTTGCTGAGATGACCGGCATCCGCGATCCCAAGAAGCTGCAGGAAGCTTTCGGCCCGCCCGATATGGGGCGCATCTGGCGAACCGTCACGCTCTTCGACGTACGGCGGCACAGGCAACCCCAAGGCTGGCTGATGTCGAGTGACATGGTCGACTATGCCTGTCTTGGCATTGTCGCCTTGGCAATATTTGTGTCCCACCCCTTCGTGGGGGCAGGGTTGATGGCAGCCCTGGTGATTCAGGTGGCGGGATGGATCGTGTCCTTCGGGCTTCCTAAATGACGGTCCGGGCAACAGACGAAGTTCCGCTTTTCTGGGCGCGGGAAACCATCTAAGGGCAAGCGAATGAAAGTCTGGAAAATGAATGGGGCCGGCAACGCGTTTGCCATTTTTGATGCCCGGTCGACCTCGTTTGTGCCGAGCACCGAGCAGGTGCGCCAGATTGCCGAGGATTTGAAGGCCGACCAGATCATTGCGCTTGAGCGTGATGTGGCGCGGGACGTGTTCATGCGCATCTGGAACGCCGATGGCAGCGAAGTGTCCGCGTGCGGGAACGCGTCGCGCTGTGTTGGCAAGCTGTTGCTGGCCGAAACCGGCAAGGATCAGGTCTCGATCCAGACCGAGGCGGATGTGCTGAAGGCGTTCGCCGGTGAAGACGGCCAGATTACGGTCGATATGGGCTCGCCCCTGATGGGGTGGGAGGACATACCGCTTTCCGAGAAAATGGATGTCCGCGGCGTTGATGTGAAAGTCGGGCCGATCGACAATCCCTGGCTCTCCCGTCCGGCAGTGGTCTCGATGGGCAATCCGCACGCCGTGTTTTTCGTGAAGAATATCGACGATTACGACATTCCGGCTATCGGACCGCTCGTTGAATGGCATCCGACCTTTCCTGAAGGGGTCAATGTGGGGTTCGCGCAGGTCATTGACCGGCAGAACATTCGCCTTCGCGTCTGGGAGCGCGGGGCAGGCCTGACCAAGGCGTGTGGCACCGGCGCGTGCGCGGCATTGGTTTGCGCAGCACGGGCAAAGCTCACCGACCGCCGCGCCAACCTCATTCTAGATGGTGGCACGCTCATCATCGACTGGCAGGAATCCGATGACCGGGTCTACATGACCGGGCCGGTCGAACTGGAATTCGAGACCGAGATCTGAGCCGGACAAAGCGCTCATCCTGCATAGATCCCTTGATTTGCAGGGCCTGCGGCGCGATGTCCACTGCAACACATCGCCATGACTGACGCCGGATCCCCTTCCAGCCCGCAGCTGATCACGCTCGGATGCCGCCTGAATGCCTACGAATCCGAGGTGATGCGAGGTCATGCAGCCGAAGCTGGCCTGAAGGATGCGGTGATCATCAATACATGCGCCGTGACATCGGAAGCAGTCCGCTCCGCCCGCCAGACGATCCGCCGCGCCGCCAAGGACAATCCCGGCGTGCCGATCCTCGTGACGGGTTGTGCGGCGCAGATCGATCCGGACATGTTCGCAAAGATGCCCGAAGTCACGCGCGTCATCGGCAATCATGAAAAGATGCAGGCGGAAACCTGGCGGCCAGCCGAATTGCTGGGCGGACACGAAAAGGTCCGCGTGAATGACATTATGTCAGTGCAGGAAACCGCTGCGCACTTGATTGATGGCATGGAAGGCCGCGCCCGCGCCTATGTTCAGGTCCAGAATGGATGTGACCATCGCTGTACCTTTTGCATCATTCCGTATGGCCGCGGCAATTCCCGCTCTGTGCCAGCCGGGGAGGTGGTCAGTCAGGTCCGGCGCCTCGTCGAGACCGGCCATTATGAGGTCGTCCTCACGGGTGTAGATCTGACCAGTTGGGGCGCTGACCTGCCGGGCACGCCGCAACTCGGCAATCTGGTTCAGCGCATCCTGAAACTGGTGCCAGAGCTGAAACAGTTGCGCATTTCCTCCATCGACGCCATCGAGATAGATGATGCCTTGATGGAGACCATGGCGGAGCCGCGTCTCGCACCCTTCATGCATTTGTCCCTTCAGCACGGAGACGATTTGATCCTGAAGCGCATGAAGCGGCGGCATTCGCGCGCCGAAGCCATTGCACTGACAGACCGTCTCCGCGTCGTCCGGCCCGACATTGCTTTTGGCGCGGACATCATTGCCGGTTTCCCGACCGAGACCGAGGCCCATTTCGAGAATTCGGCCCGGCTCGTGGAAGAGTGCGGCTTGTCCTTCCTGCACGTCTTCCCGTATTCACCGCGCCCCGGCACCCCGGCCGCCCGTATGCCGCAGCTCGACAGGGCTGTCGTGAAAGCGCGCGCCGCGCGTTTGAGAGAGGTAGGGGCAGCGGCGTTGGAGCAGCATCTCAGGAAATATGACGGCCAGACCGTCGAGGCACTGGTTGAGCGCGGGAATTCTGCGCGCTTGCCGGACTTCACGCCGGTGCAGTTCGAGAGTGATCCGGGCGAAGCTGGACGCCCGGTGCGCGCCCGTATAGTCCGGCAGGATGGAAAACAGCTGATCGGAGCGCTGACCGCATGATCCTTTGGTTCGGAAAAAAGAAAAAAGAAGAAGAGCTGAAAGACGCTGGCGCAGCCATGGAGTCGCCGGAACTGTCTGCGGACGAGCTGGCGGCCCAGGAAACTGAAGCTGCGCGCAAGATTGCCGAACAGGAAGAGATCGAGCGGAAGGTCGCTGAAGCTAACAAGGCCTGGGAAGAGCGCCAGGCGCGCGATGCCGAGGCCGCCGCCGCAGAGGCGAAGCGCCTCGACGAGGAGGCGCGCAAGGCAGAGGAGGCGCGTGCCGCCGCGCAGGCCCGCGCTGACGATGTCGAAGCTGCGCGTCTCGCTGAAGAGGCCGAACGTGCGCGCAAGGCCAAGGCAGAGCGCGAAGCGGCGCAGGCCAAGGCGGCTGCAGAACTCAAATTGCTGGAAGACCGGCGCGAGGCCGAACGCTTGCGGGCAGAGCGCGAAGCGGCCGCGCGGGCGGCCATGGAAGCCGAAGCGAACGATCCGGGCTTTGTCGCGAAACTCGGGTCTGGCCTCTCGCGGTCATCTGCGCGGCTGACGTCTGGCCTGGCTGTATTCGGTCGTCGCAAGCTTGATGATGAGACGCTGGAAGAGCTTGAAGATCTTCTGATCACGTCCGACCTCGGCGCAAAGGTGGCGATGCGCGTGACGGGCAATCTCGCCAAGGAACGGTTCGACAAGGAAATCAGCGAAGATGAAATCCGTCAGGCGCTGGCGGATGAAATCACAGACGTGCTGAAACCGCGTGAAAAGATCGTGGACTTCTCCGAAGGCCCGCGTCCGCGCATTGTTCTCTTCGTCGGCGTGAATGGTTCCGGCAAGACGACGACAATCGGCAAGATTGCTTCCAAGCTGACCGAGCAGGGGGCGAAGGCGCTGCTCGTGGCAGGCGACACGTTCCGGGCGGCGGCGATTGAACAATTGACGGTCTGGGGCGATCGGGCCGGCATCCCGGTCATGTCAAAACCCACAGGCGCCGATGCGGCGGGCCTTGTCTATGAGGCAATGGAAAAGGCGAAGGCAGACGATCTCGATCTGGTGCTGGTGGACACGGCTGGACGCTTGCAAAACAAGGCCGAATTGATGGCCGAGCTTGAAAAAGTCGTCCGCGTTGTCCGCAAGCTGGACCCAACTGCGCCGCATGATGTCATTCTCGTGCTGGACGCCACTGTGGGCCAGAACGCGCTGTCGCAGGTCGAGGCGTTTCGGAACACGGCCGGAGTGACGGGCCTTGTAATGACCAAACTCGACGGAACAGCCAAAGGCGGTGTGCTGGTTGCCATCGCCGAGGCGTATGATCTGCCAATCCACTTCATTGGCATTGGCGAGAAGGCAGAAGACCTCCGCCCCTTTAGCGCAGAGGCCTTCTCGAAGGCATTGGTCGGACTTAAAGACTGACTATTCAGCGGCGATTGCGGTCGCTTGTGTTTCCCTGCCTCCGCGAAGGAGGCGCCCCGGTCTTGCGCCGGTGGGGTCGCCGTCTCGGTGTGTAATTTGTCCGTTCAGGATGGTCGCCGTATAGCCTGAGGCGCGTTGCATCAGGCGCCGGCCACCCGCGGGGAGATCATAGTTCACCTCCGGCAGGTGGAGTTTGAGATTAGCCAGATCGATCACGTTCAAATCGGCGCGATAGCCGGACGCGACCAGGCCACGATCATTCAGGCCGATCCATTGCGCCGTCGCGCGGGCTTGGCGGTGCACGATGTGTTCAATCGGGATACGCGGCCCCCTTATCCGGTCCCGCACCCAATGCGTCAGCATCGTGGAGGTGAAAGATCCATCGCAGATCATGCCGACATGCGCGCCGCCATCCGACAGGCCGGGCAACGTCGCCGGGCTGAGCATCATTTCGTATGACGGGTCGAGCGAGCCGCCTGAATAGTTCAGGAAGGGCAGGTAGAGCATGCCGTGGCCGTCGCGCTCCAGCATCAGGTCGAGGGCGGCTTCCTCGGGCGATACGCCGCGCCGGGCAGCGATGGCTTCCAGCGTCCGGTCGGGGGTTGGCTCGTAATTCACGGGCTCGTCGAGCTGGAAGATCTTTCCGAAGCTGCGCAGCATGACTTTCAGGAACGGATTATCTGTGTCCGGCGCGTCAGCCAGCAATCGTTTGCGGAAATCCTCTGTGCGAAGCAGCTGGATGCGCTCGTCAAAAGGAAGACCAGCGATTTCCCGGTAGACCGGATACGCGCTGAACGGATTCAATGTCAGTTCGAACCCCAGCAGAACCCCCACAGGACGCGGCGCGACCTGTGCACGCATAGGCAGGCCATCCGCGACGGCCTGTTCGATGGCGCCCAGAAGGCGGCGCCAGCCATCGGGCGCAACGTCAGCCTGAGCCAGTGAGACTGACAAGGGACGCCCGCTCGTCTCGAGTATGCGGCGCAGCATGGCGGCCTCTTTCTCGGGGTCGTCGAAGTCGGACACGAATTGCAGGACACCGCGCCCAGCGTCTGCCACGCCTTGCGCGATGCCGGTGAGTTCCGCCTCGCTGGCCGTCAGAGTGGGCGTTGGCTGACCATCACTGGTCCGATGGTTCAGTGTGCGAGAGGTCGAAAAACCGATGGCGCCTGCGCGGATCGCCTCGGTTGCCAAAGCTCGCATCTGGCAAATGTCATCCTCCGTGGCAGGGTCCCGGTTCGCGCCGCGCTCTCCCATGACATAGACGCGCAGGGCCGCATGGGGCAGCTGGGCGCAGATGTCAGCATCGAACCGTCCCTTGGACAGGCTGTCGAGATAATCGGGAAAGCTCTCCCAATTCCAGGGAAGACCTTCGGCGAGCACAGGGAAGGGGATATCCTCGACGCCTTCCATCAGACGGATCAGCCGGTCATGGTCTACCGGCTTGCAGGGTGCAAAGCCGACGCCGCAATTGCCCATAACCACGGTTGTGACGCCGTGCAGGGAGGACGGGCTGATCGATCCGGTCCAGGTCGCCTGGCCATCATAATGCGTATGAATATCCACAAAGCCTGGCGTCACGACTTGTCCGCGGGCGTCGATTTCCTCTATGCCCCGGCCCGCGACGTTGCCAATTTCCGTAATCATCCCATTTGAAACAGCGACGTCACCCTCGAAGCTTTCGCCGCCTGTACCGTCTATGATCGTTCCGCCGCGCAGGACCAGATCGTGCGTCATGATGGGTTTCCTCCGGTGTTTCTTGTTTGAGGCGAGTCAGACCTTCAACCGGGCAAGAGTCAAATCCTTCCCACGCGTCAGCGAGTCGTGCATAGATCGCCGCGATGACGATGACGCTCCTGCCTGTGGTTCTGTGCCTTTTGTCCGCAGTAACGGTTGCCGCGACCAACATGTTCGTGAAACGGGGCGGCGACGTCCTGACGGCGCGCATGGCCGTGGCGCTCGTGATGGGGCTCAGCGTGCTGCCTTTCGCGCCTTTCGTGCCCACACCGCCCCGCGAGACCTGGCCGCTGATCCTTGTTTCGGTCATGGTACATTGGATTTACCAGTTCTGCCTTGTGCGGTCCCTGCATCGTGGAGACCTCTCTCTGGTCTTTCCCGTCATGCGGGGTCTCGCGCCCCTGGCGACGGCGTGCTTCGCGCTTATTGTCCTGCAGGAGCATCTGACGGCTCTGCAAATGGCCGGGTTGGGCGTGGCCAGTTTCGCGATCATACTCTTTGCCCTGCCGACCGGGAAAACGGCCAGCACGCGGCGGCTCGACCGGCAGGCCCTGATCTGGGCGGTGCTGACGGCGCTTGGCGTGGGCCTCTATGCGGTGGCCGACACACGTGCCGCGCGGGCCATGCCCAACCCCATGACGTTTGTGGTCTGGTTGTTCCTGCTGGACTGGATCGGGGTCACGGTCGTTACGCTGATCCAGCGCCGGGGGCGCATACGTGCAGCTGTCGCGAAACAATGGAAGGGAGGGCTTGCCGGCGGAATCCTGGGCACGTTCTCCTATGCCCTGGCAATCTATGCCTATACGCTGACCGATGCGGTGATCGTGACCGCCTTGAGGGAAACCTCAGTTGTGTTTGCGGCGGCGCTTGGCGCCATTCTCCTGAAGGAGGGATTCGGGTACAGACGAATATGTGCAGCGGGCCTGCTGGCGGCCGGACTCCTGTCGATGCAAATTGGTGCGTGACCTGTTTCAAAACAATACAGGCCCATTCGTGATTTGTTAGGTCGACTATAGTCTGAGAGGCGCTACAGCTTGGGACCAATCCATAAGCGGCAACAATGCGTAGAGAAGTGATGACAGAGACACAGGACACGGAAGGCTCGGCGGAGCTCAGCGATGCGACGGCCAAGGCCGGCAGCATCTGGACCGAGATCGGGCCGACGCTTGCTTTTATCGGCATCTACAATGTGATGCTGAGGTTCCCGGAAGGTGAGGGGCTCTTCACGAAAGACACCGCGCTCTACTGGGCCACGGGCGCGCTCATCATCTTCACCGCCTTCGTGATTATCCAGAAACTGATCCGCGGCGAGAGAATCCCGCCTTTCCTGGTTGTGTCCTCCGTCCTTATCGGCGCGTTCGGGACTGCGGGCATCCTGCTTCAGTCGAAGCTCTTCCTGTTCATCAAGCCGACCATCATCAACCTGCTGTATGCGGGTGTGATCTTTGGGGGGCTCGCAGTGGGTCGGAATATCTGGAAGATGTTGTTTCATACGCTCTTCGACCTTCCGGATCATGCCTGGAAAACGCTGGCTATCCGGTGGGGATTCTACTTTGTCGCCATGGCCGCGTGGAACGAGTTCCTCTGGCGCAACTTCTCCGAAGCGACCTGGGCGAACTGGAAGCTTGGAAATATTGTCATCGGGATTGTCTTCGCGCTTGCCAATACGCCGTATACGCTAAAGCACATGCGCAAGCCTGAGGCTGAAACGCCTGAATCCTAACGGATCAGGTGCTCGGTGCCAGGCGGATTGGAAAAGGGCGGGAAGGCGGCCTTGTGGCGCACGCCGGCAAAATGGGTCAGCGCCCACACGACCGTCGGGAAAGCAAGATTCGCCCACGGTATGTCTTTCCAGTCAAACAGGCCGACTTCCTCGCTCTCCGGACCGGCTGAGATCTCCGATACAAGCTCTGCCCTGAACATGACATGGACCTGCGCAATGCGGGGAACTGAATAGATTGCGAGCACCTGCCCGATGCGAATATCGGCATTCGCTTCCTCCTGTGCCTCGCGCCGGGCTGCTTCTTCGACCGTTTCTCCTTCCTCCATGAACCCGGCCGGAAGGGTCCAGAATCCCTTACGCGGATCAATTGCGCGCTTGCAAAGCAGGATTTTGTCACCTTTTGTCGCAACCGCAGCTGCAATAATTTTCGGATTTATGTAGTCTACGAACTGGCAATGTGAGCAAACACGGCGTATTCGGTCGTCGCCATCGGGTATTTTCAGTTTGAAATCTTGAGAAAAGAAACCATTTGATAATTCATCCGTCATCGAACCTTAAGCCTCTTGCTCGTATTTGGGTAAATGTTGATCCGGGCACGGGTCCTATACTTAACAGACCGCTAACCGGATTATCCATCGCGCCCAACGCCTAAATGAACACAGAAAGATACACTTCATCATGACTTACAATCTCAAAACTTCGCCAAGCCACCTGCTGCACCGTGCACAGCAACTCGCGGCCAATGAATCTGCTTCCGCACTCACCGCTGCGGGCATCACGCTGCGTCAGTTCTCTGTCCTGGCCGCTCTGTCCGGCAATGATGGCGTAAGCCAGTCTGACCTGGTCAATGCAACCGGCATCGACCGCTCGACGCTGGCTGACATGGTCGCTCGCATGGAGAAAGCTGGCCTCATCAAACGCGTTGCTTCCAAGATGGACAAGCGCGCCAAAGTCGTTTCGCTGATGGCGAAAGGCAAAAAAGCTTACGAGAAAGCCCTTCCGGCTGTCGAAAAGGCAGACGCGGCGATCTTCGAAGCCCTGCCGAAAACCAAGCAGGCTGCGCTCGTCTCTGGCCTGAAGGACATGGTTGCTGAAGCTGACAAGGTCGAAGCGCCTGCTCCGAAGCCAGCTGCTGCCGCTCCTGCCGCTCCTGCCGCCAAAGCCGCAGCCAAGCCAGCCGTCAAGAAAGCTCCGGCCCGCAAGCCGGCTGCGAAGAAGCCTGCTGCCAAGAAAGCTCCGGCTGCCAAAGCAGCACCGAAGCCAGCTGTGAAGAAGGCCCCGGCCAAGAAAGCTGCGCCTAAAGCCAAAGCCAAGGCGGCCCCTACGGCCAAAGCGGCTACGACGACGAAGCCTGCGAAGAAGGCTCCGGCCCGCAAGGCTCGCAAGTCGACGAAAAAGTAAGGTTCCGGAGACGGATCTAATTCGGCGGGGCGCTTTTCAGCGCCTCGCCTATTTTTTTGACCGAATTTTCGTTCAGGGGGCCCTGGACATGGTCAATGATCTCGCCGTCGGCTGAGATAACAAATGTTTCCGGCACACCGGTCAGGCCGAAATCGAGCCCTCCCTGACCGTCCGGATCAAGTGCGATCCGCGTATACGGATTGCCAAGCCGGTCGAGGAAGGCGAGGCCGTCCTCCAGCTTGTCCTTGTAAAGGACACCAAAGACCTGTCCCGGATGGGCTGCTGACAGTTCTGAAATATATTTATGTTCGGCCTCACAGGGCGCGCACCAGCTGGCGAACAGGTTCACCGCAATGGCCCCGCCGGTCGGCGAGGGTGCGAAGGTGAGAGGGGCGGTGTCGAGCGTCGGGAAGGCCGTATCAGGCGCGCCGCGCAGGTTGCGCTTGAAGTCGCCCTTTTCGGGATTGATCAATTGGCCGGCGGCAATGGCTCCGAATACGACGAGGACGCCGACGGGGACAATCGCCAGCCAGCGTTTCATCCGCGCTTCTGGTCCCGAATGCGGGCTTCAATGCGGATAAGCTGCGTTTTCGCAGCGCGTGCCTTCATCATGACGGACACCATTGCGCCGCCGATCAGCAGCAGGCCGACTGAATAGCTCGCCCAGATGAAGGCGGCATTGGAATCAAAGTCTGGCAGCATGGATCAGTCTCCTGTCATCAGGCGAGCCCGGATCTGGGCTGCGCGTCTGGTCCATATTTCGGCCCGCATCAGCGTCATGACAAGGGCGGCAAACAGTAGCGAATGGCCAAGTGAGCTGATTAGCAAGGGCCAGAGATAGACGGCGGCCATCTTCGGACCCTCTGGCGTGATGACGCTGGCGTCCTGATGCAGGGAGGTGAAGAGGTCCACGGAGAATTTGATCAGCGGCACATTCAGCGCCCCCACCATGGCGAGGATCGCACCCGCCCGGGCGGCCTTCTGGCGCGTATCCATCGCAGCGCGCAGGGCCATATATCCGAGGAAGAGGAAGAACATGAACAGGACCGACATCATCCGCGCGTCATCCCATTGCCACCAGGTGCCCCACGTCGGCTTGCCCCAGATCGCGCCCGTGACAAGGCAGAGCGCGGTCCATGTTGCCCCTAGTGGCGCAATCGCCTTGGCGGCAATGTCAGCGACTTCATGGCGCCAGATGAACCAGACGAAGCTCATCACGGCCATGCCGAGATAGCTGGCCATGGCGAGCCAGGCGGCCGGGACATGGACGAACATGACCCGCATGATGTCGCCGCCCTGATAGTCGTCTTTCGGGACCATCCAGAGCCCCTGCCAGAGCCCCCATGCAATCAGCAGTGCCGCGGCCGCATAGAACAGGGGCGCGAGCCAGCTGGACAGCATCAGGAAACGGTGCGGATTGGCGAACCAGGAAAACATCGCGTTCGGAATACCCTTCCCTCAGTCTGCCGCCAAGCGCAGGGCTGCACCCATGGCAAATGGTGCGACAGCCAACGCAAACAGCGTTGAGGCAGCGAGAAATAATGGAGCAGCGACGCTACTCGGGCCGCCTCCCATGGCGAGCGCGCCAAAGATGGCGGTGGGGACGTACAGGGGCAGGACGATCAGGCTGATCAACAGGCCCCCCCGGCGTACCGTCGCGGCAAGCGCAGCCCCGACACCGCCCCAGAAATAGAAGGCGAGCCCGCCAATCGCATAGAACAACATGTTCTCAAGCAACGCGCCGTCAATCTGTGCCTGGAACATCAGGAGCAGGAGGGGAGACAGCAGGGCGAGGGGCAGGCCGGCCGTCAGCCAGTGCGCGAATGTCTTTGCTGCGGCAATGGATGCGGCGGGGGCGCTGGTCTGCAGCCAGAGATCCAGCGAGCCATCTTCGGCGTCTGCCTGAAAGATGCGTTCCAATGTTACGAGACTGGAGAGCGCCAGCGAAACCCACAGGATGCCGGGACCAATGGCGCGCAGGGTTTCCGGATCGGTTCCGACGCCCAGCGGCACGAGAACTGCGGCACCTGCAAAGAAGCCTACTGGCAGCAGCGCGCCTGCGCCGCCCGCCCAGGCTTCGTCCAGCGCTTGCCGGAACGCAGAGAGGATGGGTGCAGGGCTCAAATGTCCACCTGCATATCAATTTCAAACTCAGCGTCGCCGTGAATGGCTGCAATCATCCCGCCGCCTTCCGCGCGATGGGCGGCGATCATGTCGAGCAAAAGTGTCTTTCCGTCAGCATCGAGGGCAGTCAGGGGTTCGTCCAGCAGCCAGACCGGGCGGTTTTCCAGGCGCAGGCGGGCGAGGGCGGTCCGGCGGCGCTGGCCCGCCGATAAATGCTTGGCAGGCACATCTGATGGACGCGAAAGCCCCATTTCGTCCAGGAGAGGCTCGATGTCTGTTTGGGATTGTCCCCATGCGCGCGCCCAGAGGGTCAAATGCTCTCGCGGTGTTTCATGCGGTTTCAATCCGTCGCGATGCGCTACCCAATGATGCGGTGCGTTGCGATCAATCGTGCCGGTCTCGGCCTGCGTCAGGCCGGCGAGAATGCGCAACAGGGTCGTCTTGCCGGCGCCATTCGGCCCGCGCAGGACAATTGCTTCGCCCGGCGCCAAGGACAGGGACACCTCCCGAAACAGGAGGCGCTCACCGCGGATCATGCCGATATCGGCTGCGGAAAGAAGTGAACCGACGCTCATATGACCCGTTTAGACCCTTTGTCCCAATTGCCTCAATCCATTAGGGCCTATATGAGACAGGCCAGCGCGGCGGCTCATCGCCGCAGATCGATAATTCCAGACGCGAGGTTCCCTCTCCATGCCGTCCCTCGACAGCTTCAAGTCAAAACGCACACTCACCGTCGGTAGCAAGACCTACACGTATTTCTCGCTGTCCGCAGCCGCAGAAAACGGTCTTGGCGACGTCTCCCGCCTGCCTGCATCCCTCAAGGTCCTGCTTGAGAACATGCTGCGCCATGAGGACGGCAAGACCGTCACCAAGGAAGACATCCTCGCCTTCAAATCCTGGCTTGAGAACAAGGGCGGCGTCAGCCACGAAATCGCCTACCGCCCGGCCCGCGTGCTGATGCAGGATTTCACCGGCGTTCCGGCCGTGGTCGACCTCGCCGCGATGCGCGACGCCGCGAAGAAGCTCGGCGCGTCGGCAGACGCGATCAACCCGCAGGTTCCCGTCGACCTCGTCATCGACCACTCGGTCATGGTCGACAGCTTTGGCGGAGAGAACAGCTTCGAGAAGAACGTCGAGATCGAATACAAGCGCAACCAGGAACGGTATGAGTTCCTGCGCTGGGGCTCCATGGCGTTCAAGAACTTTCGCGTTGTGCCTCCGGGCACCGGCATCTGCCACCAGGTGAACCTCGAATACCTGGGCCAAACGGTCTGGACGAAGGATGAAGACGGCGAAACCGTTGCCTATCCGGACACCTGCGTCGGCACTGACTCGCACACCACCATGATCAACGGCCTCGCCGTGCTCGGTTGGGGTGTTGGCGGCATCGAAGCCGAAGCGGCCATGCTTGGCCAGCCGGTCTCCATGCTGATCCCGGAAGTCATCGGCTTCCGCCTCGACGGCAAGATGGCCGAAGGCGCGACCGCAACCGACCTCGTTCTGACGGTCGTGCAGATGCTGCGCGCCAAGGGCGTGGTTGGCAAATTCGTTGAATTCTACGGCCCGGGCCTGTCGAACCTGACCCTCGAAGACCAGGCGACGATCTCCAACATGGCGCCGGAATATGGCGCGACCTGTGGCTTCTTCCCGGTTGATGAAGACACGGTCAAATATCTCACCAATACCGGCCGTGACGCCGAACGCGTTGCCCTCGTCGAAGCCTATGCCAAAGCGCAAGGCTATTGGCGTCCGGAACAGGTCGAGCCGATCTTCAGCGATACGCTGGAACTCGACCTCGGCGCCGTCGTGCCATCGATCTCCGGACCAAAGCGTCCGCAGGACCGCGTCCTGCTGTCGGAAGGCGACACCGCCTTTGCCGACGCCATGGCAAAGGAATTCAGCAAGGCGGCGGATGCCGCTGAGCCAATCGCCGTTGAAGGCAAGGACTACACCGTCACGCATGGCGATGTGTTCATCGCGGCGATCACGTCCTGTACCAACACATCCAACCCGTCCGTCCTCATCGCCGCCGGCCTCGTGGCCAGGAAGGCGCGCGAACTGGGCCTCAACCGCAAGCCTTGGGTGAAGACCTCCCTCGCGCCGGGCTCGCAGGTCGTGACCGATTATCTCGACAAGGCTGGCCTGTCGGATGAGCTTGATGCCCTCGGCTTCAACCTCGTGGGTTATGGGTGCACCACCTGTATCGGTAACTCCGGTCCGCTCGAAGCGCCGCTGGCGCAGGCCATTGCTGATGGTGACCTCGTCTCCTGCTCGGTCCTGTCCGGTAACCGCAACTTCGAAGGCCGGATCGGCCCGGACATCAAGGCCAACTACCTTGCCTCGCCGCCGCTGGTTGTCGCTTACGCGATTGCTGGCTCGCTGCGCGTGAACCTGACCACCGACCCGCTGGGCAAGGACAAGAATGGCAATGACGTCTTCCTGAAGGACATCTGGCCGACCTCGCACGAGATCGCAGAGATCATGGCCAAGGCCGTGACGCCGCAAATGTTCGCTGAACGCTATTCCGACGTCTTCAAGGGCGACGAACACTGGCAGGGCATCGACGTGTCTGGCGGCCAGACCTATAGCTGGCCACCAGCCTCGACCTATGTTCAGAACCCGCCTTACTTCGAAGGCATGGGCCTGGACATTGACGCGCCGAAGGATGTCGAGAATGCCCGCGTGCTGGCTCTGTTCGGTGATTCCATCACGACCGACCACATCTCACCTGCCGGTTCGATCAAAGCGTCCAGCCCGGCTGGCGTCTACCTTCAGGAACACCAGGTCTCTCCGTTGGACTTCAACTCCTACGGTTCGCGCCGCGGCAACCACGAAGTCATGATGCGCGGCACATTCGCCAACATCCGCATCAAGAACCAGATGGTTCCGGGCGTTGAGGGTGGCGTGACGGTTCATTACCCAGACGGCGAGCAGATGCCGATCTATGACGCCGCCATGAAATACGAGGCCGAAGGCACACCGCTGGTCGTGTTTGCTGGCGACCTTTACGGGAATGGTTCCTCGCGTGACTGGGCCGCCAAGGGCACGGTCCTGCTCGGCGTTCGCGCCGTGATCGCGGGCAGCTTTGAACGGATCCACCGTTCAAACCTGATCGGCATGGGCGTCCTGCCGCTGGAATTCGCAGACGGTGAGAGCGCAGTTTCGCTCGGTCTGACCGGCAAGGAGCAGGTCACGATCAAGGGCATTGAGTCCATCAAGCCGCGCCAGACCCTCGAAGTGGCCATCACGCGCGAAGACGGCACGAGCTTCACTGCCAATACGACCGTTCGTATCGATACCGAGAACGAGCTCGACTATTATCGCAATGGCGGGATCCTGCACTATGTGCTGCGGAACCTTGCTCGCGCTGCGGCCTGATCTGCCGCGCGACGCCTGACAAGAAAGCCCCCGCAGCGTGCTGTGGGGGCTTTTTTACAGCCCTCACATCCCTGTGACTGTCACGGACATGGAGTTGGCCCTATAAACTGGGACTGAAATGACGCGAATTCTGTTTTCCTTCCTGATCGCCGTGGGTGTCATGGCGCCTCCTGCATTGGCCGATGGGCCCGTGCTGGTCGAGCTGTTTGCGTCGCAGAATTGCCGTGCGTGCCCCAAGGCACATCGCACGCTGAAAGCCGTCGATGCCGAGCGGGACGACCTGCTCGTGCTGACCTGGTCGGTCGATTACTGGGACTATCTCGGCGACAAGGATCCGATGGCGCTAACCGAGTCCAAGGACCGCCAGCGCGGCTATACGGATCGCTTCCGTCTGCGCGGACCCTACACACCGCAGACTGTCTATAACGGACAGGAGCAATGCGCCGGCAACAAGCGCCACTATGTCGAACGCGCGCTCGAGAGGATTCACGGGCAGCCGGAGTTTGATGTGAAACTGGTCCGCACCGGCGACAAGATCCGCCTGTCAGGCCGCGTGCCGGATCTCGCAGATATCTGGTTGGTCGATTATCTGTCCGGCGATGCCAATACGACCGACATGCTGCATCCGGTGACGCGTGTCTCCGCGCTCGGCCCGTGGCTTGGTAATCCGGTCGAACTCAGCGTCCCGCAGTGCGAGTCCGGCTGCGCCATCATTGTCCAGGAGGCCGGCTTCGGCCCTGTTCTGGAAACGATGGTGATCCAGCCCTGATCAGGGCTGGGCGGGCTGGCCCGATTCAAACACCATGACCGGCGGCCGCACAATGGCGGAGACACGCGGTGTAAACTCGTTCCAGTCATATTCTGCCAGTTCGAACGCCCAGCCTTCGGCCTTGTCATTGATCGTGCTGCCGCGATGGGCGCCTTCGCCCGCCTCAATGGCCCGTATTGTGACGAAATAGCCATCGGGTTCGCGGAATGCCCGCACCTCAACTTCCAGTCCGTCATGCGTCTCCGTGATGTGGCGCGCCACGGGCTGCGTCTGGAGTTCGCTGGAGGACTTCACGCCAATCGGGGCGAAACGGGTCAGGGCAAGCGCAGGCGTTGAAGCGGCCAGGCGGCTGACCAGCCGGAAATCCTGGAAGGGCGGACCGGGCACGAAGCTGCGGTCACTCGATCCGACAGAGCGCTGAAGATAGAGGCTTTCGCCCATGGAATCGAAAATGCGCACAGCGGAAATCGCATCGGAGTTGATGTCCAGAATGTCGAAATCGAGCCACGCTACATGATTGTAGAAGGGCGGGAGTTCACCCTTGACCTGGAAGGCCTGTTCCTGGTCCGGAAGGCGGCCATAGACATGACTGTCCTTGCGCCCGGTGATCAGGGCGGCGGTAATCTCGCCTTCATCGTCAACGATCTCGACCAGTGCGCCGGTGCCGCCGTCGCGCGGATCACCTAGGCCGATCCGGTTCAGCTTGTCAGGGTCGCGCGTGCGGCCTTCGCCCCAACTCAGGCCTTCAAGCCCGGTCGCAAGCTCTGCAAGCCGGTCAGGGCGGATCGGATAGCCCGTCTCATCGCCCATTTTCCAGCCATCCTGCGTGTTGACAAGCGTATAGGCCTCATCCGACAGGGTGACCCGTATTTCGCTGGCATCGGCGCGAATGGCGGCGAATCCCGGAATGACGGGTTGGCCGTCACGTTCGGAGGAGCGAACCGATGGGCCGTCGAAACTGTAGGCAATCAGGGTCAGCACGACCAGGCTGGCCGCGATGCCGCCCATGATCTGGAGGCGGCGGGTGCGCTGCTCTGTACGGATGTCGCTCATGCGGCTTCCTTCCGCTTCTGGCGATACCAGACAAACAGGCCGATCAGGCAGACAAGGAAGGGGCCACCCCAGATATTGATGGCCTTGAGCGTGCCTTCGAGGCTGTCGATGTCGCGGCGGTAATTGCGTTCAATCTCCCGCAGCTGGGCGCGCAAATCCACGATCCGCTGGCGCAAATCGAGCAATTCGGTGCGCTCAGACTCGGTCAGATCGGCTTCGAGATCGCCGGAGAAAAACCCGTCGGCCGCGCCAATGGCCTGCAATTCCTCGAGTCGCGCCTGGGCGGTTTGGAGGTTGTCCTGAAGCGCGGCCTGCTGACGGAAATAGATGGCCTCGGCATTCTCTCGCATACGGTCGATGCGTTCCATCCGGCGCAGGCTCGGCGCGCGGGACCGGAGCCGCGAGAGTTCTCCGCCACCTGCGAGCGCGTCGAGGGCGTTGAGAACCAGGGCGCCATTGTCCGCCACGACGATCTGTTCGTTCGGGATGATGTAGAATTCATCCGCAATGAAATCGACATCCGCAATGAGGACAATTTGAGCCTCGGTCTCACTTTCCGAAATGTGGGGCAGGGCGCTGGCTGCCTCTGCGCGGGCGATCTCTGCCAGCATCGGGTCGGATGGCTCGTCAAAGGCAGGTGCGCCTTGCGGGAACGCCGTCGTCAGGTGGCCGGACAGGCGTGCGGCAAGCGCCAAGGGCGCTGGTTCGGTCTGGTATTGGCGCAAGACCTGCTGAGGCGTCATGTCCGTTACCGCCTCAGTGGCATCAATGAAGGACGGGCTGGGGCCGGTGGTCAGCAGGGGCGTCAGTTCGGCACCGTCGGCGAGGTTCTCTGCCGTGAGGGCGCCGGGCGCACCGAAATTGACGGTGCGGCTCAGATCGGCCGTGATCAGATCGTCCTGATTCATGTCTCCCGCCGGAATGCCGAGGAACAGCGGATGCGCAAGTTCCTCAATACGTCCGCCGCCGGTATCGACCGGAACGGGCAGGGCGCTGGCCGCGTCGGCGACCGCATCTTCGGACAGGGTAACGCCCCATGCCTCGCCGAGCGCCATCAGGGAAGAGGCTGTCTCGGCATCACTCATGTCGAACGGGCCGGTACTCGCCACGGTCTTGGCCGCAGGGTCGACAAGGAATACGGCGCGCCCTTTGCGCAGGACAAATTGGTCGATCAGCCATTCCTGGCGCGGGGAGAGGAGCGGTGGCTGGGCCACAAGCAACACATCCAGGTCTTCCGGCAAGGATTGGAATGTTTCCGCAATCGGCTCGACGTCAAAGGATTTGTGAATGTCGCGCAGGAGCGTGTAGCCACCCTCGCCGCCTGGCGCGGTCAGGCCGGGCAGGGAGGACAGGATACCGACCCGTGGCGGGTCCGGATCGTCCAGCCGGGCCACCATGCGCGTCAGATCGTATTCCAGAGTCACTTCCCGTTCGGGCGCGAGGAAGGGAACGACCCGCTGGTCGTCTATGGAGTTGCGGCCGATGATGCCGAAATAGAGCGGGTCGCTGCCATTCGTGTCGACGGCCGTAATGCCGGCGGCAAGCGCCTGGTCCTCGGCGGGCGAGAAGGGGACAGGATCGATTTCCGTGACCTGGATTTTCCCGCCGGACTGGCTTTCATACACGTGAAGCAATTCCCGAACGCGCGCCGCATAGGCGCGGATGGCCGGAAAGTCCTGTCCGGTGCTGCGCGTATAGACGAAGGTAATGTCGACGGGTTCTGCCACCGTCTTCAGCGTCGTCTTCGTGGCATCTGACAGCGTGTAAAGATTGTTCTCGGTAAAATCGATCCGCGCGCCGGTAAAGACGTTCTGCACCAGAAGGTTCGCCGAGACGAAGATGATCCCGGTCAGCGCCGTGGCGGTGATGAGGTAGTGTTTCGCCTTCATTTCAGCCCAGCCTCTGACGCGAGGCCCAGAGGCCATTGAGGATTGTCCAGAGCGTCATGAACCCGACGAAGAACAGGACGGCGCGCAATTCCAGTACGCCGCGCTGGGCCGCCTCGAAATGCGACAGGAAGGAAAATTGCGCGACAAGGTCGGCCAGGCCAGCGCCGAACAGGTTTTTCACGCCGGACAGGACGAGCGGCCAGCCAGCGGCGGTGAATACAAAGGCGACGACCACGCTGATGACGAAGGCGGTGACCTGACTGCGGGTGAGGGCGGAGATTGCGGCGCCAATCGAAAGGTAGGAGCCAGCCATCAGGAGGCTGACAAAATAGGTCAGAGCGATGGCGGCGTTATCGGGATTGCCAAGATAATTGACCGTGATCCACATGGGCAGCGTCAGGACCAGTCCGACGGCTGCGACGGTCCAGGCGGCACACAGTTTCCCAAGTACCAGTCCCGGCATACCCAGCGGCAGCGACAGGAGCAGCTCATCTGTCCCCGCGCTCGTCTCATCTGCCCAGAGCCGCATGGCGAGTGCCGGCAGGAAGATCATGTAGATCCAGGGGTGCCAGACGAAGAAGGGGGACAGGTCGGCCGTGCCCGTATCAAAGAAGCGAGCAGCCTCCCATGTGAACATACCGATGGAGAGCAGGAACACGGCAAGAAAGACATACGCCATCGGCGTCGCGAAATAGGCGCCGAGTTCACGCCGGAAAGTCGGCAGGAAGCTGTCAAATTGCTGGCGGAACCGGTTCATGCGGATTCGGCCTCCGCCTGGTCTGTCAGTCGCGTGAAGGCGTTCTCCAACGTGCCGTCTGCGGACAGTTTCAAAAGGCCTTCAGGCGTTTCGTCGGCCACGATCCGGCCTCGGTCCACGACAATAGCGCGCGTGCACATGGCCGGCACTTCCGTCAGCGTATGGGTCGAGATCACAATTGCCTTGCGTGGCGCCATGCGGGCGATCAAGGCGCGCACGGCGCGTTTCTGGTTGGGGTCGAGGCCGTCGGTCGGTTCATCCAGCACCAGGACGGGGGGATCATGCAGGATCGCGCCCGCAAGGCCGACGCGGCGGCGGTAGCCCTTGGAGAGCGACCCAATCCTCTGGGAGCAGACGGTGGAAATCCGCGAATCTGCAATGGCGCGCTCAATGGCGGGCTTGCGCTGGGAGCGTGGCAGGGACCGAGCCGCGGCCATGAAGGCGAGAAATTCCGGAGGGGTCATATCGTCATAAAGGGGGGCGCCCTCCGGCAGATAGCCGAGCGCGGCCTGCGCGTCGCGCCGGGCCGAGACAATCGACTTGCCGTCAATTGTGGCATCGCCGGAATCCGGCTCCAGCACACCCGCAATCATGCGCATCGTGGTCGACTTCCCCGCCCCGTTCGGGCCGAGAAAACCGAGCACGGTTCCCTTCTCTACGGTGAAGGAGAGGCCCTGCACGGCCCGCTTTTCACCAAAGGATTTTTCCAGCTTCTGAATGTCCAGCATTCTTCGCGACAGGTCCTTTCCCGGGAGCCTCGTGATAGCGTTGTTAAGCGAGTCTGGCCAGTGGCCTAGAATAAGATCAACCCTGCTGAGCAGAGAAGCGCCGTACCTCATCCAGCACCGCCTGCGCGGCGGCTGCCACGATCTTTCCGCCATCCTCCACATTCGATTGTGTGGGATCCGACCCGATGCGTCCGTCCGGGAAGTCCCGGCGGTATTGCACGGCATCGCCAATCTTGCCGATCGGGGCAATTTTGGGCGTCATTTCCACATCTGTGCGGGCATGGTCGGGGTAACCGAAATAGGTGACCGATACTTCTGACGCGGTTGCGTGGCTGCCATGACCGACCGGGTAGAGCTGGTTGCATAGCGACATGACGGATTTGAAGTCCCACCAGTCGCGGCGTTTCAGAGTCAGGCCGTGGCGATTGTCTTCGCCGCGCGGGTCAAAGCTGCGCCGGGCATGGATTTCGGAAAAGGCGGCCTCGATCGTGGCGATGTTCCCACCATGCCCGTTGAGCCAGTAGATGCGTTCAAAGCCGTGCCGCATGAGGCTTTCGGTCCAGTCCGCCATCGCAGCGATCATGGTCGAGGGGCGCAGCGTGATCGTGCCGGGAAAGCCGAGATGATGCTGGGCGCAGCCGACGCTGAAGGTCGGGCCGACCAGCATGTCGTCCGGCGCAAGCTTTTCAGCCTCTCGGGCAATGATTTCGGGGCACAGCGCGTCCGTCCCGATGAAGCCGTTCGGCCCGTGCTGCTCCATGGAGCCGATCGGGACAACAATGGTCTTGGACGTCTTCAGCCAGGTTTCGATGTCGGTCCAGGTCGAAACGGGAAGCAGCATGCGATCAGTCCTTTCGGGGCGCGACCCGCCGCGTGATGTGTCCCATCTTGCGGCCGGGGCGGGCATCTCTCTTGCCATACAGGGTCAGAGTCTCATCGGCGTTCAGCTTGGCTGGGTCAACAATCCCCGCATCGCCGATCAGGTTCCGCATCTCTGCATCATAGAGGCGGCGGGTGTCGCCCAGGGGCCAGCCGCAGATGGCGCGGATGTGTTGTTCGAACTGGCCTGTCTGGCACGCTTCGGGTGTCCAGTGTCCGGAATTGTGAACCCTTGGGGCGAACTCGTTAGCCAGAAGCGTTCCGTCCGAAAGCACAAAGAATTCAAGGGCAAGGACGCCGACATAGTCGAGGGCGCCGACCAGCTTCATGGCTTTTTCGCGGGCCTCGGTCTCTACGACCTTGTTGAGGCCGGATGGCACAATTGACCGGGCCAGAATGCCGTCTTCATGCACATTGCGGGGCGGGGCCCAGCTCAGAGTTTCCCCCGTGCTGGAACGGGCGACAATGACTGAAATTTCACACTCGAACGGGATGGCTGCTTCCAGCACAGCGGGGGCTTCGCCAATGGCGGACCATGCCGCCTCGGCCTCACCGGGCGCGCGAATCCAGGACTGGCCCTTGCCGTCATATCCGTCACGCCGGGTCTTCAGCACGCCGGTTCCGCCGACACGCTCCAGCGCGTGCGGAATATCGCTCGCCGACTCAATCACTTCATAAGGGGCCGTCGGGATGTCGATGTTATTGAGGAAAGCTTTCTCCTCGGCGCGGTCCTGCGAAATGGCGAGCGCCTTGGGGCCCGGATGCAGCGGCACGCCGCAGGCGGTGATGATGTCCGTGGCTCCGACCGGAATGTTCTCGAATTCCAGCGTGACAACATCGCAGGAATTGGCGAACTCACGCAGCGCGTCGGCATCGAGATAGTCGGCCATCCATGTCTTGCGCGCGGCACGCGAGGCCGGCGAATCCGTTTCCGGGCAAAAGACATGCACATCAAAGCCAAGCTGGTTCGCGGCGCTGGCCAGCATCCGGCCGAGCTGACCGCCGCCCAGTATCCCGATGGTGCGACCGGGCGCGATCATCGTCATGCCTCGGGCGACTCGCCGATCTTGTCCGTCTGGGCCTGGCGGAACGAATCCAGCTTGTCGGCAACGGCAGGATCCTGAAGGGCGACGATCGACGCGGCCAGAAGTCCGGCATTTGCCGCGCCGGCCTCTCCGATGGCCAGCGTACCGACCGGAACCCCTTTGGGCATCTGGACGATGGAGAGCAGGCTATCCATGCCGGACAAGGCCCGCGACTGCACCGGGACGCCGAGTACGGGCAGAGGGGTCATGGAGGCGGTCATGCCGGGCAGATGCGCGGCGCCGCCAGCCCCGGCAATGATGACCTTCAGGCCCCGGCCGCGGGCAGCCTTCGCATATTCGACCAGACGGTCGGGTGTGCGATGCGCGGACACGATGCGGGTTTCATGGGGGACACCCAGTTCCTCGAGGATTTCAGCGGCCAGACGCATCACCGGCCAGTCCGACTGACTGCCCATGATGATGCCGACCTTTGGGGAATCTCTGTCCGTCATGGGAAGCCTCGCCGCTGGAAAGCGCGCAACATAGGTAAGCGGGGTGCGGCGTCAACTGTCCGCGTGTCCGCCAGCGCGGCAGGAATGACTGTATCTCGGCGTAATATTTGCTTAACCTTCCCGCATGGCGGATGATTTCTACACTCCGAAGGCAACTGAGCGGCTGGCCCTGCTGAACGTGCTGGGGGTCGACCTCCCTGCGCTGGATTTCCGGACGCGCGCCGCCATCGAGGCGCTTTGTGATGAAGTGCTTGTGCTTCGCGAGGATGTGGACGCGCTGCGCGAGGCGCTCGACGAGGCCGTATCGCTGGCAGACAATGATGCGCTGTGTCCTGTGTTCAACCGGCGGGCTTTCGAGCGCGAGATCCGGCGCGAAATTGCTCTTTCGGCCCGTTTTCGTACGCCCTTGTCGGTCATCTATATCGACCTCGACCATTTCAAGCAGGTCAATGACGTGTTCGGTCATGCGGCGGGCGATGAAGTGCTCATCCGTATCGCAGAGCTGTTGCTGCGCCATACGCGCGAGACCGACATTGTGGGGCGGCTAGGCGGGGACGAATTCGGAATTGTGCTGGCGCAGGCCAATGTGGATGACAGCCGACTGAAGGCAGAGCAGCTTACGCATGAAGTCGATCAACTGGTCGTACGGAATGATGGCGATGATGCCCATCCGGGGGTCCGGATCGGTGCCTCCTGCGGTGTGGTCGAGTGGCAGGTGGGCCAGAACGCTGAAAGCCTGCTGGCACTGGCCGACCAGGCCATGTTCGCCCAGAAAGCGCGCAGGAAAACCAGCCTTCAGGCAGATAAACAATAATTCATGCCGCCGGGTCCGATTCCGACGGTTCGCCCCCGTGACGCCTTGAGATTCTTGTGATTAACTGTGGCCGTTAAGACACACCCACTTAACAGCAAGAAGGAGACTGCCAATGTCGCTTAAAGGCCGGATCAATGAGCTCGCCAACAAGCACCGCAAACTCGACGAAATCATCCACGAGGAACAGAAACGACCGTCGGCAGATGCCCTTCGATTAAAACGCCTTAAGCGCGAAAAACTGCAGATCAAGGAACAGCTTCACCTGCTGGAAGCGAGCTAGGGCCTTGAAACCTCGCCTTCATCTTTGTGCCCTAGCCTGAATTTCAGCAGGCATAAGGATACAGCATGCGCGAGATATTTGATCAGGAAAGAGCGATGACGCTTGGAGCCGTCAAACAGGCGACGGGCGTCCTCGCCATCCTGTTTCTGATAGTTGCAGCCTTTGCTGTGCTGTCAGGACTCGGCCAGATATTCACGGGTCATCTGTTTCATGGGATTGGCCGCATCGTCGGCAGTCTGGCTCTGCTCGGCTTCCTCTATCTCATGGTGCGGTTGCTGGCTGAAATTCTGGCCGCGCTGCACCGGTTGAATGACCGGCTGTCCATTGTTGGCGACGAAATCCGTACAAAGCGGAACCAGCCGATCACTGACCCCGCGACAGATACCAAGGCCTAGAGGCGATGGCACAACCGGTTACGGTCATCCTGGGGCTCGGCCGTGAGGTCGGAGACGCTGTCGCGCGACGCTTCAGCAAGTTCGGCCATCATGTCGTGGCGGCGGATCCATCCGACGAGCGGATCGCAACAGCGCGCAATGCCGTGCCGGATGAAGTATTACTCCATCATGGCGAGCTACATACGCGGCTGGGCTTGCGCAACGCGCTGACTGTCGCTGTCGAAGCGTTCGGCCGGGTCGACAATCTGATTGTCATTCCAGATATTGAGGCGCCGGACTCTCTGGATGATTTCGTTCAGGAGAAATTCGACAAGGCAGTTGCCAAGGCCACACGCGGCGCTGCCCTGGCCCTGAAAGTGTTCTCGGAACGGATCGTCGAACAGGAAGACCTGCCCGAATCGGGGGTTGATCGCATTCGCCAGAAGGGCACCGTCACCTTCGTGTTGTCCTACTCGGCCATGGCCACCATGCCGGGCCGGTTTACCGAGACAATTACGCAATCTGCCGTCCTCGGCGTCATCAAGGCCGGGGCCGTGGAACTTGCCGAGCAGCAGATCCGGGTGAATGGCATCATTGCCATTCGTCCGCGCGAAGAGCGTATCGAAAGCTGGACCACACGGCGTACCCCATTGGGCCGCGCCGCAATTGCAGACGAGATCGCAGATGCGGCGCGCTACCTGTCTTCGCCAGAGGCTGCGATTGTCACCGGCGAGTTGCTGAAGCTGGACGGCGGCCGCTCCAGCCTCGCCGGTATTCTCGACTAGGCGACGCTGACCAGATCGGTCAGTTCACCCGCTTCCTGACGTGTCTCGCAAACGACTACCGTTTCGACCGTGTAGTCACGCGTGAGAATGTTCGAGACGGTGCGGTATTCCGCGCGCGCGGTATCCTTTGTCAGGGTAACAATCGTGTAGCCGCGATTGAAGGGATCGTGCCAGTGCACTTCCGTGTTCGCTTCGGCAAATTGTTCGCCAAGGTCTGGAATGCCCTTGATGTAGGCGCCGGTGCCGGGCGAGGTGATCGAGGTGCATCCGAACTCAACGCCGCGCTTGCCGCCCTGCGCATCATAGAGCGTGTTCGCCCAGGCAGTGTGGGTGTCCCCGGCCAGCGTGACCAGATTGGCACCTGCCGACGCAGCGCCGGAATAGAGGCGTTCACGGGCGGCCGGGAAGCCGTCCCAGGCATCGAGGTTGAAAGGCAGGCCGAGGGCCGAGAAGCCGACCATGGTCTGGACGAATCCATTGTCCTGCGCCGCCAGCTGTTCCGGGGAAAGCGTTTCCTGGAAATTCGGCAGTGTTGTCTTGGCCATGACGACCTGGTTGGCTAGGACCTGCCACGCTTTCCCGGCGTCGGCGGAGGCTTTCAGTTCGGCGTCGAGCCACGCTTCCTGTTCGGAGCCGAGCATGGTGCGAGCCGGATCGTTGACGGTCTGAAGGGTCTCCGTCACACGTTGCATCATTACCTCCTGATCGGTGACGCCTGCGAGCGCATCGAACCAACTGACATCCGGGGACCGGCCGGTCAGGCGGCTTTCCAGCGCATGGACCGTCGCGACATCGCCAAAGGTGAAGCTGCGCCAGACGGCAGATGTGATATCACCTGCGGCGGGCTCACGAAGCGGCAGCCATTCGAAATAGGCCTGGATGGCGGCCTGTTTGCGATCGGACCAGTCCCCTTCGCCGTTCTCGGGATTGTGGTTCTGCGCGCCGGTTCGGTAGGAATTGTTCGCACTCTCATGGTCGTCCCATGTGCAGATCCAAGGCGCGAGCGCGTGGGCTGCCTGAAGGGCCGGGTCGGTCTTGTACTGGGCGTGGCGCATCCGGTAATCCGAGAGCGTGACCATCTCCGTGATCGGATCGTGCACCCGGCCGAGCTTTGTCGCGACGTCCGAGCCGTAGCCGTCCACACCGTATTCATAAAGGTAATCGCCGAGGTGGAGGATCACATCGAGATCCTCTTCCTGCGACAGCGCCTCATAAGCGTTGAAGAAACCGAACTGCCAGTTGGAGCAGGAGATCACACCCATGCGGAGGGGCGTGTCGCCCTTGTTGGCCGTGGTTTTCAGGCGGCCTTCCGGTGACGCCACATCGCCGGCTTCGGTCGCCACGGAGAATGTGTAGAGATAGGATTTTCCGGGTTTCAGGCCGGTGACATCGACTTTCACGCAATAGTCGCGGGATTCGCTGGCTGTGGTCGTTCCGGTGATGGGTGTGGCGGCCGGATTGGCCGGGTCGGTCACAGTGTAGGCCACCGGAATTGGGCCTGTGCCGGATTTTGGCGTGACGCGCGTCCAGATGATTACCCGGTCGCTGAGCGGGTCGCCAGAGGCAATGCCATGCAGGAATTCAACCTCGCCGGCATAGGCCGCTGGTTTGGGCGCCACATTCGCGGCAGGAGTCGCGCAGGCGGCGACGCTGAGGGTTCCTGTTGCGGCGGCGCCAAGCAGGCCGCGGCGAGTAATCTTGGTCATGGCTCTCTCCCGTGTTCCGGATCTCCCCTAATCCGGTCTGTTGACAATAGCATGACGGTTTGCCGGAAGTTCGTCTATAAGCGCGGCGATGGACAGCCTGAAAATCACCGCATCCGCTGACGACGCCGGCATTCGGCTCGATACGTTTCTCGCCTCACAGGCTGAGCAATTGTCCCGTTCGCGGGTAAAAGCTCTGATCCTGGAAGGCGCGGTCGCGCAGGATGGAGAGGCGGTGCTGGACCCGCGGCGCAGTGTCGTGGCCGGCGCCAGATACCTGATCCAGTTACCGGAACCTGTTCCGGCGACCCCGGAAGCCGAGGACATTCCGCTCGATGTCCTGTTCGAAGACGAGCACCTCATCCTGATCAACAAGCCGTCCGGCATGGCGGTGCACCCGGCGCCCGGCAGCTGGGACGGCACGCTGGTCAATGCGCTGCTGCATCATTGCCGGGGACAGCTCTCGGGCATTGGCGGGGTCGAGCGGCCGGGCATTGTCCACCGGATCGACAAGCTGACGACGGGCGTGTTGGTGGCAGCCAAGACCGAGCCTGCACATCTTGGCCTGTCTGAACTGTTCCAGAAGCACGATATCGAGCGGAAATACCTGGCCGTCACGCGCGGCGCGCCGAGGCCTCTGTCCGGCACGGTGGACATGCCCATCGCGAGGTCTACGGGGGATCGGAAGAAGATGGCCGTGATTCGTAATCCGGACAGCGGCGTTGGCCGGAACGCCGTTACGCACTACCGGGCGCTCGAAACTTTCGGCACACGGGACAAGGGTACTCGTCTGCCTGCAGCGGCTTTGATGGAATGCCAGCTCGAAACTGGCCGGACTCACCAGATTCGGGTTCACATGGCGCATATTGGCGTGCCCCTCATAGGCGATCCGGTCTATGGGCGGCATAAGGGGATCAGCGCATATGGGCAGGGCGAGGCCCATGATGCAGGCATGAAGGCGGCCCGAGCCTTTCCGCGTCAGGCGCTGCATGCGGCGGTGCTGGGGTTTGTTCACCCCATAACGAAAGAGACGCTTCGGTTTGAAGCGCCTCTTCCGGAAGACATTTCAGGGCTGATCGACGCGCTACGGAGCCTGCCCGTCGAAAGATAGCGGGCCTAACCGCCGTCGGAATTCAAAGAGGCTTCGGACGTCACCACCGGCTCGAAATAGAGTTTCGACGCCTGAAGGGTCACCTTGCCGATCTTGTCCGTGTCGGCCTGAATCTTGACCGGAACGGTCGCACCATTCGGCAGCGGCGCCAGCCACATGCGCAGCGGACCCTCAATGCCAGAAAGATTGTCATTGTCAGACTTGTCTTTCTTGTAGCCTGCGACCTTTTCCATGGTGATATGGCATTCAATCGCCTCACCAGACCAGGCCTTCACGTCAACCTGTTTCGTGCCGGCATTCTTGAGGTGCAGATATGTCAGCTGGCGACCATCAAACAGGCGGATCGGACCGCCGCAAGGGTCAGCCCCCGGCGCGCGGGGCTCTAGCGCAAACGTGATGAGGGCGGTGATCGGGTCATTCGTCTTGAGAACCTGCTCGACCGTGGCCGGGGGCTCGCCCAGATTCCCGAAGACCGGATTGGCGGTCATGGAGAAATCGTCATCCGTGATCGTCAAATTGACCCGGCGGTTCTTTTTACCGTCCCGGTTCTGTGACACGTAATTATAGGTCTTCAGCTCGTCGCCGCGCGTATAGCCGGAAGCCTGAAGATGCATGTCATAATTCACGAACCAGTCGGCGATGCCCGTCACCTTGACGCGGGATTTGATATTGTAGGTATCGGGGCGCATCTCGACATCGAAATGGGCCCGGCCGGTTGCCGGGATGAACAGGACATAGGCTTTCGCCTCCAGTTCATACACCATGCGTGTGGTCTCACCGGCCTTCACATTGGCAAGGACGGCAGGGGCCGCACTGCTGGGGGCCGTATCGGCGGCTGAAAAACCGGCGAGGGCGATTCCTGCAGCAGAGGCAAGAAGGAAGGTGCGTTTCATCTGGACCAGAATCCTTTCCGGGGCACTAGGTTACAACATCCCCTATACCCCGTCTTCTGCAACACCACCTGAACAGCCATGCCCTTATCATGCCTCATTCGGATGGGGTTTGCATTCAACAAGTATGACAGCGGATGACACCTGCAACCGGAAAACTGCCGAAATGCCTGATCCTCAGAGTTGACACGGGGGCCATCTGCCCTGTAACGACGCGCCTTCGAGATCCCTATAGACCTATTCGGAGCGAGGCCATGTCCCGCGAATGTGAACTTACCGGCACCAAGCCGATGACTGGCCACAATGTGAGCCACTCGCAAATGAAAACCAAGCGGATTTTCCGCCCTAACCTCGTACAGGTTACGCTGCATTCCGATGCGCTGGGTCAGAATTTCCGCATGCGCATTGCGGCGAAAGCCCTGCGCACTGTCGACAAGCTCGGCGGCCTGGATGCGTTCCTGGCGAAGGCAAAGGAAGATGCCCTGTCTTCCAAGGCCCTGAAGATCAAGCGCGACATCGAAAAGAAAGCTGTCGCCTAAGGTCTGGCCCTTTTGGGCAGATGAGATTTGAAAGCGCGCGCAGCACAGGCTGCGCGCGCTTTTTTACGTCCATAATCTGGCAGCGGCCGCCCGTGCGTGCCACACATGGTCCCGTCTTGGAGGGAATATGATCATGCGGGTATTCGGTTTTGCACTGGCGTTTGGGGTTGTTGCGGCGTGCCAGCCGGGCGGGGCTCCCCAATCTGAAACGGACAAAACGCAAGCGCTTACCGTGTTTACCGGGGGCGCGATCTATACCGGGGTTGCTGACCAGCCCACCGCCGACGCTGTCGTGGTCGGCCCGGATGGCCGGATCGTTGCGGTCGTGCCGCCGGCCTCTGCGGACTGGAGCGAAGACGAGGTCACGATTGTTGATCTCGGCGGCGCAGTCATGTTTCCGGGATTCACGGATGCCCACGCACACCTGATGGGGATCGGCCAGCGGGAACTGACGCTCAACCTGGAAGGCACCGCATCCATAGATGCGCTCGTCACCCGCACAGAAGGGGAGATCAAGGGCAAGACCCCCGGTGACATCCTGTTCGGGCGCGGTTGGATCGAGACGGGCTGGCCAGAAGGCCGCATGCCCTCTGCAGCCGACCTCGATGCGGTCAGTCCCGACAATCCGGTGATCTATACGCGCGCCGATGGCCATGCCCTCGTGGCCAATACGGCCGCGCTGAAGGCGGCCGGCATTTACGATATGACCGAAGACCCTTCGGGCGGCCGTGTTGAACGGGATGACAGCGGCAAAGCGACGGGCATTGTGATTGACAATGCGATGGGCCCTGTCTTCCAGCTGCTTGCGGCCCCGACCGAAGAAGATGTGGAGACAGCCCTGGAGGTCGGCGCGAAGACCTATGCCAGCCGGGGCTGGACCGGGGTTCACAATATGAGCGTCAGCGCGTCACAGGCACCCATCATGGCGCGCCTTGACGGGGAAGGGCGCCTGCCACTGCGCATTTACAATGCCTTTGACGTGGACGCCTTCGAAGTGGCGGAGTCCCGGCAATTCGAGACCGACACGGTCACCAACCGCGCTGTGAAGCTCTACATGGACGGCGCGCTGGGCAGTCGGGGCGCTCTGTTGATCGCGCCTTATTCAGACCAGCCGGACACCAATGGCCTTCCACTGCTCGATACGGAGTCGCTCCACGATCTGATGATGAAAGCCGAGGACGCTGGTGTCCAATTGGCCATTCACGCGATCGGAGACCTCGCCAACCGGCACATTCTCGAAACCTTCGAGGCGCTGGGATATGGCGAGGAGCTACGCTGGCGGATTGAACATGCGCAGATCTTCGCGCCGGAGGATGTGGCGCGCGTGGGGGAGTTGGGCCTGATCGCCTCCATGCAGCCATCTCATGCGATTGGTGACCTGAAATTCGCGCCGTCCCGCCTTGGCATGGACCGGCTGGCGGGGGCCTATGCCTGGCAGGACATGCTGGCTGGCGGCGCTGTCGTTGCGGGGGGATCGGATGCGCCGGTTGAAGTCGGCTCGCCCCTGATCGAATTCTATGCAGCGGTGGCCCGGCAGGATCTCGACGGCAATGCGGGAGAAGGGTGGCACCCGGAACAGGCCTTGTCGCGGAACGAGGCGCTGGCCCTGTTCACGTCCGCGGCCGCCTTCGCGGCTTTCCAGGAGGATGACCTCGGCACGATCGAAGTCGGCAAGATCGCGGATTTCTCCGTCTTCGACCGGGATTTGATGAGTGTGCCCGCCGCCGAGATCCTTGAGGCGGCGCCCCGAATGACAGTCATCGGCGGAGAAATTGTCTGGCAAGCTGCTGAATGAGTTGCCGCAGCGCCCGGCAAACCCACATTTGACCCTATGTCACGCTTGGCGGCGGCGTCAGGTGTGATAGGTCCATCAATGCAATAGATGACGAGACGCATGCCATGACTGTGATGAGTGATACCGATGTGCTGGAAGGCATGGAGCCGACCGAAGAGATCAATGTCCGCGAGGTATTCGGCCTCGATACGGACATGGTCGTGCATGGGTTCAAGACGCGCACAGAATACGTGCCTGCGATCGACGAGGCCTATCGCTTTGATCCGCAGACCACGATGGCGATCCTGGCTGGGTTCCAGCACAATCGCCGCGTCATGGTGCAGGGTTATCACGGTACTGGGAAATCGACCCATATCGAACAGGTGGCCGCGCGCCTGAACTGGCCAATGATCCGGGTCAACCTCGACAGCCATGTCAGCCGGATCGACATGGTCGGCAAGGATGCCATTGTCCTGAAGGATGGCGCCCAGATCACCGAATTCCGCGAAGGCATCCTGCCCTGGGCGCTGCAGCGTCCGGTGGCGATCACCTTCGACGAATATGATGCCGGTCGACCTGACGTGATGTTCGTGATCCAGCGTGTGCTAGAAGCCAGCGGCAAGCTGACCCTGCTCGACCAGAACCGCGTCATCGAGCCAAACCCGTATTTCCGCCTGTTCGCCACGACCAACACGGTTGGCCTGGGTGACACGACGGGCCTCTATCACGGCACGCAACAGCTGAACCAGGGTCAGATGGACCGCTGGAGCATCGTGACCACGCTGAACTATCTGGAACACGACGCAGAAGTTGAGATCGTGAAGTCCAAGGCGACCGGTGTGGACGACGACACGCTGGCCAAGATGGTCACGCTGGCCGATCTGACCCGGAACGCGTTCATGAGCGGCGACCTCTCCACGGTGATGAGCCCGCGGACGGTGATCACATGGGCTGAAAACTTCGCTATCTTCGGCGATCTCGGCCATGCCTTCCGGATGACCTTCCTCAACAAGTGCGACGAGCTGGAGCGGCCGCTGGTAGCTGAAATGTACCAGCGCTGCTTTGCCGAGGAACTGCCCGAAAGCGCGCTCATGGTGAGGGTCGCTTAGGTCGGAAGAATATTCCCTGACTATACTGTAGGTTAAGGCTGTTCGGTTAGGTTGGTCACCAAAGGGTGGGCCTTCCGAATGACTGATTATCTTCGATATTTCCTGATCCTGCTCTCGTCGAAGGCGGCTTTGATCTCGATGGGATTCGTGGTGATCACGGCCTTGGCATGGCTGAAGTATGGCGCAGGATCCCTGTCATGGGGCGGCCGTTTGCGGCGTAGCGGCGCCGTGAATGTCGGACTTGTGATATTCAATGGGGCCACCTTGGGGCTGGTTCTGTATGCCACGACAGTTCTGCTCCATTTGATGCAGGCAGTGCCGCATGTGCCTGAAGGGTTCTGGTTGGGTGTGCCATGGATCATCCAGGCCTTTGCAGCCCTCTTCATTCTCGATTTCACGAATTATTGGCTGCATCGATGGGCGCACGCAAATGCGTGGTTCTGGCCCCTGCATGCCGTTCACCATTCCGATACGGACCTGCATTTCCTGTCATCGCAGAGGGCGCATATTCTGGAATGGGTGGTGACGATGCCTCTCGTCGCAGGGGCTGCCTTCTTGTGCGGGCTTTCCGTGGAAGGCGTGGCGTTCCTGATCCTGATCCGCGAGTTGCACCAGTTCTATGTCCATTCCCGGCTGGACTGGTCGCATGGCCGCCTTCGCCATGTCATCGCCGACCCGCGCTTCCATCGCTGGCACCATGTTGATCTTCCGGAGGCTCACAACAAGAATTTCTCCCTCTTTTTCCCTTTCATCGACATGGCTTTCGGCACCTATTATGTGCCGGGACCCGCCAAGGGATTGGCAACAGGCTTTGAGGACAATCCTGGCGACCGGCTGGTTCCTTTGTTGCTTTATCCTTTCCGCAGCTGGGCCAAATTGGCCAGTGCGCCGAGGCGTAAGCGGTCGTCCATGCAGGCAATGGATTAGCCAGGCGCGGAATTACTGGATCGTGACGCTGCGTCCCTCTTCGCAAACGCGACAGGGCGCGCTAAGTCAGGTTCATGTCCAAAGACACCTCTCCTCAGGAATTGTTCAAGCAGGCGCTGGCCACAACCACCAAGGCGATGAGCGCGGACCGGGACGTGGAGGTCGGCTTTGGCAATGATGTGGGCGGAGATGGCGAAACCATCACGCTGCGCCCGCCGCCGCAACAGCTGGAACCCCACATCGCGGCGCGCATTCGTGGCGAGGCAGACGCCATCGCCCTGCGCCGGGCACACCACAATGCCGAGGCGCATTTCGCGCATCGCCCCGGCGGGGATCTGCCCCGCAAGGTTTATGACGCGGCCGAACAGGCGCGCATCGAAAGCCTTGGCGCCAATGCCATGCGCGGCACGGCCGACAATCTCGATGCCGTGCTCGACCATCGCTGCCAGTCCGGCGAGTTCGCCATGGGCGCCGAAGATGCGGATGCAGTGCTCGCCCCGGCGCTTGAATTCCTGTTGCGCGAAAAGCTGACCGGACGCCCCTTGCCCGACAGCGCGAAACGCGTGGCCGATGTCTGGCGCGACCGGGTCGAAGCCGAAACCGGCGGCGCGCTGGAGCGGTTGATTGCGCAATTGCATGACCAGCCGGGCTTTGCGCGCACGGTGCGTGACATGATCCGCGACCTGACCGCTTCCGATGCGCCGGGCGAAGACAGCGAGACACAGGAACAGGAAGATTCCGAACAGTCCGAAGAGAATGAACAGCCCTCCGAAGGCGATCAGGACATGGAATCCGAGGAGCAGACGGGCTCCTCCGCCGAGCAGATGGATGCGGGCGACACGGAGGAAATGGAAGGTGAGGAATCCAATGTCAGCGTCGACATGGATGTCGATGCCGAGGCCGATGACACGCCAGATGATGACGAGGACGGCACCAAGCCGCTGCGCCCGAACTTCAAGGATGGTGATGATCGTAACCGGTTCAACTATAATGTCTTCACGCGCGAACATGATGAAGTCGCCAATGCGCCGGATCTCTGCGACGCGGAAGAGCTGACGCGCCTCCGCGCCTATCTGGACCACCAGCTGCAGGGCCTGCAGGGCGCGGTCTCGAAACTCGCCAACAAGCTGCAGCGCCGTCTGATGGCGCAACAGAATCGGTCCTGGAGCTTTGACCTCGAAGAAGGCGTGCTCGACACGGCCCGCCTGACGCGTGTCATCACCGACCCGACGGCGCCGCTCTCCTTCAAGCAGGAAGACGATTCCGAATTCCGCGATACAATCGTGACCCTGTTGCTCGACAATTCCGGCTCCATGCGTGGACGGCCAATCATGGTCGCGGCCCTGTGTGCGGACATTCTGGCCCGCACGTTGGAGCGCTGCGGCGTGAAGACCGAGATCCTCGGCTTCACCACCAAGGCGTGGAAGGGCGGCATCTCGCGCGAAGACTGGGTCAAGGCGGGCAAGCCGGCCGGGCCGGGCCGCCTCAACGACATTCGCCACATCGTCTACAAGCAGGCCGATGCGCCTTGGCGCCGGGCGCGCAAGAATCTCGGCCTGATGATGCGCGAAGGCCTGCTGAAAGAGAATATCGACGGCGAGGCCTTGCTCTGGGCGCATGACCGGATGCTGGGACGGCCGGAACAGCGCAAGATCCTGATGGTGATCTCGGATGGCGCGCCGGTGGATGATTCCACGCTGAATGTGAATGTCGGCAACTATCTAGAGCGCCATTTGCGGCAGGTGATCGAAGAAATCGAAACCAGGAGCCCGGTGGAGCTGATCGCCATCGGCATCGGTCATGATGTGACGCGCTATTACAAGCGGGCCGTCACCATTGTGGACGCCGAACAGCTCGGTGGTGCGATGACGGAGCAATTGGCCAGCCTGTTTGACGAGAACGCACCGGAGCCGAAGGCGATGGCCATTCCGCCGCTGACCAACCGCACCGTGCGCGGCGGCAGCGCCGTCTCAGGCGCCACCAGCGGCGCGCCAAGCTATGGCAAGAAAGTCGATCTCGGCCGGGCGGTAAAGTCTACGACGCTCACCGAAGTGAAGGGCGCGAAGAAGTAGGGATCAGGCCGGAAACCTGCCTGCCTTGCTGAGCGACGATGCAATCGGGTGGTCGAGGACTTTCTCCAGCCAGTGAGCCGTTTCGATCAATTTGCCGAGGTCCAGCCCCGTCTCGAAGCCGCCGCGTTCCAGCATGTAGACGACATCTTCCGTGGCCACATTGCCGGTCGCCGCCGGGGCAAACGGACAGCCGCCAATCCCGCCACAGCTCGCATCGATCACATCAACGCCGCACTCTACGGCGGTGGCGACATTGGCCAGCGCCGCGCCGCGCGTGTCATGGAAATGCATGCGCAGGAACACATCCGGCGCTTCCATGCGAACCCGGTCTATCCGCTTGCGGACATCCCACGGATCGGCGACGCCAATCGTGTCGCCCAGGGCCAGTTCGCCGACGCCTGCCCGTTGGGCCTGCGCGGCAAGGTTGCCGACCACTTTGATATCCACTTCGCCATCATAGGGATCGCCGAAGGCGACCGAAATCGTGGCGGACAGCGGAATGCCGGCCTCCAGCACCAGCGGCGCGCACTGGGCCAGCATGTCGGCGCTGTCCTGCGGGGTCATGCCCTGATTGCGCATGCCGAAGGTTTCTGAGGCTACGAGCACAAAATTGATCTCGTCGGC
The DNA here is from genome assembly GCA_913057945.1 of uncultured Hyphomonadaceae bacterium. GTDB lineage: Bacteria > Pseudomonadota > Alphaproteobacteria > Caulobacterales > Hyphomonadaceae > Hyphomonas. Next base: position 33,937 of record CAJXOF010000013.1, on the reverse strand, counting down.
CTTGGCGTCGATGGCGCGGCGCACGCCCTTTTCGTTCAGGGCAAGCGCGATATGGCGCGTCGGCCTGGATCGGTCGACCCCTGCAAAGACTGCAGCAGAATCCGCCATTTTGGGCACGGCCTTGGGGCTGACGAAGCTGCCGGATTCCATCCGCCGGACGCCGGCCTCTTCCAGCCGGGCGATGAATTCCAGCTTCTGCTCGGTCGTCAGGTTGGCCGGATCATTCTGCAGCCCGTCGCGCGGGCCGACTTCTACAATGTCGATGCGTCTTGTCATGATGCCTATGTAATGTGCATTGAGGACAAATGACAGACTCCAAACGCCCCCTGGATGGCCTGCGCGTCATCGAACTCGGCCAGCTGATCGCTGGGCCCTTCTGCGGACAATTGCTCGGTGACTTCGGCGCCGAGGTCATCAAGGTCGAGGCGCCTGGCCTGCCGGACCCGGCCCGTGGCTGGGGCGCGGTGAAGAAGGATGACATCGGGCTGTTCTGGCCGATCATCGGCCGCAACAAGAAATCCCTGACGCTCAACCTCCGTGTGGAAGCGGGGCAGGCGATCCTGCGGGAGCTGGTGAAAACCGCTGACGTGCTGGTCGAGAATTTCCGGCCGGGCACGCTGGAGCGCTGGGGGATTGGGCCGGATGTATTGCACGAGATCAATCCCCGCCTCGTGATCACGCGCGTCTCCGGCTATGGCCAGACGGGACCAGAGAGCCACAAGGCGGGCTATGCCAGCGTGGGCGAGGCCAAGGGCGGCCTGCGCTATCTGATCGGTGAGCCGGACAGGTTGCCCGCGCGGGCGGGCGTCTCCCTTGGCGACACGATGACCGGTACATTCGCGGCGCTGGGCACGATGATGGCGCTGTTCGCGCGCGAGAAATCGGGCAAGGGACAGGTGGTGGATGCGGCTATCTATGAAACCGTCATGGCCTTCATGGAAAGCCTGATTCCCGAATACGCCCTGATGGGGCATACGCGCGAGCGCAGCGGGCCGATCCTGCCGCGGATTGCGCCGTCGGGTGTGTATCCCTGTTCCGATGGCATGGTCATCATCGGCGCCAACCAGGACTCCCTGTTCCGGCGCCTGTCGGCCATGTGCGGAACGAAATGGTCTGATGATCCACGTTATGCAACGCATGACGCACGCGGGGAGAACCAGTTGGAACTGGATGAAATGATTTCGAACTGGACGAAACAGCGCACAATGGCGGACGTTCTGGCGACTTGCGAAGACAATGGCATTCCCTGCGGGCCCGTGAACCGAGCCAAGGAGATGCTCGAAGATGCGCATATCGCGGCCCGCAATGCCATCATTCGTGTGGCTCATCCCGTTCTCGGCGACGTGCCGATGCAGGGCGTCTTCCCGAAACTGTCCGATACGCCCGGCGGGGTGGAAGAGACATCTCCGGGCCTGAGTGAGCACACGGAAAGCATCCTTGCAGGTCTTGGATACAGCGCGGACCAGCAGGCGGCGCTGCGCGCGCAGGGCGTCATCTAGCGCGAATCTTGACTGGCTCACCGACAGCATTTCGATTAAGCCGCCCTCATGACTGATTATCCCGAACCCCTTTCCGGCAGCGCGCAGGACGAGACGCGTGAACTGCGCCCGAAATTCAATGCGGATGGCCTGATCGCGGCCATCGCGCAGGATACCGGAACCGGCGAAGTGTTGATGCTCGCCTGGATGAATGCCGATGCTCTGGCCGCGACGATCGAGACCGGCCAGGCAACCTATTGGTCACGTTCGCGTCAGGCGCTCTGGGTGAAGGGTGAAACCTCCGGCCATGTCCAGCAGGTCGTGGATATCCGGGTTGATTGCGATCAGGACGCGGTCCTGCTGAAGGTCAATCAGACTGGAGGTGCTTGCCATACGGGGCGGGCCAGTTGTTTCTATCGGATTGTGGAGGATGGCGGGCGCAGCCTGTCTGTTGCCAAAGACTGATACTTGAGATTGTATTTCCCTCAAGACAGAAGGGGGCCTCTGGCATGCGTCTTTTCACCATGATTGCAACAGTTTCCGTATTGGTGCTCGCCGCGGCATGCGGCTCGGACAGCGATGCACCCGCCGAAATGCCAGCGGAGCAACCAGCTGAGACGCAACAGGAAGCGGCGCTGGAAGTCGATGTGCTCGATTGTGGCACGATCGAAGTATCCGATATGGACGCGTTTTCGACGGCTGGCGATTATGCGGGGCAGACCGATACCTTCACCGATTCCTGCTTCCTGGTGAAACATCCTGATGGCACGCTGCTCTGGGACCTTGGCCTGCCGGGCGTCCTGACGATTGCAGGACCGCAAACGCAGCAGATCTTCACCGTGTCGCTGGCCCAGACGATTACGCAGCAGCTGGCAGAAAGAGGCATGTCGCCGGACGATGTGGACTTTGTGTCCATCTCGCACAGCCATTTCGACCATATCGGTCAGGCCGATCAAGTGTCGGGTTCAACCTGGCTGGTGAGCCAGACGGAGCTGGATGCGATGTTCGGCGACGGCGTTGATGTTGCGCCTGAACAGCAGGCGCTGTTCTCCCTGTTCAGGCCTATGGAACAGCAGGTCTTCGACGGAGAGCTTGATGTCTTCGGGGATGGCAGCGTGGTGATCTTCGAGACGCCGGGCCATACGCCAGGGCATACGTCCCTTCAACTTATGATGCCGGAATCCGGCCCGGTTCTCCTGACGGGAGATCTGTATCACCGGGCCGAAAGCCGTGAGTTGAAGCGGGTGCCACGTTTCAATTCAGACGAAGACATGACTCTCGCATCGATGGATGAATTCGAGGCGCGAGCGGAAAAGCTGGGTGCCAAAGTCATCATCCAGCATGAGCCTGCTGATATCGAACCGCTGCAAGGCCAGATTCGGTGAGACGCGGCGTGAAGACGTTTCTGGGCATTTCGGCCCTCGCCATGCTCGCGTCGTGTTCCACGTCCAGCCCGTCCCATTCGGTGCTCAACCAGCCGAATTCCGGCTGGTCCCTGGTGTTCCAGGATGAGTTCAACGGACATGGGCGGCCAGATCCCGAGAAATGGATTTCGCAGGAGTACAATCGCAAGCAGAATGCGGACGGCCCCGATGGGTGGTGGCTGCGGGACAATGTCAACCTGACAGGTTGGGGGCAGCTGGAAATCAGTGCCACCCGGATTCCGAACCGTAATCCGAGTGAAGATGACGATTCCTATGACTATGCGTCCGGCATGGTGTCGACCGAAGGAAAGTTTGAAACGACATTCGGGCGTTTCGAAGCCCGCATGAAACTCCCTCAGGATCCGGGCTGGTGGATGGCGTTCTGGCTGTTCGCTGACGAAGTCCACCATGTGGATGGTTCCGGAGAAGACGGGACGGAAATCGATATCGTCGAAGCCTTCGGCTGGACCGACAAGCTCGGCTATGCGCTTCACTGGGACGGATATGACGAGTATCACAAGACCCAAAACAAGCGGGACTTTCGTCCGGGCATCCGGAGCGGCTGGCATGTTTTCGCGCTCGAATGGACGGAAACCGAATACACTTGGTTCGTTGACGGAGAACAGGTCTGGCAGAGTTCGGCCGGGGGAGTTTCCAAGGTGCCCTTGTGGTTGAAGCTGTCAGGCGAGATCAGCACGCATTCCAGCGTGGCCCACAAATGGTGGTCCAACATGCCGGAAAACAAGCGCTTGCCCGACCGCTTCCTGGTTGACTGGGTGCGTGTCTATGAAAAGGAAAAACCGTAGGGCGGCAGGCGCCCTACGACAGTTTCCCTAATTCCCGCCCTCGATCAGGCGACGCGCGATGACCATGGCCTGAACCTCGCCTGCGCCTTCGAAGATGTTCAGGATGCGGGCATCCTGAAGAATGCGACTGACCGGATACTCCAGCGCAAACCCGTTCCCGCCATGAATCTGGACGGCATTGTCCGCTGCGGCCCAGGCGATGCGTGCGGCCAGCAGTTTTGCCATGCCGGCTTCAAGATCGCAGCGCTTGCCGCCATCCTTCTGGCGCGCGGAGAAATAGGTCAGCTGGCGAACACCGACCAATTCGGCCGCCATCATGACCAGCTTGTTGGAGACGCGCGGGAATTCAAAGATCGGCTTGCCGAACTGGTTGCGGTCGAGCGCGTATTGGAGGCCGGTCTCGAATGCGTTCTGGGCTACACCAATGGCGCGGGCAGCCGTCTGGATACGTGCGCTCTCGAAGGTCGCCATCAGATGCTTGAAACCCTGACCTTCGATGCCGCCGAGCAGATTCTCGGCCTTCACCTTGAAATCGTCAAACCCGATTTCGTATTCCTTCATGCCGCGATAGCCGAGCACTTCGATCTCGCCGCCGGTCATGCCGTCTGCAGGGAAGGGGGTCTCGTCCGATCCGCGTGGCTTCTCCGCCAACAGCATGGAGAGGCCGGAGAAGTTGTTGGTCGCCGGATCGGTCCGGGCGAGCAGCGTCATCAGGTCGGCGCGCACCGGATGGGTGATCCAGGTCTTGTTGCCCGTGACGCTGTACTGGGTGCCATCTTCGGATTTAACGGCGCGTGTGCGCAGCGATCCGAGGTCCGAACCCGTATTGGGTTCTGTGAACACGGCCGTCGGCAGAATTTCGCCGCTGGCAATCTGAGGCAACCATTTTGTCTTCTGGTCATCCGTTCCGCCGATCAGGATCAGCTCGGCAGCAATCTCGGAGCGCGTACCGAGGGAGCCTGTGCCGATATAGCCGCGCGACAATTCCTCGGACACAACGCACATGGCGATCTTGCCCATGCCGAAGCCCCCGAATTCTTCCGGGATGGTCAGGCCGAACACGCCAAGTTCGGCCATCTCGTTCACGACCTCCATCGGTATGTATTCATTCTTCAGATGCCACTCATGGGCATAAGGCTTGATCTTGTCGGCGGCGTATTTGGAGAACTGGTCGCGCACCATGGACATGGTCTCATCGAGCCCGGTTTCCTCGACCGTGTTCCGGCTGAGCGCATCGGGCAGGCATTCCGCCGCCGCCGCCATCACTGCGGGGGTCTTGCCATCCAGGACCAGTTTCTTGACGGCCGGCACTGCAAACAGGGTGTCAGCTTCGGCGATCACGCCGAGTTCGTGCGGGCGGATGACTTCGCCCTGGTTCATGGGGATGCCGCCTACGAGCTGGGCGCTATAATCGCTGAACAGGATCTGGGTCAGGAGGGCTTCCGTGGTGCCGAACTTGCCGTCTTGCTCAAGCCGCGCTGCCCAGTCGGCTGTCTGGCGGAGCGTTTCCGCGTAAGTCACAACCCAGGACAAACCGTGAGCCATATGCTGTTGGCGTTCCAGTTCGGTGCGGTCCGGGCGGCCATCATCCTTCGTCAGCGCTTCCCGGCATTTTCCACGGGCCGCGTCTGCATAGGCCTCAATGGCTGTGCACGCGTCGCCGATCACCGAAACAAGATTTGGGATTACTGCAGATTTCAGTCCTTGGCCCTCAACAGCACCATCCATTCGAATTTCCTCCACTGGACTTTATTTTTGGAGAGTATAGGGCGCAGGGTACAGCAAGTCATGATTATTTTGTGCGCTGCAACAAAACGTCTCGGTTCGCTGTGATTGGAAATTGCGAAAGGGGCGCCGGGTGTCCCGGCGTTAACCGAAACTTCGGTTCCGGCTCCCTAAATGGCCGTTTCCGACGCCAATTCCTAACGGAGCTGCCTCAGATATGAACCCTTATGAACGTTTTCGCACCGTCTCCGGCCTGCTGGCCTCCAGCGCCGTGCTTGCCGGTGTGGTGGCTTTCGGGCCTGTCGTACGCGAGACCATCCTGCAGGTTGCCGGGCCCAGCCCGGTCGCGCAGTGGGGTGGAATGATCGGCGCCGGCATAGTGCTCCTTGTGGTGTGGGCAGTCCTCGCAGGCGTGGTTGTGCCCGGTGTCCTGAAAATGGGTCTGCTCCGCCGCTGGGTTCTTGGGGGCGCCTTTGTGGAAGGCAGCTGGATTCAGGCAGAGCGCGGGGGTCCGAATGGCCCACGCCTTGCCATTGTCTCTCTCAAGCCGGCAAGGAACGGGGTCCTGCTGGCCTCATCCACGCTAACCCGGACAGGCGAGATCGAAAGCGGACTGCACGCCGAGTTTCACCAGCTGAGCTGGCCGAAGCTGGACTTCAAGTTCCGGGAAACCCTCCCCACCGATTCCGGCCGGCAAGCTGAAGGGTTCGGGGAAATCCAGTTTGACCTGACCGGGGGCGCGCCGCGACGCTATGCGGGGTGTCTGCAAATGGCCGGTATCGACAAGCGCATCAAAACCGAAGCGATCAAGCTGACCAATCGGAAGGAGCGCCGTCAGTTGCGCTCCCTTGAGGGCCGCCGGGATGTGTTGTCGAAATACTGGTCTGCCTTCTTCGAAGGCCCGATCGTGACAGTCGCCCGTGATAATGACGATGCCAGCCAGAAAGGCAGAAAGCGGTCCGGCAAGGTCGAAATCCTGCGCCAGCGCAGTGCCAAGGATTGGCGCAAATCCGACACGACGCCGACGGCTGATCGTATCCGCGACGAGTTTTCCGCGTCTGCCGACTAGTCCTGACGCCGGATCGTCCGGCTCTGGCGCCGCATGATCGCCCGGCCGATGGGTTCCGGCATGATGCGGGTGAGGGTAGCAAGGCTCTTGTTGACGAGCCCCGGCACGACGACCGGTTGGCCGCGATTGACCGCATCAATGCCGGCTTTCACGACAGGCGCAGCGTCCATCCACATGCGCTTGCTCATCTTGTCCATCTGTTCGCGCGTGCCGTTCACGTCATGGAATTCACTATAGGTGAAGCCCGGACAGAGCGCGGTGCAGTGAATGTCCGCACCCTCGAACGCATCGCATTCGGCATTCAGGCTCTCGGAGAATTTGATCAGGCCGGACTTCACGCTGGCATAAAGCGTATGACCATTGCTGCCGGCGGCGTAGCCCGCAAGGGATGCGACATTGATGATCCGGCCATAACCGCGGTCCGCCATGCCCGGCAGGACCTTGTGCGCCAGTTCGATCGGGGCGGTGTAGAGAACGCGAATGAATTCGGCCTGTGACTTCCAACTCGTATTGAAGAAGGTGCCCGGCAGGCCATAGCCCGCATTGTTGACCAGCGCGTCGACATGGCGGCCCTGTACGGACAAGGCGGCGATGATCTTGTCGGCCGAATTGGCGCGCGCGAGGTCCTGCGCGATGCTGATTGTGTGAACGCCGTATTTTTGCTCCAGTTCGGAGGCGAGTTCCTTCAATCGGTCTTCGCGGCGGGCCGTCAGGGCAATGTCCCAGCCGAGGGCTGCATATTGCCGGGCGAATTCCGCGCCGATGCCCGCTGAAGCGCCTGTAATGAGGCAAAGTCGCCGGTCCATGGCTACCCTCCGTCCGAATTGCTGATGCCGAAGAGACTAGCGGGGCAGGCCCGCCTTGCAAGGCAGGCTAGGCACGCCGGACGAGGAAGCCCGCGCGTGGGAAATGTACATGCACTGTTTCAGCCTCAGGTGAGGTGCGCTGGAGGATGACGCGCTGGGAGTCTGCATGGACGAGTTCGCCTTCGACCCAGACCTGGCCGTAATCATCTGGCGCAACGGCGACGTTTTCACCCGGTGCAAATTGTTGCGGTTCGTTGCGCGTGGTTGCAGCGACGAGACGCGGCGCTGCATTCAGGCCGATTTCGAGTGCCTCAGCGGAGCTTATTGTTTCCGGGGGTTGCCCTTCATACTCCTTCAGCCGTTCGAACCAGGCCTTGGTCAGGTCTGCGGTCTCAAAACACTTTTCGACGAAGTCAGGCAGATTTTCATGCATGAACCAGACATTCATGTAGGCGTGGATGTCCACGAGGCCCGGTTTCATACCGACGAGATACATGCCGGACCCGGCGCCCTTGCCACCCTGCAGGCGTTCTTCCAGCAACATCAGCCTGGCGCGCCACTGGTCCCGCATCATGGGCGCGATGGCTTTCATGGCGTCAATGTCGAAGGGTCGGCCAGACAGCGCTTCGCGGTCCTTCCGGAAGGCATCCGGTACACTGTCGCCCTTTTCGCCGAAAATTACGGCAACCGAGCTCTGGAACCAGCGGCCATCGGTCCAGCCGGCCACCATCTGGGCAAGCCCCTCATGGCCGGACAATTTGAGTGCCGGCATCGGAAAGCGGGCTTCCAGCTCACGCAAGATGATTGCGGTGTCGCAGAAGATATCTGCCCCGATCTGAAGGACAGGCGTACGGCGATAGCCCCCCGTCAGGGGAATCAGGTCCGGGCGGGGCATGATGACCGGGATTTCGACCCGGCTATAGGCGAGATTCTTCAGGCGCAGTGCGAGCCGGATTTTCTCTGCATAGGGTGAAGTAGGGTACTCATGCAGGATAATACTGCGCGCATCAGCCATTCTATTTCTCCCAGCCGTCTTATTATTGGTCCCTACTCTTGCCGGGCTTTTGGCGGGCTGGAAAGTCTCAATTGGTCTAACGGGGCGCAAGAAACGGGTGGCGACTGAGCGCCGGGCACGGCATTAATCTCGTATGACCCTCCTCGCTTCCCCCCTTGATGAGCGCGCCATTGCTTATGAACGCATGGCGGATGCCTTGTCCTATCTCGGTGACACCTGGCAGCAATGGCCAGATCTGACGACGGCCGCCCGGGCCATTGGCCTGTCGCCCAGCCATTTCCAACGAGAATTCACTCGCTGGGCCGGCATCAGCCCGAAACAATACCAGTCTGCGCTTGCCCATGCGGCGGCGGGCGACCTGCTGCGCGGAGGGGCGAGCGTGCTGGACGCAACGCTGGAAGCCGGCCTGTCCGGGCCGGGGCGATTGCATGATCTGTTCATTTCGCATGAGGGCCTGTCACCGGGTGAGGCCAAGACAGGCGGGAAGGGGGCTGATCTCACGCTTGGCCGCGCGCCGACCCCGTTCGGGGACGGGGCGTGGCTGATGTCGCCGCGCGGTCTCGTGGCGCTCGGTTTCATTGACGAGAATGCGCCGGAACGGACCGGCTTCGAACATCAGGGCCGGAGCGAACAAGACGCCTTTGCCGATCTTGTGGCCCGCTATCCCGGCGCAAGCGTGCGGCGTGACGACCGGGAAGCCGAAGCCTTGGCACGGAAGGTTTTTGAAGCCGGCGAGCCCTTGCCCGTTGCGCTGTATGGCACACCCTTCCGGCGCCAGATCTGGCGTGCCTTGCTGGAGATTCCCACCGGGTCTGTCTGGACCTATGGTGCGCTCGCAAAGGCGAGTGGGAACCCGAAGGCTGCCCGCGCTGTCGGCGCTGCAGTGGGCGCAAATCCGATCAGCTGGTTCATTCCCTGCCACCGTGCCCTTGCAGCAGACGGCCGACTTCATAATTATCATTGGGGTGTGGCGCGCAAGCGTGCCATGCTGACCCTTGAACGCGCCTGCGCAGCCTGAACCGGGCGGCGGGCAGTCGGCCCACGCCGCCCAAGCCGGATTCCGCACCGCCCATGATGTTTTTCCTGATCATTCTCGCTGGCCTCGTTGCCTGGGGAGGCCATCTTGCCTGGCGCTGGAAGCAGACCCGCGACTTCGCGCCGGAAGTGCTGGCTGTGCGCAAGGCGGCGGGTGAAGTTCCAGAAGACGTCAGCGATGTGGAATTCACCGATCTTTATTTGCGCAGTGAAGGCCCGCGCGCAGCGACATATTTCTTTGTCTGCGCCGCAATCGTGTTCGTCCTGCTCGCGCCCTTCGTGGCCGGCTTCAATCAGGTCTGGCGTATATTCTGGCGGTTGAGCGGCCAGTCACCGGTTTTCGAGACAGGCACACTGATCCACACATTCTCGGTATTCATCGCGTTCATGCTGGTCACAATCGCTTTGCTGGCGATTGCCATGCGCCGCTACTACGCGCTGATGCCGCCCAGTTTCAAACAAGTTATCCGGGACCTTAATGGAGGCCAGACATGAGCATTCAATATCTGCACACTATGGTGCGTGTCAGCGACATCGACGCATCCCTGAAATTCTTCTGCGAGGGGCTCGGCCTGAAAGAGGTCAGCCGGATGGACAGCGAGGCCGGACGGTTCACGCTGGTTTTCCTGGCCACGCCGGAAGATGTCGAGCGCATGGGCGGCATGCCGGATGGCGTCAGCCCGACCCAGACCGACATTCCGATGGTGGAGCTGACCCATAATTGGGACCCGGAAGAGTATGCGGGCGGCCGGAACTTTGGCCATCTCGCCTATATGGTCGATGACATCTATGGCGCGGTTGAGCGGCTGCAGGAGATGGGCGTCACCATCAACCGGCCTCCGCGCGATGGCCGGATGGCCTTCATCCGGTCGCCGGACGGCATTTCTGTCGAGCTGCTTCAGAAGGGCGAGTCGCTTGCCCCGAAGGAGCCTTGGGCCAGCGCGGAGAATATCGGCGCCTGGTAGGCCCTGGCCCGACGATCTGGTCCATAAACCTGCCCATAAACTGTCCATAAAGTGCCCAGACAGAGGGGGCTGGTGTCCGGAGACGGCCCCGCATGAAAAAAGCCCCGCCTGGTCTGCACCGGGCGGGGCTTTTCATTTGGATGGGGTCAGCGCCTATTCCTTTTCAGGATGGCGTTCCTCTTCGCGATAGTCGTGCACGGGATGGCCCTTGTCCGGATCGCCATTGGCCTTGTGCATGGCGACGATCACACCCGACAGGGCAAGCAGGGCGATGAGGTTCGGGAAGGCCATGGAGGCGTTCGCGATATCGCCGAGCAGCCAGAGCGCATCGGTATTGGTGACAATCGTGCCGGCAAACACCACCAGGACCCAGAGATAGCGGAAGGGGTGTGTGGCCCATTCGCCGATCAGGTAGGTCACCGCCTGCTCGCCATAATACGACCAGCCAATGATCGTGGTGAAGGCAAAGAAGAACAGGGCGATCGTGACGACCCATTCGCCATAGGGCAGGGCTGCGCCATAGGCGCGGGCTGTGATGCCCGAGGATTCCGCGTCGGTCTCATAGACATAGCGGACGTCATTCAGCACGGCAGGATCGGCAGCGGCCGCGAAGGCTTTCTGGAAATAGGCCTCCTCTTCCTCTGGCGTCGTGCCAACTGGCAGGTCGTTGGTCAGGTCCAGCCCGCCTGCGCGGCATGCGGTCAGGAATGACTGGGCCTGCGCGCCCGTCTCGGCCATCGTGGCTTCGCGGCCGTCGGTATAGGCAGACGGGAACAGGCCGTCCGTGCTGAAGCCTTCGGGAAGCGCGGCATGGCCTTCGGCGACGCACTGGTTTGCGGCAATCAGGGCCGGGTTGCGCTTGAAGTCACCTGACACGGTCAGGATGACGAGGGCGGTCATGGTGCAGATGACGATCGTGTCGATGAAGACACCGATCATGGCGATCTCACCCTGCTGGACCGGGTTCTTCGTCTGCGCTGCCGCGTGAGCGATTGGGGCCGAGCCCTGGCCTGCTTCATTGGAGAAGAGGCCGCGGGCGATGCCGAACCGGACGGCCTGCATCATGCCGTAACCGGCTGCCCCGCCGACGACTTCCTGAAGCCCGAAGGCGGATTTGAAGATCACCGCGAAGGCATGAGGAATTTCCGATGCATTCATGATGAGAACGACCAGAGCGCAAAGCACATAGGCTGCCGCCATCAGCGGGACGACCTTGCCGGCGACCGAGCCGATGGATTTGATCCCCCCGATGATTACCGCAAAGACCAGCACCGAGATCAGGATACCGATGCCCCAGGATGGAAGCGACAGGCCGAAGCTGCCGCGCGCCGTTTCAACGGCTGTCTGGGCAATGGAATTGGCCTGGATCATGGATCCGGTCGCCATGGCCGAGAACAGGGTGCCGATACAGAAGATAATGGCAAGCCAGGCCCACTTACTGCCCAGGCCGTTCTTGATGTAATACATCGGTCCGCCATTGATGCGTCCGTATTCATCGGTTTCACGATACTTGATGGCGAGGGAGCTTTCCGAGAAGGCGAGGGCCATGCCGAACAGGGCCGTGACCCACATCCAGAAGATCGCGCCCGGCCCGCCCATCGCAATCGCGGTGGCGACGCCGGCAAGGTTGCCGGTCCCGACCTGACCAGACAAGGCGGTCGACAGGGCTTGCCAGGGCGTGATGGCGCCGTCTTCGCTTTGCGCCTTGCGCCCCTGCCACACCTCTACGAGAGCGGGCACGAACCGGCGGACGGGCCGGCCACCGAGGCGGACCATCAGCAACAGGCCAGTGCCAAGCAAGAGGATCGCCAGCGGTCCGATCTCGCCTGGAATGATCACGGTGTCACCCCAAGTGCCACCCCAGATAAATCCGGCGATGTTCTGAATTAATGATACAAGAGTTTCCATGGGCCTCCCCGGCTCCTTTGATTGCTTGCGGGCCACACTAGCCCCCTTTCACGCGCTGTGAAGTCACTGTCGCAGGTGGAGGGGGTAATCGCGGGCGCTGCAGGCAAGGCGCACAAGGTTCTGGCAGCCACAGCCATTTTCAGGCATAAGCCCGCGCATGACCGCACCAGAGGCAAAACAGAACACCAAGGGTCTCTTCATCAAGACCTATGGGTGCCAGATGAACGTATATGATTCAGAGCGCATGCGGGACGTATTGCGTCCGCTCGGCTATGCGCCCGTGGACACGCCGGAAGCCGCCGATCTGGTCGTGCTGAACACCTGTCATATCCGCGAAAAGGCGACGGAGAAGGTCTATTCCGAACTTGGCCAGCTCAAGCGGATGAAGCAGGCGACCGGCAGCCAGATGACGATTGCCGTCGCCGGATGTGTCGCGCAGGCCGAAGGCGAGGAAATCATGCGCCGCCAGCCGCTCGTGGACCTCGTGCTCGGCCCGCAGGCCTATCACAAATTGCCGGAAATGATCGCCCGCGCCAGCCGCGCCATGGGCGACCGGTTGGAAACCGAATTCGAGACGCTTGAAAAGTTCGACGCGCTGCCGAAAACCCGTGAGGCCGATGGCCCGACGGCGTTCGTGTCTGTGCAGGAAGGCTGCGACAAGTTCTGCACGTTCTGCGTGGTGCCCTATACGCGGGGGGCGGAGCTTTCGCGTCCCGTCGACGACCTCATCATGGAGGCGCGCAGCCTGGCCGCGCAAGGCGTGCGGGAGATCACGCTGTTGGGCCAGAATGTGAATGCTTTCCACGGCGCAGCGCCTGCCATCGAGGGCGGCGGAGACTGGACGCTGGGACAACTCTGCCGGCATATCGCGAAGATCGGCGGCATCGAGCGAATTCGCTACACGACCAGCCATCCGCGCGACATGGAGGATGACCTCATCGCCGCGCATGGCGACACGGCCCAGATGCAACCCTTCCTGCATTTGCCCGTTCAGTCGGGATCCGACCGTATCCTGAAGGCCATGAACCGTGGTCACACGGCGGAGGACTACAGGGAGATCATTCGCAAGGTGCGTGAGGCCCAACCGGATATTGCCGTGGCATCGGATTTCATCGTCGGCTTTCCCGGCGAAAGCGACGAGGATTTCGAAGCGACGATGCAGCTCGTCCGCGACGTGAATTATGCGGTTGCCTATTCGTTCAAATATTCCCAGCGGCCCGGTACGCCTGCGGCGGAAATGTTCGGTCAGGTTCCGGAAGATGTGAAGGATACGCGCCTGCAGGCGTTGCAGAAACTGCTCCGTGACCAGCAGACCGAATTCAACCAGTCCAAGATCGGTCAGACCGTGCCTGTGCTTGTGACAGGGCGCGGACGCCTTGAGGGCCAAGCGCATGGGCGTTCGCCCTGGATGCAGTCTGTCCATTTCCAGGGTCCGAAAGACCTGACGGGTCAAATCGTCGATGTGAAGGTGACCGGCGCGACCATGAGTTCGCTCACCGGCGATCTTGTTCGCGAACATGAGGTGGCGCTTTGAGCGTGAAACGTCGTCCTTCCGCTTCGCCGGCAGCCCCGGTCAGCCGTATCTACGAAGTTCGCAATGCCGAATGGCTGCGGGATTTGTGCGGTCCGCACCACCGTCATCTTCAGCTGTTGGAGACGCGGCTGGACGAGTATGGCCTGAAGGCAGAAAGCCAGGGCGGGGGCATCCTTCTGGTCGGCAAGGCCGAGGGCGTGTCGATTGCCGAGGCGGTGCTCGCTGAACTCGAACGTCGGCTGCGCAGCGGGGCTGATATTTCCGATATGGACGTCGATGGCGCAGTGGAAGCTGCGCAGACGCCGGCGCAGACCTTTGGAACCTTCCGCTCCCTGAAGAAGCCGATCACGCCGCAGACGCGCGGTCAGTCGCGTTATATCGACCTGCTGGCCAGTCCGGACAATGCGATGATCTTCGGGGTCGGCCCGGCCGGAACCGGCAAGACCTTCCTCGCGGTTGCGGCGGGCGTGTCAGAACTCCTGTCCGGCACGCGCCAGCGCCTGATCGTGACCCGGCCTGCTGTCGAGGCGGGTGAGAAACTGGGTTTCCTTCCGGGGACGCTGGAAGAGAAGGTCGATCCCTACATGCTGCCGATCTGGGACTCGCTGCGCGAGCTGATGGGGCAGGAACAGATGGAGCGCCGCATGGCGCGAGGCGAGATCGAAGTCGCGCCGCTCGCCTTCATGCGCGGACGTACGCTGAAGAATGCCTTCGTCATTGTGGATGAAGCGCAGAACACGACCGTGCCCCAGATGAAGATGGTGCTGACACGGCTTGGCCGTGACAGCCGCATGGTGATTACCGGCGATCCGGGCCAGGTGGATTTGCCGGGCAGCCAACCCTCTGGTCTCAAGCATGCCTTGCAGATCCTGTCGGACGTCGAAGGGGTGAACGTGCATACGCTCACCGCTGCGGACGTGGTCCGTCACGGGTTGGTCAGCCGTATCATTGATGCCTATGCCGCCCACGGGGAAGGCTGATTTCCGCGCGCATGATCGAACTTGATCTCATCATCGAAGACGACCAATGGTCGGCGATTCCGGATTTGGAAACCGTCTGTGAGACGGCGTTCAAGGCTGGCGCGGACGTCAAACCTGCGACCGGCCTCGTATCGCTGCTGCTGGCTGACAATGACGCGCTGCAGGCGCTGAACCTGCAATTTCGCGGCAAGGACAAGCCGACCGATGTCCTGTCCTTTCCGGCTGATCCGATGGATCGCCCGCTGCTGGGCGACATCGCCGTGGCGCTCGGCGTGGCTGAGGCCGATGCCACTGAGCAGGGCAAACCGCTCGCCGATCACCTGACCCACCTCCTGATCCATGGCTATCTCCACTTGCTGGGACATGACCATGAAACCGCCACCGAGGCCGAGACAATGGAAGGCCTCGAAATAAAGGCGCTTGCATCACTGGGCATTGATAATCCATATTTGACCGACTGAACCATCTGAGGCCATGAGCGACCCTGACCCTTCTGAAGCGCCGCCAAGCGGCCGATTGCGTAGCTTTTTCGGTTTCCGCCGGAAACCTGCTCCCGTGGACCCCACGCCTGTCGAGGCAAATGGGGAAGTGCCCCAGCACAATCCGAACGAAATGCGCCTGCGTCTGGCGGAATTCCAGGATTTGCGCGTCGAGGACGTCATGGTGCCACGCGCCGAGATCAAGGCGGTCGAAGTGGGCATGGAATTCCCTGACCTGCTGAAATACTTCGCCGAAGTGACGCATTCGCGCCTGCCGGTATTCCGGGAATCCCTCGATGATCCGATTGGTTTCGTCCACATGAAGGACGTGGTCAGCGAACTGGCCAAGGGTGAGGAGCCCATGAAGCGGCCATTGGAAAAGCTGCACCGGGAAGTGCTCTATGTGCCGCCCTCCATGAAGCTGACCGATTTGCTTGTGAAAATGCAGTCGACCCGTATTCATCTGGCGTTGGTTGTGGACGAATATGGCGGGACGGACGGGCTGGTCAGCCTGGAAGACCTGGTTGAAGAAATCGTCGGTGACATCGAAGACGAACACGATGATGAAGAGGCCATGTTCGTGCGCCGGAGCCAGAGAATCTGGGAGGCGGACGCCCGCACGGAGATCGACGATTTTGCAGAGGAAACGGGCATTGACCTCGCACTTGGGGACAACGACACGGATTTTGACACGCTCGGCGGCGTGGCCTTTGCGCTGGCCGGAAAAGTCCCCGTGCGCGGCGAAGTGCTGGAGCACCCGACCGGTGTC
Source organism: uncultured Hyphomonadaceae bacterium (assembly GCA_913057945.1). Lineage (GTDB taxonomy): Bacteria > Pseudomonadota > Alphaproteobacteria > Caulobacterales > Hyphomonadaceae > Hyphomonas. The sequence goes on along the minus strand of CAJXOF010000013.1, from coordinate 17,944 downwards.
GAAATCGAGATCATGGAAGCCGACGCACGGCGTATTCGCCGCGTCCGCCTCCGCACACCTGAAATGCCTGCCCCTGCCGCTCAGGAGTAAGTCATGAATCATGCCGTGCGCAGCCACGGGTTCACTGCGCTTGGACCCCTGCACGAAGCCTTTGCCCGCCTGACCGGCTGGCCGGCCGTGATTACCAGCCTGTTGCTGGGTGCCTTTTCGTCTGTGGCCTTTGCGCCATTCCATTTCAGTGCGGTCCTGGTGATTTCGTTCACGTGCCTGATCTGGATGCTGGATGGTGCGCGTGGTCACCGAAAATGGGGCAAGGCCGTCTTCCTGCGCACTTGGGCCTTCGGCGCGGGTTTCTTCCTGATCAGCATGCACTGGACGGCCGCGCCCTTCCTGGTGGAGCCGGAAAAGCACGCGATCTTCCTGTGGATGCCGCTGATCCTGTTGCCGGGCGGCATGGCCCTCATCTGGGGCGCGTTCGGGGCGATGGCAGGGGCCTTCTGGTCGTCCTCGCCATCCCGTATCTTCATTTTTGCCCTGTTCTTCGCGCTGGCCGAATTCGTGCGCGGGCACCTCTTCGGTGGCTTCCCGTGGAATTTGCCGGGCACGACCTGGATTCCGGGCGGCGCGCTTTCCCAGACAGCCTCCATTGGCGGGGTCTACTGGCTGACGCTGGTGACGGTCTTCATCATGTCGGCCCCGGCCGCCCTGGTGGATACGCGTGAGTCCCGCCAGCTGGCCGTGCGCATTGCGCCGGTGTTTGCTGCTGTGATCCTGCTGGCCCTCGGCTGGACCTGGGGCGCGCAGCGCATCGCGCAGCCTTCGGCCCAGTCTGACCAGTTCGTCGTGCTGATGGATTCCGGCGTGCCGCAGAATGAGAAATGGGAGATCGGCCCCGATCCGATCCTGATCGAATATCTGCGCATGCTGTCGACCCAGGAAGGGGAGGCGGGGGACATTATCCTCTGGCCGGAAGGCGCCCTGCCCACCACGCTGCTTCAGGATGCGAACGCACTGGACGCGGTGGGCGCCTATCTTGGCCCCCGCGAACTGATCGCCGGCACCACGCGCTACGAAATCACCGGCAAGAACATGCGGGACTATTACAACAGCCTGACCGTGATCGACGAGAACGCCATCCGGTCCGGACCGGTCGCCCTGTATGACAAGCATCGCCTCGTGCCCTTCGGCGAATTGCCGGCAACGCGGATCATTCCCTTCGGCGAGGCACTGTCCGGCATCCTGCCGGGCGCGATCCAGCGCATGGCCAGTGACGGGTTCCGCCCCGGTCCCGGCCCGGCCGTGATCTATGCTGATGACATTCCGCCTTTTGTCGCCATGATCTGTTATGAGGGGCTCTATGCGTCCATCCCGCGCAACGCCAATCTTGGCGCGCGGGCTGACTGGCTGGTGCTGATCTCGAACGATGCCTGGTTCGGTGGCGGCATGGGCCCGGCGCAGCATTATGCCCAGAACCGCTATCGGTCGATCGAAACGGGCCTGCCGATGGCGCGCGTCGCCAGCCGGGGGGCCTCAGCGATTGTCGACGGGCTTGGTCGCGAAGTGCTTCGCGCTGCGCCGGTTGCGGATGCCCCGAGCGGATGGAGCACCAGTTTCGGCCGGGGACGGCTCCCGCTTCCGGAATCCGTCACGCTTTTCCAGACCCGGATTGGCGTGATGTTGTTCTGGTTATCCCTGTTCCTGTTCGCTGGACTGGCCTTCCTTACCTGGCGCAGATAGAAAAAGTACAAGACGACTACATAAAAAGGGCAGACATGGCCGACAACAAGCTCCCCAGCGGTATTGATCGCGTGGTCGGCCAGCGCATCCGGTGGAGGCGCAAGGAGCTGAAGCTGACCCAGGAGAAACTGGGGGAGTTGCTCGGCCTGACCTTCCAGCAGGTGCAGAAATACGAAAAGGGCGTGAACCGTGTCTCGGCAGGTCGTTTGTTCGAGATGTCGACCGCTATGGGCGTGCCCATCACCTATTTCTTCGATGGGGCCGAAACCTTTCTCGACCATCAGGCATCGCAGGTCGCCGAAGATGGCGGGGCCATTCATGCCCCCGTCATGACGTCGGAAATCCTCGACCTGATCGCGGCCTTCCAGAAGATCGAGGACCAGTCCCTTCGCAAATCCCTGCTGGCGACCGTTCAGGCCGCCGCAACCGCGTTCGACGGAAAGCAGCAGGGCGAGGATTGATCCGGCCCGGCCACTGAGGCATCAGACGCCGCGATGACCGAAGACACCCCTTCCATGAAATCCCGGCCCCTTCGCACGTTCGGCCGTACCGGCGGACGCGCGCTGTCAGCGCGCCAGCAGGATCTGATCGACACCCTGTTGCCCGAGCTGGAAGTACCGGCGGCGGAGCCGGCCACGCTCGCGCCGGCGGACCTGTTTGGGGATGAGCGCGAAATCTGGCTGGAAATCGGCTTTGGCGGCGGTGAACATTTCGTGGGCCAGGCCGGCTTGCATCCGGACGTCGGCTTCATCGGGTGTGAGCCTTTCGTGGAAGGCATGGCCAAGGCGCTGACCGGGATCAAGGCGAACGATCTGCGCAATGTCCGGCTGGTCATGGATGATGCCCGTCCGGTCTTGTCCGCGCTCAAGGATGAGAGCATTTCGCGTGTCTTCATCCTGTTTCCGGATCCCTGGCCGAAGAAGCGCCAGCAGAAGCGCCGTCTGATCCAGCCCGACTTCTTGAACGAGTTGCATCGTATCTGTCGGCAGGGTGCCCAAATCCGGTTCGCCACCGATGTCAAAAGCTACGCCGATGAAGCACTTGCGCGGTTTCTCGAGCAGGGCGGATTTGATTGGGGGGTGAATTGTGCCGATGATTGGCGCTGCCCGCCAAAAGATCACCTCACTACGCGCTATGAGAGCAAGAAATTGGGCGATTGCGCCCCGGTTTGGCTGGACTTGGTCCGCAGCTGACACAAGACGGTCACTTGACCGAATGTCGCACCCGTGCGTTTATATTGGCATCGAATTCGGTCGGTCTGAAACTTCAAGACCCCGTCAGACCGGCGGCCATGACTTTCTTCCTACCCGTTTCGATAAGTGGATCTGGTTCAAATCCGAGCCGGGACGCTTCTATCTAACGTAAAGGACTACAAGTAATGGCAACTGGCAAAGTGAAATGGTTCAACGACCAGAAGGGCTTTGGCTTCATCAAACCTGATGAGGGCGGCGCGGACGTTTTTGTGCACATTTCGGCCGTTGAGCGCTCCGGCCTGCGCACGCTGGCTGAAGACCAGGCAGTATCTTACGAACTCTTCAAGGATGAACGCCGCGGCAAGACCTCGGCTGTGGACCTGAAAGTTCTGTAAGCACGAATATACCCATTCGGGTTCAAGGCGGCGGTTCCGGCAACGGGACCGCCGTTTTCCGTCTCTTCAGCATCCGATCTCTCGACAGGCCGGACCGCAGGGAGTATATGAACCGCAAGTCGAAACATATCGGCGGCGGTTCCGGCAACGGGGCCGCCGCTTTTCTTTACCGGAATAGTCCCTTTCTCCGATGATTGCCCTGACCGAACAGGAACGCCAGATTCTCGCGCTCGTCACGCCCGTGGCCGAGTCGCTTGGCATGGAAATCGTCCGCCTGCGCGTGCAGGGCGGGCGCCGCCCACAGCTGCAGATCATGGCCGAACGGGCTGGCGGCGCGCCGACCAATGTCGAGGATTGTGCCCGCCTGTCGCGCGCAATTGCGCCGATGATGGACGAGGCGGACCCGATCACCGAAGCCTATACGCTGGAAGTCTCTACCCCCGGCATCGACCGCCCCCTGACCAGGGAGGGGGATTTCGGGCGCTGGGTTGGCCATGCGGTAAAGATTGAACTGTCCCGGCCGATTGATGGCCGTCGGCGGTTTTCCGGTGTGATCCGGAGCGAGGACGAAGACGGCGCGCATATCGAACTGGACGACGAGACCGAACTCGTTGCTCACGTCCACGAGATGAGCCGCGCGAGCTTGATCCTTACGGACGAACTGATTGATGCGGCCCGCGCAGCCGGCACCTTGCCGCCGCAGCCGGATGAAGACGACCTCGGCGATCTTGAGATCGACGAGACTGACGAAGACACCGATAAAAACGAAGAGACGGGAGACGTCACATGAACACCATCGGCGTTTCAGCCAACAGGCTGGAAATCCTGCAGATCGCCAAGGCGGTCGCCGAAGAGAAGGCAATTGACCAGTCGATTGTCATCGAGGCTATGCAGGAAGCAATCGAGAAGGCCGCAAAAGCAAAATACGGCCAGGAGCACGACATCCGTGCGAAGATCGATTCAACGACGGGCGAACAGACGCTCTGGCGTATCCAGACCGTCGTGGCGGACGAAGAGTTCGAGGACGAGTCCAAGGAGCTTCGCCTGTCCGAAGCCAAGAAGATCGATGCGGACCTCGGGGCCGGCGACGAGCTGAAGGAAGAGCTTCCGCCCTTCGATTTCGGTCGTGTCGCGGCTCAGACCGCAAAACAGGTCATCATGCAGAAGGTGCGCGATGCCGAGCGCGAGCGCCAGTACAATGAGTACAAGGACCGCGTCGGTGAAGTGATCTCCGGTGTCGTCAAGCGCGTTGAATATGGCCACGTCATCGTGGACCTCGGCCGCGCCGAAGGCATCATCCGTCGCAATGACGGTATCCCGCGCGAGAACTTCCAGACCAATGACCGCGTCCGTGCCTACCTCTACAAGGTGAGCCGCGAGACCAAGGGCCCGCAGATCTTCCTGTCGCGCTCTGCGCCGGAATTCATGGTCAAGCTGTTCGCCCAGGAAGTGCCGGAAGTTTACGAAGGCGTCATCGAGATCAAGGCCTGTTCGCGTGATGCGGGTAGCCGCGCCAAGATCGGCGTAATCTCCAATGATTCCTCGATCGACCCGGTCGGCGCCTGTGTGGGTATGCGCGGTGCGCGCGTCCAGGCAGTTGTCGGCGAATTGTCGGGTGAGAAGATCGACATCATTCCGTGGAATTATGACGACGCGACCTTCATCGTGAACGCGCTGCAGCCGGCCGAAGTGTCGAAAGTGGTGCTGGACGAGGAAGAGCGCCGCGTTGAAGTCGTGGTCGCTGACGATCAGTTCCCGCTGGCCATCGGCCGCCGGGGTCAGAACGTGCGGCTCGCCTCCCAGCTGACCGGCTGGCAGATCGACCTCGTGACCGAGACCGCCGATTCCGAGCGTTACCAGCGCGAGTTCCAGGAGCGGACCGACCTGTTCATGAAGGCGCTCGACGCCGATGAGACGCTGGCGCAGCTGCTGGCCTCCGAAGGCTTCGAGACGGTCGAAGAGATCGCCTATGTGGCTCCGGAAGACTTCATCACGATCGAAGGCTTTGACGAAGACGTCGCAGAAGAGCTGCAGGAACGCGCCCGGGAATTCCTGGACCGTCTGGCCGCTGAGAATGATGCCAAGCGCAAGGAGCTGGGCGTCGAGGATGCGGTGATGGGCCTGGAAGGCATGACGCCATCCTTTGCTGTCCGTCTTGGCGAAGAAGGTGTGCAGACGCTGGACGATGTGGCTGGCCTCGTGCCGGATGACATCACGGGCTGGCGCGAACCAGGCCCCGACGGCAAGCCGGTTTGGGTCGAAGGCGTGCTCAAGAAGGGCGAAATGCGCAAGGACGACGCGCAGATGTTCATCATGCGCGCGCGTGTCGCCGCAGGCTGGATCGAGCCGGACGCCATCGAGCAGATGCTGGCTGAAAAGGCCGAAGAGGAAACGCCAGAGTTGACCGAAGAGGAGCGTGCGCTCCTGGCACTCGGCGAGCTGGGCAACAACCCGTCCCCGGATGCGGTGGATGAAGCCCTTGAAGAGCTTGAGTTTGATCTCGATGCCCTGGCAGCGGAGGGCGGTGATGAAGAGACCGCACCGCAAGAGTGATGCGCGGGTAACCGCTATTGAAGGTGGTGTTGCGGACGGGGAGAGCCCCGTCCGTCAATGCGCCGTGACCCGGGAAAAGCTCCCACAGGATGCGATGGTGCGATTTGCACTGTCGCCCGACAATATCGTCACACCGGATATTTCAGGCAAACTGCCGGGCAGGGGCGTGTGGATTTGCGCGGACCGGGAGACACTCGACACGGCTGTGAAGAAGGGCGCCTTTGCGCGGGGCTTCAAGCAGCAGGTCGTTGTCCCGGAAGGACTTTCTGGAACGGTCGAGGTTTTGCTGCTGCAGAGGCTGACCGGATTGCTGGGCATGGGGAAGAAGGCGGGCGATATCGTGCTCGGCTTCGACCAGGTGCGCGATGCACTGCAGAAGAAGCGGCCCGGCCTGTTGCTGGAAGCGGCCGATGGTGCAGAAGATGGCCGTTCAAAGGTGTATTTTCTCGCCAAAGCATTATATAGCAACGTGAAAATGGCCGGTGCGCTCAGTTCCGAGGAATTGGGCGTGGCTTTTGGGCGTGAGCGTGTGATACACGGTCTCGTCCGCAAGGGTCCAATTGCGAAGGCGACAGTGCTGGCTTACCAGCGTCTAGCCGGATTTCGAACAAGGCCCGAACTGGACTGGTTCCCGGATCAGGATCGGTAGCGGAAAACAAGGCCGAGGCGCATGGGCGCGGATCGGCAAGAAACGTGGTATGAAGAACGTATGAGCGATACGAAAGACACTGGTGGTAATACGGGCGGACGCAAGCCGCTCACTGTTGCGCGGAAATCATCCGGCACGGTGAAGCAGAGCTTCAGTCATGGCCGCTCGAAGCAGGTGGTCGTCGAGACCAAGAAGCGCCGGTCCGTCGGGCCAAGCGGTTCGTCTGCTGCGCCAGCTGGTGATGCATCGAAAGCGGCTTCAGATTCCCTTGAAGCGCGTCTGATCGCAACCGCCAAGAAGCTTGGCATCACGGTCAACGAGTTGAAGGCCCGCCAGAGAGCGCTGTATGAGCGCAAGCAGGAAGAGGCTAACCGCGCCAAGGAAGAGCAGACCCAGAAAGCTGCTCAGGATCGCCTTCGCTCGGAGCAGGAAAAGAAGTTCCAGGAAGTCAAGGAACGCGAAGAGGCTGAAGCCCGCCGCAAGGCCGAGGAAGAAGCTCGCAAGGTCGAGGAAGCTGCCGCGAAGGAGCGCGCCGACCGGGCGCCGAAAGCGCGTGGAAAAGCCGAGCCGGCATCAACAGCAGCTACACCGCCCGTGGAGGATAGCCCGGCGCGTGCCAAGCGTGGCAAGTCCGGCCGGGACGACCGTGATCGTGCCAGCCGTGATTCCCAGAATCGCAGCGCACGTGGTGGCGGTGGTGGCGAACGTCGCCGCGGCAAGCTGACCATTTCGTCGGCGCTAGGGGATGATGCAGATCGTCAGCGTTCGCTGGCATCGCTGCGCCGTGCCCGTGAGCGCGAACGTGAGCGCCGCACCGGCGGCAATGACCAGCGCGAAAAGGTCTCCATCGAGGTGACCCTGCCAGAAACGATCACGCTGCAGGACCTTGCCGGCCGGATGAATGAGCGCGTCGGTGACGTCGTGAAATTCATGATCCAGCAGGGCGAAATGCTTCGCGGCAACGACATTGTCGACGCGGATACCGCAGAACTGATTGCCGAGGAATTCGGCCATACGGTGAAGCGCGTTTCGGAGTCTGATGTCGAGATTGGCCTGGAAGGCGGCGCGGATGATCCGAAGGATCTGAAGCCACGCGCCCCGATCGTGACCATCATGGGCCATGTCGACCACGGCAAGACCTCGCTTCTGGACTCGCTGCGCAAGACGGATGTTGTTGCAGGCGAAGCTGGCGGTATCACCCAGCATATCGGTGCCTATCAGGTTCAGCTGAAATCCGGTGACCGCATCACCTTCCTGGACACGCCGGGCCACGCAGCCTTCACGGCAATGCGGGCACGTGGCGCAACCGCAACCGACATCGCAATTCTCGTCGTGGCGGCCGATGACTCGGTCATGCCGCAGACGATTGAATCCATCAATCACGCCAAGGCTGCCGGTGTGCCGATCATTGTCGCCGTCAACAAGAGCGACCTGCCGGATGCCAATCCGGACAAGGTGCTGACCGACTTGCTTCAGCATGACGTTCAGGTCGAGAGCATGGGCGGCTCCACTCAGGCCGTGAAAGTCTCTGCGCTGACCGGCGCAGGACTGGACGAACTGACCGATGCCATCACGCTGCAGGCCGAACTCCTCGAACTTAAGGCCAATCCAGACCGGCCTGCTGACGGGACCGTCATTGAAAGCCAGCTCGACAAGGGCCGGGGCCCTGTCGCCACGGTTCTGGTCAAGCGCGGCACGCTCAAGCGGGGCGACATCCTTGTTGCCGGCGCGCAGTGGGGCAAGGTTCGCGCACTGGTCGATGAACGCGGCCAACAGCTGAAAGACGCGGGTCCATCCCTGCCGGTCGAAGTGCTCGGCCTGGATGGTGCGCCGGATCCGGGCGATCAGTTCGTGGTCGTCGATACTGAGGCCCGCGCCCGTGAAGTTACCGAATACCGTGTCCGTCAGAAACGGCAGGTGTCTGGCAAGGCTGGCGCCGCAGCGCGTGCCTCGCTCGATCAACTGCTCAGCAAGCTGAAGGATGGATCCATAGAGACGTCGGAACTGCCGGTCGTCGTCAAGGGCGATGTCCAGGGCTCCGTCGAGGCGATCAGCCAGTCGCTCGACAAGGTGTCGACAGAAGAAGTTCGTGCGCGGGTCATTCATGGCGCCGTCGGCGGTATTTCCGAAAGCGATGTCCTGCTCGCCCAATCCTCCGAAGCGCCGATCTTTGCCTTCAACGTGCGTGCCAACAAACAGGCGCGTGACCTCGCCGAGAAAGAAGGCGTGGAGATCCGCTACTATTCGGTGATCTACGACCTGATCGACGATGTGAAAGCGACCCTGTCGGGCATGCTGGCACCGGAGAAACGCGAAACCTTCATCGGGTACGCGGAAATCCTCGAAGTCTTCAACATCACCAAGGTCGGCAAGGTTGCCGGGTGCCGGGTTTCCGAAGGCAAGGTGCTCCGCGGCTGCGGTGTGCGCCTGCTGAGGGATGATGTTGTGATCCATGAAGGCAAGCTGAAAACGCTGAAGCGCTTCAAGGACGAAGTGACCGAAGTGAGTTCCGGCATGGAATGCGGCATGGCGTTCGAGCGCTATGACGATATCCGCGCGGGCGACAAGATCGAATGCTTCCAGGTCGAAGAAATCGCAAGGTCCCTCGACTAAATCGGTACGAGATGACGGCGCCTGACAAAATATCCGGCTTTCTGGACGAAAAGGACCAGAAACGCCTAGCCCGTCTTTCGCGGCGCGGCATCGTTGGGCCAACCGCGATCTATTATGCCGGGGTCACCGCCCCCATCATCTCGGCCAGCATGTCCGTAATGGTGAAGAATGCCATCGAAATGGCGGGCTTCAGCCCTTACTGGCAGTGGTTCCTCTCGGCGCTGGTCGCAGCGTTCGCGGGGATTTCGTGGTATCTTATCTTTATCCGTTGGTCCTACCGGTCGGCGGATGATCCGTTCGGCGTGACCCGGTTGGAAACGGAAGTATGCGCGCTGAACGAGTGTCTTCAGGTCCGGCGGGGCGGCATTGAAACACGGATCGACTGGGCCAGTATCCTGTCGGTCAAAGCCAATCGGGGGTTCACGTCGGTTCTCGTGAAGGGGGCGGACGCCCTGATCATTCCCGATGTCTGGTTCAACAAGGACAAGCAGGCGCGCCGGAATTTCGTGGAACGCCTCAAACAGAAAGCAGGTGTCTGAATGGCCCGCAAATCTTCTTCTCCGGGCCTCCCCAGCCAGCGCCAATTGCGGGCGGGCGAAGTCGTGCGTCACGCGGTATCGGACATTCTCGCCAGGGAAGACTTTCGCGACCCTGACCTGAAGGGGATTATTGTGACGGTGGGCGAGGTCCGCTGTTCGCCAGACCTGCGGCACGCGAACATCTTCGTCTCTCCTCTCGGGGATGACAGCGAAGCGGGCCGCACCAAGCTCGCCGAAGCGCTGAACCGGGCGGCGAGCTTCCTGCGTGGAAAGCTCGGCCGGGAGATCGAGCTGAAATTCACGCCGCAGCTGCATTTCATCGCGGACAGATCCTATGATGAGGCGACCGCGATTGACCGCTTGCTGGCCGATCCTCGCGTGAGACGCGATCTGGACCAGGAATAACACCCGGCCGGCACTGTCTGGACAGGTTGTAAGTTGACTCGCGCCGCACGGATTGCGAGCGTTTCATCATTGCAAGCAGGGGCCGAACCGATGGACCGCCAGACGCTCGACATGGAAGGGGCCCGGCGCGGAGAGATTTCTTCCGCATCGCTTCAGATGGGCGAAGACACGATCGCCATCCAATGCATTGCCACCATGTCAGTGGAGTCCATGGAGTTCGCCCCGTGGGAGACTGCGACAAACAAACGGGCCCAAAGCCTGTACGCATCCTTTTTCGTGATCAATTTGTTCTTTGGCCTGCTGGCGCTCGCCTGGGGCGGCCTGTTTCCGGGCAACAGCTCCAGCCTCGTCGCACTCGTCATTGGCGGTGTGTTGACGCTCCTGGGATTTGTCCTGGGCATCCGCGCAGCGATGATTGCGCGCCGCATGAAGCGTCGCCAGCCCTATTACCGCCTGGTGATCGGGGCCTCGGATGGACGCCGGATCCCGCTCGTCGACAATAACCGGGACGTCCTGATGCGCATTCGTGATGTGGTGCGGCACAAGATGGATTCCGGGGATCGGGAAATCCGGGGGGACTTTGACCTCGATCTGGATCTCGTGAATCTGCATCTTCCCACCGAAGCGCAGAAGACAAAGACCATCTCGCGGGAGCCGGACATTGTGTCGAAGGCCACCCCGCAGGAAACGGATGTCGAGCCGGTGACGCCGGAGACAGAATCCGAAGTCCTGTTCGATCAGGAAGCTGAAATCATCCGCGACGCCTCCTGACGTCATTGACGCAGGGCTGATCCCGTCGGCTTGACGGGCTGGGCGGGGCTGCGTAAGGCCGCGCCTTAATCCTTTTCGATCCACCGCTGCCCGCGTTCGAACCGCGTGCCCGCGCAACCAGAAAGACCTGAAACTTGGCCCGTCAAAGAAAGCGCAAAGGCGACCCGATCAACGGGTGGCTTAACCTGTTCAAACCTGTCGACATCACGTCCACCCAGGCGGTTGCCATCCTGAAGCGGAAGTACAATGCCCAGAAGGTCGGTCATGGCGGGACGCTGGACCCACTGGCTGACGGCATCCTGCCGATTGCTTTCGGAGAGGCGACCAAGACCGTCCAGTGGGCGATGGACGCGCAGAAGGAATATGTCTTCACCATTCGGTGGGGCGTTTCAACCGAGAGCCAGGATGCCGAAGGCGAGGTGACCGCTACCTCTGACGCGCGTCCGACGCGTGAGCAGGTGGAGGCGCTTCTCAAGGGCTATATCGGCAGGATTGAACAGGTACCGCCGAAATTCTCCGCCATCAAGGTTGACGGCCAGCGCGCCTATGATCTTGCGAGGGAAGGGGAGGAGTTTGAACTCACCTCCCGCGAAGTCGATGTGTTCAATGCCGATGTCATTGGAATGCCGGATGCAGACCACACGGTCATCCATGTGACGTCCGGCAAGGGGTTCTATGTCCGCGCCATGGCGCGGGACCTGGCGTTCGACCTCGACTGCGAAGGCCATATCAGCCAGTTGCGCCGCACGCGCGTCGGCCAGTTCGGGGCGCCCACCGCCATTCCACTATCAAAGATCGAAGAAGCCGAAGACATGGAGACCCTGATGGGGTTCCTCCAGCCTATCCACGCCATGCTGGAGAATGTGCCAAGTGTGGACATTACCCGCGAAGAGGCCGGCAATATTCGTCACGGGCGAACCATCGTCCTGCTCCCGCATGTCGTCGAACGCTGGAAAGACGAGACGTCTGACGATCCGGACGACCGGGCCGCCATTGCCGTCTGTGACGGTCACGCGGTTGCCTTGGGAGATGTCCGGGCTGGCCGCTTTGAGCCGAGCCGCGTCTTCACAACCTGAATTAGGATCATTCCGTCAATCCTGGCGTGGGATTTGGTTGGGTATACCGAAGCCCTCCAGGCATGAGATGCAAGATTTTCAGGTCCGGATCGGGCGGGTACGCGCGCGCGCGACGCGGGCAATACGTCCACGATGGAGCGGAAATCCGGCTTAATATGAGCGGTTAGCAGAGGGTGTCTTTGACTTCTCGGAGGGGCAGCAGCCCGAAGGGGCATACGCTCGCTGGAGGCTTGCCATGACTTTTTTCGCTTGCAACGAGATTCAACTGGAAAGTTGCACGGAATCTGCAAGATGGTGAGTCCCATCAATGATGGTGGGAACTAAGGGAGTACTCTTATGAACCTCAAGAAAGAAATGCTCCTCGGCTTCAGCAACCTTCGTGACGCGAAAAACGACACGATGGTGGGCTGCAAGGGAGGTCGCAGTAAACGCCGGCGCGGCGGGAAGAAATTCTTCAAGTTTTGGTAGTTTACCAGCGCTAGCGAACGTGCACCGCCTCGTAAGAGGCGGTGCACATCTTCAGTTTTGCGTACGCCGAGAGATCTGTCGAAAATGCTGCATTTCCAATTTATTCCAAACTCTGGCGACGCCAACACGACCAATCAGGCCATGCATGATGGCCTGTATGACAGTCTTCGCTACCTTGCCGATGAGCTGAGCAATGAAGCGCCTGGGCTAGATTCTGAATTTGAAGCCTGGCGCCAGAATATTGGACCAGCCCAGCGCCTGTCATCCGCAGTGTTCGGGACGTACTATGACGTCGTCGAAGCCTTGCAAGCCGGAGACACCGAAACAGGTGTGACGCTTATTCGAAATATCCTGAGGGTACGGCCCGTCATGCGCGGTACGAGGATTACTGTTCTAGGGCGTGACTATGCCGAGACAGACAGTCGCCGAATTGAAAAATTTATGGGGGCTCCGGAAACGGGCGCCGCAGGTGTAACCCAGCCAGACCAGGCGCAAGCTGACCGCTTCGCGACGAAACTGCGGGAGGCTATTGCGTGGATTGAGCACAATCTGCCTCAGCTGCACGATGAGATGAATGCCTTGCTGGGAGAGTTGATCCTGGTCGGTCCGGCGGAAGGCTCGCTCGAATTCGAAGGCGGCACATGTTTCCGTCTTTGGGGGGCTGTTGCCCTGAATGCTGAGCGCAAAGCGTCTGTCGCAGACCTGATCGTCACGCTGGCGCATGAGGAAGGCCATGCGGCCCTGTTTGGCGCCTGTAAGAACGAAATGCTGGTGGAGAATCCGGATTCAGAACTCTTTTGGTCACCGATTCGCCGAACCAAGCGTCCTCTGGAAGGCATTTTTCATGCGTCCTTTGTATCGGCACGGATGATCTGGGTGGTGCGGCATATGTTGGCCAGCAAGGAGTTCGGCTGGCTGGAGCGCCGCCGGCTCCGCAAAATCCTTAGGGAGGCGGAAGCCATCCAGCGCGACTCGGCCGACATCGTCCGCCGGGAAGGTCGGCTGACCGAGACGGGCAAGGCTGTGCTGAAATCCATGGCCGATTTCATGGATGCTCCCGGCAAGAGCCTGATCCCAGCCTGACATGACGGCGTCGCTCGTCATACGCCGGGCCATGCGTAACATCGTCTGGATGTTTGCGCATTCCTGGGGCTCTGCGGTTTTTGGCCTGGTGAGCTTTGCGATTATGGCGCGCATTCTGGGGCCAGAGCCCTATGGCGTCATGGCGCTTGCCAGTCTGGTGTTTGGCGTGGTCGGAATTTTCGTCGGCCCGCCATTGACCGAAAGTCTGCAGCAGCGCGAGGAAATCTCGGACACACACCTTGATACAACCTTTTGGCTGAACTCAGGTCTGACAATTCTGTTCTCCATAGTGATCGCCTTGCTGGCCGACCCTATCGCCAATCTCATAGGGGCCCCTGGTGTTGCAGAGGTCCTGCCGGCGCTCAGCCTCCTCATGGTCGTGGGCAGCGTCGAGGGGGTGCCCGGCGCGTTGCTTCAGCGACGCCTGGAAAATGAGAAGGTGGTCTTCATCGAAACCGTATCGGAAGTGGTTTCCACCGGGACAGGGCTCGTATTGGCGATCCTGGGATTCGGGGTGTGGGCGCTCGTCATCAGCATGGCGGTCGGGACGACTATCTCGGCGGCCGGCATCATCTATGCTGCGAAATGGCGACCGGGCTTTGCCGTCAGCGGCGAGGCTTTTCGCGAGCTGTTCGGATTCAATCGCGATACGGTGCTGACCTACCTGCTTGGTTATATTGACGATGCCATTCCGCGCTTCCTGCTCAGTATTGTCGGGGGCGAACGCGCGGTCGGCTTGCTGGCAATGGCGGGCAATGTATCCGGTATGGTGACGGAATTGCTGATGGGACCGTTCAACGAGATTGCGATGAATGTGGTTGCGCGCCTGCAGTCCAGCCGCCAGGTGGTCCATGACCTGCTCGACCGGGTCTTTGCCATGACGACGGCCGCGATCTATCCCGCCACGCTGGGGCTGGCCATGGTCGCACCCCTGCTGATCCCGCTCCTGGTTGGAGAGGAATGGGCGGCTGCAGTCCTGCCAGTGCAGATTTTCCTGGTTCTGGGTATCCGGGACGCCACCGGAACCTTCAATATCGCCATCCTGCGAGGCGTCGGCGACAGCCGGTCTCCGCTCCTGATCCTGACGATCGGCATAGTGCTGCTGGGCGTCATGGCGCCCTTCCTGATGCCTTATGGTGTCTCCGGGATTGCGGCGATGATCGCCTTGCGCACTTTCCTGACCTGGCCCTTGTCAGCCTGGCTCGTGCAGAAGGCTGCGGGCTATTCGGCGCTGCACCAGATGACGGTCGGCTGGCGGGCGCTGCTGAGCGCATTGGGCATGGTCGGGGCCGTGTGGTGGGTTCGGAGTTTCCTGCCGGAGGGATTACCGGATGTCGCCACCATTGCCTGCATGGTTGCGACAGGTATGCTCGCCTATGCCGGATTGATGCTGGTTATCGGAGCAAGGCAGGTCCGCGAAATCCGGGACGGCATGAGCTGGTTCCGGAACCATCATGACGGCGTTGCAGACGCCGTCTAGGCGCCGACACACAGGGACGAGAACTTGATCTGTTTCATTACTTCCGGCGCGCACAAATATGCCGTGCGTGAATTGCGCGACGTTCCGGGCATGCCGAAGATTGGCCTGATGTCGTACAACCAGCTGTTGCGGAAAGCGTCCCTGCCGCGCGCGACCTACATCTTCACCGATTTTGACCGCATCGACTTCTGGACCCGGGAACTTGCGGCCAAAGCCTATCGCGGCATGGAGGCGGCCGGCCTGACCGTGCTGAACGATCCGGCGACAGCATTGACGCGCCTGCCCATGCTGAAGCGTTTGACGGCGGCTGGGCTGAACAGTTTCGCGGTCTGGGATGCCGAGAGAGACGGGCTGCCGGATCGCTACCCCGTCTTCCTGCGCACACGCGCAGCGCATCGGGGCGCGCTGTCAGACCTGTTGGCCAGTTCCGAAGAGGCGCAAGCCGCGCTGGACGACGCCGTGCAATCCGGCCTCTGCCGCGCGGACCTGATGTTTGTCGAATATTGCGCCGAGCCGATCGGGGAGGGTCTGTTTCGCAAGCTGGCAGCCTATTGTGTTGGCGACCACGTCGTAACCGGAATGTCCGTCCACGATGAGACCTGGCATGCCAAGTATGGCAAGGAGGGCGTCGCCAATGAGGCGCTCTATCTCGATGAAATGGAGGCGGTGAAAACGAACCGCCATGCCGAGGCGATTGCGGAACATTTCAAGGCGGCCGGGATCGTCTTCGGGCGGGCGGATTTCACTCTGGTGAAGGGCAAGGTCGAAGTCTACGAGATCAACACCAATCCCAACAATTCCCGCATCCTGGAGCATCCGTTCCCGCTGCGGGTCGAGACTGATGCGCTGTTCCATCAGCGCCTTGCCGAAGCCCTGCAGGCCATCGACATGCCGAAGGGCGGGACGCCGGTGAAGCTCGACCATCCGGACCTCGTCTCCCAGCGCAAGCAGGATGGCTTCCTGTCGCGGCCACGCTGGACACCCTGATCAGAGCATTGCGGCGGCGTGGGCGCTGGCCCAGGCCCACTGGAAATTGTAGCCGCCCAGCCAGCCGGTGACGTCCACACATTCGCCGATGAAATGCAGGCCGGGCACATGCCGGCTTTCCATCGTCTTCTGGTCGAGGCCGCCGGTGGCGATTCCGCCCACGGTGACTTCAGCGGTGCGATAGCCTTCCGTGCCCATCGGGGTGACGCGCCAATCCTTGAGGAAGGCCGCGAACGCGTCGATGGCGGTGTGGGAGAGATCCGCCAGCCGAGCCTCCTGAGCAAGCGGTCCGACATCTGCGATCAGGCCGGCGAGGCGGGCCGGGAAGTGGGCTTCCAGCGCTTTTGCAAGCGTCTGTTTCGGCGTGGCCTGCTTGGCGGCGCGCAGGGCGTCCCCCACATCTTCTTTCGTCTGCAGACTGAGCGACAGGGGTTCGCCCTGATGCCAGTAGGAAGAGGTCTGGAGCGCTGCCGGGCCGGAGAGGCCGCGATGGGTGAACAGCAGGTCTTCGTCAAAGTGCGCGCCGGGCACGCTGGCGATCACGGGTGTGGCGACGCCGGAAATGGCGGCGAATTTCTCGCCCAGCTCCCCCGAAAAGGTGAACGGCACGAGGCCGGGCCGCGTCTCCACGATGTCATGCCCGAACTGGCGGGCGATGTCATAGGCAAGGCCGGTCGCACCCATCTTGGGAATGGAGAGCCCGCCCGTGGCCACGATGAGCCGCTCTGCGCTGACCGCGTCGCCACTGGTCTCGACGAGGAAACGGCCATCCCGATGCGCGACGCCGGAAACCTCCGTGGACAGGCGAATTTCCACCCCGCCCTTGTCGCACTCATCGAACAGCATCTGGATGATGGCACCGGATTTCTGGTCGCAGAACAGCTGGCCCTTGTGCTTTTCGGTATAGGTCAGGCCGTGGGCGGCCATCAGGGAGATGAAATCCCAGGGCGTGTAACGGGCCAGCGCCGATTTCGCGAAATGCGGGTTCTGGCTGAGGAAGCGGTCGGCGCGGGTTTCCAGATTGGTGAAATTGCAGCGCCCGCCGCCGGAGATACGCACCTTGTCGGCCGCGCGTTTCGCATGGTCCAGCACCAGCACCCGCCGTCCGCGCTGGCCGGCAAGGCCCGCATGGAACAGGCCCGCCGCGCCGGCGCCGAGGACAATCGTGTCGAAAGAGGCGGTCTCGCTCATGCGCGGGCTTTAGCGGCTTTGCGGCAGGGGAGCCAGACATGGGGGCAGTCGGCTCATCGCAGGAGCATCCAGACGAGCAGGCCGAGAAAGAGGAGGATGCCGCCCGCCATGATCTTGCCCTCATGTTTCTGGATCCAGTCCTGCGCCCGCTCGCCGATCACCATGACCAGCCCGGCAAGCGCGAAATAGCGAATGCCGCGCGCCAGCAGGATGGCCGCAATAAAGGGCAGCAGCGCATAATGGACCGCGCCGGCCGCCGCCGTGCCGACCTGGTAGGGGAAGGGGGTAATGCCGATCATGAACAGCGTCGCGAACCCGTCCTCTTTCAGCGTCTCCACCGTCTCGCGATACGATTCCATCGCCCCCATCCAGCGGATGAAGGGCTCGATCACCGGCTCGGCCAGCAGGGCGCCAAGGCCATACATGAGCAGGCCGCCCAGCACATTCCCGACCAGAAGGGCCAGCGCGATGACCCAGGCACCGCGCCCCCGGCTTGCCATCAGGGGGATGAAGAGCGGCTCCATCGGGGCGATCACGAAACTGCCTTCCAGGAAGCCGAGGCCCGCGGCACCCGGAAGCGCCCACTTGCCGTGCAGCACGCGGTCCGGATCCTTCTTGAGATGCTTGGCGTCTGACAGGCTCGGCATGAGGAAGCAACGTGTCCGGGCCGCTCCCGTTCCTCGGCAGCACTTCAAGCCGGACTGGCCTGAACCATCCGGGTATCCCCTTGGTCGGCCCAAAGAGCCGTCGGCGCAGCGGGCGCCGTGGCGCTCCGCCTTGAGTTTGTAATGGCTACGGATTGGA
>CAJXOF010000012.1 GCA_913057945.1 uncultured Hyphomonadaceae bacterium | reverse complement strand
CCATTACAAATCCAAGGCGGAGCGCCACGGCGCCCGCTGCGCCGACGGCTCTTTGAGGGCCGACCAAGGGATACCCGGATGGTTCGCGCCAGTCCGGCTTTTGGTTCTGGAGGGAAACACCGCAGACCCCCACCTGTCCTCCCCCTTGCAGGGGGAGGAACGCAGAGAGCAACCGCCTTGCTTGAGGGCCGTTCTCCCCCTTGAAAAGGGGGAGTTAGAGGGGGATCGCGATTGCATGGCAATCGCCCCACCCCGGCGCACGCCGGGGAGAATTACCCCTAAACCCCCACCTCAAGCATCGCCTTGTAGGCCGGGCGCGCCTGCACTTTTTCCAGCCAGGCCTTCGTCGCGGGCAAGGCCTCCAGAGCGCCCATCGCGGCAGCGGACTGGACCTGGAACGCCATCAGGCAGTCGGCGGCGGTGAAGCTGTCCCCGGCGAAATAGGCATGTTTCGCCAGATGCCCCTCGATCGTCTTCATGGCCTTGGCCTGTTCGGCCTCCATGGAGGCGGCCAGCGGCGTGTCCAGCAGGCCCGCATTCATCAGGTAGAAGCGGAACAGGCCCGGCAGGAAGATCGCGCCCTCGGCGGCATGGACCCATTCCAGATAGCGCGGGAAATCAGCCGACTCCGCACGCGGGTGCAGCGTGTGCTCCGGATCATGCTTTGCCAGCAGGTATTCGGCAATCGCGCCGGTCTCGGCGATCACCGTGTCGCCATCCTCCAGCAGGGGCGACTTGCCCATCGGGTGCACGCTCAGCAGCGCGGCTGGCGCAAGCCGGGTTTCGGGGTCGCGGGAATGGGGGACAATCTCGTGCGGCACGCCGAGTTCGAGCAGCAGCCAGACAATGCGCTGCGAACGCGAGGCGTTGAGGTGGTGCAGTTTCAGGCTCATGGAGAACTCCCTTGCATGGATTCTTGGCGACGGGACTCTATCTAAGACCCATGCAGGCCTTCGCAGAGCTTCTTGACCGACTAGTCCTAACGCCTTCGCGTAACGGCAAGCTACGGCTGATCGTGTCCTATTTCCGCGCCGCGCCAGACCCGGACCGCGGCTATGCGCTCGGCGCGCTGACCGGCGACCTCGACTTGAAGAGCATCAAGCCCGCCGCGATCCGCGACCTGGTGACCGACCGGATGGATGCCGAACTGTTCCGGCTGTCCTATGACTATGTCGGCGACATGGCCGAAACCATCAGCCTCGTCTGGGCGGGGGAGCGGCTCGCGAACCGCCCGCCCCCGCTGGCCGAGATCGTCGAGACGCTGGACGGCGCGACGCGGCCCGAGGCGCAGCGTCTGGTGGCGAACTGGCTCGATGGGCTCGACCCAACCGGGCGCTGGGCGCTGCTCAAGCTGATCACCGGCGGCATGCGGATCGGCGTCTCCGCGCGGCTTGCCAAGCTGGCGCTCGCGGATTTCGGCGACGTGGACGTGACCGGGATCGAGGAGATCTGGCACGGCCTCGCCCCGCCCTATGAGAGCCTGTTCGCCTGGCTCGAGGGCAAGACCGGCCGCCCCGAACCGGACATCAAGGCGCCCTTCCGGCCGGTCATGCTGGCCCACCCGCTGGTGCCGAAAGCCGACCGCGACAATCCGGACGCCGTGGACCCGGCCCTCATCACGCCCGACGCCTTTGCCGCCGAATGGAAATATGACGGCATTCGCGTGCAGGCGAGCAGCGAAGGCGGCGTGCGGCGCATCTATACGCGGACGGGGGACGACATTTCCCACACCTTCCCGGACGTGTTGGCCGCGATGAGTTTTGAAGGCACGCTGGATGGCGAATTGCTCGTGCGCGGGGAGGACGGGGAAAGCGTTGCCCCGTTCAACGCGCTGCAACAGCGCCTCAACCGCAAGACCGTCTCGAAGAAGCAGATGGACACCCATCCGGCCTTCATTCGCGCCTATGACCTGCTGCAGGCCGGCGAGGAGGATATCCGCCCCCTGAGCTTCCGTGAACGCCGGGAGCGTCTGGAAGATTTCATCGCGGAAACGGCCAGCCCGCGTTTCGATCTCTCACCGCTCGTGCCGGTCACTGACCTGGCGGCGCTGGACGCGCACCGCATGGAGCCCCCTGCCCCAGAGATCGAGGGCCTGATGCTGAAACGCTGGGACAGCCCCTATGTGCCCGGCCGCGTCAAGGGCCATTGGTACAAATGGAAACGCGACCCCTGGCTCGTCGATGCGGTTCTGCTCTATGCCCAGCGCGGGCATGGCCGCCGCTCCAGCTTCTATTCCGATTTCACCTTCGCCGTCTGGCGCGATGAGGAAGGCGAGGAAAGACTGACCCCCGTCGGCAAGGCCTATTTTGGGTTTACGGATGAGGAACTCAAACAGCTCGACAAATTCGTCCGTGACAACACGATAGAGCGCTTTGGGCCTGTGCGGTCGGTGACACCGTCGCTTGTGCTGGAAGTGGCGTTCGAGGGACTGCAGCGATCAGCCCGCCACAAATCCGGCATCGCCATGCGCTTCCCCCGCATCAACCGCATCCGCTGGGACAAGCCCGCCGAGGAGGCTGACCGGCTGGAGACATTGGAGGCCATGCTGCCGGAATAAAGCGTAGCCTCGAGCAAAATAAAAAGGGCCGAGTAAAAACCCGGCCCTTTTGAAACTGGAGGGAATGCAAAGGTCCTTAAACGGACTCTTTGAGTTCCTTGGCGACGCGGAAAGCAACTTTCTTCGACGCCTTGATCTTGATGGACTCGCCCGTTGCCGGGTTACGGCCCATGCGTGCCGGGCGCTTGCGCACTTCCAGCGTGCCGAGGCCGTTGAGGCGGAAACGTTCGCCTTTCTTGAGGCGCTTCGTGATCCGGTCAGCCAGGTCGGAGAAGATTTCTTCCGACTGCTTCTTGGTCAGGCCGTGAGCCTCTGCCATTTCCGCCGACAGCTGACGCATCGTAACGGTGGTTGCTGGCTTCGGAGCCGCTTTTGCAGCCGTCGCCTTGGGTGCAGCCTTTGGCGCAGCTGCCTTGCGGGCAGCCGGCTTTTTCGCAGCAGCGGTCTTAGCGGCCGGCTTAGCAGCCGTCTTGGCCGTGGTGGTCGCCTTCTTGGCGGCCGGTTTCGCAGTAGCCTTCTTGGCCACAGGTGTCTTTGCCATGAGCAAATTCCTCTTTTGAGTCTCCGCAGAGATCGCGGCGTATAACGTGAAAACGCCAGCCTGCATCCCACTTTTTTCACACGCCCCGGATTTGCCCCATTTGAAATTCGGCTCATATGAACCTCATGAAAAAGCACCTGCCCCTGATCGTCATTCTCCTTGGCCTGCTCCAGCCCCTGTCCGGCGCGCTCGCGCCTGCCCTTGGCATTGGCACCCCCATCGGAAATGCCACACGCGGCATGACCCTGCCAGAACAGCCCCTGCCCGCCTTCTTTTCGATCTGGAGCGTGATTTTCCTCGCCTATCTGCTGTTCGGTGTCGCTTACTGGCGCGCCCGTGAACCCTGGATGGACCGTGTGGGCGTCCCCCTCGCATGGGCGGGTTTCTTCAACATCGTCTGGATGCTCTGTGCGCAGCTGATCGCATGGCAGCCCCTGGATTTCCTGCTGCTTTTCCCGATCGCCATCGCCGCATGGATCGCTGCGTTTCGCATGGACCGCCTGCGCGAAACCGGCTGGAGCCCCAAGAAAGCGCTCGCCGATTTTGCCGCCGCCATGCTGGCCGGCTGGATCAGCGTGGCCGTGGCCATCTCGATACCGCTGACCCTGCGCAGCTTTTCCAACCTTGGCGCAACCGACTATCCTTGGCCCATGCTCTGGCTCACCCTGTTCACCGCGGGCTTCGCAGCATGGATGTTCGCCCGCTATGCCAGCCGCAGCTGGTGGTATTTCGGCGCGCTCGGCTGGGGCATTATCGGCATCATCCTGAACAATTGGCATGTCACGGAAATGAACTGGCTGGCCATCGCCAGCGCAGTGATTCTGGCCCTCATCATCTGCTTGCGCCTCTTTCGGGGGGCCGACGGATCGGTCATACCGGCCTGAGCAAACTGGACAAGCGGCACAAACTGACGCCTTTTTGCCCGTAGAAACAACGAGTCTGGCCGTCCCATGGATTTTGAATCACTCGCCCTGCCCAATGTCGACACGACCAATTGGCCCGTCTGGTTGGCCAAGTCCTGGCCTTTCATCGAGAAATGGGGCCTGGTCCTTCTTGCCTGCCTCCTGATCTGGTTCGTGTCAGGCTTGGTGAAACGGATTGTCACGGCCTTCGGAAAGCGGGTCTCTGCCAAGGATAAATCCTTCGAGGGCTCCAGTTGGGACATTGCCAGCTCGGTCTCGCGGGTGTTCGCGCTGATCTTCATGACACCCCTTCCCCTCGGCCTGGCGGGCTATGACTGGGAAGCCATCATTGACCGGCGCGGGCCCGGCGCGTTTGCAGCCATCGCAATCCTTGTCATCGCAGTCCTGTTTGCCAATTGGGTCGCGCGCTCCATGCGAAAGATGGGGAACCAGGCCCATATGCGTCACGGCGCGGATGACACGCTGTTTGCCTTCTCTGCCTCGCTCCTGAAATATTTGATCTTTGCCATCGCCATTGTCCTGGCGCTGACCCAGCTCGGCTTTCCGACCGCGTCGCTTGCCGCCCTGCTTGGCGGCGCCGCGCTCGCCATCGGCCTTGCCTTGCAGGACACGCTGAAAGCGGTCGCAGCCGGTGTCATGCTGGCCATCTTCCGCCCTTTCCGCATTGGCGACTTCGTTACCCTGGCTGGCATGGATGGCGAGATCACCGACATCACTCCCTTCCGCACCACGTTCAAACAGATCGACAACAAGATCGTGTCGGTCACGAATGACAAGGTGTGGGGCGACCCGCTGGTCAATCACACACGTCAAACCCGCCGGCGGTTCGATCTATATTTTGACATTTCCTATGATGACAACATGGACCATGCCTTGAAAACGCTTCTCGACACGGCCAATGAGCATCCGCGCATCCTGGCCAAGGACGAAACCTGGGTTGGCGTGCATACGCTGGCCGACTGGAGTGTGCGCCTGCGCCTGAGGGCCTTCGTGGCGACGCCGGAATTCGTGCAGGTCCGCGCCGACATTACCAAGGCTGTGAAAGAGGCGTTTGATCGTGAAGGCATCACCATCCCCTTCCCGCATCAGGTCAACATGGCCTACCGGCCGCACGTCCCGTCCGAGTCGGAACAGGGACCACTCACATCCATTACAGAGACTGACGACTAGCCTGTCCTGACCCTATGAGGAGACCTCCATGCCCGAAGAGCTGACCCCAGCCGCCATCTGGAGCGAATACAGCCCCTTCATCATTTCATTTGGTGTGAAGGTGATCGGCGCCCTGCTGGTCCTGATCATTGGCCTGCGCATTGCCGGCTGGTTGGCAGGGCTTGTTCAGCGTCAGGCCCTGAAGCGCGAAGGCATTGACAACACGCTCGGCAATTTCTTCGCATCGATCGTGCGATGGGCGATTACCGCCGCTGTCCTGATCGCGGTGCTGCAGGTCTTCGGCGTGCAAGCGACCAGCTTCGTGGCCGTGCTCGGCGCGCTGACCCTGGCCATCGGCCTGTCCATGCAGGGCGCGCTCGGCAATATTGCCTCCGGCGTCATGATCATGCTGTTCCGCCCCTACAAGCTGGGCGACTATGTCGAAGCCGCTGGTGTCGCAGGCACCGTCAAGGACATCAATTTGTTCCAGACTGTTCTGGCGACTGTCGACAATGTGAAAGTGCTTGTCCCGAACAGCCAGGCCATCGACGGGGTTATCGAGAACTATTCCGGATACGACACGCGCCGCGCCGACGTGACGTTCGGCATCGATTATGATGACGACATGGACAAGGCCATCGCGGTCATCAAACAGGTCATCGACGCGGATCCCCGCATCTTCCGGGAGCCCGAGCCTTTCGTGAAAGTGGTCAATCTCGGGGACAGCTCCGTCGACATCGCCACCCGCAGCTGGGTCAAGGCTGAGGATGTCTGGGACGTCAAATTCCACCTCATGAAAGCGGTGAAGGAAGCCTTTGACCGCGAGGGCATCTCGATCCCCTATCCGCATCAGGTCGAAATCCAGAAACAGGCAGCCAACGACTAACAGGCCGTATTGCGCATCATGTCCCCAGATCCGAACCCAGAATTGCCGGAAGTGAAGGTCGAACCGGTCCCGGAGCCCCTGTCGCCTCGGACACCGGCCAGCCCGCCGTCACGATCGCTGCTCGCGCGTCTGTTCGGCATTTCCATCTGGGGGTCGCTCAAACTGCTCGGCCTGTGCATTCTCGTCGGTTTCTTCGTGCTGGCGTCGCAGTTCAATCCATCCAATCCGGATGTGGACATGGGCGCCGCGATTGCGAATGTCGCGAGTACGACGCTTGCTGCCCTTGGGTGGGGCGTACGGAACTTCTGGAAACCTGCTTTGGCAGGTGCGGCCGTCGTGATCCCGGTCTGGATCCTGTGGCGGCTCGTCAGTCTGCCATTCCGGAAGTAGACTCTGCCGGCGCCCAATGCTGGGTCTGGCAGATCGGGCCGATACAGCCTTTCACTTCCAGCACACCATCCGCCAGCAGCTTGATCCGCGACCCATAGGTCTTGCCTTCCTTGGGATTGTAGATCGTGCCGCCGGTCCAGCCATTCGCCTTGCGCTTGAACCCCTCCAGCATGGTCAGGCCAAGAATCCTCGCGCCTTTAGCATCTGTGGCTGTCTCGGGCGTCTTGCCGTCTGACACGCTGGCCGGATCGATCCAGACGATCACGCCGCACGGCGTACCGTCACCGCAATCGGAAATCCGGATGTGCGAGCCTTCCTTTTGCGTGACGAACGTGCCGAAAACATCGAGCGGTCCCGCATGGGCGCTGCCCGCTGCAAATGCCGCGACGGCAATGGTAGCCAATACGCGATTCATGGGTGCCTCCTCGCTCAGACCACCTATACTTCTACCAGAAAAACAAGATGGGAGGAATTCAATGGACACGACAAAACTGATGTACCGGGACGGCCTGATGTCGGGCGAACGCATTCTGGTGACGGGCGGCGGCACGGGGCTCGGCAAGGAAATGGCCGAAGGCTTCCTGAAGCTCGGCGCCGAAGTGCATATCTGTGGCCGGCGCGGGCAGGTCTGCGAAGATACCGCCGGCGAACTGATGGAAAAGCATGGTGGCAAGGTCGTGGCGCATGCCTGCGATATCCGCGTGGCCGAAGCCATTACCGACATGAATGATCATATCTGGGCCAAGCATGGCCCGCTGACCGGCCTGATCAACAATGCGGCTGGCAATTTCATCAGCCGGACCGAAGACCTGTCGATCCGCGGCTTTGACGCCATCTCGAACATCGTCTTTCGTGGCACATTCTACATGACGCACGACATCGGCAAGCGCTGGATCAAGGAAGGCCGCAAGGGCAATGTCTGCTCCATCCTGACAACATGGGTCTGGAATGGCGGCCCCTTCGTCGTGCCCTCGGCCATGTCCAAGGCAGCCGTGAACACGATGACGCAAAGCCTCGCCGTCGAATGGGGCCGCTATGGGTTGCGCCTCAACGCCATCGCACCGGGCCCTTTCCCGACCGAAGGCATGTCAAAACGGCTGGCCCCGGATGCCGACGGCGCCAAGCGGATGGATTCCGGCTCGGCCAATCCGATGGGTCGCGTCGGGGAAATGCACGAACTGGTCAATCTTGCTGTCTTCCTGATGGCGTCCGGTGCGGAATATGTGAACGGACAAACGATTGCCATCGACGGCGCGATGTACAATGCGTCGGGCGGGAACTTCTCCCAGCTGACCGCATGGGGCGATGCCGAATGGCAGGCCGCGCGCGACGCAATTGAGACAACGAATGCGCAGGACAAGGCGAAACGTACCGTCTGACCGGTTTCGGACTGGACAGGCGAGCCGGTCTGGCTAGGCTCCGGGCATAATTTATCGCCCGGAGCCTGCCCCATGACCGACTCCTCTTCCGAACATGCACCAGGCCTTTCCGCCCTGGGCGCTCGCCTGTCAGAGATCAGCTCACGACATGAGGGGCTTGTGGTCGGCCTCACCGGGTCCGTCGCGTCCGGCAAGACCACACTCGCAAACAAGATTGCCGCAATCCTGGCTGATCTCCACAAGGTGGAAACGGTGTCAACGGACGGGTTTCTCTATCCCAACGAAATTCTGGAAGAACGGGGCCTGACGCTCCGCAAGGGGTTTCCGGAAACCTACAATGTGGGGGCATTGGGCGATGCGATTGCGGCCCTCTCAAATGGTGCGGCAGACTTTCCGGGCTACAGCCATGTCACCTATGACATTGATCCGGACCTTACCCGCTCCATTGCGCAACCGGACATCCTGATCCTTGAAGGGCTCGGCTTCCAGCCCCTGTCCCCACCTCCGCGTCCCGCGCGGGAGCCGGACTATCTTGTGTACCTCGATGCGACGGAAGACGACCTGCTCACATGGTACACCGAGCGCTTCCATCGTCTCTGGCGTGCGGCAGAGGATGATCCGACCTCCTTCTACGCAAACTTCCTGCACATGTCGGAGCCGGAACTGCTCGACTTCGCTAAATCCGTCTGGGACCGGATCAATCTGCCAAATTTGCGCGACCATATAGCACCGCTGAAGGAAACGGCCGATATTGTCGTCCTGAAGGACGCCGACCATGCCATACGCATAACGCATGACAGGATCGGCTAGTCTTCCCTGACTATAGTCTCCAGGAATTCCAAAGTTTCCGGCGCGGTCCAGACATCGGTTGTTCTCGTATCTCCGCCCTGAAACATGGCGTAGGGAATTCCTCCCGGCGCGAACACAATATTTGTAGGTAGACCAAGCTTCGATTTCGATTGACCGCTCGCAGCCAGAAGTGACTCCAGACCCTCACCCTCTACAATCAGCGGCTCAAGATTATCGACATTGCGGTCACTAAAGAGGGCGCGGATAGAGTTCCTTGAATCTGTCAGAGCAGGGTCAGTATTCACAGCAATCAGAGTGACGCCCCTCTCAGCATACAAGGGCGCTGCCTCTCCCATTTCCGGTAACTCATGTACACAGGGCGCGCACCAACTCGCCCAATAGTTCAGGATGACCCACCCATTTTTGGCAGCGTCCAATGCAGCGCCCACATCTCCGCTGACGTCTTCCGGCCAATGAACCTCGTCCTCGGGCAGGTAGAGCTGCCCAAGGGGAACCGATTTCATTCCTTCTGGCAGAACAAGGCTTTCGCGGCTCGACTGTTCAGCTTCCAGACGAGCTACGGCTTCTTTCATAAGCTCGTAATTCTTGATCTCGGATAGCAAATAGTCTGGATCGCGATGCTTCTGCTGAAGCTCTTCAGG
The DNA here is from genome assembly GCA_913057945.1 of uncultured Hyphomonadaceae bacterium. Taxonomy (GTDB): domain Bacteria; phylum Pseudomonadota; class Alphaproteobacteria; order Caulobacterales; family Hyphomonadaceae; genus Hyphomonas. The sequence continues at coordinate 110,713 of CAJXOF010000012.1, read as the reverse complement.
CAAGGAGGAAAGATCGAACAAATTGCCGTCAGCCTCAGATGAAGAGACGAAGTATGGCCCGACGAATAAACCCGCTCCAAATCCGACTGCCAGTGCGGCTGCAACAGTTACCCAGACTCTTTGAATCACGCGAACCCCCCTTTGGTAATAATATTACAAACTACCAAAGGGGGATAAGTTATACAATCAGCGGGATATTATTAGTTCGGCGTGATCAGGTATTTCTCACCGGTCGCCTTGGCATCATAGGCTTTCAGCGTGTCGAGGTTCAGCGCATCGGCCAGAGAGATGCGCTTGGTGTAATGGCTGGCAAACGTGGTCGTCAGCTCGTCCATCACCCGCTTGTACATACGCGCACGCATGTCTTTCCCGACTTTCTGCAGGAATGGCGTCAGCAGATAGCCGCTGAGGTTCCAGGCGAACCCTACGCCTGCTGGCACTTGCGTGGGCGACATGTCGAGCCGACCATAGATGAAGACCTGAGTCTGCTGGCCGGAGCCATAGCGGGAATATTCCTTCATCTTGCGGCTGGCGGCCGCTTCCATCGCGATGAGGAGTTGGCCTGCGAGCGGGCCGCCGCCGATGGCGTCAAAGCCGAGCGTCGCGCCGGTCTCCATCAGCGCAGCAATCAAATCCTCCATGAAAGTTGGCGAGGTGGAATTGACGATGTGTTTCGCACCGATACCGCGCAGGATCTCGGCCTGCTCTTCCTTGCGGACAATGTTCACCAGCGGCACGCCATCCTTGATGCAGATCTTGTTCAGCATCTGACCAAGGTTTGACGCAGCAGCCGTATGGACGAGGGATTCATGTCCCATTTCGCGCATGGTCTCGACAAAGGACAGCGCCGTCAGCGGGTTCACATAGCACGAGGCGCCCTGCTCTGCCGTGGCACCTTCCGGCAGCTCCATCACCTGGGCGACATTCAGCATGCGGTATTCGGAGTAGAACTCCCCGCCAAGACCCGTGACTCGCTTGCCGAGCAGCGCCTGCGCCGCATCGGACTCCCCTGCGGCGACAACCGTGCCGGCGCCTTCATTACCTACACCCAGAGACTGACCGACACGGGCCTGCATGGCGCGCATGCCTGCCTCAGGCACCTTGGCCGTGATGACGGGCCGGTCTGCCGTGCCGCTCTGCACGGCGGTTCGGATATCGCCTGCGCCGACCAGAAGGCCGAGGTCGGAGGGGTTGATCGGGGTCGCTTCGACCTGGATGATTACGTCGCCTGGGCCGGGCGTGGGCATATCCACTTCAACCAGGGACAGTTCCAGTTCGCCTTCCGGCTTGATCAGAGACCGCAATTGCAGGCTTTTTTCGGGGAGTGTTGACATCTCTTTGTTTCCTCTTCTGTTTTTCTCGATTTTTTACTCTCAGGGCCGGAGAATGACCTTGCCCACTACCTCACGGTCGGTGAGCAGGCGATAGGCTTCCCGCCATTTCTCCAAGGGCAGATCGGCATGAACGCGCGGTCGTGTCTTGCCCTCTGCCGCCCATTTCCAGATCGCTGCCATGTTCTCCTTGCCGCGCTCGGGAAAACGGCGGCCATATTCTCCTGCCCGCACACCGACCACGGAGAACCCCTTGATCAGGGGCATGTTGACCTTCACCTCGGGGATGCGGCCGGACGTGAACCCGACGACGAGCAGGCGCCCGTCAAATGCGATACATCGCACACTTTCATCAAACACGTCCCCGCCGACCGGATCAAAGATGACATCCGCGCCGCGCCCGGCGGTCAGCGTCTTGACCTTGTCGCGAAAACCTTGCGTGACATTGATCACATAATCGGCGCCGTGTTCGATGACCTTGTCTAGTTTGGCATCCGACGCAGAGGTCGCTATCACGGTCGCGCCGAGCAGCTTTCCGACATCAACTGCCGCCATGCCCACGCCGCCGCTTGCACCGTGCACGAGCAATGTCTCTCCCGGCTGCAAATTGCCCCGCCGCACGAGCGCGACATAGGCGGTCAGATAGGCCGCCGGATAGGCCGCTGCCTCCGCAAATCCCATATTCTCTGGCACGCGCGACAGGCTGGAGGCGGGGAGCAATGCAAATTCTGCGAAGGCGCCGGTCTTGTTGCCGCCGACCACCCGGTCGCCCGGTGAAAACTCGGAGACGCCCTCGCCGACGGCTTCGACTGTTCCGGCGCATTCCATGCCCTGCGTGAAGGGCAACTCCGGTTTCATCTGGTACTGGCCCTGACTCATCAGCAGGTCAGGAAAGTTCACACTGGCCGCCTTGACGCGGACCAGCACCTCCCCTTCCCCGACCTCGGGCACTGGAATGTCCTGAACCGACAGGCCGGAAAAATCGTCCGTCAGCGTATCACAGACGAGGGCCCTCATAGTTTTGATACAAGGTCTTTCACCATGTTGGCGATTTCCAGACACGCCTTGCGAGAGCCCGGCGAAAAGCCGGTGAAGGCCGTGAAGGCATGGGGCAGCGTATCATAGCGCTTGTGAGCGACCTTCACGCCCGCACTCTTGAGTCGCTTGGCATAATCATCGCCTTCATCGCACAGCGGGTCATGTCCGGCCGTAATGATGATCGCCGGGGGCAGCCCTTCCAGTTCGGCGGTCTGGCCCGGCGACAGGAGTGGGTCGGACATGTCGAAATCGTCCGGCAGGTATTGCTCCATGAACCAGTTCATCGTGTCTGTGCTGAGCGAGAAGGTTTCTCCGAACTCGGTTCGCGACGGGAACTCCTCGACCATATCCACGGCCGGATAGATCAGCAATTGGTAGACCGGCAGCGGCTTGTGCTCGCGCTGCATCTCCTGGGAGATGATGGCCGAGAAATTGCCGCCCATACTGTCGCCGCCCACGGCCGCCATGCCTTCCGGCGCGCCATACTTTCCGGCATTGCGCACGCCCCATTCATAGGCGGCGATGCTGTCATCAATACCAGCGGGGAATTTGTTCTGCGGGGCAAGCCGGTAATCCACCGACAGGACCGGGCCCTTGGTAATGGAGGCGAGAATCGAACACCAGGCATCGCAGGTCTCAAGGTCGCCGACCACGCCGCCGCCCATATGGTAGTAGACCAGCAATGGCACAGAGGAATCCTGGGCCGATGGCGTGTAGAGGCGCACCGGGATTTCGTTACGGTCCGGCCCCGGAATGGTGAGATTCTCCATCGTCACGCCGGGCTCGATCGGGGCGGCCAGCGTGCCCAGCTGCTCCTTGACGGCAGCCTGTACGATTTCCGGTTCCAGCGACGACATGGGCGGCGCGTTGCGGCCATTCCATGCAACCATTTGCAATTGCGGCTCGAGGACTCGGCCTCGCACCTCGACCGGCTTGCCCCCGGCCATACGCACGAGCAAGCCGTCCGGCAGTTTGAAGATGAATTTGGTGATTATCTGCTGCAGGCTCATGGTCGCCTCCCGTCCTGTCTTGTTGACAGGAAGCTTAGCCCTGCAAGCGCGTCCCCGCCAAGAGGCGTTTCTCCTTACTTCGCGGCAATCTCCCTCACGCCCGCCAGCAGCAAGGCCGTCGCGAATTCCGTTGCGCCGTCAACATCTACAGGGCGGCGCAGCAGCATGTGTTCACCCATTTCCCGAGCAATTCCGATGGCCGCCGCCGTCAGATAGGCCGTGTCGATCTTGGGGCCGCCCTCACCGGACAGGACATGTTCGAGGTCAGCCCGGATCTCGTCGGCCACGGCCAGCATTTCGGGCGTATCCACCCGCACCCCGATCAGGGCCAGATGAGGTGCGCCATTGCGGATCGGCTCTTCGTTTTCGGTCGCGATGAAGCCGAAATAGGCCCGATAGGCATCATGGACATAGGTTTCGAAATCGGTCGCATAGGCCCGGACATCCTGAAGGCGCGACCGGAAACGATAGGTAGAGTCCTCGGCAATCGCCTCGAACACTTCTTCCTTGGACTTGAAGTAGTTGTAGAAGGTGCCGGCTGCGAGTTCGGTTTCCCGAATGATGTCGCGTACCGTCGTGGCCTCGAAGCCGATCCGCGCAAACACGCGGCGCCCCGCCTGCAGGATCGCCCGTCGGTTGGCAGCCTTGGATCTTGCGCGTTTTCCGGTTGAACCGGCCAGTGTCTTTACGATGGAGCTCATACACGCCTTTCCTCGGGGAAGCCCCACATCATGACCAAGGCGTCATCACCCGTCAACTTTTTACGCTGCTGACGGGAATTCTTTCGCATGGGCCTGGCTGGCCCTGTCAAGCTTGCGCTGACGCATGGCCGACACGATGAGCCCGAACACGACCCGAAGGAAAATCAGGAAAACCACCCCCCATAGCGGCTCGTTCGCGGTGATCGCCAGAACTGCGCCGAGAAGGATGGCGACATGCAGCGTCACGATCCGGCCATAGGGCGCAAACATCTCGACCATGGGGTTCGTGTCGCGAAACTCGCCTTTCATCAGATAGTCAGCCCCATAGAGCGCCAGATTGATGAAAATGATGGCCGCAACGAACCAGGCCATCCCCTGCCCCGATTGCATGGCCCAGTTCACCAGGCCCGACATATCCGGCGTGCCGCTGGTCGATCCGCTCGTCGCCAGCGCCTGGATGAAAACGCCATGCCCGAAACAGAACATGCCATAGTGAAGCGTGAAGAACGGAACGATGAAGAGCACGGCGAACAGATTCGCGACGTTAGCGGCAAGCGTTGCAACCATGCGCAACACGGTGAACACGCCAATGACAAGGTTTTCCAGCCAGTAGAGCGCTACGAGCGGCGTCGCGCCCCACCCAAATACCAAAACAGCAAGGATGGGCAGCAAATCCACCAGCAGGACGGCCACCGCAAGCGGATCCCGATACGTCCGCGCAATCAGGTCAGGATCGAAGAAGGATTTCACTCGATCTGTCGGCTTGGCCCGAATTTGGGCAATGTCCCCGCCGTCCTGAAGTCCTTCATGGCATCCCCCAGCCCTAATAGGCCTCAGCATACTCATAGGGCGGAAATGAAAACGGGTCACGCGGCGCGAGGCCCTTGGAGCCCTGCGGATTGTTGTAATTACCGGTCAGGATTTCGAAATGGATGTGGATGGCGGTGGCATTCCCGCTCGATCCCATGAAGCCGACGGGCTGGCCGAATCCAATCTTCGCGCCCTTGGTAACACCCGGCTGGATGTAGGCAAGGTGGGCGTAGCGCGTGTAGACGCCCTTGCCATGATCGATCAGCACCATGTTGCCGTACCCCGTCGAGACACGCGCTTCGATGACCTTCCCAGGCGCGCTGGCATAGATCGTTCCGGCGGGCCGCGACTGCAAGTCGATGCCGTCATGCCGCCGGCCAAAGCGCTGCCCAAAGCCGGATGTCAGGCAGACATCATTCGCCGGGGCGGCCGCCAGAGGAATGCCGTTCACCACCACAATCGGCTTGTAGTGCAGGACCCAGCCATCCTCGTCGACAATCGGAGAATTGGATACGCGAATGCCATAGCAGGCGCGCAGATAGGCGTTCGGCGCAAACGGCCCCTGCTCCGTGGCAGCCTCTGTCGGCGGCGCACCAGCCCCCGCGCCTGGCGTAGACTGGGGGGGATAATGAATCTTGACCGGCGCGGGCGAAGCGCAGGCTGCCAGCAGCAAGGCGGCGGAAAGCAAGAGCAAACGGATCATGGATCCTCTTTATGCCCCCTCACCGGTTAACATCAGGCAACGACGCGCGCGCGTTTGGCTCCCCGCTCAATCTCCTTTTTCAGATCCCGGCAATAGAGATTGAAATCCACCTGCATCCGGTGGCGCGGGCTGTCATAGAAATGGCCGAGATGCTCTTTCTCGTCCTCTTCGGTAATCCGCTCCATTTCGTCCGCTGACGGGAAAGCATAATCCCCGTTCACTGCGGCCGCGACGAGTTTCGACTGCTGCTCGGCAAAGTTCACCAGCGTTGGCAAGGGTTGGGCAAGGCCGAGGAAGAAGATCGTCTCACGGCCGGGCTTCACCATGCGCTTGAACAGGGGAAACACATTGTCCTTTGGGGTCAGGTCATCCTGTTTCAGGAAGGGGAAAGTCACATTGTAGCCGGTCGCCCAGACAATCGCGTCGATCTTTTCCCGCGTGCCATCGGTGAAGACCACACCATCGCCATCGAGGCGCTCAATGCCCGGCTTCGGGCAGATGTCGCCGCAGCCAACCCGTGTCAGGAACTCACCGGACACAGAGGGGTGACCGTCCAGAGGCTCGTGGTCCGGCTTGGGCAGGCCATAATCCTCCATCATGCCGATCGTCTTCTTGATCTTCTTGCGCGCCAGCGCCCGCCCGACCTTTGACGGCAACCAGGATGGCAGCACCGCCTTGTCCGAGGGCTGGCCGTCCATGTATTTCGGCATCACCCACACGCCCCGCCGCATGGAAATGAACAGACGCTCTGTCAGCGGCCGCTGGGACAATTCCGACGAGATATCCATCGCGGAGTTGCCACCCCCGACGACCATCGCCCGCTTGCCCCGGAAATCGTAGGGTTCGAACGGATCCGTGTAATTGTGCGAATGCACCTGATAGCCGGCGAATGAGCCCGGATATTTGGGCATACGCGGATTCCAGTGATGGCCGTTGGCCACGATGACCACATCATATTCGCGGGTCTCACCGGTCGACAGCGTGACCTTCCAGCGCCCACCCGGCAAGTCCGCCACATCGGTCACCGCGGTATTGAACGTGATCGTCTCGCGCAGGCCGAAATGATCGACATAGTCATGGAAATACTGGAGCAGCTGGGCATGGTGCGGGAAATCCGGCCAGTCCTCCGGCACCGGATAATCCTCAAAAGCGAGGCGCCATTTCGAGGTATCGATGTGCAGGGACTGGTAGCAGGACGAGGCCCCATTCGGGTTCTTGTAGTACCAATTACCCCCGATATTGTCCGACATCTCGAAACAATCATACGGGATGTCATAATCCTTAAGGCGCTTCGCCATGGTGAAACCGGAACACCCCGCCCCGATGATGCAGGCCCTGGGCTTCGTCGCTCCATCGAATGCCATTTTGTCTTCCTCCACGTGAGCTCTTTGTTTTCGCTCTTTTCCCGATGATGTTATCCGGGCAGAACAACTCGTCAAACGAATGAGGACCAATATGAGCGATGACGCCACGTCATCTTCCGCACCCTGGGAGGTGATGAACGAAAACATAGAGATGATCAGCGGAGGAATCCCGTGGGGCCGTCGCATGGGCTTCCGGTTCACCCGTATCGAAAAAGGTCATGTCTGGGGCTTGCAGCCCTGGAAGGAGCGCCTTGTCGGCGACCCGGACACAGGCGTCATCCATGGCGGCGTTCTGACAGCTTTCCTCGACAATCTCTGTGGCACGGCCGCGAGTTCTGCCCTGCCGAAGCCCCGTTTCGTGGCGACGCTGGACCTGCGGCTTGATTACATGCGCCCGGCTGACAAGGGCCGTGACATCATTGGCGAGGCTGAATGCTATCATGTCACGCGGAACATCTGCTTCACGCGTGCCTGGGCCTATCATGAAAGCCGCGACAAGATGATCGCGACCGCCGCCGGCGCCTTCGCCATCAACAAGCCCCGCTCAGTCGACAGCATGAGGACGATGTAATGGCAGACGATCTTGAAACCGCTGGCCAGACCCGCGCCGACGAAGTCCGCGCCTTCATCGCCCGCACGCCGCTCGCCCAGGAGATGGGCCTGAAATGCGAAGTCATGGGCGACGAGATGACCATGATCATGCCCTATCAGGAAAAACTGATCGGCAATTTCATGATCAAGGCCATTCATGGCGGCGCAATCGGAGCCTTCCTTGAGCTGACCTCACAAGCACAGGTCTTTCTCGTAACGGAACATCTGCCCCGACCGCCACGCCCGATCAATCTGACGATCGATTATTTGCGCCAGGGCCATGCCAAGGATCTGTATGCACGCGCCGAGATCACAAAGATGGGCCGCCGCATGTGTTCGGTCCGCGCCGAAGCCTGGCAGGATGAGCGATCCAAACCGGTCACGACTCTGATGGCGCATTTCATGGTGTCAGGGGATTAGGATTTCGCCCGGCTCGACGACGGGAAAGGCGCTCGCAATCGCCTGATTCCATCGGAACAGTAGCGGCCAGTTCTCACCCTCATTGCTCATCAAGCCGAGCCGCACAATGACGAGATCGCGGCTCGGCACGATGAAGATGGTCTGGCCTTCATGGCCCTCAGCCGCAAAACTGTCCCAAGGCGGCGCGTCGCGACGCTGGTAGTCTGGAACGGGTGCCTCACCGCCAGTCGTGATCCAAAAGCCCGCGCCATAGACATTTTCCTTTGGTGCTTCAGGATAGGAGCGTGAGAAATCGACCCAGCCTTCCGGCAACAGGCGCTCGCCTTCCCACACCCCATCGCGCAGGTAGAGATAGCCAAACTTCGCAAAATCCCGCGCTGAAGCCCAGACGAGGGACCCGCCAAGATAGGTGCCGGCGGGGTCGAATTCGATGACGGCATTCATGCCGATCTGGTCGCTGAATTGCCGCCTGAACCAGTCGGAAAAGGCGGGGGACGAGGAATCTCCGGCCGCCAGTCCCTGCAGGGCATGCCCAATCAGGTGAAACGCCGCTGTCGAATAATTCCATACCGTCCCCGGCTCATGCAGCGGCGGCAATTCATCCTTGATATATTCCAGCACATCCATCCGGCCCGACCCGTACATCATCTGTATGACATCATTCTCTGCCATGCTCGTGGCGCCGATCTCGGTATAGTCGAGCCCGTCCGTCATGGTCAGCCATTGGCGCCAGCTGATTTCCGCCCGCGGATCGCCTTCATCGAAGGGTGTCGGCATAGGCGCGTCGAGGTCCGTGATTAGCCCGAGCTCAACAGCCCGTCCCGCCAGTGCAGAGGTCACCGACTTCGCCATGCTCCACGAAACCTGCTTCGTGTCCGGACCGAAGCCATCGGCATAGGCTTCCACCACGATTTTTCCCTGATGCACGATGACGAGGGCGCGAGTCTCGCCCATCTTGTCTTCCGGCTTGCCGGCCATGGCCTGATCGATCAGCGGCTGCACAAGGGCCGCAGCCTCTCCCGGTATCTCGCCCGTCTCCCATCCCTGCGTGGGCCAGGCGAGGCCCTCCGGCTGGGGTGGCAGGGGCACAAGAGATTGCGCGGCAGCAGCCCCCACCGTCACAATTGCGGCCAGTCCCGAAATGAAAATCTTGCGCCACATGGCGTCTCTCCCCTACTCTTTCCGGGAAACTTAGGGGCAGTTCATGAAACTCGTCAAAGCACTTCTGGTCGTCATGGCTGTCACTGTCGTCCTCGGCGGCCTCGTTTGGCAGTTCTGGCTGAAGAGACAGGTCGCATTCGCCGAAGTCTCGACAGCCTATGGCGCAAAGATGGTCTGCTCTTGTCTGCACATTGCCGAGCGCGAGCTGGAGAGCTGCAAGAAGGATTTCACAGCCGATGTCAGCGCTGTGACCTTTACCGATGACGGCCATGTCACCCGCGCCAGCGTGCTGGGCGGGTTGGTGAAGTCAGAAGCGCGGTTTGATCCCGCCCTTGGCTGCACATTGGCGACATCATGAGACGAGCCTTGCTTGGTCTCTTCGCTCTTGTCGGCTGCGCGTCGGCCCAGACGATTGATCCGCCCGCACAGAAGCATCCTCTTGGCTGGCTGACAGGCTGCTGGGTCAGCGAAGCCGAAAAGGCCAAGGAAGTCTGGTCAACGCCGGAAGCCGGCCACTTGTTTGGCTATGCGTTGACACTGGACGATGGCGGGGTCAGCTTCTTCGAGCAGATGCATGTTCAGCCTGGCCCACTTTACGTGCTCAACGTGTATCCGGCCGGTGTGGGCCCATCGAAATTCGTCGAGAGCCTGCAGGGCGACCAGTCAGTCACCTTCCTCAATGGCGCGCATGACTATCCCCAGCTGATCCATTATGAGCGCGACAGCGACACACTGCGCGCCCATATCGCCCTGGAAGACGGATCAAACCGGCGCGATTTCGCCTATAATGCCTGTATGGATTGACCGTTCTGCAAGCGGTCCGTTTGGGCTTTTCTTCATGTTTTCAGTCTAGTCTGTTCCCCGGAGGCAATGGGGAGTTTCGGGTCTATGTGGCTGGATCATACGCGAAATAACAAGAGGCTTGCATCCCTCTTGCCGATAGCAGTTTTCCTGACCACTGCGATCTGCCTGCTGGGAATCGACGCGATAAATGGCAGCGCAATCCAGAGCGTGGACGATTTCGCCCGACGGCTTCAGATCACGGACCTGCTTGCAGATGGTAACTGGCACGATCGGACCTGGCCCTTCCTTGCCATGCCCGACCCGTATGTCTCGCCCTGGTCGCGTCTGGTCGATCTTCCTTATGTCCTTGTCACCTGGCTTTTCCAGCCTGCGCTGGGACAGGACACCGCCTTCACGGTTGCACGCTTCATCGTGCCGCCGCTCTGGCTCGTCGCGTATGCATGGCTGGGAGTAAAGCTGATCCGGGAAATCCGGGGGAAGCCGCCGGGGCTCCGCGTGCTCGCCATATCGGTCGTGGCATCGTATTTTGCCATTCTCGAATTCATGCCGAACCGGATCGATCATCACAATGTTCAGATGGTCCTGCTGTTCGCTTTTGGCCTCGGCATTGTTTCACCGCATCGCCACGCTGGAGTCCTGATCGGAGTTTCCAGTATTCTGTCGGTCGCAGTCGGGCTGGAATGCGCCCCCTATATTGCGGTCGGCCTGAGCGGTCTCGCCATCCTCGGCGCCTTGAAACCGCACTCTCACATGCCGCAGAAATTTCTCTGGACGTGCGTCACACTTGTGGTGCTCACCCTTCCTGCGAGCTTGCTGCTGAATGGCGGCACCATTTTTCAAACCCATTGCGATGCGCTGTCCGCGCCATGGATCAGCGCGCTAGCGGCAGGTGGGATTCTAGGCGCGGGCTCTGCACTCGTCTGGCGATGGGCAGGATGGGGGGCTCCCCTGCCCCGGATAGCGATACTCATGGGCGGAGGCATCATCGTGCTGGCGGGATTATGGCTGGCTTTTCCGGAATGCCATGCTGGCCCCTACCCCATGGTCAATGAGACGGCCCAGACCTATTGGCTGGACCATGTGATGCAGGAGAAGGACCCGGTGACGGCCTTCTCCTATGGCGAGCACATGTTCACGCTCATTTTCCTGGCGCTCATCTCGCTGGCAATTATGGCCTGGCAGAGCGTGAAAGGCCAACGTCCTGAAGTCTTCCTCCTACTGCTCATTGCGAGCCTGGGAGTCATTCTGACAGCATGGCAGATGCGGAATTTCAGGTTTCCTGCTGCCCTCCTCCCACTCTTTGTCCCATTGTTCATAGACAAGTTACGTCAGTCTGAAACCCTCCGCCCACTCATGCTTGCCTTGGGAATTCCCATCTTGTTGTCCCTGTCGTTCCAGGTTTTTGTGAAGCCGCAGGGCCGCTCGCTCTCCATGCTTGACTATATGAGGGGGGATACCTGCCTAAGTGGAGATCTGTCCCTGGTGGACACACTGCCGCCTTCGCGATTCATCGCCCCATTCGGCCTCTCGCTCACGCTGGCAGATCACATCCAGAGTTCCGGATCATCCCATACGCTTGCGGCTCTTCAATTTCACCGCGCATCGCCGGGAATGGAACGTGTCTTCCGGACGTTCGTCCTGACGGATACGGAGCTAAGGCGCGAAGCTCTGGAACCCTATGACTATATTGCCGTCTGCGTTATCCCCGAAAATGATGCGGATCCAAAAGTCGCGCCACTATACGCGCGTCTGAGCTCCGGCGGAGACTGGCCAGGCATTGAGGATATTCAGAAAGAGCGCACCTCCCGGCTGCGTATTCTGAAGATTGATCACGAAACGGTCGAATGAATCAGACCTAGTCTCCAAGCCGGTCAAAGCTCACGGGATCGCCGTCGAACAGCCGCACATATGGCTGCTTGAGCCCGCCCCTGAAGACCGCTTGCGGGATGGTCACATGATATGCGCCTTCAGCGTAGGAGCCGATATCATAGGGCGCAAAATGAATGGTGTATCCACCGAACTTGTTCGGTACGTCGGAAGGCACGAAATTCACTTCGCCCGCCAGCACCATGTCGGCACTGACCAGTTCCATCGCCTCGCTCCGGAAACGCTCGAGGTCTGATACGTTCCCACTCTTCTTCACTTTCTGGCGGGCAATCTCCGTCCAGACCGTATCCATATGACCCTGTATGGCGGCCTGTGGTTCGCGCAGGAACGTGCTCAGCCGCATCGGCTCGCCGGTCACCCCATTGTAAAGGCGCCCTGCGGTGAAATAGTTGCCATGCGCGCCGCCGGTGAATGTGTAATGGAAGCCTTCCAGGCTCACGATATTGTCGGCCTCGGCGACAATTCCCCATTTAATCCGCAGGCCATAGGAACGAAAATAGCTCGGGTCAGCTTTCTGGTATTCCTGCGCATCCGCAGTCATCGCTTCGATACGGATTTGTGCATTCTCCACCAGATCCATGCCAATGGCAGGTGCCTTGGAAAATACGGTCTCGTCGATTGTCACTTCGGCCTTGAGATAATCCTCATCGATAATGATCTCGCGCGGAAGATCGTCCACCGAAGCAATCGTCGCGACATCGACAATTGTCTCTTCGCCGCCTGTGCTGTCCGCGTCTCCAGACGCCTCACTCACATCGGAAAGGTCCCGCACCTTTTTCTGACACCCGGCCGTCAGCACCAGCGCCCCTGTGAGCGCTGCCAAGACAAGTTTCTTCATGCGGACCTCCGTTACAGGCTGAGCAGTTCGGCGTCCCCGCCCTGCGCGGTAATGTTCACCGTCAGGGTGCGCTCTGTTGCGAAACGATGCAAGTAGTGTGGTCCGCCGGCTTTCGGACCGGTGCCGGAGAGCCCCTCGCCGCCAAAGGGCTGCACCCCCACGACCGCGCCGGTCATGGAGCGGTTCACATAGGTATTGCCGACTGGACAGGCATCGCGCACCTCGCGCTGGAAACTCTCAAGCCGTGAATGCACGCCCAGAGTCAGGCCATAACCCTTTCCTCTCATCATCGCCCCAACCTCGGAAATGTCATCCGGATCATAGCGTAAGACGTGCAGGATCGGTCCGAATTTCTCCTCTGAAATCTGGTCGATGGATTTAAGCTCGATCAAGGCCGGACCGAAACCGTAGCCCGCCTCCCCGATCTGCCCCGCCGGAATCTGGTGTAGTACGTTGGCCTCGTCTTTCATCGTCTGGACATAGGCCTGCAGTGAGGCGCGGGATTCTGCGTCGATCACTGGCCCCATATCCGTATATGGCAGGCCAGGATCGCCGATGTTCAATTCATCCATTGCCCCGATCAGGCCCTCGATCAGGTGATCCGCCGTATCTTCGGGCAGGAAGACGATGCGCAGAGCCGAGCAGCGCTGGCCTGCTGAGCCGAACGCCGACTGGATGACGTCATCAATCACCTGCTCTCTCAGAGCGGTCGTATCGACGAACATGCTGTTCAATCCGCCCGTCTCCGCAATCAGCGGAATGATCGGCCCGTCGCGGTCCGCCAGCGTCTTGTTGATGATGCGCGCCGTCACCGTGCCGCCGGTGAAGCAAACTCCCGACACACGGAGATCACTGATCAGCTTGGCGCCGACGGATTCGCCCCCGCCCGGCAACAGATGCAGCGCATCGACCGGCAGGCCGGCCTTCTGGAACAGTTTCACTGCCTCGAAGGCAATCAAGGGCGTCTGTTCAGCGGGCTTCGCCACAACGGCATTCCCTGCCGCGAGCGCTGCTGCGATCTGGCCCGTAAAGATGGCCAGCGGGAAGTTCCACGGACTGATGCAGCAGAAGACACCGCGCCCATGCAGGGACAGGTGATTGGTCTCGCCGGTCGGCCCAGGCAGCTTTTGCGGCGTCGTGAACTCAGCTTCGGCCTGCATCGCGTAGTAACGGCAGAAATCGACCGCTTCGCGCACTTCCGCGATCCCGTCCGGCAATGTCTTGCCGGCTTCGCGGGCCATCAGCGCAATCAGGCGTTCGGCATTCTCTTCGAGCACGTCGGCCATGGCGCGCAGATGTTTGGCCCGTTCCGCGCCGCCCAACTCATCCCAACCGGGCTGGAACTTGATGGCGGCGGTCAGGGCCTTGTCGATATCGCCCTCCTGCGCCTCCCGGCAACTGCCGAGAACGGTTTCTGTATCGAAGGGCACACGGACCATATCGCCCCCGCCGGAAACGGCCTTGCCCGAAATGATCGGCCCCGCCGCAATGGCCGGACTGTCGCGGAAGCTCTTGATCGCAGCGGCCATGTCCTCGCGCACGCTTCGCTGGCTCAAATCGAGCCCGGAGGAATTGCGACGCTCCGCACCGTACAGACGTGGAGGCGTCGGGATGCGTGGATGACGCCGGGGACCGACCTCTACCTTGACTATCGGATCGGCGACCACTTGTTCAGCCGGCACGTCCGGATCAAGGAAGGAGTGAACGAAACTCGTATTCGCCCCATTTTCAAGCAGGCGCCGGACGAGGTAGGGCAGCAAATCCTTGTGCGCGCCGACCGGGGCATAGACCCGCACCCGGCGGCCGAGCCCGGCCGCGCCATAAAGGGCTTCGCCCATCCCATGCAGCCGCTGGAATTCGAAGGCCGTGCTTCCGACTTCCTCCGCCAACAGCTCAATGGCTGCCACGGAATGTGCATTGTGCGTGGCAAATTGCGGATAGATGGCGTCCCTGGCTTCCAGCATTTTGCGCGCGCACGCCAAATAATTGAAATCTGTTCCGGCCTTGGTCGTGAAGACCGGGAAGTTGGGATAACCTTCGATATGGGCCTGCTTGATCTCGCTGTCCCAATAGGCGCCCTTCACAAGCCGCACCATGAAGCGATGGCCGGTCTGTTCGGCGAGCTCTTTCAGCCCCTCGATCACTTCGCCTGCCCGCTTCTGATAGGCCTGCACGGCAAGGCCCAGCCCATTCCACCCCTTCAGGGACGGCTCACGGGCCAATCGCTCAAGAATTTGCAGGCTCAGCACCAGCCGGTCAGCTTCCTCTGCGTCGAGACAGAGATTGATATTCGCCTTTGCCGCCCGCTCGCATAATTCCAGTACGGACGGATACATCTCATCCATGATGCGCGCCCGGTTCACTGCCTCGTAGCGGGGATGGAGCGCGGAGAGTTTGACGGACACGCCATTGCCCTGCTCCGGCGCGGTGGATTTGTCTTTCTCGGCGGCTACGCCATCAATGGCATTCTGGTAGGCTTTCAGATACCGCCCGGCATCATCGGCCGTGCGGGCCCCTTCCCCGAGCATGTCGAAGCTGAAATGCGCCGCGTCGCCCGCCTTGACCATGCGGCGGCCACGCTTCTGGGCATCCTTCACGGTACGTCCAAGGACAAATTGCTCGCCCATGATCCGCATGGCCTGCATCATGGCGGCGCGGATCACCGGCTCGCCGCTCTCACGGATCAGGCCCTGGATGAAACTTGCCGGCCCCTTCTTCAGGCTGGCCGGCACACCGATCACCTGCCCGGTCAGCATCAGCCCCCAGGTGGAGGCATTGACCAGCCAGGATTCCGATTGCCCCTGATGCGCGCTCCAGTCGCCGGAGCGGATCTTCTCGGCGATCAATTCGTCACGGGTTTCAGCGTCGGGAACCCGCAGCAAGGCCTCGGCCAGGCACATCAGCGCGAGGCCTTCGGCATTCGACAGGCCGAACTCCTCCAGGAAGCTTTCCATCATGCCCTTGTCGCGCCCGCGCGCCCGCGCCGTCTCGACCAGTTCCAGCGCCCGCCGCATCGTGGCCTGCCTCAGATCGTCGGACAGAGGCGCCTGCTTGAGCAAATCTTCCAGCAAGGCCTCCTCATCCGTAAACTTGATCCGGTCGAGCGAGTGCCAGTCAATTTTGTCGAGCGCGAGCGTGTCAGCCATAAAGGTATCGGTCCGATAAGTGTGAGCCAGAAGGCATAGGATCAATTGTCAGCCAGAATGGCGAAAACCGGGTAAGTCCTGCCCCGGTCAGCACCTCTTCAGGATTATCTATATCTTTTCAAATGACCTGATGCGAGAGAAGTTCAACGCAGGCTGGCCTCTTTACGCAGTGGGCCAACACGGCCACATTGCGCCCGACTGCTGGGGCTGTTGAAGGAGCGCTCATGCGCATCATGCTCGTAACCGACGCCTGGGACCCTCAGGTCAATGGCGTCGTGCGCACAATGAAGCGCGTGATCGAAGAGACAGAGGCAATGGGCCATGTCTGGGAGATCGTCCATCCCGGTCAGGGATTCCGGACGATGCCCCTGCCGACCTATCCGGAAATCAAGCTGGCCCTGTTCGCCCGGCGCCGGATCGAAGACCGGTTTCACGAATTCGAGCCCGATGCGATCCATATCGCAACCGAAGGCACGCTCGGCATGGCCGGCCGTGCCATGTGCCTGACGGTGAAGCACCCCTTCTCGACCGCCTATCACACCCGCTTCCCGGAATATGTCTCCGCGCGCCTCCCTATCCCGACCCGGGCGGGCTATTCCTTCGTGCGCTGGTTCCACAAATATTCCGGCAAGGTCATGGTGCCGACGCCCTCCATGGTGAAGGAGCTGGAAACCCAGCGCTTCATCAATCTCGTTGCCTGGAGCCGCGGCGTGGACACGGAGATGTTCAATCCCGACCGGCGGATCGAGGACGGCCAGCCTGGCGATCCGTTCGAAGGCCTGCCCCGCCCGATCTTTCTCAATGTCGGCCGTGTCGCCGTGGAAAAGAACATCGAAGCCTTTGCCGAACTGGACCTGCCGGGCACGAAAGTCATCATCGGTGATGGCCCGCAGCGCGAGGAACTCCAGAAGCGCTACAAGGATGTTGTTTTTCTCGGGGCGAAGTTCAATGAAGAACTCGCCGCCTGCTATGCCAGCGCGGACGTCTTCGTCTTTCCAAGCGTGACCGACACGTTCGGCCTTGTCGTGCTGGAAGCCATGGCGTCAGGCACACCCGTGGCGGCCTATGATGCCACCGGCCCGCGCGATGTAATCCCGGGATCGGAGGCCGGCACGATCACCCCCATTGGCGGCAATCTTGCCGAGGGCGCCGTGGCCTGCCTCTCGCTCGGCCGCGATACCTGCCGCGCTTATGCCGAAACCTATAGCTGGCGGGCTTGCGCCGAAGCCTTCATCGAGAATTTGCAGCTTCTGCCGGCCCCGGCCCGCAAACGCTTCTGGCAGAAAATCCGCCTTCGGCGCCGGAAAAAGCCGACCCTGCCAGCCCTGTAGCTATTTGCGCGCGCCCTTGGCTTCGAGATGCTCGGCAATCGCTTGCTGCCCCTCACGCAGATCGGCAGGCAGTGGAATCAGACCCTTTTCAAGCAAATAGCCATCCGGTCCCATGGCCCGATCCGACACGAATTCCTTCACGAATTCCGCCAGTCCGGGCACCAGTGGTAAATTCTGGTCCTTCACATAGATATACATGCTGCGTGATAGGCCATATTCGCCGGACGCAATGGCTTCAAACGTCACCGGCACGCCGTCCAGGTGCGCCGCCTTTACCCGGTCGCCATTCTGCTCAAGGAACGAATAGCCGAGCACGCCCACGGCGGTCGGCGTCTTGATCAGAGACTGGATGATCGCGGTGTCGTTTTCGCCAAGGTCGATCCAGGCCCCATCGGTGCGGATCGTGTGCGTGCGCAGCTTGAACGCGTCCGGGTCGGCCTGCTTCAGGGCCACCAGCTCCGGCAGAGCCAGTGCCCCCTGCTCCATGCCCAGTTCGGTGAAGGCATCTCGCGTGCCGGAAGTCGGCGGCGGTCCCAGCACCATGATGGGCTCATCCGGCAGGGTTGGACTGATCTCTGACCAGTTCTTGTAGGGATTGGGCTGAAAGCCGCCTTTTCCGTCTGGTATGTGCGCGGCAAGCGCCAGGAAGACCTGCTCCTTGGTCAGGTCCAGCAGCGGCGCCTGACGGGCATTGGCCAGCACGATGCCATCATACCCGACCGACAGGGCGGTGATTTCAGTGATGCCATTGCCGGCGCACAGGGCCTGCTCACTCTCGGTGATGATCCGCGAGGCATCCGAGATCGAGGGGCGGTCCGGCCCGATCTTCTGGCAGAAGGTCTTGAACCCGCCGCCTGTGCCGGTCGTCTCGACAATCGGTGTCGGATAGCGCGTCGTCGCGCCGAACCGCTCTGCCACCGTCGTTGCAAAGGGTGCCACCGTGGACGAGCCGACAATGCGGATTTTCTGCGTCCCGTCCGCACTGACCGGCGGCGGCGGAATCACCTCGCCGGTCTCAAGTTCGGACAGGTCGGTGCGTCCGCAAGCGGCTGCACAAACCAGCACAAAGGCCGCAAGGATACTGCCAAATCTGGCTGTCATAGGTTCATGGCTCCGGCGGAAACATCTGTTGGGCGGGCGGCGGGGACCCGGCCCATTGCCCATAGAACATGGTCCCTATCCGTTCAATGTGATGTGTCGGTGACAAAAATCTCAGGCTGCCCGAAATTTTTGCTTGCATGCCTGAAAAGAGTCTCCTACATGCCCGTCTCGAAATCGATGTGGCGGACATCTGGGCCAACCCTTAAACTGGGGGCCCCCTGTACTAACGCCCAAAGCTGGTTAAAAGCCCTTTGGAGGTTAGGTGTCATGCACTCCTATGCTACTCCCTATAATATTGTTGCCGATGAGCAACCCGATCTGCCTGTGTGGTGCTTCCGTCCTGAACGGGTCACTGCAGCGGCAAAATGGTTCCGGGAGAAGTTCCCGGCTGAGCCGTTCTACGCCGTGAAGGCGAATCCGGGCGAGCATGTGCTCGAAGCCCTGTGGGACGCGGGTGTGCGCAGCTTCGACACGGCTTCCCTGCCGGAGATCGAACTGATCCACCGCAAATTCCCAGGTGCCCGAATGGCCTTCCTGCACCCGGTGAAGAACCGCCGCGCGATCCAGCGCGCCTATCACGAATTCGGCGTGCGCATCTTCGTAACCGACACAATGCAGGAACTGCACAAGATCCTTGAGGAAACCGGCTACGCCAAGGACCTTACGATCATTGTGCGGATTGCCGTGTCCTGTGACGGGGCCGCCCTGCCTCTGGCCGGCAAGTTCGGTGCAAGCGCCGAAGACGCCACCGAAATCCTCCGTGAAGCGCGCCGCTATGCGGACGAACTCGGTGTGTCTTTTCATGTCGGCAGCCAGGCCATGAAGCCGACCGCCTGGTGGACTGCCATGGCAGACGTGTCGCGCATTATCATCGCGGCCTCCGTTACGGTCGACATTGTGGATGTCGGCGGCGGCTTCCCGTCGATCTATGCGGACAATCCCCCGCCCTCGCTGGAAGACTATGCCGCCATGGTCGAGCAGGCCTTCGAGAACATGTACGTTCTTGAGAACGCAGAGCTGTGGTGCGAGCCCGGCCGTGCGCTGGTTGCAGAATCCGAAAGCCTCCTGGCCCGTGTCGAACTGGTCAAGGACGACGCGATCTACATCAATGATGGCTCTTATGGTGCCCTCTATGATGCGGTTCACGAGCGTTGGTCGTTCCCCATGCGGGCCCTGCCAAGCGACGGGCGCACGCTCGGACGCCTCGTCGAATACACCGTCTACGGTCCGACCTGCGATTCCACCGACAAGTTCCCGGCCAAGGTCTGGCTGCCGGCTGGCCTGTCGGAAGGCGACTATCTGGAGTTCGGTAATCTCGGCGCGTATGGCCGGGCCATGTCGAGCCGCTTCAACGGCTTTGGCGAAACCCTCGTGGCGCGCGTTCACGACGCCCCATGGCCGAGCCTCTACAATGCGGTCGGCGCGGAAGTGATCTCGATTGGCGCGTCCGGCACCCGCTGAACGTTTGGAAACCCGTACCGCCTGAGGACGAGCGCCAGATCCGGCACGTCTTCAGGCGAAGACGTCAGCCAGGCATGTCCGCCAATCCCGCGCGCCTCACTCTCAGGCGGCAACACACGGATGGTCTGGCGCGCAATCGCCGCCCCTGAATCCACATAACTGACAGGGCGCGGCGCACTGGCGACCAATTGTGCCCGCACGAGCGGAAAATGCGTGCAAGCCAGCACGACCGTATCGATCCGGTCCCCGCCGGGCGCCTCGAACAAGGGGGCCTGCGCGGCCTCGAAAGCCTCGATCGGAAGGTCCTCGCCGCGCGCATGCGCTTCGGCCAGCTTCACCAGTTCGATGCTGCCATGCATCACGACCTCTATGTCGCGGGCGAAATTTGAAATGAGTTCTGCCGTATATGCCCGCCGGACCGTGCCGGGCGTTGCCAGCAAGCCGACTGTACCGGTCTGGGTCAGCTGAGCGGCCGGCTTGACCGCAGGCACCGTGCCGACGACCGGAATGTCCAGGACGGCGCGCACCTCCTGCAGGGCCAGCGTCGACGCCGTGTTGCAGGCGATCACGAAGACATCCGGCCTGACCCGGTCGCACAGCGCCTTGGCCACCGCGGGCAGCCGCGCTGTCAGGGCCTCATCGGACTTGTCGCCATAGGGAAAAAAGGCGGAATCCGCCGAATAATGAATGCCCAGCGCCGGCCCGAGCGCGCGGATTTCCTCCGCAACCGTCAGCCCCCCCATGCCGGAATCAAACACCAGCACCCTGCCCCGCGCGGGCGAGGGCACGAAATTCGGTGGGAGGGAGTCAGTGGGCATTGCGGAAATCCTAGTCGCATTCCCCTGTGTCGCAAACAGGGCATGAAACGCGCACTGGCACGGGATTTGTTGTGCAGCGCAACAAGACGCACTATCTATGTTCGTGAATGTGAGGAAAAAAGCGATGCTTGATCTCTGGCTTACTCCCTGGCGCGCGAGCCTGTCCCTGACAGCCGCCACGCTGGAAACCTTGATTGCTGCTCAAAAAAGCATGTCGATCATGGCCCCCATGGGCGTCGCTGCCCCCATGACCGAAGATACGCTGCGCGACGCTTTCCAGATTGCGGCAGACGTCAATCTTCGCCGCTGGGAAGACACCGCCGGCGCCTTGCAGAACCTGCCGAACTGGTTGCATGACATGCACGCCATGCCGGGCAATCTTGTGACCGACTGGTTCGACTCGGCCCGTCGCAGCAGCCGCTAGTCAGACAGGCCGTCCTCGCGCGCGGCCGGCAGCCATACGCCAAAGGCCGTGCCTTCGCCGATCCGCGTCTCGACCGAAAATCCACCGCGATGGTGGGCCATGATGTGTTTTACAATGGCCAGCCCGAGCCCCGTGCCGGTGATCTTGCCACCCCGGCTTTGATCGGCGCGGTAGAAACGCTCACCCAGGCGCGGCAAGTGCTCGCGCTCAATACCCGGCCCCTGATCCTCAACCCGCATCCAGATGGCGCGTTCCTGAGTGCCCGGCCGGCTGGCGGCTGGCAACAGGGTCATGCGTTCGCTGCTGGCCCAGGTCTGTCCGGCTTTCATGCGAGCGTCCGCCATGCCGGAGGCCATGCCGAAGCTGAGTGTGACCTGTCCGGCTTCTTTTGAATATTTCAGCGCATTCGAAACAAGGTTTTCCACCACCTGGATCATCTCGTCCCGGTGCGCGATGACCGGCATGGGCCCTTCATCGGATTGCACGACCAACCGCACCCCCTTCTCCGCCGCAATGGCGCTGAAGGCGTGCGTGGCGTCCGAGACGATATCCCGGAATTCCTCGCGTTCGCGCGGCGAGACATGTTCGGAAGATTCAATCCGCGAGAGAGAGAGCAAGTCCGCGATCAGGCGAGACATGCGTTCGGTCTCGCCCGCCATGATGGCGAGGAAGCGGTCCCAGGATTCCTTGTCGTCCTTGGCAGGCCCCCGCATCGTCTCGATGAAGCCGGACAGCGCCGTCAGCGGCGTGCGCAATTCGTGGCTCGCATTGGCCAGAAAGTCCGATCGCGCCCGTGCGGCGCGGCGCACCGGGGTCAGGTCTTCCAGCACGACCAGCGTGCGCCGGGCCCGACCGGGCCGGGAGACATGCGCCCGCCAGGTCTCGTCCGGGCCGCTCTCGACCTCCACGGCCATAGGCTCGACCGTGCCGGTCTTGATGGCGTTTTCGATGGCCGACAACAGGCCGGGCGACCGAATGACGGTGCTGGCGCGCGGATTCACGCGGCCATCGAGCCTCAGGATGAACTCGGCTTCCTCGTTCATGGTAACGATCCGCTGCTCGTCGTCGATCTCGAACGCCGGAAGCGGCAAGGCATCCAGAAGAATGGCCGATTCCTGGATATTTGGCTGAACCTGCGTCGGCTCAACGGCAAGGCGCGGGCTGAGCGGAAGGATCGTCGCTGTCCCGACAAAGATCGCGGTCGCAACGGACATGGCCACAAGCAAGGCGGTGATCGCTTCGATCAAGCCGATCGCGCCGGTGATCCACATCAGCAACAGGATGAAGCCGAAGCAGCAGACAAGCGTGATGAAGTCTCTCGCGCGCCGGGACAAGGCGCTGCGAGTGGACTGTTTTGCGTCGGCTGACATGCCTTCGCCCATTTACGCTCCCATTAACAGACTGCCCGAAGACATCAGGTTCTGAAGCCGCTAATACGCAACCAGACTTATGCCAAGCCCCTCAAAGCGTATCACTTGCAAACGCGGTTTTTGTGCAACTTTAGA
The DNA here is from genome assembly GCA_913057945.1 of uncultured Hyphomonadaceae bacterium. Lineage (GTDB taxonomy): Bacteria > Pseudomonadota > Alphaproteobacteria > Caulobacterales > Hyphomonadaceae > Hyphomonas. Next base: position 88,269 of record CAJXOF010000012.1, on the reverse strand, counting down.
AAATTATTGAAAAACGATAATTTATCATTGACAGTCGAATAGAGCGGGCGTATCCGACGTCTGGAAAAGGGAGCGTTGCCGACGGCATGACACGATCAATTTTACTATTAGCCCCGGCAATTCTTGCAGCCTGCGCATCCTTGCAGGCAAATCTTCCCGGAGTGAGCGGTAACCGCGAGGAGATTTTTGCTGTTGCACCAGAGGCTCCGACCGATTGGGCCTCCGTAGGCGTGGCCGGACAGGCCCCCACCGGGGACTGGCTGAGCCAGTTTGATGATCCGATCATGGAAAACCTCGTGCGCGAAGCCCTGGCCAACAGTCCGACCCTGGAATCCCGCGCCGCCCTCGTGCGCGCCGCACAAGCCTCGATTCGTACGGCCCGTTCACAACGCCTGCCGAGCCTCGATGCCTCGGTCAGCACGGGCGTCACCTCCAACGCCTTCGAAGTCGGCAGTGATCTGGACCGCACCACAGACGGCATTTACGGCCTTGGCCTCGATGCCAGCTGGGAAGCCGATCTCTGGAACCGGCTCGGGCGCGGCGTGGCCGCTGCAGAAGCTGATCTGGCCGCAAGTGAAGCCGACCTCGCTGCCGCGGAACTCTCTGTCGCCGCCCAGACCGCGATCGCCTGGATCAATCTCAACGCCGCCCTGGCACAGGAACGCGTTGCGATCCTGACCTATGAAGCGCGTGACCGGGTCCGGATGCTGACCGAACGCCGCTTCCAGCGCGGCCTTGCCCAAGCGCTGGACGTCCGCACTGCCCGCAGCGCCCTCGCTGGCGCCGAAGCCGAAATTGCCCGGCGTCGCCAGTTGTCCGGGGAAGCCGCCCGCCGGCTCGAAATCCTGCTGGGCCGGTATCCGGCCACTGAAATCGAGGCCACGGCCGACCTGCCGATCCTCGAAACCCTCGTTTCAGAAGGCAATCCGATGCTCTTGCTGTCGCGCCGGCCGGATGTTGCCAGCGCCGAAGCCAGCATCGTGGCCGCTGGCCTGCGAGCCGAACAGGCCCGCCTCGCCATGCTGCCCGCCCTGCGCCTGACCGGCTCCATTTCGACCAGCGAATCCGAATTTGCCGACATGGTCGACCCGGAACGCATTGCCGCGCGCCTTGTGGCCAGTCTCGTCCAGCCCCTGTTCACGGGCAGACGCCTTGACGCCCAGCGCGATGCGGCTGTGGCCCAGGCCGAGGCGGCAATTGCCAGCTATGCCGGCACGGCCCTGACCGCCTGGGGCGAAGTGGAAGACGCCATCGCGGCGGACACCTATCTGGCTCAGCAGGAAGATGCGCAAATGCGCGCCTTGGAAGAGGCCCGCCTTGCCGAAGAACTGGCCGAGCGCCAGTACACAAGTGGTACGATCACCGTGTTCAATCTGATCGATGCCCAGACCCGGCGTCTCACATCCGAGAGCCAACTGGTTTCCGCGCGCGCCACGCGCGCCTCAAACCGGATTTCATACCATCTCGCCCTTGGAGGCGGCCTGCCTATTCAGACTGCCTCGACCACACCACAAGACCCGCAAGATTACGCCGCAGAATAGTGGCAGGAGAATAAGTCATGGGACGCCTCATTTCAGTATTGGTTCCGATTGGGATCCTCGCCGTGGTCGGCGTCGGCGGCGTCTTCGCCCTGTCCGCGATCAAGCCTCAGCCCGAAAAGGCCGAAGAAGCCCGCGCGGGTCTCAACGTGTTCGCCGAACCGGTTCGCCAGGGCGACCTGACGCTGGTGGTCGAATCCCAGGGAGAAGTGAAGCCCCGGCGCGAAATCATCGTCGCGCCCCAGATTTCCGGACGCATTTCGTATGTTTCGCCAGACTTCATTGATGGCGGTTTCATCAACAAGGGCCAATTGCTCGTCCGCGTCGAAGCGGCTGACTATGAACTGGCCGTTGTGCGCGCCCAGTCCACCGTGGCCAGCGCTGAGCAGGCGCTTGCGCTTGAGGAAGCCGAAGCCGAACTTGCCCGCCAGGACATCGAGGATCTCGGCATCTCCGACGCCTCTCCCCTGGCCCGGCGAGAGCCGCAGCTTGCCGGGGCGCGCGCCGCGCTGGAATCTGCCAAGGCCCAGTTGAAAGACACCCAGCTCGCACTCGACCGCACCGCCGTCTACGCGCCCTTTGCCGGCCGTGTGCGCGAACGCAATGTCGATATCGGCCAGGTCGTCTCGGTCGGCCAGTCCCTTGGCCAGATCTTCGCCAATGATGTGGTTGAAGTCGCCCTGCCCCTCAAGGACGCCGAGATGGGCCGCCTTGGCCTGCCATTGGCCTTCAGCTCCAGCACCGAACGTCCGGGACCCGACGTGACCTTCCGGGCCACTGTTGGCGGCATTGAGCGCGAATGGCATGGCCAGGTCGTGCGCACGGCAGCCGCAGTGAACTCCCAAACTCGCCAGATCAATGTGATCGCAGAGCTGAAAGATCCATATGGAGCCGGCGCCGATGGCGACGCGCCAATGGCCCCCGGCCTGTTCGTCACCGCCATCATTCAGGGCGAGACGCTGGAAGACGTGCTGATCGCTCCGCGCGGCGCACTTCGCGGCGATGACCGCCTGTTTGTCGGTCTGCCGGATGAAGGCAAGCTGGCCATTCGCCAGGTGAAGCTGATCTATTCCGACACTGACGGAGCGTACCTGTCCTCCGGGGTCGAACCCGGCGAACTGGCCATCACCAGCCCCATCCAGGCCCCGTTTGAAGGCATGAGCATCACGGTCATGCAGCGCATGGAAGACGGCACTATCAAGGTCTATGAACCCAAGCGCACCGAGGAATCCTCCAGCACCAACAGCGAACCCGCCGCAATTGCTTCGACTGAAGGTGAAGGAGCGGCCCAATGAGCGGGATCGTCGCCTGGTTCGCTCGTAACGCCGTTGCCGCCAATCTGCTGATGATCGTTGCCTTCACGGGCGGCGTCTTTGGCTACACCAAGATGGAACAGGAAATGTTCCCGGTGGTGAACATTACCGGCGCTTCTGTCGCCGTCACATGGAACGGCGCCTCCCCCCAGGATGTCGAAGACCAGATCGTCACGCGCATCGAGGAAGCGGTCGCCGACATTGACGGTCTCGACCGTATCACCTCCATCGCCAATGAAGGTCTGGGCGTGGTCAACATCAAGGGCCGCGACGACATCGACATGGACAAGTTCCTGGACGATGTGAAAATCCGCGTCGACCAGATCAACAATCTTCCACAAGCCGCTTTCCAGCCGCAAGTCACCCGTTGGGAACAGCGCAACAACTATATGGGCCTGTCGGTTCATGGAAACGTGGATGCGCGTACCCTGAAACGTGTCGGAGACGATGTCCGGGATGACATTGCCAATCTGTCCGGCGGCGAACTGGCCCAGCTCGGCGGGGTCATCGACGAACAGGTCAATATCGAGGTCTCCGAGGAACAGCTGCGCCGCTACGGCCTCAGCTTCAGTGATGTGGCAACCGCCATCCGCCAGTCGTCGCTGAACTCGTCCGGCGGCCGGATCGAATCCTCCACAGGGGATGTCTCCATCACGTCCCGCCAATTGGCGGACACGGCCGAGCAATTCGGCAACATCATCATCCGCCAGTCAACGGAACAGGGCACGGTCCGCGTGGCCGATGTCGCGACCATTGATGACGGCTTCGCAACCGACAAGTTCAAGGCCACCTACAATAATGAGCCCACTGTGTTCGTGCAGGTTCCCCAGCCGAACACGATGCACATCGTCGAATATACGGACAGCATCAAGGAATATATCGAGCGCGCGAACGATCCATCCAACGGCATCCTCCCGGAGGCCGTGCGGATCGACATCCTGTATGACGATTCCGAAGCGTTCAATGCCCGCATGGACCTGATCCAGCAATCAGCCCTGACCGGGGCCATCCTGGTCATGCTCGTCCTGATCCTGTTCCTGCGTCCGACGGTTGCCCTGTGGGTGACGATGGGCATCATTACCGCCTTCGCTGGCGGCATCCTGCTCCTCCCCTATTTCGGCGTATCCTGGAACATTCTCTCGACCTTTGCCGTGCTGCTCGTGATTGGCGTGATCGTCGATGACGCCATCGTTGTCGGGGAGAATATCCACCGGGAGATCGAGAGTGGGCGACGCGAAGGCCTGGACGCCGCAATCGTCGGGACACAACTGGTACTCAAGCCCGTGGTTTTCGGGGTTCTCACCACGATCATCGCCTTCCTGCCCTGGGCTTTCATTTCCGGGCCGACCCGGATGTTTACCCAGCAGATCACCTTCGTTGTGGTTGCAGCCCTGATCTTCTCGATCATCGAATGCATGCTGATCCTGCCGAGCCACCTGTCGCACATGAAGCGCCAGTCCTTCGAAGGCCCATCCGGCAAGCTGCTGAAACTGCAGCACACGATTGCTGACAGCCTGCTCTGGTTCGCCAACAATCTCTACAAGCCGACCCTCGAACTAGCGATTCGCTACCGCTACGCGACAGTTGTCTTCTTCTTCTGCCTGTTCTTCCTGGCTACCCGCATTACGGGCATGGGAATCGTGCCTTTCAAGTTCATGCCGGAAATCGAAGCTGACCTTGTCAGCGTCGAGATCGCAATGCCTGACGGCACCCCCTACTCCCGGCTGGAACAGATCCGTGACCAGTTGCAAGCCGGTATCGACGTAACAATGGCGGAATCGATCCAGCAATATCCAAAAATCGATGGTGGCCTCATCAAGGACGCCGCCGTGGTCGCGTCCGGCACCCGGGTCAATGCCTGGATCGGCGTCCTGCCCCCGGAAGAGCGGCCTGTCGGCCTCCGGTCGAAGGACATCGCCGAACAGCTGCGCAACAATGTCGGCGAGATCCAGGATGCCGAGGAAATCAATTTCGACTTCACCTTCAATGATGAACAGAGCGGCGTTCGCTTTGCCCTGAACCATCAGGACCTCGACCGCTTGCGCGAGGCGGCGGCGGCTGTGAAGGAACAGCTCGCAACCTATGCCAATGCCTATGACATCGGCGACAACCTCTCCTCGGCCGCCGAAGAGATCCGTATCTCGCTCAAGCCCGGCGCGGAAACACTCGGCATCACGCTTGCCAGCGTTACCCAGCAGGTCCGTCAGGCCTATTATGGCGAAGAGGCCCAGCGCCTGCCACGCGACGGGGAAGACGTCCGCGTCATGGTGCGCCTGCCGGAAGCGGCACGGGAAGATCTCGACAGCCTCAACTCCCTCCGTGTCCGCACAGCTGACGGCCGCGAAATCCCCGTGACCCAGGTGGCGAATTTCGACTACGCCCCGGGCATCAACCGTATCATCCGGCGCAACCGCACACGGTCTGTCTCTGTCTATGCAGAAGTGCTGGGCGATGGCGGCCGGGGTCAGATCATGGCCTCCATGGATCAGGATTTCTGGCCCGAGTTTGAAAAGGCGTTCCCGGATGTCGAACGCGGCATGGCCGGTGGCTATGAAGAAGAACAGAAATTCATGGGCGAAGTGGGACGGCTCGTCCTGATCGCCATCGGAGCGATGTATATCCTGCTGGCGGTCGCTTTCCGCTCCTACGCCCAGCCCATCCTGCTGATGATGGCCCTGCCCTTCGCCTATTGCGGCGCCGTGTTCGGCCTCTGGTTCTTCGATACGCCGATGGCCATGTTCTCCTTCTTCGGGATTGCCGCAGCTGCGGGCGTCGTGATCAACGACAACCTCGTCCTAATTGATTATGTGAACCGACGGCGAGATGAAGGCGCGGGCGCGGTTCAGGCCCTGGTCGATGGCGGCGTCTCGCGCTTCCGCCCGATCCTCCTGACCTCCGTCACCACCTTTGTCGGCATCCTGCCGCTGATCGCGGAGAAATCCGTGCAGGCGCAATTCCTGAAACCGATGGTCGTCTCGCTCGGCGCTGCCGTGGCCTTTGCCCTGTTCGTCTCGTTGCTGATGGTCCCTGCCCTCTACGCGGTGGGCGTGGAGATCGGCCGTGTGTTCCGCTGGACCTGGGGCGGGAAGCCCTTCCGCCAGATCGGTGAAACCTATAGCGGCGAAGTGACGATTGATGAGGATGAATTGATCGGCACCAGCCAGGATAGCGGGCTTGGCCCGATGGCGCCCGCCGAATAAGATGACCCCAACTTGATGGAAGCCCGCCCGGAAACGGTGCCGGGCTCCATTCAAACTACTGGAGAGACTGGAAATGAAAAAACTCATGCTCGGGGCAGCGACCATTGCCCTTCTCGCTGCCTGCGGTCCATCGGCCACTGAAGAGGCGGGCCAGCCCGCAGAGCCTGCAGAGGCGACCTCGACCTCTGCCACGACGCCCAATGAAGACGGCAAGTATGTCACGTCGGAAGGCTTGGAGCTGTCCGCCGCCGACTATTGGGGCGATTGGGGCGTGGACCTGACCCTGCGCGACGAATCGGTTGAGCCCGGCCAAGATTTCTATGCCTACGCCAATGGCAAATGGCTCGACAGTTTCGTGATCCCGAGCGATCGCACCCGCTACGGGGCCTTCACCCTGCTCGCCGAGAAATCCGAGCAGCGCGTGCTCAACATCATACAGGAACTCGCCGAGGCCGAGCCCGACCCGGCCACGCTCGAAGGCAAGGTCGCGTCCGTCTACAACGCCTATATGGATACAAGCGGGATCGAAGCCGCCGGCCTGACACCGGCAACGCCCTATCTCAGCAAGATCAATGGCATCTCCAGCCGTCAAGATCTCGCCAAAGTGTTCGCAGCCACCGGCTATGCCTCCCCTATCGCGGGCTGGGTGGATGTCGATTCCAAGCAGACTGACCAGTACATCTTCTATGTGACCCAGGCCGGCCTCGGCATCGGGGACCGCGACTATTATCTCGATGACAGCGAGAAGAACCTCGAAATCCGCGCCGCCTACAAGGCCATGCTGGTCAGCCTGCTGACCGAAGCCGGCTATGAGGATGCCGAAGCTGCAGCAGATCGCGTGATTGCCCTCGAAACCCGCATCGCTGAAGCCCACTGGGATCGTGCTGCAGGCCGCAATCGCAACCTCACCTACAACAAGATGAGCCGCGAAGAACTCGAACAACTCGCCGGTGACTTCCCGGTGGCCACCATGCTGATGGACCTCGGCCTGAACGGCGAAGATACATTCGTTGTCCGTCAGGTGACCCCGACCGCCGAGGAGATCGAAGAGAACGGCATGACCCCTGTGCAGGTCGAAAAAGTAGCGGGCGGCGGCATCGGCGGCCTGTTCGAGATCATGCAGACCGCACCTCTGGAGGAGTGGAAGGCCTACCTGACGGCGCATTTCCTGATCGATCATGCGGATGTCCTGCCGCGCCGCCTCGATGAGGCGTCCTTTGACTTCTATGGCAAGACGCTGGGCGGCGCCGAGGAACAGCGCGAGCGCTGGAAGCGGGCAGTCTCCACGGTTGAGGGCTCAGTCGGCGAAGCCGTCGGCAAGGTCTATGCCGAGCGGTTCTTCCCGACCGAGAACAAGGCCGCGATGGACGACCTCGTCGAGAACCTCCGCACGGCCATGGCCAGCAATCTCGATGAAATCGACTGGATGGGCGAGGAAACCAAGACCGAGGCCCATGACAAGCTCGCCAAGTTCACGCCGAAAATCGGCTATCCCGAGAATTTCGAGACCTATGAAGACCTGAATGTCGGCCCGGATCCCTTCGCCAATTCGATGGCGGTGAATGACTGGGCATGGAAAGACATGATCTCACAGCTCGGCCAGCCCATCGACAAGACGGAATGGTTCATGCTGCCCCAGACGGTGAATGCCTATTATTCCCCGAACCGGAACGAAATCGTGTTCCCGGCCGCCATCCTGCAGCCGCCCTTCTTCAACCTGACCGCAGACCCGGCCGTCAATTACGGCGCCATTGGCGGAGTCATCGGCCACGAAATGGGACACGGCTTTGATGACCAAGGCGCAAAATCCGACGGGGACGGCACGCTCCGCAACTGGTGGACCGCCGAGGATGACGCGAATTTCAAAGGCAAGACGGGCGCTCTCGTGGATCAGTACAACGCCCTCTGCCCGCTGGATGAAGGGGAGACCTGTGTGAATGGCGCCCTGACCCTCGGCGAGAATATCGGCGATCTGGGCGGGCTTTCCATGGCCTACAAGGCCTACAAGCTGAGCCTGGATGACAATGGCGATGGCACTATCAGCGCAGATGAGGAAGCCCCCGTTCTGGACGGTCTGACTGGCGACCAGCGTTTCTTCCTCGCCTGGGCCCAGGTCTGGCGGTCGAAGTATCGTGAGGAAGCAACCCGCCGCCAGCTGCTGACCGACCCCCATTCTCCGCCGGTTTACCGGGTGAATGGCGTCGTTCGGAACCTGTCGGAATGGTACGATGCCTTTGACGTTACGGAAGATGACGCCATGTATCTGCCGCCGGAACAACGCATCCGAATTTGGTAAACAGACGTAAACCGTAATGTGTATTACAGAAGCAGCGCTTGAGGGCGCTGCTTCTTTACTTGTTCTGAAGAAGTGTGCGTATATCGTCGTTGTACAGCCGGGTCTGGCACGGCAGTTGCAACGAATTCTGTTAACAAGGAATGCCGCCCAAAATGAAACTCCTCAACCGTCTGTTCAAGCCACTTAAGCCCGAGCCCGAGGCTCCTGCTGCCGCGCGTGTTGAGCAGATGGTTATCCCGACCAAGGAACGTCCACGCCCGGTTCGCGCCTCCGTCTATCGTGAGGCCAATATCGTGTATGAGTCCGGCTATACCCGCCGCGGTATTGTTCTGGACCATTCCGATTCTGGTGTCCGTCTCCGCTTTCCGACGAATGAAGGCATGCCGGAAATCGTGACGCTTCACGCCAAGGGCGTCGGCCTGCAGGGCCTTGCCCGGGTTGTCTGGCAAAACGGATCCGAAGCCGGCTTCGAACTTGTGGGCATATAGGCCCGCCCTACCGATTCCATCCGCTCCCTTGGCATGAGGCCCTGAAAGGTCTTCAATGCACTTCCATTAGGAAAGGGACGCATAATGGCTATCATGAAATCAGAACAGATCATGTCGGAATCGACCAAATCCTTTGAGGATGCGATTCAGACTGCCGTCACGCGCTTTGACGCCACGGTCAAGGGCCTCGCTTCGGCCTATGTCAACGAGATGTACACCACGATCAAGAACGGCAAGATCGAGAAGTATCGTGTGAACCTCCAGATGACCTTCGAAGTGATGCCACCCAAGGCGGCTGACAAGGCTTCCCGCGCCAAGAAGAAATAGAAGCCGCGTGTGGCGAAGGATGTCGAAACCTGGTTTTCGAACCTTGACCCTGCCCAGCGCGAAATTGCGGAAAGCCTTCGCGCGCGCATTCAGCTTGCAGGTCCCGATTTGACCTGCAAGCTCGCTTGGGGCTTTCCGTGCTGGAGCGGACGAGAGAGAATCTTCTCGATCGCCGCACACAAGGACCGGTGCAATCTGCAGCTTTTCTGCGGCGCCGAACTCGCCCCGTCTCATCCGGCCTGGATTGAAGGCACCGGCAAGGCCCTGCGGCATGTGAAAATCCGGTCGCTCGACGAGATTGATGAGGGCCTGGACCGCATTATCGAAGATGCCATCCGGCTGGACACCTCCCATCCGCAACCCGTTCGATAAGAATGCGTGACAGCCGCGCGGAACGCCCTATCATCTGTAACCAGATGCAACAGGAGCGTGCCCCATGCGCCAATCCCTCGTTGCGGCCCTGGCCGCGTCCTGCCTCGCCCTCACTGCCGCCGCCTGTTTGCCGGAAGCCGAGGCCCAGTCAGCCCCTGCCCCGGAGACCTCGACCATGACGGCCACGCAGTTCACTCGCATTGACGGCAAGCCCCTCGACCTGACAGCGCTGGACGCCAAGGCGGTCCTCGTCGTCAACACAGCCTCCAAATGCGGCTACACCCCACAATATGAAGGCCTGCAGGCGCTCTATGAGGCGAAAAAGGACAAGGGCCTCGTCATTGTCGGCGTCCCCTCAAACGATTTCGGGGGCCAGGAACCGGGCACCGAAGAAGACGTCCAGACATTCTGCAAGCTCAATTTCGGCGTCACGTTTCCGCTGACGAAGAAATACGCCGTCACAGGCGCCGACGAGCACCCCTTTTACCTGAACGCCGTTGAAACCCTTGGCGACGCCGCGCAACCGAAATGGAACTTCCACAAGATCCTGGTTTCGGGAGACGGCACACCGCTCAAGGCCTACCCGTCGGCCACGACCCCGTCCGACGCGGCACTGATGGCCGACATCGAAGCCGCCCTCGGCAGCTAAGACCGCCGCGTCAATCTTTCCCATACCCTTCTGCCCTAAATTCTCTACTTCTGGTTTGAACAGAGGGGAGGTTCGCGGCCATGCAGGACGTGCTCCTGGGGATCGGAAGCGTATTATTGGGCCTGTGGATCGCTGATCTCGGGACGGGTTTCTTTCATTGGCTGGTCGACAATTATTGCGATCCCGACTGGCCGATCCTTGGCCCCCTCCACATCAGGAACAGTCATCGGCATCATGTTGCTCCGCTTGAGCTGTTCCATTTGCCACCTCTGTTAAAGCATGGCGGGATTTGGTTGGTAGTCGGGCTTGCTGCAGCGGCGCTGACACTCGCAGGCTGGATGAATTTGACGCTGGCCTCGGCCTGCCTCTTCGGCGGGCTGACCAACACCATCCACGGGTGGTCGCATTCTTCGGCAGAAGAAAACGGCCCGGTGATCACGCTGTGCCACCGGATCGGCCTTTTCCAGTCGCCCACACATCATGTGCATCATCATTCCGGTGCCTCGGACACTCATTATTGCTTGCTGACAGATCACATGAATCCGGTCCTTGAAGGGCTGCGCGTATGGCCACGCCTCGAGTCGATCCTGACGGCGATAAAAATTCCCCGGCGCTGGTGGGTCAAGTCGCAGGGAATGACCGCAGCCTGATACCCTGCGACCCTAGCATCCTCTTGACGAAACCCACCGGGACGCGCTTTGTGTTCGCAACTGCACAAAAAAGCCTAAAGTGAGGAACACGTATGTCTGAACAAGATCCCGTCGTCATCGTCGGTATGGGCCGCACGCCCATGGGTGGCCTGCTCGGCGACCTTGCCAGCCTGACAGCCAGCGAGCTCGGCGCCATCGCCATCGAAAAGGCCGTCAGCGAAGCGAAACTGTCGCCGGGCGAGGCGAACGAAATCATCATGGGCAACTGCCTTCCCGCGGGCCAGGGCCAGGCCCCTGCCCGTCAGGCCGGTTTCAAATCGGGCCAGGACAAGGGTCTCGAAGCCACGACGATCAACAAGATGTGCGGCTCCGGCATGCAGGCTGCCGTCATGGGCCGCAATGCCATCCTCGCGGGCGACGCCAACATCGTGATCGCGGGCGGCATGGAATCCATGACCAACGCCCCTCACCTCCTGAACGTCCGCAAGGGCCACAAATACGGCACCATGAACGCCGAAGACCATATGGCTCTCGACGGCCTGTCTGACGCCTACAAGGGCGGCCCCATGGGCCAGTTCGCCGACATGATCGCTGGCGAGTACCAGTTCACCCGCGAACAGCAGGACGCCTATGCGCTGGAAACGCTGAGCCGCGCCCAGAACGCGACGAAGTCAGGCAAGTTCAAGCGCGAGATTGCCCCGGTCACCATCAAGACCCGCAAGGGTGAGACGGTGGTCGACACGGACGAGCTGCCACGTACCGCGATGCCAGAGAAAATCCCGACCCTGCGCCCGGCCTTCTCCAAGGATGGTACGGTCACGGCCGCCAACGCCTCCGCCATTTCCGACGGCGCGGCTGCCATCGTCCTGATGCGCGAGTCCGAAGCCAAGAAGCGCGGCCTCACGCCGCTGGCCAAGATTGTCTCGTCTTCCAGCCACGCGCATGAGCCGGAATACTTCACGACCGCGCCAGTGCCGGCCATGAAGAAAGCCCTCGAAAAGGCTGGCTGGAGCATCGACGATGTCGAGCTTTGGGAAGTCAACGAAGCCTTCGCGGTCGTGCCGATGATCGCCATGAAGGAAATGGGCATCAGCCACGACAAGTTGAACGTGAATGGCGGCGCCTGCGCCATGGGTCACCCGATTGGCGCCTCCGGCGCCCGCCTGATCGTTACCCTGCTCGCGGCCATGGAAGACCGCGGCCTCAAGAAGGGCATGGCCAGCCTCTGTATCGGCGGCGGCGAAGGCATCGCCATGGCGCTGGAACGCTACTAGGGGTCCGGCATGCTGGATGAAACCCGGATCCTCGACCATTTCGCCGAACAGGCGGGATGGTGCGAGGATCTGGGGTCTCCCTTCACAGCCGCCCTGCTCCGGCAGTTTGCGGATGATTTCACGGCCGGTGGCCCGCTCGCAGACATCTGTAGCGACTGGACCGGAAACCCTCGCAAGGATGCCCTTGGCCTCAGGCTGGCCGGCGCCCTGCACCATGCCGTGCTGACCGGCGCAGCCCCTGCCCTTGCCGCGACCTATCCCGCCCATGTGGCGGAGTGGAAGATGGAGGAGGTCTGGGCCAAGGCCCGGCCCTGGCTTGCGGCCCACATCCCGGACGTCCGCAGCTTCCTCAAGAGCCCCCCGCAGACCAATGAGACCCGCCGCTCGATTGCGCTCCTGCCCGGCTTTCTCGAACTCGCCGCAACCTACCGCATGCCCATGCACCTGCTTGAGCTGGGCGCCAGCGCAGGCCTCAACCAGAATTGGGATCGGTTCACCTATGATGGCGGCACCTGGCAGCGGCCGGGGCCGAGCGAGGTCACCATTTCGACCGTCTGGAACGGGCCGGAACCGCTTCATCTGGATGCCGCGCCGGTGATTGCCTCCCGCGCGGCGTGTGACCTCAACCCGATTGACGTGTCAGACGAGGCCGCCTTCCTGCGCCTCAAATCCTATACCTGGCCAGACCAGGCGGGCCGCCTTGCCCGGCTGGAAGCTGCTGCAGAGCTTGCGCGCCAGATGGGCGTTCGCGTTGAACAGGCCAATGCGGTCGACTGGCTGGCCAAGCGCCTGGCCAGCCGCCCGTCCGAGGGCCTGACAGTGATCTATCATTCAATCTTCCTGATCTATCCGCCCAAGGATGATATTGAACGCATCATGCGGCTGATCGCGGAAGCCGGCGCAGCGGCGACGGATACCGCGCCTGTCGCCTGGCTCTGCTTCGAACCGGAATCCCTGTTCGGGGGTGACCGGGCCTCCCCTCGCATGCAGACCCGGTTGCAGGTCTGGCCCGGCGGAGAGCCCCGTATACTGAACGAATCCGACGGCCATGTAACGCATGTGGACATGCCGCAGGCCTAGTCCGCTGCCCGCAAATCCTCTGCCAGATCGACGGCCAGTGCATACATGGCTTCTCCAGCCTTTTCGCTGTGCTGGTTCGTGTTCACGATAATCACAAGGCCCTGCTCCGGAAGAAGGGTGACGTGGGACAGCCACATCGTGTTGGAACCGGCATGGCGATAGTATCGCCCGAGCGTATCATGCTGGCCAACCGCCCAGCCGAACGCATAATCTGAGGTGCTATCAGGATAAGGCGTCATCAGCTTCCCGTATATCGCCTCTGGGCGCAGGAACTGGCTGAGGAAGCGGGCGTGCGCAGCCAAAGGCACATGTAGCGTGCCGGCTGGCGCGAGTGCGGGGGGATTGTCTGCCTCCAGCCCCTTCCCCTGTCCTCTCAAGCGACCGAACAGGTTTTTGACATGCCCTTCAATGCCTTCTTTCGGCGGCCCGAAGCCCCAGCCCTCCCCGTCCGGAACCAGGGTTGAAAGGAACAAGGCTTCATAATTCTTGTATCCAAGCCGCACCGCGATCCGGTCAATCGCGGTCCCGGCGATCATGTAGCCAAGATTCGAATAGGTGAAGGTGCCGGTTTCGCCGTCGGGCGGTTTTGACAGGAACCCTTTTGCCAAAATTGTGCGCTGTGTCTCGACAGGATCGCGCGATGCCCGGCTCGTCAGGAACCACATCATGCCCGGATTGGCGGCCAGCCCGCTGCGGTGGGACAGGAGCTGCTCGATCGTCACATCATTCCAGGCTGGGTCCATCTCGTCGGCGAGATCGGGCAGCAATTCTGGCAGCGTCGCGCCCCAGCTGGCTTCCCCCTCTTCGACAAGACGGCCATAGAGCAACGCCGTCAGCATCTTCGTATTGGAACCGATATGCCAGGCATCACCCGGTTGCACTGCGTCGCCGCTGCCCTTTACCCGCTCCCCAGCGACGGCAAGGCCAAGGATGTTGCCGTCTGCATCAGCCACCACCGCGCCAAGCGCGACCATGCCGGTCTCTTCACGGACGGTTTCCAATCTCTGCTGGAGTTGGTCTGCCTCAAGAGGTGCGGCCCCCGATGGCAAGGCCATCGCAGTCAGCATCACGCACAGGATCACGGCACGAAACATGACACCTATTCTCGTGGCGCCAACCTGACCGGTCAAGCAGAAGCGGGCTTTTTCAGGTCTTCCACAAGATCCAGCGGCAGAGCCGTCGTGCGCTTGGCGACCCTGATCACGATCCGCGACTGTACATCTGACACCAGCGCGGAGCCGAGCAACTTGTCCCGCAGGAAGTTGTCGTAGGCGTGCATGTCGGTCGTGATGATATGGATCATGTAATCGACCGCGCCGGTCACCGTCATGCATTCGATGACTTCCGGCCAGGCCTGCACCATTTGCTCGAAGGCATCGAGATTTTCGCGGCTGGGAAGGGCCAGTTTGACACTGGCCATGACTTCAAAGTTCAGTCCGAGCGACTTGTTATCCAGCAGGGTAACGCGGCCGGTAATGAAGCCGGCCTCTTCCATCCGCTTGATTCGCCGCCAGCAGGGCGACGATGACAGGCCGACCCGGTCGGCAATTTCGGCGACGGACAGGCCGGCATCATGCTGAATGATGTCCAGTATTCGCGCGTCGACAGCATCTATTTCTTGGGCCAATTTTGCTCACTTTCTCGCATTTTCCGGTAAAATATGCCCCGGAATAACAAAAACTACGCAAGATAGGCAAGCAATTTCGTTCGATTTCACCAATAATATGCCTAAACCCACTTAATAGGCATGCTATGCAACACCGCGAAGTCACGCTGGACGACAAATACGAGCTTGTCGAGGGAAAAGCGTTCATGACGGGCATTCAGGCACTGGTACGCCTGCCGCTTGACCGCAAACGCCTCGATCTGGGTCTTGGCCTGAATACGGCCGGGTTCATCTCAGGCTACCGCGGCTCCCCGCTGGGCGGGTATGATCAGCAGTTGCGAGCCGCCCAGAAATGGCTGGATACTCATGATATCCAGTTCTGGGAGGGCCTGAACGAAGATTTGGGTGCCACAGCCGTCTGGGGCAGCCAGCAGCTCGGCCTCTTCCCCGGCGCCAAATATGATGGCCTGTTCGGTGTCTGGTACGGCAAGGCCCCCGGCGTGGACCGGACCGGCGACGCCTTCAAGCATGCCAATGCCGCTGGCGCGTCGAAACATGGCGGCGTGCTCGCCATCATCGGCGACGACCATAATTGCAAATCCTCCACCCTGCCCTCGCAATCCGAATTCGCGATGGCGGATGCCGAAATCCCTGTCCTGAACCCGGCCTCCATCCAGGACGTGCTGGACTATGGCATTCATGGCTGGGCGATGAGCCGCTTCTCCGGCGCGTGGACCGGCCTGGTCGCGCTCGCCGACACGATGGATTCCGGCGCGGTGGTCAGCGTCGATCTCGACCGGTTCAACTTCGTTTCTCCAGATTTCCAGCTGCCCGAAGACGGCGTGCATATGCGCCGCGGCGACAGCCCGCTCGAAAAGGAGCGACGCCTGCGCCAGGTGAAGCTCCCGGCCGCGCAGGCCTATGTGCGCGCCAACAAGCTGGATCATGTCATCCTGCCTGCGCCGGAAACCCGTGTCGGTGTAGTTGTGACGGGCCAGGCTGCCCGCGACGTGTTCGAGGCGCTCGCGGCGCTTGGCCTGTCACCGCAGGATGCAGGGCGTCTGGGTCTCTCCGTGTACAAGGTGGCCATGCCGTGGCCCCTTGAGCCCGAAGGGATCCGGGCGTTCTGCAAAGGCCTGGAGCGTGTGGTCGTGATCGAGCACAAACGCCCGCTGATCGAGGACCAGCTCCGCTCGGTTCTCTATGATTTGCCGGATGGCCAGCGTCCGACAGTGGAAGGCAAGCGTGACCGTGACGGTCGCCCCCTGCTCTCGGACATCGCCTCCATCTCCATCCCGGAAATGGCTGCGGCGCTGATGAAGATCATTCCCGATGGCTGGGACACCAGCCGCGCCGAAGCCTATTTCGACCGCATTGGCCGCGCCGGTGAGGCCGCCCGCACGAACGCTTCCGAGACTGTGCGGACGCCGCACTATTGCTCCGGCTGCCCCCACAATTCCTCCACCGTCGTGCCGGAAGGCTCGCGCGCCCTTGCCGGCATCGGCTGCCACTACATGGCGAACTTCATGCCGGACCGCAAAACCGACATGACCAGTCAGATGGGCGGCGAAGGCGTGCCGTGGATCGGCCAGTACTGGGCGACGGAAGAAGACCATGTCTTCGTCAATCTCGGCGACGGCACCTATTCCCATTCCGGCAGCCTTGCCATCCGCGCCGCGGTCACCTCCGGCGCCAGCATGACCTACAAGATCCTCTACAATGACGCCGTCGCCATGACGGGCGGCCAGACCGTGGAATCCGGCCAGACCCCTGCCCAGATCGCGCAACAGGTCGAAGCTGAAGGCGTCGAGACGATTGTCATCGTGACCGAGGACCCGACCCGCTACGCCAACGTCAAGCATCTGCCCCGCCGCGTGAAGATCTATGACCGCGAGGAACTCGAAGAGGTTCAGGTCATGCTGCGCGAGACGCCCGGCGTCTCCGTCATGATCTATGACCAGATCTGCGCCACGGAAAAGCGCCGCCGCTCCAAGCGCGGCCTGCGCGCCCCGGACCGGACCCGCGTCGTCATCAATACCGAAGTCTGCGAAGGCTGCGGCGACTGCTCGATCAAATCGAACTGCCTGTCGGTGGAGCCGGTCGAGACCGAACTCGGCCGTAAGCGCCGCATCAACCAGTCGACCTGCAATACCGACCTTTCCTGCCTGCGCGGTTTCTGCCCGAGCTTCGTGACCATCCAGGATGGCGAACCTGCATGGGAAGACCAGCCGCGTCCGGAATTCGATGATGCCGGCCTGCCCCTGCCGGAAACGCCCGGCCTCTCCGAGCCGTGGAACGTGCTGTTCACCGGCGTCGGCGGCACAGGCGTCACCACGGTCGCCGCCGTGCTGGCCATGGCCGCCCATGTGGACGGTCATGCGGCCTCCAGCCTCGACATGACCGGCCTTGCCCAGAAGGGCGGCCCGGTGCTCAGCCATATCCGGTTCGCCCGCGAGCCGGAAATGATCTCGACCGGGAAAGTGCCGCCCGCCAGCGCCGACCTCATCATCGCCTGCGACCTCGTCGTCGCCGCCGGGGGCGACGCCCTGAACCTTATGGATGGCAACCGCACGGCGGCCTATGCGAACTCCGACGTCACCCCGACAAGCGAATTCATCCGGGATCGGTCAAAGCGCTTCGAGAGCGACCTGCTCGCCGCCCGCGTCAAACGCCAGGCCCGTGACTTCGATGCCTTCGATGCTGAGGCCCTCGCGGTCGGTTACCTGCATGACGCGATCTATACGAACATGATCATGGTCGGCTTTGCGTGGCAGAAGGGTCAGGTCCCGATCAGCCTGCGCGCGCTCTACCGCGCCATTCGCCTCAACGGCACCAAGGTGGAAGACAACATGTCCGCCTTCAATATCGGCCGGATCGCGGCGGCGAACCCCGAACGCCTCCTGCCCCAGCATGACCCGCGCGGTCATATCGAAGAGAAGACGCTGGACGAACTGATCAACGACCGGGCGACGCGCCTCACCGCCTATCAGGACGCCGCCTATGCGGAGACCTATCGCAACATCGTTGCCCAAATCCGCGCCGCCGAACATGCGGCTGGCCTCGGCGAGAAGCTGACCCGCGCGGCCGCCACCTATGCCTACAAGGTCATGGCCTACAAGGATGAGTACGAAGTCGCCCGTCTCTACACGGATGGGAAATTCGCCGAATACATCGCCAGCCAGTTCAAGGGCGGCAAGCTGCGTCTGATGCTGGCACCGCCTATCCTGTCAAAGACGGACGCAAACGGCCATGCCAGGAAAAAGCATTTCGGCCCGTGGATGTTCCAGGTCTTCAAGCTGATGGCGAAGTTCAAGGGCCTGCGCGGCACGCGGTTCGACCTGTTCGGCTATACCGAGGAGCGCCGCATGGAGCGCAAGCTGCGCGACGACTATCTCGCTGGCCTCGCCCGTATCGCGCAGGAGCTGTCTGCGAAGAACCATGATCTCGCCGTCGCCCTCGCCGAAATCCCGGACGATATTCGCGGCTATGGCCATGTGAAGGAAGCTGCTGCCGAAGTCGCCAAGGCGAAAGAGGCAGACCTCTGGGCCGGTTGGCCGGAGGGCAAGCTGCCGAAGGCAAAGACCACGCTGATCGCGGCGGCGGAGTAGGCCCCCTACCCCGCCTCTTCGACCTGCACGTCGATGATGGTGCCTTTCTTGCCGATCTTTTCGAGGGTCTTTTCGATGTCATCGGATTCGACGGTGCGCGTATAGGTCTTGGTGCCGCCGCCGAATTTCTTGACCTTCACCTTCAGCTTGACGTCCGGCTCCGGTCCGTCGATCGCATCGCCCGTGGCGCTGACCACGCCCGAGCCGACCGCATAGGCGCCCTTCGCTGTCCCCTCGACCACGTCGCCCGCGATGCCGACAGGCACGGTCACGATCTTGGTGGCAAGACAGGCAGGCAGCGTGGCAAGCATGCCGGCGATCAGGACAAGACGAATGGCAGGCATGGCAAAGGCTCCTCTGGCTCTGGCCAGACTAGAGCAGAGGAATGTTGAGGCGAGGTTACGGTTCAGTCACGGAGCCAGCCCCCCAACTGTCCTCCCCCTTTCAGGGTGAGGAACGCGGACAGCTAATGCGATCAGGTTTGCGATTGGCGTTCTCCCCCTTGGAAAGGGGGAGACAGAGGGGGATCCTACCGGACTCGCCTCCCTAGTCCCGCGCCAGTGCCTCATCCATCAGGCGGGCCGTATTGGCCACGCCATAAAGCGCGGCAAAGCTGCCGAAGCGCGGCCCCTGGCTCTGGCCGAGCAGGACTTCATACAGCGCCTGGAACCATTCGCGCAGATTCTCGAACTCATGCTCCTTGCCAACCGAGAAGGTCAGCGTCTGGAGGTTTTCCGAGGTCGGCTCGCCATCGAACGCCTTGAGCCGGGCTGACAGATCCTCCATCGCCGCGCGTTCCTTGGCCGTCGGCGCGCGATAGGTCTTCTGCGGCAGGACGAAGTCCTGATAATAGCTCATCGCATAGCCTGCGAGCTCATCAAGTAGCCGGTTCTTTTCCGGCGAAGCCTCTGGCGCATATTGCGAGATGAAGCCCCAGAGCTGGCTCTTGTCTTCCGGGTTCGCCACGGCAACGAGGTTCAGCAGCAGCGCAAAGCTGACCGGTGTCGTCTCGGCTGGCGGATTGCCGGAATGGATGTGCCAAACCGGGTTTTCCAATTGGCGCGCAGGCTCCTCACTCGGATACTTCTCTAGGAAGGTCAGGTATTCGTCCACGGCCTTCGGAATGACGTCGAAATAGAGCTTCTTCGCCACGCGCGGCTTCTGGAACTGGAACAGGCCGAGGCTTTCGTCCGGCGCATATTTCAGCCAGTCCTCGACCGAGATGCCATTGCCCTTGGTCTTGGAAATCTTCTCGCCCTTTTCGTCGAGGAACATCTCATAGACATATTGCTCCGGTGGGCGCACGCCCAGGATGCGGGTGATCTTGGAATAGATCGGCGCATTGGCCTGATGGTCCTTGCCGAACATTTCAAAATCGACGCCGAGCGCGGCCCAGCGCATGCCGAAATCCGGCTTCCACTGCATCTTCACATGGCCGCCGGTCACCGGCAGCGTGAATTCCTTGCCGGACGCATCCTCGAACGTCACGGTCCCCTTCTCTCCGTCCACGGCCTTCATCGGCACATAGAGCACTTCGCCCGTGTCCGGATGGATTGGCAGGAACGGGCTGTAGGTTGCCTGACGCTCTTCGCCCAGCGTTGGCAGCATCACGTTCATGATGTCCTGATACTTGCGCGCGGCCTCCAGCAGCATGGCATCGAACCGGCCGGACTTGTAACATTCCGTGGCCGACAGGAATTCATACTCGAACCCGAACTGGTCAAGGAAGGCGCAGAGCCGGGCATTCATGTGCGCGCCATAGGAGGCGTGCGTGCCAAACGGGTCCGGCACCGCCGTCAGCGGCTGCTGCAGGTAGGGCTCCAGCTTTTCCGGGTTCGGCACGGTCGGGGGCACTTTGCGCATCCCGTCCATGTCATCCGACACACAGATCAGGCGCGTTGTGTATTTGCCGCCGGTCAGCACTTCAAAGGCGTGGCGCACCATGGTCGTGCGCACGACTTCACCGAACGTGCCGATATGCGGCAGGCCCGACGGGCCATATCCGGTCTCGAACGTGACCGGGTCATCTGCCGTGCGTTGGCCGGCCTTGATCTGCTGCTCCACGCGCTGTTCCAGCTTGCGGGCAAGCTCGAACGGCCAGGCCTTTGCGGAATGGGCGAGCGTGGAGAGATCGGTCATCGGAAATGTCTGTCTTTACTGAGAAATGAAAGGTCCGCCGGACCTAGAGGCCGCACGGGCTCCGGTCAAGCGGCGCGAACTTTCTTGTAAAAAATATTTGACATGTCAAAAATCTTTTACCATATAGGGTGTGTAAGAAATTTTTGACATGCAGAGGAACTCCAACAATGTCCTTTCACGAAAAATCGGCCTGGATCATGGGCCTCCTCATCAGCCTGACCGGGGTCTGGTATGTGTCCAGGGTCTGGAAGATGTCCGAGGCGCTGGGCGAGACCGCGCCGCCCACCCTCGGCCTGATCGGCGGGGCCACGATCATGCTGGTCGTCGGCGCCATCATCAGCCACATAATCATTGCCAGCCTCTCGCCTGAAGACGCCAGCGACGCCGAGGATGAGCGCGACAAGCAGGTGCTGCGCCGCGCCGGCAATATCTCCGGATACGTGCTCGGCTTCGGCATCTTTGCGGGCCTCTGGCACTATTACATCAATTCAGATGGAAACCTGCTCTTCCACATCGCGGTCGGCAGCCTGATTGCCTCGCAAATCGCGGAATACGTCCTGACCATCCTGTTCTACCGCCGGGGCGCCTGACTCATGGCCAAACGCCCCCCTATCCTCAACCGCGTGAAGGCCTTGCGCGAAGCCCATGACGGCATGAGCCAGGCGGCCCTGGCAAAAGAGATCGGCGTGACCCGGCAGACCGTGATCGCCATCGAACAGGGCCGCTATTCCCCCTCCCTCGAAAGCGCCTTCCGCATTGCGCGGGTCTTCCAGGTCGGCCTTGAAGACGTGTTCCAATGGGATGACACCGCCGAGGCCTGAGCGCAGTCCTCACAGGCTGGCCCGGCGGCCATTCCGCGTCTGCAACAAACCGTAAAAATTGGATTGACAATCATTCGCAGTGTCGTGCAAATGGTTCTCATGATCATCTGTGTCTGCAACCGTATCAACTGCAAGAGCGTCCGCACCGCCGTCGATGCCGGCGCGCGCAGCCCCAAGGCCGTGCAGGCGCATCACGGGTGCAAGTTCCAGTGCGGAAAATGCAGCTGCTCCATCGGCGAGATCATCTCCGAAGAAATGGACCAGCGCCCGGTCAGCCCGGCCCTGATCGCCGCCGAATAGGCGCCCACCCCCTGAAATTGCTGGCCCTTTGGACGGAATGGAACCGGATGAAACGGATCTGCCCCGTTTTGCAACGCGGCTGCAACTGTGTCGCACTTTCATATGCAATTGTTTTCATTGGATTTTTTGTTGCCCCCATGACACAATCACCCTAGGTGCTGGCCCATACGAAATCCAAAGCGCAGGAGCTCCCCATGAAAGGCGACCCGAAGGTCATCGAATTTCTGAACAAATGTCTCAAGAACGAGCTGACGGCGATCAACCAGTATTTCCTGCACTCGCGCATGCTGCACGATTGGGGCGTCAGCAAGCTCGGCGACTATGAATACAAGGAATCCATCGAGGAGATGGAACATGCCGACTGGCTGATCGAACGCATCCTGTTCCTCGGCGGCCTGCCGAACCTGCAGGACCTCGGCAAGCTGCGCATCGGCGAATCGGTCCACGAAATCCTCGAATGCGACCTGAAGCTCGAAAACGACGCCATTCCCCTGCTCAAGGACGCGATGGAATATTCCGAAAGCATCCGCGACTATGGCAGCCGCGACCTGTTCGGAAAGATTCTGAACAATGAAGAAGAGCATGTGGACTATCTTGAAACACAGTTCGACCTGATCGAACGCATCGGGATCGAGCGCTACACCATGCTCCAGTCCGAAGCCAATGGCTCAAAGGCCCAGGACTAAAGGCTTCAGGCGCCGCTCTCTTCGGGGGCGGCGCCCGCTTCGGCTTCGGCCTCTTCGATCCGGTCCTGCAGCTTCTGCAGCTGTCGCTCGCGCAGCTCGTCCGAAAAGGCGCTGGCGAACACGCCCGCCGGCAACGCGACCACCCCGATCCCAGCAATCGCAATCACAGACGCCGCAACCCGCCCCAGCGTGGTGACCGGATAGATATCGCCATAGCCGACCGTGGTCAGCGTTGCGATGGACCACCAGATGGCCCGCGGGATGGAGCCGAACTCCTCACGCCCCTGCCCCACGCCTTCGATGAAATAGAGCAGGACGGCCGCGACATAGACCAGCGCCAAAGCCATCGCGAGCGTGGTGAGAAGCTGCGTGCCGGCCCGTTTCATGGCCGCACCCAGAACGTCAAACGCCGGCACGAACCGCGCAATCTTGATGAGGCGGAACAGGCGGAAGACGCGCAATGCGATCAGCGGAATGCCGCCGCCGACCACCATCACGATCAGCTCCGGCAGGAAGGCCAGAAGGTCTGCGATGGAATAGAAGCGCGTGACATAGCGCAGCCGTCCGGTGACGCCCGCATATTCCGGCCTCAGCCCGGCAATGGCGACCCGCAGGACGTATTCGATGGCAAAGACAATAACGACCGCGACATTGAACCAGTCAAACACCAGACGCCATTCGGGAACGGCCAGAAGGGTTGGCTCGGTCTCAAGTGCCAGGAACAGGAAGCTCGCCAGGACAAGGCTGATGATGATCCAGTTGGTAACCGAGATGCCGGACTTGCGGGCTTCGGGCACCAGCTCATTATGCAACCACCGATACAGCCCCATTCATCACCTTCGCAGCCGGTTTCCTGATAGCTAGCCTCTTAGCACGCCGCCCGTACCCTTGGCGACCGACGCGACCACCTTGTCCATCAGGGCCTGGATGTCTTCGTCCTTCATCTTTTCCTGCGGCTGGACCGTCATTTCAAAGGCGACCGATTTCTGCCCCTCCGGAACGCCGGTACCTTCATAGACATCGAACACGTCCACTTTCGCGATCAGCTTCTTGTCGGCGCCCTGGGCATGGCGCACCAGATCTGCAGCCGGAACGGACTGATCCACCACAAAGGCGAGGTCGCGGCGGATCGGTGTCAGCTCGGCGCGCTCGAAGACCGGCTTGGTCTTGGTGTTCTTCGCCTTCATCTGCGGCAGCGCATTGAGGTTCAGTTCGAACCCGAACATCGGCCCGTCAACGCCCAGCTGTTTCAGGACGCCGGGATGCAGCTGGCCGAAATGTGCCACGGTCACTTTCGGGCCGAGCTTCAGGCTGGCCGCCTGCCCCGGATGCCAGTGCGGCTGCGCGGGCGCGGCGACCTGGAACCGCTCGCCTGGCTGCCCGAGGGCCTCCAGCACGGCGAACAAATCTGCTTTGGCATCGAAGGAATCATAGGGCTCGGGCGCGCCCTGCCAATGACGCTCATTGAACGGACGCACAAGCGCGGCCACGACGCTGCGCTGGTCCTTCGGCCCGTCGCCCAGATAGATCGGCCCGGCCTCGAACAGGCGCACGCCGCGCTCGCCATGATTGGCAGCGCGCTGAGCGGCCTTGGCCAGATTGCCGAGCACGGAGGGGCGCATATAGTCCAGCTCGCTGGCCACCGGATTGGCGACCGTGAGAGCCTCATTGATCTTGCCGAACAGGGCCGCATCGGCTTTCGCCATGAAACTCCAACTGACAGTTTCGAGGAAACCGCGCGACGCCATCACCCGCCGCGCCGCGCGCACGCGGGCCTGCATCGGTGTGGTGATCGCCTTCACGCCGCCCTTGGGCGCAGGCAGGGAGGCCGTCGGCAACTGGTCGAACCCGACAAGACGCGCAATCTCTTCCACGATGTCAGCCGATTGTTCCATGTCGAACCGGAAGGTCGGCGGGCGCAGATACCAGGCGTCGCCAGCATCCTCGATATTGAACTCAAGGTCTTTCAGCATGCGGCGCATGTCAGCGGGCTTGACGGTAAGCCCCGTCAGACGCTCCACATCGGCCGGATAGAAGGTCACCTTGTTCGGATTGACCCGTGCCTCGCCGGCAAGCTTCGGCTTGGAAACGACCCCGCCGCCATATTCCACGATCAGCGCAATCGCGAGGTTCAGCCCATCCATGCAGCTATGGGGGTCTACGCCGCGCTCGAAGCGATAGCGCGCATCGGAGTGGATGCCGGTCGCGCGACCGGTGCGCGCCGTGCGCAGCGGATCGAACCAGGCGCTTTCGACAAAGACATCCACGGTCTCGTCGGAGACGGCTGTGGATTGTCCGCCCATGACGCCGCCCAGACCAATGACGCCGCTGTCATCAGCAATGACGCACATCTCTTCGCCGACCTGATAGGTCTTGCCGTCGAGCGCTTCCAGTTCCTCACCCTTGCGGCCAAGACGCGCCACAACAGGCCCGGACAATTTCGCTGCGTCATAGACGTGCAGCGGACGCGCCCGGTCGAGCGAGATATAATTCGTGACATCCACCAGGAGGGATTTCGGCTGGATGCCTACGGCCTTCAGGCGTTGCTGTATCCAGTCCGGCGACGGACCATTCTTCACGCCGACGATGACAGCACCTGCAAAAACCGGACACGCCTCCGGCGCGTCGAGCTTGATCTCGACAGGACAGGCCTTGGTGCCGGTCACCTTTTTCACTTCAACATGAAGGAACCGCCCTGCCCCGGCTGCAGCAAGGTCTCGCGCGATGCCCTGCACGCCCAGCCAGTCGGGGCGGTTCGGCGTCACTTCGAAATCAATGACCGGATCGCTCAGGCCGAGCGCTTCGGCGGCCGGCATCCCGAGCGGGATCGAATCATCAAGATCCGCGATGCCGTCATGATCCTCACCCGCCTCGATCTCCTTGGTGGAGCACATCATGCCATGGCTCTCGATACCGCGGATCTTGCGCGGCTTCTTGTCGAGTGCGAAGTCGAGCCCCGGAATGAACGTACCGAGCGGCGCATAGATGGCGGTCATGCCGGCGCGGGCATTTGGCGCGCCACACACGATCTGCTTCTCGCCGTCGACGGTATCGACCGTACAGACGCGCAGCTTGTCCGCATCCGGATGAGGCTCGGCCGCCTTGACCTTGCAGACGGTGAAAGCCGCCAGCTTCTCGCGCGGGTCAATAACCTCTTCCACTTCGAGGCCGGCCTGCAGCATGAGGGCCAGAATATCATCCAGCGTCGCCTTGGTGGCGAGGTGGTCGTTCAGCCAGGACAGGGTGAATTTCATCGTCTATTCCAGTTCAGCGGTCGTATTGGTTTCGGGCGTGTGCGCATAGTTCGCCAGGGCCTCGAATACATCTGTTTCGCTACGTTCGCAGCGCTTCACACGTTCGGCGCGCGCGATGCTCAGTCCCATCTCTCGACCTATCGCGGTCCAGCATTTGTTAAAGACCGAGCAATAGCAGATCTCCACATCCATCTCGCTCCAGGCCAAAGCGGCCGCGTCGCGTTGCACGATTGAAACGGCATCGAGGGGCCAGTCGACCCTCAGCGGGATAATCTCATCGCCCGGTGCAATGGCCCGGCCAATCAAGCTTGCCCAGGATTGCTGATAGCCGGGTGGAAGCTGGTCGACATACGGCTTGAGGCTTTCGACGGGCTCGCCATTTTTCAACATCTCAACCCGCTCGATCAAGGCTGGCCCGACACCGCTGTTCGAGACGCGAAGCCCCATGGACGCCGTTTCGGCAGTCGACGACACAAAGCCTTCGATCTGAACGACCGGATAGACCGCACCATGCTGCTGGGCCCGCATCACGCGGCCCTGGTCCCAGGCAATGAAGACGGCAATCGCGCTGGTCAGCACCGCGCAGATCGCAATCAGCATTTCCACTTTGTTGCCGGTACCCATGCCCCCTGCTCCCTAGCTCAGGCCGCCGCTGACGGATGGCGTGCTCCACGGCGAGAAGCCGTAATGGCGGGTCCATTGCGGGTCAGCCTCGAAGTATGGGCGCAAGTCAGGCATGCCATATTTCAGCATGGCGAGGCGATCCACGCCCATTCCGAAGGCGAAGCCTTGGTATACATTCGGATCAATCCCGCAATTGCGCAGCACGTTCGGATGCACCATGCCGCTGCCGAGGATTTCCATCCAGCTGTCGCCGGCGCCGATTTCGATCGTCTCGCCCTTGCGGGTGTATTTGACGTCCATCTCGGCCGACGGCTCGGTGAAGGGGAAGAAGTGCGGACGGAACCGCGCCTCGACATCATCCACTTCGAAGAACGCCTTCACGAAATCGATCAGGCAGCCTTTCAGATGGCCCATATGAATGTTCTTCTCGATCACGAGGCCTTCGACCTGGTGGAACATCGGCGTGTGCGTCGCATCCCAGTCATTCCGGTAGACCCGGCCCGGCACGAGAATGCGGATCGGCGGCTTCTGGCTCATCATGGTGCGGATCTGCACAGGAGATGTGTGCGTGCGCAGCACTTTCGGTGCATCGCCTTCCTGCGCCTGCATGAAGAAGGTGTCGTGCGTTTCGCGCGCCGGATGGCCTTCGGGGAAGTTCAGTGCGGTGAAATTGTGCCAGTCGTCTTCAATGTCCGGGCCCTCGGCCACAGTGAAGCCCATGTCGCCGAACACGGCCGCGATTTCCTCGAACACCTGCATGACCGGGTGCAGCGCGCCGGCTTTCGGGCCCGGCGCCGCCGGCAGGGACAGGTCAACCGTCTCGCTGGCCAGCTGGGCCTCCAGCGCTTCGGCTTCCAGCGTCTCCTTGCGGGCGCGGACGGCGGCATCGACGCGGTTCTTCAGCGCGTTCAGCTTGGGGCCGTTTTCCTTGCGCTCTTCCGGGCTCATCTTGCCCAGCGAGCTCATCAGGCCGGACACACGACCCTTCTTGCCCAGTTCGGCCACGCGCACATCGTCCAGCGTGGCCAGGTCGCCTGCCGCTTCAATCGCCGCAAGGGCCTCTTTTTCAATCGTACTGATATCGGACACGGGGGTCGCTTCCCTTTGCTGTTCCAGCGGGCTTTTTAGGCGGTTCGCGCCCGCATGCAAACGCCCTTAAAGAAAAAGCCCGGCTTTGAGGGCCGGGCTTTGTCACTTGTGCCTTGCGGGCAGGTTAAGCGAGGGCAGCCTTGGCCTGTTTGACCAGGGCGCCAAATGCTTCCGGCTCGCGGATGGCGATGTCGGACATGACCTTGCGGTCGACTTCGATACCGGCCTTGGTCAGGCCGTTGATGAACTGGGAATAGTTCATCTCGTCGTCATGGATGCGGACAGCCGCATTGATGCGCTGAATCCAGAGCGAGCGGAACTTCCGCTTTTTGACCTTACGGCCGACATACGCGTACTGACCGGCTTCCCAGACGGACTGGTGCGCGATACGGAACGTATTCTTGCGGCGGTTACGGAAACCCTTTGCCTGCTTGAGAATCTTCTTGTGGCGGGCGTGGGCGGGAACTTTATTACGTGAACGGGGCATCTTAGGCCTCCTAAATCAAGATCTTGAAGGATACGGGCCTAGAGGCCGTAAGGCAGGAATTTCTTCACAACGCGTGCGACATCAGCGTGAGAGGCGACTTTCGTGCCGCGGTTCTGACGAATGTACTTCGAATTGTGGCTCATCAGGCGGTGACGCTTACCCGCGACGCCGTGCTTGAGCTTTCCGGTTGCCGTGATCTTGAACCGCTTTGCAGCGGCCTTTTTGGTCTTCATCTTCGGCATTTCATCTCTCCTGTCGTCGAGCTCACACCATATAGGCGGCCCAGGGTTCATGAGCTGGAGGGCATGCCGTTCGCCCAAACCGCTCGGAAGTGGCGGCTTATGACGGATCAGGGGCAGAGAATCAAGAGGCGGATATGCTGATACTACAGGCGTTTTTGCACTCTATGGCGGCGCGCTTCGCGTTCGGCTCGCCGCTTCGGCAATTTGAGACCGACCCAAGCCCTCCAGAACAGAAATGGCAGCGCCAGCAAGGCGAGAAGCAGAACGATGTTCATGGCGGCCTCTTTTCGGAAAATTTTACCCTGAATTGCCGGATTTTCAAAGGAAACCGGGCCGACCCGGCTATTGCCCTGGCGCCCTCGCCTGAATACAGTCGCGAAGTGTTATAAAGTTTCAGGGGCTGTTTTCATGCGCACACTTATCCTCGCCGCCTGCATGGCGATTTTCGTCTTGCCCGGTCTTGCCGAAGACAATGGAAACGGCGCGAAAGAGACGCCCGACATTCCAGAGGCGCAAAGCTTCACCTCCGATCATACACTCCGCCTCGGCAGCAAGACCGTGAAGTACAAGACCGTCGCCGGTGAGACCTATCTGCGCGATAACAAGGACGAGCCGACCGCGTCGGTCTTCTCGGTCTCCTATGTCGATACCAGCACGAGCAGCGCCGCCCAGCGCCCGGTGACCTTCGTCTTCAATGGCGGACCGGGCTCGGCTTCGCTGTGGCTGCATATGGGCGCGTTTGGCCCGAAACAGGTCATCACCCCGTCCGATGCCTCCGATGTCGGCGCGCCGCCCTACACGATCCGCGACAACCAGAACTCCCTGCTGGATGTGACCGATCTCGTCTTCATCGATCCGGTCGGCACCGGCTATTCCCGCCCGCTCGGCGAAACCGAGGGCAAGGAATTCTACGGCGTCAATGAAGATGCCGAGAGCATCGCCGAATTCATTCGCATCTGGCTGACCGAGAATGGCCGCTGGAACAGTCCGAAATACCTCGCCGGGGAAAGCTATGGCACGACGCGCGCGGCGGCCCTGACCGAAAAACTTCAGGGTGGCTGGAACGGCATCGGCCTGAATGGCGTGATCCTGATTTCCGCCATCCTCGACTTCCAGACGGGCCGGGTCGCGCCCGGCAATGACACGGCCCATCTCGCCTTCTTCCCTTCCGAGGCCGCAATCGCCTGGCATCATGGCAAGGCCAACAAGGCGAAATGGAACAATGATTTCGACGCCTTCATCACGGACGCCCGCACCTATGCCACCGATACGCTGGCCCCTGCCCTGATCCGTGGCTCAACCCTGAGCGACGCCGACGAAGCCCGGATCGCCGGCGAGATGAGCGATTTCATCGGTCTTTCGGCCGAATGGATCCGCCTGGCAAATCTGCGGGTGGACCCGTCCCGCTTCCGCAAGGAATTGCTGCGCCGCGAGGGCTATACGGTTGGCCGGTTTGATGGCCGCTACAAGGGCGTCGACAGCGAGGGCACGGCCGACGCACCGGAGAATGACCCGTCCGGCTATGGCATGGATGTCGCCTATGTCGCCGCCATCAATGACTATCTCACCCGCGAACTCGAAGTGGATTTCACCCGCCCCTACAAGGTCCTGACTGGTGAGCCGGGATCACAGTGGAACTGGAGCATGAGCCAGCAGGGCTGGCCATCCTATGTCAATGTCACGCCCTGGCTCGGCAAGGGCATGCGCGAGAATACAGAGCTACGCGTGCTGCTGGCGTCCGGTTGGTATGACCTCGCCACGCCCTTCTTCGGAGCCGAGATGGCGCTCCACAAGAATGGCGTCGTGCTCGACCGCGTCCAGTTCGACTATTATGATGCGGGCCACATGATGTACCTCGCCGAAAGCGACGGGAAGAAACTGTCCGACGACGTGCGAGACTTCATCAAGGCGGGCCAGTAGGGCCTCACCGGCCGGGAGCACCGACACCGCTCTCCCCGGCCCGTTTCCCCTGCCTGCTACAGGTAGGACGCCCTGAATCCGACAGGGCCTCACAGGAGGCATTCTGTACAGGTCGTCCCGGTGAGTAACCTTGCCGGGATGGGGACCTGACACGTCCCGGCAGGCGGTAGAGACAGGGTCGCAACCTGCTCTCCTCCTCGATGAGCTTTACCTGCGGTCTTGTCTCTCCGCATGCCACATACGAAAAAACCGGAGGGCTTGTGGCCCGTCCGGCTTATCGTGCTGGATCAGCTGGTGGCTGAATCAGCGCGGTGCGAGCACCATCGTCATCTGGCGGCCTTCGAGTTTCGGCTCGAGTTCGACCTTTGCCGTCTCGTCGAAATCATCGCGCACGCGCTTCAGCAATTCCATGCCGAGATGCTGGTGCGCCATTTCGCGGCCACGGAAGCGCAGGGTGACCTTCACCTTGTCGCCCGCCTCGAAGAAACGCGCCATCGCCTTAGCCTTCACGCCATAATCATGCGTGTCGATGTTCGGGCGCATCTTGATTTCTTTGAGCTCGGAAGACTTCTGCTTCTTCTTCGCAGCCGCCTTCTTCTTGCGTTCTTCGAACCGGAGCTTGCCATAGTCGAGAATCTTGACGACGGGGACTTCCTGGTTCGGTGATACTTCAACCAGGTCCATGCCCGCTTCACGGGCTGCATCCATTGCGGCCATCAGGGGCATAATGCCCTGCTTTTCGCCGTTCTCATCAATCAAGAGAACCTTGGCGGCGCGGATGTCATCATTGATACGTGGGCCAGCGGATTTCTGTGGTCCACCGGTGTCTGGTCTGCGAGCTATGGCGAATCTCCTTTTTCGCTATTTCGGTAAGCCTCAATATGCCCATTAATGCAGGCATCTTCAAGGCGGACGGGCATTCTACACTTCCGCGTGCCCGTCAAGATGGCAGCACACCCAGCGCCCGGACAGATTGCCAGACATCATCGACGCTGAGTTCGGCCAGCGTGGGCGCGGAATTGATGATGATGGTTTTGTCACCGCGCGGGGCGGCATGGTCCGGATTGCTCTCTGTCAGGGCAAAAAGAGCCACCCCCGGCGCACCGGCAATGGCCGCCATATGCATCGGGCCGGTATCGTTTCCGACCACGAACAGGGCTTTCTCGGCCAGGCCCACGATCTGGAACAGATCCGTGCGTGTGGTCAGGCTCTTGGTGCGCGGCTCCTTGCGCACGATCTCATGCGCCAGCGGGCCTTCCGCCTTGCCGCCAATGATGACAGGCGTCACGCCCGCATCGGCCACGCGCTTTGCGAGTTCAGCATAGTTTTCAACAGGCCAGCGCTTGGCTTCCCGGTGAGCGGAGGCCCCCGGTATCAACAGCATGTAAGGCTCTTCAATGCTGAAATAGGCTGGTTGCAGGCGCGGGGCGTCACGCAATTTCGGGCGCACCCATGACAGGTCCGGCTTCGGCGCTGTATTGCCAAGCCAGCGCCCGCCCGGCGCCACGCCTGCCACTTCCAGCTGCTCGGCCAGACGGTCAATGGAATGCATCGTCCCCCGCTCGCCATTGTCATGGAAGAAGGCCGCCCTCTCGTGATGTCCGGACCAGAGCGGCGCCTTGCCGGTCTTGCTGAGCGCGGTGAAGTAGTTCTTCGTCCGGCCGCTGGTCTGGAAATCATAGATGATGTCGTATTTTGCCTTGCGGATACGGGTAATCAGCGCCGCCGTCGCCTTCATGCCGTCCGGCCGGCCATCAGTCTCCACCGCGTCCACATAGGGGCACAATTCGGCGAATTCCTTGAAGAAGGGCGTCGTCAGCAGTGTAATGCGTGCCTTCGGGTGCATTTCCCGCACGGCCTTCATCGCGCCCAATGCCAGCACAAAATCGCCCAGCGCGCTGAGCTTGATGACCAGCACATTCAGGGCTTTTGCGCCCGGATTGACGGGACTTGCCGGTTTCACCGGTTTTGCCATACGACCCTCGATTTCCCCTACTCCAGCAAGGTCTTATAGACTCCGAGTGTCGCCGCCTGAAGCCCCTGCTTGGAGAAATGCTGTCGAACATGTGCCTGGCCCGCCCGGCCCATGCCGTCCCGCGCCAGGGGACCGACGGACAACAGGGCCCGGATTGCCCCGGCGAGCGCCTGGGCATTGCCTGGCTCGACCCGCGCGCCGGTCTCGCCCTCGATCACGGTTTCACGCCCGCCCCCATGATCGGTGACAATCACCGGACGCGCCATCGCCGAGGCTTCGGCCGCCACACGTCCGAAGGCTTCCGGCCGCACAGATGGCGCCAGCACGATGTCGCTCGCCAGATAGGCCGCCGGCATGTCGGTGATGTGATCGGACATGATCACGCCCCGGTCCAGTTCGTGCTTCACCACGGTCTGCTCCAGTCGCGCGACATAGGTATTGCGGCCCTGGGCGTCGCCCGCCAGCACGAGCACCAGCTTGTCGCGCTCATCCGGCGCCAGCATGGCCAGCGCCTCAATGGCGATCAATTGCCCCTTCCACTCGGTCAGGCGACCCGGCAGGAACAATATCTGGCGGGGATCGTCCGCAAGGCCGAGCGCTTCCCGGACCGCCTTCACGCGCGCCAACGGCACAGCCGCCGGATCGAACGCCTCAAGGTCTACGCCGCGCGGAATGGTCACCACCCGCTCGAACGGGACGCCATGTTCGGTCTTCACATGCTCGGCGATCCATTGCGAATTTGCGATCACGAGATCGCCCTTCGCCATGACCGAATTGTAGCGTTTTTTCAGCTTGGTCTTGCCGGAATAGGCGCCGTGATAGGTCGTCACAAACGGCACGCCCATCGCTTTTGCGGCCCAATAGGCGCTCCAGGCAGGCGCGCGCGACCGGGCATGGACAAGATCCACCCCCTCGCGCGCGATCAGACGTTTCAGTTTGCCTTCATTCAGTTTCAGCGTGATCGGATTCTTGGATTTGGCATCCATCCGGAACAATTCACCGCCCAGGGCTTCGAAGGCCGCTTCCTGGCGTCCGCCACGGCTGGCCAGCAGTGCACGGCCGCCGGCCTTGACGATGGCTTCGGTGACTTCCAGCACGGTCCGCTCGACCCCGCCGGCCGACAGTTCAGGGGCCACCTGGAGAATGGTCTTGCCAGTCAGATCCGGAAAATCGGGCAAGTCGTGATCCCTCCACTCGCTTGACAGGCGAGACAGATGACGGAACGGGAGAGGAATGACAACGACCTATTTCACCTCTCCCGAAGGTCGCCGCCTCGCTTATCGCGCCTCGGCCCCGACCCGTTCGCCCTTCACCTATGTCTGGCTGTCGGGGTTCAAATCCGACATGAGCGGCACCAAGGTGACCGAACTCGAAGCTTGGGCCACCGAGGCCGGGCACGGCTTCCTCGCTTTCGACTATTCCGGACACGGGCTCTCGGAGGGCGCCTTTGAAGATGGCACGATCTCGGCCTGGCGCGCGGATGCCCTCGCTGCCATCGACGCGCACAGCACCGGGCCGATCGTGCTGGTCGGGTCCAGCATGGGCGGCTGGACGGCCCTGCTCGCCGCCCTTGCCCGCCCTGCCCGCGTGGCGGGTCTTGTCCTGATCGCCCCCGCGCCGGATTTCACGGAAAAACTGATGTGGCCGGAATTCTCCGCCGAGGCACAGGCCGAGATCATGGACCAGGGCTTCACCCTGCGCCCGTCCGACTATGACGAACCCTACACGATTACCCGCGCCCTGATCGAGGATGGCCGCAACTGGCAAATCCTCGACGCGCCGATCCATCTCGACATCCCCGTCCGCATCCTTCAGGGCATGCAGGACGCCGATGTGCCCTGGAAACATGCCGAACGGCTCGTCGAAACCCTCACCAGTGATGATCTCGTCTTTACCCTGATCAAGGATGGCGATCACCGTCTTTCCCGCGCGCAGGACATTGCCCGGCTGAAAGCGACCTGCGCCGACATTTCCATCGCCGCCAAGGCCTGACCTTTCCGCGAGTTAATCGGAACGATGGCCCCGGCCATTCATTGATCTTGTGCAGGACGGGATGTTCCGTCCGCCCGCGCTCCCCCACCAAAGGTCGCAGCGCGGTGACCACACCAGATCAAGGAGACATATTCTATGTCAAACCAACGCGCACAAGGCCGGAAAATGGCAATCCTCGCCGCTGACGGGTTCGAGGAAGTCGAACTCACCAGCCCGAAGGAAGCCATCGAGGCAGCCGGCGGCGAAACGAAGATCGTTTCTACAGAGAAAGGCTTCATTCACGCCAACCAGCACCGCGAGCATGGCGACAAATACCAGGTCGACCTCTCCCTCGACGAGGCCAAGGCAGAGGATTTCGACGCGCTGCTGATTCCCGGCGGCCTGTTCAGCCCGGATGCCCTGCGTACCAATGAGAAGGCCAAATCCTTTGTCTCGGACTTCTTCGCCCAGAAGAAACCCGTTTTCTCGATTTGCCACGGACCGCAGGTCCTGATTTCGGCAAACCTTGTGAACGGCCGCGAAGTGACCGGCTTCAAGGCGATCCAGCAGGATCTCAAAAATGCCGGCGGCATCGTGAAAGACCAGTCCGTCGTCGTAGATGGCGGCCTCGTGACCTCGCGCTCCCCGGATGACCTTGGCGACTTCAATGCCAAGATCGTTGAGGAAATCTGCGAAGGCAAGCATGAGCGCCAGAGCGACTCCGTCACCGCATAATCGCGAGAAAAGATCCCTTGCACCTGCCCCCTCCGCCCGGAGGGGGCTTTTTTATGGGCAATATGCTCAGAGCCGGGAGCCGTCCAATTCAACGCCCGAATGGCGCCAGACAATGTCGAACTTTTCCTGAACCGCGGCGGCCTCTTCAGGCTTGTCCTGACTTTCCAGCGCCTTGACCAGGCCGGACATCGACCAGCCATTGCGGGGATAGTCTTCGAGGTCTTTCTTATAGACAGCTTCGGCCTCTGCGAACTCACCCGCAGCGACATACGCCTCCCCCAGGGATTGCCGCGTCGGATAGTACCAGAAGGGCGGCTCCATATAGGGCAGCGAATCCTGCGCCGCGACGGCCGCCGCGAAATGCGGGATCGCCTGCTCGGGGTTCCCCTCCGCCATCGCGATTTCCCCCTGCAGGAGCGCATCGGCAATGCCGAGCAGCACACTGGCCGGATAGTCTGACGTATCGAGGAAACTGATCTGGACACTGTCCTTCAGCGCGGCAAGGCCGCCGCGTTCCTGGATGGCCATGTCCGTAGCGCCGGTGCGGGCTGCAGCAACGCCCCGCGCATAATGCCAGATGGCATTGGAGTAATCGAGCGACTCCGGCGGCTGCTCTGCAGCGAGGATATCCTCCCACTGCCCGAACTGTACCAGCGACAGGAGCGGGATCGTCTTGAAGAATTCCACCGTCGGGAATTGCTCGATCTGCTCCATGTGCACATTGTCGGCCACTTTCTGACCGGCCTCGATCGCCATGTCCTGCTGGCCTGACATGCTGGCAGCCGCCCAGAGGAAGTGGATATTGTGCGGATAATAAAGTGCCGGATAGAAACCCTGCGCATTGCACTGCGCAATATAGTCCTCATCCACGGAAGCCGCCGTGATGTTCGCCTTGGCCGCATCATCATAGCGTCCGACGCGCCAATATATGTGCGCCGGCATGTGCACGAGATGGCCCGATCCGGGGACCAGATTGGCGAGGCGGTCGGCCTCATCCTCCGCCCGTCCCGGATTTTGCGACGCCTCCACCGCATGGATGTAGAGGTGCAGGGCGAGCGGGTGCTCCGGCGAGCGGTCAATAATGCCTTCCAGAGACTCAATCACCTTCACCGTGTCCGGCTTCGGCGCGCCATCGGCCGACCAGTAATCCCACGGCATCGTGTTCATCCAGGCTTCGGCATACATCGCGGCGACATCGTCATCGCCCGGATTCGCCTGGACATATTCGCCCAACGCTTCGGCATAGGCGATGTCCAGCGGCTCACGCGAGGTGGACGGATCGCCATTGTAGCGCGCCGCCATCGCCGTAATCAGCGCCTGTTCTTCCGGCGTGGCCGTTCCTGCCAGCGCCTGCGCCCGTGTGATCGCCGCAAAGGCCGCCTGCCGGTCGGCGTCCGACATCACGGCCCTGCCCTTACTGGTCACATTGATGTTGGGACCGGTCGCCATCGCCTCGCCCCAGAAACACATGGCGCAGGACGGGTCGAGCGCCTGGGCCGCCCGGAAAGAGCGAATGCTTTCGGCATGGTTGAAGCCAAAGGCCAGCACCATGCCCTGGTCAAAATATTTCTGTGCATACGGATTCGACGTGGTGATGGGGCGATGAAAATCCCCCATGCCGTCGAACAATGGCGCGCCGGCTTTCTCGGTGATCTCGGCCAAACTCATCTCGGTGTCAGCCGCAGGGGCGGCTTCCGCCGCGACCGGCTCCTCCGAGCTTCCAAACTTGTCAGTATACGCGCAGCCGGATAACGCAACCAGGCTTGCCGCGAGCAGCAAATGTCGTGAAGTCATTTTTCGTCCCTCTTGTGGCCAGAAGCTGACGAACATTCGTCACGGCCGCACCCTGGAAGGGAGTTTACCACAATCCCGCGGAAGTGGAGGGAAAGACCCAAAAATTTTTAATCTGATCCGCACTCTGCAGCGAATACTGCAGGTAGCCCCACACGATAGGTCGGGTACACTGGCCGCCAGCCGAGCGCCGCTTTCGCGCGCGCATTGGAGACACGTTTGCATTCGGCATAGAAACTGCGAGCCATCGGGCTGAGGCCGGCCTCGTCGAACGGGACTTCCGGCGGCGGCGCAATGCCGAGAAGGTTCGCCGCGAACGCCGTCACATCCTCTGGCGGCGCAGGCTCGTCATCACACAGATGGAAAATTCCATGCAGATGCGGCCGCTGCACCAGCGCCTCCAATCCGCTGGCAATGTCGTCTACATGCACACGGGAAAAGACCTGCCCCGGCTTGACCGCGCGATGGGCCCTTCCCTCTCTCAGTTTCTGGAAGGGCGAGCGGCCCGGACCATAGATACCCGGCAGGCGCACGATGCGCGCCGCCCCATCGGTGGCGTCCATCCATTGCTGCTCTGCCAGCACGCGCGCCCTCGCCCGGTCTGATCCCGGATGGACCGGACTCCATTCCATGGCCCATCCGCCGCCAAGGTCTCCATAGACGCCTGTGGTCGAGAGGTAAGTCACGCTGGCCGCGCCGGGCTCGGAATACGTCGCCACCCGCGCCGCAGGACATCCGCCCTCATCCGGCGGCAATGTGACCAGCCAGTGCGCGCCCACCGGAATGTCCGGCAGCCCCTCCCCGGACCAGGCCTGCGCCGCGATGCCTTCCGCGCGCAAGCGCGCGGCCTTCTCCTCGCTCCGCACGGTTCCAGA
This sequence comes from uncultured Hyphomonadaceae bacterium, assembly GCA_913057945.1. Lineage (GTDB taxonomy): Bacteria > Pseudomonadota > Alphaproteobacteria > Caulobacterales > Hyphomonadaceae > Hyphomonas. Next base: position 50,959 of record CAJXOF010000012.1, on the reverse strand, counting down.
AACCTGGAATCCGATAGCTTTCAAGCGTCTGGCCAAGCGCAAGGCGCTGTAACCAAGCCCGAAAACAAAAAGCAGAGATGTCGTATCTGTCATTTGCGCTGGCCGCTCCTGTCGGGTCTAAGACCCGTACTACAGTTTCCGGAGCGCTTGATCCATGTCCATCCTTGCCCTGGCTATCGCCTCCCTGGCCATGTCGCAGTCTGTTGGCGCAACGATTGAAGCCGGGGAAGCCGACCGGCTGGAAGCCTGCGTCGCCAAGATCGAAGTGGATGCCGAGGAAGCCTATGAAGATGGCCTCGCCTGGATCTACCAGGGCAACCGCCCCAATGCCCGCCAGTGTACAGCGCTCGCCCTGATCGCGCTCGGGCGCCCCGATGAAGGCGCGGCCCGGCTGGAACAGCTGGCCAACTCGGTCGATGGCGGCTCGATGGAGCAACGCGCGGAATATCTCACACAATCCGGCAATGCCTGGCTACAGGCTGGCGCGCCGGAAGCGGCCATTGTGACTTTCACCAATGCCCTGAAATTGAAACCGGGCGTGCCGGACCTGCTGGTCGACCGCGCCAGTGCAAACCTGATGCTGGGCAATTGGAGCGAAGCCAAGAAAGATCTCGACCGCGCCCTCACCCTCGCGCCGAGCATGGCGATAGCCCGCCAGCTGCGCGCCGAGGCGCACCTCAATCTCGACCAGCTGAGCCTCGCGATGGCCGACATCGACGCCGCGATGGCTGCCGATCCGGAGAATATCGACACGCTGGTCCTGCGCGGCCGTGTGCGCGAAGCCATCCGCCTGTCGAAAGTGCGCGTGCTCAGCCCCGAAATCGTCGACTGATCCCGTCAGGGCGCACATGCGCCCGGCCCATCATTCCGGTTCGGCGGTTTCCAGCAGGCCCTGCGCATTCATCCAGCGCATGAACTGATCGAACCAGCCATCGGCCGTGACGCCGCGCTTGTACGATCCAAAGCCGTGGCCACCACTTTCATAGACATGCAATTCGGCCGAGCCGCCTGCCCCCATCCAGGATTCGACCAGACCGAACCCCTGCCCCCCGAAAAGCGAGTCATTGGCTGCGAGGGCCGCAAACATGGGCGGGGCATCGGCTGGAACGTCCACGGCTGTCATCGGGCCATAGATGTAGCCGATGAAATCCGGATGCGGTGCATCGCTGTCATCCAGCACGACGCCAAGGCTTGTGATCGCGCCGGCGGAGAAGCCCAGAAGGCCGATCCGGCCTGTGTCGATCCCCCACTCCGCGCTGCGGGCTTCGACAATTTTCAATGCGGCCTGTGCATCTGCCACAGCAAGGGGAATCCCCGTGCTCACATCAATTGGCTCGGTTTCCGGGGTTGGCGAGAACATGCGTTGCATGTGGACGGAGAAATCATCTTCCGGCGCCGGCGTTTCCATCACGCGGTACTTCAGGACAAAGGCCGCAACGCCCTGCCCGGCCAGCCATTCCGCAATCGGATACCCCTCATTGTCGATGGACACGAACTGGAAGCCCCCGCCCGGAATGACGATGACCGCCGCCCCGGTGGCCGTCCCTTCATCTGGCAGGACGGGCAGCAGCGTGGGCTGCGTCACGTTCCGCACCCATCTTTCTGTCCCCGCATTGGTCCAGATTTCCTTGATGTCGCTGCCGTCCGATCCGGGCGCCTGCCCGTCGTATAGCGGGATCGCCCCCGCATCGATTTGAGCGGGCACACGGGTCATCTCAGAGGTCTGGGCAACGGCAAGGGCTGCAAACAGGGGAGCCATCAGGGCCAGCAAGAATTTCCGGAACATCATCTCACCTCTGCGTGTCATTCGTACCGTGTCTGGAGCATATGCCACACCGCCCGCAGGCCGCAAGGCGCGCCCCCTTCGGGACGACCATACTTGCCGAGCCGCCATGCCCAGACGTCGAAATGTGTCCAGCTCTTCGCGTCGACGAATTGTTTCAGGAACAGGCCTGCCGTGATCGAGCCGGCAAACCGGCCGCCTGAATTGACGAGGTCGGCAATCGGGCTTTTCAAATCGGCGAGATACGGGTCCCACAACGGCATGCGCCAGACCGGGTCGCCGGACTCGGACGCCCCGGCTTCGATGGCATCCGCGATCTCCTCATCATCGGTGTAGAATGGCGCCAACTCGGGCCCCAGCGCCACACGCGCCGCGCCGGTCAGGGTTGCGAAATCGATCAGCAGGTCAGGCTTTTCCTCGCAGGCCCGGGCCAAGGCATCCGCCAGGATCAGGCGGCCTTCGGCATCGGTATTGTCGATCTCGACCGTCAGCCCTTTGCGGCTGCTCAGGATATCGCCCGGCCGGAAGGAATTGCCCGCTACGGCGTTTTCAACAGACGGCACGTAGAGTTTCAGATGCACCGGCAAATTCGCGCTCATGATCAGCTGCGACAAGGCAATGACATGCGCCGACCCGCCCATATCCTTCTTCATGATCCGCATGCCGGAGCCGGGCTTGATATCGAGGCCGCCAGAATCAAAGGTCACCCCCTTGCCGACCAGCGCGAGGCTCGGATGGGACGGGTCGCCCCATTCCAGCTCCATGAAGCGCGGCTCATAGACGGCGGCCCGGCCAACAGCGTGCACCATCGGATAATTCTGCGTGAGCAGATCTTCGCCGATGATCGTTGTGAGCTTCGCGCCAAAACGGTCCGCAAGATCGGAAATCGCCGCCTGAATATCCTGCGGGCCCATATCGGCCGCCGGCGTGTTCACGAGGTCACGCAGCAGGGCGCAGGCATCGGCTTCACGGCTCAGCGCGTCGCCATCCTCATCTTCCGGGATGACAAGCTGAGGGGGCGCCGCCTTTTCCTTCAGGTAGCGATCAAACCGGTACGCCCCGTCGGCCCAACCGGCCGCAACCTGATGAAACGCCAGGCTCCCGGTCTCGACAATGCGGTACGAGCCTTTCGGCAGCTTTGCCGACAGGCCTGCAACCGCGAGCGCATCCTTGCCCTTCCCCAATCCATACAGCACATGGGCGAGCCCTCCGGAATCTCCCGGCACCAGCACGACCTGGCCGGATGCCCCCGTGAAAGCTTGTCCTTCTGCAAAGGCGCGGGCGTTCGGGAACGGATCGTTCTCGAGCGATTTGAACGCCTCGGTCGTGTAGAGGAAGACGTCAACGGCGCCCTTCGGGTCGGCGGTGAAGCTCTTGTGCATGGAATTCAGCCCTTTCACGGGGAAGAGTTAATGGAATCTGCTGAGGCGTTAACTGATCCTTGACGCCCTTCGGTCCAGACTCACTGGCAGTGCCCCAGATACAAACCCGGAGTCCGCTCATGTCCAGAGCCAAAACGTCACTGACTGCGCTGATCCTGGTGCTCGGTGCCTGTGCCTCGGCCCCGGATCCGGAAGCTGAGGCCCAGGCCGAATTGGCGCGTGCCATCGAGGACGCGACGAAACCGGCCACGCCGGATGAAATCGAGGCCGCCAACAATTCCGATCCGCTGACCAAGGCCAATTTCTGGGCCAATGAGTACAACAAGTCCCCGAAAGACCTCGACGTGGCGATGACCTTTGTGGCCGCCTTGCGGGGGATTGGCTCGAATGAACGTGCCATCGAGGTGCTGTCGCAGACATTGGTGGATTATCCGGACAATCCGGACCTGCTGATGGCGCTGGGCAAGGTATTCTCGGCGGAAGACAATCTGATGGGCGCCGCGCGCGCTTTTGAAAAAGCTGCCATCGTGATGCCAGAGCGGACGGACGCCTGGTCGGCCTTTGGCATTACCCTGGACAAGCTGGAACGCCACGACATGGCGCAGGCGGCCTATGACAAGGCGCTGGCCCTGGAACCGACCCGCACCACAACCTTGGCGAATTATGGCCTGTCCCTCGCATTGAGCGGAGACCTTGCGGGGGCCGAGGCGAAACTGCGGCTGGCTGCCGAGCAGCCCGATGCCGATTTGCGCGTCACCGAGAATTTGGCCCTGATCCTCGGGCTCCAGGGCCGGTATGACGAAATGGCCGCGGTGAGCAGCCGGTACGCACCTGAAAGTGTCGTCAAGAAGAATACCGCCCTGCTGCAGGAGATGGTCCAGCCGGTCCGCTCCTGGGATGCGCTGGAAGAGGCCCCCAGGGCCAGCGCGCCGTCACGTCCGGCAACCGCCGAACGTCCCAAAGCGAGCGCCTCCAAGCCAGTGGCCTCCGAAAGCCTGTCGCTTGCCGGGCCTGGTTCGGATGACGAGACGCAAGCGGACGCCCCTGCCCCGGCAGCCACCGGCCTGCGTCTGCGCCGTACACCTGGCTGATACCCGTCCTTGAAAAAGCAAACGCGCCCGCCAGGCTAGCCGGCGAGCGCGCTCCACTGAAGTCACCCGGACCTCAGCCCCAGTTCGTATCCGTCTGTTCAATTGCCGGCATCGAAGCCTGATCGCCAGCCTGTGATGCCTTGAAGCCGATATAGGCAGGGCCCAGCACGACCAGGAACAGGACCGGCAGGAAGAACAGGATCATCGGCACGGTCAGCTGCGCCGGCAGGGCAGCAGCTTTCTTCTCGGCCTGCGCCATACGCATGTCGCGGTTTTCCTTGGCCATGACCCGGAGCGCATCGCCCAGCGGCGTCCCGTAACGTTCTGCCTGGCCAAGCGCCATACAGACGGCCTTGATACCATCATTGCCGGTCCGTTTGGCGAGGTTCTCATACGCCTGACGGCGTTCCGGCAGATAGGAAAGTTCCGCCACGGTCAGGCCGAATTCCTCAGCCAGTTCTGCTGAGGCCGAACCCACTTCCTGGCTGACTTTCGAAAAGCCCAGCTCGATGGACATGCCCGCTTCGACGCAGATCAGCAGCATGTCGAGCGCATCCGGAAACGCGCGCATGATCGATTGCTGCCGCTTCTGCGCAATGTTGGACACGTAGATATTGGGTGCGTAGAAGCCAGCCGCAGCGCCGAACAGGGGCGAGCCATATTTCAATCCGGGCGCAAACCCGTGATCATTGACGAAGAAGATGTACAGGAACACCAGTACCGCACCGGCAAAGGGCAGCGTCATCCGGGCGAAATAGAACGCCGCCAGCGGCGCGGGCCCGCGCAGGCCCGCCCTGGCAAGATTGTTGACGATGTTTGGGTCTTCGAGGGCTTTCGCAAGATTGAGCCGGGACGAGATGTTGCCGATCGCGGAGTCATCCGTGCGGCGCAGGCCCTTGGGATTGTCCAGAGCGGCGCGGCTCTGCTTGCGCAGTTTTTCGCGTTGCTCCGTTACGGCCTTGAGACGTGTCTCAAGCTTGTCCGTCTGCAGATATGGCAGGAGCACGGAGATGATCGTGCCGAATACAGCGAGGGCAATCAGCAGCGCAGCAACGGCTTCAGGCTTGGCCAATGATGAAAGGATGTCTGTCATCGCCGCGCCTTACAAATCGAAATTGATCATTTTGCGCATGACGAAGATGCCCATGGACATCATCACCACACCGATGGTGAGAAAGAGGTGACCGGTGTCGGTCGTGAACAGCTGCATGACATAGGCCGGGGTCGTCATATAGACGAGAAAGCCCACGACAAAAGGCAATGCCCCGATAATCATGGCGGAGGCCTTGGCCTCCGACGACATGGCCTTGACCTTTTCGCGCATCATCTTGCGCGCGCGGATCACGCTGGACAAGTTGCCGAGCGCCTCCGAGAGATTACCCCCCGCCTTCGACTGGATCATCAGCACGATCATGAAGAAGTTCACTTCCTGCAGCGGTACCCGCTTGTAGAAAGTGTTCAGCGAGCGTTCGAGCCCCGCCCCCATTGAAAGGTTGTCGGTCAGCATGGCGAATTCCGTTCGCAGCGGCTCCGGCGATTCCTTCGAGATGATCCGGACACATTCATTCAGCGGCAAACCGGACTTCACACCGCGCACAATGATATCCAGGGCATCTGCGAACTGGTTGATCATTTTCTTGTTGCGGCCATTGGTCAGCATGCCGAGCAGGATACGCGGCAGCCCAACGGCACCGAAGAAGAAGGCGCCGCCCACCAGGGCTGGACGGCTCTTGAAGGAAATCCCACTGATCACGAGCCCATCGAATCCAAGGATATAGACGGTTCCGCCCAGCGCCAGGCCGAGGATGAGCGAGAAAATCCAGAATGCCGAAACAGGTACATCCAGCCCGGCCTGGGTCAGGCGCGATTGCAGGTTTTGCGGCCGAATGGATTTGCGCCGCTCCTTGTCCTGCTTGCGCATTGTGTCCAGCATGTCCTGGGTCTTCTGGCGGCGTTTGGCATTCTCATCCATCACCTTGCCGCGCCGGCCCGACCCGGTCCCGCCGGTTCCAATCGCCTTCGCCCGCTTGCGGGCGGCTTCGGACTTGTCGCCCGTCAACGCAAGACCGACACCGGCAATCGTCAGGAAGGCCAATCCGCCGATGACATATATCAACATGTTACCTTCCATGCGTCAGGCTCCCAACTCGTCGAGTGCTGCCGCAAGATCGCGTTCCATATTGTAGTATGACGCGCGCTCCCAGAAGCGCGGCCGGCCGACGCCGGTGCCCCTGTGCGTGCCGGACACCCTGCCGTCCTCATCTTCCCCCTCGATTTCGTATTTCAGGACGTCCTGCAGCACGATGGTTTCGCCCTCAAGGCCCATGACCTCGGTAATATTCATGATGCGGCGCGAGCCATCCCGCAGGCGGGACGCCTGAACGACGACATCAATAGAGCCGACAATCATCTCACGGATGGTCTTCGCAGGCAGCGAGAAGCCGCCCATCGTAATCATGGATTCCACACGGGAGAGCGCCTCACGCGGGCTGTTGGCGTGCAGCGTGCCCATTGACCCGTCATGGCCTGTGTTCATGGCCTGCAAAAGGTCAAAGGCTTCCGGTCCACGCACCTCGCCCACGATGATCCGTTCAGGACGCATACGCAGACAGTTCTTGACGAGATCCCGCATGGTGATCTCACCCGAGCCCTCAATGTTCGGGGGACGCGTTTCGAGCCGCACGACGTGCGGTTGCTGCAACTGGAGCTCCGCGGAGTCTTCGCAGGTAATGACGCGCTCGGTCGGATCAATGAAGCCGGTCAGACAATTGAGCAGGGTCGTCTTTCCCGAACCGGTACCGCCGGAGATCAGGACATTGCAGCGCGAATGGCCGATGATGCGCAGGATTTCTGCGCCCGGTTCGGAAATGGATCCGAAATTCACGAGATCCTGAAGGCGCAGCTTGTCCTTTTTGAACTTACGAATGGTCAGGGTCGGACCATCAATCGCCAGGGGCGGTGCAATCACGTTCACACGAGACCCGTCCAGCAGGCGGGCGTCACAGATGGGCGAGGAATCGTCGACGCGGCGGCCAACCTGGCTCACAATGCGCTGACAGATGTTCATCAGCTGCGCATTGTCGCGGAACCGGATATTGGTACGCTCGATCTTGCCGTTGACTTCGATATAGGTCGTGTCGGCGCCATTGACCATGATATCGGCGATGTCATCGCGGGCCAGCAGCGGCTCAAGCGGACCATAGCCCAGCACATCGTTACAGATATCGTCGAGCAGCTGTTCCTGCTCCGAGATCGACATCACCACATTCTTGATGCTGATGATTTCGACGACGATGTCGCGAATTTCCTCGCGCGCGCTCTCTGCGTCCAGCTGGGCCAGCTGCGACAGGTCGATCGTGTCGATCAGCGCGTTGAAGATGGTCATCTTCGTCGCGTAATACTGGTCCGATTGCTGGTTGACCTTGCGGACAGGTTCCGGCTTGGCTTCCGGCGTCTGGACGCGCACCGGCTTGGAGCCGGCCGAAGGTGGCTTCGGCGCACCTTTCACGGGCACCGGTTCGGGCACCGCTGGTTTCTTCGGTGTGGGCTTCGGCTTTACTTCCGCCGCCGGGGCCGGCTTTGGAGTTGGCGCAGCGGGCGGCGTCAGTTGCGCGCTTGTGGCAGGTCGTTTTCCAAAGGCCATATGAAATTCCCCCTAAGGGTCACTTTCCCAGCAATTTCTTAAAGAACGACTTCTCCTGGGGCTCCACGACCCGTCCGGTCAGTGTGGAGGCCAGGTGATCTATCGCCTGCGCGGATTTGGACGCCGGATCAGTCTCGGAGATCATCTGGCCATTATTCGCGGCCGTCCCGAACAATTCCGGATCGAAGGGCAGGATGACATCCGGCTCGACCCCGATCGCCGCAGCGAAATCCTTCACCGGAATTTCCGGGCGTTTGGGCACACCGCTCATATTCAGCACGAGGCGCGGCGGATGGTCGTTCGGACGTTTCGCTCTCAACTGGTCAATCATGTTCTTGCCATTGCGAAGCGAGGCAAGGTCCGGCTGGCACACCACGATCACCTCGTCCGAGGCGACCAGCGTGTTGAGCATCCAGGTCGACCACATGTGCGGCAGATCGAGCACCAGGTAAGGCACATTGCGGCGCACGCCTTCGATCACCGTCGAATAGGCTTCGTCGGGAATGTCCATGATCTGGTTGATCGTGGCGGGCGCGGTGAACAGGGACAATCGATCTGTCGGCTTGGCCAGCAGTCGCTCGATCACGCTCTCATCCGCGCGCTCCGGCGCCAACAGGGCATCGGCGACGGTTTGCGGGGTTTCCTGGTTGAAGTCGAGCGCCGTGGTCCCGAAGGACAGGTCGAGATCGACCAATGTGGTGTTGACCTTGATGTTCTCGGAGAGTGCCCAGGAGAGATTGTGTGCAATCGTCGAGGCCCCTACCCCGCCCTTGGCGCCGACCACCGAGATCTGCTTGCCCACAAAGGGCGAGTCCGGATTCACGAACAGGTCAGCAACCGACCGGATGATCTGAAGCGGCTGGAATGGCGGCACCAGATACTCGCTCACCCCGCGCGCAATCAGCTGGCGGTAGAGCGTGATATCGTTGACCGCCCCAATCACCATCACCTTGACGGAATCATCGCAATGTTCCGCCAGCGCATCGATTTCGCGGAGGACTTGTCCGGCCGAATCCGAAGATTCGATCATCAGAAGATTTGGAGTCGGGTTTTCGCTCATATAGGCAATCGCCGCCGGGATTCCGCCCGGGATGCACTCGATCGTCGCGCGCCCCATGCGGCGGTCCTGGGCACACACTTCCAGAAGGCCGCGCGTTTCTGCACGCTCGTAGAACAGCTTGATGGAAATGGCCGGCAACATGACGTCGCCCCCCGTCGGCTCAGCGTGACCGAGGCCGTGGGAATCATTGTCAGCCGTCAGGCCTGCATGAGCAGCTTCCGGGGCAGGTTCGTCCGCAACACTCTGGGCGCCTTCCATATCCGGCTGAACAAGATCAGACAGCGGATCTTCAGAAAAGACGTCTTCGAAGTCGTCGTCGAACAGTGCGTTTTCGTTAGACATGATCTACTAAACCCTTTTCGTGCCCACTAATTGCCGACCGCAGTCGACACGGCGCCGGATTCGTCCTGGCTCCGTTCGGCGCCAGTTGCTTCACCATCGCGGAACTTGCCGAGAATTGTACTGCGGCGCAGGGAGTCGCCTTCATCCAGGGACCGCTGGCCCAGAAGGTCCGCCGGATCGGCGATCATCGCTGCAAGATTGGTTCTGACCGCGCAGCCAAGCGTCGGCATTTCATTGTTCGACGTGATGTCGGCCATATTGATCTCGGCCAGCGATGGGCAATCCGGAGCAATCGCATCATAAGTTTGGTAAGCAAGGATCAGAGGCTCGGAAACGGTTGATTCTGCCCCATGACTGCTCCCGGAAATCTCTTCGTACTCGACGCCGTTTTCCCAGGCGATTTCCCGCGCTTCAACCACAGCCGACACCGCGAGTTGCGGATTGTCAGAGGATTCCGGCAGGGACATGATCAGCGGGCCATGTCCGACCGACCGATAGCTCGCCACGAAATTCTGGATGCGGGCCTTGTCGCTGAGGCTCAACTGGCTGGCGGCGGGATGAATATCGATTTCGAGAAACTCCGTCCGCTTCGCGACCGTGATCGCATTGCGATCAAGAGGCGTGCCTTGCAGGTACGAGGCGGGCACCGAGGTCGGCGCGGCACTGGAACATCCCGTGACAGCCAGGGCGCCGAACGCCGCGGCCAGAGCAAGAGGTGAAGTCATAAACCTGGTCATCCTGGATCCCCTACTCCTCAATGAATCCGACGGGTGCGCGATAGTCGGCGGCGTCAACCTTGGCGCCGTTCTTGCCATATTGTTCGTTGATCTTTCCGAAGAAGATGGTCTTGGCGTCCGAGGCATTGGCAAAGCCGTCTGCCGGCGTGCGCAACTGGTCCTTGGACGTTGGATCCACCAGATAGGGTGTCACGATCACGACCAGTTCGGTCTCTTCCTGGATAAAGTCGCGGGACTGGAACAGTGCGCCCAGAATCGGCAGCTTCTTCAGGCCCGGAATCTGGTCGAGTGTCTGACGTGACCGCGTCTGGATCAGGCCGGCCATCATCATCGATCCGCCCGATGGCAGTTCAATCGTGGATTCCGCCCGACGCACCGACAGGGCCGGCAGCGTCACGCCCTCGACCGTGACGACGTTGCCGCTGTCATCAATCGTGGTCGTGCTGGTGCCCTGAAAGGCGCCCTCGGACGACAATTCGGAGACTTCCGTGGAGACTTTCAGCGAGATGCGGCCTTCCGACAGGACTACCGGCGTGAAGCCGAGGCCGACACCATACGGCTTGAACTCGACCGTGATGCGACCATTATTGTCCTGACCCACAGGGACCGGGAATTCACCGCCTGCGAGGAATTTCGCCGCTTCCCCTGACATGGCGACAATGTTCGGTTCTGCCAGCGTGCGCACGATACCGATGCGCTCAAGCGCATTGATCTCGGCGCCAATGCTCGATTGCAGGTCAGCGCCGACATAGTTCTGGTAACCGATCGTCCCGCCGAAGCCGCCCAGGCTCTGGCCCTGAACCGGGAAGCTCAGGGAACTGCCAATATCGCCATTGAAGGAATATGGCAGGCCGGGGGCCAGCGTCGTGGTGCCGGTATCGACAGGAACCCCGGATCCGTTATCGGAAAAAAGCTGGCGCTCAACCAGCGCAGCAAGATCGCCGAACCCAGGTGAGCCCGTCAAATTGATCCCAAGCTGCTTGACGGCATTGCGTTGCATTTCGACGATACGGACTTCCAGGAGAACCTGGTCCTTTGCCGCAATACTGATCATGTTGATGACCTGCGTCGATTCATCGGCCTGCACATAGGCTGACACGAGCCGCTCAACCGCATTGGATGCCGTGAGACTGTCGGCCGTTCCGGTCAGGACCACGCTGCCATTCATGCCCTCAATGCGCACGCGCGCCCCCGGAACATGACGGGCCACCAGCTGCTCCAGCGAGGCCATGTCCATTTCAACGCCGATTTCGAGATTGAGAATCTGGTTCCCGGCGCGATCGAATACGAAGGCATTGGTCTGGCCAAAACTGACCCCGCGGAAGATGATCCGCTTGGCGGTCTGCACAACCGCGTCCGCAATTGCCGGATTGGTGATGACCACATCGGACGCCGGCGTGTCGAGTTCGACAATCATCGACTTGTTCAAGCCAAGCGTGACCTGTTGGCTGTAATCCGACTCGCCGGGATGGGTGATACGTGTGCCCATCCGTGCCGACTCGGCCTGTGCCGCCGGCATGAACGCAATGGCCACCGCCAGCGCTGCCACACCCGACAAAGACTTAGACATTATCATTCTCAGCTTCCCCCAAGCCCGGCATTCGATGCCTGGCCGCTGCGATAGATCATAATACCGCCATTGCTGTTGCCACCATTCTCCAGCATGTCGGTCCGCGCCCCGCGGTCATAGGATTCGCCCACATCCGACCAGGGGCGGAGAGACAGCGAGATCGCGCCTTTGCGCTGCGACAGCGCAATCAGTTCCGCTTCCTTGCTGTTCACTTCCAGCGTGGCCGTATTACCAACCTGGGACGCGCCGCCTTCATCATTTGTGAGATAAATCTGGTCAATCGCCAGCACACGCACATTCTGAAGGATGGTATCCGTGGCAGTCCGCTCAACCATGTCGCCGCCGGACTGCAGCGTGATCTGATGAGTCAGGATCACATCCACGCGGTCATTCGGGAGAATGAACCCCCCGGACGCCGATTCCGTTGAAATCTCGACAGACATCGCGCGCATGCCGGGCTCAATCAAGGCAGCCATGGTGCCTGTATCGCCCTTCTTCACCAGTTTGCGCGGCAAGACAGGCTCATTTTCAAAGATCGGGACACGCACAACGCTGCCGGCCAGTTCCTCGATCGCGTTCGGGGAGTCGGTTTCGGTCCGGTAGCCAAGCACGATGCTCTTCTCCGGCCAGTCAGCCCATTCCAGGTCATCGACCGTTACGAAATCGCCAATCTCCAGATCACGGCGGGCAACCAGGACCTTGGTCTCTGAGACTTCCCGGGTTTCAACAACGGTTTGCTGATCGGTCTGGATCACCGGCGCAGGGGCCTGCGCAAGGTTTCGCACCAGGAACGCGGCAGCGATTGCTGCGACAGCGGCACCGATCAGGATGATTAGACGAATTGGCGACATGAGGCCCCACTCCTCCGGAAACAAGACACCTCGGACAGTTCTGAACGATTCAGCATGGTCCGGTCATGAGCGACCTTTTCACAAGGCCACTAAAGCATCGTTAACTGAATAGACTGATCCGGCTTAAGATTTCGGAAAGGAATGGAGACTCGGCGCCTGCCGCGAACACGCCCGCAGCGATGGCGACGCCATAGGGCACACCCGCTTTTTCCTCAAAGGGCGCACGGATCGCGCCCGGCACGACTTCTGCCGGCATGGATTTCCGGACAAGGATAATGAGAATGGCGCAAGCGCCGCCAACCAGGGCCATCACGAACAGGAAGGTCACACTCGCGCTCGGGCCCACCCAAAGCATCACGGCCGGGATCATCTTGGCGTCCCCTCCCCCCACAATATTGAACGCGAACAATCCGAACGCGATCATGAAGGCGCACAGAGCGGTCACGAGGTGCCCGCCTATGATTTCCATGGGCACACCGGAAACGGCGGCCGCAGGCACAAACAGCAAGGCGAGCGTGAGGTTCAACCAGTTTGGGATCGTCAGGCGGTTCACATCATGAAGCGCAGCAAAAACGCACATGGCCAGAAACAGGCCGGCGAGCATGGCCAGGATCATCGAAGGCTTCCTTCACATCAGTTCCAGCTCATCCTGACTGAAAAGACTGAAGGAAGTTTTTATATTCGTCCCGCCAAAGCAAAGAAGCCGCCAGGTTTCCCTGGCGGCTTCCTTGTATGTCAGGCTGTTAGCCTTGGTCGATTATGCGCCGTCCATTTCGGTGGCAACGCCTTGGAACTTGTCGTTCACAGACTTACCGAGGGCGGTAGCACCACCGATGATAGCAACAGCGATAAGTGCAGCGATCAGACCATATTCAATAGCCGTGGCACCGGACTCGTCTTTCAGAAAACGTGCAAACATTGGAAACTCCCATCATGCGATTGTTTTTTGCCCCGGCAAAATCCTCTACCCGGAACATGATGGAAACTACCGGATCATTCTCAACATCACATGAAAGAAAAGAGAAAATCCATGAAGGCAAAACAGGGTTTTATTTACCTTCTGCAGGCCCGAAAACATTGGGGTTTTGCTGATTCGTTCCGTTTCCGGTTCATTCCATATAAGGAGCACCCACAGGAATTCGCCCCTCGCGGCGGACCTTATTAGGAAACGCGCAACCTTATTGAACGAATGTGCCCCTGCTGAATAAGTCTGGAGACAGCAAGATGAACCTGTTCGCGAAGGTCTGCGCTCTGCCGGTCGCCGCTGCGCTCTTCTCGCAAGCCGCGCTGGCTGCCCCACTTTCGGTGGAGATCAACAAGACCATACCGGTTCACCTGCGTAGTGCAGCGGCCAGTGTCGTCCTGGGCAACCAGGCGATTGCCGACGTTGCCGTGCATGATGAGCAACTCATCTTCATTACCGGCAAGACGTTTGGCACCACCAATTTGCTGATCTTTGACGATGCAGGCCGCCAGATTTTTTCTACCGATATTCTCGTGATTGCGAATGAGGCGAATGTTGTGACGGTCAACCGGTCCGGGTCCAACTTCACCTATGATTGCGCCCCTAATTGCCGGTCGACGCTAAGTGTTGGCGATGATCCCGAGCATTTCGAGCAATATATCGAGCAGCAGACGGGCGTACAGGGACTGTCAGCCGACAACTAACGGCGCGTCTGACCCAAAAGCATGAAATTCAACAGATCGGCGAAACCGGCTGATCACCCACATCTGATATTCCCACACTCTAATCATGTGGGTCTGTGTGGGTGATGACAATGACAGCACAAATCGGAATTCTTGCGCCGCGCCTGCGCCGCAAATTCAGGGAATGGTGTGAGAACCGCCGCGGGGCAACCGCTGTCGAGTTCGCACTCGTTTCCATCCCCTTCTTCTTCCTGATCTTTGGGCTGCTGGAAGTCTGCCTCCTGTTCATCATGTCGACCGTGCTGGAGCACTCTTTGGGAGAAGCCTCGCGCAAGATCCGTACGGGCCAGGCGCAGGATAGTGGGTTCACCAAGGTGGAATTCCGTCAGGAAGTCTGCTCGAATTTCTACAATTTGCTCGATTGCGATGAGCGGCTCTACATTGATGTGCGCTCGCTCGACAAGTTCAGTACGGCCGATCTGACGGCGCCCCTGGGCGGTGACGGCGAAATCGACGACACCGACTTCAAGTACGATCCGGGCTCAGCCAATGATATCGTGGCGGTCCGCGTGTTCTATGAATGGGAGCTGATGACTCCCTGGGTGTCCACGCCTTTGTCAAATCTTCCGAACAACCGCCACCTGATCCAGGCCAATGCGGTGTTCCGTAACGAGCCTTTCGGAGACTGATCGTCATGACCAAGAAATCTCTTCTGTCCCGACTCAATCCCCGCCTCAAATGGCGTGGCGTGCGCGGCATTCGCTACAATCAGGAAGGCGTGTCCGCCGTTGAATTCGCCTTGATCGCGCCGATCCTGATCTTCATCTATCTGGGCGCGGTTGAGCTCAGCCTGCTCATGCGGGTCGATCGCCGGGTCACGTCGACCACAGCCAGCCTGGGTGACCTGACGGCGCGCCTGGCGACCGTGACCGATGATGACATGGAAGAAATGTTCGCTGCAGCCGAAGTGATGATGCAGCCCTATGAGGCCCAGAGCGCCACGATGCGGATTACCAGCATCGTAGACTCTGGCGACGGCAAGCCCGTGGTGGAATGGTCCGACGCGTACAAGATGGCGCCTTATTCGAAGGGCGCAAAGGTGACTGTGCCGAACGGCATCATCTCATCGCCCGGCTCGATCATTCTTTCCGAAGTCATCTACGAATATGACAGCCAGATTGGCGGCTTCATCAACACGACCAAGACGATCAAGGACGAGTTCTATCTCCGTCCGCGCCGGGTTGATGAAATTGCCCGGGTTACGTCGGGCGGCGGCGGCGCCTTCGGCCCGACCAGCTAGGTCTCGCCCGATCCCGGCTTCTACTCGGCAGGCGTTCGCGAGACCTTGACCGTCGTCAGCATGGCAAACCCACAGAAGAACAGCAGGGCAATGGCTGACATGCCAACCCGCTGGCTGTTCGACCAGGTGGTGAACAATTCGATCAGCAGTGGCCCGATCCAGACCGTGACCGTTCCGGCAATCGCGTAAAGCCCGAAAAATTCCCCGCGCATATGGGTCGGCGCGATGTGTACCAGCATCGACCGGCTGGACGAGATATTGGCGGTGGCAAAGACGCCGATCAGCGCCCCGTTCAGCAGATAGGTCACATCCGACAGGCTGGAGAAGAACGGAGCCTGCCACAGCTCCCGGTTCTCGATCAGGCCGAACAGGATGGATTCCCGCGTCACGGAAAGCCCGAAGAACAGGATGGCGACAATCGCCAGCAGCTCCATCAAGAGCGCATTCTTGGGCCCGAGCTTCGAGTCAAACCAGCCGCCGGCCACGCCGCCAATCGCCGCCCAGACCGAAGCCCAGATGGCATAGATGGTCAGTTCCACAATGCCCCAGCCCAGGAACAGGCTGACATACACCGCCGCCAGCGCCAGAAGGGCGAACATGCCGTCGGCATAGATTGTCCGCGCAATCAGGAATTTGAACGCCTCGCGATACTCCGCCGCCCTGCGCACGGTGCGGATGACGCCTTCGGCCCCTTGCCTGACAGAGGGCAGGAAGGGTGTGCCTTTTACCCCTGAATCCTTCGCATACAGGAAAAAAGGCACGATCATCGCGACCAGCCAGACCGCACAGAGAGGCCCCGCGATCCGGAAATGCTCGTATTTTGCCGTATCAATGCCGAACAGGGGTTCCTTGAACGGCCAGCCCAGCATGTCTGGCAGGGCGAACATCAGGATAACCGCAACGAACAGGAGCGTCGCGGCGGCGTTGCCGAGTGCCAGGCCAAGCCCCGATACAGCTGGCAGCGCGGTCGGTCGGGCCGCATCCGGCAACATGGAATTGTGAGTCACCTCGCTATAGGTATAGGTGACATAGGCGGCGATCAGGACGCCGATAATGGTGCCGGTAGAGAAACCGGACTCGCCCGGCACGGCCCACCAGAGCAAGAAACTGAGGACCGACAGAACGCCGAGGAACAGGATCAGCAACGGCTTGCGACGGAGGCCCCTGTCAAACGCCGCCCCCAGGAAGGGCGCCGTCAGCGCTGCGATCGCGCCCGCCCATTTCGACAATGAGGCGACCACCGCCTGCCCTTTCGCGCCAGCCATCTGGCGCGCGGTCTCCGGGTCAAGGCCGTCCAGTTCGCCGCTGGCCAGAATGTCCGCGCCAATGATGTCGCGCGCGAAATACGGCGCGAACACATAGATGATGATCAGGATATAATAAGGGTTGCGGGCCCATTCGAACCAGGCCCAGGCAAGAGCTGTCTTGCCGAGCGCGCCCCCTTCGCCGGCCGTCCGCGTTCCCTGGGAAGCCACGATGGCGGCTTCTTCGTCCTGGCCGGGCGAAATGGATGTCTCGGTCATGCGGTTTCCTCCCAAGTGCCGCTTGCCGGCATCTGTTGCCTAGCCTGCACATTCGCAAGGAAAGGGAAAGCGGTTTTCCCGCTGTCTCTACGTCAGGACGCCAGTTTTCCCGGCAGCTCCGCCGCATACTTGGTGATGTCCCCTGCCCCGAGACAAACAACCATCGCGCCGGGCTCGGCCAATTCCTTCAGCGTCTCCGGCAGGGCCTCGATGGAGGACAAGGTCGCCGCACCCCGATGACCATTGCGCAGGATGCTGGCGACGAGCGATTCGTGGTTGAACCCCTCGATCGGGCTTTCGCCGGCCTCGTAGACGGGCGCGACCAGCACATGGTCGGCCTGATCGAAACAGCGGGAGAAATCCTCGAACAGGTCGCGTAGACGCGTATAACGGTGCGGCTGGCAGACGGCGATCAGCTGCCCCTGCCCCTGCATGGCCCGCGCGGCCTTCAGCACGGCAGAAATCTCCACCGGGTGATGACCATAATCATCAATAATGCGGACGGGCGGCTTGCCGTCGACCGGCACCCATTCCCCCACTTGGGTGAAGCGGCGCTTCACACCGCCAAATTGCCCCATCGAGGTCCGGATCTGGTCGTCGGTCGCGCCAAGCTCCAGCGCAACGGCGACAGCGGCCAGCGCGTTCTGGACATTGTGCTCGCCTGCCATCGGCAGGGTCAGCCCTTCGATCATCCGCGGCTGGGCCGAGCCGGGACGGCGCAGCGCCACATCGAAATGCGCACCGGACAGATCGGTTTTCAGATTGATCGCGCGGACATCGGCCTGGCGGTTGAAGCCATAGGTGATGCGGCGCCGGTCTGTGACCCGCGCGGCAAGCCCTTGCACTTCAGGATGGTCCGTGCACAGGACGGCAAAGCCATAGAAGGGCAAATTCTCGACAAAGGTATCAAACGCCTCGCGCAATTTCTCCATGGACCCGTAATGGTCCATATGTTCCGCGTCGATATTGGTCACCACGGCGCAGGTCGGATGGAGCTTGGCAAAGGTGCCATCGCTCTCGTCGCTCTCGACGACCATCCAGTCGCTTTCGCCTGCCTTGTAGTTCGATCCATAGGCATGGATGATCCCGCCATTGATGACGGTCGGGTCGATATTTGCGCCATCCAGCAGCGCCGCGACCATCGACGTCGTTGTCGTCTTGCCATGCGTGCCCGCGATGCAGACCGTGTATTTCAGGCGCGTGATCTCGGCCAGCATATTGGCGCGGCGCACGACCGGAATGCCTGTGGCGCGGGCGGCGTCCACTTCAGGGTTTCCGGACTTGATCGCGGTCGAGATAATGACCGTGCCGGCTCCCTCCACATTCTCGGCGGCGTGACCGATGAAGATCTTCGCGCCCCGCTCGCGCAGGCGCTGGATATTGTCGGACTCGCGTATGTCAGAGCCCTGCACCTGATAGCCCATCGTGATCATGACATCGGCGATGCCAGACATGCCGATGCCGCCAATGCCGACAATGTGGGCGGGACCAAGATCAAAGGGAGTGGGAGAAGTCATGCGAGATCGTCCAAATGAGGAAACGGGAACGCCTAGCGATACCGTGACGCGGGAGCGCGAAGCAAGGACTGCTTGTGCATGACGCTTTCATGAAACCGAGGGCGATATTCTTGAACAGGCACCCTGCGATCCCAAAATGACTGTAATGAGGCACAATTGGGGTGCTTCGCTGCGAGGGGACCCGCACTCATGAAAATGCATCTGGCCCAGCTTAATGTCGGGCATCTCGTCGCGCCGACGGATGATCCGCGCGTGAAGGATTTCATGGACAATCTCGATCTCATCAACGGGCTCGGCAAATCCATGCCGGGCTTTGTCTGGATGATGGAAGGCTCCGGTGAGCCCGGTCAGGGCAATACGGAAGCCAAGATCGACGGCGATCCGCAATTCGTCGCGAATCTGACCGTCTGGGAAGACGTGCAAAGCCTCGAACGGTTTGTCTGGGGCACCATCCACCGGAAATTCTACGAACGCCGCGCCGAATGGTTCGAACTGATGCGCGAGATGCATTTCGTCATGTGGAACATCCCGGCAGGCCATACGCCCACGCTCGAAGAGGCGCTTGAACGGCTCGCCCGGCGCCAGCAGAAGGGCGACACGGAAGATGCGTTCGGCTGGGAATGGCTGCGGGACGCCGAGATGCACAAGACTCATGCCTGCGCGCCGCGTGTGGCTTAAAGCTCCGCGACCCGTTCTGCCATATCGGCGAGGTCTTTCGTGGCATTGACCTTCGCCGACGCCTTCGCCGCAGCTGCTCGCGCTTTCAGATCGTCCGTATCCTGCAGGCGGGCCGTGATCAGCGCGCCCAGCAATTGCGGGTAGAGATTGGTTTCCAGCACCATGTCGGCTGCACCAATCTCCGTCAGCGCCTCGGCATTGGCGGCCTGATGGTCGTCCATGGCAATCGCCAGCGGGATCAGGATGGACGGCCGGCCAACCGCAGCAATCTCCGACACAGTGCCCGCGCCTGACCGGGCGATCACGAGATGCGCCTGCGACAGCTTTTCCGGCATGTCGGAAAAGAACGGAGCCAGCTCGGCATCGATCTTCACACGGCGGTACATATTGTCGACAAAGGCGTATTGTTCCTCCCGCACCTGCTGGATCACACGCAGCCGCGCCTGCAGCGGCGGTGGCACGAAATCGACAATCGCCGTCGGGATGGTCTCGCCGATGATCTTCGAGCCCTGGCTGCCCCCCGTAATCAGGATGGTCAGCGTATCATCCGTAGAGGGATAGGGATCGTCCCGCCGCGCCAGGATCGCCTCACGCACCGGATTGCCCACGGCCAGATGGGCGCTCCAGGAGGGCAGCCTGTCGAGACGCTCAAACCCGCTGGCGACCAGCTTGGCCTGCCGGGCAAAGCGGCGGTTCACCCGCCCGAGCACGGCATTCTGTTCATGGATGATGATCGGCACTTTCATCCGGCGCGCCGCAGCCAGTGCCGGAAAGGCCGGATAGCCGCCAAAGCCTGCCACCAGGCTGGGGCGGGTTTCGCGGATCAGCGTCTTGGCGCGGGAAATGCCGGCATTGATCTTCATCGCCGCGCTGGGCAGCGTCCACGGCTTGCGGAAATTCGGAGAGGCGGCCTGTACCTGTTCCAGCCAGTCGGCCGGGAAATCCTTGGCATATTTCGCACCGCGCTTGTCAGAGATCAGGCCAATCTTCCAGCCCCGCGCGCGCATCTCGTCGGCAAAGGCCCTGGCGGGGAACATGTGTCCCCCGGTTCCACCTGCTGCGATGATGACGAGCTTGTCTCTGTCGTTAGCCATAGCGGCCCCTTGTGCGCGTACCTTGTCCGCGCACAAGTGCCAGCGCAAGGCCCAGTGTCAATCCCGTCCCGATCATGGACGAGCCGCCATAGGACACAAATGGCAGTGTCATGCCCTTTGGCGGGATAAGGGCCAGATTTACGGCAATGTTTATGGCAGCCTGAAGGCCGAATAGCGTGAAGAGTCCGGCACTCGCCGCGCGCGCATAGCCGTCATCCACCCGGGAGCTGGCGCGGAAGCCGCGCAGGATCATGAGGACGAAGATCGCCATCAGCACCAGCGCTGCGATCAGCCCGAACTCCTCGACCATGACGGCATAGATGAAATCGGTATGTGCGTCAGGCAGATGGATCTTCACCTGCCCCTCCCCCGGACCGACACCGAACAGGCCGCCCCGGCCGATTGCCTCGGCCGCGCGGTCGATCTGGTACGTGTCGGCGGACCCCGGATTGATGAAGCTGTTCACGCGGTAGCGGACATGCGGCAGCAAGGCATAGAGCGAGGCCGACAGGCTGACGCCTCCCACCGCAAAGCCCGCTGCCCATCTCCACGGCAAGCCACTGACAAAGAAGGTAACGACAAACGCCGCCGTCAGCAGGACCGACTGGCCCACATCCGGCTGCAACAACAAGAGACCGAGCGTGACCGCATAGAACAGGAAGGCGATCACGGCCCACGGCCCGGTTGGGTAAAGCTCACGCTGGGCCAGCAGCCAGCCGCCGACCACGATCAGGGCAGGCTTCACCATCTCGCTTGGCTGCAGGGAGAAGCCGGCAATGCGCAACCAGCGTTGCGCGCCTTTCGCTTCATGGCCCCAGACCAGGATGAAGAACATCAGGGTCAGGCTGGCGATAAAGACCAGCGTTGCAAAGCGCCGCGCCCAGGCCCGGTCCAGCATACTCACCACCACCATGATGAGGCAGCCGAGGCTGGCGAAGCCGACTTGCCGGAACACGAAGAAATACTCGTCGGCATAGCCGATGCGCGCAGCCGCCGTCGGACCTGCCGCGAGCGACATGAGCAGGCCGATGGCAATCAGGAAGAGTGCGCCGCCGAGCAGGCCCCAATCGACCGTCCGCCGCCACTCGGTCAGCCAGGACATGTCCGAGCGTGCGAGCAATGGGGCAGACGATACGTAGGTCAAGCCAACTCCTTCAACTCCTGCGGCATCATTGACTGGACGATGCTCCGGAACACATCCCCGCGATGTTCAAAATCGCGGAACTGGTCGAAACTCGCACAGGCAGGTGAAAGAAGAATGACCGGATTTTCATCTCCGACGGCTTTCGCATCCCTAAATGCAGCTTGAACTGCATTTTCCAGCGTGCCGCATGTCTGCAGGGCGACCTTGCCCTTCAGCGTGGCGGCGAAGGAGTCTTCAGCCTCGCCAATCAGGTAGGCTTTGGTGATGTTCGGGAACAAGGGCGACAGGGGCTGGATGCCTTCCGCCTTGGAGACGCCGCCCGCAATCCAGTAAGCCTTCTTGTAGGCCTTCAGCGCCTGCTCGGCGGCTTCGGCATTGGTCGCCTTGGAGTCGTTGACGAATCTCACGCCGTCGATCTCGCCGACCATTTCAAGCCGGTGGGCGAGGCCCGGAAATGTGCGGATGCCTTCCATGATGGTCTGCGGGTCGAGGCCCAGCGACCGGCAGGCCGCATAGGCGGCGGCGGCATTCTGGTGGTTGTGACGGCCCGGCAGGGCCATGCAGTCGGACAGGCTTCCGACAAACTGCGCCTGGCCGGTATTGCTGTCATAAAGCCGTCCGTCTACGGCGCTCACGCCACGGCCCAGCGCATAGGTCGACGAGGCCTGCACCACGCGGGCCGGACCGTTAGCCGACAGGCCGATGGCGATGGACTGGGTAATCACGTCATCAAAACCGATGACCGCGACATCCTTTTCGGTCTGGTTCTGGAAGATGCGCATCTTCGCGGCCTGATAGCCGTCCATGCCGCCATGCCGGTCCAGATGGTCCGGCGTGATGTTCATCAGGACGGCGACATCGCAATGCAGGCTCTTCACCAGGTCCAGCTGGTAGGAGGACAGCTCCAGCACGTAAATCGCATTGGCATGCAGCGGGGCGAGGTCCAGCACGCCTGTGCCGATATTGCCGCCGATACGTGCATCCCGGCCTGCATGTTTCAGGATATGCCCGATCAGGGCCGTCGTTGTCGATTTGCCGTTCGTGCCGGTGATCCCGACAATCTTCGGGCGGCCACGCTCCGGCAGGGCCTGCACGGCGCGCGCGAACAATTCCATGTCGCCGACGACCGGCACATTGGTCATTTCCGCCATCCGCACGATGCGGTGCGGCTGCGGGAATTTGTAGGGTACGCCCGGCGACAGGACGAGGGCGGCAAAGGTCTGCCAGTCGCGCTTGTTGATGTCTGACAGGGTCAGGCCAGCGGCCTCTGCCTTGGCGCGGGTCTCTTCATTGTCATCCCACGCATGAACACGCGCGCCGCCAGCCTTCAGGGCCTTGGCAGCCGAGAGGCCTGTCCGGCCAAGGCCGAACACTGCAACATCTCTTCCCGCATATTCAGTAATCGGAATCATAGGTCTCGGTTTACCTCAGCTTCAGGGTTGCGAGGCCCGCGAGGGCGAACAGGACGGACAGGATCCAGAAACGCGCCACGACACGGGTCTCAGGCCAGTTCTTCTTCTGGAAATGATGGTGCAGCGGCGCCATGAGGAAGATGCGCTTGCCCTCCCCCGTCAGTTTGCGGGTGATCTTGAACCAGCCCACCTGCATCATCACCGAAACGGCTTCCAGAACGAACAGGCCGCCAATGATGACGAGCGCGAATTCATGCTTGGCCGCGACCGCCACAACGCCGAGCATACCGCCCAGGCCGAGCGAGCCGGTGTCGCCCATGAACACCTTGGCCGGATAGGCATTGTACCAGAGGAAACCCATGCCCGCGCCAATCATCGAGGCGAGCAACACGGTCAGCTCTCCGGTGCCCGGCGTGAACTGGATGCCGAGATAGTCGGCGAACACGAAGTTGCCTGTCAGGTAGGCGATCAGCGCATAGGCGGCGGCGGCAAAGGTCATCGGCACAATGGCGAGGCCGTCGAGGCCATCCGTGAAGTTCACGGCATTGGCGCTGCCGACGACAACGATCATGCCGAACAGGATGAAGAAGCCACCAAGCGGGAAGAAATAGTCATTCACGAAGGGAACCGCGACGCCGCCGGAAAAGGCCGGGTCGGCTGGCTCGACACTGGTCTTTGGCGCGAGGCCGGCAATCGTTTCCGCGAGGCCGTTCAGCGGGCCCCATTCGGCATGCCCCACAGGCGTGTGGGCGCCATGCAGGCCCATGATGAAGGCACAGGCCAGCGCCGCAATGCCGAAGCCTGCGAGGAGACGGACACTCGCCGGAACCCCCTCGGCGCTCTGCTTCGAGACCTTGGCAAGGTCATCCAGGAAGCCAAGCCCGGCATAGGACAAGGTCACGAACAGGGTGACCCAGATGTAAGGGTTTGTCAGATTGCCCCAGAGCAGGACGCCGACCACCAGGCCGAGCCAGATCAGGAAGCCGCCCATTGTAGGCGTTCCCTGTTTCGACAGTTGCGCTTCCAGCGACAGGTCGCGGATCGGCTGTCCCTTGCCCTGCCGGGCACGGAGGAAATTGATGATTGTGTCTCCGAACAGGACGGTCACAAGGAACGCCGTCACCACGGCCGCACCGGACCGGAAGGTGATATAGTTCAGAACATTGAATATTCCGCTGTCAGCGGCCAGCCACTCGTATAGCATCACCCAACCTCTGCGGTGCCTTCTGCCCCGCGTTCCATCTTACCCATTGCCGGCTCGCTCCATTGGCGAATTCGGTCAGCTAGTTTCGCCATCCCGGACGCATTCGAGCCCTTGATCAAGAGCACATCTCCATCCCGGAGTGCGTTTTGCAGAGGATTCCACAGCTCTTCCCAATTGCGGGCCCAAGTCTGCTCCAACTGCGGCGGAAGTGCGTCCGACAGGTGAGTCATCTTGTCACCCGCCAGGAAGATTTCAGCCGGTCCGGTATCGGCCACGGGGCCTGCAAGAGCCGCATGTTCTGCATCCGACCTTTCACCAATCTCCAGCATTTCGCCAAGCGCGATCAGTCGCCGCCCACTGCCACGCCGCGACAAGGCGGCCAGCGAAGCCTTCATGCTGGCCGGGTTCGCATTGTAAGCATCGTCGATCAGCGTGATGTGTCCGCCCTGCGGCAGCTGCAGCTGCTCGGCCGTTCCGCGTCCCGGCGGCGGTGTGTAGCCGGACAGGGCCTCGGCGCAATCCTCGATCGCCAGGCCGGACTGGCTGGCAGCCAGCACCGCTGCGGCTGCGTTCATCGCCCAATGTTCGCCGACCGCATTGATCGTGACCAGCATCGGCTTGCCAACAATGTCCAGCTGGATGCGGCTTTCATTGCCATCGGTCTCATAACCGACGATCCGAGCTGTCGCCTCGGCGCTGCGGCCAAAGCTTTCAAGGTTCCCGGTTGGGCAGAAACGCCGCGCGCGGCCAGCGAGATAATCGAAGAATTCGTCATCGGCCGGCAGGATGAACGTGCCCCCGGCCTCCATGCCGCTGAAGATGTCAGCCTTTTCGTGCGCCACCGCGCTCAGCGTGCCGAGCCCTTCAAGGTGCGCGCCGGCGATGCAGGTGACGACCCCCGTATGCGGACGGACCATCTGGCTGCGCGGCGCAATCTCCCCCGGAGTGGACATGCCGATCTCGAACACGGCGCGGGCCGTGTCTTCGGGCATACGCGCCAGGGTCAGCGGCACGCCCCAGTGATTGTTGAAACTCTTCACGCTCCAGTGCGCCGGGCCGAAGGCGCGATAGATCTGCGCCAGCATTTCCTTGACGCTGGTCTTGCCGGCGGATCCTGTCACCGCCGTGCGATGCGCGCCGCAGCGGACCCGCGCGGCAACGCCCAGCAATTCGAGCGCCGCCTGCACATCATCCACCACAAGCTGTGGCCCCTGCCCGACTTGCCGCGAGACAAGCGCGCCGGCGGCTCCGGCGGCAAAGGCCGCCTCAACAAAATCATGCCCGTCGCGCTGGTCCGTCAGCGCCACGAACACATCGCCCGGCTTCAGGCTGCGTGTGTCAATCGACACAGAGCCCGTCACAGCGAACGGGTCCGTTGCCTTGCCGCCCGTGACGAGGGCCATATCGGAAGAGGTCCAGAGCGGCGCGCTCATCCGGCACCGCCTTTCAGCGCATCCAGCGCCGTGTCCTGGTCAGAGAACGGGATCACCTCCGCGCCGATGATCTGACCGGTCTCGTGGCCCTTGCCGGCAATCACCAGCGTGTCGCCTTTTTTCAGTTCGGCAATAATTGTCCGGATCGCCTCGCCGCGATCCCCGATCTCGCGCGCATCCGGCGCAGCAGCGAGGATGGCATGACGGATCATGTCCGGGTCTTCGGAGCGCGGATTGTCGTCGGTGACAATCACATCATCGGCCTGACGCGCCGCAATCTCGCCCATCAGGGGCCGCTTCTTGGCGTCGCGGTCACCGCCGCACCCGAAGATGACTTTCAGCCGCCCGGCTGTGTGCGGACGGACGGCGCGAAGCAGAACGTCGAGCCCGTCGGGCGTGTGGGCATAGTCCACGAATACGCCTGCGCCCGCCTCGGTCTTGCCGACCAGTTCGAGCCGCCCCTTCACGGGCTTCAGCCTGGACAGGCCATCCACAACCTGGTCGACGTCCATGCCGAGCGACAGGCAGATCGCGGCCGCAGCCAGCGCATTCAGCGCCTGGAACTCGCCAATCAGCGGCAACTCGAACGGCTTCAATTCCACATCGCGCCAGAACAGGCTGAGCACCTGCCCCGTCGCGCGCGGCATGATCTCGTCAATCCAGAGATCCTCACCGCGCCAGCCGAAAGACACGATTTGCAGGCCATGATCGGCCGCGGCCTTCTCGAAGACCTCGCGATGATCGCTGTCAGCATTCACGATGGCCGGCAGGCCCTGAGCGCCAAAGTCGCGGAACAGGCGTAGCTTGGCGTCGAGATATTCTTCCATCGTCGCGTGATAATCGAGATGGTCTTGCGTGAAGTTCAGGAAGGCGACCGCGGCAAGGTCCACGCCATCAAGGCGGTGTTGCTCAAGGCCGTGGCTGGAGGCCTCCATTGCGCAATGGGTCACCCCCTGCCCGGCCAGCTCGTGGAGGGTCTCATGAATGGTGACCGGGTCAGGCGTCGTATGGCCGACATCGATCTTGCCCTTCGGGCCGATGGCGCCCAGCGTGCCCATCGAGGCCGCCGACAGGCCGGCATTCGCCCATATCTGGCGACAGAAATCCACGGTCGAGGATTTGCCATTCGTGCCGGTCACGGCAGCAATGGTTTTCGGCTGCGCGACATGGAAGCGCTTTGCGGCGAGGGCCAGCGCGCGGCGCGGCTCGTCTGCAATCACATGCGCTGCGCCCTCCACGGCAATGCCGCCTTCGGACAGGACCGCAACCGCGCCCTTCTCGACCGCCTGCGGAATATAGTCCCGGCCATCCGATACGGTGCCTTTCAGCGCCGCGAACAGATAGCCCGGCGCCACCCGGCGGCTGTCAGCTGTCATGCCTTTGATTTCGATGTCTCCCTGCTCGATGAGCGGGAACAGGTCTTTCAGTCTGGTCACAAGGAACTCCTCTTCTCCTGGCCGGAGCGGAGGACGGCGCCTGCGGGGCGAATATCCTCGAAACGCGGAGCAAGGCCCATGAGCGGCGCAACGCGTTCGATTATTCGTCCCGCCGCCGGAGCCGCATTATACGCCGCCGTGACGCCGGCCCCTGATCCGGCCTTCGGATCATCGAGGGTCACGATCAGGGCATATTGGGGGCGATCATAGGGAAAGACAGCCGCAAAGCTCGTGACATTGTGGTCATCATCATAGCCGCCGAGGATCGGCTTCTCCGCCGTGCCCGTCTTTCCGGCGACGCGGTAGCCCGCAACTTCGGCATTCTTGCCCGTGCCCGTCAGCACGGCTTCCCGCATCATGACATTGACCATTTCGGCGGTCAGGGCGGACATCACGCGCACGGGCGCAGGCCGATCACGATTGTTCATGATAAGGGTCGGCTGCACGCGCTCGCCCCCATTCGCAAAGGCGGAAAAGGCCGCGAGATAGGCCATGGGCGACACGGCAATGCCGTGTCCGTAGGAGACTGTCGCGGAGTAGAGATCGTCAAACCGTTCTGGCAGGATCGGCGCAGAGCTGCCGGCCAGTTCGATCTTCACCCGCTCCATCAGGCCGGACCGTCTCAGGAAATCCTGCTGGCGGCGCGGCCCGAGTTTCTCATTGATCCGGACCGTGCCGATATTGGAGCTTTCGGAAATGATGTGCGTGATATCGGCGTCGCCGTGGAAGGGATGGTCGTCCTCGATCGTGAAGCCGCGAATTTCCAGCGGGCGACGCACATCGAACAATTCCTTCGGATGCACCACGCCGGCTTCCAGCGCAGCGGCGATTGTGAATGGCTTGAAGACGGACCCCAATTCATAGACAGCCCCGGTCGCGCGATTGAGGCGCGAAGAATCCGACATCGGAATATCGACCGAACGGTTGGGATCAAAAGGCGGCCAGCTGGCCATGGCGCGGACTTCGCCGGTCTGCGCGTCCAGCAGGATCGCCGCGCCGCCTTCGGCTTCATGTTCTGCGGCGGCAATGGACAGTTCCGCTTCGACCGCCGCCTGCACGCCATTGTCGATGGTCAGGCGGATGGGCTCGCCGCCCGCCGCAAGGCGCTCATTCTGGCTGTATTCGATGCCGCCTGCGCCGATGCCGTCAATATTCGTATAACCCAGAACATGTCCGGCCAGCGTGCCGCGCGGATAGGCCCGGCGGCTCTCTTCCTCGAAACGCAATCCTTCAAGGCCAAGGTCGAACACGGCCTTGCGCTGGCGCGGGGTCAGGCCGCGTTCCACCCAGACGAATTCCCGGCTCTGGTCGGACAGGCGCCGGGTCATTTCAGCCGTATCGAGGTCCGGCAGCACGGTGGCCAGGGCGTTCGCCACGTCCGCACCGTCCCAGATCAGTTTCGGATTGGCGACGAGGGAGTAGGCGGAGACGGACGTGGCGAGCAGCTCGCCATTGCGATCCACAATGTCGGCCCGCACCACACGCTCGGCCTTTTGGCCAGACGCATGCGCCGGGGCCTTGCCGCCCGCCAGCGACAGATAGCCGGCCTTGCCAGCCAGAACGACAAACAGCGCGCTGACCGCGAGGCCAGCTAGCCGTGTCCGGTTCCGGGAGGCTTCGCTCACTCAGGCCCCTCCCCGTCTTCGGTTGGCGCAGGGGCTTTCACAGCGAGGCTGTTGGGCTCGCCCACCAGCGCATCAAGGTCACCTTCGGACGCCATCTGCTCCGGCTTTGGCGGGGCCATGCCCAGCTCGGTGCGGGCGTATTCCTCGATCCATTCGCGGCGGCTCATATGCGACAGCTCGGTTTCCAGCAGCGCTTTTTCCTCACGCGCATCCTCGATCTGCGCCTCGATGGCCATCAATTCAGCGGCAGTATCCTTCGCCCCATACTTGGCGCGGTAGAGGCTGACGATCAGCAGGCCGACAACGACCAGTCCAAACAGGAACGCACGACGGCTCATAGGGCATCCTCCAGGTCCGAGAGGGGCGGCAGGTTCATGCCGTCGCTGGCCTCTTCCTCAATGGCGGGTGCGCTGGTACGGATCGCGGCCCGCAACTTGGCGGAGCGTGCGCGCGGATTGCCTTCAACTTCGTTATCAGACGGCAGAACCGCTTTGGAAACAGCGAGTTCGAACGTGGATTCCGGCCCCTTTTGTGCAACCGGCAGGTGGCGTGACCCGCCGCCCATCTTCCCGGCCCGGTTCTTCAACCATTGCTTCACCATACGGTCTTCCAGCGAATGGAAAGCCACGATCACGAGGCGGCCACCGGGACGCAGCAGGCGCTCGGCCGCGTGCAGCGCATGGGCCAGCTCTCCCAGTTCGTCATTCACATACATGCGGATGGCCTGGAAGGTCAGCGTGGCAGGATGGATACGCGCGCCCTTGCGCCCGCCCACGGCCTTCTCGACCGCATCGGCCAGTTCGGTCGTTGTCTCGAAGGGTGTCTCGTCACGATGCAGGACAATCGCCCGGGCAATCCGGCGCGCCTGCCGCTCTTCGCCGAGACGAAAGATGATATTGGCGAGATCCTGCTCGCGCATCACATTGACCACATCCGCCGCCGTTGGGCCGGTATCGCCCATGCGCATGTCCAGCGGGCCATGCTTCATGAAGGAAAAACCACGCTCGGCCTGGTCGATCTGGAAACTGGAGACACCGATGTCGAGCACGACGCCATCTGCGTGCTCATATCCCGCCGCGCGGACGATCTCGTCCATTTCGCCGAAGCGACCGAGCAAGGGTACGAGGCGTTCCGTCTTTTCCGCCATCTTCTGCGCCCGCTCAATGGCATCTACATCGCGATCAATGCCAATCAGGGTACATTTAGAAGACCCAAGAATTGCGCGGCTGTAGCCGCCGCCGCCAAACGTGCCGTCAACAATGATCTCTCCATCCCTGGGGGCGAGCCATTCCAGCACTTCATCCAGCATGACCGGCTTGTGGCCTGGGTCCGGAGCGAGGGGCGCGTCCTGTGTCATCAGCTGTCGCCCCCATCCACGAGTTTCAGGGCGGTGTTTCCAGAGCCCTGCTGTTGCAGCACTTCGGAATACGCATGACCGAGCGCTTCCAGCGTGTCTTCCTTGGCAGCTTCAGCGGCCATGGCATCGAAATGTTCGGCATGACGGTCCGGGTTCCAGATCTGGAAACTGTCCATATTGCCTGCGAATTTCACGCGATCGGTCAGGTTCGCCGCTGTCATCAACTCATCAGACAGCTTGATGCGGCCGGTATCATCCATTTTCAGGTCAGCGGACCCGGCAATAATGCGGGTGACAAGCGCCTTGCGGGCGGGGGAGTGCGGGGCAAGCCGGGTCAGGGTCGCGCGATACATCGCCATCAGGGCTTCGCCGCCGCCTTCCAGGCAGCCCGATCCATCCAGCGCCAACCAGAGGAAAATCCGGTTTCCACCGCCCAGCGCAGCGCGAAAGGAAGCCGGGATCGAAACCCGTCCTTTTGCATCAATAGCGCTTTCATAGGTGGAAACAAACACCCGCCAACCCTGACTTATTCTGCCTAAACCCCGCATGGGTAAACCATGTCTTAACGTGGAGTATCATGGGACACTATGGGCCTCAATGGGCGGGGTGGAGGAATTGAAATATCCACATCCGGAAACCATTGGAACAAAGCTGAAATATATGGGGAACATATCGGAACGCCGATATGGGCGGGAATGGGCAGGCCAAATTTTTCCGTTCTGAATCAGGCTGCTGCCCTCCCCTGCCGTGGCAGGCAGGGCATGAAGAAAAGGACATGTCTTTTTCTGCCGTTTTCCACAGCTGGTTAGGCGATGACCTGCAATTGGTCATTTCGGCTCCGCATCACTTCGCGAATGCTTCGAATCGCAAAAAAGGCCCCGAAGCAATGCTTCAGGGCCTCTCTCTGGGTCTTGGGTCGCGCGGGCGCGAAATATTCAGGCCGGTTCTGCGACCGTCACGGCTTCTGCGGCCAGAACGCGGGCGACGGCATTGACGACCGCGCCGATGCGGATGCCAGCCTGGATCTGCTCCGTCGACAGGCCGTGCTTGCGCAATTCAGCCTCATGCGCGTCCAGGCACATGCCGCAGCCATTCACGGCCGACACGCCGAGCGAATACAGCTCGAAATCGGCCTTCTCGATGCCCGGTGCGCCAATCACATTCATGCGCAGCTTGGCCGGCAACGTCCGGTAGGTGGCGTTGCTGATCAGATGGATCGAGCGATAATAGACATTGTTCATGCCCATGATGGCACTGGCCGCTTTCGCAGCTTTCAGGGCCTCGGGGCTGAGTTTGGCCGCGGCTTCAGCTTCCAGTGCGGTCAAGGTCTGGGGCTCGCCCACAGCATGGGCACAGGCAAGGAAACAGCCATATTTCTGTTGGTCGCTCAGCAGCGTCTCATTCATCAGCGAGCCGAGATTGAGTTTCAGGTCCTTCGCATAGTCAGGCAGCGAAGATTTCAGGGACTCGATAGACATGAATCCTCATCCTTCCGGAGTCAGTAGTACGATGTGGGGGAGCGAATGGGCCCGACAAGCCTTCTGGCTTTGGGGTGGGAGTGCCAACGTCCTGGAACTGGGTGGACGGAAGGCCTGCCGGACCTTTCGCGACGCTGAAGGGAAGACGCCCCATGGGTGGGGGAGGGAGTAGGACGTCTTCCCAGGAGTTCCAGCGTGCGCTCTATATATGCGCGACCTAGGCAGCTGGTTCCAAAATATCTCCGCCAACCGGACGGTTACATGGGCACAGCTCGTCGGTCTGCAGGGCGTCAAGCACGCGGAGCGTGTCTGCGGGGCTGCGGCCGACGTTCAGATTGGTCACGTAGACGTGCTGGATGACGTTGTGTGGATCGACCACGAAGGTTGCGCGATAGGCAACGCCTTCGGACGGTTCACGCACGCCAAGGCCATCAACCAGCTCGCCGCGGGTGTCAGCAAATTGCCAGATCGGCAGTTCAGCCAGGTCGGCATGATCGCGGCGCCATGCCAGCTTTACGAACTCATTGTCGGTGGAGCCGCCGAGCACAACCGCATCGCGATCTTCGAAATCGCCGGACAGGCGGGCGAATTCAGCGATTTCGGTTGGGCAAACGAAGGTGAAGTCTTTCGGGTAGAAGAAGATGACTTTCCATTTACCCTCGAAGGAATCCTGCGTGATGGGCTCGAACGCGCTCTCGCCATTCTGCTCATGCTGCATGAATTTCGGCTTTACGCCCGTAACGGTGAACTCGGGAAGCTTTTCGCCAATGCCAAGCATAGTGGATCTCCTGGGATAAGATTTTGAGGCTGCCGGAACGGTGGGCCCGGTGGGCGTGCTTTCTCGCAGTTGCGGCAAAAAGGAAAATTGATAATTCCCATTCCCGATATAGATTGTCTCTATGATTATACCGACCCTTCGCCAACTGCAGTATCTAGTGGCTCTTGGAGACACCGGCTCGTTCTCGCGGGCGGCCGAGGCGTGCCATGTGACGCAGCCCACCCTGTCCGCCGGGATCAAGGAACTGGAGGACCTGCTGGGAGTGAAGCTGGCCGAACGCGAGCCGCGCGGGGCCAAGCTGACCCATGCCGGTGAACTGGCGGTGGCGCGCGCGAACGCCCTGATCAATGACGCCCATTCCCTGGTCCAGTCGGTCCAGAGTGCCGGCGCCCTGCTGACAGGCCCGTTCCATCTGGGCGCGATCCCGACCATTGCCCCCTTCGTCCTGCCCGCCACGGTGCGTGCGCTCAGCGAGCAATACCCTGATCTCAAGCTCTATTTGCATGAAGAAAAGACCCCCCGCCTGATTGACCAGCTGCGCACCCGTACGCTGGATGCAGCCCTGATCGCCCTGCCCTGGGATGTGCCGGGCATCGACATGCTGCCCCTGTTCGACGACGAATTCCTGTTCGCGGCGCCGGCATCCCATCCGCTGGCCAAGAAGAATGGCCTGTCACCGGAAGATCTGTCGGGCGAGAACCTCCTCCTGCTCGAGGATGGTCACTGCCTGCGGGACCATGCGCTGTCGATCTGCCGGATGAAGACCGGCAGCGGAACCGATCAGGTGGCCGCCACCTCGCTCGGCACGCTGGTCAACATGATTGCCGGCGGACTCGGCGTCTCGCTCCTGCCAAAACTCGCAACCGACAATGGCCTGAACATCGGCCCGGACGTGGCCGTGCGCGAATTCGTCAATCCGGTCGTCGGCCGCCAGATCGGCATTGCCTGGCGTACCGGCAGCCCGCGCGAAGCCGATGCCCGCAAGATCGGCGAAATCGTCAAGGCGTGCACCCGGCATTAGGCCCCTTCCCCGCGCGAAAGATCACGATTTCATCTTGACGGAGCCTTTACCTCAGCCTAACTGCATAACACGTTATATAACTGATTATGGAAGCCGATGATGAGTCAGGATATTCTCGCACAAGTCGGCTATCTCGGTCTTGCCAGCCGGTTGAAGCGTCTTGCCGACCGGCTACAGGCAGAGGCTGTCAGCGTCTTCGACAATCGCGCCTACCCGATCCAGACAACGCATTTCCCCCTGATCGCCGCCCTCGAAGCAAACGGTCCGCTCAGCGTGAGCGCCGCCGTCGAGGCCACCGGCGTCAGCCAGCCCGCCATTACGCGCATCCATAATGCGCTCCAGAAAATGGGCCTGACCGACACCCGCCCCATCGCAGGCGACAATCGCCAGAAGGAAATCTTCCTGACCCCCTCCGGGCAAGCCTTGGTCGCTGAAATGCGGGCCAGCTTCTGGCCGGCCGTGCGCGAGGCCGCCCAGCAACTCTGTCTCTACCCCGACCACGATCTTCTGGCTGAGATCAGCCTCGTGGAATCGCGTCTCGCCGACCAGCCCCTATCGGCGCGGATCGAGACCCTGGCCAATCCGGCAGGCCTGAAAATCGTCGAGTTCTCGGATGAGCTCGCTCCGCATTTCGACCTGATTTCCCGCGAATGGGTCGAGGAGATGTTCCGGCTGGAAGCCGAAGACATCGCCATGATCGAAAACCCGCGTGCCAAGGTGATCGACAAGGGCGGCACCATCCTGTTTGTCGAAGATCCTGAGCTTGGCATCATTGGCACCTGCGCGCTGATGCCGATGGAGGATGGCGGCGTGGAGCTGACCAAGATGGGCGTTCTGGCCTCCGCACGCGGCCGCCGGGCCGGAGACTTCCTGATGCGGCAAATCCTGAAACGTGCCCGCCAGATGGAGATCCAGGATCTCTTCCTGCTGACCAATTCCAAATGCGCGTCGGCCATCCGGCTCTATGAAAAATACGGCTTCCGGCATGATGACGAGATCATGCGCCGCTATGGTCACCGCTATGAGCGGTGCAACGTCACCATGTCCTATGCGATGCCTGCCCGCCCATAGAAAAAGCCCCGCCGATGTGGCGGGGCCTTATCGCCGGTCTGTGCCGGCATCTCCCTTTGGCCTTGGCGGCCTAGCTCGCCTCGCGCTCGTGGCGGACGTCGAGATCGTATTCGCGGACCTTCCGATAGAGGGTCGAGCGGCCAATCCCCAAACGGCGGGACACTTCGCTCATATGGCCTTCATAAAAGTCGATGGCATACTGAAGGATGTCGCGTTCGATATCGCTCAGCGTGCGCAGTTCGCCTGCTTCGTCCTGGATGGAGACCGGACCGGCATCGCCAGACGGAGCTGGCTCGGGAGACTCCTGAACCATGCTGATCGGCGATTGCGGCAGCGTCGCCGCATCCGGCATCTGACCGGAAATCTGCGGGAAATCCTGCGGCTGCAACTGGTCACCATCACACAGGACAACCGCGCGGAAGACGGCATTTTCCAACTGACGGACATTGCCCGGCCAGTCATAGGCATACAGGATCTTCATCGTGTCATCTGCCACGCTGGTGACTTTCGCACCTTCGCTGGCATTGAAGCGGTTCACGAAATGATCAACCAGGGCTGGAATATCGTCGCGGCGCTCGCGCAGGGACGGCATGTCGACCGGATAGACGTTGAGGCGATAGAACAGGTCTTCGCGGAAGGTGCCCTCGGCAACTTGCTGCGACAGATCGCGGTTGGTTGCGGAAATGATGCGCACATCCACCTTGGTCGGGCGACGTGAGCCAACGGCATCCACCTCCCCTTCCTGCAGGGCGCGGAGCAGTTTGACCTGCGCGTCCAGCGGAAGTTCGCCGACTTCGTCGAGGAACAGCGTGCCGCCATCGGCCTCGACAAACTTGCCGAGCGCTTTTGAGACCGCACCGGTAAAGGCGCCCTTCTCATGACCGAACAGGATCGACTCGACCAGATTCTCGGGAATGGCACCGCAGTTCACGGTCACAAATGGCTTGCCGGCCCGGCCGGATGCGCCCTGGATACAGCGGGCAACAACTTCCTTACCCACACCGCTTTCGCCGAGGATCAGCACCGGAATGTCCGAGCTGGCAGCGCGTTCAGCGAGGCGGATAACCTGGCGCATCGGCGGCGCCGTAGCGATCATGTCGTCAAAGCTCATGCCGCCTTCCGCCTTGCGGGACAGGCGTTTCACCTCACCCGACAGCGATTGCAGCTTCAGCGCATTGCGGATCGAGACGACCACGCGTTCCGGATTGGCCGGCTTCACGATGAAGTCGACCGCGCCGCGGCGCATGGACTGGACAATCGTATCAATTCCGCTGGTGGCGGTCAGCATGATGACGGGCAGGTCGGCCCGTTTCGCCGACAGGCGCTCCAGCGTGTCCATGCCCGACAGGCCCGGCATGGTCAGGTCCAGCAGGACCACGTCGATGCCATCTTTCGGATCGGCGGCGAGGGCAAGCCCCGCTTCGCCGTCAGGTGCCGTCCGGCAGGCAAACCCGGCCTTCTCGACAGCTGCTTGAAGCAGGCGGCGCTGTGTCGGATCATCATCAATTACGAGTACCGTCTTGGCCATCTCGAATACTACCCTTCCATACACGGAGCGGAATTGAACCCGCCCCTGAACCCTGTTTTTCTGACACAAAGCGGAACAATCTCGTCCCGTATCGTTACGCCCCGTTCTGACACAGCGAGGTGGAAGTCTGGTTGAATGGAAGGGTGAAATTTCAATCAAATCTGAATCCCCCTCCGGCTTGTCGTTGGGGGGCGCGTGGCAAACCGCACTTGCAAATGTTGCAACTGCCCACCCCTGAGGGGCGAAATCCCGTAAAGCCGGGCGCATAGGCTTCACGGTTTATTTCAATCTGTTTCAATGCCGAAAATGGGGGGTACCTACGTATTGACGGTGGTCGCACGCGCGAAAACCCCTCATTGCCGCCTCGGCCCACCCCCTGCGCCTGTAATATTTGCAACACGTTCCGGGCGATAATACTAATATTCCACACCCGGTTCGGCATGCCCCCCATTCACGGGACATACGCCCAGTCTTCCGCCCCGTGATCACAATGCGGCCCCGAAAGCCAATTGTGCACATGCACAGGCAATTACGGGCCCGAACGGGCCATCGACAAGGTTCGCAAAACTTCCTAGAGACCGTCGCTGATCCGGGCCTTCACGGTCGGAGCAGACCAGCTGAATACCTAAGGCTGCGGGGGTGTGGGGCGCAGGCATGCAGGAAAAGAGACGGCTTATTTTTCGCTCGGACGACAATGGAAAGGACTCGCCCCGGGATCCCCTGCGGGACGCGCTTCGGAAGTCCTTCGAGGACAGTTTGAAAGCGCCGCCTTCCCCGCGTCTGGAAGACCTGATGGCGCAACTGCGCACCAAGGAACGCGCGACAAAGCGCTGAAACTTCAGATTGGACTGGATTGGATTGGGTCGTCCCGCCGCGCCGTCTAGTGCGCGTAAATGGGCTGACGGATCAATTCGGCGAGCAGGTATCCACCAAGCGGGCGCACAAACTCGACGCCCACGGCCGCTCCGGCGCGCCAGCGCACCATGCAGTCGACCTGGAAATGGGGCTCAGCCGGTGTCCGGCGCAGGAGCAGGTGAAACGTGTCCGGCAAATCGGACCAGTCGCCAATCACCAGGCAAGCGCCCTCGACCGACAAATCCTGCACCAGAATACTGCGGGCGTCGCTGTAATCCTTCAGGACAATCCGCCCGGCCGTCTGGAGGCGCACGCGGACACTGCGTCGCATCTCTGCGGGGCCGGAATCCGTCCTGGACTGGGTTGGCACAATATCGCTCATCGCACATAATATGCGTGAACGGCATATTGGTTCCATTCCCGTACTATCTTTCCGCAGGCGATCAAGATCATGTTTGCCGGGCCCCGGAAGCCCGCGCGTCAGGCGAGGTCGAGGGCCCGCAATACGGAGCCCTGGTCGAAATAGGGGCGCTCGCAGATAATCCGGTCACTGCCGGGCGCGAATTCGAACGTCGCGGCCATGCGCACCTTGAAACTCCGCCCTGTCGGCTCGATCGTGGTCTTGCCGACCTGCAAGGGCCCGGTATGCGTTCCGGTCAGCCAGAATTCGACCAGCAATTTGTCCGTCGCCTCATCCACCGCAATCGAGATGATCTCATTGTCCTGGTCCGGAAAGGGCGTGCGCGAGAGGTCGAAATAGCGCCGCACAGCCGCCTCCCCGTCAAATACCTGCCCGCCCCCATGCATCTCATAGCGGGGATGCTCGAACGTCGCGATGACCGCGTCCCAGTCATGCGTCACCTCCAACGCCATATGGTTGCGAACATTGGCGATACGGGCTTCGGTCAGGTTTGTCATAGGATCTCTTCTGATGGATTCTGTGTCACTTGGTGTCCGGGCAGACCGGACGCAGAGACTCGTATGAATCTCTCCTCCCCCGCCACCTTAGCGGCGTTTTGCCGGGAGGGAAGGACAATGGGAAAGGCTCAGATCGACCTAGCTGACCAGCTGGGTCCGGGACTCCGTCGCAATATATTGCTGCAGCATCCGCCTGACATCGGTTTCGGCCAGGGCTTTCGAGAAATAATGGCCTTGCGCCTCCTTGCAGCCCGCCGCGATCAGCAGCGCTGCCTGTCGCTCGGTCTCGACGCCTTCAGCAAGGATCGAGAGGTTGAGATCGCGAGAGAGTCCGATCATGCCCCGGATGATCTTCATGCTGTTTTGATCATGCGTCATTTCCGAGATGAAGGTCCGGTCAATCTTGATTCGTGACAGGGGGAGCAGCCGCAGCTGGCTGAGAGAGGTCTGCCCCGTCCCGAAATCATCAATCGAGAGCTGGATACCCAGATCCTTCAGCTCCTGTAGCGTATTGATCGCCTCAGCCGACTGGTCCAGCATCAGGCTATTGGTGATTTCCAGCTCAAGCCGCGTCGCCTCAAGGCCGGTCTCTGCCAGGATGCTTGTCACACGCTTGGTGAAGCCCGGCTCCACGATTTCCGCCGCCGCAATATTCACGGACACGTGGGGATTCGGATGTGACGGCGAACTCGGCCAATTTGCCGCCGCCCGGCACGCCTTCTGCAAGATCTGGTGGCCCAGCATGGGCATGAACCCACCGGCCTCTGCGATGCCGACAAATTGCGCGGGCGGTATCACGCCCAATTCCGCATCTTCCCAGCGCGCCAGCGCCTCAAAGCCTGAAAGCGTCCGGGTCTCCAGATTGATGATCGGCTGGAAAACCACTTCAAGGCCGTCTTCCTGCAACGTCTTGCGCAGGCCGGCTTCCAATTCCTTCTGGCGGTCGGAATCGACCGTCATTTTCGCATCATACATCCGGTGACCGGAGCGTCCGCCCCGCTTGGCTTCATACAGCGCGATGTCTGCACACTTGACCAGTTCATCCATCGTCCGCGCATCCCGCGGTGCCACGGCAATGCCAATCGAAACGCCTATGCTCAGGCTCTGGCTTCCGATCTTGTGCGGCTCGGCCAACGCCTCGTTCAGCTCAATGGCCAGTATCTTCAGATCACCATCATTCAGGGAGCTCTTGCAGACGACCATGAACTCGTCCCCGCCGAGGCGCGCCGCCCACCCTCTCTGGCCCAGCTTGCCCTGCAAGCGGCTCGCCACCTGCTTCAGCAACTCATCCCCCGCATCATGGCCATGCGTGTCATTGATGGCCTTGAACCCATCAAGGTCCAACGCCAGCAGGCAGGTGGAATTGCCGGACGCCATGCTGATCGACATCTGCCGCTTCAGGCGGTGATTGAAGGCATGGCGATTGAACAGGCCAGTCAGGGCATCCCGTTCGGCCAGGCTGCGGATTTTCTCCTGCTCGGCGACCTCTTGGGTCACATCATCGCCAACCCCGATATAGCCGGTCAACCTGCCCTCCGCGTCATGGTGCGGCCTGCCCGACAGGGAGATCTTGTAGCGCCGCCCCTTATGATCGGAAAAATTGGCAAGTATTCCCTCATAGGGGCGCTGGGTTGCGAGCATCTGCCTCATGACATTCTGTTCGCGCGGTCCAAATCCGAGGATGGCATTGTAGAACTCCCCCACAAAGGGGTCTTCTTCAAAACTGAGATCAGGCAGCAGGCGCCCGCTGATATAGAGGATGCGTCCCTCGACGTCAGTCTCCCAGAACAAATCGGCTGAGATTTCGGAAAATTCGACAAGCCGTTTGATGGCCGCATCCTTGTTGGCGTTCGCTGCTTCAAGGGACAGAAACGCACGGCGTGTCTGGCGCAGCGCGGGCCAGAAGATGAACAGGGCCTCCAGGAGAAGGATGACGCCAGCGGCAATGAGCGAGGCATTTTCGAGGGTTTTCAGACGCTGGGAGTTCTTCAGGGCGACGGTTTCATGCGCCGCAACAGCCGTTTCCAGCTTTGCCAGCAATTGATCCGTCCCCAGCAGGGAGAGGCGCGCCATGGTTTCACCCATCTCCCCCGCCCGGTCCAGTTCCTGTTCGGCAATCTCGGTCGCGTCCTTGAGGAAATCCTGAACGATCGAATCCAGGCTTTCACTGTCGGCGCGCGAGAAATAGGCAGCGGTCAGGACCGTCGACTTCCGCGCCATGCCTGACAATTGTTCGTGAGCCGAAGAAAATTCATCCACAGAGCTGGCGAGCGCGCGCCTGGTTCCCTCAGAGGGGCGCTCCATCTCCTCCAGCGCGAGATAGAGAATGCGCTGGCTCAGCATGCGCTGACGCCCGCTGACATTGATGACATTCGCATCGTAGCGCGCCGAATCCAGCGCCATCATGGACATTGTATGGGAGAAGGTGAGGAAAACCGCGATCAGGCAAAGCGCCATCACATAGCTTTGCATGAGGCGCCTCGAATTGAGGCGACCGGCTTCCGGGCTAGCTGAACCTGTATGTTTCATTCAATGGATGCCTCGCCTTTTACAAAGCTCTGCCTGCATCCCCCACGCAACCTCGTAACGCAGAAGAGTTAATGCAAGCTGAGATAATTCCAGTCACATGCCGGGATAGCTTCAGGAGGTTTTGTTTGAACACGCTTATTCAGTAAGCCCGCAATCCAGAGGCATTCTCCACCGGCTCCGCAGAGTCTTGCGGCGCGATGCTGCCATCCGACTGCTGACGGCGTAGCGCGCTTCATTCAGACCCCTCCCTGCCCCAAGGCACGTGCGGCAGGATCGGAAGCCGCTTCTGTCTCCCAGTCGCCTGGCCCACCGGGCACATCCGCCCGGCCATACAGGTAGCCCTGGCCAAAATCACAGCCGATCTCCTGCAGCATCTCGATCTGCTGCAGCAATTCCACGCCTTCAGCCGTTACCGTCAGGCCCAGATTGTGCGCCAGCTCTGTCACAGCCCGCACGATTGTGCGCGAGGATTCGTCCATGTCGAGACCGGCAATGAAGCTGCGGTCGATCTTGAGCTTGTCGAAGGGCAACTCGCTCAGATGACGGAAACTGGAATACCCTGTCCCGAAATCGTCCAGGGCAATCTTGATGCCCTGGGATTTAAGCGTCTGCATGATTTTCTGCGCCGCATCAAAATTGGCCACGAGCGCATTCTCGGTAATCTCGACTTCAAGGCGCCCCGGCGCCACGCCCGTTTCGACCAGTACCGCCAGGATCTGTTCTGCCAGCCAGGCGTCGTTGAACTGCACGGGCGACAAATTCACCGCGAGGGTCATATGGGGCGGCTGGTCGCGCAGCGCGACACAGGCCTTTTTCAGCACTTGCAGGAACACCGCCGAAATCATACCGGACTGTTCAGCAATCGGAATGAAATCCTCAGGCATGTGGAGACTGCCGCCCTCTGTTCTCCACCGGGCCAGCGCCTCATACCCTATGACCTCCCCCGTCCCGAGCTTGATCACGGGCTGGTAGAAAGCCTCGATGCGGTCTTCCTTGAGGGCTTGGCGCAGCTCGGCCTCCATCAGGGCGCGCGACTTCGCCACCTCTTCCATGCCCGGCTCGTAAAAGGAGAGCGCCACACCGAGCGATCCCTAGTTACGATACATGGCCACATCCGCCTGGCTGAGGAATTCCTCGGCGGTCAGCTTCGGATCATCTGCTTGTGATACGCCGATACTCGCGCCGACCGAGCAGACCATTCCACCCACATCGAAAGGAGTCCTGAAGATGGCTGTCACGGAATTCAGCACCCTGTTCACAGGCTCGCTGTCTGCTGCGCCCTCCAGGATCACGACGAACTCATCCCCGCCCATCCGGCTGACCATGCCGAGATTGCCGACTTCGGCCGTCAGGCATTCGCTGACGCGCACCAGCAATGTGTCGCCGGCATTGTGCCCATAAAGATCATTGACCGCCTTGAACCGGTTCAAATCCACCCCGGCAAGAGTGATCGGATGTCGGTTGACCGATGGCAGACGCGCGGTGAGATGCGCCATCGCCTTGCGCCGGTTTGGCAACCCGGTCAATGCGTCATGCAAGGCAATTGCCCGCGCGTTCTTTTCGGCTGCTCTACGCGACGAGATTTCCCCCGCCATGTCGAACGACCGGCGCACGACATAGATCAGCAGGGCGGGCGGCAGGATCATCATCACGACCAGCAATTCGTCCAGCTCATACGCTTCATGGGTGCGCGAATACTCTGCAACGAACTCGAATGTATCGAACTGAATTGCCAGGACGAGGAGAAATGTCGCGATGCCCCCGATAATGATCGCATCGCTACGAGCGCGCTGGTGCGAACGTTCGATCAGCTTCCTTTCGGTATGGGGCATAAGGGAAAGAATCCATCAGATTAGCTGATGAACACACCGGCAAATCATGAAAGAGCCGTTAGCGGTAACGCGCCGATTTTCCGCCCGTCCGTGTGCGGGCATCTGGCAACGGCCCCGGCCCGTCGGGCGCAGCGCCGCCGGGCCTGCAACACCCACAGCACGTCCACCCACACCGCTCCGACCCCGCCGCGATGGCTGAGATGCACTGCCATGCCGGCCGACAAATAGCAGCTGGACGCCCCCGCCCGTCGCATCCGCCCTCGCCGCGCACCGAACGCAACAGGAACACCCTAGACACTCGCCGGTTTCGTCCCATATCGTTCAACATGGCTCCTCCCCCTCCTTCCAAGGGCGTTTCTGAAGCGCCCAGCGTCTTTTCACTCGACGGTTTCGCCCGCGATGCCGCCGGCGCCCTGCCGTCCGACAACTGGACGCCCCACCGGCCTGACCGTGACTGGGTCAAGCTGG
Source organism: uncultured Hyphomonadaceae bacterium (assembly GCA_913057945.1). Lineage (GTDB taxonomy): Bacteria > Pseudomonadota > Alphaproteobacteria > Caulobacterales > Hyphomonadaceae > Hyphomonas. Next base: position 8,652 of record CAJXOF010000012.1, on the reverse strand, counting down.
AAGGGGGCAAGCGGTTCAAGGTCCATTCCGAATACGAGCCGGCGGGCGACCAGCGCACGGCCATCCCGGAACTTGTCGAGGGCATCGCCGCCGGCGAGCGCGACCAGGTCCTGCTCGGCGCGACCGGCACCGGCAAGACCTTCACCATGGCCAAGATCATCGAGGCGACCCAGCGCCCGGCCCTGATCCTCGCGCCCAACAAGACGCTCGCCGCACAACTCTATGGCGAATTCAAATCCTTCTTCCCCGAGAATTCGGTGGAGTATTTCGTTTCCTATTACGATTACTACCAGCCCGAAGCCTATGTCCCCCGCTCGGACCTCTATATCGAGAAGGAATCCTCGATCAACGAGGCGATCGACCGGATGCGCCACTCGGCCACCCGCGCCATCCTGGAGCGCGACGACGTCATCATCGTCGCCTCGGTCTCGTGCATCTACGGCATCGGCTCGGTCGAGACCTACACCTCGATGACCTTCCGGCTTGAAGAGGGCCAGCGCATCGACCCGCGCAGCGTCGCCGAACAGCTCGTCGCCAACCAGTACACCCGCAACGACATGGCCTTCACCCGCGGCACGTTCCGCGTGAAGGGCGACGTGATCGACATCTTCCCGGTCCACTTCGAGGACCGCGCCTGGAAGCTTTCCTTCTTCGGCGACGAGTTGGAGAGCATCACCGAGTTCGACCCGCTCACCGGCCGCACCATGCAGAAGCTGCCCGCAGTCAAGATCTATGCGAACAGCCACTATGTCACCCCGCGCCCGACGCTCAACCAGGCCATCGGCAAGATCAAGGCGGAGATGAAGGCCACGGTCGCCCATTTCGAGGCCAACGGGAAACTGCTCGAGGCCCAGCGCATCCAGCAGCGTACCCAGTACGATCTCGAAATGCTCGCCGCCACCGGCTCCTGCAACGGCATCGAGAACTATTCCCGCTACCTGACCGGCCGCAAGCCGGGCGACCCGCCGCCGACCATGTTCGAATACCTGCCCGACAATGCCCTCGTCTTCACCGATGAGAGCCACCAGACCGTGCCCCAGATCGGCGCCATGTACAAAGGCGACTTCAGCCGCAAATCGACGCTGGCCGAATTCGGCTTCCGCCTCCCCTCCTGCCTCGACAACCGCCCCCTCAAATTCGAGGAATGGGACGCCATGCGCCCGCAGACCGTGCACGTCTCCGCGACGCCCGGCAGCTGGGAACTCGACCGCACCGGCGGCGTGTTCACCGAACAGGTCATCCGCCCGACCGGCCTGATCGACCCGCCGGTCGAAATCCGCCCCGTCTCCAAGGATGGCGCCAACCAGGTCGATGACGTCATGGCCGAGGTCAAGGACGTTGCCGAGAAGGGCTATCGCAGCCTGATCACGACGCTGACCAAGAAGATGGCGGAAGACCTGACCGACTTCCTCAACGAGCATGGCGTGCGCGTGCGCTACATGCATTCCGACATCGACACGATCGAGCGGATCGAGATCATCCGCGACCTGCGCCTCGGCGTGTTCGACGTGCTGGTCGGCATCAACCTGCTGCGCGAGGGGCTCGACATTCCCGAATGCGGCTTTGTCGGTATCCTCGATGCGGACAAGGAGGGCTTCCTCCGTTCAGAGACGAGCCTGGTCCAGACCATCGGCCGCGCCGCGCGCAACGCCGACGCCCGCGTCGTGCTCTATGCCGACCGGGTCACCGGCTCGATGCAGCGCGCCATGGACGAGACCAGCCGCCGCCGCGAGAAACAGGTCGCCTATAATGAGGAACACGGCATCACGCCGACCACGATCAAGCGCGCCGTCGCCGACATTCTCGGCGAACTCGGCGAGAAGAAGGACGGCGTCCCGAAAGCCCGCGGCCGCGGCAAGGACAAGACCAAGTCACGCGGCGTCACCGAAACAAAAGCCTTGCCACTTGCCGGCGAAACCGGGCACAATTTCAAAGCCGTCCTCGCGGACCTGGAAAAACAAATGCGCGAAGCCGCCGCGAACCTCGAGTTCGAAGAAGCTGCGCGCCTCCGGGACGAGGTGAAGCGGCTGAGGGAAGAGGAGCTGGGACTTTGAGTGACGAAGAGTGGCTGGATACGACTGAAGAAGACAGTTTGCTAGAAACAGACAAACTTACTTATGAAATCTCATTTTACCCTGCGGATATAACGCTAGAAGGTTACCTGACGCGGCATGAGAAGAACCAACTTAAAATCCCTAGGTTTCAAAGAAACTACATCTGGGATCAGGTTCGAGCCAGTAAGCTGATAGAATCATTCTTGCTTGGCCTGCCGGTACCTGGGGTCTTTCTTTACAAGGAACGAGATACGAACAAGCTACTTATAGTTGACGGTCTGCAACGTATAATGACTGCGGTGAAATTCTTCAACGGAGCTTTTGACGACAATCGAGTGTTTCGTCTGAAAAATGTTGCTGAGCCGTGGAATGGGAAAACTTTCGATGAACTCCCTGAACCAGCACAAATCCAACTTCAAGATACTGTTCTTCGAGCCACCATAATCCAGCAAATTGACCCGAACGATGACTCCAGCATTTATCATATTTTTGAACGACTAAACACTGGCGGAGTCCAACTGAACCCCATGGAAGTTCGAAAGTGCGTCTATGACAGCCGCGCTTTCGAACTGCTTGAAGAATTAAACACTAATCAGGATTGGCGATCTATCATCGGTCGGGAACGAATAGACCCGCGCATGAAAGACGCGGAACTAATACTACGAATCTTGGCAATATCAGACGATGTCGAACATTACGACAAACCGATGAAAAGCTTTCTAAACAAGTACATCTCAGCGAGAAAGGCTTTAGACACGGAAAGCACAGACGAATATATTGAAACTACTAGAGACGATTTCGAAACTGCCTGCGATGTTATTCACGAAAGTTTGGGTGATCGCCCTTTTCATCTCCGCAATCGACTGAACTATGCAGTACTCGAATCTGTTTTCGCGCGTGTATTACGAAATCTTGATGGAGACTTCAAAAATCTTCGCCAAAAGTATCAAGAACTAGCGCAGAATGAGCGCTTTGTAGAACTGGCTACAGCAAACACTAGCGATGAATCAGTGGTAAAAGAACGTTTCGACATGACTGAAGCTCTGCTGGAGTAAGCAACATGGCGAGATTAGTTCGCACGATTGCCATCATCGAGGACTGCAAAGCAGTCATCGGTGACATACCAGAAAGCCCTGTTAGCGCTTATCTAGCACAATACTGCTCCGTAGCCTTATGCGCTGAAATAGAGGAAAGAATATACGAATTAATTGAAACTGAAGTTTCCCCCCATACCTCAAAAGGGCGCCCCTTTATCAGTGTCGCTTCTAAAAGAATTCTACGCTCAATAGCGATTTCCGAGATTACGGGATTTTTAGGAAATTTCGGCAGTACTTTCAAAGATCAATTCAAAAGCTCATTGGACGGACAAGAGGCAAATATCTCTCTTTACGATAAGACCATAAAAAAGCGGCACAGCACTGCTCACGGCGCCGGTGGTGATATAACACTTCGAGACATTGAGCGTGTTTTACCGTTCGCTACCCATATTCTAGATTCTATCGAGTCGACCTTTCGTACAAATAATTAGCAACGCGCTGCTCCGCCATACGCTTCACCCATATTTCTGGCACTTGCGTTTGGGCAGCCGGAGTTTTTGGGAGAGTGTGCCAGCAGATCCCCCAGTAAAGCATCGCTCCGCGAGGCTGTAGGGCGGGTTAGCGAAGCATAACCCGCCATTCCGCACTTGCTGCTTGGCGGGTCATGACCCGCCCTACCTTCTCTTCTTGTCATCCCGGAAAGCGCACCGCGCTTATCCGGGACCCAGCGGGGCAGCCCGCCTGCCGTCCCTTCATCCTTCGACTTCGCTCAGGATGAGTCCGCCTCTTGCGGCCCCTGCGATGCGCTCATGCTGAGCGAAGTCGAAGCACGGGCGCTGGCTCCGCGTCGTTCCGGCAGGAGACCCCACTCTTCGGTGTTGGCAGTGTATGGGAAGCAGAAGCCCGGCGCTTGCGCTTGGGCCTGCTCCGGGCAATCGCAATGCGATTGCTAATCCTACGCAGCCCTACACCTCACCATAATACCCATAGCCATTCGCGTGGCACCATTGGATGAGGGTCGGGAGGGCGGCCTGTTCCTGCTTGAGGAAGCCGCCGACCTTTTCGGCGAGGGCGTGATTGCCCTGCAGGGTCAGCGTGGTGATCGCCTCGCGCAGCAGCGGATGGAAATTGCGGAACCAGCCCTGCTTCGCCAGCAGGATCATGTGTTCCGTCAGTTCCCGGTCGCTGCCCTCATCGTCCGGGTCGAACCCTCGCACCACGTCCCGCGTGATGGCCAGCCGTTTCTGGAAGGTGGCCGAGACCACCCAGGGCAGATGGTCTGGCGGCGTGTCCCCCTCCTCCCAGCAGGCGCAGACCTGTAGCGCGACACGGTAGAGCGTGGCATCCCTCTCTGCCTGCCGCATCTGCTGGGTGGCAGCCTCGGTCGCGGCGCGCACCGGGGCGGCAAAGCTCTGCAGGCTTGTCAGGCGGCGGGCCGCGCGCATGTCCTGCTCCGCCTCCGGAATATATCCTGCCTCCAACAGCGCGCCGACGCGGGCGCGGGCCAGCGTGATCTCCTCATCGGTCTGGCTGCGGGGCGTGAACGCGCCCTCTTCCTCGTCCTCCTCCTCCTCGCGCAAGATGGTGCGCCGCGCGGCCACCTCCGCCTGCTCGCGGATATGGTCAGCTTCGTCCTGCGCACGGGCAGCCTCGGCCTGACGGGCGGCAATGTCCTTGCGGCGAAAGCTATCCTCGCGCGCCCATTTGGTCAGCGTCGACCAGGGCAGGTCCAGCCGGCGGGCGATTTCCCGCATCGGCTCGCCCGCCTCTGCGGCTTCCCGCGCCAGATGGCGGAGGGCGGTCAGGCTCGCCGTCGTGCGGCGTTGGCGTTTGGCGGGGCTTGGCGCATCATTCATGCCGGGAAGAATGCCACGGGCGCGGCCCCATCGGATTGCGCCGAGGGCAAGGCCCGGCGCGGCGGGCGATCCCACCGCCAGAGGCGGGGGATAGGGGCGGCCCCCTCCCCCACGGCCCGGACTTACGGGCCAGTTCGGTACCATTTACGGACAGTTTATGAGCCGTTTACGGGCCAGATTCGGGCCCGAAATGCGCGCCTTATCCCCCGGTTACGGCGCCCGCTATCAGATACAGGATCACCGCAATTCCGCCCGTCACCAGCGCATAGGGCATCTGTGTGCGGACATGGTCGATATGGTCACAGCCCGCCGCCAGCGAGGCGATGATCGTCGTGTCGGAAATCGGTGAGCAATGGTCGCCAAACACGCCCCCGCCCAGCACCGCCGCCAGCACCAGAGAGGGCGGCAGGCCCAGCGCCGCCGCCAGCGGCATGGCGATGGGGATCATGATGCCATACGTGCCCCAGCTCGTGCCGGTCATGAAGGCGGTGACGCCCGCCACGACGAACAGCACCGCTGGCACGATGATGGGCGAGACAAATTGCGCCGCGACGCCTGACAGGAACGCCCCCGTGCCGAGCACGCGGAGGCTGTCGCCGAGCGCGATCGACAGAAACAGGATCGTCACCACCGGCACCATTTCGGCTATGCCGGCAAAGCCCCGCGCCTGTAGTCCGCCCTTGGGAAACGCCTTGCCCAGCGCCAGCAGCACGGCCGCGACCAGCATGGCGAGGCAGATGGCCCAGAGGATCGACTGGCTGCCGCTGCCAGCCAGGATGTTGCCGCCGCCCGTCCAGGCCATGAAGGCCAGCGCGCCGAGGATCATCACCGCCAGCGGCAGCCACATGTATATCGCGCGCGTCGGCGCGATGGGTTCCTCGTCCTCGGCCAGCACGCTGCGGCCCTCGCCGGCGGTCTTCATCGGGCCGAAGACGCGGCCTGTGAACACGGTGAAATAGACGCCCACCAGCGTCAGCAGGGCGTAGAAATTCCACGGGATCGTGCCCGCCACGACGCCAATCGGGCTCTCGAAGCCAAACGGCTCGACCAGGCCGAGGGCGTAGGCGCCCCAGCCATTCAGCAGGATCAGCGTGCTGACCGGCGCCGACGTGGAGTCGATGATATAGGCCAGCCGTTCGCGGCTCAGGCCGTGCGCATCAAACAGGCGCTGGCCCAGCACGCCGCTGCTGAGCAGGCTGACATTCGTTTCCACGAAGATGGCCGTTCCCGCCAGCGCCGGCGCCAGCGCCGCGCGGCGCGGGGTCGAGGCCAGGCCGCGCTTCATCAGGCCGCTGACCAAGGCTTCGACGCCGCCAGAGTCGCGCATCCACGCGATCAGCGCGCCGATGAGCAGGCAGAACAGGAGGACGCGCGTATTGCCCGTGCTCTCGAACACGCCAACAGCCCGGTCGATGGCGCCGAGCGCGCCCATGCCGGGATTGAAACTGGCAATCAGCGTCTCCGAGGCCAGCAAAGCAAGCCCGAGCGCGGCATACACATTGCGCGTCACCAGCGCGACGAGGATCGCCAATACCGGCGGCAGTACAGTCAGGATTTCCAGGGCCCAGCCTCCAATCAGTCAAGGCCCCTACCTAAGCCCATTCGCCCAGAAATGCCCAGCGCCGAGGGCGGACCAATGCAGGGCGTTGAGCTGAGCGGCGAGAATTTTGCTCAATTGCCCGGTTTCCAGCCGCCATCACAAAACTGTGAAATTCTCCTCAGAAGGGACTCGACTCATGTCCTGTTTTAGGGAATCATTTCGGTCAGCCAACGAAATCCGGGCGGGAGCAAACCCGCTTAAGGAGCGGCGGCAAGTACATCGCCCTCGCAGGAAGGGCCAGACCAGAAGCAAGGCTGTGAGAGCAGCGGCGCAAAGGGTCAGGCAGGACCGCGAGACAAAGCAGGCGATGTCTTCGACAGGGGAGCTAGACCCCGGAGCGAAGGGCTGTGAGGCGTGACCGGAGCGCGATCCGAAACACGTCACCAAAGGAAAATCCCTCGGGATTTCTGGCGGTTAGGTCAGGACAGCGCGCAACTCGCCCGTGCGATTGCATGTCTGAAACTGATCCGGGAGACGGCCTTGGGCGCATGCCCGCTCGCAAGACTGTGGCGGCGACCAGACCGGATCCTGACAAAGGGCAAAAAGAAAAGGCCCGCTTTCGCGAGCCCAATCCAAGCCCGGTGTCAATCGAGGACCGACAACGAGTGCATGCACAGTGTCTCGGTAGTCTGATTCGAAACACCAGAGAAGGTGTGATCGTCCGCGATCACACCTTCTTTTTTGTGAGCGCCCCCAGATTTCGTGTCTCAGGCGAGCCAGCACGCAGCCGCGCCCGCAACTTCTCCCACTGCTCACGCGTAGCTTTCCCGGACCCGACCCAATACCCAACCGCCCATGAAAGGCCCCTTCCCCATGCTCGCCATGATCGAACCCGTCTTCGGCCTGATCGGCGCATGGGGCCTGTTTGCCGCCATTGCGCCGAAGCTGCGCACCGAAATCTGGTGGATGCGGGTTTGGGTCTATGGTCGGCTGCAGACCTGCCTCATCCTGGCGGCGGCCGCAGCGGTCTATACAGCGCTCTATCCAATCGGGGAAATCGGCAATGCCAGCCTGCTCATGGCCTATGCCGTCGCCTTCCTGATCTGCGCCGCAGACATCCTGCCCTATCTGCCTGGACGAAAACGCGAAATGCGCCGCGCCAAGGCGGGCACACCCGGCACGCCGCTGTCCATCCTCCTGCTCAACGTGCTGCAGGAAAACGAGGACCATACCGCCGTGCTCGCCCGTATTCGCGACAGCAATGCCGACATTCTCTTCCTGTCTGAAACCAATGCCCGCTGGCGCGAAGCGCTCTCGGATATCGAAGGCGAGTATTCCCACACCTATCTTCTGGACAAGGAGGATCATAATGGCCTCCTTTTCTATTCGCGCTATCCGGTGAAGGACGTTCAGGAGCGCTATTTCTGTCAGGAACACGTTCCATCCCTGACCATTGATGTGGATATCGATGGCCGCGAGGTGCGCCTGTATTGCATTCATCCGCGCCCGCCCCGTCCCCGCGACGCCACGCAACACCTCGATGACGAGCTAATGATTGTCGCCGATGAACTCCGCGAACAGGACCGGCCTGCCTTGGTAATAGGCGATTTCAACGAAGTCGGCTGGTCATGGATGGTCCGCGAATTCAAGCAGCATGCGGGCCTCTGCGACCCGAAGCGTGGGCGCGGCCTCTACAATTCCTACGGCGCAAAGAACCCCTTTCTCGCCTGGCCACTCGATCATGCCTTTGTCACCGGCGAGTTCGATCTCGTCACCATCCGCCGCCTGCGCCCGTGCGGATCGGACCATTATCCCATGCTCTATGGCTTTTGCCTTCGCCCAGCCTGATTGGCACGCCCTGTAATCCGATGTAACCTCGCCTTAACCATAAGGTCGGGGGACGGTAATGACGCGGACAGGAATAATCGCAAGCGCGCTCGCCCTGATGATAAGCCTTGGCGCCTGCCAGACATCATCCAGCGCTGACAGTCCTTTCAGTCCTCTTCATGGCGTCGAGGAGCCCGAGCCCCAAGCTGAACCGGCCGATAGGCCCAATGATCGCGGGCCTGCCTCCATTCCGGCAGAACCGGACAGGCCAATTCCGCCACCTCCGCCACCTGTCTCTTATACACATCTCCGAGCCCACGAGACCAGAGAGGATCTCG
>CAJXOF010000011.1 GCA_913057945.1 uncultured Hyphomonadaceae bacterium | reverse complement strand
TACGAGATCCTCTCTGGTCTCGTGGGCTCGGAGATGTGTATAAGAGACAGGGGCAGGGCCAGACGGTGGCTGTGATCGATACAGGGACAGAGTCCGATCATCCGGACCTCCAGGGCGCCGTTGTGCAGATGTTCGATGTCTGCGCGGATACAGCCTGTTCCGGTTATGACGCTGCGGGCGACCGGGTCACGATCACGCGCCAGCCCGATGACATCGACACGGGCGGCCATGGCACGCTTGTGACCGGCGTGATCGCCGCGCGTCGTCAGGACGATTTCAACAGCACGCTCGACGACAACGTCTTCAATGGCATTCAGGGCACGGCCTATGAGGCGTCAATCCTTGACATTCGCGCAGATTCCCCCGGCAGCTGTGCCCGCACCGGCGAGGATGAAGGCTGTGTCTACAATGATGATACCTTGGTCCGGGCCCTCGAATATGCGGTGGCGCAAGGCGCGACGGTCATCAACATGTCCCTGGGAGGAGAGATAGATAGCGATCCGAGACTGGAAAATGCGGTACGGGCAGCGGCGGCTGCGGGCGTGCTGGTCGTCATCTCGGCTGGCAATGACGCAGAACCGGCGGGCACGGATGATGAAGGCAATCCGACCGAAGCGGTAGGAGAGCGCCCGACCGAGCCCGCCTATATTGCGGGTGAGGCTTCCTCGCTCGGGCGCGTGGTTGCCGTTGGGGCGGTGAAGCCGGACGGCATCCTGTCAGACTTCTCTAACCGGGCCGGCACGTCGGCGCAGAATTTCTACCTGCTCGCGCCGGGAGAGGACGTTATCTCGACCGGGCCGGACGATGATGTGGCGTTTCCGGGCGATCCGACAAATGACGCAGACAGCGACGGTGACTATTACCGGATATCCGGTACGTCGTTTGCGGCGCCCTATGTGGCCGGCGCGCTCGCACTGCTGCTGGATGCGTTTCCCAATCTGCAATCACAGCCGGAAGTGGCGCTGCAGATCCTGCTGGATACGGCCACGGACTATGTGGACACATCTGCCGACATCATCACGGGCGAGGCCGCGGGTGTCGGCACGGACAGTGTTTCCGGCGTAGGCCTGATGAATCTCGAAGAAGCCTTCCGGCCCCAAGGTCAGCAGAATCTCGATTTCGGCATGGAGAAGGTCAGCTTTACCGAAGCGCTTGCGCCGAGCGGCGGGGCCTTTGGGGATTGGGCAACCCATTCCGGCGCGTTCAACAAACTCGTGTTCCAGGACAAATACCAGCGCGGCTTCCGCCTGAACGCGGATGCCATCGCTGCCACCTTGCCACAGGATACACTAGGATCGCGGCTGGTGAATTTCGAGACACGTGCCGACTGGGCGGCAGGAGATTCCTATGCCGTGAATGCCGGCGGCCTGTCGTTCAGTTGGGCACAAGCGCGGCTGCAGGATGATCCGACAGCGCCTTATCAGGAAGATCCGCAATCCACGTTCCAGATGCGCTACAGCTTTGGCGAGAGCCAGGTTGAGCTTGGCCGGGGCGGGTCACTGACGCATCTGGCACCGGACATTTCCCTGCTCAACGAGCCGGGCGTCGGAAATGCCTTCTCGACCGGCGGTGCCTGGGCAAAATTCAGCCATGCCGTGACGGATGATCTTGTCATGGACATTTTCTCTGCCGAACAGGGCGGACGCAGTCAGTCCGGATTCATGTTTGGCCGCGACGCACATGCCTGGTCCGTTCGCGTCGGCGCATCCTTCATCGCGGATGAAGACACAGCCCTTGGCGGTACACTGCAGGACCGCTTCGGCGCGCAGGACCAGACCGAAATGACGGCCTATTCGCTGGAGGGGGCGTGGCTTGCCGGGGCTGGCTGGATCGTCTCTTCGGGACTGGAACTTGCCAGTGTCGACCTGCCGGGCGTGGACGCCGAAGGCATCTGGACCAGTCGCTGGTCGGTTGGCGCAGACCGGGCGCTCGGCGAAGGGCGGGTGCATTTCATCATGGCCCAGCCGCGTCGCGCGGAGACGGGATATCTGAATCTTGATGCTCCGATCAGGGTAGATCTGAATAGCCAGTTGATCCGGGACCTGGTGCAAGCGGACCTGACGCCAAGTGGTCGCCAGATCGATTTCGAGACGCGTTACACATTCGGACTGACCGACACATGGTCGGGTGAGGCGGCGGCCGTGGTCTCCACATCGCCGAACCATATTTACAAAGCCGAAGACCAGGAGGCGCTGTGGATGCGGTTGTCGACGCCATGGTAGGCAAGACATCCTTCCTGTCGCTCGCTTGCGGGCTGGTCCTGTCTGGCTGTGCATGGCTGCCTTTTGGCGGCAATTCGTGCCCGGAGATCACCGATACGTCAGCCTGGATTAATCGGATGCCCGGCCCTGGCCAGTCGGGCGGAAAGCTGCACGTGGTCGTGCGACTGGCAGATGACCAGTCCTGGAAGTTGAGCCCCGTTCCGACGGAGGAAGAGGGCCTGCTCGTGTTGAGCCTCTCCGAAGGTGGCCCATCCGTTCCCGGAACAGCTGCCTATCAGCAGTCGCGCAAGCCCTTGCCGCAGCGGATCAAACTAGAATGCCACGGCACGGCCGTGGCATTCATTGACGAAATCACTGTCGCTTATTGATGCGTGATTAGTTGGCGAGACGTTTCAGTTCGTCCACGAGGTCTGTCTTTTCCCAGCTGAAGCCACCATTCTCGGTCGGGGTCCGGCCGAAGTGCCCGTAAGCAGCTGATGGGCTGTAGATCGCCTGATTCAGGTTGAGGTGAGTCCGGATGCCTCTCGGTGAAAGGTCAAACAATTCGCGCAGCGCCTTGGCGATACGCTCTTCGTCCGCCTTGCCCGTACCGTGCGTATCGACATAGATTGACAGGGGCTGGGCTACGCCAATCGCGTAGCTGACCTGAATGGTGCAGCGGTCGGCGAGGCCGGCAGCCACGATGTTCTTGGCCAGGTAGCGCGTGGCGTATGCGGCCGACCGGTCAACTTTAGACGGGTCCTTGCCAGAGAATGCGCCGCCACCATGAGGCGCAGCACCCCCATATGTGTCGACGATGATCTTGCGGCCGGTCAGACCGGCGTCGCCATCAGGTCCGCCAATGACGAAACGTCCGGTCGGGTTCACATAGAACTTGTCCTCAGCAGGGAACCAGTCTTCCGGCAGCACCTTCTTGATTACAGGACGGATGATCTCTCGGAGCTGTTCCAGGGTAGCGCTGTCCTTGTGCTGGTGGGACACGACAAGCGCGTTCACACCGACAGGCTTTGAGCCTTCATATTGAAGCGTCACCTGGCTTTTCGCATCGGGCTCAAGTTCCGGATGCGTGCCGTCATGGCGCAGCTGTGCAAGGCGTTGCAAGATCTGGTGGGAATAGACGAGCGTGGCCGGCATCAGTTCAGGCGTCTCGTTCGTCGCATAGCCGAACATGATGCCCTGATCGCCTGCGCCTTCTTCGGCGTAGAGACCTTGTCCGGCCTCTACACCTTGCGCAATCTCTACGGACTGGCCGTGGACATGGTTTGTAATTTCCATGTTCTTCCAGTGGAAGCCGTCCTGCTCATAGCCGATCCGCTTGACCACATCGCGTGCGGTCTGGTTCATTTCTTCATGTGTGATGACGGCGCCATTATTGGTGCGAACTTCGCCGGCGAGGACGACTCGGTTCGTGGTCGTCAGGGTTTCAACGGCAACTTTTGCAGTCGGGTCGCGCGAGAGAAACAGATCGACGATGGCGTCCGAAATCTGGTCTGCGACCTTGTCCGGATGGCCTTCGGAAACGCTTTCGCTGGTAAATTCGTGGCTGGCAAGTTTCATGTCTGGCTCTCTTTGGGTGTTCTTCTACCGGGCGAAAACAACGGTCTTTCCGGAATTTACGAAAATGCGATGCTCGGCATGAGCCTTGACCGCTCGCAGAAGGGCGTTGCCTTCGAGGTGGCGACCAGTCTCGATCATGTCGGCCGGGCTGAAGGTGTGATCGACAACTTCCGTGACCTGAGCAATGATCGGACCTTCATCAAGATCCGCAGTGACATAATGCGCGGTTGCTCCAATAACCTTCACGCCGCGGGCATGGGCCTGATGATAGGGGCGGGCTCCCTTGAAACCCGGCAGGAAGGAATGGTGGATGTTGATGCACATCCCCTCAAGCTGGCGACAGGCTTGATTGCTGAGGACTTGCATGTACCGCGCAAGTACGACCAGGTCGGCGCCGGTCTGTTCGATGATCTCGAAGAGGCGCGCTTCGGCTTCCGGCTTTGTGTCCTTCGTCACCGGCACATGAAACCATGGCAGGTTCCAATGGGCAAAATTGTCCTTCAAGGTTTCATTGTTGGAGACAATGCCGACGACCTCAATGGGGAGTTCCTTGCGCCGCGCGCCATACAGTAGCGTATTTGCGCAATGGTCGGACTTTGAGACCAACAACAGGGCTTTGACCGTTTCGCCTTCGGGATGGGTTGCCCATTCCGCATTGAGATCGTTTCCCAAGCTTGCGAGATCTTCGGTCAGGGCCGAAGGGAGGATGTCATTCGGACCGTGAAAAACCAGCCGGGCAAAGAACCGGCTGGTTTCCGGGTCGCTGAAGGTGCGCGAAGACTCGATGAAGCAATCATGCCGCTCCATGAGCTTCGCAAGCCCGGCGACGAGGCCCACCCGGTCGGGGCAGGAAAGCGTGAGAATGTGATTGCGTGCCACTGTTCTGCGCCGCCCTAGTAGCGGTAATGTTCAGGCTTGAACGGGCCGGTTGTCTCAACGCCGATATAGTTTGCCTGTTCGCTCGACAGCTCGGTCAGCTGGACACCGAGTTTTTCGAGGTGGAGCATGGCAACCTTCTCATCGAGATGCTTCGGCAGCGTGTAGACCTTGTTCTCATACTGCTCGCCGCGGGCGTGCAGTTCGATCTGGGCGAGCGTCTGATTGGTGAAGGACGCCGACATCACGAAGGATGGGTGGCCCGTGGCATTGCCAAGGTTCACGAGACGGCCTTCCGACAGCAGGATGATCCGCTTGCCATCCGGGAAGGTGATCATATCGACTTGCGGCTTGATGTTCGTCCATTCGAAATTGCGCAGGCCTTCGACCTGAATTTCGTTGTCAAAGTGGCCAATATTGCAGACGATCGCCATGTCTTTCATCGCGCGCATATGGTCGACGGTCAGGATGTCCTTGTTGCCGGTCGCCGTAACGAAGATGTCGAATTTCGGGGCAGCTTCGTCGACCGTCAGGACTTCAAATCCGTCCATCGCGGCCTGAAGGGCGCAGATCGGGTCGACTTCGGAGACGGCGACGCGCGCGCCAGAGCCGGACAGGGAAGCGGCAGAGCCCTTGCCGACATCGCCATAGCCGGCGACGAAGGCTTTCTTGCCGGCCATCATCACGTCGGTACCGCGGCGGATCGCGTCGACGAGGGATTCCTTACAGCCATACTTGTTGTCGAATTTCGACTTGGTGACCGAGTCGTTCACATTGATGGCCGGGAAGGGGAGTTCACCCTTTTTCTCGAGCTGGTAGAGGCGGTTCACGCCGGTTGTCGTTTCTTCCGACACGCCGCGGATTGCCGCCTTGGTCTTGGCAAACCAGCCTGGGGAGGCCGCAAGGCGCTTCTTGATCTGGGCGAAGAGGAATTTCTCTTCTTCAGAACCTGGTTTCTCCAGGAAGGACGGATCGGACTCGGCGCGCTCGCCGAGGATCAGATACATGGTGGCATCGCCGCCATCGTCCAGAATGAGGTTTGCGCCGGTGCCATCATGCCAGTGGAACATGCGGTCGGTGAATTCCCAATATTCTTCCAGTGTCTCGCCCTTGTAGGCGAAGACCGGTGTACCATTGTCGGCAATGGCGGCCGCAGCGTGGTCCTGCGTCGAGTAGATGTTGCAGGAGACCCACTGCACGTCCGCGCCGAGCGCTTCGAGCGTCTGGATCAGCACGGCGGTCTGAATGGTCATGTGCAGGGAGCCGGCGATCTTTGCGCCCTTGAGTGGCTGAGACGGGCCGAACTCTTCGCGCGCGGCCATCAGACCCGGCATTTCTGTCTCGGCGATGGCAATTTCCTTGCGGCCATACTCGGCGAGGGACATATCGGCGACGCGGTAGTTTTCGGTCATATCAATGATCCTTTATATGTTTGTATCGCGGCTACCACGCTACACGCGAAAAGGCAACGCGCGAAGTGCGCGCTGCCTGTGCGAGGTCCGGAAAGGAGACCGGAAAGTGTTCGTAAAAGGTCCGGTAAAGTCCGGAGACTATCCGTTAAACACCCGGATCGCGTCGATGACGCGCGCCTGATCAGCTTCTTCGAAATAAGGGTGCATCGGAAGGGCCACGACATATTTGCTGGCCGCTTCGGTGACGGGCAAGGTGCCGTCGGCAGGCTTGAATTGTGCGCAGAAATCCTGCTCGTGGATCGGCACTGGATAGTAGACGGCCGTCGGGATGCCCTGCGCGGAGAGGTGTGCTTGCAGGCCGTCGCGGTTCTCATGCTCAATCACATATTGTGCCCAGACGCTCTTGCCGCCTTCAATGACGCTCGGCACGCGTTTGACGTGGCCGCTCAGGCCCGCCGCATAGCGGTCAGCCACGGTTTGGCGTTTCTCAATTTCGTCGCCAAAGATCTTCAGCTTCTCCAGCAGGATTGCCGCCTGGATCGTATCGAGACGGGAATTCATGCCAACCCGCAGCGACAGGTATTTCGGATCGTGATGGAAATTGCGTTCGGCGGCGTCTGTCGGCGTGACCTTGCCATAGACGCGCAGGGATTCGATCCGCTCGGCGAGCTTGGCGTTATTGGTGATGATAGCGCCGCCATCGCCGTAGCAGCCCAGCGGCTTGGCGGGGAAGAAGCTGGTCGTTGCGATATCGGCCCAGTCGGAAGGGTGCTTGCCGTTCAATGTGCAGCCATAGCCCTGCGCCGTGTCGGCGATCAGCTTCAGGCCGAACTCGTCGCAGATCGCCTTGATCTCGGGATAGTTGGCAGGCTGGCCGAACAGGTCGACCGCGATCACCACTTTCGGTGTCAGCTTGCCCTCGGCCTTCACAGCCTCGATCTGCTTGCGCAGATGTGCCGGGTCCATGTTGTAGGTGTCGGGCAGAATGTCGACGAAGACCGGCGCAGCGCCGAGCCAAGGCACGACCTGAGCCGTCGCGACGAAGGTGAAGGAGGGGCAGAACACGGCGTCGCCGGGCTTCAGCTCCCACGCCATCAGGGCGAGCGCGAGCGCGTCCGTGCCGTTGGCGCAGCTGACCGAATGCGACGCGCCGCACCAGTCCGCGAGTTGTTGCTCCAGCTCCGTGACTTCCGGGCCGAGCACATAGCGGCCGCTTTCAACGACCGACTGGATCGCCGTGTTGATCTCGGACTCGATGCGCTTGCGCTGGGCCTGAAGGTCGATGAAGGGAAGGGACATGAAACTACTCTGGACTACATGTTGGGATCAGGGGCAATAGACGGGCTTTCTACAGGTCTGCAAATCAACAGATTTTGCAAATTGCTTCAGCCGCAGGACTGGATGCGCGCTAGTCGGCCTGCGCTGCTTTCAAATGCCTGACGATGGCTTCAAAATTGGACAAATGACCAGTCTGCGGCTCGATATAGTGCGGCTGAGCCAGATAGGCGCCGTAAAAAACTTCCTCAAGGCTGAGCTTCCGGTTCCGGCGTTTCGTGGTGACATGATCGTCCGTCAGGCCCCAGCCGGCATAGAATGGAATACCATAGGTCTGGACAGCGACACCCCTTATCAGGGCTTCGAAACCGGCAAGCGATGTCAGGACGCAGACTTTTTCAAACAGGTTGATCTTCTTCCAGACGGGAAAGGGGCCGTCCATGATGGTCACTCTGTCTGCGTATACACTGATATCTGAAAGCTGCGGTCGCAGCGCTGCTACTACGTCCGGGTGCGGGCGGAAGAATATCCGGCAGCCCGGATAGTCCTGGAGGACCTGTTCCAGCAATTCCGAATTGAGCTTGATCTTCGGACTACCATGAATGACGGACTGGTCATCCTCGCATTGACCGAAGACGAGAATATTCCTGTCTTCCGGCCTGATGCCGAAATCGGTCTCGTCCTCAGCGAGATTGTATTTTGTCAGATTGGCAGAACGGATCGCGTCAAGAGCCTTGCTTGCGGCGTCAATTTCCGTGTCGGTGAACTCATGGCTGGCAAGATATGCCTCCAGTGCCGAGGGCCGGTCCGAACGGAAGTAGATTCCACCCGTCCGGTCCAGCATCAGGCTGGCTGGCGGGATATGGCGGGCGCCCAGACCGATCGAACGGATGAATCCGTCCTCCAGGCGCCAGATTTTCAGTTTGCGCCGCTGGATATGATCCATAAGCGCCGGTGGTTCCACCGCGCCCCAGATGATGATCTGTTCATCGCGATGGGTGCAAAACTGATTGCGCAGGACATATTTGTCCGCTTCCCGGCTGACAAATTCGACGCGGCGGGCGCCAAGGTCTTTCAGGTAAGTCTCCAGGAAGGGCTGTTTCCAGCTGGCGACATTGCAAACAAACCATGTGCCATGCGTCTTGGGCAACAACAGATCCCGGGCGCCGTAGATGAGTTCACTGAAAACCGGAACGCCCGAAAGCGAGTTCAGGAGGCCCCTGAATAATCGTCTCGGCCGGAAATTCCGCGATGAATTGTCAGCATCAATCAACAGATCTAGCTTTCGATATGGGCTTTTCCCCTGTCCATCCGGATCCGGCGACTAGCCCAGTTCTCAATGCGCTTCTCATTGTGGCTCGCGATAATCACGATGGGGGTATTGTCCAGCATCTTTTCAAGACGCTCATCGACCTTCTCGCGGAAATTCTTGTCGCCCGTGGACACCCACTCATCCAGCAACAGGATCTCCGGGTTCAGGGCACTGGCAATAGAGAAGAGGAGCCGCATCCTCATCCCGGAAGAATAGGTCTTCACGGGTAGGTGCAGATAATCACCGAGTTCTGAGAAATCGGCGATTTCCGGAATGAGCTCGACAATCTCGCGCCGTTTGAGACCGTGCATCAGCCCCTTCAGCTCGATATTCTCCAGCCCGGTCGCCTCAACATTGACGCCGAGATTGAGGCTGAACATGGCCGATACCTTACCGGTAACTTCGACCTCACCCGCCGTTGGCGGGTAGATGCCGCCAAGGACCCGTAGAAGGGTCGACTTGCCGGATCCGTTGGGACCGAAGATGCCAATTCTATCGCCAGGCCGAACATTCAGGTTAAGATGGTCGAGGGCCAGGATACCGACGGGGTGGTCATCTTCCAGGATGATCTTGCCACCAACACTCGTCGCGGCTCTTCCGGTTTTCTTTTTCAACTTGCTGCCATGGCGGGAGTCTGACCCGACCATTGGGAAGACTACGCTGACATTTCTCGCGGTAATTGAGACCATGGATTACAACCAGAAAATCAGCTTGCGGCGGGACGTCGCAAAAAACAGGATCGCCAGAAGCGCGATAACAAGCGAGCAGGAGAGGCTGATAACCCAGCTCAGTAATGGAATCGTTCCTTCCAGCATGGGTTGGCGCAGCAGGGCGACATAGTGGGTGATCGGGTTCAGGAACGCTGCCATCGCACGAGGGCCAGTTTCCGGAGGAATCCAGAGAATGGGCGAGAGAAAGTAGGCTACCTGCATGGCAGTCTGTGAAAAGTGCATGATATCCCGGTAGCGGGCGCTGATGACCCCAAGCAACAAACCGATGCACACCGTAGTAAAAGCATAAAGTGCAAGGCTAGGGAGCAGCCAGACAAGCGCCATGATATTGTAGGCGCCCACATAGGCGCAGATCGCCAGGGCGGGAACGGCGGTGATGGCGAAGATAATGAAGTTGTTCATCATCATCTTGTAGACATGAACCGAAAGCGGCAGCGGTTCCGACTTGATCCATGTCTGAGCACCGACAAACACCGCGCAGCTGCCGGTGACGGCGTTCGAGATAAGGCGATAAATAAGATACCCGATCGTGAGGTGTCCGGCATAATAGCCCATGTCTGACGACATGAAACCACCGAAGATAAAGATCTTCACAGTCATGAATACCGCGAACGAGACACCCAGCCAGCCTATACCGATCCAGGAGCGCCTGTAACGCTGGCGCATGGCGTGCCAGGCAAGCGCCGTCCACAGCCTCCAATAGCCTGCGCCCCTAAAGACGTCTTCAAAGGCTTCGGCGAATATATTCTTTCGTCGGAGTGTCAGACCTTCAACTGTCGTCGTCATTCAAGACCTCTACTGCCTCGCTGCGACCAGCCAATATTATGCTGCGTCGTAAAGAGGACCATATCCCCAGACTCAAGTGTATCTCCTAGAAGGTTTTTGCCAGCCAGTGCAAGTCTTCAATCAGATGCCGCTGACATTCTCGAAGCATGGTGCAGGGAGGGTGTTTCACTTGCGCTTCAATGGCCGAACGTGACATTTTCGGTGGGCCATCCGGAAGGGATTGAAGGCCATGGACGCGAGCAGGCTGGGTAAGGGTCTGCGGCGGGTTTTCACCCTGTATTCGTTTGATTTCCTGAGGGACCAGCCGGTCTTGAAACCTTCGCGGATGCCATCCTGCAGGCCGGTATTCGGCAATGCCCCGCGGTTCCGGACATAGATATATCCAAGCAGGGCCAGATGTCCCGGCAGCGTCAGGATGAGCAACGACAATGGCGTATTCTTCAGATAGGTCCACGTTCGGTTCCGGTTGCCGTGAAAGGTTGTAAAATAGCTGTATCGGCCAGATGTGCCGCTACCCTTATGGGCAATCCGGGCATCTGGAAGGAAGATGCAATCTTCCCCGCCGAGCTGCATGCGATAGCCAAGGTCCACATCCTCGCAATAACAGAAGAAGCGCTCGTCAAACCCGTCATAGGTCTCAAATGTCTCCCGCCGATAGATGGCGCTGGCGCCGCATGGGCTGAAGCATCGGCCTTCGGCGGGAAGTTCCGTGGCAGGCCGTTCGAATCCCCCCCGCCACGGGATGCCGAAGACGAGGTAGGCGTCGCCGACGCCATCCAGGTGGGCGGAGTCTTCCAGCACGAATTGCGCGCAGGCAAACACGTTGCAGTCCGGGTGGCGGCTGATGCCGTCTGCTATCTTCTCCAGCCAGTCGGGATCAGCTACGGCATCCGGATTGAGCAGGCATAGCCATTCGCCCGACACTTGCTTCGCAGCGAGATTGTTCGCTGCCGCAAAGCCCAGATTAGCACCGGCGTGAATCAATTCGAAGGTCGGCAGAGCTTCGCTGTTGAGCCCGTCCGCAGATCCATCCGTGCTGTCATTGTCCACGCAGATGACTTCGAAGTCCTGGACAGTTTGCCTTTTTAGCGAGTCGAGCGCAGCCTGAAGATAGGCTCCGCCATTGTAGTTCACGATAATAACGCTGAATTTTGGGGAGTGTCGGGAACTGGTCATGCGAATCCGATTATGATGCTCACATCTGTGGGCCCATATTCTTCCGACGCAGGTCCTGCCTGATGCCGGTGCGAAAATACCCTGCCTTGATCTTCGCCTAATGAACTCCCCGACTCATGGCAAGTGAACCGGCCCACCGGAGCGGTAATACCGTACACTTCAGCAGGCAGGTTGCCTTCAGTAGGGCGAAGTGACTTTACTCGCAATCGGAATCTTGAAGGCGATTCGCGGTCGGGGAGGGATTCGCCGGAGGCCCGGCGGACGCCGCAGCGCTGGGGCAAGTGTGAAACATGGCCAGTATCGTGAACCGGAAAAATCTTCTTAGCGACGTCCTGGCCAGCGTCAGCCTGTATCGCAGCGGCGTGTTCGATACAGGGCTCTATCGACAAGCCAATGCAGACGTTCCGGCCGATTCCATTGCGGCCATTTTCCATTTCTGCCGACACGGAAGGCGGGAGCAGAGAGAGTGGAACCAGACCGCCCTTGGCCAATGGCTGACGCCGTATGTACTGGATGGCAGCCTATCGGCAGGTCAGGTCAGGAACCTGGTCGATAAGGTCCGGCGCGGTGATGATGCTGAGTCTGCGGTTCGCGGCTTTTGCGACCGTCACCAGCTGAACATTGACGAATACCTGTACCATGCTGATCTGGATGCCCAGAACTACGCGGCCGCCTATGAGCGGCTGTCGCGCCTGCCCATGCAGATAGCCTTCTTGCCGCTTTACTATTTCGCCCGCAGGCACATGAAGCTTGACCGGCTCGACGAGGCGTTCGAGTGGATCAAGGCAGAACTTGCCGGTGGGGCACCGCTTGGTATTCAAGAGCTGATCGCCGCGCGGGATATTGCGGACGCGCTTGGATATCCCGATACGGACCGGACCGGGTTTCACAGATTGCTGCTGGAGGGGCTGAGCCGTTGGCCCGCACCTAATCCGCAGGCCCGGCACAGGGCCATGTGGCAGATCGGGTTTCCGCTGATCCGTGACGGTTCGGCACTGTATGACAGGATACGCGAATTGCTGCCTCCGGACCTATGCCGGCAAATCGCTCCCGCAGGCATCACCTTGCCTTCCAGCGTGAAGGGCTGGGAAACAATCCTGAACCTCGTGACGTTCAATGCCTTGCAGGAAGATTGGCATGTCATTCCGTTGCAGGGCGCTGAATCGGACATGGCCAGGTTGGCTGACCATGCCGACGATACCTGCCGCCTGCGCGTGCTGGGCGAAGGCTACTGGCGGCTGGCGGATCATGATGCGATCCAGGCCAGTTTTGTCGGCGCCTTCAAAGCGGCTGCGCAGCAGGTGGCGCGGCAGTACGATTACTTTTGTCCGGTTGCCGCAAGCAATATCTTTGACGTCCGAAAGAGCGGCGAAAATGTTCAGCCCACTCTCAGTTATCACACGGTTTCAAGGCGCAGGCAGCGGTTCCTGAACTTCAAGGAAAGCGCCTTGCCGGGCTATTTCAAGTTCGACCGCGAAGGATTTTCCGGTTGGGAGGGAGACGCTCCGACAGGCGCGGACGCTGTTCCGGCGGATGTCGTCGATGCAGCGTTTCGTGACTTGCAGGAAACGTATGTCCACCAGCGCCGATCAAAATACACTCAGCAGGAGAGCGATGAGGCGCTGCCGGAGTCCTTTGTTCTCGTCGCCCTGCAAATTCCGGATGACACGGTGATGAGCCTTGCGTCCATGGACCTCGACACATGGCTTGCGGCACTTGTGGCCGAGGCTGAATCGCGTGGGCTTCAGCTCGTGATCAAGGCGCATCCCATTGACAGGTCGCATGCAACCCGGCGGCGGCTGGAGCGCCTGGCCACTTCCGATAGCGTCTTCATCAGCCGCACATCCATTCACGTGTTGCTCGAAAAGGCTACGGCGATTGTGACGGTCAATTCCGGCGTTGGAATCGAAGCGTTGCTGAGGCTGAAACCCGTTATGTCTCTGGGGGCCTGCGAATATGAAGAAGTGAGCTGGCCGGTCCGTTCCGTATCGGAGCTTGCCGCCGC
Organism: uncultured Hyphomonadaceae bacterium; assembly: GCA_913057945.1. GTDB lineage: Bacteria > Pseudomonadota > Alphaproteobacteria > Caulobacterales > Hyphomonadaceae > Hyphomonas. Next base: position 111,583 of record CAJXOF010000011.1, on the reverse strand, counting down.
GCTGGATGCGTCGGCCGGGGGCGCTGCGGATCCGGACTGGGTCTGCCGCGTGAAAGCCTATCTCTATCGCTACTGCCATGAGCAGAGCTTCACGCTGGACAGTTTTCCGGCTGCATTTGACGCGATGGCGGCGGAGGTGGGATCGGAGGATTGAGGCTGGCGAATGCCCGGCCTCCTGCGGGACGGATCCGTTGGAACACCGGAGGCGGGCGGGAAATCATGGCGCCGCGAATCCGACCGCCTCCGGCCTTCTCCTAATATGATGAGGTAACCTGTCGGAGGCCTCATGACTGATACAACCCTACACCTCGACCTGCCGTTCCTCATGCCGAACCAGGCTCAGAAACACGTCACCGTGAATGAGTCCCTGCAGATACTGGATTCGAGCATCCAGCTATCGGTGGTTTCACGCAGTGAGCTGGAACCATTGGCCGGAGCGGCTGACGGAGACCGCTATCTCGTGCCCGCCGAGGCTACAGGAGCCTTCAGCGGCGAGGATGGAAAGCTTGCATGGCTGGAGCAGGGCGTGTGGCGCTTCCTGACCCCCGTTCAGGGATGGCGTGCATGGGTGGAGGATGCGCAGCGGCTGGATGTGCTTGCCAGCTCTGGGTGGCAGGCGGCTGCGGCAACCGGTCTCGACCAACTCGGCATCAACGCTCTCACGGATAGCAGCAACCGGTTTGCGGTTGCCTCTGCGGCGAGCCTGTTTTCCCATGATGGCGAGGACCACCGCTTGAAAGTCAATCGGGCTGCTGACACCGATGTGGCCAGTATCCTGTTTCAGACAGGGTTCAGCGAAGAAGCGGAGTTCGGCCTGTCTGGCGCGGAGGGGGTTGCGCTGCGGACTTCACCGGATGGCAGTGCATGGACGAGCCGGCTGACCTGTCCGCCGAACGAGGAGAGTGTGCTCGTCCCGTCCCTGCGCGCGGGAGAGGTATTGATCGCAGCCGACGCGGTTGCCTCTGTCCCGACACCGAATGTGTCGGGCTTTTTCTATTTCCATGTGCATGACGAGACCTTCCCGAATGCCCTGCATGCCGGGCTGTTCCTGTTCGATTCGGCTGCCTCCCGCATGTTGGTGCAGGTCTACGCAGGCTCTGGCGTGAGCAGCGCGGGGACCGGTGCTCTCACCGGCGCGACCGGTCCAGGCGGCAAGACATCCATCTCCGTCCAGCCCGGTGCCGTGCAGATCGAAAACCGGCAGACGGACCCAGCCGTCTACAGATTCGGGTTTTTAGGATGATGTTAACTAATAAATCCCGACAGCCTGCCGAGCAGGTGCTGCATTCGTAGTCGGAACGACAGTCGGCCAGATTGACTAGCGATCAGTATGCCGTTAGCCACGCATCGAAGGGCGCGGCATGCTCTAGCAAATGCTCGTATGACCTCGCCCGCACTTGGACACCAAGTTGTGCGCGGTCTGAGACGGGCGGTGGATTTGTAGAGGTCAAATGCAACACCGGAAAACGATATTTGTTTATCGGACTGATCGGCTGATATCGAGAATCCGTCACATGATGTATGCGTGGCGGTTTGGGAGAAAAGTCGACGCTCAGACCGTAATGCTCTGGCTTCCTACGACCAAGAAATACATCGCCGACGATGGAACCGACTTTGATATCGGCCTGCTTTTCGATTATTTCCAGCTGAACTCCCGAGACGAATTCTCTGACCTGAGAATTATGAACGGCAAGACGTGGCTGAACCATGACCTGCGGGTTGTGAAGGATGTGCTTTCGCTCGATCCGGCGAGGACGCCTGAGGAAACGAAGGAAGCCCTCTACAAGCATGGGGACACGTTCATTACTGATGACCTTGTAGGGTATAGATTCGACAATGAGTCCCGGTGGGATATGCTTTCGGACCTGAGCCGGCAGTTTAAGTCCCTGCCGATCGAACCCTCCATCACCAAGCAGCTAGATGCCATATCATCCGAACTGTCTGGCGAGCCCTACACGATTGTTCATGTCCGTCGTGGCGATGTCATGCGTGTGCTGAGGTCAAATCTGGAGGCAGGCTGCGTCGGCGACGACGATCTGCAACAACTCCTGAAGCGCACGGCGCCTGTGCAACACTATCTGGACATAATCGAAGAGCACGGAGTGCTGAAGGACAGTAGAGTTCTGGTATCTTCAGACGATCCAACCGTTGCCAAGAAAATTCAACTCAGACTTGGCGAAGACAAATGCAAGCGTGTTTCAGATTTTAAGTTCAAGGGGCACAAGATTCAGCGTGACTTCTTTGACTTCCTGATTTTTGTTCGTGCTCAGCGAATCATTGGAACTAGAGGTAGCGTCTATGGTAAGTATGCTTCCATTTTCGGAGGCAGCGAATTCATCGACGTTGTGTTCGATCCGACTCCGTCCGAATTGGAGAACTATTTCAATCTCGAAGTCATAGCCGGGCTGGATATTCCGATGTCCCTGCTGAACGAATCAAGGGAGCGTCTGCTGCAAATGAGAGCGCAAATGGTTGCCTAGAAGGTCAGCATTTCGACCCGAACCGGCCTCTCGTGAAGTCATGCTCCTGCAGTTGCAATACCTGCCGGTTATAGAATCAGGAATAGAAGGATCGTTGTCATGACGAAGAAAGTTGCGCTCATCACCGGCATCACGGGGCAGGATGGCTCCTATCTGGCTGAATTCCTTCTCGAGAAGGGATACGAAGTGCACGGAATAAAGCGCCGGTCCTCGCTGTTCAATACCCAGCGGATCGACCATATCTTCGAAGATCCGCACAAGAAGAACGTGAATCTGAAGCTGCACTATGGCGACCTGAGTGACAGTTCGAACCTGACCCGCATCCTGCAGGAAGTGCAGCCGGATGAGGTCTACAATCTCGGCGCGCAGTCGCATGTTGCGGTCAGCTTCCAGTCGCCGGAATACACCGCAGATGTCGACGCCCTCGGCACGCTGCGCCTGCTTGAGGCGATCCGCTTCCTCGGCCTGGAAAAGAAGACGCGCTTCTACCAGGCCTCGACCTCTGAGCTTTACGGCCTCGTCCAGGAGACCCCGCAGACCGAAACCACGCCCTTTTATCCGCGCTCACCCTACGCAGTAGCCAAGCTCTATGCTTACTGGATCACGGTGAACTACCGCGAAGCCTATGGCATCTATGCCTGCAATGGCATCCTGTTCAATCATGAGAGCCCGCGCCGTGGCGAGACATTTGTGACGCGCAAGATCACGCGCGGCATGTCGAATATATCGCAGGGTCTGGAAGACTGTCTCTACATGGGCAATCTCGATGCCTTGCGCGACTGGGGGCACGCCATCGACTATGTCCGCATGCAGTGGATGATGCTGCAGCAGGACGAGCCGAAGGATTATGTCATCGCCACTGGCAAGCAGTATACGGTACGCGAATTCATCGAATGGACCGCTGCGGAACTGGGCCTGAAGATCCGGTTTGAGGGGCAGGGTGTCGAGGAAATCGGGATCGTGGACGCCGTGGACGGGTCAACGAAAACGGACTTGAAGCCCGGCGACGTGGTCGTGCGCGTCGATCCGCGCTATTTCCGGCCGGCGGAAGTGGAAACGCTGCTTGGCGATCCGAGCCTTGCGATGAAGGATCTCGGCTGGGAACCGCTGATTACGGCCCGCGAGATGTGCGCAGAGATGGTGGCGGAGGATCTCAAATCCGCCTTGCGCGGACGGCTGCTGCGTGAGCACGGCCTCGAACTGCCGGTTTCACGGGAGGAAGGCTGAGCGCCCATGTCCAAAGGCGTCCTCTTCCTGACCGGCGGGTCCGGCATGGTCGGCCGGAACGTGCTGGAGCATCCGGCAGCGGCTGACTGGACCATACTTGCCCCGTCAAGCGGCGACCTCGATCTGATGGATGAGGCGGCGGTGCGTGCCTTCTACGAGGCCAACAAGCCTGACTTGGTCGTGCATGCGGCCGGGCAGGTGGGCGGCATTCAGGCGAACATCGCGCATCCGGTCGCGTTCCTGGACCGTAACGTTTCCATCGGTCGGAACGTGATCCTGGGGGCGCATCAGGCCGGGGTGCGGCGGCTGATAAACCTCGCTTCCACCTGCATATATCCACGCAACGGCCATAACCCGCTACGCGAAGAGCTGATCCTCACCGGGGAACTGGAGCCGACGAATGAAGGCTACGCGCTCGCCAAGATCATGGCGCTGCGACTGTGCCAGTATATCCGCCGCGAAGACGAGCGCGCACAGTTCAAGACATTGATCCCGTGCAATCTCTATGGCCGGTATGACAAGTTCGATCCGAAGCATTCCCATCTCGTTCCCGCCGTTATCCACAAGATCCATGAAGCGCGGGCGAACGGGCAGGAGGAGGTTGAGATCTGGGGGGACGGTTCGGCTCGGCGCGAGTTCATGTACGCCGCCGACCTCGCCCACGCGATCTTCCAGGCGGCTAACGATATTGAGGCCATTCCCGATCTCATGAATATCGGCCTCGGACACGACTATTCCATTCGCGAGTATTATGAGGCAGTCGCGCAAACTGTCGGCTGGGCTGGGCGCTTCACCTACGACACCAGCAAGCCGGTTGGGATGAAGCAGAAACTCACTGACACCTCTCGGCAGGAGACATGGGGATGGCAGCCGGCCACGTCGCTCCATGATGGCCTGAAACTCACTTACGAACATTATCTCAGCGGGCTTTGATATGACTGTGAAATACCCCCTTGCGACTTCATCCTGGGACCAGGCTGAAATGGCGGCGCTCCAGCGCGTGATTGACTCGGACCGGTACTCAATGGGCTCCGAAGTGGAGCGGTTCGAGGGCGCCTTTGCCAACTTCTTCGGTTCGAAATATGCCCTTATGGTCAACTCCGGATCGTCGGCGAACCTCCTCATGACCGCGGCGCTGTTCTTCACCAGCAATCCGCGCCACCGGTTGAACCGGGGCGACGAGATCATCGTGCCCGCTGTCTCCTGGAGCACGACTTACTATCCGTTGGCGCAGTATGGGCTGAAGCTCAAATTCGTGGACATCGATGTCGAGACGCTGAACTACGATCTCGATGCCCTGCGTGAGGCAGTGACCGACAAGACGCGGGCTATCATGGTTGTGAACCTGCTCGGCAATCCGAACGATTTTGCAGTCATCAACGACATTATCGGTGGCCGTGACATCGTCATGATCGAGGACAATTGTGAGTCGATGGGGGCGACATATCAAGGCAAACAGGCCGGTACTTTCGGCCTGCTCGGTAGCTTTTCCAGCTTCTTCTCACACCATATCTCGACGATGGAGGGTGGCGTCGTCGTCACTGATGACGAGGAACTCTATCACATCATGCTGGCCCTGCGCGCGCATGGCTGGACGCGGAACCTGCCGAAGGAGAACAAGGTTACCGGGGTCAAGAGCGACGATCCCTTCGAGGAGTCATTCCGGTTCGTACTGCCAGGTTACAATCTACGCCCGCTGGAAATGTCTGGGGCGTTGGGGGCCGAGCAGTTGAAGAAACTGCCGAGCCTGATTGCTGGTCGTCAGGCGAATGGTAAAATCGTACAGGAAAAGCTCTCCAACCATCCGAAATTCATTATTCAAAGGGAGATCGGGGAAAGTAGCTGGTTTGGATTTTCGCTAGTGCTTCGGCCAATGGCGGGCGTTTCCAGAAAAGAGTTTGTGGCAACCCTCATCGAACAAGGCTTTGAATGCCGCCCCATCGTTGCCGGCAACTTTGCCAAGAATGAGGTCATGAAGTATTTCGATTACGAGATCCATGGCGAGCTGAAAAATGCCGACTATATCGACGTGAACGGCCTGTTTGTAGGCAATCACCACTACTCGGTAGAGGAAGCTATAGACGCTCTTGTTTGCCTGAAGTGACGGACGCGCCAGCGTGGTGCATGATGGTGGCAAATTGATGGGCCACGCCCCAGTTCATTTGTTGAGGACGGCCGATTGGCCTGCTGCCTGCGTATGACTGCCTCACAGCAGAGGTGTCTGAGTATTACTGAGTTAAAGGGCGGGCTGTTCCTTGGAAATTTGCAAGGATGTGCTAAGCGAGACTGTCCGGATTATCTGAAACCTGCGGGCGGAAGTCAGTGAATCTTTTAGCGGTATTTACAAGGAAATGGAGCAAACGATGACCACAGGATCTGTGAATCTGCTCGACTGTACCCTCAGGGATGGTGGTTATTACAATGCTTGGGATTTTGACGCCGATCTTGCTGAATCCTACTTCGAGCAACTGGCGCTCGGCGGCGTGAACATTATCGAAATTGGCTTTCGCTTTACTGACCAGTCGAAATTTTACGGTCCCTTCGCCCACACATCGGAAGAGTTCCTGGCGACGCTGAACCTGCCCGAAGGGCCGACCTATGGCGTGATGTTGAACGCTTCGGACTATCTTACAGATGCGATGGAAGATGACATTCACCGCAACTTTGTTCCGGCTTCTGAATCCCCTATCTCCCTTGTCCGTATCGCAGCCCATATCCGCCAAATCCCGGAGTGTGGTCCGCTGATTGCCCGGCTCAAGGAGCTTGGCTACATGGTTGGGCTCAACATCATGCAGATCAGTCAGGCAGACGACGAGAAAGTCCGTGAGTTGGTTCGCACCATCGAAGAAGACTTCGTGGATTTTGAAGCTCTCTATTTTGCCGACAGCCTCGGCAATATGCGTCCGGAAGACGTGCGGCGCGTAGTGGAGCTGCTCCGTGAGCAGAGCGACAAAGCCATCGGTTTTCATGGGCATGACAATATATGCCTTGGCGTGTCGAACTCTCTCTGTGCCATTGAGGCTGGGGCGACTTGGGTCGACGCGACCATTACCGGCATGGGGCGCGGGGCTGGCAATACACAGACAGAATACCTGGCGATCGAGCTGAAGAATCGGGGACTGTCAGATCTGAAGTGCCTGCATATCCACCAGGCGGCGACCGGTGAGTTTTCCGCAATGCAGAAGGATTACGGGTGGGGCACGAATCTCTATTACTATGAGGCGGGCCTGCGCGCCGTTCACCCGAGCTATGTGCAGCAAATGCTCCAGACTGATCGGTTCGAGCCGATCGACATCCTGTCAATGATCTCCACGCTCGGAGATTCCGATCACAATCTTTCCTACAGTGAAAAGAATATTGAATCGGCCTTTGCGAGCTTCCTCAACAAGCCGCACGGTACAACAGAGATGAAGGGTCGCTGGACAGGGCGACCTGTCGTCCTTATTGCAGGCGGCCCGAATGCCCGGCGGCATAGCAAGGCGATCGAGGCGTTTGCTCATCGGAACCAAGCGCTGAAACTGGCTGTCAATGCCAACGATTTCTACGACCCGTCACAGGTTGACGGTATCGTGTGTGTCCATCCAGCCAGGCTCCTGTCCTATTTGCGCAAGAAGGACTGGGCTCATGTGCCCCTTTACACGTCCCTTGCAGCGATGCCGGACGATGTGGCAGGTGACATCGAAAAGCGTACCGAAGTGGTGGACTATGGCGTCTGTGTTGAAGCCGACCGGTTCGAGACGCTCGGCGATGGTTGCTATATTCCTTCGCCGCTGGCGGCAGGGGTGGCGCTGGCCATGGCGCTTGATGCAAATGCCAGCCAGGTGTTCCTCGCCGGGTTTGACGGATTTGATGGAATGGCGCGCGAGTACCGGGAAATGCAGTCGCTCCTGGATCAGGCGGCCGAGGCAGGGTGCCAGATCAGCTCTCTGACGGAAACGCATTTCCATGTACCGATGGCCTCGTTGTATGGCGTCGCCTGACATGTCTGAGACGGTTCGGGATTATGTGGTCGTCATTCCGGCCCGTCTGAAATCCTCCCGCCTGCCAGAAAAGCCGCTTGCGAACATAGGCGGCAAGACAATGCTTGAGCGCACATACGAGCGCGCGCTTGGGGCTGTTGAGGAAAACCGGATCTATATCGCGACGGACAGCGACAAGATTGCCGATGTCTGCAGGAGTTTCGGCGCCAAGGTTGTCATGACATCGGAAGACTGTCTGACCGGCACAGACCGGATCGCGGAGTTTGCAGAGAAGGTCTCGGCGCGGACCTATATAAATGTTCAGGGCGATGAGCCGTTCATGCCGACAGGCAACATACGTGCGATTATTGATGCTGCCCTGGAGAAGCCAGATGACATCATCAATGGTTGGGCGTGGATCAACAACGAGGCCGATTGGCGTTCCCCGAATGTACCGAAGGTCGTGATCCGTGAGGATGGCCGCCTGATGTATATGAGTCGGGCCCCAATTCCCGGCAACAAGGCCGATGAGTTCCATTTTTCCCGCCGTCAGGTCTGCGTCTATGCGTTTCCGGCTGCGGCTCTGGCCGAGTTTGCTGCACGGGCCCGCAAGACTGAACACGAAATGGTCGAGGACATCGAAATTCTCCGCTTTGTCGAAATGGGATACGAGGTGAAGATGATCGAGCTCGATCCGGATTTTATCTCGGTTGATACACCTGAAGATCTCGAAAGGGTGCGGGATCAACTGGTGCAATGAAACAGGTTTTCGATTCCATCGTCTTCGATTCCATCGTCTTCGATTGTGACGGGGTCATTCTGGATTCCAATCGGCTTAAGTCGGATGCCTTCGGGCGCGCCCTTGAGGGGTATGATCCGGACGCCATTGAGCGTTTTGTCGAGTGGCACAGGAATACGGGCGGAGTGTCGCGCTACCGGAAGTTCGAGGAATTCTTCACCAGCTACATCCAGGTTGACGACAGGGATGCGCATTTGGAACGGGCGCTTGAGCGCTTCGCCGCAATCGTGTTCGAGGGGTTGTTGAGCTGCGATTATATCGGCGGTTTTCCGGAGTTTCTCGACCAAGTCAGCGGAGTGGTTCCATGCAGTGTCAATACAGGCGGTGATCAGGACGAAGTTCGCCGCGTTCTCACGGCACGGAACATCGCGGAAAAGTTCGACACCGTGCTGGGGTCTCCGGCAACGAAGAGGGACAATATGCTGCGCCTTAAGGCTGACCAGATGATTGGCCGCCGGGGTGTGTATTTTGGGGATTCCCAACTCGATTATGAGTTGGCGAGAGAGTTTGGTATGAAGTTTGTCTTCGTGTACGGTCGCAGCGACTGGAAGATTGGCAAGGATATCCTTGAAAAGGAACGGGAAACCCTGATGAGTGATTTTGGCTCAATGTCAGACGTCGGGTTTACATTTATGACGTGATTGTCTGTTAGGTGGCAGGCTCGCAAAAGAATGAGGACGTTTTGACCGAGAAGTATCAGGAAGTCCCGCCTCTGGCGGTCAGGGCAGTGCGGAAAGCACGGCGGATTCTGACTGCACACGCGGCCAACGAAGCGGACGGGGGGCACGCAACAAAGGCCAGGAAAGTATGCACGGTCGGCGTGTCGCACAAGCAGCGCAGCCGATTGCAGCGGCTCAATCCTGATGTCACTTTCGAGCATTTCTCCTTCCGGAAGTTTCTTCCTCCCGACAATATCAAATTGCCGCCTTGCGACTCCCTGATCATGAACATGGAGTATCGCAATCAGGACCTTCTCGATCAGGCCGCCGAGGCCGGTATTGAAACTTACAGCCTGCATCTGGTGCTCAAGACTTCGCTGGCAGAGGTCAAATCCTACGCAGATGTGGATATGGAGGAATTGTTTGCACCTGCGGGCACGGTCCACGTCAGTACAGAAGATGCCGGGGCTACCCTGAGCGAAAAGCTGGCTTTTGTTGAGGAACAGATCAAGGCGGGTAACCGGCAACCTGAATTCCTTGAGGTGTTCAAGACCATTGTTTTTGAGATCCTGAGGCAGCCCGACAATTCTCCCTTCCTCACCTGGTTGCGCCGGTACATGAACTATCGCTGGGAAGGCGAGCCCTTCTCTGAGGACATGTTTGAAACGTACAATAGTGCCTTTCAGAAGGTCCGGGAAAAGGGGTTGGTCGCGCCAAATAATTTCTTTGCGACGTTTGCCGCGATGCTTGCATCATCCGGACAGTATGACCGGATGCGCTCAGCAATAGAGATGCTGCCCACAACGGCAAACCTGGATGGATATCTTGGCTTGCGGGTGGCTTTGAGCGACCTCGATATCGTGAGTGCCAAGGACGACGGGGACAAGAACCTGCTTAACAGGCTGCAGGAAAATGAGCGCCTATTCGAACGCCTCGTGCATGAGGCTGAGGGCTCGGTCCTGATTGTAGGGAATGGGCCGCAAGAGGTCGGCAAGGGCAGGGGCGCGGAAGTGGATTCCGCTGGACTTGTTGTCCGGTTCAACACATTCTCCACAGAATATCCGTATTCGGAAGACTATGGCACAAAAACGGATGTTTGGGTCAGGATGGTGCCGCACCCGTATGTGCGATTCGCGCCAGACCCTCGTTCGCTGAAGCAGGTCATGATTACCGGGGCAAACCGACTGTACAGGAACTACAACAATTGGGACTGGTTCCGTGTGAATATCAACCGGTTGCCCGGTCTGGGCTTTACACCCTCTCGTCCCTATGTCGAGCTGGCGGAAAAGCTCGGCAGTATTCCGACGTCGGGGTTGTTGCTCTCCTACATGCTGTACAAGCTGACGGGCCCGCTGTCGCGTGATCAGGTGCTTGGGTGTTCTTTCGTAAATCCCGAGGAGAATCAGAGCGACCTCTATCACTATTCCGATGCAAGGTCAGGCTGGTCCAAGCGGCATGCGGTTGCACGCGAGAAGGATTTCTTTCAGAAACTTGTCAGGCTGGATGATCGGAAGACCTATTACACGCCTGTCCGTGCAGGCGCCCGCACGATCGCGCCTGCTGCTGCAACCATGAACCTGACAACAAAATCTACGGCATCCGACTGGACGGCCAGAAAATTTCTTCAGGGCTATGACCAAATTTTCACCACGTCTGAAGGTCTGACGGAGTACATGGTTGGTGGCAAGAGTTTCCTGAAGCTGACGCCAGAAGTTCAGAAGGCACTCGAGCCCTCCGACAATGCCCTTGTTATCGGGTTTGGTCTGCGCGGGTCCGGGAAAAAGGCTCTGAGCGTCGCCGAAACGCAGGGCGTGGATAAAGCCTTGGCTGAATACGGGCTGATTTCCGGACTCAACATTCCCAGCAAGTCCGGGTTCAAGTTTTCGCTGATGCTGGACGACCTCGGTATTTTCTTTGACACCACGAAACGATCCCGTGCGGAACAACTGATCCTGGACGGCGAGCCAGACAAGGATATGCTGACGCGGGCGAAGGCTCTGATCGACAAGATTGTCGACCACAATATCGTCAAATACAATGACGCGCCTATGGTCGATTTCAAGGAGGGCGCGGGCCAGCGCCGTATCCTGGTCATGGACCAGACGTCCGGTGATCTTTCCATCTCGCTCGGCCAGTGTGAGAATTATACGTTCGAAGGCATGTTACAGCACGCGCTCGACCAGAAGGACGCGCATGTGTTCCTGAAGCTGCACCCGGAAACGGTGCAGGGTGTCAAAGGTGCGAATTTTGACCTGGACAGGCTGAAAGAGCATCCTAACCTGACGCTCATTTCCGAGAACTGCAATGCCATGCATCTGATCAAGCAGATGGATGAGGTCTATGTGATGACTTCGGGCGCAGGGCTTGAGGCTCTTATGGCAGGCAAGAAGGTGACCTGTTTCGGGGTGCCGTTCTATGCTGGCTGGGGCCTGACCACCGACATGCAGCCGTTTGCCAACCCGCGTACATCCCGTACGCTTGAGGAGATTGTCTCAGCCGTCTTTCTGCGCCAGACGCTTTGGTTCGATCCGGTGACTCATACGGAGTGTGAAGTGGAACAGTGTCTGGACCGGGTTCTGCAATTGCGCCCGCACACCGCGCCTGTCCGCACCTGATTTTCCGGCCTCGCCGATGCTCATCTAAATTGAAATTTTCAATATCGAGCTAGTCCGGCAAAGCTGCTCTGAATACTTGGAAGTGGGTCAGGAGAGATCAATGGACATTGAAATGGAAATCGCTGATGATGGCTTTCTGCATCCAAAGGCGAATATCCGCACTGATGGAGATGGCAACCGCCTTGTGATAAAGGCGCGTGCTGCTCTTGGAAAACGCGTTGCCCCGAGGATCGAATTTCTTGGCTCTAACAACACTTTCATACTCCACGAAGGCGCGGTCATCAAAGCCGGGCACTATCGGATTTCAGGTGAAGGAAGCAAGATAGAGATCGGAGCTGGAACAACAATCAATGGCGCCTACTTTCTGTGTGATGGAGGAACTACGATCACCCTCGGTCACGATTGCCTTCTTTCGTACGGTATCGAATTTCGTACGACCGACGCCCATTCAATTCTGAACAGAGCATCGGGTGAGTTACTTAATCCGCCTGCAGACATTACGATAGGTGACCACTGCTGGATAGGAAAGGAAGTGTGCATCCTGCAGGGCGTTACGATTTGCGACAACGTCATCGTGGGAACACGTGCACTGGTTACCAAGTCTCATGATGTGCCGTTTTCGGCGCTGGCCGGCGTACCGGCAAGGCAGGTCAGCGAGAACGTTGAATGGCATCGCAGGCCCCCTAAACGTGAGCACCTTCCATAACGGCCAATATTCGCAGCTGCAGCTCTGTTCCATCAACGAATTAGGCGAAGACCCAGCCCATTAGTTTCATATGGAACCAATTTTGGTGTTGTGGTAGACTTCCTGAATGAGTAGCGAAAATCGAAACAACAGGTATCATGACGCGCCACGAGCGGCTGATTTCACCATCGACCAGGCGTGGGATTCCTATTCTGCGGTAGAGCATGACCGATGGGATCGCCTGTTTCGCCGCCAGCGCGAGATTGCCAAGGGTCGCGCCTGCGAGACGGCGCTGACGGCGATGGCAGATCTGGAGCTGTCGGCCTCTGGCATTCCGCATATGGGCGAACTTTCCGACAAGCTGGAGAAGCTGACCGGGTGGCGGGTGGTTCCGGTCGCTGAACTCGTGCCGGACGAGGTCTTTTTTGATCATCTGGCTAACCGCCGCTTTCCGGCAGGGGCCTTTATTCGGCCGGAAGAGGAGTTCGACTACCTTCAGGAACCCGACATCTTCCACGATATCTTTGGCCATGTGCCGATGCTGGCCAATCCGGTTTTCGCCGACTTCATGGAGGCCTATGGCAAGGGCGGCCAGCGGGCCATGCAGCTCAACCAGTTGCATAATCTGGCTCGGCTCTATTGGTACACGGTCGAGTTTGGCTTGATCCGCGAAGCAGGCGGCCTGCGCATCTATGGCGCCGGCATTCTCTCCAGCCCCAACGAGACCGTATTCGCGCTGGAAGATGACAGCCCAAACCGGGTCGCCTTCGACCTGCAGCGCATCATGCGCACCAAATATATCATCGACGATTTCCAGCAGACCTATTTCGTGATCGACAGCTTCGATGCATTGCTGGATGCCTGCTACCAGGATTTCGGCGGCGTCTATGATGAGGTGAAAAGCAAGCCGGACATCGAGGCACACGAAACCGTGTCGGAGGACGGGCTGATCCAGCGTGGATCGCTCGACTATTTCCGCAAGAAGGCCCAAGTCTAGCCAACGCTAAGGGCGAGGATACGGCTGGTCTGGGCATAGGGCAGGCCGCTCTCGGCCCGCCAGTGATTGAAGGCCGCCTGCACTTTCTTCAGTGCGGATTTGGATTTGGCCTCTGGCTTGTCCAGCACCTCTTCCCGGACCAGGGCGCAGCAAACATCGCGGGACGTGATCCAGGCATCCCAGCCTGAGAAGCGCAGGAAATACTGCCCTGTCGCCCCGCCAAGGCGGGAGCCGTTTGTGTTCAGGTGAGCGAGAAGGCCGGCCTGGTCGTCAGCTGGCCACTGTCTCAGGAACGCGCCGAAGCTGCCATGTTCCTTGGCGGTGTCTGCCACGAATTTCGCATTCTCAAGCGTCGCCTTGATCTTCTGGCCATTGCGCACGATGCGCGTATCCGAGACGAGCTGGCCCAGCATCTCGTCGCCAAGGAAGGCGAGCCTGTTCGGATCGAAGCCCTCGAAGGCCGCTTCAAACCCGTCCCATTTCGCGTCGATGACTTTCCAGTTGAACCCGGCATTGAACACGCAGCGCGTCATCGTGGCGAGGTAACGATCATCGGGCACCTTCTTCAGGGATTTTGCCTGATGGGCATTCTGCGACATCTCCAGAACAGCGGCGCGACCTCCATGATGCTGCGCGGCGAAATCGATGATGCGATCAAAAGGATTCATCTGTCAGGCCTCCCATGAGCAGTCTGTCACAAGGCCCGGAAATGTCTAAGAGTCTTGACCCCATAGGGAAAAGCAGGGATCGCTGGGGAATGCATTATGTCCCCCGAATTCTCGTCACCGGCGGCGCCGGATTCATCGGCTCTTTCCTGTGCGAGCGCCTGCTCGATACGGGCGCAGAAGTGCTCTGTGTCGATAATTTCTTCACGGGCCGCCGAACCAATGTCGCGCACCTGCTCGACAATCCGCGTTTCGAAGTGATGCGCCATGACGTGACCGTGCCGCTCTTTGTCGAAGTCGACCAGATCTACAACATGGCCTGCCCGGCGAGCCCGGTACACTACCAGTTCGATCCGGTTCAGACGACCAAGACCAGCGTGCATGGCGCCATCAACATGCTGGGCCTGGCCAAGCGGACCCGCGCGAAGATCCTTCAGGCCTCGACGTCTGAAGTTTATGGCGATCCGGAAATCCATCCCCAGACCGAGGATTATTGGGGCAATGTGAACCCGCTCGGCCCGCGCGCCTGTTATGATGAAGGCAAGCGCTGCGCGGAGACCTTGTTCTTCGACTATTACCGCCAGCACAAAGTCCAGATCAAGGTCGCGCGGATTTTCAACACGTATGGACCGCGCATGCATCCGAATGATGGGCGGGTGGTGTCCAATTTCATCGTTCAGGCGCTGAAAGGTGAAGACATCACGCTCTATGGCGATGGCGAGCAGACCCGCAGTTTCTGCTATGTGTCTGATCTGGTCGATGGTCTTGTCCGGCTGATGAACACGGGTGACGATGTGACGGGGCCGATCAATCTCGGCAACCCGGGCGAGTTCACCATCCGCCAGCTGGCCGAGAAGATCATCGAGATGACCGGCGCGCGATCCAAATTGATCCACAAACCTCTGCCGCAGGACGATCCCCGCCAGCGCCAGCCGGATATTACCCGCGCTCGCGAAACGCTGGACTGGGCCCCGACGATTGCGCTGGAAGAAGGCCTCAGGCCGACGATTGCGTATTTCGAGGAAGAAGTCCGGGCAATGCTGGGTTAGGTCGCGTGGAAGGTCTTTGCTGTCGCTTCGGTCATTTACCGCTTCAAATCGCTCCATTGGAGCGATTTGCGCGCCCAGGGCGCACCAGCAGAAAATGGTGGGCCCGGCAGGATTTGAACCCGCGACCAAACCGTTATGAGCGGTCCGCTCTAACCAACTGAGCTACAGGCCCCAACCGCCTGTTTTAGCGTGCTTCTTTGCCTTGGCAATGAGCTGTCTGTGCCAATGAAGCGAGTTTCCGTCGTGATTTCTGGCAGACGAGTTGCATGGTGTGTCGCCAACACTTAGACGAAAGGTTGGGGACGATGACAGGAGTTTCAAACTTCATGCAGGGCCGTTCAAAGCGGATTCTGGTAACGGGTGGCGCCGGTTACATCGGATCGCACACCTGTGTCGAGCTGCTGAGACGGGGATATACCCCTGTTATTGTCGACAATTTCGTCAATTCGAGCCTGGCAGCCGTCGACCGGATTTGCCAGATCAGTGGGGCGAACGACGTACCGGTCATCGAGGCCGATATTCGCGACACGGGCAGCATGACCCGGATACTGCGCGAATATGACTGTTCCGCGGTGATCCACTTTGCCGGTCTGAAGGCTGTGGGCGAATCCACGGCCCAGCCGCTCGATTATTACAGCAATAATGTGCATGGCTCGCTCAGCCTGCTGGAGGCGATGAAGCAGGCCGGGGTCGGCCATATCGTATTCTCGTCTTCGGCCACGGTCTACGGAACGCCGCACTTCCTGCCCTATACCGAAAGCCATCCGCTGGCCCCGACCAATCCCTATGGCATGACCAAATATGCGGTCGAGCTGATGCTGAACGACCTTGTCGCCTCGGGCGCCGGGATCAATGCCGGTATCCTGCGCTACTTCAATCCGATCGGCGCGCACCCGACCGGCCTGATCGGCGAGGACCCGAATGGTGTGCCGAACAATCTGATGCCGTTCGTAGCGCAGGTGGCCGTTGGCCGCCGCCCGCATCTCAACGTGTTTGGCAATGATTATGACACGCCCGATGGCACCGGCGTGCGCGACTATATCCATGTCGTGGATCTGGCCGAAGCCCATATCGTCGCGCTTGAGAAGCTGCTCGACAGCCCGGACAGCTTTACAGTCAATCTCGGGTCCGGAAATGGCTATTCGGTCCTGGATGTCGTGAAGGCATTCGAGAAGGCCAGCGGCCGGGATATCCCGCTCGAATTCGCCGCCCGCCGCCCCGGCGACCTGCCAGCCTATTGGGCCGACCCGACCCATGCGATGGAACTTCTTGGCTGGAAGACCCGTTTGACGCTGGAAGACATGTGCCGAGACCAATGGGCCTGGCAGAGTGGAAATCCGGAAGGGTATCCGCAACGCGAAGTGGGAGCCGCCTGACGCAGGTTTGACACAATGCGCTGGTAGCCATCGGTCTCGATCAATAAACCGAGGAGACCTCATGCGCATTTTCCGGAATCTGTTCATCGCATCCAGTGCCATTGCCCTGGCAGGAACCCTGTCTGCCTGTGCGCAGATGCCGTCCCAGTCGGTTCCAAGCGGGACAAGCCAGATGACCTATCACCCCAATTCGATCCAGCCTGAAACCACGCTCGACATTTCGGCCAATGCCAAGGTCAAGCGGTCGCCAGACATTGCCTACATCACCGCCGGTGTGAATGAGGAAGCCGAAACGGCTGTTGCGGCCATGGCGGCGCAGGCGAAGGCAATGACCAGCATGATGAATGCGCTGAAGGCGGCCGGCATTGCCGACAAGGACATGCAGACCTCCAATCTCTCCCTCAACCCGGTCTATGATTATGTCGAGGAAACGGACCGCAGCGGCCGCCGCAGTGGCAAACAGGTTCTGCGCGGCTATTCGGCCTCCAACCAATTGACCGTGAAAGTGACCAATCTCGATACGCTCGGAGAAACGCTGGACAGTCTGGTCGCCGCCGGTGGCAACACGTTTTCCGGTCTGAACTTCGCGCTGGAAGATGCGAGCGAGGCGCGCGATGAAGCCCGGCGCAAGGCGGTGACCGATGCCACGGCGCGCGCAGAACTCTATGCCGACGCCGTAGGCATGCGGGTCTCGCGTATCATCAATATTTCTGAAAGCGGCGGCTTCGAGCCATCCCCGGCCCCGATGGGGCGGATGATGGCGATGAGCGAATCCGCCGATATGGCGTCGACCCCGATTTCCGGGGGCGAGATCAGTTATTCGGCGATGGTCAACATCCAGTTCGAGCTGACCAAGTAATCTGATCAGACATAGCCTTCAGCAAGAAGGTCCTTCAGGTCCACAATCCCGACCGGGCGTCCATCTTCGACCACAAAGGCGTTGGAGATGCGATGCTCGGTCAGCCGCTTGATGACCGCTGACATCCGTTCATCCGGAGAGATGGTCCGCGGAGAAGGCGTCATGATGGATTCGGCATTGCCCGCGAGCTTTCCCGCCAGCATGGCGCGGCGAAGGTCTCCATCGGTCACCATCCCTATCAGGCACCCGTCTTTATCGAGTACCGCGACGCAGCCTTTGCGCCCTTCCGAAATCGCCATGATGACTTCGTGGAGGTCACCCTCGGCCGGGACGCTGGGAACAGGGTCGCGATGGCCAGCCAGGTAATCTGCGGCGGTCTGGAGCGACCGGCCGAGCTTGCCGCCGGGATGCCGGAAGCCAAACTCTTCCCGAGAGAAGCCACGCCGGGCCATCAGGACAATTGTGAGCGCGTCGCCGAGGGCGAGCGACATGGTGGTCGATGAGGTCGGCGCCAAGCCATTCGGGCACGCCTCATCCACGATCGGCAGGGCCAGCAGGACGCTTGAATGGCGTCCGAGCGTGGAGTCCGGGGCACGGGTCATGCCGATCACGGGCACCTTGTTTCCACGGCAATATCTCAGCAAATCGACGAGTTCGCGGCTTTCTCCGGAATAGGAGATCGCGATCACCACCGAGCCGGGAACGACCATGCCAAGATCGCCATGACTGGCTTCGGTCGGATGAAGGAAAAAGGAAGGTGTCCCCGTCGAGGCGAGACTGGCAGCGATCTTCTGGCCAATATGTCCTGACTTCCCGACGCCTGCGACGATGACGTGACGGTCAGTGCCCATGATCAGGTCCGCCGCGCGGTCAATCGACTCATCGAGGCCGGCTTCGAGTTGCTCCAGCGCATTCCGCTCAATCCGGATGACGTTCCGGGCTAGGTCGAGGTCGCGTTCAAAATTCAATTTCCAAGCTCCTGATATGCACCCCGCGTTCTGGGTCAGGAGTCTCGGGCTGACAAGCCATAAAGTCGGGATATCCGCATGTGGGTATCGCCAATGGGCAGCAAGGGCTTACTTGGCCAGGCCCATTTGGCGGGCTTCATATTCCGAAACGCTCATGATGTGGGTTTCAGGCTGTACGAAGGGCTCTACAGGCGTTTCCATCTTCGCATGTTCGGCCCGTTCCGGTTCCGGAGCGGGGGCCGGCTCGGCATCAACCGCTTCGGGCTCATCGTCGTCACTGCCGCCTTCGGCGATGATCACGCTGATCCGCTTGCCATTCAGCATCGGCTCGGCGGCATCATTCGGATGGACGGGCTGAAGCACACCCGCGAAGGCGAGCTGGGTATCGTGTGCTGGATCGTTCAGGGTCGTGAACGCCGCTTCGACCAGGTCTTCGACATGGGCGTTGCGGGAACGGGACGTATTGCCCCCCAGCATGATCGCAATGATGCGATCTCCGTCGCGCTTGGCAGACGTCATCAAATTGAAGCCCGAAGCGCGCGTATAGCCGGTCTTGATGCCATCCACGCCCGCAACTTCGCCGAGCAATTCATTATGGTTCTTGTAGGTGCGGCCGGCCCACTGGAAGCTTTTGGAGGAGAAGTAGTGATAATAGTCGGCATGATCGGTCAGCATGGCGTCGGCCAGGATGGCCAGGTCGCGCGCCGTGGTCAGCTGCTGGCTGTTGGGCAGCCCGGACGCATTCATGAAGCGCGTATTCTCCATGCCGAGTGATTTGGCTTTCACGGTCATCAGCTGGGCGAAGCGGCTTTCGGTGCGCCCGAGGCGCTCAGCCACGACGACGGCAACATCATTTGCAGACTTGGTGACCAGCGCGCCGATGGCGTCGCGTACGGTCATGGTGGAGCCGGTGCGGAGCTTGAGGTTCGAAGGAGGCTGGCTGGCGGCGTGGCGGGAGACCACAAGGCGCTCGTCCAGCGAGACCTCGCCCGCCTTCAGCGCGTCGAACAGCATATAGAGGGTCATCACCTTGGTGAGAGAGGCCGGATAGCGCGCCTCATCGGCGTTGCGGGCATGAAGCACTTCATGCGTGTCCGCATCGATCACGATGGAGGCGTATTTCTCGGCGTGAGCAGATTGGGCAAACAGGCCTGCCGCCATCAGCGCCACCGCTATAGTGAGTGCTTTCAGGACAGGTGGTAGCGTGAGCCGCATCTTGTTCTCTCCAAAAATGAGTTAACCCCGAGCCCCGAGGTCTAAACTAGAGTCCGTCAAATCGGTTGACCACATCTTAACGCAGGCCCCAGCCTCACAAATCTGTAATCAGGTTTCAAGCTTTGCAATTTTCATGCGAATTTAAAAATGCTGCGCCGCACAATAATTGTTGCAAATGCTCATATTTTACGCTACGTTAGGGCATCCAGCGTGAAAGGATCCTCCCCATGGCAACAGCTAAAAAGACCGCTCCCAAGTCTTCTCCGAAAGCCAAAGCGGAAGCCCATGTGGCCGATTCCGCAACCAAGATGATTGATGAAGGCGTAGAGCAAATGACAGGTATGGCAGGCAAATTCGGTAACTATGCTGAAGGCGGTATGAAAGCCTTCGCAGAGCAGGCCGCTTCTTCTTCCGAAGTGATGCGCACGATCGGTGCCCGCAACATGGATTTCTTCGCGCGCACGCTTGAGCAGGGCGTTGAAGCGACCCAATCGCTGACCAGCGCGAAAGACCCGCGCCAGGCGATGGAGATCCAGTCCGGTTTCGCCAAGAACCTTCTCTCCGCCTACACGTCCGAAGTCAGCGCACAGGCAGAGCTCTGCATGTCCGCATGGCGCAATGCAGCCAAGCCGTTCATGGCGTTCGCAGGCAAGTAAGTTTCGCTGTTTCCCGGTCGTGCTAGCGGGCTGGGGCGTAGAGTGGCGTAGACAGTTTTGAGCCGGGCCTGTTTGGCCCGGTTCTTTTTTTGCCAGGATGGCACAGATAGCGCTGGCGAAATGGACAGGTCTGATCCTACATACAGCCCATGAGCGACTTTCTTGATTTCCAGGCCCTCACCCGGCCCAAATCGCCGAACACCTTTCTTCTGGCCCCGGCCGGGTTTGCCGACCAGGCGGGCCCCGATGAGGCAGGCCCGGTTTTTGACTGCAGTCCCGAGAACCTGTTCGGTCAGGTCGAGGCCCTTGTGGCCATGCGCAAGGACTGGCAGCTGAAGGCCCTCGACGCCCAGACCGGCCGCATCAGCTTCATCGCGGTGTCGAAACTGTTCAAGTTCAAGGATGACATCGACGTGGCGATCCTGCCGGTTGATGGTAAATCCACCCTCGCCATCTATTCCGCATCCCGCGTCGGCTATAGCGATCTGGGCGCAAACGCGAAGCGCGTGAAAGAGATTCTTGCCAGTCTCAAGGTGACCTGAATTCAGGCAGTTTGTGCTTTTGCCGTGCATCCGCTCTTCAAAGTCGGGCAAGAACGTATATCTTGGTAACTATGAGCGGCGACCTGAATCATTCCAGCATGGATCCAGCACGGTTGAACAAGCCGGGATCCGGCAACCCACCGGGGGGCGGGCAGACCGGTGATGATGACGGAACCAATTTTGGCCTGTCCACGCAAACGCGTGTGCGAACCAAGAAACCGTCGCTCTATCGTGTGCTCCTGTTGAATGACGATTACACGCCGATGGAGTTTGTCGTTTACGTCCTGGAACAATTCTTCAATCGTTCCCGGGAACAGGCCACGCGCATCATGCTTCATGTCCACCAGAAGGGCGTGGGGCTATGCGGCGTCTATACTTACGAAGTGGCCGAAACAAAGGTCGCGCAGGTATTGGACCTTGCCAAACGCCATGAACATCCTCTCCAATGTGTCATGGAGAAAGAAGACTAGAAACACTCACCCCGGAAGGCCAGTCACTTGCCACGCTTGTCCCCCTCCTTAGAGACCGCACTCGAAAAGGCCCTGACGTTCGCATCAGAGCGTGATCATGAATACGCCACACTGGAACATTTGCTTCTGGCGCTGACGGAAGATGAGCATGCCCGCGAGGTGATGGGTGCCTGCAAGGTCGACATTGAAGCGCTCAGTGCCGACCTCAGCCGGTACATTGATGAAGAACTCTCCAGCCTGACAGTCGACGAAGGCGAAGGCCGCGTGCAGCCGACGGCTGCGTTCCAGCGTGTTGTCCAACGCGCCATCCTTCATGTCGAAAGCTCGGGCCGGGATGAAGTGACCGGCGCGAACGTGCTGGTCTCGATCTTCTCCGAACGCGAAAGCCACGCTGCCTACTTCCTGCAGGAGCAGGACATGACCCGGTATGACGCGGTGAATTTCATCTCGCATGGCGTGGCCAAGCAGCCCGGCATGTCACGACCGTCCAGCCCGCGCGGCGCGGAGGCCTCGGAAGAGGAGCCGGTCAAGCAGGGTCACGAGGCGCTCGACGCTTACTGTGTGAACCTCAATGACAAGGCGCGCTCCGGCAAGATCGACCCGCTGATCGGCCGCGATATGGAAGTGAACCGCTGCATCGAGGTGCTCTGCCGCCGCAGCAAGAACAATCCGATCCTTGTCGGCGATCCCGGCGTGGGCAAGACGGCGATTGCCGAAGGCCTCGCCAAGAAGATTGTCGATGGCGAAGCGCCGGAAATCCTGGACGAAGCCGTCATCTGGTCGCTCGACATGGGCGCCCTGCTGGCCGGCACGCGCTATCGGGGCGATTTCGAAGAACGCCTCAAATCCGTGATGAAGGAACTCGAACAGCAGGAAAAAGCCATCCTGTTCATCGACGAGATCCACACCATCATCGGCGCCGGGGCGACTTCTGGGGGTGCGATGGATGCCTCCAACTTGCTGAAGCCTGCGCTCCAGTCCGGCGGCCTGCGGTGCATGGGGTCGACGACCTTCAAGGAATACAAGCAGCATTTCGAAAAGGACCGCGCCCTGTCGCGCCGGTTCCGCAAGATCGATGTGGTTGAGCCGACTGTTCCGGACACAATCAAGATCCTGACGGGCCTGAAATCCCGCTTCGAGGATTTCCACGGCCTGCGCTACACCAATGACGCCATCAAGTCTGCGGTGGAACTCTCGGATCGTTACATCACTGACCGGAAACTGCCAGACAAGGCAATTGACGTGATCGACGAGGCGGGCGCCGCGCAATGGTTGCTGCCAGCGGCCAAGCGCAAGAAGACAGTGGGCCAGAAGGACATCGAGGCGGTCGTGGCTAAGATTGCCCGCATTCCCCCCAAACAAGTGTCCACCGACGATGCGGCTGCGCTCAAATCACTTGAGACAGACCTGCAGCGGGTCGTGTTTGGTCAGAATGACGCCATCACGGCACTCTCTGCGGCGATCAAGCTGGCTCGCGCTGGCCTGCGTGAACCGAACAAGCCGATTGGCTCGTACCTGTTCACAGGCCCGACCGGCGTCGGCAAGACCGAAGTCGCCAAGCAGCTCGCCTCCATCATGGGCGTCGAGATGCTGCGCTTCGACATGTCGGAATACATGGAGCGGCACACGGTTTCCCGTCTGATCGGCGCGCCTCCGGGCTATG
The DNA here is from genome assembly GCA_913057945.1 of uncultured Hyphomonadaceae bacterium. Taxonomy (GTDB): domain Bacteria; phylum Pseudomonadota; class Alphaproteobacteria; order Caulobacterales; family Hyphomonadaceae; genus Hyphomonas. Next base: position 88,699 of record CAJXOF010000011.1, on the reverse strand, counting down.
TCGGTTATGATGAGGGCGGCCTGCTGACCGATGGCGTGGACCAGCACCCGCATTGCGTGCTGCTGCTCGACGAAATCGAGAAGGCCCATCCGGACCTGTTCAACATCCTGCTTCAGGTCATGGATAATGGCACGCTGACGGATGCGAATGGCCGCAAGGTCGACTTCCGCAATGTCATTCTGATCATGACGACCAATGCCGGGGCTTCGGATGCCTCGAAGAACTCGATCGGCTTTGGCCGCGGCAAGAAGGATGACGAGCAGGAAGAGGCGCTCAAGCGTCTGTTCACGCCGGAATTCCGCAACCGCCTGGATGCAACGATCACATTCGGCGGCCTGACGCCGGAGATCATTGATCGCGTGGTCGAGAAGTTCATCCTCCAGCTCGAAGTCCAGCTGGAAGATCGCAACGTCTCCATCGAGATCACCAAGGCGGCGCGCGACTGGCTCGCCAAACGTGGCTTCGATCCCGATATGGGCGCCCGGCCACTGGCCCGGACGATCCAGGAACACGTCAAGAAGCCGATGGCGGAAGAGCTCCTGTTCGGCTCGCTCCAGAAGGGCGGCGTGGTCAAGATCGACATTGACAAGAAAGATGAGGAAAAGCTCGGCTTCAAATATGTCGCCGAGAAGCCGAAGAAGAAAAAGCCTGTCGCCAAGAAAGGCTCTGCCGAAGAGCCCGCCTGAGGTCTTGGCACATAGTCTGCAGAAAAACCCGCAACCATTGTTGCGGGTTTTTTTGTGCGTGTTGCCAGGGCGCAAATGCAAAATCGCCTTCAGCCCTTGCTGGAAGTGACTGAATTCAGGAGATGATATGAGCGAGGCAGCTTTTACCACGAGCCCGGCGATCTCCGCTCCGGCCAAAAAGACGGCGCGTTTGGTCCATATTGACGGCGCGCGGGGCTATCTCCTCATCGCGATGTTCATCGCGCACTTCAATTTCACCCATTGGACGCCTGTCCTCAAATTTCACCACGGGAATTTTTCAGCGGTCTGGGATGGAGAATTCTTTGTCCTGTTGTCCGGCTTTGTGTGTGCGCTCTCGTATCTCAGAGCCTTCTCCAAGGGTGGGATGATCAGCTGCGAATTGGCGATCCTGAGGCGGTTGCGCTGGGTTTATCTCTATCAGGTCGTCGTCGCGCTTTCGATGCTCTACCTGTTCCTGTCGGCCTGGCCGATGAAGCTCGATGCTCTCTACGTGCCTGATCAGGACACGCCCTTGCTGGTGCAGACATTACAGGTCTTCACGTTTGCAAAGCAGCCGCTGTATCTGAACATCCTCATTCTCTACATGGCCCTGATGCTGTTCATTCCAGTCGGCCTGTGGCTGTTGGAAAAAAAGCGGACGGGACTGTACCTTGCCATTCTGGTCGCCTGCTGGCTGGTTGCGGCATTCGGCTGGGACAAGGCGCTGGTGACCTGGTTCCGTGTGAACGTGTTTGACACACGGCCCTATTTTGCACTGACCGGCACATTCAATCCCTTGTCTTATGCGGTCATTTTCTATGGCGGGTTCTATCTCGGCTACCTGTACAAGACGGAGGGCTGGAAGCGGTTCAAGTCCTCCATCCTGCCGCTGAGCTATCCGGCCTTTTACGCCGCGCTGGCGGTCTCGGCGGCTTTTGCGGTGGCGGGGCTCGGGCAGGATCTGCTCGGAGCGCCGGAATGGCTGGTTGAGCCGCAACGCACCACGATAACCATCGTGGGCCTGGTCAGCCTGACAGCCCTTTCATATCTCGTCTATTTCCTGCTGAACAAGGAAGACCTGCCAAGGCCGCTGTCCTGGTTCGGGACAGGTCTGGACGCCGTGCTCAGTTTTCCACCCCTCGTCACGGTCGGTCGCAATTCCCTGTTCGTGTATAGCGGTCATGTCGTGGTCGTGTTCCTGGCCAGCTATTTCATCGTATCCAGCGGTCTGGTGGGCAATCGCCCGATTATCGTTCTGGTCCAGTTCGTCACGCTGGCCATCCTGATGGGGGCGGCAGCCTTGAAGCAAAGATACCTTCCAGACCTGCCTTGACCCCGCGGTCCCGAAACGGGCTTGCCTTCCCGTGGGGAGGGCTCAGCACAATGGCCCGATAAAATCCTCGGGAGGGAATACATGTCGGGAACCATAGGCGGGGCGTGCGAGTCAAAATTCGCCGCCGTGAAGGAAGAATTCGAACGAAATTTCGCGGAGCGCGGTGAAGTTGGCGCATCGGTTTGCCTGTCGGTGAACGGCGAGACGCAGGTTGATCTCTGGGGCGGCATGGCCAATCCCGAAACAGGCGATGCCTGGCGTGAGGATACGATTTCCATCGTCTTTTCCTGTTCCAAGGCGGCGACCGCGCTGTGCGCCCATATCCTGATCGACCGGGGAGAGCTGAACCCCGAAGCGCTGGTCGCGGAATACTGGCCGGAATTTGCGAAGAACGGGAAAGAGAAAACGACCGTCCGCATGATGCTGAACCATGAAAGCGCACTGCCGACGCTGCGCGATCCGGTCCGGGCCGGCGGGTTCGAGGACTGGGACTACATGATCCGGCGGATGGAAGATGAGGAAGCCTTCTGGGAGCCGGGCACCCGCAATGGCTATCACATGATCAATTTCGGCTGGACGGTCGGTGAGCTGGTGCGCCGCGTATCCGGCAAGTCGCTCGGCACATTCTTCCGTGAGGAAGTGGCCGACAAGACGGGCGCGCGCTTCTGGCTCGGCCTGCCGGAAACGGAAGATGTCCACATCGCGCCAATCATTCCATATGCGCCGAAGCCGGACGATGTGCCGACCGAGTTCGCCATCAAGCTGATGACCGATCCGGACTCGATCCAGCACAAGAGCTTCATGAACAATGGCGGCTGGGACTTCAACAATCGCGCCTCGCAAGCGGCCGAGATCGGCGGCGGAGGCGGCCTGTCGAATGCGCGCGGACAGGTGGCGATGTACACGCCGCTCGCGCTCAATGATGGCACACTCGTCTCGTCTGATCGCCTGAAGGCCATGAGTATGGTGACGACGGCGACGCAGCGCGATGCCACCCTCCTGGTTCCGACCCGGTTCGGGCCGGGCTTCATGAAGTCCATGGACAATCGCGGGCTGAATGTCGGGCCTGGCACCAGCGTCATCATGGGCGAGCAGGCCTTCGGCCATGTCGGCGCGGGCGGCTCCATCGGTTTCGCCGACCCGGAGGTCGGCCTGGCGTTCAGTTACACGATGAACCAGATGGGCAGCGGCATTCTCGTCAATGACCGCGCGCAAAGCCTGATTGATGCGACCTACCGCGCGCTTGGCTATCGCACCAATGCACCGGGCGTGTGGGTGACATAGGCGCGGCCTGATCAGCCGTCGTCGCTCGCTTCGCCAATCCCGCCGACCTGGAGCGTGCCTTCCTTGGCGGCCTGCGCGCGGGCAACGCCTTCGCTGCGCGCCGGCGGGGCCATGATTTCCGGTGGGTCGGTTTCCTGCAGGTAGATCGTCCGGCTGGGAAACGCAAAGCCAGTGCCAGCCGTCTCGATGATATCCATCACGGCGACGGCAAACTCTTCCTTGATCGCCAGCCATTCTCCCCAATTCTTGGTGTGGGTGAATGTATAGATCAGGAAGTCGATGGAGCTGGCATTGAAACTGTCGACCCGCACAAACAGCGCGGCTTCCGGCGGTTTGGCGAACCGGTCATCATTCCAGAGCCAGGCCTCGATTTCGTCGCGGATGTATTTCAATTGATCCACGGTCGTGCGGTATTCCACGCCCACCACCCATTTGATGCGCCGGTGTGTCATGCGGGAGAAATTGGTCACGGCTGCATCTGACAGCGCGCTATTGGGAACATAGACCGGGCTCTTGTCGAACCGGCGGATCAGAGTCGAGCGGAAATTGATCTTCTCAACCGTGCCCTCGACGACGCCGTCCGCCTTGACCCATTCGCCGGGAACGAAGCGCTTCTCGGATATGATCAGCAGGCCGGAGATGAGGTTCTTGAACAAATCCTGCGCGCCGAGGCCGACGGCAATGCCGAGCACGCCCAGGCCAGCCAGCAAGGGCGCAATCTGAATGCCCCATTGCTCTGCTACAGCGCCGAGGCCCAACATGATGAGGATGATCTGCAGTGCCTTGACCATCCAGTCGACGGCGGCGGGCGACAGGGCGTCTCTCAGGCCCGCGAACAGGTATTCAAAGGCATGCACAGCGCGCGAGAGCGTCCAGAACACGGCGAGCGTGATGATCGAGCGCAGGATGCGGGTCGCGTAGACTTCTGCCTCGCCGGAAATATTGGTGACCTGCAGCGCGATATAGATACCGATGATGACCGGGACAATCTTGAGGGGCGTCGCGATGGACCGGACCAGCGCGTCGTCGAAACCGGACTTGGTGCCGGAAGCGAGGCGCATGATGGTCTTAACGACCAGCCGCGCGAACAGGCCGCGTATCATCAGGGCGATCATGATAATCACCACAGCAATGGTGATCTCGCCATAAGTCAGCCCATACGCCCCATCATTCCAGATATTGCCAATGAAGGTTGCGGACTCGCGCGCCCAGTCGGGGGCGTTCTGGTCAAGCCAGTTCGATGATTGCGTCAGGGCCATGCGGCGCTCCATGTTTCATCCGGTCGCGACCGGGCCTGTGGAGTGCCGTTTGCTAATCTGTGTTACGTGGCCTGTGAAGGGTTAGGGGTCAGCCCTTGATGTCGCGCCACTCGCCGGGGGCTAGGCCATCAAGCGTCCAGTCGCCGATCCGGGCCCGGATGAGGCGCAGCGTGGGATGCCCCACTGCGGCCGTCATGCGGCGGACCTGGCGGTTGCGGCCCTCAATAATAGTCAGCTCGATCCAGCTGTCCGGCACGGATTTGCGAAACCGGATCGGCGGGTCGCGGGGCCAGAGATCGCCGGGCTCATCCATCACGCGCGCCTTGGCCGGGGCGGTGCGCCCATCATTCAGGTCTACGCCCGAGCGGAGGGCCTGCAGTGCTGTCTCGTCCGGGATGCCCTCGATCTGGGCCCAGTAGATCTTGGCCATCTTGGCCTTCGGGTCGGAGATTCGCGCCTGCAGCTTTCCGTCATCGGTCAGCAGCAGCAGGCCTTCGCTGTCCCGGTCAAGCCGGCCAGCGGGATAGACACGCGGGATGTCCATATAATCCGACAGCGTTTCGCGCGAACTCGCCAGCGTGCTCTTGTCGGTAAACTGGGACAGGACATTGAACGGTTTGTTGAAGGCGACGAGGCGGGTCATTCGGTGGGGTCTTCCGGTAACAGGCCGAGCGCCGATGCGGCGGCAGGGGTCCGGATCCAGATCCAGTCGCCGATGCCTTCGCTGGTGCCACCCGGCTCATTGGTCTCGATCCAGCCCATCGCCTGATAGAAGGTCCGGGCCGTGGTGTTGGATGTATTGCACTTCAGCGACAGGGCACTGCCATAGCGCATCATGGTGGCCACCATCAGCGACCGGCCAATGCCGTTGCCTTGATAATCGGGGTCGATGAAGAAGTGGTGCAGGAAATGGTCCGGATCCCAGACGCTGGAAAAGCCGACCGGGCGATCGTCCTTTTCAGCAATCAGAATGCTCTCGCCTTCGGTCTGGCGGTCGAACTCGGCCACATCAACGCGCTCGATGCCGGCCAGCGGGAACACGTCCCGGCTGGCACGGTAGAGGATGCTGGCAAGGGCCTCCCGGTCTGATGCCATACCCTCCCGGATCACGCGTTCACGACCTCATGCAGTGATTTCAGCGTGCTCAGCAGGCCCTCGGCCGAGGAAAGCGGCAGACAGCTCGGTCCGTCACACAGCGCCTTGTCCGGATCGGTGTGGAATTCGAGGAAGACCCCATCCGCGCCGGCAGCAATCGCGGACTTTGCAATGATGGCCACGCCCTCGCGGCGACCGCCCGTGGACGCGCCGCCCGTGCGTGGGTCTGCGCCCGGCAGCTGGACGGCATGGGTCGCGTCGATGGTGACCGGGCAGCCGAGTTTCTGCATTTCCGGAATGCCCAGCATGTCGACGACCAGATTGTTGTACCCGAAGCTGGAGCCGCGCTCGCACAGGATCACGCCGACATCTGCGGCTTCACCAATCTTGGAAACAATGTTCTTGGTATCCCACGGCGCGATGAATTGGGCTTTCTTGACCTGGATGATGCCGCCAGCGGCTGCGGTGGCCTTGGCGGTGGCGACGACGAGGTCGGTCTGGCGGCACAGGAAGGCCGGGATCTGGACGATGTCGGCCACGTCTGCGACGGCTTCGGCCTGGTCGGCTTCATGCAAATCGGTACAGATCGGCACGCCCAGCTTGGCCTTGACGCTCGTGAGCAGTTTCAGGCCGTCTTCGAGGCCGGGGCCGCGAAAGGACTTGATCGAGGAGCGGTTCGCCTTGTCGAAGCTCGCCTTGAACACATAGGGCAGGCCCAATTGTTCGCAGATGCGTTTCAGTTCGCTGCCGACCTCCATTGCGAGGCCTTCATCTTCCAGCACGTTGAGGCCGGCAATCACTGAAAGCGGCTTGCCTGCGCCGATAGTCCAGCCGGATGTCTTGTGGGTCAGCGTGTTCATGGGGATCACTCCGTTTTCGCGTTCGCCAGCAAATAACGCTGTTTCGCGCAAAAGGTAACCCGGTCCGTTCAGGCTGTCTCCGAATACAAAGAAGCCGCCCTCTGGGGCGGCTTCCGTGAGTCCTCGGGACCCAACAAAGTCTGGCAGCGTTTCAGCGTGCCTTCAAATATCTCTATGCGCCGACAGGAGGCTGCTCCGGCCGGGCACCACAGGATATAAACTTGTTGATCCCTCTGGTTTTCTCACTCGACATGAATCACCTCCTTTCAAGCGTGCAACAGGCACGGACTTTGTCCAGAACCATCCCGGACGAATCAGAGTTAAGCATGATTTGCGCCATTACAAAGTTAACTTCAGGGCTTTTTTGAACGACATTTTCATGACGCATGAAAAACGCCCGGACGACGGGGCCGGGCGCTCTCTGTTTTCTGATTTTGGGCCAGACTAGTCGTAGGCGAGGGCACCGACGACCAATCCGATGATTGCGCCGGTTGCGACTGATGCCAGGATGGCGTCACCGCTATGATGGTCGCGGACCCAGTAATGTCCGGGCGGCGGGGCGTAGAGGCCATAGGTGGAGTAATTCGTGATGTAGACCGTCTGGTGATGCGGCCGATACCAGCCGCCCACATGGTAGGGCGGGACATAGCCCTGGCGATAATAGGGGCCGTAGGCGCGGCTGTAGCGGACATAATTGTGCCGCGGCGGCGCATAGTAACGATGGGCGCGCGGCGGAGCGCGGTAAACAGGGCGCGGCGCCGGTCGGTAATGAGGCCTCTGGGCATGATGGCCACTATTGTAGTTGCGATTATTGGAATGACCTTTGTTGTAGCCGCGATTGCCACGATTGTAGTCGCCGCGATGATCATTATCGCGGCGTCCACGGTCTCTGTGGTCACGGTCTCCGCCTCGCTGGCCGCCATCATGGTAGCCGCCGCTGCGATTGTGATCGCCGCGCCCCCGTTCCGCATAGGCGGCGGGAGCAGCCAAGAGGCCGAGCGTGGCCGTACTGGCGATCAGGGTGGTAAGGGTCTTGAACAGGTTCATGGCGGGCAAAGCCTCCGACTTGGGGCCCAGACGGACGCATCCGCATGGGCGAAACCAGATCCCGCAGAGTGCGGGCTTATGACAGTGACGCTAGTCTTGCGGGGCTGAACTCTCGCTGAACGCCGTGTTAAGGAAACTCCATGGCTGAGTTCGGGGACATCCGTATCAATGACGAGCTGACATTGCCCGCCTGGGAAGTGTCAGAAGCATTCGTGCGCGCGTCCGGGCCGGGCGGGCAGAATGTGAACAAGGTGTCGACTGCCGTGCAGCTGACCTGGCATGTCGAGGCCTCTTCCCTGCCGCCGGACGTGAAGGCGCGCTTCGCCAAGCTCTATGCCAACCGGATCACCAAGGATGGCCGCCTGATGCTGGAGGCGTCCGAGCATCGCAGCCAGGCCCTGAACCGGGAGGCCGCGCGCAAGCGCCTTGCAGACATGATCCTGCGGGCGAGCCGCAAGCCGAAGCGGCGCATCAAGACCAAGCCGACCTATGGCAGCGTGAAGCGCCGGATCGCGACCAAGAAGCGCCGGGGCGAGATCAAATCTCTGCGCGGCAATGTCGATCCGACGGACTAGGGCGCGCTAGCAGCAGCCACCCACCGGCGCGGGGCCGCTGGCGTCCTGCGTCTCTGTGAACACGTCCGGCGCAGCGCAGCCGGGAAAGACGCCGAAATGGGTCTTGCCATCGCCGACCACATCGAAGAAGGGCGCAAAGCGTGTCTCCATCAGCATGGCGAGCGTGTTGCCGCAGACCGGGAAGACCCGGCCGGCTTCAATCTCATGCTCCGCATCCAGAATGAAGACGCGCTCCATGCCTTCGACACCGCCCTTATAAATGACGGCCTGGCCATAATCCTCGCAAGCCGTCTCCAGCCCGCCCAGCTTCATCAGGCGCGCGGTGACCGAGGCAAAGCGGATTGGCTCGACCTTGGCCTTCAGGTTCGGGTCGATGATGGCAAGGCGGCGATGGCTGACCACGCGCGGATCGGCAAAGCCCGCCGCCATCGCGATGGCTTCATAATCGTTCCAGTAGAGGGCGCCCGACAGGCATTCGCCATAGAGGATGGGATCGTCGATCAGCTCCTGCGGAATGCGCCGGTCGGCATAGACGTCCGAGAAATAGAGTTCCCCGCCGGGCTTCAACAGGCGGTGGGCCTGCCGGAAGACTTCCGGCTTGTCCGTGCAGAGATTGATGACACAGTTTGAAATGATGAGGTCAAAGGAATTGGGCTCAAGATCAAGCTCGCCGAGCTTCTCCAGTTCGCCTTTCACAAAGCGCGTATTGGGCGTGTCATAGCCAAATTGCTCGGCATGCCAGGCCTCGTGTGCGCGGGCGACGTCCAGCTGCTCATCCGTCATGTCGACACCGGTGACGTGGCCGGTCGGACCAACCAGCTTGGCAAGGGCGAACACATCGCGTCCGGCGCCGCTGCCGAGGTCCAGGACTTTCAGGCCTTCCAGCGCGGCCGGAATGGCAAGGCCGCAGCCATAATATTTCGCGGCCACGTCATCATGCACGGCGGCAAGGGCGGCAGAGACATGGGCTGGCGGGCGGGACTCCGTCGTGCAGGCGTCGGTCTTGAGATCGGACGAGCTGGTCAGGGTTTCCCCGTAATAGGTCTTCACCACATCCTGCATCTGGTTCATGTCGATCTCCGTATTGACTGCGCCCGACCCTAGGGGGCGCGCAGGCGCGTTTCCAGTCACGGATGTGTGTGGACTGCGCTAGCCCTTCTTGTTCGGCTTGCCCTTGTAGGGGCCTTTGCCGTGCGGCTTGCGGGCGCCATCGGCCTTGTCGGCATAGGGGTTCTTGCCCTGCCGGACGAACAGGCGAATCGGCACGCCGTGCATGTCGAACGCATCGCGCAGATTGTTGATCAGATACCGCTTGTAGGTCTCCGGCATCTGGTCACCGCGCGAGGCGATCAGCACGAAGGTTGGCGGGCGCGCCTTCATCTGGGCCATGTAGCGCGGCTTGATGCGCTTGCCCTGAACGCTTGGCGGCGGGTGGCGCTCGACCGTGTGGCGCAGCCAGCGATTGAGGTCGCCGGTCTTCACCCGTGCGGTCCAGTCCTGATAGACTTTCGCGACGGCGGGCATCAGCTTGTCGGTATGCCGACCCGTCAGGCCGGACAGGAAGACCACCGGCGCGCCGCCCGCATTTGGCATCAGCCGATTGGCGAGGTCGCGGATGTGCTTGGCGGCTTCGTCAGGCTTTTTCACCGTGTCCCATTTGGAAATGACCAGCACGACACCGCGGCCTTCGCGCAAGGCGAGGTCGGCAATCAGCAGATCCTGCTTTTCCATCGCCTCATGCGCGTCCATGACGAGTGCGATGATGTCGGCATATTTCAGCGAACGGATCGTCTCGCCGGTCGACATGCGTTCAAGGCGCTCCTGCACCTTGCTCCTGCGGCGCAGGCCCGCCGTGTCGACGAGCCGGATGCGGCGGCCTTCCCATTCCCAGTCGATGGAAATGGAGTCGCGCGTGATGCCGGCTTCTGGGCCTGTCAGCAGGCGGTCGGATTGCAGCAGCTGGTTGATCAGGGTGGACTTGCCGGCATTCGGGCGGCCGACAATGGCCAGCTTGATGGGCTTGTCATCCTTTGGCGGCTCGGGCGCCACATCCACATCGGCGGCCTCGATGGCCGCGACGAGATCGTCATCGGAGACGCTGAGATCGTCAATATCGATATGGGCGAGCTTCTCGATAATGTCCTCGGCCGCGCGCGGATCATAGTCCGGCTCGGCTACCTGCAGGGCGAGTTCAAAAGCTTCCTCGCCGAGCGCCTGCCGGATCGCTTCGTAGAGTTCGGCCATGCCCTCGCCATGCTCGGCGGACAGTCCGACCGGCTCGCCGAGGCCGAGCGACCAGGCATCCATTACGCCGACAGTGCCCTGCTTGCCTTCGGCCTTGTTGGCCGCCAGCACGATCGGGATGTTCGCCTTGCGGAGCAGGGCGGCAAAATTCTCGTCTTCCGGCGTCACGCCAACGCGCGCATCAATCAGGAAGAGGGCCAGCTCTGCCTCGGCAATGGCGGCCTCGGTCTGTTGCCGCATACGGGATTCGAGACTGTCATCATAGGACGTCTCATACCCGGCCGTGTCGATCAGGATCAGCGGCAGGGAGGCCAGATAGCCTTCCGCCTGTTTCCGGTCGCGCGTAACGCCCGGCTGGTCATCGACCAGCGCGATCTTCTTGCCGACGAGGCGGTTGAACAGGGTCGACTTGCCCACATTGGGGCGTCCGACAATGGCGAGTTTCAAAGGCATGGCGGGGCCTGCTCCAATGCGTTCAGGCGAGGCGCGCCAGCCCGGCGCAGCCTGTTACTGAATCGCAACCAGTTTTGCATCATCGGTCAGCAGGAAGACTTTGCCCTGCACGGCGATGGGTTCGATATATGTTGTATCCTTGACGTTCAGAGAGGCGGTCTGTTCACCCGTCTGCGGATCAAAGGCGAGGACTTCCCCATACGAGGAAACGATCAGGATGCGGCCTGACGCCAGAAGCGGGCCGGAATAGCTGATCCGCTTCTTCTTTTTCTTCTCATTCTTGTACTGGGGCAGGTCAGTGACCCAATAGGCGTCTCCGGTGCCCGCATCGAGGGCCGCCAGCGTCGCATTCGTGCCGATGACGAACAGGAATTTGCCGCTCAGGGTCGGCGCCTGGGTCGAGCCGATGGGACGGGCCCAGACGCGGTTGCCGCTGCGCCCGTCAATCGCGACGGTGATGCCGGACTGGCTGGACGCAAAGACGAGACCGCCGGCCAGGACCGGGCGGGAGCCGATATCATTGATCTCGGAAATCGGGGTGAAGCGGCCGGCCTGCGAAATGGCGTCCGTCCAGAGACGGCGACCATTATTGGCAAGATAGGCGATAATCTCACCGGACGAGTAGGGCGCGATCACGAAGTCTTCGATGGCGGCCGGGCTGGGGCTGCCGAGCACACGGGCGGATTCGGCAATCGCCTGGTCGCTCCAGTCGGTTTCGCCGGTCTGGAGGTCCAGTGAGAAGATTTCATTATTGTTGGACGCGACAAAGATCTTGCCGTCCTTGACGGTCGGCGCGCCGGTCATCGGGACGCCGAGTTCGCGCTTCCAGATCTCGCTGCCATCATGGGCGTTGAGGCGCGTGACATAGCCGAAGCCACTGGCAACGATCAGCGTACCGTCATTCACGGCGAGGCCGCCACCGAGCGCGGTCTTGTCCCGCTTGGTCAGGCCCTTGAGTTCCTTCTTCCAGAGCGTGCGGCCGTTGGAGAGGTCGGTTGCATAGATCGTCTGGTCGGCGTCGAGCGTATAGATCGCCGTTTCGCTGGCGACTGGCGGCGTGCTGACGGCCGATTTGTTGCTGGAGCCCTTGCCGACGGAATTGCGCCAGGCGACTTTCAGCTCAGGCGCGGCGTTCACATGGCCCGGCGCCTTGGCAGGCGTCCCGCCGGCTTCCGGCCAGGATGGCATGTCCACGGCCGGCAGCAGGTCGATGGATTCGGTTGCCAGTTCCGGCTTGGCCTCAATGGCTTCTTCCGCCAGCACCATTGTAACACGGCCAGCCTTGTCGAGCTGTTCCTTGTCGTCATTGCCGGAACCACCAAAGAACGGAATGCTGCTGCACGCCGTCAGCGCGACGAACGCCGTTGCGGTTGCGGTCAGCTTGAGTGGGCGGGAAAGCCTCATTGGCCAGTCTCCTCGATTTCGGCAGTTTCAGCGGGCAGGTCGCCCTCAACTGATGTCTCTGTGTCGCTGGCGGCGGCCTCTTCGGCGGGCGCTGCCGGGATGGCTGCAAGCGCGATTTCGGCGCGGCGCTTCACGCCTTCGGGCGCGGCTGCATCAAAGCGGAGGCGGTTGAACTCGGTCCGGGCGCGGGCGATATCGCCGGTCTCGAAAGCCTTGGCGGCGATCAGTTCACGGGCGAGCGCGCCGAGCGGGCCTTCATCCTCGACCAGGCTGCCGAGCGTCGCTTCGAGGTCCGACATGGATTGGGTGTCGACCGAATAATAGGCTGTCTTCAGGATGGAGAGGCGCTCGAACGGGCTGCCCTCGACGGCGGCGACGGAAGAGAGCGTGCGGGTGGCGCCATTGGAGTCGCCCCCGCCCTCATATTGGGTCTGGGCCAGATATTGCGCCGCCAGGGGCGCGATCTTGCCATTGCCTTCGGCCAATTCACGGAAGGCGGCTTCGGCCTCGGTGTAATTGTCTTCTTCAAGCAGGGTCAGGGCGTTTTCGAAGGCGAGCGCACGTTCGGCGCGGGCCTGTTCGGCCTGCGGACGCAGCACGAATTCGTTCAGGGCCACCGCTCCCACGAGCAGCGCCGCCGCACCATAGATAAAGGGCCTGTAGCGTTTCCACAGGCCTTCCATCTTGTCCTGGCGCAGGCTTTCTTCGACTTCGTCAAAAATGTCGCTCAACGGGGCGCTCCGATCGGGTAATCTGACTTCGGGGGGAACCTAGACGCGCCTGCGCCCTGCTGCAACGTGTCAGGGCTGTTTCGCTTCAGGTTTTCGCAGGGAATAGGTCTCGGCCTGGCCGGGGAATTCGCGGGACCGGACATCGGCGGCAAACTGGCTGATGGCGCTGTCGATCTCGGTGCGCAGATCGCCATAGCGGCGCACGAATTTTGGCGCCCAGTCGAACAGGCCGAGCATGTCCTGGGTGACCAGGACCTGGCCATCGCAACTGGCCGAGGCGCCAATGCCGATTGTGGGGCAGCTGACTTCTTTCGTGATCTCGTCGGCAAGATCGCGGGCGACGCCCTCTATGACGATGGCGAAGGCCCCGGCGCGGTCGGCTGCGCGGGCTTCGTTGATCACGATATCGCGTTCGGACTCGGTCCGTCCCTTGGCCCGGAAACCGCCATCGACATTGATCGCCTGAGGGCGCAGGCCGATGTGGCCCATGACGGGGATGCCGCGCTCGACAAGGTGGGCAATCTGGGTCGCGGCATAGGCGCCGCTCTCGATCTTCACGGCCTGGCAGCCGGTTTCCTTGAGGATGCGGGCTGCATTCAGGAAGGCCTGGTCTTCGCTCGTTTCATAGCTGCCGAAGGGCATGTCCACGACGACAAAGGCCTGTTGGCTGCCGCGCATCACGGCCTGACCGTGAAGGATCATCATTTCCATCGTCACGCCGACCGTCGAGGGCAGGCCATGCACCACCATGCCGACACTGTCGCCGACGAGGATAAGGTCGGCATGCGGGTCCATGATCTCGGCCATCGGCGCGTCATAGGCGGTCAGGCAGACCAGCGGCTTGCCCCCCTTGGCGGCGGCGATATCCTTGACGGTCTTGCGGGAAATGCGGGTTTGTTTCGACATGGCCAGCGACTTAGCCTGCCTCAGACCGGCGGGCAAGCGCGTGTGAACGGTCGCTTCGCCCGCGCAGGATCAGCTGCGGCTCTTGGGGAAGTGATGCAGGGCGGTCGGTATGTCCACCCACTCATGCCGGGTGTCTTCCCAGACCGAGCGCACCGGCCCCGGGAAGTGCGGATCGGCGATCGCTCCCACGGCTATGCCGACGGCTTCGGGGTGATTCCCCGTGGTCCAGTAGACGGTGGAGCCACAGGTCGGGCAGAAATGGATCGTGAAGGCGCCGCCGCTGTCGGTCTTGCGCGTCCAGGATGTGGCGTTCCCTGTAATGGTCAGGGCAGCGAGCAGGTAATAGGCCCCGACCCCGAAGGGGGATCCGGTCCGGCGCTGGCAGGCCGTGCAATGGCAGGCCACAACGGTCGGCGTGATGTCGTCCGGCAAGTCCACTTTCAGGCTGCCACAGGCGCATTGTGCGTCCATGTTCCTAGACTCCCGCCAGGACCGGCACGCCGATCAGAAATTCATGCAGATGGAAGAAGAAGGCGAGATAAACGCCAATGCCGATGACCAGCGCGCCAATGTCTCCGAGATTTGAGGGCGCGACATCGGCGGGCGGGCCATTATCGCCGCGCTTCTTCACGGCAATCCGGTCGATGACGGCATAGGCCAGGAAGCTCGTGAACAGGATCACGGAATTCCACTCGCCATTGGCGAGGAGATGGCCGAGCGCCCAGAGCTTCACCGCGACCAGCATCGGGTGTTTCAGGGTTTTCTTGATGCGGCCGGCGGGCAGATAGGCTGCCACGAGAATAATCATCGCGGGCAGCATCAGCGTCATGTTCAGGTGGGGGCCCCAACTGGGCGCGAAATAGAGCGAGCCCATCCAGCGCGCGGCATCATAGCCATAGATGATCAGGCCGAACCCGGCCACGGCCACCAGGCTATAGAGGCCCATATAGGGGCCATAGCCGATGCGCTGGCGCAGATCCTTGCCCGGTGCACGGCTGCGGAATGCGGAAAACAGATGGGCCCCAAAGAACAGGACCAGCCCGGCGATCAGATATGGCATGACGATTTCCTCCCGGCTGGAAGTCTAGGCGGAGTCCGGGGTGTGGGAAAGCGGGAAGGTCGCCTCAGCCCTCAGGCTGATCTTTCAGCCAGACCTCGACCTTGCCCTTGAGCTTCAGCGTGAGGGGCTTGCCCTTGCGGTCGAGCGCCTTGCCGGCGGCGACGCGGATCCAGCCTTCGGAGACGCAATACTCTTCGACATTTGTCTTTTCGGCGCCATTGAAGCGGACACCGATCTCACGCTGCAGCAGGTCTGCATCATGAAACTTGCTGTCGGGATCCAGGGCGAGGCGGTCGGGAAGTGTGTCGGTCATGAAAAGCTCTTTGCCAGCGAATCCGGGAATTGCAAGAGGCCAGGCGCAAACGGGCAGGCCCTTTTTGGGAATGAAGACAGGGTTAATTGAAAGTAGTGGAATTTTAGGGTGACTAAACCGAGCTTTATGGAACTACCTATAATGGATATGGCCTAACAGAACGGGCGCATATGCGAAATATCTCCGACATCAAGCACTATCGGACCATGCTCCAGAATGCTCGAACGCTGGAAGAGGCGGTCGTGATGGAGCAGATGCGCGCAACATCCAGGAACCTCTCCTCACTGTATGCGATGCTGTGCGTGGCCTCGCTGTCGCTGGGTATGAGCTTCCTCGAATATGCGCCGCTCTACCTGACATTGGGCCTGCCTTGCCTGTTCATTGTGGGCAGTATCCTGCGGATCAATCATTGGCGGGATTCCCAGGTCGAGTTTACCAATCCGGTGCGGGCCAAACGCGATTTCGCCGTCATGGAATACGGCTCGCTGATCATCTTTGCGATCCTGGGCGCCTGGATTGCCATGTTGTGGCCCTACGCCATCGGTCGCCAGGAGGCCCAGCTGGCGCTGTTCACGTGCCTGATCGGTCCCGTCGCCATGATGTGTTCGATGCCTCGGCCGAGGATAGTGGCCATCGGACTGGCGGGGACGCTGCTCGTCTTCTGTCTCGTGTTCGTGCTGCATGATCCGCAGTTCTATGGCTTCATGGCCGTGCCGATGGCGGTGTCGTATGGCGTCTTCTTCAAAGTGTCCTTCAGCTACAAGCAGCGCATCGTGGAATCGGTGAGGCTGCACAATGAACTCCTCTCGGAAAACGAGCGGGCTTCGGGCCTCGCGGAATCCAACCGGTTCCTGGCCTTGTCCGATACGCTGACCGGCTTGCCGAACCGGCGCCGCTTCTTCGAGCAGATCAATCTCTTCTTCGAGCGCTGCCCGGATGGCGAGCTGCCGATTGTCGGCCTGGTCGACCTGGATGGCTTCAAGCCGCTGAATGACGTGTTTGGCCATTCCGCGGGCGATGCTGTTCTGGTGGAAACCGCGAACCGGATGAAGCTGGCCGCGACCCGGTATGGCGGCGCTGTGGCGCGCCTTGGCGGAGACGAGTTTGCCTATGTCCTGCCGTGGAATACGTCGCGGGACGATGCGATGAAATTCTCCCAGGAACTGGTTGCGTCGATCAGCAATCCGGTTGTCCTGCCCAGCAGCGACGTCAGCCGGGTGTCAGCCTCTGTGGGTATGTCGTCCCGCAGCTTTGAAGTTGCCTCGGCAAAGGATCTTCTGGAGCAGGCGGATTTCGCCCTGTTCCGTGCCAAGGAATCCGCGGCCGGTCCGGTGGTGGAATTCTCCTCGCACCACGCCGCCAGCAAACGGCGCGAAGTGCTGGTGCACCAGGCGTTCAAGAATGCCGACCTCGACAAGGAAATCCACCTTGTCTACCAGCCGATCATCGACACGCGGGATGGCGCCATCCGCCGCTGCGAAGCGCTGGCGCGCTGGGACAGTCCGGAAATCGGCATGGTGCCGCCGGGCGAATTCGTGCCGATTGCTGAAAAAGCCGGCATGACCCAGGAAATGACACTGGCCGTGTTCCGCAAGGTGATTGCCCAACTGAAAGTGTGGCCGGACTCCGCCCGCATTGCCGTGAACCTGTCCGCGCAGGACGTGAACAGCCGGCAGTGTACGGACCTGCTGGCCTCCATGCTGATCCGTCAGTCGCCGAGCCTGCGCAAGCGCATCTCGATTGAAGTCACCGAATCCTCGCTGCTGACGGACTTCTCGGAAGTGCACAACAACCTCCTGAAGTTCCGCGAACTGGGTGTGAAGATCGCCCTCGATGATTTCGGAACGGGCTTCTCCTCCCTGCGATACCTCCAGGAACTGGAATTCGACATCGTCAAGATCGACCGCAGCTTTATCTCGTCGATCGAGTACAACCAGAAGAGTTTTGGCCTTGTGCGAACGATCAGTCGTCTCTGCCGGTCGCTGTCGATTGCCTGTGTGGCGGAAGGCGTGGAGACCCGCGAGGAACTCGATCATGTCCGCACCGCCGGGTGCCACCTCGTTCAGGGCTATATCTTCACCAAGCCCCTGATGGCCGACAAGATGCTGCCTTACCTGACCGGCGAGCTGAAATTCGACGGCATGGGGTCCATGCTGTCGGTCCCGACCCAAGTGGTTGCCTGATCGGCTTCGGACTGACTGTGTTCGGTCCTGCCTGTTTCCATGAATGAGACTTCGGCCTGCAAGGCGGATTTCTTGTTACCGCCCTCCTCATAGTCATGCTAAGGGAAAAGCAGGGACGCCTAAAAGGCTGTAGAGGGAACAAATCCAATGACACTATCCGTTATCAGCGCCGGGTTCGGGCGCACAGGCACAATGTCGCTGAAACTGGCGCTTGAGCAACTCGGCTTTGGGCCGTGCCATCACATGATCGAAGTGATCGAGAAGGGCGAGGCGCAGGTTCCGCTCTGGAATGACGCGCTGGCAGGCAAGCCTGACTTCAGTGCCATTTATGATGGCTACAACTCCGCCGTGGACTGGCCGACAGCGGCCTTCTGGCAGGAGACGGCCGAAGCCTACCCGGAGGCCAAGATCATCCTCTCCACACGATCCGCCGAGAGCTGGTACAGCAGTATTTCCGAGACCATTCTTGCCACCGTCTGGGCGCCGGACACCTGGCCCCCACAAGCGACCGAATGGTTCAGGATGGTGACGAAAGTGCTGGAGCGCAGCTTTGGCGGCGCGAAAGACAAAGACAGCCTGATCGCCGCCTTCAACGCGCACGAAGCCAACGTGAAGGCGACCCTCCCGGCTGAGCGCCTTCTGGTGCATTCGGCCAAGGATGGCTGGGAGCCGCTCTGCGCCTTCCTCGGCAAGCCGGTTCCGGACACACCCTATCCGCGTACCAACAGCAAGGAAGAATTCTTCCAGCACATGACCAAGGCCGACGATATGTAGGGCTGGCCTCGCCAGCATTGGCGACGCCTGTGAGGGCGCTTCGGGGGAGCTTGAATTTTCGTGAGATGTGGCGCGGTCAGGGATCTGGCCGGGGCAGGGCATAGGTCGGGGTGAACTGTATCGGGCACGTTTGTCCGTCCGCATCAATCTGTACGAGGTTCCGGCTTTCGCCGGGATGGCCGGAGTCCAGGTCGCCGATTGCCAGGCGGAAAGCCTTTGACCATGTGAAGGCCAGCGGGTCCGGTTCGCGCTCATGCGGCGCGTCGCCGATCCATTGAAGGTACACGGTGCCGCGATGGTCGATGACGGTCATGAAGGGAACGCCCCGGCCCTTCAGTGCCCGCACATACAGGCGCAGGGCGACCGTCTGCAGCCAGATCCAGAACCGGTAGGGTTCCAGATGCGGCTTGAGCGGGCCGACGGGGGCAAACAGCGTGTCCATGCTGCCAATCCTGCCACAGCGCCCCGTCCGGTCGGATAGGGCCAAGGAAAAGCCCCTGACCTGCGCGGCAGGTCAGGGGTTTTTGACGTTTCAGGGCCGGGGACAGGCCGGGGGGATGTCCCCGGATCAATCAGTAGCTTTTCGGCAGGCCGAGGACGCGTTCGGCGATGAAGTTGAGGATCATCTCACGGCTGACCGGGGCGATGCGGGCGAGCATGGCTTCGCGCATCATGCGCTCGACATGGTATTCTTTCGCGTAGCCCATGCCGCCATGTGTCAGGACGGCGGTCTCGCAGGCGCGGAAGCCGGCTTCGGTGCCGAGGTATTTGGCGGAATTGGCCTCGGCGCCGCAATCCTGTCCGGCATCGTAGAGGCCCGCCGCCTTGTAGGCGAGCAGCTCGGCAGCGGACAATTCTGCCCAGGATTTCGCCAGCGGATGCTGGATGCCCTGATTCTGGCCGATGGGGCGGCCGAAGACAACGCGCTCCTTGGCATAATTCGCCGCCCGCTCCAGCGCGGAGAAGCCGAGCCCGATGGATTCCACGGCGAACAGGACGCGCTCCGGGTTCAGGCCCTGAAGCAAATATTTGAAGCCTTCGCCTTCCTCGCCGATGAGGTGGTCCTTCGGCACTTCCAGCCCGTCAATGTAGAGCATGTTGCACTCGACCGCCTTGCGGCCCATTTTCGGGATCGGCTGGCGCTCGATCTTGTTCGGGTCGAGGTCGGTGTAGAACAGGGAGAGGCCCAGATACGGCTTGGCGCACTGGTCCTTGGGCGTGGTGCGCGCAATGATCAGGATCTTGTCGGCGCGCTGGGCCCCGGTCGTCCAGATCTTGCGGCCATTGATGGTGTAGCCGGTATTCGTCCGTTCGGCCTTGGTCTCCAGGCTGGATGTGTCGAGGCCGGAATTCGGCTCGGTCACGGCGAAGCACATCTTCTCTTGGCCCGAGATGATCTTGGGCAAATTCTCGCGCTTCTGTTCCGGATTGCCGAACCGTTCGAGCGGCTTCGGGCCAAAGATGTTGAGGTGGATGGCGGAGGCGGCGGAGAAGCCCGCGCCGGTGCGCGTGACCGTCTGCATCATCAGCGCGGCTTCCGTCAGGCCGAGGCCCGCGCCGCCATATTCCTCAGGGAAGGCAATGCCCAGCCAGCCGCCCGCGGCCATGGCGTCACAGAATTCCTCCGGCCAGTCGCCGGTCTCGTCCGTCTTCGCCCAGTACTCGTCCCCAAAGGGTTCAAGCGTTTTTTCGACGGCGGCCTTGATGGCGGCCTGATCTTCACTCATCGGCGCGATCTGGTGCATGTGACGTAGTCCTCCTGAGGGCCAGACTTAAGGCGGCCATGCAGGCCCGTCCAGCGATTGCCCTGCGTCAGGGGAGCGCAATCCAGTGCGTAAGGCCAATGGCGTCCAGGAAGGCCGGGTCATGGCTGATGACGAGGAGGGCGCCATCATAGGCTTTGAGGGCGGTCTCCAGCGTTTCAATCGCGTCCATGTCGAGATGATTGATCGGTTCATCCAGCAACAGCAATTCAGGCGGTTCCGGCGCCGCGAAGATGGATGCGAGGCCGGCGCGCAGGCGTTCGCCGCCGCTGAGCGTCTGGACGGCCCGGATCGCGTCGAGGATCGAGCCGCCCGAGGGCAGCAGGCTGACCCGCTGGTTGAGCCGGGAGATGCGGGATGTCAGGCGTTCGACTGTGCCCTCTCCCGCCGCCATGCGGGCAAGCCGGGCGAGCCCGTCTGCCGCGCCGAGCGCTTCGGTAACCGTCTGAGCCTCGTCCGCGATCTGGGCGAGATGGCCAAGGCGGCCGTGCACGGACAGGGTCAGGCCGTCAAAAAGCGGCATGCCGTCAGGCGTGGTGAGGGAAAGGGAATCGCGCGTGAGACAGGAAGACATGGGAAGGCCGGAGGATCATGGAAAGGGTCCGCGAAGCATTGGGCTTTGCGTAATCCATGTCTTTGGCCTCCATTGGTTCCTCTGCGGATCGAAGCGCCTACATACGCATTCCTGCGCTGAGTCCCAGGAAATTCAGGCCTGGGCCGGAAGCGCGCGGGACGGCGCGAAGGCACCGGCAAGGTCGCCGGGCGCCGCCCCCAGCATCTGGTCTGCGATGATCTGCGCCGTGATCGGCGTCAGCAGGATGCCATTCCGGTAATGCCCGGCCGCGATGAACATGTTGGGCTGGCGGGTGCGGCCGAGGAAGGGCGCGAAGTCGGGCGTGCCGGGGCGTACGCCGGACCAGGTGGAGGTGATGCGGGCATCGGCCAGTGAGGGCACAATCCGCGCCGCATCTGACAACAGGCCCGCAATATCATCCGTATTCGGCATGCCTGTCGTGCGGCCCGGTTCCATCGTGGCGCCGATGACGAGTTCGCTGCCGCGCGGCACCATATAGATCGGGCCGGCGCGCAGCGTGGTGGCGGGATGATCGGACCGGCGCGCCACCGACAGCATCTGGCCGCCATAGGTGTCGATCTCGCCCAGTGACGTGTCCCAGTTCGCGAGGCTGACTGGCTGGCCATGCTCGGTGACTTTCAGGGCACTGCTCTGCCAGCCGGCTGTGACGAGGATCAGGTCATGGCCGTCACTGTCCAGCGTGCTGCCGTACGAGTGCAGCGGCGGAGGCGTGGGCTCCAGCGTGATCGAGGGGTGGCGTTCGCACAGACCAAGCAGGGCGGAGACCACGGCGCGATTGTTCACATGCCCATCGGTTTCGAGCCGCAGGGCGCCAAGCAGGTCCGGCGACAAGGAGGGCTCAATGGCGCGCGCGCCGTCCACGTCGAGCCGATCACCTGGCAGGCCGCGCTTCGCCAGTGTGTCGAGAATGCCGTCCAGATGGCGGGCCGTGTCCGGGTCGGCCGCAACAGCCAGGGACGGTCCCGGCGCATAGCCCACCGTTTCGCCGCTGTCGGCTTCCAGACGGGCGGCAAAGTCCGGCCAGAGCCGTGCGCTTTCGAGGCAGAGATCAAACAGTTTCGGGTGAACCCCCGGCTCGGAGGCGGCTTCGAAGGCAGGCGCAATCATGCCGGCAGCAGCCCAACTGGCGCCGCGTCCGGGCGTGTTGGGGTCGTAAAGGGTGATGGTCGCGCCGCGCCGGGCAAGTTCCAGCGCGCAGCTGAGGCCAATGATGCCAGCCCCGGCAATTGCGATGCGGGGGGCGGACAAGGTGGGACGGGCGGCGCAGGTCATGTGCGCTATCTAGGCTATCCCGCAGCGGAATAGAACGCTCAGGCGGCGGAGACCTGCATTTTCTGGCTTTCCCAATAGGTCTGGAAGGCTTCGGCCCATTTCTGGCTCTGGAAGACGACTTCCTTGCAGAATTCTCCCGTCGGCCGGACGGCGGTTCGCACCATCATTTCCGGGCCCTCGTCGGCTTCCCGATCAAGCTGCTCGATGACGAAGGCGTCCAGCGTTGCTGACAGGAGTGCATCTTCTTCCGGGGAGCCGAGATGCAGATTCACCACGATATCACTCATTGTTATCCCTCAACCACCTTATTATTTTTTCGGTCCATTTTGGCGGACACATTTTGTAGGCTCATATCGTTACCGTTTTTTGTGCAATGCAACATGAGATTCATGCGCTTTACGGTCGTTTCCGTCGGTCTGTGCAAAAATCGGGCAAAAAGGTCGCGCATCTCGTTTGTTGCGATCCATTCTCAACTGTGATTGAACAAGAGACCAATGCCGCTGAGAGAGAGTTTGTTCCATGAAATGGTATGTGCCCCTGGCCGCCGCCTGCGTTATCCTTTCTGCCTGTGGAGGGCCGTCGGGGACTTCGGGGGAGCCTGAAGCTGCGGCTACACCGCCAGCCGAGCCAACGGGCCTGCTGAACGTATATTCCGCGCGGCACTACGATTCTGACAAAAACCTCTACAAACGTTTCGAGGCCGAGACCGGAATCCGGGTCCGGTTCCGCGAATCCGGTGCCGCCGAATTGCTCGAAGCGATGAAGGCCGAGGGCGACAAAAGCCCCGCTGACGTCATCATTTCGTCCGATGCTGGCACACTTTACCGGTTCAAGGCGGCAGGGCTGATGCAGCCTATGGAGTCCGAGATCCTGCTGGATCGCATTCCCGAACATTTCCGCGATCCCGATCATAACTGGTATGGCCTGGCCAAACGGTTGCGCGTGATCGTCTACGATCCGGCCCGCGTCGAGCCGGAACAGGTGGATGAGTATGCCGACCTCGCCAGCGCGAATTTCGAGGGCGACGTGTGCATGCGTTCCAGCACGAACATCTACAATCTCTCCCTGATGGGCGAATTGATCGACCGGCTGGGCAAGGACACGGCTGAAGCCTGGGCGCGCAGTGTCGTGGCGAATTTCGCGCGGCCTCCGCAGGGCGGGGATACCGGCCAGATCGAGGCCATTGCCGCCGGCCAGTGCTCGGTGGCGCTGGTGAACCATTATTACTGGGTACGCATGACGCAAGGCTCCGATGCCCAGCGCAAATCGGTCGAAAAGACCATGCTCTCCTTCCCGCAGCAGGATAGCTGGGGCGCGCATGTGAACGTCACCGGCGCGGGCGTTGCCGCCCATGCCCCGCACAAGGAGGCCGCCATCCAGTTCATCGAATGGCTGGCCACCGAGGAAGGCCAGTTCCTGCTGACCACCGAGACCAAGGAAATCCCGCTGGTTGCCGGGGCCGAGATGCCTGAAGGACTCGACCGGCTTCCGCCCGATTTCAAGGAAAGCGAATTCTCTCTCAACAGGCTTGGGGAAAACCAGGCCGAGGCGCAGGCGATCTATGACCGCGCAGGATGGAACTGACCCCGCTTGAGCGCCTACACCGCCATACGCAGCTTCCGTTTCAGGAGCATTGACGGGCCCGCCTTATTGGCGGGCTTGATCATTGCTGTGCCGGTTGTCGTGACGCTGCTGGCGGGGGTCGTGAATGGCGGCGGCGAGGCGTGGAGCCATATCCGCGACACCCTGCTGACGGGCTACACGACCGGCACGCTCGGCACGCTGGCATTAACCGCCATCATGACCCTGGCCATTGCGGTGCCAGCGGCGTGGCTGGTGACGATGTACCAGTTCCCGGGACGGGGCATGTTTGAATGGTTGCTGATCCTGCCGCTGGCCGCGCCGGGCTATGTGCTTGCCTATGCCTATGCCGATTTGATGGGCCTGATGGGCCCGTTTCAGGTGGCGATCCGCGAGGCGACAGGCTGGACGGCGCGCGACTATTGGTTCCCGGACATGCGTAGCCTGCCGGGGCTCGCCTTCGTGCTGACTTGCGCGCTGTACCCCTATGTCTACCTGACGGCGCGGGCGGCGTTCGTGTCGCAATCGGTCTGCGCGCTGGAAGCGGCCCGCAGCCTGGGGGCGAGCAGTGCGCGCCGGTTCTGGCAGGTGGCATTGCCGGCTGCACGCCCGGCGATTGCGGCGGGGCTCGCGCTGACCTTGATGGAAGCGGCCGCAGATTATGGCGCTGCCGAGTATCTCGGTGTGCCGACCCTGACCTTCGGCATCGTGCGCGCCTGGCAGAGCTTTGGCGAACCGGCCGCTGCGGCGCGACTCGCCTTGGTTCTGGTCGTGATCGTGATCGCGTTGATCCTGACGGAGCGTCATACACGGGGCCGCGCCGGCAGCCAGCAAAGCTCGACCCGCTGGCGCAACGTGTCCCGGACGCGCTTGCCCCGCTGGACCGGGCTGGGGGCGATGGCGGCCTGCGCGCTCCTGTTCCTCGCGACGTTTGTCCTGCCCATGTCGCGCCTCATCTGGCTGGTCATGGAATCGCAGGGCCAGATCGCGCCGATTGGCCGGGCGCTGGTGAACACGCTGATCCTCGCCGGTTCAGGCGCGGCGCTGGCCTTCGTGCTGGCAATGGTGATTGCGCTGACGGCCCGGCAGAGCGGACTGATTGCCGGCTTTGCGCGGCTGATGGCCTCGACCGGCTATGCCATTCCGGGCGCCGTTCTCGCGCTCGGCGCACTGTTGGTGATGGGCTATCTCGGAATTACACTGACCGGCGCGGGGGCGATCATCGCACTCGCCTGGGTCTATGCCAGCCGGTTCACGACCTCCGGGGCGGAGCCGATGGTGGCGGCGCTTGGCCGGGCGCCCGCCTCGATGGGCTATGCCGCCGAGAGCCTTGGCGCCTCGCCGCTGCGCCGCGCGGTTTCCGTCGACCTGCCGGTCGCGTTATCAGGCGCCATGGCTGGTGCCCTGATCCTGTTTGTTGAATCCCTGAAGGAATTGCCCGCAACCCTGATGTTGCGACCGTTCAATTGGGATACGCTGTCGGTGCGGGCGAATGCCTATGCCACGGATGAGCGGCTGGCGGCGGCGGCCTTGCCATCCCTGCTGATCACGCTGGCGGGCCTGTTGCCCGTGATCCTGCTATCGTGGCGGCTCAGCCATTCGCGTCCGGGGGACACCCAATGAGCGCCCACCTGATCGCCACCCATGTGACCCGCCGCTACGGCCCCACCGCCGTGGTGGAAGGGGTCAGCCTCGATCTTGAGCCGGGAGATATCACCGCGCTGCTCGGCGGGTCGGGCGCGGGCAAGTCGACCTTGCTGCGCCTGTTTGCCGGCCTGGAGCCGCTGGACGAGGGCGAGATCCGGTTAGGGGGGCAATTGCTTTCGAGGCCGGGCAAGACGGTGCCCGCCGAAAAGCGCCGGATCGGCCTGATCTTCCAGGACTTCGCGCTGTTCCCGCACCTGACCGCAGCGCAGAATGTTGCCTTCGGCCTCAAATCGCGCGGGAAGGAAGCTGCGCGCACGATTGCCGCAGAATGGCTGGAGCGACTGGGCCTGACGGGCCGGGCCGACGCCTTCCCGCATGAACTCTCCGGCGGAGAGCAACAGCGCGTCGCGATTGCCCGCGCGCTCGCCCCCGAACCGGCAGCAATCCTGATGGACGAACCGTTCTCCGGCCTCGACCCGGCACTGCGGGGCAGTGTGCGCGATACGGCGCTGGCGGCGATCCGGGAGGCGGGTATTCCGGCGCTCCTGGTAACGCATGACCCGACCGAAGCGCTGGAAAGCGCCGACTGTATCGCCATCCTGCAGGGCGGCTGCCTGCTGCAACAGGGCAAGGCCGCAGACGTCTACATGAAGCCGGAAAGTGCTGCGATTGCTGCAGCGCTCGGGCCGGTCAGCCGTATTCGCGCGGCCGATTTGCCAGAGGGGCTTGCCGGGCAGGCCGTGCCGGCCGGAGCGGAACTGATCGTACGCCCGGAAGGCGTGGTGCAGGATGAGGACTCGCCGATTCGCGCAAGAGTCACCGCCAGCCAGCTGACGGGTCCGCTCTGCCGCCTGCTGCTCGATTGCCAGGGACAGGCCCTGACGGCGCTGGTGCCACGCATCACGGCGCCGCAGACAGGGGCCGATATCGGTATCCGCCTCGATCCGGCCCTGACATTCATCTTCCAGTCAGCTGATTCCTGACAAATGCGTTATAGTGCGAGGAACCCCTCGCCAATCGTGTAGGCGTCCCATAAAATCAGGGATGTAGATGCAATCAACAGGAGGCGCTTTGCATGGCGCGGAATTTCCTGAAACTGGCCGCAACCGCCGCGCTCGCCGCGATGATGGCGGCTAGCGCCACGGCCCAGAGCCTCATCCGCGATGCGGAGATCGAGGAGACCTTGCGGGAATGGACAGACCCCATTCTCGACGTGGCGGGCCTGAAGCCGAATGATGTCGGCCTGTACCTGATCAATGATCCGTCCCTGAACGCCTTCGTGGCGAACGGCCAGAACATCCATATCCATACCGGCCTGATCATCGCGGCGGATTCCTCGCTGCAGATCAAGGGCGTGATCGGGCACGAGACCTGTCACATCGCCTGTGGCCACTCGGTCAGCCGCTCGCGCGCCGCCGGGGTCGCGATGCGCCCGGCGCTGCTCTCCATCGGTCTCGGCATCCTGGCCATGGCGGCCGGCGAGGGCGGGGCCGGCGCGGCCCTGATCGGCTCATCCCAGCAATTCGCGGCGCTGAACTTCTTCACGCATACACGGTCGGAAGAAGCGACGGCCGATGCGGCGGCGGTTGAATACCTGACGCAGCTTGGCCAGTCGCCGCGCGGCATCGTCGAATTCTTCGAGAATTTCCGCTATCAGGAAGTTCTGTCCAGCGCGCGTCGCTATCCTTATTTCCGCGCCCACCCGCTCGCCTCGGACCGGATCCGCACCGTGCGCCAACTGGCCGAGGATTCCGGCATGATGGACACGCCGGAAACGGATCGCGAATTGCGCCAGTACCAGATGATGCGCGCCAAGCTGATCGGCTTCCTCGATACGCCGAACAAGGTGGCGCGGGAATATCCGGCCAGTGACCAGAGCCAGCCCGCTCGCTATGCCCGCTCGATCGCGGCCATGCAGGCGTCCGACATCGACAGGGCGCTGATCGAGATCAACTCCTTGCTGGAGGATGATCCGAAGAACCCGTATTTCTGGGAACTGAAAGGCCAGATCCTGTTTGAAAGCGGTCGGGCCGCCGAATCGGTGGAGCCGCACCAGAAATCGCTCGAATTGAAGCCGGGCCAGCCCCTGTTGCTGATCAACCTTGCCCGCTCATTGAATGCACGGGACGAGCCGGGTGATGTCGAGGCGGCTGAAAAGGCGTTGCATGACGCGCTGATCGCCGAGCCGAACAATGCGTTCGCCTGGGCGCAACTGGCTATCACGTACGAGAAGCAGGGACGCCGGGCAGACGCCCAGCTGGCCACGGCCGAGTCGGCCTATGCTGTTGGCGACATTGTGCGGGCGAACCGGTTTGCACACTTCGCCGTGCAGAGCCTGGAACCCGGCACACCGGATTATCGCCGCGCAGATGACATCCTCCTGGTGACGGATGCCAACAATCCGGACAATCGCGACATGTATCGCCGCAGACCGCGTTTCTCGTTCACGGTTCAATAGTTCCCGATCAACTTTGTGTCAGGCCCAATGGACGCGCGCCCATCAGGCCGTATATCTGATCTGAATCGATATTGACGTGACACGACAGGAAGCCCCTCGCATGACTTTCAGACTGACCATGATGACGGCCGCCATGGCCGCGCTCGCCCTGACCCCCGCCTGCGCCGAGAGCAAATCGGCGCCGGCCGCCGATCGCGAAGCCATGGAGCAGGTCGTCCGGGAATACATTCTCGACAATCCGGAAGTCATCGAGGAAGCGCTGATCAAGCTCGCCGCCAAGCAGAAAGCCGACGCCTCCCAGGAAGCGCAGAAGGCCATCGCGAGCAATTTCGATGCGATCTACAATAATGAGGGCGATTATTTCATCGGCCCGGCCGATGCAGAGATCACGGTCGTGGAATTCTTCGATTATCGCTGCGGCTGGTGCAAGCGCTCGGTCGAGTGGGTGCAGGAACTGCCGGAAGACTATGATGGCAACGTCAAGGTCGTGTTCAAGGAACTGCCGATCTTCGGCGGCATCAGCGAAACCGCTTCGCTCGCCGCGCTGGCCGCTGGCAAGCAGGGCAAGTATCGCGAGTTCCACCTCGCCCTGATGGCGATCAAGAACAATGATGATTTGACCGAAGCCAAGCTCGACGAGGTGGCCAAGGATGTAGGCATGAACGTCAAGAAGATGCGCGCCGACATGCGCTCCATCGAGATCCAGCGCCAGCTGTCGGAGTCCAAGCAACTCGCCCGTGCCATCGGGGTCGAGGCCACGCCCAGCTTCCTGATCGGCAATGAGTTCATTGAGGGCGCGGATCGCACCCGCCTGAACGATTTGATCAAGGCAGAGATCAAGGGCTAGCGAATACCCGCAGGGATCAGCTGGGCAGCGACGTCTCGTACGGGCTGTCCAGCGAGAACATCGGGATGGTCGCGATCAGCACGCGGCCATCATCGCCCTTGAGGTCATAGGTGCCGCCCATGATGCCGGACGGCGCGGCCAGAGGCGCGCCTGATGTATAGCTGAACCGTTCGCCCGGCCCGAGGGTCGGGGTCTGGCCAATCACGCCTTCGCCTTCGACTTCCTGACGCCGGCCTTCGGCGTCCACGATACGCCAGTGACGGCGCACGATGGTCCAGGTCTGCTCGCTCTCATTCTCCACGTCGACCGTATAGGACCACATGAAGCGGGCGCGCGCCGGCTCGGATTCATCATGCATGAATTTCGGACGCACGCGGATGCGAACACCGTCGGTGATATGTTCGTACTGTGGAGGAGGAACCCGTCTGCCCATTAGATGAAATTCAATCCAATTCGTTCACACACTGTTAAGGGCGCGGGTCAAATCCATTACAAGATCGTCAGAATCTTCCAACCCAACCGACATCCGGATCCAGCTGCGGTCAAGTCCCATCGAGGCCTGCTCCTCATCGCTGAGCGCGCGGTGCGTTGTGGAGGAGGGATGACAGGCGAGCGACTTGGTATCACCGAGATTGTTGCAGATATCGACAAGCTCCAATGAATTCAGAAGCTTGAACGCTTCTTCCTGTCCGCCCTTCACCGAAAGGGCAATCATCGTGCCCCCGGCGCTCATCTGGCGCTTGTGGATTTCGTAGTGCGGATGGTCCTCGCGATGCGGGTAACGCACGGCGGCAATCGCGGGATGATCGGCAATTACGTCGGCGAGGCGGGCTGCATTTTTTGTCTGCTGGTCGACGCGCAGTTTCAGCGTTTCGAGCCCCTTGAGCACGACCCAGGCATTGAATGGCGAGGCGGCCGGGCCGAGATGGCGCAGCCACGGATCGTAGATTTCTTCCATCCGCGCCGAATCGCACAGGATGGCGCCGCCCATGACCCGGCCCTGGCCATCCATATGCTTGGTGGTCGAGTAGACGACCACATCCGCGCCGAGTTCCAGAGGCTTCTGGAGGATGGGGGTCGCGAACACATTGTCGACCACCAGAATCGCGCCAGCAGCCTTGCAGAGCTTGGCAACCGCCTCGATGTCGACCCCGTCGAGCAGGGGGTTGGCCGGGCTTTCGATCAGGACGAGCTGGCAGCCCTTGGCGATCTCGCGCTCCCAGGCCTCAAGGTCTGCGCCGTCAACGAAGACGGTTTCGATGCCGAATTTCGGCATCTGGTTGGCGATGATCCAGCGGCAGGAGCCGAACAGGGCCGTCGCGGCCACCACGCGGTCGCCCGCTTTCAGTGGCGCAAGGATCGCGGTCGAGATCGCGCCCATGCCGGACGCGGCCACACGGCAGGTCTCGGCGTTCTCGATCAGGGCGAGTCGCTGCTGCAGCATCTCGCAGGTCGGGCTACCATAGCGGGAATAGACAAAGCCGTCTTCCTCGCCGGCCATGCGGCGCATCGCCTGTTCGGCGCTGTCATAGGAGAAGCCGGACGTCAGGTAAATCGCTTCGGAAATCTCGCCATGCTGGGAGCGCATGAGGCCGCCGCGCACCGCTTTGGTCGCAGGCTTCCAGCCCGTTTTTCCGTCGTCGCCCGGTGCATCTGCCATGACACGTTAGTCCCTTGTGTTTCCTGCAGTGCGTCTTATGCCTGAGAGGGCAAGGGGTGCAAGTGATGGCCGTCGATTCTGGTGTATTGTCTGATCATGAGATTGAAGCGCTGGTGGGCGCCGAGGCGATCCGGTCAGACCTGCCGCTGGACGAGGGCCAGGTCCAGCCGGCGAGCCTGGACCTACGTCTGGCTGAGGATGCCTACCGGCTGAGGGCCAGCTTCCTGCCCGGCAAGGACCGCACCGTCGCCGAGATGTTGCAGGAACCCGGCATCCACATGCACCGGATCGATTTGACCAAGGAAGGCGCGGTGCTGGAGACGGGCTGCGTGTACCTCGTTCCGCTGATGGAATCGCTGCGCCTGCCGGCCGGAATCGCGGCGCGCGCCAATCCGAAAAGCTCCACGGGCCGCATCGATGTGTTCACCCGCCTCGTGACCAATCGCTCGCGTGCCTTCGATGAAGTGCCGACCGGGTATTCCGGGCCGCTCTATCTGGAGGTCAGCCCGCGCACCTTCCCGATCATGGTGCGCCCCGGCGACCGGCTGGCGCAAATCCGGTTCAAGCGGAAGAAGCCGGAGACGCTGAAGGAGAAAGTGGTCTCGATTGATCTTGAGTCGGCAGGCGACCAGCCGGTCGGCTACAGGGCCAAGCACCATTCCGGGATCGTCGATTTGCGCGGGATCGGCGCACATGAAGCGAGCCAATTCTGGGAGCCGGTCTGGCCGCGCGACGGCCGGATTGTTCTGAACCCGGAGGAATTCTACATCCTGGTCAGCCGCGAGACAGTGAAAGTGGGCGCGATGGAGGCCGCCGAAATGGCGCCGATTGCGCCTGAACTGGGGGAGTTCCGCGCGCATTATGCGGGCTTCTTCGATCCGGGCTTCGGCACGAATACGGGCGGCAGCCGCGCCGTGCTGGAAGTGCGCTCGCGGGATGTCCCCTTTATCCTCGAACACGGCCAGCCGGTCGCCAAGCTGGTCTATGAGAGCATGGCCTCGAAGCCGAAGGGCCTGTATGGCGGCAAGGGGTCGAACTATCAGGGGCAAGGCCTCAAATTATCCAAGCATTTCAAGACCTGAAGGCACATGTCATGAAGCTCTATTATTCTGCCACATCCCCTTATGCCCGCAAGGTGCGGGTGCTGATCATCGAACACGGCCTGCAAGACGCCGTCTCGCTGGAACGGTCCGACCCGATGGCGGAGAATGCGGCCACCCGGATCGGCAATCCGCTCAGCAAGATTCCCGCGCTGGAACTGGAGGATGGCACGCACCTTTTCGACAGCCCGGTCATCTGCGAATATCTCGACCATGAGGCCGCCGGGGAGGCGCTCCTGCCAAAGGATGGCGAACATCGCTGGGCGGTACTGACGGCGCAGGCGCTCGGCGATGGCATTCTGGATGCGGCGCTCAGCCTGGTCATGGAATCCCGCCGGCCGGAAACGGAGCGCTCAGCCTTCTGGCAGGACCGCTGGACCGCAGCGATCCATCGCGGTGTCGATGAGATTGCAGGGGATGTGGCATCGGATCGCAAAGCCTTCGACCTTGGGCGGATCACTTATGCCTGCGCGCTCGGCTATCT
Organism: uncultured Hyphomonadaceae bacterium; assembly: GCA_913057945.1. Lineage (GTDB taxonomy): Bacteria > Pseudomonadota > Alphaproteobacteria > Caulobacterales > Hyphomonadaceae > Hyphomonas. The sequence continues at coordinate 57,085 of CAJXOF010000011.1, read as the reverse complement.
CGATTTCCGCTTGCCAGACCTGGACTGGCGCGGCCCGCATCCAAACCTCGTGACCTGGTATGACGAGATATCGGGACGCGAGAGCTTTGTCCTGACCACGCCGCCGGAATAGGGTCACTCGTCGAGATTGAGCCGCATCTCGGTGATGTAGGGCTTGAAGCCGGTTTTCTCGTAGGCGCGGATCGCGGGACCATTGCCGCTATAGACGGTCAGGCGGATTTCCGTCAGGTCGCGCCTGCGGGCCCAGTCGAGCAAATAGTCCGTCAGGATACGGTTCAGTCCCTTTCCGCGATGGTCCGGGTGCACGAACATGAATCCCAGAAAGGCGTGATGGTCAGAGGCCACATAGGGTTTTGAGGGGCGTTTTTCGGCATAGCCCGTCGCAATGATCTCGCCCTCCAGCTCAATCACGGCCACTTCCGCATCCTCGGAGCGGAGACGCTCGCCAAGATCGTAATAGCTGATCGGATCCGGCTTCAGCGTGTGGTCGTAGGGGCGCTCGGCGACAATGATTCCCTGCTCGCAGGCTTTCAGGGCTGGCAGATCCTCCAGCGTGGCAGTTCGCAGATTCAGGGGAGTTTCAGTCACCGATCTGATTCCTCAGGACTTGGGGGAGGTAAGCTCCCGATAGGCGACCAATTGGCCGGTGCGCGTCTCGTCCGGGCAGACCAGTTTGACCAGTTCGGCGGCCACCTCTTCCGGGGTCGGAAGGGTCATCGGGTCTTCGCCGGGCATGGCCTCGGCGCGCATGCCGGTGCGCGTGCCACCCGGATTGAACAGGTTCGCCCGCAGCTTCATGTTCTCATTCTCGTCAGCCCAGCCAATGACGAGTGCCTCCATCCCGGCCTTGGCGGCCTGGTAGGGGCCCCAGAAGGCGCGCGGGGCGCGGGCCACACTGGAGGTGACGAAGACGGCGCGGGGCGCATCGGACTGGTGCATCCACGGCGACAAGGCCCGGATCAGGTGGAAGTTCGACGTGAGGTTCACCGCAATGGTTTCCTCGAAGCTGCGCGGCCCGCACGTCTCGACCGGGCCGAGCGTACCGAGAATGCCGGCATTGGCAACGAGGCCATCCAGCCGGCCGAAGCGTTCGCCGATCACCTTGCCGAGGGTTTCGATGCCCTTGGTATCTTTCAGGTCCATCGGCACAAGCACAGCTTCCGACCCGGCGGCGCGGATTTCATCGTCCAGCTTTTGCAGCGCCGCCTTGGAGCGGGCGACCGCGATGACGATGTTCCCCTGGCGGGCAAGCTCCAGCGCGGCGGCGCGGCCAATGCCACGCGAGGCGCCGGTGACAAGGATGAGGCGGGGGGTGTCAGTCATAGAGATTATCATCCTGTCTTGTCATCCCGGCCGAAGCGTAGCGGAGAGCCGGGACCCAGTCTGAAATTGCTTCTTCAGGGCTGGGTCCCGGATAAATGCGCTGCATTTTCCGGGATGACATGGCTTTTTGCCTTGAAACTTCAGACCTAGGCATCGTCCAGCAGGGAGAGCTGACGCTCCTTGTCGGATTCCGCATGTTCATTGTCGACCAGCGGCGTCGGATAATCCCCGGTGAAGCAATGGTCGGAGAATTGCGGCTGCATCGGGTTGCGCTGCGGTTCGCCGATGGCCGTGTAGAGGCCGGGCACGGACAGGAAGCCGAGCGAGTCGACATTCAGCTCACTGACCATTTCCTCATGCGTGTGGATCGCTGCGAACAATTCGGACTTGGCGGCCATGTCGATGCCGTAGAAATCCGGGTTCAGGATGGGTGGGCTGGCCGAGCGGAAATGGATTTCCTTGGCGCCGGCATCGCGCACCATCTGGACGATCTTCTTCGACGTGTTGCCGCGCACGATGGAATCGTCGACCAGGATCACCCGCTTGCCTTCGAGCACGGCGCGGTTCGGGCTGTGCTTCTTGGAAACAGCGCTCTGGCGACCGGTCTGGGTCGGCTGGATGAAGGTCCGGCCAACATAATGGTTCCGGATGATGCCCATCTGGAAGGGAATGCCGGATTGTTCGGAGAAGCCGAGTGCGGCCGGGACGCCGGAATCCGGCACGGGCACGATCACATCGGCCTCGGCCGGGGTCTCTATGCCCAGCTGGCGGCCCATGCGGCGGCGCACTTCATAGATCGAGCGACCTTGGACAATGCTGTCCGGGCGCGCGAAATAGACATATTCGAACACGCACGGGCTGGTCGGGCGCTGCGGCGCGAAGCGATAGGATTCAACGCCCTTGTCGCTGATGACGACGATTTCGCCATTGTCGACTTCGCGGACAAATTCCGCGCCGATAATATCCAGCGCGCAGGTTTCAGATGCCAGCACATAGGCGTCGCCCAGCTTGCCGAGGATCAGCGGGCGCAAGCCGACCGGATCGCGAGCGCCGACCAGCTTCTTGCCGGTCAGGCCGACCAGGGCATAACCGCCTTCAATCTTCTGCAGCGCATCCACGAGACGCGCGAGGAAATTCTTGCCGGTGCTGCGCGCGACGAGGTGCAGGATGACTTCTGTGTCCATGGTGGACTGGAAGATCGCGCCGTCCTTGACGAGGTCATGGCGCAGTTTGCGGGAATTGGTGAGGTTGCCATTGTGCGCGACCGCGAACCCACCGCCGGCGAGGTCTGCGAAGATCGGCTGCACGTTCCGCAACATGGTGCGGCCCTGCGTCGAGTACCGGTTGTGACCGATGGCGGCGTGGCCGGGCAGGCGCGTCCGGAGGTCACCCCCGAAATGCTCACCTACCATGCCCAAATGACGTTCCGAGGGGAATCGCTTGCCGTCAAAGGTGATCATCCCGCAGGCTTCCTGCCCGCGATGTTGGAGAGCATGCAAACCCAGCGCTGTCAGCAGGCTGGCCTCATGATTTCCAAAGATACCGAAGACGCCGCATTCCTCGCGGGGCTTGTCGTCATCATGATCGAAAAAGACCATTTGAGACGCATCTCCTGAGTAACAGTATTGCGACACGGGCCTATTGCCCTGTTTTACCCTCTGAGGGAAGGGCAGCTTGCACATCTTTTCCGACTTTCGACGCATTGTCGTTCACATAATCCGCCATTTCCGCGAGTGGCGGATAAGTCATCGAGTTCCGGATGAAGTCCGGGATGCGGCTTTCATCAAGGGCAAGATTGAGAAGCACGGCAAAGAAAACAAGGGCGATGGCGCCGCGGGCAATGCCAAAGAACAGGCCGGCGAAATGATCGAACATGCCGATGCCGTCTGCGCCCTGGATGTTCTTGGACAGGCGCTGGCCGAACCAGGCAACCAGGACATACACGATGATGAACGCAACCACGACGAGCGCGAGGTCGCCGAGCAACGGATCGACCCCTTCCGGCACCAGCGTGCGCACGCTGCCTGCGAAGAAACGGCGGGCATAGAAGGCGGCGGCCAGGGCGGCGATGAAGGAGCCGAGCGTCGCGATTTCGCGAAGAAAGCCTCTCGCAAATGCCATGATCGCCGAGATCACGATGACCGCAACGGCGATGGCGTCAAAAGCTGTAATGGACTCAAGCATTTTGGGCGTCCGGAGCGAGAAGGTGGGCGAGGTCGATAAGCCGTTTAATTGGGGTGATCGTCAAGCCATCCACTGAAGTCGGACTGCCTTCTGGCACATAGGCATGGGTGAAGCCGAGCCGAACCGCTTCCTTCAGGCGCTGTTCCATCCGGGCCACCGGGCGCACCGCGCCGGACAGCGCCACTTCGCCAAAGAATACGGTCCGTTCGGGCACTGGCGTGTCGGCTAGAGAGGTCAGCAGCGCCGCGGCCGCGCCAAGGTCACCGGCTGGCTCGCCAATGCGATAGCCGCCCGCGACCGAGAGGTAGACATCCATGCCCGACAGGCTGATCCCGCAGCGCGCTTCCAGCACGGCGAGCAGCATGGCAAGGCGCCCACCATCCCAGCCGACAACGCTGCGCCGGGGCGTGCCATAGGCGCTCTTGGCGACCAGCGCCTGAACTTCGGCGAGCACGGGCCGCGAGCCTTCCATCGCGGCATAGACCGCTGCGCCGCCTTCGCCGTCCCCATCCGTCGACAGGAACAGGGCGGACGGTTCCTTGGCCGGGGCGAGGCCATATTGGTGCATTTCGAAAATGCCGATCTCGTCGGTCGGCCCGAACCGGTTCTTCACCGCGCGCAGGATGCGGAACTGGTGGCCGCGCTCGCCCTCGAAATAGAAGACGGCGTCGACCATGTGCTCGACCACGCGCGGGCCGGCAATGTTGCCCTCCTTGGTGACGTGCCCGACGAGCACCAGCGCGGCGCCGGATTTCTTGGCCCAGCGGGTCAGTTCCTGCGAGCAGGCCCGGACCTGGCTGACCGAGCCGGGCGCGGCCTCGAGACTGTCAGACCACATGGTCTGGATGGAATCGATGACCACGAAATCCGGCTTGGCCGCTTTCAGCGCCGACAGGATCTTGCGGAGGTCGGTTTCGGTGGCGAGATCGACCGGGCTTTCGGCGACCTTCAGCCGCTTGGCGCGCTCCTGGATCTGGGCGGCGGCTTCCTCGCCGGAGACATAGACCGTCTTCACCCCATTGCGGGCGAGCCGCGCGGCGACCTGGAGCAGGAGCGTCGATTTGCCGATGCCCGGATCGCCGCCGATCAGCGTGGCGGAGGATGGCACGATGCCGCCGCCAAAGACGCGGTCGAGCTCCTCCACACCCATCACGATGCGGGCAGGCGTTTCGGTCTCGGCGTTCAGGGCAACGAATTCGGTCTTGCTGGAGCGTTTGGTGCCCGCCTTGGGCGCAGCGAGGCCGCCCGGCGTGCCGCCTACGGTCTCCTCAACCAGCGTGTTCCACTCGCCACAGCCGGCGCACTTGCCGCTCCATTTGGAGTGAACTTCGCCACAGGATTGGCACACAAAGGCAGTCGTCGCGGTCTTGGCCATGCTTAAGGGATAGCGGGGTTCGGGAAGACGCGAAAGACCTGCAGGTGAGCGTAATTTTTCAAGAATTTTCCAATTTCTAAAGGGTTCTGCGCCAGAGGAAGTGCGGTCTGCAATGCAGGAGTCGGGGGCTGAACATGGAATGGATTATCGGCATTGGCGTGGCACTGTTTGTGCTGTTTTTGATTGTCGGCATCTTCGCACAGAAGAAGCATGGCCAGGATATGGTGACGGGGGGCAGCGGATACATTCGTGCAGCCGTGGCAGTGATCCTCAGCACTCTGCTGGAACGGGCCCAACGGCCAGAGCTATCTGAAGATGAGAATGCCAGCCGCATAGAGATTGAGCGTATCTTTCCCACAGCGATGGCGGCCGGACGTAAACTCTTCGGCGATGTCGTCACCGAAGAGGTGATGCAAGACGAATTGAAGGGGGTCGTAAAGTATGGCCCAAACTATCTGATCGCCGCAAAAGAGCATGGCATGATAGACATGGCGCAACAGAAATGCTCGATCGAACGCAAGGACGACATCGTCCTTGCCGCCATGACCGCCCTGCAGCTGAACTATTCCGAACCCGCTGAAGAGTTCAAGGCGCTGCGCCTGTTTACGTCATGGTTCTATACCAACCCGCTGGACGGCGACCGGCGGATGCTTGGCGCTGACAGTCCGGTCAACCTGCTTGAGAGTTCCATCGTATTGTCTAACGAGATCGTTCGTGAACTCACCGCCAAGGTCGATGCGAACGCGGAGCGGGCCAGCGAGACCTGAGGCGCGCCCTAAATCGCCGGCTGGATCGGGCCTTCGGCTCGTCCGTGGACGAACTGGTCGACATATTCGTTGCCGCTATTGTCGATGATGTCGGCGGGGCCGTGCCAGATGATCTTGCCTTCATAGAGCATGGCGATGTTGTCGGCGATCTTGCGGGCCGAGGCCATGTCATGCGTGATCGAGACAGCTGCGGCGCCGAGATTGTGCACCTGTTCGAGGATCAGATCGTTGATCGCATCAGCGGTGATCGGGTCGAGGCCGGTCGTCGGCTCGTCGAAGAAGATCAGGTCCGGCTTGGAAATGATCGAGCGGGCGAGCGAGACGCGCTTCTGCATGCCGCCCGAGATTTCTGCCGGGTAGAGATCGGCCACATCCGGGCCGAGGCGGACCTTTTTCAGCGTCTCGAGGGCCTGTTCCTTGGCGTCCTTGCGGCGCATCTTGTCGACCTGCAGCAGGCGGAAGCCGACATTCTCCCAGACGGTAAGAGAGTCGAACAGGGCGCCGGACTGGAACAGCATGCCGATGCGGGCGCGCATCTTCTCGCGCGTCCTGCCGGTCGCCTTGGTGACGTCCTGGCCGTCAAACCAGATCGTCCCGGCGGTCGGCGTCATCAGGCCGAGCGCGTTCTTCAGCATGACGGACTTGCCGGAGCCCGAGCCGCCGAGAACGACAAGGCTTTCGCCTTTCTGCACCTCAAGATCGACGCCCTTGAGCACTTCTTTCGAGCCGAAGGATTTCTTGACGTTGTCGAGTTTCAGGATGGGCGTGCTCACAGGCCAATCTCCACGAACAGGGTGGACATGAGATAATTGGCCGCCAGCACCAGTACGGCGGCGCCGACCATGGAGAGTGTGGCTGCGCGGCCAACACCGGTCGCGCCGGCTTCGGACCGGTGGCCCTGATAGCAGCCCATGATGGCAATCACCGCCCCGAACACGACGGCCTTGATGAGGCCGACAATGATGTCCTCATTGGTCACGAAGTCGATCGTGTTGCGCAGATAGGTGGTGGAGTCGAAATCGAGCGCATAGACGCTGACCAGCCAGCCGCCCATGATGCCGATCACGTCGGCGATCAGGACCAGCAGTGGCAGGGCGATGATCGCAGCCAGGAAGCGCGGCGCATAAAGGTAGCGATAGGGCGACGCCGAGAGCGTCTCCAGCGCGTCAATCTGCTCGGTCACGCGCATCGCGCCAATCTCGGCCGAGATGCCCGCCGAGACGCGGCCTGCCAGCATCAGGCCGGTGATCGTCGCGCCAAGCTCCCGCGTGATGCCGAGCACGACGATGCTGGGCACGAATTGCTCGGCACCATAACGGCTGCCGCCTTCATAGATGTTGAGGGCCAGCGCCGCGCCGATGAAGACGGCTGACATGCCGACCACAGGCAGGGAATAGAAGCCGATATTGACCATCTGCCGCCAGACCTGGCCGAGATACCAGCGGGGCGTCAAAGCCGCGAACTTCACCCTGGCGGCAAAGACGGACAGGCGCCCGATCTCCGCGAAGAGGCCGATCACGGCAGCGCCGATCCATTGCAGGGGATTAGGGAGCCCGCGCTTACGGGTAGACACGTTCGACACGATTGCTCAGTCCTGTAAGTAATTCATACCCTAGCGTACCTGCGCGGGCCGCCTGTTCTTCAAGTTTGGCATGCGCGCCGAGGAATTCAACGCGCGCGCCTGATTTTGCCTCAGCCTGTGCCTTTGAAACATCAATCGTGATGAGGTCCATCGAAATGCGTCCGAGCACCGGACAGGGCGTGCCATCGAGATAACCGATCAGTGCATTGCCGCCGGATCGCGGGATGCCGTCAGCATAGCCGAGCGCCACGGTAGCGAGGGTCGTATTCTGTTCCAGCGTATGGGTGGCAGCATAGCCAACGGTTTCACCGGCCTTGGCGGTGAAGACGCTGAGAATGCGTGCTTCCAGTGTGACAGTTGGTTCCAGCCGGACAGTCTCCGGCGGGGTCGAGCCGCCATAGAGCGCGATGCCCGGCCGGGTCAGGTCAAATGCATAAGCCTTGCCGAGATAGCATCCGGACGAGGCGGAAAGGCTGGCGGGCGTGTCTGGGAAGGCGGACGCAATCTCGGTGAACCGGTCAAGCTGGACCCGGTTGAGCGCATGGTCGGGCAGGTCGCCGCACGCCAGATGGCTCATGATCAGGACCGGTTGCAGCCTGTGCAGCTCGTCGCGCCGGTGTGTCAGCACGCTGGAGGAGAGGCCCAGACGGTTCATGCCGGTATCAAAATGTAGCGCGCAGGCCCCGCGCGGCGCACGAGCCCACAGCTCCACCTGTTCCTCGCTGGACAGGACCGGCGTCAGGTCCGCTTCGCGATAGGTGCGCAGATGGCTGCCGGTCGGCCCGTTGAGGACAAAAATGCGCGGTCCGAAGCCGAGCGCCTGGCGCAAGGCTGTCCCTTCTTCGAAATGGGCAACAAAGAAGGTGCTGCACCCCGCCCGTGCCAGGGTGCGGGACACTTTCGCCGCGCCCAGCCCATACCCATCCGCCTTGACCACGGCGGCGGTTGTGGCGGTCGGATTCAGCCGGTCGATGGCCTGCCAATTGGCGGCAATGCTGGACAGGTGAATATGGGCGCGCGGGCGGGAACTCATGAGGGTTTCGATAGAAGCGTTTGGCTCTGCTGTCATCTATACAAAGCCGTCAGTTGCGCTCCTGATGCTCCAGCCAGGCCGAGCCCTTCATGTTCCAGACGGGCGTGAAGAACACCATCCAGACGATCAGCGCGATCATGCCGCCGGCCGGGACGATGGCGATTTTCTGGGGTCCGAACAGGTCGACCAGGGCGCCCATGATGGCGGCGCCGAACGGCGCGCCAGCCATGAAGCCGAGCTGGTAGATCGACAGGACGCGGGCGAGCTTTTCCTTTGGTGCGGCGTCCTGCACGATGGAGCGGCTCATCGCGATGGAGATACCGGCGGCCAGGCCCCAGATGAAGACGATGCCGAGGAAGACGTAATGCGGCACCTGCCACATCATGGCGAGGATGCTGATCGAGGCGAGGAGTTGCGCGATCAGAAGCAGGCGGCCCTGTCGCTTGATGCGCTTGAAGATCGACAGCACGACGGATGAGACGAACGCCCCCATCCAGAAGGTGACAAACATGTCGCGGATGCCGTCTGACCCGAAGCCGTAGACGTCCCGGTTCACGATGGGCAGCACGACCAGGAAAGCGCCAATCACGAAAATGCCGACGCCGAACATCAGCGCGGTCATGGCCCAGAGCTTGCCGTCAGACCGGACCGCATGGAAACCGTCGGCAATGTCGCCGAGGGCGGATTTGATCCCCTTGCCGCCGGTCACGATCTGGCGGCCCCGGCCGAGCCAGAGGGCAAACCCGGCTCCAAGGGCAAGGATGATGCCCTGAATGGCCAGGAGTTGTTCAGCCGGGATCGGGCCGATGCCAAAGCCGCCCAGCCAGTCCGGCATCTGGGTGCGTTTGTCGGCATAGCCGCCCACGACCAGGCCGCCGATCTGCGCCAGGAATTGTGCCATCGTGGCGAGCGTCACGCCGAGTTGCAGGGTCACGCCCGAGCCGACCCGCATACGCCGCTCAACCACTTCATTCACGATGGAATCGCGCGCCGGCATCATGAAGGCGCCGACCGTGCCGATGGTCAGGCCGTATATGATCATGGCGGGATAGGAGAGTTCACCGCGGGCCACGGCCACCGCCAGGAATAGCGCCGGGGTGGCCGCCAGCAGGTGCAGGATGATGAGCAGGCGCTTGCCATCGGCGCGCTCGGCCACCACGCCGCCAATAAGGAGGAAGATGACCGATGGGGCCGACAAAGCCATATTGGCAAGGCCGAGGGCGAGGCCGTCCATGTGGAGGTGTTCGCGGCCTGTAATCAGGTATGGGAACAGGACCATCTGCAGGCCGAAGGCCATGAACCAGCTGAGCTGGACCATCAGATAGGCCGGCAGTTCGATCTTCACGCCGCGGCGCAGCTGGCGGGCACGCCAATGATTTGCGGTCGCCAGCAGGGATGCGCCAGCGCCGATCGCTTCGCTGACCCCGCTGACGGGGGACGAGATATCCTCGGCCGCATCTTCGGCCATCTCGTCGATGAAGTCGTCCATCTTGTCTGACATGCCCACTCCGGAACAATTGGCGGGACTGTATGGAGACGGCCCCGAGAAGGAAAGCCCCCGGCCTTGCGACACATGACGTCCGATGTCCATGACCGAAGCGCAAGACTCGGATGGGATGCCATACGGGGATATGCCGATCTGGCGGTGCGCAAGGAGGGCAGGCACGGGCTTTGCCCGCGCGCTGTCACGGTATCTTCGCGCAGAGCTCAGTTGCCACGGCGGCAGGGTATGGTTAGCTTCCGCCTAACGGCCCACCGGTAAAAGGTATGTAGAATGCGTCTGTTCCGGCATCTTGTGAGTTGGGCCCTGGCCCTGTTTCTGGTCGCGATGTTCGTCCAGGCGACCATCCACCCGCTACCCAATCCGCCGGAAGGCCTGGTGAAGTTCTTTGACCCGCCGGGCGAGAACATCGTGTTCCAGACCATCGCGACGAAATCGGGCATCAGCCTGTATGAACCGGCGGGCCGCGTTGCGGTGGGCCTGATCGAGCTGATGGCGGCCCTGTTCCTGTTCCTGCCCATGACGCGCCGGTTTGGGGCCTTCCTGTCGGCGGGCGTTCTTGGCGGCGCTGTCGCCATGCATCTGTCGCCCTGGCTCGGCCGGGAAATCCCGGTCTCGCTCGACCCGAAGACCACCGCCACCGATGGGGGCATGCTGTTCATGCTGGCCATCGTCATGCTGGTGTGCAGCCTTCTGTTGATGGTCGTGCACCCCGGCCGCTCAGAGCGGAATTGACCCGCGCCGTCATCTCCACAGACCGTTAACCGTTTGCTGCAAGAGTTTTCGTCAATGCGAAAACGGCCAAACGTATGGAAGACCCCTTGGAGCCCTTGCTGACGCAGCAGACCGGTCGCGCGCGCAACGCGCTGTTCCGGCGTTTGCTTGATCTTGTTGCCATGCCAGCTTCCCGTCTGGCGCATCAGGACCGTCACATGGTGGGCGACATCCTTCTGGAAGTTCTGTTCCACGCCGAAGAATATGACCGCGAAATGTGTGCCCGCCGCCTGTCGAATCACCGGGAGGCCCCCAAACGCGTCCTGCGCTATCTGGGCCAGTGCTCCTATCGCGTCGCGCAGCATGTGCTGGAGGCCAATGAGGGCTATGACGCCTGCGATCTGCGGGAAATCTGCATGTCCGGCTCGCAGGATCACCGGATGATCATTGCCCAGCGCAAACTGGTGCCGGATTCGGTCTGCGAATACCTTGCCGAGTTTGCCGAGATCCCTGTGGTGAAGGCGATGTTGTCGAACAATGGCGCGATCATGCCCGAACAGGCCATCGACAAGCTGGTGGCCCGCTCGCGCGGCGATGAAAGCCTGTGCCCGCTCCTGGTCGAGCGTCTCGAGACCAAGCCGTCCCAGGCCATGGCCATGTTCTGGTGGAGCGACAGCGTTACCCGGAAGAAGATACTGCAGCGTCATGCGGCCGACCGGCTGGAAGTGATCGACACCTGCCGCGATGTGTTTGAACTCGCTGCCGAAGAGAACTGGTCCGATCCGGTTACCCGCAAGGCGCTGCAATTGATCGAGCGCCGCCAGCGCAACCGCGCCGCCATCGACAAGAGCCCGTATGACAGTCTCGAGGACGCCATCAATGCTTCCGCGCTCGACGGGATGGATTCCGAACTGGCGCAGGAAATCGGCTACCTTGCCGGCCTGAAACCGGTCACGGCGGCGAAGATCCTGACCGATGCGGGCGGCGAGGGGATTGCGGTCCTGTGCAAGGGCACTGGCGTGAAACGGGACTTCCTGCCTGTTTTATGGGCAGGCCTGAAACGCACTTTGGAAACCGAGACGGGCGAGATCGACCCCGACTTCTCACGCGTTGCCGAGATCTATGAAATCATGACCGTGGCCAAGGCCCAGACCACGCTAAGGTACTGGAACTGGTCGCTATCCTCGGCCTTTTCGCCGAGTGCCTTGTCCTCCGCGATGGATGACGTGCCTGCCAATGAGGAAGCCAGCTTCTCCTCGCCACAGCGCACAGCCCGACTCGTTTTTGGCAGGTAACGGCAGAAAACCACCCGAAAAGCACTTTCCAAGACGCGCGCGTCCCTTTAGGTCAGGGCGTTCATTGTATTGGGTCATCGATGAAAGGGGCGCGAGTGGCGTACTTTCTGGGGTTGCTGGTTGCACTGGTCGGCTTCTGGCTGGGCATGTCTGGTCATTACACGCCTTTGCTGCTGACACTGGGCGCCGTGTCGGTGGCCGTCTGTCTGATCCTGGCCTACCGGCTCGACATCATAGACCGTGAAGGCGCGCCCTATGTGCGCATCATCGGGTTTGCTCTGTATTTTCCCTGGCTGATGAAGGAAATCGCCAAGGCAAACTGGACCGTGGTTAAGGCCTGCCTGAAGGCCGAAATGGACATATCTCCGGCCTTGGTGAAGGTTAAGACTGCCTGTGTAACCGATCTCGCCAAGGTAACCTTCGCCAATTCCATCACGCTGACCCCCGGTACGGTCACGGTGGAGATCGAAGGCGACAAGATGCTGGTCCACGCGCTCTACGAGCAGGAAGCCCAGCCGGAAGCCTTTGACGAGATGGACCGCCGGTCGCGCGAAGCCGCCGACGGGAAGAGGAGACCCGCATGACCGCCGCTGCCCTGATTGCCGTCCTGTTCGGGATGCTCCTCCTGCTGATCCGCGCCATTGCCGGGCCGACGCTGTATGACCGCGTGCTGGCGGTGAACTCGTTCGGCACCAAGACCGTGCTGGCGCTCGGCCTGCTCGGCTTCGTGATGGGACGTCCGCAATTCCTCGATATCGCCATTCTTTACGCGCTGATCAATTTCGTCTCGACCATCGCGATCCTGAAATTCTTCCGCTACCGGTCGTTCCAGGTTCCGCTGGTGCGCCGCGGACAGGGAGGTGGCAATGTCTGATTTCCTTGCATCCCTTCCGGCCTGGTGGGAGGTCATCCGGTTCCCGCTTGGCGCCGCACTGTGCCTGGCGGGCGGGCTGCTTTGCCTGGTCGGCACTGTCGGCGTGCTGCGCTTCCCGGATTTCTACACCCGCCTTCACGCGGCCAGTATCACTGACACGTCCGGCGCAACGCTGCTGTTGCTCGGCATGGCCATGATGGCGCCCGACTGGATGGTCGTCAGCAAACTGGTCGCCATCTTCGTCTTCATCTATTTGACCAGCCCCGCCTCGTCGCACGCAGCGGCAAATGCGGCGCATACGGCTGGCCTGCAGCCGCTGATCGGACCGGTCAGCACGCATGACAAGGAAGGGCAGGGATCCTGATGGCGATGAGTGAACCCGATATCGGCATGGCACTGGTCAACATCGTCCTGCTCGGCCTCCTGTTCGTTGTGGGCATCGCGATTGCCCGCCTGCGCAGCCTGTTTGCCATTGTGATGCTGTCCGGCATCTATTCGTTGGTGTCTGCCGTCTGGTATGTCGCCGTGGACGCGGTCGATGTGGGCTTTACCGAAGCGGCCGTTGGCGCGGGCATGTCCACCGCGGTCCTGCTCGGCGCGATGCTGCTGACCTCCCGGACAGCCAAGCCGGAGAAATCGCTCCGCCAGCTCGGACCTCTGCTTGTCTGCATCGCAACGGGCATCATGCTGATTTACGCGACCGTCGACCTGCCGGCTGTGGGCGATCCGAATTCGCCGGCCAATACAGGGGTCGGGCTCACCTATCTGCGGGTCGCCTGGTTTGACACCGGCATCGAGAACGTCGTGACCCCGGTCCTCGGCAGCTATCGTGGCTTCGATACGCTGGGCGAAACGACCGTTGTGTTCGTGGCCGGCATTGCTGTGGCGCTATTGCTCGGTTTCGGAGAGCGCTCGCTCGCCGAAACCATCCGCAACGAGGACAAGAGCCTGCCCAAGGCGACTACGAAACCAGACCCTGAAAATGAGGAGACGGACGCATGAAGAGCGATCATCACGTCATCCTGCGCGTCATCACGAAGGTCCTGATCCCGGTCATCGTATTGTATGGCCTGTACGTTCAGTTCCATGGCGATTTCGGACCCGGCGGCGGATTCCAGGCGGGTGTGATCCTTGCCGTGGCCGTCATTCTCTATGCCCTCGTGTTCGGGGTGCCTTCCGCGATGCGGGCCGTGCCGCCGGCCTTTACCCGGTCCTTGGCGGCCGTCGGTGTGCTCCTGTATGCAGGCGTGGGCTTCTGGGCCCTGTTGCAGGGCGGGCAATACCTTGAATATCAGGCCCTTTTCCAGGAAGAACCGGGCGGTCATCACGGCCAGCATGTCGGCATTATCCTGATCGAACTGGGCGTTCTGTTCGGTGTGTCCGGCGCCATGCTGACCATCTTTTATGCTTTTGCGGGCCGCGTGGCCGAAATCCGCGACGAGGACTGGTAGGCCGATGCTGCTATTCATTCTTGAGCGCGCAAATTACTGGGCGGTCATCGGGCTGATGATGATCGGCCTGTATATCACGTTTGCGTCCGGAAACCTGATCAAGCGACTGGTGGGCCTGTCCCTGTTCCAGACCTCGATCTGCCTGTTCTATGTGACGCTCGGCATCGTGGCCGGGGGCACCGCGCCGATCCTGATGGATCCGGACACGTCCGGCGGACATGGCGGCGGTCATGGTGAAGAGGCCCCGCATGCGGCCATCGACGCCGTGCTGACGGCGGCCTCCGGCGGGGACCGGGTCGCAGACCTGGTTCATACCTATTCCAACCCATTGCCGCATGTCCTGATGCTGACCGCCATCGTGGTGGGCGTCGCGACCCTGTCGGTCGGGCTCGCCCTGATCGTCCGCATTCGCGAGGCCTATGGCACGATCGAAGCTGACGAGGTGCGCGAAATCGACATGCAAACCGCTATCGCTCAGGAAGCCGAGCAGGAAGCAGCTGAGAAAGAGGCGCTGGCATGATCGACCTGCTCCTGGATACGGCGCCCCGCTGGGCGCTCCTTCACGCACCCGCCTTGCTGGTCATGGCGCCGCTCTTCCTGGCGCCGCTGCTGGCCATCCTGCCAAGCGGGCGACTGTCCTGGCTGATCAGCATCTTCGCGACCCTGTTTGCCCTGTTCTGTGCGCTGATCCTGGTGGGGCAGGTTCAGGCGTCGCCAGTCGGCGTGGTCGGGTATGATGTCGGCAACTGGCCCATGCCAATCGGCATCGTCTTGCGCGTCGACGCGCTGAACTCCATGATCCTGTTGCTGGTCGCCTCCATCGGCGTGCTGGCGACGATCTTCTCCTGGCCAACGGTCAAGGCGGAGATCCCCGAGCGCAAGCATCCGCTATTCTATTCGGCCTTCCTCGTCTGCTTTGCCGGCCTGTGCGGCGTGGCGATCACGGGCGACGCGTTCAACCTGTTCGTCTTCCTCGAGATTTCCTCGATCTCCACCTATGTGCTGGTCGCGCTGGGCGCAGGGCGGGACCGCCGCGCCCTGCCGGCGGCGTTCAACTACCTCATCATGGGCACGCTGGGCGCCAGCTTCTACATTATCGGCGTCGGCTTCCTCTATTCGGCCACCGGCACGCTCAACATTGCCGACATCGCCTCGAAGCTGCCCGATCTGGCAGGCAATCGCAGCGTCGAGGCAGGCTTTGCCTTCATCATTGTCGGGCTTGGCCTGAAGGCTGCTGTCTGGCCGCTGCACCAATGGCTGCCGAATGCCTACTCCTATTCGCCAAGCTTTGTGACGATGTTCCTGTCGGCCACGGCGACCAAGGTTGCGCTGTATGCGTTGATCCGGTTCCTGTTCACCGTCTTCCGTCCGGAATTCGCGTTCGAGCAGGCGACCTTCACCTATCTGCTGATGCCGCTGGGCCTCGCCGCGATGATCACCTGCAGCTTCCAGGCAGTCTTCCAGACCGATGTACGCCGGACGCTGGCCTATTCCTCGGTTGCGCAGGTCGGCTACATGATCCTCGGCGTATCGGTCGGCACGGTCGCTGGCGTCAGCGCCGGCCTGTTCCACCTGCTCAACCACGCCATGATCAAGGGCGCGCTCTTCATGGCGGTGGCTGGTGTCGTCCTGACCTTCCAGGGCACCACCATCCGCGACTTTGCGGGCCTTGGCCGCACGGCGCCATGGACGATGACCGGCTTTGCCATTGCGGCCCTGTCGCTGATTGGGGTGCCGCTGACCGCGGGCTTCCAGTCCAAGCTGCAGCTCGGCTACGCCCTGTTCGATCAGGGCATGTGGTGGGCCGTCGTCTTCGTCGTTTTCTCCAGCTTCCTTGCGGTGATCTATATGGGCCGCATTCTGGAGGCGATCTTCTTCCGGCCGCCGATCAATCCGCGCAAGTCGCGCAAGGAAGCGCCGATCCTGTTGCTGGTGCCGCTCTGGATACTGGCCCTTGCAAACATCTATTTCGGTATCACGACCGAACTGCCGCTCGGCCTGGCGCGTGACGCCGCTGCCGCCGCGTTCGGACTGGAGGCCTTCTGATGAGCTCTGAGCTGTTGATCTGGGCTGCCCTGTGCCTGCCTTTGCTGATTGCGGCGGGGATTGCCGTGACCGGGGCGTTCTCGAACGTCCGGGAAGGCGTCACTTTGGTCGGCTCGACCGTCCTGTTCGGTGTGGTCATTGCGCTCGCCACGAAAGTGGCCGGCGGGGAAGTTCCCCAGCTCTATGTGGGGCAGGCTGCGCCAGGGCTCGATTTCGCGTTCAAGCTGGAGCCGCTGGGCGCTCTGTTCGCGCTGGTCGCGAGCGGCCTGTGGATCGTGAACTCGTTCTATTCCATCGGCTACATGCGCGGGAACCGCGAGCGTAACCAGACACGCTTCTATATCTGTTTCGCCATTGCCATTTTCGGCGCCATGGGCGTCGCCATGTCGGCAAACCTGTTCACCCTGTTCGTGTTCTACGAAGTGCTGACCCTGTCGACCTATCCACTGGTCGCGCACAAGGGCGATGCCGCGGCCAAGCGGGGCGGACGGATCTATCTGCTGACCTTGCTGGGCACCTCGATCGGCCTGTTCCTGATGGCCATCATGTGGACCTGGGTTCTGGCCGGCCAGAACCTCGATTTCGTTCAGGGCGGGCTGCTCGCCGGGCGTAACCTCGATCCGGCCGTGGCCAGCGCCTTGTTGATCCTGTTTGCCTTCGGCATCGGCAAGGCGGCGCTGATGCCGTTCCATTTCTGGCTGCCCAATGCGATGGTCGCGCCGACACCGGTGTCGGCCCTGTTGCACGCGGTTGCGGTCGTGAAGGCGGGTGTCTTCACCGTGATGAAGGTCTCGATCTATATTTTCGGGGAAGACCTGCTGAACGCTACGCCGGGCAGGGAGTTCGTCCTCGGGGTGGCCTGCTTCACCATCATCGTCGCGTCTCTGGTCGCAATGACCAAGGACAATCTCAAGGCGCGGCTGGCCTATTCGACCATCGCGCAGCTGTCCTACATCACGCTCGGCGCAATGCTGGCGACGCAGGCTGGCTTCATGGGCGGCGCGCTGCAGATCGCAGCCCATGCCGTCGGCAAGATGACCCTGTTCATGTGCGCAGGCGCGATCTATGTCGCCACCGGCCTGACAAATATTTCCGACATGAGAGGCCTCGGCCGCAAGATGCCGCTGGTCTTCATCGCCTTCTTCATCGCCACCCTGTCGATTATCGGCATTCCGCCTATGGCAGGCGCCTGGGCGAAGTATGAGCTGATGCAGGGCGCGATCGACCGGGGTACAGGCTTCGTGCCGTATGTCCTGATCATCTCCTCGCTGCTGAACATCGCCTATCTCCTGCCGATCCCGATCCTGGCCCTGATGCCGGTACCGGGCACGCCGGAGCCAAGACCGTTCAAGCGGCCGGGAGGCGCGCCCTTCTTTACCGTGGCGGCGCCCGTCGTGACGGCGGCGCTGTGTGTGATCCTGTTCTTCCTTGTCGGGCCCCTGGCAGACTTCCTGTCGCCAGCCTTTGAGAATCCGGCATCCCCTGCCTTCGCTGGAGGTCAGCCATGAGCGACGACACGCCAAACGATACCCGCGACACAAGCGGCCGCTTCGTGAAACGCGCCGCAGAACAGGCGCACCGGCTGCACACGCCGTCCGATGATGGCGTCCACCCAATGGCAAAGATCCTGTTCGGCTGGACCGAGTCCAAGCTGGCAGGCACGGCGATCTTCTGGGGCATCGGCCTGCTCTCGGCTTTCCTGATCGTGATCGACCTGGCCTTCGACCGCCATGAATACATCCATATGGCAGGCGCCACCGGCTTTTATGCGATCTGGGGCTTCGCCTCGTTCGCCTTTGTCGTGCTGATGGGCTGGCCGCTGGGCCGGCTGCTGCGCCGGAGCGAAACCTATTATGGCGATCCCGGCGGACCGCCTGCGGACATTGACCCGGATGTCCCGGCCGCGCCTGACACATCCCCGACCTATCCCGACGAAGGAGACGAGCTCTGATGACTGGTTTGCTCTCCATGCTGAATCCCGGCTGGCTCCTGATCGCGGTGGGCCTTGTGGCCCTGTTCCTGCCGGTCCGGCGCGTACGCCAGGGCCTGACCATTGCGGCGCCAATTGTCGCCATCCTGCTGGTCTCGATGGCCGACCGGAACCTCAACCTCCTGACCGGCGAAGCGCTCGGGCTCGAGATGGTGTTCTATCGGGTCGACAATCTCAGCTACATTTTCGGCCTCGCCTTCCTGCTGGCGGCGCTCCTGAACGCGATCTATGCGTGGCACACCGATGACCGCCTGCAGGACGGCATGTCCATTGCCTATGCGGGCGCGGCCGTCGCGGCGACCTTCTCCGGCGACATGATGACCCTGTTCGTGTTCTGGGAGCTGACGGCGATTACCTCCGTCTTCCTTATCCTGAGGGCAGGGACACGCGCGGCCTATTTTGCCTCTATGCGCTATCTCGGCGTCCAGATCCTGTCCGGCGTGCTGCTGCTCGCGGGCATCGGCTATGTCTACCAGTCACGCGGCGACCTCTCGATCTCGGCTTTCACCAGCCTGAACGAGCCCGGCGCGCTGCTCGTCTTCATCGCCCTCGGCATCAAGGCGGCCTTCCCCTTCCTGCACAACTGGCTGCAGGATTCCTATCCGAAGGCCACGGTGGTCGGCGCGGTCGTCCTGTCGGCCTTCACGACCAAGCTGGCCGTCTATGCGTTCGCTCGCATGTTCCCGGGCCATGACGCGCTGATCTGGATCGGCGCGGTGATGACCGTGTTCCCGGTCTTCTTCGCCGTAATCGAGAACGATCTGCGCAAGGTGCTGGCCTACTCGCTGAACAACCAGGTTGGCTTCATGATCTGCGCCATCGGCCTGGGCACGGCAGGCGTTGGCAATGCGCTCGCGCTGAACGGGGCATCGGCGCATGCCTTCTGCCATATCATCTACAAGGGCCTCCTGTTCATGAGCATGGGCGCGGTGCTGTATCGCACCGGCACGACCAAGGCGTCCGAGTTGGGCGGGCTCTACAAATCCATGCCGTGGACGACGGTGTTCTGCATCATTGGGGCGATGTCGATTTCGGCCTTCCCGCTCTTCTCCGGCTTTGCCGCCAAGTCGCTGACCATGACGGCCGTCGGCAAGGAAGGGTACACGATCGTGTGGCTGATGCTGCTGTTTGCTTCGGCCGGTGTGCTGGAGCATTCGGGCATCAAGATTCCGTACTTTGCCTTCTTCGGGCATGACAGCGGCAAGCGCGTGAAGGAAGCGCCCTTCAACATGCTGCTCGCCATGGGCCTCGCCTCCTTCATCTGTATTGCGGTCGGCGTACCGGCGATTGTTCCGGGCTTCGGCTATGAGTGGCTCTACAACCTCCTGCCGTATCGCGAAGAGGCGATGGCCTATCATCCGTTCACGCTGGATCATGTGTTGACCCAGATGCAGTTGCTGGTTCTGGCGATCTTTGCCTTCGTGATGCTGAAACGCCTCGGCTGGTATCCGCCGGAGAAGCCCGGCGTGGTGCTCGACAGCGACTGGCTCTATCGCAAGGCCGGTTATGGCATGGCAACCTGGACCGGGACGGTGTGGCAGAAAGTGGGACCGGCCATGTCGACCGTCTTCTTCAAGTTGACGGGCCGGGCCTATGAGCGGATCGAGGACACATTCAGCCCAAGAGGCGAACTGGCGCGGGGCGGCCTTGCCAGTGGCATGGCGATCTGGACGGCGATCCTGTTGGGCTTTGTCCTGCTCTTGTCCTTCGTCACGACCGGATAGGGTAGCCGCGCATTCAAAAACATACCGCCGGTACGCGAAAAGCTGGGTGGATCGTGTAATAAATACTGCGATTTATGCGTGAATCAGTCTCAATCTTAGGGTAACCCCGATTGGTTATTCGCAAGGATGGGGATGCGAGATGACTGACACCACGAATCCGGCTGGCAGCCGGATCGAATTTCTGGAAATGACGACGCAGATTGTTGTGGCCTATGTCAGCAACAATGCGTTGCAGGCAGAAGACGTGCCGCAACTTATCCGGCTGGTTCATTCCTCACTCGAAAGCGTCCAGGCGAAAGAGGTGAGCCAGGAGCCGCTGAAGCCGGCCGTCTCTGTGCGCAAATCCATCGGGGAAGATTACCTGATCTGTCTCGAAGACGGGCTGAAGTTCAAATCCCTGAAACGCCATCTGCGCACGAAATACGACATGACCCCCGAGGAATACCGCGAGAAATGGGGCCTGCCGGCCGATTATCCCATGGTCGCACCGGGCTATTCCAAGCAACGCTCAATGCTCGCCAAGCAAATGGGCCTCGGAAAATCAGAGCGCGAGTAATATTCGCCATCGAATACTTTTGTTTCGCATGCGAAATGAAAGCATTTGGTAGGAATGGTTAAGAAAAACTCACCAAGACTCTTGATCCGCGACTCCACTCGCGCGATAGGTGATTCTATCGAATCACCTGGGGGTGACTGAAATGAGCAAACAGAATGTCTTCAAAGGCGTGACCGATTCGCAGCAAAAGCTGATCGAATACTGGTGCAGCCTGCGCGATTCGCACGGCCTCGTGCGGCGCGAATCAATCGATCCAGGCCAATTCCGCGCCATGCTGGCCAGCATTTCAATTGTCGAGTTCGACCGATTCGGCACAGGACGCTTCCGAATCGCCGGATCGCGCCTGCGCCAGATTTTCGGCATGGAGGCCCGTGGCCGCCAGATCGAGGATGTGCTGGGCAAGCATGGCGAAGCCTATTGCCTGGGCCTCGCTGCCGCGCTGGAGCGGGGCGCTCCCGTCGGCGGGGTGATCGAACAGGAAGATGGCCGCATGCATGCCTGGGTCCGCCTGCCACTGGCCGGACGCGACGGCCAGCTGAGACAAGTGCTCTGCCACGATGAATTGGTGCGCGCGCGCCCGAAGAAAGGCCGCCCTGATCCGGCCGGCAAGGACATGTCCGGCGGTCATGACCGCGCCGCCGCCTAGGCTGTTCCGGCTCCTCCTCTGACCAGAATGCAGAAACGGCGCAGCTCCCCAGCTGCGCCGTTTCTGCATTTGCGCATCCTATCCCCCGAAACCCCACCAGTAGCGCACCCTCAATCCCCAGACATTGCGGGCATTCAACTTGCCGGAATAGGAAAGTTATCCTACACCTGCGGAAGTCGGGTAGTCTTGTGCCTGTCATCACAGGAGAACGACATGCAGTATTTCGACCCCCGGAAAGACGAAGACAGGGCCTATCTCGCGGCCGCGCTGACGGCGTATGCGCTGGGCCTGAAGACCGAGGCGATCCTCAGCCGCCAGCGCCGCTCGCCCGCCGAGGCACGCGGCCGCCAGATTGCCATGTACCTGCTGCGCACGGCGCTGGGCATGAGTCTCAGCCGCGTGGCGCGGGCCTTCAATCGTGATCGCACCACGGTCGCCTATGGCTGCAACCTGATAGAGGATTGCCGGGATGATCCGGATTTCGATGTCTGGATCGAGCAATTGGCGGTCGGCCTGTCGAGCGTGGTCGTGCTCGATGGCGCAGCGGTGGAGGTCTAGGTCATGGGACAGTGCCGGATCCTGACCGAATATCGTCTGATGAGTGTGCTGGTGCATGGCGGCATGATCGCGCCCCTGCGTCAGACCTATCTGGCCTATCGCGGGCCGGACACGCGGCGCCAGCGGGCGGGCTGGGTCTCGCCGCACATTGTGGCGCGCCTCAAGGCAGGGAATCGCCTTCAGGCGCAGGCCATGTTCCCGGATCGGCTGGAGGCCGCCCCGGCGCCGGGACGGGCGCGGGACTCTCGCGCCATCTGCCGCCCGGCCGATCTGCTGAATTTGCGCACCGATGGGCGCCGCAGCCTGATGGCGGACCTCTTCGCGGCGTCGGCGTCCCCGGACGTGATCCGCCAGAGCGCAGCGGCGGGACGTTACCGGGATGAATACATCCGGGCGAGCCAGCCGGTGGCAGACCGTGTCCGCCCGGTTTTTGGGGGCGGGACACGGCGGACCCCGTCCGCGCGGCTGGCGGCGCTGGAGTCAGGGATTGGTACGCACTCAATGCGGCAGCTGGAAGATATGCTGATCGACCGGGCGACCGTCACGGCACTTACTGTGCGGTGGGGCATGGAGGCGGAGGGCGTGCGGGCAGCCGCGCAGGAGGCGCTGGCGCGTCTCGCTGTGGCCTATGAGCTTTCGCCGGCCGTGGACAGCCCGGCCTGAGCATCAATGCGGATGCGTTCAAGCATGGAGGCGAGCCCGTTCGAGCGTTGAGCGGTGAGTGCGCCGCTGACGCCGATCTCGTCGAGCAGGGCCTTGGCGTCGAACCCGTTGATCTCTTCCAGCTGCGCGCCGGAATAGAGGCGGATGAGCAGGGCGATCAGTCCCGACACGATCATGGCGTCCGATTCGGCCCGCACTTTCATACGGCCGTCTTCAATGTCGGTGACCATCCAGACCTGTGAGGCACAGCCGCGCACGCGCGTCTCTTCCGTCCGCTCTTCGGGGGCGAGCGGCGGGTTCGCCTTGCCGAGATCGATGATGTGCGCATAGCGCGCTTCCCAATCATCCAGCCAGGAAAACTCTTCGCGGATTTCGTCTGCAGTTTCAGCAATCGTCATGACCGCCAGATGGGGCATCTCAGGTCAAAAAGAAACCCCCGGAACCGATTGTGGTGCCGGGGGTCAAGAGAGAGACTTGTCTGCTGGGGCTTATTGGTAGACGCCGCCAATGCATTGTCCGACATCTGCGAGTGCGTGCTCGCCGATGCAAAACGGAACTTCATATTGCTGGTTCGCTGCGGCAACGCATTGCTGCAGGTTGAGGTTCGCCATGTTCAGGCAGCCACGGGTTTCGCGCTCGGCCATGGCCGAATTGACCTGGCTGGAAGACGCAGCCGTCTGGCCGAGAATGCGATAGGCGGCGAGGGTGGCGATCTGGTCGGCCACAGGTTCCTTGCCGAATTTCACACGCTTCTTCTTGGACAGGCCCAGGCCGCTGGTCACGGCCGCCGGGAAGCGGACGGCATCTGCGGCGCCGGAGACATTGTCCCACAGCGACGGAGCGCCGGTGCGACCGGCTCCCGCCAGCACGCTGTCGATGTCCGCTGCCGAAAAGGCGGAGATCAGCTGTCCGCGGGCCGGCGTGCCGACTGTCTGGATGCTGTTCAGCCGCGTGGCTTTTGCTCCGGAATTTCCGATCTTGGCTTTCGCCCAGCCGGAGCCCTGCAGGCTGTAAGCTTGTTCTTTTACATAGGCCGCCGTGGCGCTGAGGCGCTGGCTGTCGGCCTCGGTCGCTGCCAGGGACAGGCTGACCGCATTATCACCGCCGCTGAGCTGGCGTGCATAGCGCACGTCATTTTTCAGGCCGGTCAGCAGCGCGTCGCTGCCGTAGAAACTTTCGATGTCACGCACAGCGGCCCGGTATTCGGGATCCTGCGATGCGATCAGTGCGGAATAGGAGATCCAGCCCTTCGACAGCTGGTCCGGATTGTGCCCGCCCAGAGAGTTCAGGGCGTGGTCGATGTCCTTGGCAGACGAGAAAGGCTTGCCTTTCACGTCCGTGACATCGGACTGGTAAGTCCCGTAAACAGCGGCCGATTCCGAAATCGGATCCCCCGACTGCGCAGATGCCCCCATGGCCAAGCCAAGGGCAACCATTGCAGTACCGATCATTCTGATGGATTTCATGTGCTAATTCTCCCTCACGCGTCACGCGACAGTGTTGCATGAACTTCCCCCCATGGGGAACCTCGCCTTGCCTGCTGCACACATTACAAATACAGCAAAGTATGCGTGACCCAGGCAGAATGCCTAATGAATCTCACCGGGGTGTTAACGAGTTGCCCGAACTGACACGAAAGAGATTACAGTTTGTCCACCTGATTTGGCTTGTCCTCACGGTGGCACTGGGTCTTTCAGCGTTAATAGGCGGAGTGGCCGATAACGCGCTCCTGGCTGGCCTTGGCCTTGCCGCACTTCCAGGTGTGGTGGGGGCGGCGCTGTTGCATCCGCGCGCGCGGGCAGATGATCTGATCGGACCGTTCCTCGTGATCGGTTGGACGTTGCTGGCCATGCTCGGCATTGCCGCAACAGGGGCGGCCCTGTCACCGCTCACCGTATTGTTTGCCATTGCTCCGCTAACGGCCATAAATCTGCGCAAGCCCGGCATGGCGGCCGAGGCGGCGATCTTCGGCGCCTTCGCGTTCGTGGCCGCAGCAATCATGGTGCGGCTTGGCTTGCTGCCCCCCGTGAATCCGGTCAGCGCGTATCAGGTGCCAGCGATGCTGCTGGCCTTCGCCGCCCTCGTCATGATCGGCCTGTTGGCGTGGACCTATCTGAAAGCGCGTGAGGAAGAAGCGGCGCTGCCAGTAGAGGTGCCGCAGCCCATGATGACCGTCCGGCAGGATGTCGGCCTCCCGCAAGAGTCCGGCCTGTTGTTGCTGGACGTCTCCGAATTTGGTCGCATTCGTACCCTGAGCGGGGATCTGCTCGGCCTCGAGAACGTCAAGGCCGGGGGGCTGCTGGCCAACCTGCTACAGGATGAGAAGGAAGTCGGCCTGCTGAAGCCAGCGAACGGCCGCACACATGGCGAAGTGACCCTGAAGAATGGCCGCGAGGCGGCGTTCGTCGCAGAGGCACATGACAGCGGCGCTGTGCTCGTGCTGCGTGACCTGACAGAGGCGCGCGCCCTGACGCTGGAAACGCGGGCCCGGCTGGAAGAGGCCGAAGCGCGCCTGAAGGGGCGCACCGCCTTCTTTGCCTCCCTGGGCCATGATCTGAAGACGCCGCTGAATGCCATTCTCGGCTATGCCGACATGATGCGCGCGGGCATTCGCGGACCGATGCCTGAGCCTTATGCGGACTATCCGGAAATCATTCATGAGAGCGGGCAGGATCTGCTCCTGCTGGTCGACGATATTCTCGATCTCGCCAAGGCCGAGGCCGACCGCCAGAGACTGGAACCGGAACCGGTCGACCTGACCGCGTCCGCGCAATCCATCCTGCGCCAACTCGACAACCAGGCCGAACGCGCTGGGGTCAAACTGAAACTGAAAGCAAGTGGCGAAGTCTGGGCCGAAGCTGATGCGCGCGCCGTGCGCCAGATCTGGCAGAACCTTGTCTCCAACGCGATCAAGTATTCGTCGTCTGGCGGGACGGTAACCCTGGATGCGCGCGATGAGGGCAATGCCACCGTGCTGAGCGTGACCGACAAGGGTGCCGGCATGTCAGCCGAAGATGTCCGCCGCGTGCTGGAGCCGTTCTCGCAGGGCAGCAATTCCAAGGGCCGCCAAGGCACAGGGCTGGGCCTTGCCGTGGTACATTCCTTCGCCCAGCTGCATGGCGGCCAGGTCGTGATCGACTCCGCGCCCGGCAAAGGCACCAAGGTGGAAGTCAGCCTGCCCCGCGCCAACCCCGCCGACATCCAGCCCCTGGAAGACGCGGCGCAATAGGCGTCCCGCTTTCCGGATACCGGCGAACGCGTCTATGACATCTCCAATGCACATCAACCGGGCGCGCGGCCCGCTACAGGATTCCTGCCCATGATGATGGAAAGACTGCCCACAAAGCTCTGGGTCGATGCGCTGGTCCGGCGGGCTCAGGTCGCAGGTGCCGCAGCATTCGTGCTGCAGTCCGGCGATCAGGAGCGCGGCGATGTGCTGATCAAGGTCGCGCGGCTCGACGGCACGGCGGCGGCCTACATTCCGACCATGAACATGGAAGGCGAGCGCATCTTCATCGACCTGATCGTACAGGGGATCGGACCCGAAGAAACGGCTGTGGACGCCTATGTCCGCAAGGCCCGCGATCGCGACCGGGACCTCTGGGCAATCGAGATCGAAGACCGCGACGGCCGCCACTTCCTGACCGAGCCTGTGGAACACCCCGAATAGCCGCAAATGCGTCGCCGTAAATTCACAGAACTCTTTAACCGGCAGTAGGTGTTTATTAACCGTGTGAGGGCAGCTTCGGCCTGAATTCTAGCTGGGGCGCGCCAATCATGCTGTTTCTGATGAATGATCAGATCACCGAGATCGAGATACCGGAGATGCACCTTGCCAAACGGTGGCAGTCACTTGGCTGTGGCGACCCTTATGGCATGCGGGCCCGCGAAGCGTTGAATTTCGCCAGCCGGGTCGTGGGCGAGCATCTGAAGGAACGCATCCCGCTGGAGGATTGCCTCCTGCAGGATCTGGGCTCCCTGATCATCGCCAAGACTGGCGCCAATGCCGTCCTGTTCCCGGTTTTCGGGAGCGTCGTGGGCGAACCGCGCCTGACCATCCTGCCGGAAACGATCCTCGCATCCCTGCGCGACCGCCACCATCGTGAGGGCAAGGCTCCTGATGTGCGCGAGATCTGGCCGAACGCAGCCTGACACGCATCCTGATACTGGCGCTTCAATCGGCGGGTCAAATGGGCTAGGGCCTCTGCCGAGTACGAAAGAGCCCAGATTCCATGTCCCATGAACAGGAAGCCGCCCGCCGGCGCACCTTTGCCATCATCTCCCACCCGGACGCCGGTAAGACGACGCTGACGGAGAATTTGCTGTTGGCCGGGGGTGCCATCCGCGCAGCCGGCGAAGTGGCCGCACGCGGGCAGGCCCGCCGCACGACTTCCGACTGGATGAAGATCGAGCGGGATCGCGGCATCTCGGTGTCCGCCTCTGTCATGACGTTCGAATTCGATGGGCTTGTCTTCAACCTGCTCGACACGCCGGGCCACGAAGACTTTTCCGAAGACACGTATCGCACGCTGACCGCCGCCGACTGTGCGGTCATGGTGCTCGACGCCGCCAAGGGCATCGAGCCGCAGACGTTGAAACTGTTCGAGGTCTGCCGCCTGCGCGATATTCCGATCGTGACCTTCATCAACAAGATGGACCGCGAGGCGCAAGACCCGATCTCCCTGCTGGACGAAATTCAGGACAAGCTGCAGCTGGACACCGCGCCGCTCTACTGGCCCGCCGCCAGCGGCCAGCGCTTCTCCGGCATGATGGATTTGCAGAAACAGGAATTCTGCGTCTTCGAGCGCAAGCCGGGTGAGGCGCCCCGGATCGGCGCTGCCGAGCGCATACCGGGCGATGAGGCCACGCTGAAAGCGGTCCTGGACGAGAGCGTCTTTGACGAACTCAGCGAAGGCGCCGAAATGGCGACGACCCTGTTGCCGGAATTCGACATCGAGTCTTTCCGGGGCGGACATATGACGCCCGTCGTGTTCGGCTCGGCCCTGCGCCATTTCGGGGTTCTGGAATTGCTCCGCACACTGCACTCCTATGCGCCGGCGCCACGAGACCAGAAGGCCGAGAAGAAGGGCGAGCCAGTCATGATTCATGCCGGTGACAAGCCGGTCTCCGGCTTCGTCTTCAAGATCCAGGCGAACATGGACCCGAACCATCGCGACCGGGTTGCTTTCCTGCGGCTCTGCTCCGGCGAGTTCAAGCGCGGCATGCGCCTGAAGACGACGGCGGGCAAGCAGCTCAATATCCACAATCCGATGATGTTCCTGGCGCAGGACCGCGAGATTGCCGAGACCGCCTATGCAGGCGATGTCATCGGTGTGCCGAACCACGGCCAGCTGCGGGTTGGCGACAGCCTCTCCGAGAGCGGAGACATCCAGTTTGGGGGCATTCCGAACTTTGCCCCCGAACTCCTGCGCCGCGCCCGCGTGAAAGATCCGATGAAGGCCAAACACCTCCGCAAGGCGCTCGAAAGCCTTGCCGAAGAAGGCGTGACCCAGCTGTTCAAGCCAGCCATCGGCTCAGATATGATTGTCGGCGCGGTCGGACAGCTCCAGTTTGAAGTGATGACCGAACGGGTCGCGGCCGAGTACAATCTCGAAGTCGTGTTCGAGCCTGCGCCGTACAATGTGGCGCGCTGGATGAGCTGTGATGACGACAAGGTGCTCGAAGCCTTCCTTGACCGGAACAAGTCCGCCAGCGGAACGGATCTGGATGGCGCGCCGGTCTATCTGGCGAAGAATGCGTGGGATGTGGGCTATGCCCAGGAGAAGAACCCGGACATTCGTTTCACGGCCACCAAGGAACGCCTGGTCTAGGCCTGCCCGTGCACGCAGGACGATATTCTGAAATCTCGTTTCGGTAGTGTATCAAATGTCGCGGTTCTGGTGTATCTTTCCGTCATTACGGAAGGAGATCAGCATGCCGTATATCAAGACGCGAGATGATACTGAGATCTTCTACAGGGATTGGGGCCCGCCCGAGGCACAACCCATCATGTTCCATCATGGCTGGCCTTTGACCGCTGATGATTGGGACAATCAGATGCTGTTCTTCCTGTCCGAGGGTTATCGGGTAATCGCAGCGGATCGCCGCGGTCATGGCCGGTCGCAGGAAACCTGGACCGGCAATGACATGGATACCTATGCCGCCGACACGGATGACCTTGTTAAGGCGCTGAACCTGACAAATGTGGTCCATGTCGGACACTCGACGGGCGGCGGGGTCGTGGCGCGGTATGTGGCCCAGCATGGCGGAGGCCGGGCCGCCAAAGCTGTGCTGATTGGCGCGGTCCCGCCCTTGATGCTGAAGACGGAGGACAATCCGGATGGCATTCCCCTGGCTGTCTTCGATGATTTCCGGAAGCAATTGTCAGACAGTCGCGCCCGGTTTTTCCTCGATGTCCCGAGCGGCCCGTTTTTCGGATTCAACCGGGATCATGTCGAGACGGTGGAGGCGATGGTCCATAATTGGTGGCGCCAGGGCATGATGGGCAGCGCGAAGGCGCATTATGACTGTATCGCCGCCTTCTCCGAGACGGATTTCACCGAAGACCTGAAAGCCATCAAGGTGCCCACACTGATCATGCACGGCGATGATGACCAGATCGTTCCGCTCGACCTGAGCGCCCGCAAGGCCGCAAGCCTTGTCGAGGGATCGGTGCTGAAGATCTATGAGGGTTTGCCGCACGGAATGTGCACCACGCATCCGGACCGCATCAATCCGGACCTGCTGGATTTCATTCGCGGCTAGAGGAAAGGGTCCAGGTTCAGGACGGGTCTGGTACCGTGAGCGGTTCCGGCTTGTCACTTGGCGGGAAGGCGACGTCCGATCCGCCTGCCAGTTCTTCCTGCATTTTGAGCACAGGCTGGTGGAGGTCTTCGTGGCGGGAGGAAAGACCTGAAATGGCCCTTGGATTGTATTCCACCTTGCCGGCGCCCCGTTTGAGCTCGCAGCGCGAGGCGTTGTCGTCAAGCGGCTCGACATAGCTCCACGCAAAGCAGGCCGACCGCGTATCGCAGAGCTGCTGGCAGTCATCGGCGGTGGCGGTATTCGAAAATTCATATGTCCCGCCATAGCGATAGATGCCCGACTGGTGGCCGGGACTGGCAGGGGCGGTATCTTCGTTTGCGACGGGCGCTGCCTCCAGACTGTCGGCCATGACAGGCAGGCTGAGACAGGCGGCGAGCAGTAGGGCGGGAACATAGCGCATATCGAAAGACTCCCTCAATCGTGGGCGAATCCTAGGCAGCCTGTCTTAAGGAAAGGTTGTTCAGGAGCCGGCCAGCGCTTCGCGCTTTTCCTCGATTTCCAGCCATTCCATCTCGATCATGTCCAGTTCGTCGCGCGCAGCGCCAATCCGGGCCGAGGCTTTCGCAAACGCATCCGGGTCGCGCGTATAAAGCTCCGGGTCGCTCATCTTGCCTTCGAGCGTCTTGATCTCCGCCTGCAGTTTCGGGATCAAAGTGTTGATCTCTTTCTGGCGGTGCTCATCCTTGTAGGACAGTTTCTTCTGCGGTTTCGCGCGCGCGGTCTCCGCTTTGGCCTTTTCGGATTTCTGGGCGGTCTCGTCTTGCTGGCGGAAATGCTTCAGCTGGTTCTGCGCATCGGTCCAGCCGCCAGCGGTGATCACCCATTTGCCATCGCCCACAGGGCAGAGGCAACTCGTCACGGTCGCATCGAGGAAGGCCCGGTCATGGCTGACCAGGATCAGCGTGCCGTCATAGGAGAGCAGCATGTCCTCCAGCAATTCCAGCGTCTGCATGTCGAGATCATTGGTCGGTTCGTCCATCACCATCAAATTGGATGATTTGGCCAGGCCGATGGCGAGCGCGAGCCGGTTGCGTTCCCCGCCGGAGAGGGCGCCGACGGGCTGGCGCAGTTGTTCCGGCTTGAACAGGAAGTCCTTGGCGTAAGCGGCAACATGGCGCTGGTTGCCCTGAACCATGATGGAGTCGCCGCCCGCCGGAGCGAGGGCTTCCCAGACGGTGTCTTTCGGGTTCAGCGTGTCGCGCGTCTGGTCCTGATAGGTCACTTCCAGAGTCTTGGACTGGCGCACGGTGCCCTCATCCGGCTCGATCTCTCCCAGCAGGAGGCGCACCAGCGTCGTCTTGCCCGCGCCGTTCGGACCGATGATGCCGATCCGGTCCCCGCGCAGGATGCGCAGCGACAGGTCATCCGCAATCACGAGCGGGCCATTCGGCGTGTCAAAGGTCTTGGACAAATTCTTGGCCTCAATGACCTTCTTGCTCATCGAATCGCCGGTCGAGACCGACAGATCGGCTGTATTCTTGCGATCCTGCAGGGCGCCGCGCATTTCGGCATGTTGCACGCGCATGTTCTTCAGCTTGGCGAGACGGCCCTGGTTGCGCTTGCGCCGTCCGGTCACGCCACGTGCCAGCCAGTGTTGTTCATCCTTCAGCTGGGTCGTCATCCGGCGCAGCTGGCGCTCTTCTTCCTGCTCGACCTGTTCGGCCCATTCATCGAATTTGGAATAGCCTTCCGGGCTCTTCAGCACCTTGCCCTGACGCAGCCATAGCGTGTTGGTCGAGACATTCTCCAGGAAACGCCGGTCGTGGCTGACCAACAGGACAACGCCGTTGAAACCCTTGAGGCGCCGTTCCACCGTCTCGATCATGGGCACGTCGAGATGGTTTGTCGGCTCATCCAGCAACAGCACGTCCGGCTCGCGTGCAAAGGCCTTGGCCAATGCCGCCCGGCGCTGTTGCCCGCCAGACAGGGTGGCTGGATCAGCCGCAGCATCGACGCCGAACTCCATCAGCTCTGCTTCGGCCATGTAACTGGCTTCCAGGCCCTCTGAAACATAGTCCAGAACCGTGTCGAACCCCGCCAGGCTCGGCTCCTGGGAAACGATGGCATAGGTGATGCCGGGCTGGCGCCAGACGTCGCCACTGTCGGCTTCGACGCTTTCGGAGATGATTTTCATCAGCGTGGACTTGCCGGCGCCGTTGCGCCCGACCAGCGCGACGCGCTCACCCTTGGACAGGGAGAAGCTGACGCCTGTGAACAGGGGTTTCCCACCAAAGGTGAGGCGCAAATCATTGAGGGTAATCAGGGGTGGTTGAGCCATGTCCGCGATGTAGCGTGTGCTACAGGGCGGCGCTAGGGGGCGCATGCGCAGCCGCCTTTGGCAAAAACAGAAAATCACCTCGCAATTTCCACGCTGACTCAAACGCTCATTTCCATGATGGCGTGAGACCTTTGTCTTGCTGGGACTACCAGGGGCGCTCGTCTGCGGACGTGCGTCTTTCTATTTTTGGAAAAGGAAGAAAAAATGTTGCACGAAATTCTGTTCATTCTACTGGGCGGCCTGGCTGCCTTCACCTTGTACGACATCGCGAAAGCCGTCATTACACTGGGAGGCCGGAAACAGGTTGGCCTTGGGGCCACTCCTGGTCGGGGCGGGGCAGCACGACCGGGCGCATCGTGCGCAATCGTTTATCTTGTGGCCGTCCTCTCTCCGTTGATCGGTATGGGGATTGCCGTCAGTCCGATCATCTAGACCTGACAGCCGGTTCCTTGGCGACCAGCTTCACGCCGAAGCTGTCTGCGATTTTTAGAAGAAAGAGGAGACTTCCTGTTCGGAGAGGAGGCGCCAACTTCCTTGCCCAAGCGTCCCTAACTCTAATGCCCCAAAGCGGGCGCGGTGCAGGGATTCAACATGGTTCCCGGCGGCCGCGAACATGCGGCGGACCTGGTGGTAGCGCCCCTCTGTGATTGTCAGGCGCGCCGTGCGGTCGCCGGTAACTTCAAGACGCGCAGGCAGAAGCGGTTTCTCCTCGCCTCGCAGAACTAGCGTGCCGCTCGCAAACAGCTCTGCTTCATGGCCTTCCAGAGGTCGGGCGAGGGTTGCCTCATAGGTTTTCCCGGTTGAGGATTTCGGCGAGATCAATCCATGGAGCAGCTTGCCATCATCCGTGAACAGCAGGAGTCCTGTCGTATCGGCATCCAGCCGTCCGACCGTCGAGAGGGGGGGAGTGCGCTGCAGGAAACGAGGGGGCAGAAGTTCGTAGACGAGGCGCCCCTGGTCGGCGCGGGAACAGGTGAAGCCCGCAGGCTTGTTCATCATCAGCACCATGCCGGGCGACGGGTCGAGCGGTTCGCCATCAAAGTGAAGATCGTCGCCAGCGCCGGTTACGCGGCCTGCGCGGATCGCGGCCTCCATTTCCTTGCGGCTGCCATAGCCAAGGTTCGCCAAATACTTTGCAAGCTGACGATCAGGTTTCATCGCTTCCGCTTTGGTTTTTCCGCGCGGAGAATCTTGTAGCCGCCGGAGTCCTCCAGCATTTCAAACGTCTTGAAGCATTCGCCCAGAACTTCTTCATAGGGCAGGTGGCGGTTGGCGACGAGCCAGAGCTGACCGCTGCCTCTCAGCGCCTTGGCGGCGGCGCGGATGAAGTCCTGCCCCAGAGAGGCGGCATCCGCCCGGCCGACATGAAAAGGCGGGTTCATCACGATGAAATCATACAGCGTGCTGCCGCCTTCCTTCGTCGCGTCGGCCCATTTCATGTCCCAGTTTTCAAAAGCGGATAGCGTCTGCGCGATACAGGGCAGGGCGCGCTGCTCGGCTTCCAGCAGGGTCATGTGTTCGACATGCCGGCAATTCTCGAGGATCTCGCGCGTCAGGAACCCCTGGCCGGCGCCAAAGTCCGCCCCGCGCCCGCGGATATATTCCGGAATGCTGTCAGCCAAGAGTTCGGAGCCCGCATCGATCCGGTTCCACGAGAACAGGCCGGGCCGGCTCCACACGCCAGCTTCCATTTCCTGTGGTGCATCGTGCGCGATCCATTCTTCCATCAGCTCGGTATTGATCTGTGAGCTGTCCTTGATGGTCCAGAATGCGCGGCACTTGTTCTTCGACAGGGCTTCGGTTTGGCCCGCGATTTCGCGGAGCAGCTTCTCGATCGTCTTGGAGCCGAGCGTGTTGGGCAGGCAGGCGAGGATCACGCCGCCCTCCGGCGCATCGCGCAGGGCGCGGGCGAACAGGGCGCGCGTTTCGTCTTTCTGGCGTGGCGGCAGGAGCAGGGTCAGCTGTGTCGCCGGGAAAGTCTCGGTCTCGGGCGGCAGGACGTCGAACCCGGCCGCTTTCAGCGCCTCATGGTCCGGCTTGAAACTGTTCTGGCAGATGAGGCGCTCCTTCGGCAGGGGCGCCAGGTGCGGCGAGAGTTCTGCGCGCAGGAACAGGATCCGGCCCTCTTCGGGCAAGGTCACGGCCCCTTCATCAAGGGCCAGCATCAGGGTTTCGTAGACAGCGGTATCAAACATGCGCGGTCTTTAATGGGTTTGTCCGGCGCGGGAAAGGCCCGGCCATCATACCGGCCCTATTGGCGGATGACCCGGACACCATTCCTGTTCCCGCTGCGCGAACTGGACGCCGTTGCAAAGGCCTGCGCCATGCCGCGATAGAAGGTGACCCGTTCTTCGGCCGCTTCGGTCATTTCGATGCCTGCTTCTGCGCCGAGCAGCGGTTCGGGCGGCATGCCCGCATGGACGATTTCCATGATGTCCGACCAGAGATCGGCCGGCAGGCCGCCGCCGGAGACACGCGCCATCGGGCTGTCATCATCATTGCCGACCCAGACCCCGCCCACATATGCGTTGGTGAAGCCGATGAACCACGCATCCCGCCAGTCCTGGCTGGTGCCGGTCTTGCCGGCGACCATCCAATTGCCAAACCGCGCGCGGCGGCCTGTACCGAACCTGGCATTGACGACGCGGGCCAACATGCCGTTCATCTGCTCGGCAAGCTCATGATCATAGACCCGGTCGCGATTGTAGTCGGGGCGGGTGTAGAGCACGTCACCGCGCGAATTCTCGATCTTCTCAATCAGCCAAGGGTCCATGCGCAGGCCCCCGGACTGGAACGTGCCAAAGGCGCGGGTGATTTCCCACAGCGATACTTCCTGGCTGCCCAGCGCAATGGAGGGAAAGGGCTGGAGCGGCGTCGTGATGCCGAAGCGGCGGGCAATGCCGATGACGCTTTCCTCGCTGGCTTCCTGCGTCAGCTCCGCGGCAATCGTATTGGTCGAGCGCGCCAGGGCTTCGCTCAAGGTCATCGGACCAAGGAAACCGCCGCCATAATTTTCCGGGCGCCATTTGCCGATGGCAAGCGGGGCGTCCTCGAACACGTCATAGGGCGAGAACCCATTCTCCAGCGCGGCAGCATAGACGAAGGGCTTGAAGCTGGAGCCCGGCTGGCGCTTGGCCTGGGTCACACGGTTGAATTCGGATTCGGTGAAGTCGCGGCCGCCGACGAGGGCCACAACCCGGCCGTCGCGGTCGATCACGATGGCAGAGGCCTGCGACGCCTTTGCGGACTTGCCGTCCTTCTCCATCCGTTCGTTCAGCTTGGCGCGGATCTTCTCCTGCAACTCGACATCAAGCGACAGGGTGACGACCATGTCGCCCGGAGGCCGGGGCAGCATCAGCGTCACACGGTCGGCGACCGTATCGAGGACGTAGCCCAGTTGAGGATTGTATTCCGGCGCGTCGATGATGGTGATGTCAGTCTCGATGGCGTCGGTGACCTCCTCCGCCGTGAGGAAGCCGAGATCGGCCATCTGCTCAAGCACGTAGAGTTGGCGCGCTTTCGCGCCTTCGAGATTGTCGCGCAGATTGAGCTTCGAGGGTGCCTTGGGCAGGGCGGCCAGCAAGGCGGCTTCCGGTACGGACAAGTCTTCCGGCGGCTTGCCGAAATAATAGCGTGAGGCGGCGTCGATGCCGTACAGGCCCGCGCCGAAATAGACCCGGTTCAGATAGAGCGTCAGGATATCGTCCTTGCTCAGTTTCTTTTCCAGTTCCCGCGCCAGCTTCATTTCCTGTGCCTTGCGGGACATGGTCTGGCGGCTGTCGAGGACGAGGTTCTTGATCAGTTGCTGGGTGATAGTCGAGGCGCCGGACACGGTCTCGCCGGCCCGCATATTGGACCAGGCCGCGCGGGCGATGGCCGCATCATCGGCGCCATCATGTTCGTAGAAGCGCTTGTCCTCGGCGGCGATGAAGGCTTGCGGCACGTGGTCCGGCAGGCTGCTGATATCGGTCGCCCGGCCATAGCGGGGGCCGCGGACGTCCAGCGTGTTGCCGTCGCGGTCGATAAACTCGATGGCTGGTTCGCGCTTGGCATCCCACAGTTCCGCCACAGGGGGCAGGCTGGGCATGCCGAAATAGAGCGAGCGCCATTTCCAGAAGGCCCATCCGGCACCCGCCAGCAGGACAATCAAAATGACCAGCATGAGATACCGCCCGGCGCGCGTGCCGAGAAACCTGAAGCGCGAGCCCGGCACCTTGATGGCCCGGGTGCCGCCCGCCTTGCCAGCCTTTGCAGGCGGTTTGCGTGGTGATTTCGCCATAACTTCCAGATACCTGAATTCGGTTTGTCAGCAAGCTAAATGCCCAAGGAATTGGGCAAGGTGAAGGCATCGCCTGCAGCCGGCCCCCTGCCGCGAGGTCACGTCTTACAATAGGGGCATTTCCCTAGTGTTATGAGGAAAAGCAGCTGGTTCAATGAAGCCTGCGAAGATCAGGGTTGCAAAAAAGGCCCGATGCACGGGAGGAAAACATGACATCATCAACCACTGCCAAGGCTGCGGAGCATTTCGACGTACTGATTGTCGGCGCGGGTATTTCGGGCATTGGCGCTGCATGGCACATGCAGCATCAGGCTCCGGACAAGAGCTTCCTTGTCCTTGAAGTTCAGGAAGATTTCGGCGGAACCTGGCGGACGCACACCTATCCGGGCATCCGTTCCGACAGTGACCTCTATACGTTTGGCTATCGCTTCAAGCCATGGACGGGCGCGCCGATCGCGACCGCGCAGGAAATTCTCACCTATATGGGCGAAGTGATCGAGGACAATGATCTTGCCTCCCATATCCGGTACCGCCACCGCATCGTCGGCGCGGACTGGTCTTCGGCCGACAAGGTCTGGACGCTGACAGCAAAGCGCGAGGATACCGGCGAGACCGTGCATTTCACCGCCAATTTCCTCTGGATGTGCCAAGGCTATTACAATCACGAGAAAGGCTACACGCCCGAATGGGAGGGGATGGAGGATTTCCAGGGCCAGATCATCCACCCACAGACCTGGCCAGAAGATGTCGAGCTCAAAGGCAAGAAAGTTATCTGTATCGGGTCAGGCGCCACGGCGGCGACGGTGGTGCCCGCGATTGCCGAAGAGTGTGAGCATGTCACGCTGCTTCAGCGCTCTCCGACCTATTTCATTCCGGGGCGGAATGAGAACGAACTCGCCAATGCATTGCGGGAACTGAAGATCGACGAAGAGTGGATCCACGAGATTGTGCGCCGCCGCGTCCTGTTCGATCAGGCGCAATTCACTGAGCTCGCCTTGACGGCGCCGGACGCCGTCAAGGAGGATCTGCTGAAAGGTGTTCGCGAATTCCTCGGGCCTGACTATCCCATCGATCCGCATTTCACGCCGCATTACCGCCCCTGGCAGCAGCGTATTGCCTTCGTGCCCGACGGCGACCTGTTTCAGGGCATTGCCAGCGGCAAGGCCAGCGTCGTGACCGATCACATCGACCGGTTCACCGAAAAGGGGATCCTGCTGAAATCCGGCGAAGAGCTGGAGGCCGACATCATCATCACGGCGACGGGCTTCAACCTGTCCGTCCTCGGAGACATTCCGTTCTCGAAGGATGGTGAGCCGATTGATTTCAGCCAGACGGTCACCTATCGCGGCATGATGTTCACCGGCGTGCCGAACATGGCATGGGTCTTCGGCTATTTCCGCGCCAGCTGGACGCTGCGGGTCGACCTGATGGGCGACTTCATCAGCCGCCTGCTCAAGCATATGGACAAGATCGGCACGAAGGAAGTCCGGGTCGAGCTGCGGGAGGAAGACAAGGGCATGGACATCCTGCCCTGGATGGACACGGACAATTTCAACCCCGGCTACATGATGCGTTCGCTTCACATGATGCCCAAGCGCGGCGCCAGCTATATCTGGCAGCATTCCCAGGACTATTGGCGAGAGCGGGAAGAAATTCCGAGCATCGACCTGACCGGGGCCGAGTTCGTCTATGACCGGGCGACAGCGGGTGCCAGGTCAAAGGATGACGCGCTCGTCTGAGTTCTGTCTGGCCAAGCTCCGTCGGACGGTCTAGCCTTGCCTTTCACAATTATGGGAGGGAAGAATAATGCGCCGAACACTGATTGCCGCCACCCTGTCCTGCGCTGCCATATTGGTGGCGCAGGCGCAGGACGCCACGCCCACAATGGGGCTTGAAACGGCGGGCACGATTGTCAAAGCCTGTATCGACCACGCCGAGGCAAACGCGGAGGCCGTGGCCATTGCGGTCTACGACCAGCATGGCAATCTTCGCGCCTTTGCCCGCATGGATGATGCCTCCGCCGGCGTATCCGACATCGCCATGTGGAAGGGCAAGTCGGCCGGCAAGTATGGCTTCGCGACCGCGATGACCGCCGATTGGGGTGTTGGCCCCGGAGACATCGCCACCTGGCGCGGCGGCCTGCCGATCCATCTGGAGAGCGGCGAGCTTATCGGCGGCTTTGGTGTCTCCGGCGCAGCGTCGTCATTCGATGAAGCGTGCGGGAATGCCGGTATCGAGGCAGCGGGCCTGCCCCTCGCCGAGATCATGGAAGCAGATTCCGACTAGGGACAGCCAATCGCATGCGCAAGGATGTTCCGGTGCACTTCGCTCGTGCCGGAATAGATCGTGGCCGCGCGCGTCGAGAGATATTTCGCCTGTGCGAAGTCACTGTTGGGCGAGAGGCCCAGCCCGGCCTCGGTGATCGCCTGATGCAGCTCAGTCGCTAGCACTTTCAGGACAGATGACGTGGCCGCAGTATTGATCGGCATCTCGCCACTCGATGCGCGTGCCTCCAGCGCTTCAAAATTATCCACTTTCATGGAGAGCTGCGACAATTGCCGCGGCAGGGCGCAGCCTTTCAGCCCGCGCCGGGCCGCCCTCAGGGCGCGGCGGAGCAGACCGGTTGTCGTATTGTTCGACCGTGCAATAGCCATCAGCGTCTTGGCGGCCCGCCAGCCGTCTCCGATTTCGCCGATCCGGTTGGCGGCCGGTGTGCGGACCTCATCGAAGAAGACTTCATTGGTTTCATGTTCCCCGCTGATGAAATCGATGGGGCGTATACGGATACCGGGGCGGTGCATCTCGACCAGAAGGAAGACGAGTCCGTCGCGGCCGGTGCTTCCGGGCTCACAGCGTGCCAGCAGGAACATGTGCGTCGCGTAGTGCGCGAAGCTCGTCCAGACCTTGCTGCCATTCAGGATGAAATCCTCGCCCTCCCGCGTCGCACGCAGGGAGAGGGCGGTCAGGTCCGATCCGGCCTGCGGCTCGGAAAAGCCCTGGCACCATTCATGTTCGCCGTTCAGGATCGCGGGCAAATAGTGCGCCTTCTGTTCGTCTGATCCTTCGGCAATGAGGAGGGGGCCAATCGTGCGTACACCGGAATTCATCACGATGGGCGCATCGCGCGCTGCACAGGTATTCTCGAAATAGAGCCGCTGCCCGGCGCTCCAGCCGGCGCCGCCATGCTCAAAGGGCCAGGAGGGCGCGAACCAGCCGCGTGCGTTCAGCCGTTTGCGCCATGCTTCGCAGGCCCAGCGCGCAGATTTGAGGCCGGTCGTCTCCCGGCCCGCCGCGCGCAGCTCGTCCGTCAGTTCAGCATCAAGGAAGGCGTCCACATCTGCACGGAAGGCGGCATCGGCCTGTCCTCCAGCCCGTTCCGGAATCGGAAAATTCCCATCCATATCGCTCTCCTGTGTTTCGAGCGGATGGGCAGTTACGCGCGCAATCCGGCGCGCTGCAATCAGGGGAAATACGGGGTGCGGCCAATCCGCCGCGCCTAGTCGGCGACCAGTTCGCGCGGCCCCTGCGGTACGATCCGGTACGGATTGATGTGCTTGTGGGAATAATAATAGTGCTGCTTGATATGGTCGAAATTCACGGTCGGCTTCACCTCCGGCATTTCATAGATCCGCTGCAGGTAGGCATTCAGCGCATCATACTGCCGGATCATTTTCAAATTGCATTTGAAGTGGACGAAATAAACCGGATCGAACCGGACCAGCGTCGTGAACAGGCGGATATCAGCCTCGGTCAGCTGGTCGCCGACCAGGAAGTCGCAGCCGTCCGACAGGCGCGCTTCCAGCCAGTCCAGCGTGTCAAACAGGGGCGTGATATTCTCGTCATAGGCCTCCTGTGACTCGGCGAAGCCACATTTGTAGACGCCATTGTTCACCCGCTCATAGACGCGTGCATTCACCTCATCGATCTCGCTGCGCAGGGCTTCGGGGTAGAAATCGGATGTGTTGCCAGTGATCTCGTTGAACGCTGTATTGAAAATGCGGATCACTTCCGCGCTCTCATTGTTCACGATCATCTCTTCCTGTGTGTCCCACAGGACCGGCACGGTGACCTTGCCGGAATAGTCCGGCTTTGCGTGTGTATAGATCTCATGCAGATAGCTTTTGCCGTAGAGCGGGTCTCCGGTGGCGCCGGGAAAATCATCCTTCAGCTCCCAGCCATGGTCCAGCATGTGGGGGTGCACCACGCTGACCGGGATCAGGTCTTCGAGGCCCTTGAGGCGCCGAAAGATCAGCGCGCGGTGCGCCCACGGGCAGGCATAGGAAACATAGAGATGGAACCGGCCGACCTCGGCCTTCACAGCCTCCTGGCCGTCCGGGCCGGGGCCGCCGTCTGCCGTCATCCAGTTCCGGAAGGCCGAATCCTCGCGTTTGAACTTGCCGTCATCCTCGGCGAATTCGTCTTTTTGCGTCCAGTTTCCGTCCACCAGCAGGCCAGCCATGTTCGTCTTCCTCGTCGGGTTGTGCTGCAAGCCCAACGGGCCGGGCGCAGCCGGGTTGCATCGCCGTATCAAGTGAATGAAGATGGGCCTGCGTCCGGCAATTGACAGTCAGGGGTGGGATTTCTACAGGCGCCGTCGGAACGTCGCTTCCTGTGTCGTGTTCGCTCAATCTCTCCCCGCCCGATCTGAAACGCTCGCGCTCACGAGGCCGGAATGTTCAAATCTATCTCCGCCATCGCTGCCCTCCTGTTTGCCGCCGCCATCCTGTATGCCGGGAATGGCCTGCAGAGCACGCTCCTGTCCGTGCGCGGCGACCTTGAGGGCTTCCCTACGGCCGTGATCGGCCTGCTGGCGTCCGCCTATTATGCGGGCTTCATCCTGGGGTGTCGGTTCGTGCCGGGCATGATCAAGGGCGTCGGCCATATCCGCGCCTTCGTGGCGCTCGCCTCGATTGCCTCCTCCAGCGCGCTGGCGCACATCCTGTTCGTTGATGCCGCGCCCTGGGCGGTCCTGCGCTTCATCACGGGCTTCAGCTTTGCGGGCCTGACCATGGTGCTGGAAAGCTGGATCAATGAGCGCGCCACGAACGAGAACCGGGGCAAGGTGCTATCGGTCTATCGCATCGTTGACCTTGGCGCCGTGACCATCGGCAACGGCCTGCTGGCCATAGCCCCGCCTGAAGGCTTCCAGCTCTTTGTGCTGGTCTCCATCCTCATCTCCATCGCGCTCGTGCCGGTCGCGCTGACGCGGTCGGATTCGCCTGCGCCGCTGGAAACCGCCAAGCTCGACATCGTGCAGCTCTATCGCGTCTCTCCGGTCGGCGCAGTCGGCGCAGCCGCCACAGGCCTCGCCAATGCGGCCTTCTGGGGCATGGCGCCGGTCTATGTGCAGGAAATTGGCTATGGCTCGGCCATGATCGCCGCCTTCATGAGCGCGGCCATTATCGGCGCGGGCCTGTTCCAGTTCCCGATGGGCTCGCTGTCGGACAAGGTGGACCGTCGCTATGTCATCGTCGGCAGTGCGCTGTTGGGGGCGGGGGCTTCGGCCCTGCTGGCCAGCTTCGCGGACCTTTCGGACAATGCGCTGCTGGGCTTCAGCTTCCTGTTTGGCGCCTTCATCATTCCCGTCTTTGGCATTTGTTGCGCCCATGCAAACGACCATGCGGCTGCCGGCAAGGCGGTCGCCACCAGCGGCGGCCTGCTTCTGCTGTATGGGGTCGGATCGGTCGTCGGGGCGCTGGCGGGCGCACTGGTCATGGACGCATTCGAGCCGGCAACGCTGTTCTGGTATATCGCGATCATCTATGTCGCTCTGGCTGTGTTCAGCCTGCTGCGCATCGGTTTCAAGCGGCCGGGCATCGTGGGCAAGAAATCCCGCTACATCCCGATGGCCAAAAGCCCGCTCACCCGTGTCTATCGCAAGCGTGCGAAGACCCAACCGAAAGCCTAGGCCAGCCCCGGCCGCCAGGCATCGCGGATGTGAACGGGCAGGCGTCTCGGCGCGATGGCGATAATGTCATAGCGCCAGCCATAATCTGCATAATGGGGGCGGCGCGCCATCCAGTGGTCTGCGGCGCGGGCGATGCGTTGCCAGGAGTGCGGCGTCACGGCCCCGAGGGCGGCATCTGCCTGCCTGCGCGCCTTTACCTCGACAAAGGCGATCACGCCCGCTTTCTCCGCAATCAGATCAATTTCGCCGACCGGTGTACGCACGCGCTGCGCGAGGATGCGATAGCCCTTGAGGCGGAGGAAGAGGGCGGCGAGTGTCTCGCCTGTGCGGCCGCGTTTCTCTGCGGCCGTGCGCTTGGCACTCGGGGCGCGCCCCTCAGCCATCGGCCTTCAATTGCAGCGCCCGCTGGTAGACTTCGCGCTTCGGCAGGCCCAGCGCCTCGGCCACGGCATTCGCGGCGGCCTTGGTCGGCTGGCCATCCAGCGCATCGCGCAGGGCGGCGTCGAGGCGTTCCGGCGTCACCTCATGTTCCCCCGGCGGGCCGACGAGCAACACGATCTCGCCGCGCGGCGGGCCGGCTTCGGCATAATGCGCAGCCAATTCGGGCAGCGTACCCCTTCGGGTTTCCTCGAACATCTTGGTCAATTCCCGCGTCACCGCCGCGTCGCGTTCCCCCAGCACAGAGGCAAGGTCTGCCAGCGCATCGGCGAGGCGCGGCCCGCTCTCATAGAAGATCAACGTGCCCGGCACCGCTTTCAGCGCTTCGGCGGCAGATTTCCGCGCGCCGGATTTTGGCGGCAGGAAGCCTGCAAACAGGAATTTGTCACTTGGTAGGCCGCTGGCGACCAATCCCGCCAGCATGGCCGAGGCGCCCGGAATGGGGATGACCTTCACGCCCGCTTCTAGGGCTTCATGCGCGAGCTTCCAGCCCGGATCGGACACAAGGGGCGTGCCGGCGTCAGAGATCAGCGCGATCTTTGCGCCGCCCTGCAGCGCGCGGATCAGGCCCGGTCTCCGTTCCGCCCCATTGTGGTCATGATAGGGGCTGAGCCGCACCTTAAGCCCATAGGCAGACATCAGCTTTCCGGCGACGCGTGTGTCCTCTGCCAGCACTTCATCGGCAGCGGCCAGCACGTCCAGCGCGCGCAGGGTGATGTCGCGCAGATTACCGATTGGGGTCGAGACCACATACAGGCCCGGATCCAGAGATACTGCCGGTTGCCCCTTGGGATGGCCGGGCCTAGAGTCGCCAAAGGCGGGAATCGCCCCGGAGTCAGAAGGATCAGGAGATGACATTGCTTCAACCATTGCTCAGGAAGCTTCCCACGCCAAGTCTTCTGTTGGCATCGCTGCTTCTGGCCACCGCCTGTGCCACAGCGCCCGCTCGCCAGCCAGTGCCCATCGGCACCGGACAGCCCCGCGAGGAACCCGTCACGGGTGTACCGCGCGACCTGGGCGATACGCCGGGCGAAGATATCCAGATCGGCGACATGGAAGACCTTGGTGATGCCTCGCGCGCTCGTGGCGACCGGGGGCTGACCCCGCCCTTCATGCAGGGCCGCGAGATCAAGCGCGCCGCCGTGCTGCTGCCGTTCTCGCATCCGAACGCCAATGTCCGCGCCGAGGCCGAGAGCATGCTGGCGGGGATCGAGCTGGCCCTCTTTGAATATGCCGACAAGGACTTCCTGATCATTCCCAAGGACACGGCCGGCAAGACGTCCGTGGCGGAGGCCCGCACCGATGAGGCTTTCGAAGACAAGGTGGACGTGATCCTTGGCCCGCTCTTTGGCGAAAACGTGAAAACTGTGCGCGAAATGGCCCGTGAGGAAGACATTCCCGTCATCGCCTTCTCGAATGACCGCTCTGCGGCCGGCGGCGGGGCTTATCTCGCCTCGATCTCACCGGACGAAGAAGTCCGCCGTGTCATGGAATATGTGGCGGCGCGCGGCGTTGACACATTCGTTTTCCTCGGGCCGCGCTCTGCATATGGCCGCCAGGTCGAGGCCGCGATGCGGTTTGAAGCTTCCCGGCTTGGTGCTGTTGTGGCGGCATCTGCCTTTTATGGCGAGGGCAGCGGCGCCGGCGCCGAA
The DNA here is from genome assembly GCA_913057945.1 of uncultured Hyphomonadaceae bacterium. Classification (GTDB taxonomy): domain Bacteria; phylum Pseudomonadota; class Alphaproteobacteria; order Caulobacterales; family Hyphomonadaceae; genus Hyphomonas. The sequence continues at coordinate 13,423 of CAJXOF010000011.1, read as the reverse complement.
GCACGCCAGATCGCCAGTGTCCTCAAATCCGAACTGGCCGGACGTCCGGGCCGTGTAGCCGTGATGATCCCGGAACGGGGCGTGAAGCTGCTCTCGGTTGCGCCGCTGCTGCCCTATAATGGGGTCGACATGCGGCAGGTGAAGCTGATCGGTACCTCCTATTGGGATGATTCCAGCATCTGGCGGGAGCCGACCCTGCGCGGCGGCCTCTACGCCTCCACAGACCCAGGCAACAAGAGCGCGTTCAGCGACACCTATCGCCGGATCTATGGCCGCGCGCCCACCGACCTGGCTGCGCTTGCCTATGATGCCGCGGCGCTGACCGTGCGGCTCGCCGCCGATGACAGCCTCACCTATGGCGGCGTCACCGATCCGGACGGCTTTTTCGGGGTCAATGGCCTGTTCCGCTTCCGCATTGACGGCACATCCGAGCGCGGGCTGGCCGTCATGCAGATACAGCCGGGCGGCCCGGAACTCGTCGAGGGAGGCGTCCAGTCCTTCCCGACCGGGCAAACCGGTCCAAGCTGAAGCGGGTCCTGACGCGGCGCAATCTGTGACATTCCCTTGCACCCGGCACACGTGTCCCCCACATGTGCGGCTGATCTGAGACAATCCTGGAAGACGATAGCCATTCCATGAGCAAGCGCGACTATTACGAGATTTTGGGCGTATCCAAGGACGCGGACGAGAAACAGCTCAAGTCCGCCTACCGCAAACTGGCGATGAAGTATCATCCGGACCAGAATGCCGGGAATCCTGAAGCCGAAGAGAAATTCAAGGAAGTAGGCGAAGCCTATGCTGTCCTGAGCGATGCTCAGAAGCGTGGCGCCTATGACCGGTTTGGCCATGCGGCCTTCGAGAATGGCGGCGGGGGCGGCGGCAATCCGTTCGGGCAGGGCGGCAATCCGGAAGACATCTTCTCCGACCTGTTCAGCCAGGTCTTCGGCGCAGGCGGCTTTGGCGGCGGACGTCGCCGGGGTGGCCCACAGCGCGGCGCAGACCTTCGCTACGACCTCGAAATCACGCTGGCCGAGGCCTGGGAAGGCAAGGAAGAAACCATTCATGTGCCCCAGGCCGTGCCTTGCACCGGCTGTGACGGCTCCGGCGCCGCACCCGGCACCAAGCCGGAAACCTGCGAGACCTGCGACGGCCATGGCCGCGTGCGCGCCCAGCAAGGCTTCTTCACGATGGAGCGCACCTGCGTGCGCTGCGCCGGCAAGGGCAAGATCATCAAGAAGCCCTGCAAGGAATGCGGCGGCGTCGGCCAGGTCCGCGAAGAGCGCAAGCTGCAGGTGAAAATCCCGGCGGGCGTCGAAAGCGGTATGCGCATCCGCCTGTCCGGCGAAGGTGAGCCCGGTGACCAGGGCGGGCCGAGCGGCGACCTCTACATCTTCGTCGATGTTGTCGAGCATGACATCTTTGAACGCGACGGCCCGAACCTCTATTGCCGCGCGCCCGTGCCGATGGCGACCGCCGCGCTGGGCGGCGAGATTGAAATCCCGACCATTGATGGCGGCCGTGCCCGCGTCGTGGTGCCGGAAGGCGCCCAGACCGGCCGCAAGCTGCGCCTGCGCGGCAAGGGCATGCCCTCGGTGCGCCAGTCAGGCCATACGGGCGACCTGTTCGTGGAAATGTTCGTGGAAACCCCACGCAACATGACCGCGCGCCAGAAAGAGTTGTTGCGGGAATTCTGCGACTGCACCGGCGCCGACTGCCATCCGGAAAGCGAAGGCTTCCTTGGTCGCATCAAGCGTTTCTGGAGCGGCGATGCCGACGAGCATCGCCCGAACTAACGGCAGCCGTCTGTCCAGCCAAGAACCGTGTCGATCAGGGCGTCTCGTGACCACGAGAAGGAGTGATCGCCGGAAAGCACTACGCCTGTCGTCTCGACACCCGGCTCTGACTTGTAGGTTTCAATCAGCGGCCTGACGATGGCGTCCAGCGGTACGGCTTCATCCTTGTCCGCTCCAACAATCAGCACCGAACGGTTCGCGAAGCTGGGGGCGTAGCTAAGGGCGTCAAACGCCTCGCTATTGTCGATCAGTTCGCTCACCAGGGTTGCGCCATCCGTGTCCGCCAGCATCTGCAGGGAATCGCCATAAGCGATGAAGCCCGCTTTCCTGTCCGGATCTGCCGCAAGAACATTCGCCACGACGCCGAAATTCGCAGGAGCCAGCCCTGCGGTGCAGGCAATGGTTTCATCCTTCGCGCCAGCGGCCAGCGCAGCGAACCCGCCCATGGAATGCCCGATCAGGATAAGCTTGTCCGGATTGGTGCGATAGGTCTCCGCATTGGCACGCAGGAAGTCCGTCGCCGCGGCCACGTCTTCGATCACATGCGTGAATGAGAATGTTCCCTCGCTGCCCCACGCGCCGCGATAGTGGAAGAACAGGACGTTGAACCCGTCCGCCCGCAGGGCCTGTGCGAGATCGAGATTCTTCTCGTTTCCGGGAAAGCCATGCAGCAAGAGCGCGGTGGGATGGGGGCCGGGCCCGTCGGCGATGTACATCAACCCGTTCAGGCGCTTTCCATCGCTCTGGAAGTTCAGCTCATTCAGCGCTGGCGGATACTCGGTATCATATGTCGGCGAAGTTTCAGTGGCTTCGTTCAGACTCGTGCAGCCAGACATGAGCGTGAGCGCGGCGGCGATCAGAATCAAGTTCTTCATGGTGTTCTCCCCTCCAACTACCCTACCTGAAATCTGCCTCAGTCCAAACATGCTGGAGCGGGAACCGTCTCGACAGATGGATCGTTGATCCCGGCATTCACCTGAGAGACACGCCATGCCCTTCAGCTCAGATTCGGAGACGCTCTGCCGCGAAGGCGTGACGGCAGAGGCCATTGGCCTTGTGCGCTCAGACCCGTCGAAGCCCGGCTGGACCCGGCGGCGGTGCGGCACAGGCTTCACCTACAAGGATGACAAGGGCCAGACCCTGAAGGGCAAACGCGCCGAGCGATGCCGCGCGCTCGTCCTGCCACCCGCCTGGCACGACATCTGGATCTGCCCCAATCCGCGCGGCCACATCCAGGCCACCGGACGCGACGAGGCGGGCCGTCTCCAATACCGCTACCACCCCACATGGTCGGCGGCGCGCAACTCGGCCAAGTTCGATGACCTGATCGCCTTCGGCCACGCCTTGCCAGAGCTACGCCGCCGCGTGCGCCATGATCTCACCTATTCGGATTGCCCGCGCGAGTTCCGCCTCGCCGCCATTGTCCGCCTGCTGGACCGGGGCGCGCTGCGCATCGGCCGGTCGGGCCGCAAGACCTATGGCGCGGTCAGCCTGCGCAAGTCGCATGTTCAGATCGAAGGCCGCAAGATCATTTGTGCCTATAAGGGCAAGGGCGGCACGCCGCGCCGCGTCACTGTGCGCGACAAGCTTCTCGCGAAGACGCTGGATGGGCTGATGGCTGAGAAGGGCACCTTCCTGTTCCGGTCCCGCAAGGTCCGGCCAGCTGCGCAGGACGTGAATGAGTATATTCAGGAAACGCTGGGTCTCTCTTTCACGGCCAAGGATTTCCGGACATGGAAAGGCAGTGTCGCCGCCGTCGATGCGCTGGCCCGCGCCGAGAGCGTTACGGTCAAGGCGATTACCCATGCCGCAGCGGGCGCGCTGGGCAACACGCCGGCCATTGCGAAATCCTCTTACATCCATCCCGCAATCCTCGACCTTGCGCGTGACAAGCATCGCCCGCATCAGGTCTGCGAGGAGGCGGAAGACCTTGAGGGCGAGGCGCTCCTGCTCGCCGTGCTGGAGGCTGTACAACCGCAAGCCTGACAAAGGCTGCGCGCTGCAATTGCCCTGCCGGGGCAAGCCTCTATGGTGGCCTCCAGATCGGTCGGAGCAGGGGGCAGACTTGGACATTTCACATCTCGACTGGGACAGGCGGCGCTGGGTCCGTGAAGCCGTGCAGCGCATCAATGCCGACTTCAACCGGTCTGCCGACACACATCTGATCAAGGTGGACCTGCCCGGCTTTCCGGACCAGACGCTTTACCTGAAGGATGAGTCGACGCATCCAACCGGCAGTTTGAAGCACCGCCTCGCGCGCTCGCTCTACCTGTTCGCGCTCTGCAATGGCTGGATCGGGCCGGACACGGTGATCGTGGAAAGCTCGTCTGGCTCCACCGCCGTGTCGGAGGCCTACTTTGCGCGTCTCTTGGGCCTGCGGTTCATCGCGGTCGTGCAGGAGGGCGTCTCGCGTAGCAAGATCGACCAGATCGCGTTCTATGGCGGCGAGACCCGGGCCGTTCCGCCCGCCGACATCTATGCCGAGGCGCAACGGATCACCGCCGAGCTGGGCGGCCATTACATGGACCAGTTCACCTATGCCGAGCGTGTTACCGATTGGCGCGGCAACAACAACATTGCCGAAAGCCTGTTCTCGCAATTGGCCATGGAGGCCCATGCCCTGCCGGACTGGGTGGTGATGAGCGCCGGGACCGGCGGCACTTCGGCCACGATCGGGCGGTTCATCCGCTATCGCTGTGATATTGCCGCAAAGACCTCGCTTTGTGTCGCTGACCCGGAAAACTCGGTCTTCTACGATCATTACGAGACCGGCGACCCGGATATCCGTATTGGGACCAAATCGCGGATCGAAGGCATCGGGCGGCCCCGCGTCGAAGCCTCGTTCCAGCCGAATGTGATAGACCGGATGATGCGCGTGCCGGATGCGGCGTCCATCGCAACAATCCATTGGCTGCAGGGCCTGCTCGGGCGTCGCTGCGGTGGGTCCACCGGCACGAATGTCTGGGCCGCGTTGAATCTGATGAAGGAAATGCGCACCGCCGGACAGTCTGGAAGTGTCGCCACGCTCATCTGTGATGGCGGTGAGCGCTACCTCGATACTTATTACGATCCGGCCTGGATCGCGTCCCAGGGACTGGACCTCGCGCCTCATCTGGCGCACTTGGAGGGGGCGATGTCTGGGGAGGCCGCCTGATGAGTGTCACCATCTATCACAATCCTGAGTGCGGCACGTCCCGCAATGTGCTCGAAATCATCCGGGCCAGCGGGGAAGAGCCCGAAGTGGTTCACTATCTTCAGCGCGGCTGGACACGGGAATTGCTGGCGGGCCTGCTCGGCGCATCCGGCCTGAGCCCGCGCGATGCCCTGCGCACCTCGAAAAGCCCCGCAGAAGAGCTTGGCCTGACCGATCCCGCCGTCGATGATGCGCTCCTGTTCGAAGCCATGCTGAAACATCCGGTCCTCGTGAACCGGCCGATCGTGGTCACGAAAAAAGGGACGGCGCTGTGCCGTCCCTCGGAAAAAGTGTTCGCATTACTGGACAATCCGCCCGCCAGCTTCACCAAGGAAGATGGGGAGACGATCCGCCCGGAGCGTGCCTGAGCCTAGGCAGGCTCTGTTTCGGCAGGGGCCTTTTCCAGCCAGACGCGGGCATCTGCCTCGTCGGCCAGATCATAGACCTTCAATTCGGTATCGGGCAGGGCTACTGATTGCATCTTCGCCGACTGGCGGACCCAGGGCTGGTCCGTGAGGACGGCCACTTTGCCGAAGCGCTTCTGAAGTGCAAAGAATTCGGCCTTGCGGGACCAGTCACTGGCGACCGTGTGGAGCGTGCCCAGATCCATATGCTGCAATCGCACCAGCAGGCTGCCCGGATCCTCCGCGTCAGTCTGCTCTATCAGTTGCTCGACAGCCTCCGGCATGGAGTCGGGGTTCAGTTCGCCCTGTGCGTCGATCGTGGTGAGGTCTTTGGTTTCAGCTTGGATGGTATAAGGCATGAGTCTCCTGTTGGGGTTGCTTCTGTGTAAGCAACGCCTCAGCCAGCCGGGTGTTCCCGAATGACTGCAGGCAATTCCCGGGGGTAAAAAAGCCCGGCCCAGGCAAGCCTGGACCGGGAGAGGATTGAACAGATTTTAAGTAAGCTTCTGGGAGGAAGTTTAAATCCGTTCAATGATGATGGCCGGGGCCATGCCGCCTGCTGCGCACATGGTGACCAGGCCGTAGCGGCCGCCAGACCGCTCAAGCTCGTCCAGCGCGGTGCCGATCAGGATGGAGCCGGTGGCGCCGATCGGATGGCCGAGCGCCATGGCGCCGCCATTGATGTTCACCTTCTCGCGGTCGAGGTTGAGATCGCGAATGAATTTCTCCGCCACGACCGAGAACGCCTCGTTGATTTCGTAGACGTCGATGTCGTCGGTGGTCAGGCCGGCTTTTTCCAGCACCTTCTTTGCGGCCGGGACGGGGGCGTTCAGCATCAGGGTCGGATCGTCACCCATGTTCGCCGTGGCCACGATACGGGCGCGCGGCTTCAGGCCGTTCTTGTCGGCATATTCCTTGGAGGTAACGAGGATCGCTGCCGCACCATCCACAACGCCGGAAGAGTTCCCGGCATGGTGGACATGGGTCATCTTGCCTTCCAGCTGCGGGTATTTCTTCGTGACCATGGCGCCATAGGTGTTGCCCTGGTCATCGACCGGCACTTCCATGAACATGTTGAAGACGGTCTTCAGACCGGACAGGCTTTCCATTGTTGTGCTGGGGCGCGGGAACTCGTCCTTGTCGAGCGCCAGCGTGCCGTCGCGATTGTAGACGGGGATGAGGGACTTGTCGAAACGGCCTTCATCCATGGCCCGCTTGGCGCGCTGCTGGCTGGTCACGGCCAGCTGATCGACGGCTTCGCGGTCAATGCCTTCCAGCGTCGCGATGGCATCGGCGCATACACCCTGCTGGGATTGTGGGTGCAGTTCGCGCAAATGCAGGTTTCCGGCGTCCATCATTGGCGGCACTTTCGGGTCCGCGGTGGCGGCCGTGTAGCTCATCATTTCGCAGCCGCCGGCGATGACGCAGTCTTCCATGCCGGACATGATCTGCGCGGCGGCGAGCGATACGGTGGTGATGCCCGATCCGCAGAAGCGGTCGAGCGTGACACCCGACGCTTTCACGTCAAAGCCGGCATCAAGGGCGGCCATGCGGCCCATGTCAGCGCCTTGCGCGCCGCGCTGGCTGGAGGTGCCCCAGATCACATCATCGACGGTTGCCGTGTCGAGATTGTTGCGGTCGCGGATCGCGCCGAGCACGGTCGCACCGAGGTGTTGCGGGTGCAGGTGGGCCAGCGAGCCCTTGCCAACTTTGCCGATGCCTCGCGGCGTACGCACAGCGTCGATGATATAGGCCTCAGCCATTTGGTATCTCCCTTGGGTTTATTCTCTGCCCAAGTTTACGCGCACGTAAGCGTAAGACTAGTCGTGACGTCGGGTTATGGGGGCGAACTGTTTTCCGGGCCGGGGGTTCGCCTGGGGCGCCGCCGGCAAACTGCAAGGGCCGTTGCTGAACGCGACCCCATTTTGTCCGCAGGCCCGCGTGTGGCATAATGTGGGAAAAGGATGCATCCATGGGAGGATTGCCAGCACTACGGGCCACCCGGTCCGGTCTCATCCAGCACGCTGCCCTGTCCAGCTTGTTGCTCGGCCTCTTTTTGCTCCTTTCCCTTCCCGCCGCGGCGAACACAAACACCCAGCAAATTATTCCATTCGAGATGGATTCCGAGGACCGGCTGATCGCGGAACTCTCCTTTACCGAGGGCATCACCGCCACGGCTGTGATCGACACGGCCGCGACCCTGCCCATGATCGGTGGCGCCACCGCCCGTTCGGCCGGAATTGCTATAGTTCCGGGCGAAGAAAGATTCGTGGAAGTGCTTGGCCTTGGCGGCCCGGAAATCTTCCCCCTGATCGACTTGCCCAGCCTTGGCGTGGGGTCGATCGCACTGGAACAGGTGCCAGTCGCCCTCGACCGCAAGATTGCCGTGAGCGGCGTCCGGAATGTCCTGCCGATCAGTGCGCTGACGGGTGATGTCGTCGATTTCGATTTCGACAAGGGAAATGTCACCGCCTATGACCGGCGCCCGGAAGGACGGACACGGGAAATCCTCTGCAAGCGTCCCCTCGAAGTGCGCAACGGTCTCTATTTCGTGAAAGTCACCATCAATGGTCGGCGCGGGCTGGCCCTGATCGATACGGGATCGACCATTACCTACATGAATTCTGCATTTGCAGCGCATGCCGGTACGAGGACCAATGAGGAAGAGACCCAGCGCCTGCTCGGTATCACCGGGGGCGATTATGACATGTATGTTGCCCGCATCTCCCGCTTCGAACTGGATGATGTCGACATGTCCAGCTTCAACATGGTCGTCTCCGACCCGGCCCTGTTCGACTATCTCGGCATGGCTGACGAGCCGGTCATGATCCTCGGCATGGACTTCCTGTCACAATTCCGGGTCCAGATAGATCGCAAGCACAATCTGCTCTATTTGCGCATCCGCCACAGCGTTGCGAAGAAGTGTCTCGTCTGCATGGAAGTGCAGTCCTACCGGCGCCGCTGATCCGACCCGTCAGAATGCAGGATCAGGCATCGCGTCCGCCCAGCAAGCATGACGCGATGCCCGGTCTGGGGATGTGCCTAGTCCGACGTCCGGTTCGAATAGGAGTCGGCTTCTTCGGTCGAGTAAGGCAGGTAGCGGATCTGATAGCACTCTGACTTGCGTTCCGCGCTGACGGTGTTCGTGCAGCGATTGACCATCTGCTGGCGCGCAGAGCTGAGGCGATTGCACTCTGAATATCCGAATTTGGCGATGCAGCCACTCGACACAGCCCCACCCAGTTCCATGGCGCCCTGAAAAGAGTCAGCGCCATAGGCGGCATTTGGCACCTTGTAGGCCTTATCAATATACCATTTGTAGTGATCAAGAATGGCCGTTGGCGCATCATCGGCCATCCAGGGATTGGAAAATTCCGGTTCGCGGATCGGGTTGGGTTTTGCCGCCTTGGCCTTGTTCTTCAAATTGGCAGACTTGCTTTCGATCTCCGCGATCAGGTCGCCATTTTCATCGAACAGTTTGAGGACTGTCGCCTTCATCTGAACGGTACGATAGTAATCATTCTTCAGCTTGATCCAGCCAGCAGAGACCGGCGAGACCGGCACCATCCACATCTCGGCGCTGATCTTGCCGTCCATGCGGTTCAGCATGGTTTCGGCTTCATCCATCGGGGCATCGAGAAACTTTATTTCATCCGTGTTCACGATACGGACAGCATAGTCCATACCTTCCGAGCCAGCCTTGCCGGCATCATAATAGAAGTACATTGAGCCACTGTAGACGCCATTCAGCGGGAAGCGCTCTTCGTTGAAATCATAATCATCGAGCCGCACGCTGAAGCGGGCATAATAGGCGGGCTGTTCGAGTACATCATCAGCCAGCTCCTTGAAAGCAGGGAAGGCTTCAGTCGCAAAGCGGCGACGTTCGAATTCATTGTCGAACCGGAGGTTGAGAGGCTTTGCCATCATGTTGACGACCGGTGCGGGCTCGCCGGAGACCTGGTGGTAGAGAAGGGCCGTGTGGACGGGAGTGAGGCGCGCTTCAGGCGCGGCGTCCTTTGTTTCCGCTGTTGCGGGGCTGCTGGTCAGGGCGAGGCTTAGCATTGCGCCGGTCACACTCAGCCGGGCAAGTCGTTTCGAAATGTACATCAATTGTGTCCTGTCATTCCTCGGTTTCATCAAATAAAGAGCAAGAAAAACGAGAAGAGGGACGGGCTTGGGACTGCCACAACCGGAAGTCAGTTTCGTTCATTTGTCCCCCCCTGTATCACCATGCGGGTCTCATCGCATGGGGCCGAACAGGTTCATCCGGCCAAGGTCCGGAAATCATGAAAGATTCCGAAGCTCAACCGTATGATAGGCAAAATGAACGCCAAATGAAGCCTAAATTTTGGGGGCTTTAGCCGAACGCGCCATAGGCGTGCGCCACCGCCAGGCTGATGCCGTGCAGGATGCGATCAATATCGTCCAGAGGGCCGATGATGTCCTTGTGGATGCGGTCATAGCCATAGCCCGCCTGTCCCTTGGTATCATTCCCGGTCTCGGTCAGCGCTCTCAGCGGGGTGTCCTGGTCGCGCGAATGCGGGAAGATTTCCCGCAACAGTTCAACCGCTTCGCGGATGCGTAATTCGGCTATCATCTGCACGAGGTCGCGGCTGCTGGCGTCGTGGCGTTCGGACAGGCGGGGCAGGCCGCCGACAATCGAGAATGCCTTCATGATCAGGGCCTGGCGCACGGCATGCAGGACATGCAAATCCAGCCGGCCTTCATGGCGTTCCTCGAGGGAGGGCGAATTCTGGAGCTGCGCCAGAAGGCGGTCAAACTTTCCGAGGTCTACGGATATATAGTTCGCGATCTGGTTCATCGAGACGGACGTCTCATTGTCGCGCAGGGCATAATAGACCGCGCGATAGGCATTGGCCTTGTCAGGCTCGGCGAGTTTCGAATGCGCCACCCAGACGCCGGGGTCATAGACGCGGGCATAGGCGCGCAGTGCGGGCAGGCTGGTCAGCAGGCGCGCGCGGGTGGCGAGCAGGATCAGGCCCTTCATGCGCGGGCTGTCGTCGATCAGGTCGACGAGACGTTCCATCTCCCGCTGCAGGGACGAGCCGATCCCGGCGGCGACGTTCACCGGCATGCTGAGCTGTTGCAGCGTCGCATTGTGGGAGATTGCGCGCAATGAGCGCGGGCCGACTGGCCCGGCCGCGCGGCGTTTCGGCCGTGAGCCTGCCTTGACGGTGAGGCCGCTGGAGAAGGCGCCGAGCAGGCGCCCATAGTCAGCATTCACGAACAGGCGTTCCTGCCAGGCGCGGAGCGACCGGTAGAAATCCCAGACAAGGTCCGTACGCGTATAGAAGGGGTCCTTCGTCCGGTCGGCCGGATCAGACAGCGTATGACTGCACCAGGCCGCCATCGTCGTTTCGGCCAGCGCCGGATTGGCAAAGTGCAGGAAGCCGTCGCCGCCCTGAAAGCTGACCTCATGGCGCAGCTGCAGGGAGCGGGCGCGTGCGCCGCCACGGGTCCACGGCGTCAGCAGATGATCAAACCGCTGCTCGAAGGTGCCCGGCCATGCGCCGCGCCCCATGCTTTCGCCATGCGTGTTGAAGATCAGCAGATCCACGTCCGCGTCCTTGGCGGCCAGCGCGCGGGCGATCAGATTGTGAATGCGTTCGATGGCCATATCGGCAGCGACCTGCCCAATGAACCGTCCGGCATCGGAGAAGCCGAGCTGGATCGAGAGATAGCCGCGCTGTTTCACATAGGCGAGGAATTCCGGCTCCTCCAGAAGGCGCTCGATGAAGCGGCCCCCGGTCTCCAGCGCTTCCGGTGTCTCGAACAGGGGCGATATGTCCAGCTTGTCGTCCACGCCATACTGGCGGGCGAGGTAGAGCGCGCCCATCACGGTGGCGGGGTTCTCGCTCTCGGCGATCAGGAAGCGGATGACCGATCCGGAATCGATATGCTTCAAAATCTGCGCGCACATCATGAACTGGCGCCGCGCGGTAGACTGCTCCAAGAACAGGTCCGCGAAATTCACCTGCACCGGTTTCGACTTGCGCGCCTTCTGCGCCAGTTCGGCGAGCGCGACACGGCCCAGTTCCCGGTCTTCGGTCTGAAGGCCAAGATCGCGATTGATGACCGTGCGCACTTGCGCTGCGTTTACGCGAAGATGGATGCGCGCCGTGCCCAGCTGCAGCGCCTCGACCTGCGCGCGGATCGCCATCAGCTCCGCGGCGAGACTGTCTTCGGCGGTCGGGATCACCCCGTCGAGCACGTCGATGATTTCAGACGCATCCAGCACGGTCCGCTTGGTATGCTCGGTCAGCGCATTTGCCGCCGGCACGAGATTGTTCGGATCGGTCAGGTCGGCAGCGAACAGGGCGGCGTGCCGCGCCGTGTCGTCGGACGCCGTTTTCAGGCGCTGGGTCAGTTTGGCGAGCGGGCCGATCTTCTGGCTGCCGCTGATCGATTCCAGCTGCTGCGCATAGCGGCCGAGCTGGACGGCCTTTTCGGTCAGGCGGAAGGTCAGGGATTGCGACCAGTGAATGTCGGCGCGCCCATCAAGGTCATACCCGACCCAGCAGGCCAGCGTCGGCACGAAGATTTTCAGCGACCGCCAGTCATCGGGGAACGCCTTGCGGGCAACGGAAATCAACACGTTCGCATAGGCCAGCTGCGCATTGGCCGCATGGGCAATCGCGCCCTGCACCTCGTCATGCTCGCCGGTCAGGCTGATCGCCTGGTTCCACGGCCGGGAATCGGCGCGGATCTGGCGCATCAGCATGGTACGGCTGGTCTTGGTCGCGCTGACCACATGATCGGCCAGCGCCGTGCGCAGATCCTTTGATAGCGCAAAGGTTGGATGGCCCGTGAACACGATGCCGCCGGTTGCCTGCTCGATTCGGGCCTTGAAGGACTCGAATCCTTGCGCCGCGAGCGTTTCCAGTTCTTCGGTCAGGCTGGCCCAGGCCGTCTTGGCCTTGCCGCCGGCATGCTGGGTGCGGAACCGGTCGGCACGCTCCTCGATCAGGTCGAGGTGAACTTCATCGGCCAGCTTGGACAGGTCCGACAGTTTCGCGGTTCCGACCTCCAGGTCGCGGAACAGGGTCTGCGCCAGCGCGAACACCGAATTGGTCAGCGGGTCGATCTGAATCCGGGCGGCCTGCTCACGCAGGAAGGATTGGGCGGTTTCGAGAGTCGTGGGGGATGATATCGTTGTCATGCCGCCAGAAAGACGGAAATTGACGTAAAGTCAAAGCCATGCCGCCGGTGACTGGAAATAAATTCGCTCCGCAGGGTGCGAGGCGCCTATCTGCGTCCGAAAAACCGCACCACCCCGATCAGGCCGGCAATTGCCGAGCCGAGCCCGCCCAGCAGGACAAACAGCGGATTGGCCTGGTCGGCAAAGGCGATGGCGCGATTGATGCCCGATACCTGCACCGTCACCGTGTCGCGGAAGGTGCGCAGCGGCACGACCGCATCCTCGTCGATGGCATAGATCTCGAACACGAGGTCATGGCTGCCCGCCGACAGCGGCAGCACCGACCAGCGCCAGACATTTTCCGTCAGGGGCGACAGGGCCTGCACGTCCGGCGACATGGGCACGATCTCGAAATTCGCGCCGCTGAGACGCGCTTCAACACGGTCCGACACCAGCGCTTCGCCTTCGATCACATTGCCGCGGCCGGGCAGGGCATCGGCGGCCGTATCATCGCCTGTGGAGTCGATGGCGAGGGTCACATCGAAGGCGCGCTTGTATTCGGCGGAACTTGGCGTCTCATGGGCGACCGGCACGCTTTTCAGCGTCTCGACAAAGGATTCATTGGCCTGCGGCGTGACGTTTGCCGACCGGGTCATCACGGGGGGCGGCGCATCAAAGCCCGGCGCGGCCTCAGCCGATTCCGGGAATACATCGGCCGGAATGTCGGCCCGCATGCTGCGCGTTGGGCCGGGCACCGGAGCTTCGGCGGGCGCTTCCATCATCATTTCTTCGCTCGGAAGAGGCTCCAGCTCGGTGAACTCATCTGCCGCTGTCTCTTATACACATCTCCGAGCCCACGAGACCAGAGAGGATC
>CAJXOF010000010.1 GCA_913057945.1 uncultured Hyphomonadaceae bacterium | reverse complement strand
ACGAGATCCTCTCTGGTCTCGTGGGCTCGGAGATGTGTATAAGAGACAGGTACCAGGACAGCGGCGATAGTGAGGGAAGAAGTCATCTTCATGGAATTACAAGGCTCCGGAATGTCTTGGGCGCACTGTGTGGGGTAACCGGACGGAAGGCAACCGGCCTGCGTCAACAGGACGCCGCGCTCGTGTGGGGGCGCTGCGTCCGTGCCTTGGCCTGTTGAAACGTGCGGGCAGGCGGGGACAAAGCGGGTAGGGCGCGTTATTGTGACCGAATGGCTGATTCCGTCCAATCCCGTCCCGAAATTCGCAAACTGCCGCCTGATGTCGTGAACCGGATCGCGGCGGGCGAGGTGGTCGAGCGCCCGGCTGCCGCCGTGAAGGAATTGGTCGAGAACGCGCTGGACGCCGGGGCGCGCCGCGTGACCATTTCCATTGAGGCTGGTGGCCTGAAACGGATCATCATCGAGGATGATGGCTGCGGCATGTCTGCCGATGATCTGCTCGTTGCGCTGGAACGCCATGCCACCTCGAAACTCGTGCCGGATGCCGGCGGCCGTGTGGACCTCCTGAACATTCATACGATGGGCTTCCGCGGCGAAGCGTTGCCCTCGATTGCCTCGGTCAGCCGCTGCAGCATCTCATCCCGCGCGGCGGGCGAGGACGCGGCGGAAGTGTTTGTCGAGGCGGGCCGGATGGAAGGCCCCCGCCCCGCAGCCTTTACCGGGCGCGGCGAGACGGGCACGCGGATCGAAGTACGCGACCTCTTCTATGCCACCCCCGCCCGGCTGAAATTCATGAAGGGCGAGCGCGCCGAAAGCATGGCAGTGACCGACACGGTCAAACGCCTCGCCATGGCCAATCCGCATGTGGCTTTCTCGCTGGAGAATAATGGCCGTAACTCCTTGCGCTATGCGGCAGAGGCCGAAGGCGCCTCCGGCCAGCTTGCGCGGCTGGGCGCGATCATGGGGCGGGATTTCCGTGAGAACGCGCTGGAGATTGACGCCGAGCGCGAAGGCGTGCGGCTTGCCGGGTTTGCTGGCCTGCCGACGCTCAATCGCGGCAATGCCCAGATGCAATTCCTGTTCGTCAATGGCCGGCCCGTGAAGGACCGTATGCTGAACGGCGTGATCCGCGCCGCCTATCAGGATTTCCTCGCACGCGACCGCCACCCGCTGGCTGCGCTGTTTGTCGACCTTGATCCGGAATATGTCGATGTGAACGTGCATCCGGCCAAGACCGAAGTGCGCTTCCGCGATGCCGGGAATGTAAGAGGGCTGATGATTGGCGCGCTGCGGCATGCGCTTGCGGCCGCCGGGCACCGCGCCTCCACTACAGTTGCGAATTCTGCGCTCGGAAAGGTCCGGATCGAGGAAGTGACCTCGGCCAATCTCTGGTCATTGCCCCCTGCGCCAGAGAGGCAGGCTTCCCCCTCCTCCTATTACCGGCAACCCTCCGGCATAGACTTCGACCAGCCCTTGCCACCGTCGGGCGATGTGATGGCGGGGCTGCATGAGGCGCCTGCACCGGACTATCGCCATGACGGCGCGCCGTCGGCACGCGTCGAGCCGGAGGCGCCGCCTGCGCAAGGCATGCCGACTGATTTTCCGCTCGGTGTCGCACGGGCGCAATTGCACGAGACCTATGTTGTCGCGCAGACAGCCGACGGCATCGTCATCGTGGACCAGCATGCCGCGCATGAGCGGCTCGTCTATGAGGACATGAAACGCCAGATGGCGGCAGGCGGTGTGAAGCGTCAGGCTCTGCTGATCCCGGACGTTGTGGAATTGTCGGAAGACGAGGCCACACGCGTTCTGGAGCGGGCAGATGAACTTGCCGAACTCGGGCTGGAGATCGAGCCCTTCGGGGCTGGGGCCATCTGTGTGCGGGCAACGCCGGCCCTGTTCGGCGAAATGGATGCGATGGGCCTGGTGCGCGACCTTGCGGACGATTTTGCTGAATATGATGCGGGCCTCGCGCTCAAGGAACGGTTCGAAGAAGTCATGGGGAACATGGCGTGCCGCGGCTCGGTGCGGGCCGGGCGACGTCTGAATGGCGAAGAGATGAACGCGCTGCTCCGCCAGATGGAAGCGACGCCTCATTCCGGCCAGTGCAATCATGGCCGGCCGACCTATGTGGAGCTGAAACTCGCCGACATCGAACGCCTGTTCGGGCGGCGCGGCTAAGCCGGATGGACGCCCTGATCTTTGATTGCGACGGCGTGCTGGTGGACTCCGAGACCATCTCCATCGCGACCGAACGGGAAATGCTGGCCCACTGGGGGCTCGACTATCCGTTCGAGATTTTCGTGTCGCGGTTTGTCGGCCTGCACAATCGGGACTTCCATGCGGCGCTTGCCGAAGATGCCATCGAGCATGGTCTCCCCTTGCCGCAGGACTTTGCCGACCAGTTGCAGGCGCGCATCTGGCAGCGCTTCGAAACGGATTTGCGCGCGATTGAAGGTGTGCTGGAAGTTTCGACAGCATTCTCTGGCGCGCAGGCTGTGGCCTCGTCTTCGGAAGCGCCAAAACTTGTCCGCAAGCTCCACCTGACCGGCCTGCACGACACGTTCGCGCCGCACATCTATTCGTCCGATCTCGTGACACATGGCAAGCCGGCGCCGGACCTGTTCCTGCACGCTGCCGAGCAGGTCGGGGTCAGGCCGGAAGCCTGCCTTGTCATTGAGGACAGCGTGAATGGCGTGAAGGCCGCGCGCGCCGCCGGCATGACGGCGTGGGGCTTCACGGGTGGGGGGCATTCCGATGCGGGGCTTGGCGCCCGGCTCAGGGCGGCGGGTGCGCATGAAGTATTTGCGTCGCATGCGGAGATCGCCGCAGCGCTTTCCAGCTGATCCGTCAGGCCTTCGGGAAAACGTCTCGCAAGGGCGCCCACTCCGCTTCATGCGATTCATCGAAATTCGGTTTGCCGGGATCGGTCAGTCGCCCGCGCGGCGCGGTATAGCTGTCGATCTGGCGCACAGGATTTTCCCGCCACTGAATGTTCACGGCCCAGAGCTTCGGGAAGAAGTAGAGCGTCGAATAGGGCAGATGATCATGGACCCACCAGGCCAGTTTCTGCCAGTCCCCTTCTGCGTGGAACGTATCGTAAAAAGCCGGGATAACAATGCAGGCCGTCGCGCCCATATTGCCGTCCGCGTCCCGTCGGTCCCAGATATGATGGCCATAATTGCTCTCGTTCGAGGCGCAATTATAGCCCTTCTTCCTCTCCCGTTGCATCAGGTTGCCAAAGCCGTTCACTTCGGCAGAGCGATAGGCGGACCGGATGGCGATGCGCCCGAACACGTCCTGCAAGGGCTCAAGCAATTCGGTGCAGAGCTTTGTGCCAGCGGCAATGGCAAGGTCCGGATCATCGGGCACGTTCGAGAAGCCGTGAAGCGCGGCGATATCCGAATACAGGAAATCGCGCATGAAGAAGGAGTTCGACAGGCGCGCGCGTCCGAACTCCGAAAGGGCGTCGACACTGGAGGGCGGTTTCATGGGCGCGTCTCCTCTCGCCTTAGCGTGCGCTAGTCTTCGTCGCTGATATCGGTGTCGACGACTTCGTACATTTCGGGCGTGCAGGTGCCTTCGGTGATGCGGTCGCGCTTCAGGGTCAGCGTGTCGCCAACTTCCGGAAGAGTGCCGAGATAGGAGACCGGAACCCAGAGCTCGCCGTCTGGCCCCTCGAACAGGGCGCCATCCTCATCGACCTCTGTCACTGTCGCCGTGATGATTGAGGTTTCATAGCTGCACGGCCCGCCAACGATTGGGGGCGTGGGTTCGCAAGCCATGAGCGGCGCGAGCAGGCCGAGGGCGATAAAATAGTTCCGCATGTGATGTGTCTCCCCTTTGTACGCAAACGCTACAGCGATCCAGCGGGAAGGCAAGACGTTACCGGGTCAGGAATTGATGACGCGGCCGGGGTTCATGATCCTGTTGGGATCAAGGGCGCGTTTGATGGCGCGCATGGTTTCGGTGGCGGCTTTCGGGCGGATGCGTTCCAGCTCATCACGTTTCAGCCGACCGACCCCATGCTCGGCGCTGATGGACCCGTCAAAGCTCATGACCTGGTCATAGATGATGCGGAAGACCGCCTGATCCTGACCGCGCAGCACGGGGTGCTCGGCGTTCGCCGGTTCGCAGACGGAGTAATGGAGGTTGCCATCGCCGACATGGCCGAAGATCACGAATTCCGCCGTCGGCACCTGGTCCAGAACGGCAGCATTGCACGCGTCAATGAATTCCGGAATGCGGCTGACGGGAACCGAAATGTCCTGGTTCAGGGCGGTGCCATAGGCGCGCTTTGAAAGCGGGATGGTCTCGCGGATGTGCCAGAAACTGTCGGACTGCGCGACGCTTTCGGCGATCACGGCGTCCTGTACGAGCCCGCTTTCATAGGCGGCGGCGAGCGCGTCTTCCAGCACCTCGCGGGCATGTTCGGCGCGCGACATGGAGACTTCCATCAGTACCCGCCAGGGCAGGTCAGAAGGCAGCGGATCACGTGTGTCGGGCGCATCGGCCTGCACCATCGCGACCGCATTGGCGGGAATGATCTCGAAGCTCGTCACCGTATCGCCCGCATGATCGCGAACGAGGGCGAGCAGTTTCACCACATCATCTGCCGTCGCGCACGTCACCCAGGCGCTGGCGCGCTGGACTTTCGGGAAGAGCTTCAACGTTGCCGCCGTGATGATGCCCAGCGTGCCCTCTGCTCCGGCGAAGAGGTGCTTCAGATCATAGCCGGTATTGTTCTTGCGCAGGCCCGACAGGCCGTTCCAGATCTCGCCATTCGGCAGCACGACTTCGAGGCCGAGGATCAGGTCGCGCATCATGCCATAGCGCAGCACCGCGACCCCGCCGGCATTGGTCGAGATCAGGCCGCCGATCGTGGCCGTCCCTTCCGAGCCGAGCGACAGCGGGAACAGGCGCTGGGCCTCATCGGCGGCCTGCTGGGCCGTAACAAGCGGCGCGCCTGCCTCGATCACGAGCGAATTATTGAAGGCATCGAGCGCGCGGATGGCGGTCATCCGCTGCATTGAGACGCAGATTTCACCATGCGGCGTGCCCGCATCGACGAGGCCAGTATTGCCGCCTTGCGGCGTGATTGCAACGTTATGCTCATTGCAGAGGCGCACAAGCGCAGCGGTCTCTTCCGTCGTTGCGGGCTTGGCGAGGAAAGGCGTCTCGCCCTTGTAGGTGCCGCGCCAGGGCGACGAGACCTTGTCGAGATCTTCGGCCTCCATGCTCCACCCTTTCGGGCCGAGCAGATCCTTGGCGGCGGTCAGGAAGTCCGGGCTGAGCTCTGTCATGGTTCCAATTTAGCCATTTCGCGTGCGATTGCGAGGCCGCCGGGTTGCTCTTCCAGTGCGGCAATGACGCGCCGACGCGCCTCGACCGGCTTGTTCTGGTTCAGCTTGCGGATGCCTTCGAAGCGTGTCGCCGTCATCTCGAATCCAGTAATGGCAGTCAGCATCCGATCAAACTTCTGGTCGTCGATCTGGTCGCGTGTCCAGGCGGGCTTTGGGGCCAGACCGGCTTCGAGTTGGCCGCACAAATCGTCCAGTTGCGCAGCAGTCCCGGCATGATCCAGCGCGATGACGGGGCCTTCGGCTTCGACCGAAATATAGTTCCAGGTTCCGACCTGATCGTCCTGTTCATACCATGTCGCTGAGATATAGGCATGAGGCCCGGTGAAGACGACCAGCGCTCGCTTGGTCTCCTCGATGGCCTGCATGGCGGGATTGGCATTGGCAAGATGGAAACGAATGATCACGCTCTCGCCATGTCGTTCCAGCATGATCGGCGCGTGGGCGACATGTGACTGGCCATTCCGTGTGCCAATTACAATTGCGAAGGAATGCGCACGGGCTGTTTCGATCAGATGATCGGGATTGTGTTCGTGAAAGATGCGGTTCGGATGCATGAGGTCACTCCCTGTGGGCGGCGCGGGCGAGGCGGTCATTGATCGCTTCGCCGAGACCTTGGTCTGGAATGCGTGCGACGGCTATCCGGTCGGCATCTGTATCCAGCTTCCGTAGCATCGCGAACAGGTTGGTCGCCGCTTCTGCCAGATTACCACTCGGCGACAAATTTGTTCCCCCGAATGTATCCGGCCCGAACCCCAACCACGCCTCTTCGACTTCGGGAGCGTCAGCGTTCAGACGCAGGCGGGCATTGGGCGCGTAATGGCTTTTCAGCTGGCCGGGCGCGGTGATGCCGTCCTCCTCCCCCACGCGGGTCAGTGGCCCGCCCAGAAATGCTTCAAGGGCGGAAGTTTCGACGGCTCCGGCCCGCAACAGGACGGGGCGGTGCCCGACAAAGGAGACAATCGTCGATTCGATCCCTTGCGTGCACGGGCCGCCATCAAGGATCAGGTCGACCTTGCCATCGAGGTCGGCTTTCACATGGTCTGCTCGGGTCGGGCTGATATGGCCGGACCGGTTGGCGGATGGCGCGACGACCGGGCGTCCGAAGCCCGCGATCAGGCTACGCGCGCCTGGATGGGCCGGCATGCGGATCGCAATCGTATCGAGGCCGGAGCGCGCAAGGTCACAGACCGTGCCGCTTGGTGCGACGGGCAGGACCAGCGTCAGCGGGCCGGGCCAGAAATTTCGGGTGAGCGCGAGCGCAGCCTCTGAGAACACCGCTTCGGTCTGCGCCATCTCCAAGGAAGCCACATGCGCAATCAGCGGATTGAATCGCGGGCGGCCCTTGGCAGCGTAGAGCCGCGCCACGGCATCCGGGTTCGATGCGTCACAGGCAAGGCCATAGACAGTCTCGGTCGGCATGGCGACAAGCCCGCCCTTGCGCAGGAAGCTGGCAGCGAGCTGGAGCGTGCCGGGGTTGATGGGCGCAATCGCAGTCATGCGGCGGGCTTAGCACTGGCGCGCCAACCCCGGAAGCCGTCAGCGCACTATTTGCGCGTCGCAGTTCCGGTGACCGTAATGGTGACATCCTCGCCGACCCAATTTCCTGCCGGGTCGGAATCCTGGCCGAGATCAAACGCCTTGCGGTTCATGATCGCCGTGCCGTTCAGCGTGGCCGTGTCGCCGTCGATGTCCAGCGTAAAGTCGAGCGGCACCGTGACCAGTTCGGTTTTGAGCGAAATCCGGGCGTCGGCCTGATAGCCGGTCTCCGTCTCGCGGAAATTGATGAGCCGGATGCGGGCCTCCTGGAACGTATTCGTGTCAAACCATTCCTGGCCCTTGAGGCTGTCATTATAGAGCTTCTTGCCCGCATCAGCCGTCGCCGTGCGGACGGTCACGAGGACATGCGAGCTTGCGAGATCATCTGGATGGAATTCCACGTCCGCCGACCAGTCCTCGAACGTTCCGGTAAAGTCGGCCTTGTCATAGATGCCGGTGAAGCGGATTTCGGACGCGTCATAGTTCACGTCCCAGTTCGCTTTGATCGTCTCGTCAGCCGGGACGACTGGCTCGCCCTCTTGCGGGGCGGCGCTGCTGGCCGGGCCGGAGCCGGCGATCGGGATCAGTGCGATCAAGGCGAATGCGATGATGGCGGTGCCGAAAGCGCGCACATAACCGCGCGAGGATTTGGGCGCTGCGGACTTGCCGAACAGGCCGGGCAGCATCTTCTTCAGGACGCCGTCTTCGGCGGCGAATTCATGCTTCACCGCCCCAGCCACATGCAGGCCAAGCAGGACGATCAGCACCCATGCGCCCTTGGAATGAATGTTCTCGAGGATGACATGCCCGATGTCCGAGCGCAGGAAATCCGGCGCGGGCAGGTGTGGCCAGCTGACTGACCCGAACAGGACGGTCGGCACCTTGAATTTCGAGGTCGAGACCAGCAGCCACCCTGCCAGTGGCAGGATGACCATCAGGCCGTAGAAGGTCAGATGCACGAGATGCGAGGCGAGCTTTTCATAAGCCGGCATGTCGTCAGGCAGGGGCGGTGGCGGGTTCATGGCCCGCCAGATCACCCGAACCAATGTCAGGAACAGGATCAGGATCCCGATCGATTTGTGAAGCTGGAACCGTACTTCGTTCTCGTCCATGTTCCAGCCGAGCCAGATCATGAAGAGAAGAAGGCCCGCCATCACCCAGTGAAGCGTGATGGCGACGATCGTGTACCGAGACGTTTCAGCCTTCATGAGGGTCGATCTTCCTGTATTATTCGGCGGCTTTAACGAATTCCGCTTCGATCGTGAGGTCAATCTCGTCGCCGAGATTTGGCACCATTTTCGACAGGCCGAATTCGGAACGATTGAAAGACCCCGTGGCCGAGAAGCCGATCTTCGGTTGGTCCGGGGCCCATGGGAAGGTCGCGGTGCCATTATAGGTCACGTCCAGCGTGACAGGCTTGGTCACGCCCAGGAAAGTCAGATCGCCCGTGACAGTGCCGGTGCTCGGTCCGGTCTCGGTGATTTCTGTCGAGGTGAAGGTGATTTCAGGATACTCGCCGGCATTGAAATAGGTCGGGTCCTGCGCGATTTCGTCGTCAAACGTATCGTACGGGGAATCGGCGTGGGTGGCCTTGAAGTCAGCCGGATAGTCGGTTTCGACTGAGGCCGGGTCGACCGTCACGGTCAGGGACGTGGCCGAGGCATCGTCCGGATTGAATTCCAGCGTGGCGTCCAGCTTGGTGAAGCGGGCCGTGTAATTGGACAGGCCGAAATGATTCACGGTCCAGACCAGCGACGCATGTGTCGGGTCGAGGACATATGTGCCAGCCGGGCCCATTTCCGGGGCCGGAGCGGCGTCTTCTGCTGGCGCTGTTGCGGTTTCAGCAGTCTCGGTCGCTGGCGTTTCGGCTTCAGCAGCCGGGGCGGTGGTCTCGGCGGCGCCGCAGGCGGCGAGGGCGAGGATGGAAACGGATAGAAGGGATTTGCGCATGGTCTGGTCTCCTGGACATCTGCTAGAACGGTCACAGTGATTATAGGGCGCAGTTGGCGTGGCACCATCCCCACACTAAATGCTTGTCGAGATATAACCTATTCGGATTCTAGGAGAAATACATGGCCTATGACGCGCCGCTCAACGATATGGCGTTCGCGCTCCAGTCAGTTGCGGGCCTGTCCCGGCTGGAGGGGCTGGAGCCCTTCGGCAATTACGATCCGGACCTGATTGCGCCAATCCTGGAAGAAGCCAACAAGCTTGCGCGGGATGTGCTGGCCCCGCTCAACACATCTGGCGATGCGCATGGCGCCCAGCTCACCGAAGACGGCGTGAAGGCCGCGCCGGGCTTTGCCGAGGCCTATGCCCAGTTCCGCGAGGGGGGCTGGATGGGCTTGTCGGCACCAGAGGAATGGGGCGGCCAGGGCCTGCCCAAGGCGCTCGCTCTGGCGGTGATGGAGATGTTCCATGCCGCGAACATGTCATTCGGTCTCTGCCCGATGCTCAGCTTTGGGGCAGTGGAAGCGCTGCTGGCCCACGGCACGGACGACCAGAAGCAGACCTACCTGCCCAATCTCGTTTCCGGCACATGGACCGGCACAATGAATCTGACCGAGCCTCAGGCCGGCTCGGATGTGGGTGCGCTGAAGACCAGGGCGGTGCCAAAAGAAGACGGCAGCTACGCGATCAGTGGGCAGAAGATCTTCATCACATGGGGCGATCACGACATCGCCGAGAATATCATTCATCTCGTCCTGGCGCGCCTCCCGGATGCGCCAGCAGGGTCGCGCGGTATTTCCCTCTTCCTCGTGCCGAAGCTGATCGTAAATGCCGACGGCCGCCTAGGTGAGCGCAATGCCGTCAAATGCATCGGCCTCGAAAAGAAGATGGGCATCCATGCCTCGCCGACCTGCGTGATGGAATATGATGGCGCCACGGGTTGGCTGATCGGGCAGGAGAACAAGGGCCTCGCCTGCATGTTCACCATGATGAACTCCGCGCGCCTGAATGTCGGGCTTGAAGGCGTGGCCGTGGGCGAGGCGGCCTACCAGGCCGCGCTCGACTACGCGCAGGAGCGCAAGCAGGGCAAGGCGGAAGGCGTCGATGGTCCCGCCCCGATCCTGCATCATGCGGATGTGCGCCGTACCCTGACGACCATGCGAGCCCGCGTCGCGGCGGCGCGGTCAATCTGTTACGCTTGCGGGGTCGCGGCCGACCTCGCAGAAGCTGCGCCGGACGCAGAGACGCGCGCGTCTGCCAAGATGCGCGAAGATCTGTTGACGCCGATTGCCAAGGCGTGGTGCACGGATATGGGCGTCGATGTGGCGAGCCTGGGCGTGCAGATTCATGGTGGGATGGGCTTCATGGGCGAGACGCTGGCAGGCCAGCTCTATCGCGACTCCCGCATTGCGCCGATCTATGAGGGCACGAACGGTATTCAGGCCATCGACCTTGTCGGACGGAAACTGACCGGCACGAATGGCGAGTCGATGCGCGTCATGCTTGGCGAGGTGGAGGCGACGGCCGCGAATGCGCGGGCCACCAATGATCCACAACTCGTCCAGATTGCGGATCGCCTGCGCGCTGGCGCTGAAGCCCTGCGCGAGGCCAGCGACTGGATGTTGACCGCCATGAAGGAGCGTAACCAGGACAAGGCGCTCGCTGGTGCCACGGCCTATCTCGCTCTGGCCGGTGACGTGATCGGCGGACATTTCCTGACACGGGCGGCAGTCGCTGCGCGCGGCGAGGAAGGGGGCTTCCGGGCCCGCCAGCTGGCGCTGGCTGGTTTCTTTGCGGAGACGGTTCTGGCCACTGCGCCGGGCCGTGTGTCCGGCATCACCGCAGGCGGCTCGCCCTTCCTCGACAATAGCGAAGCCCTGTTTGGCATCGCCTGAAGTCTGCTCAGGCGCTGAGCTTCGGCAAGGCGACCAGGCTGAGGACGGAGGCGCAGGAGACGGCCGCTGCAATCGCGGCGAGCGGGACCATGCCCAGTGTCACGAACGGAGCCGCCACGGCTGTGCCTACGGCGGTCGTGGTCAGGATGGCCACGAGCACGAGCGCCGACCCGCGCGCATCGTCCCCCCGTGCGGCGACCACGGCGCGATAGAAGCCGGGCGGGCCGCGAAACCCGAGGCCAAGGTTGACCGGCACGAAGAGCGCGGCGAGGGCGAGCGGGTCGGTCCCGCCCGCCAATGCGTATCCAAGAATGCCGAGCAGGCCCGCAGCGGACAGGATAGAGCCAAACAGGATCATGACTTCCGGCCCCAACCGGGCGGCCAGCTTGCCGGCGAAATTCGACCCGGCAATGAAGAAGGCGATCCCGGTCACCTGCATGATGATGAAGTCGCCAAGATCGCCGCCCAGACCCTTGGTGATCATGGCTGGGGCCCCGAACACGAAGATCAGCAGCCCGCCCAGCGTGAAGGCCTGGCTCAGCGCATAGCGCAGGAAGGTCGGATTGATGAGGTGGCGCAGATAGCTGCCCGGCGCGCGCGTCGAGGGTGGCGCAGGCATCCGGTGGCGCAGCAGGATGACCAGTGCCGCGACGCCAAGGCTCAGCACGCCGAGAACGAGGAACGAGCTTTTCCAGCCAAATGCCACCAATAGCCAGACGCCGAGAACGGGGGCGAGGGCAGGGATCAGGGATTCGATGCTGGCCATGAAGCCCAGCGCGCCGACGGCTTTCTCCTCGGAGAACATCGCCCGGATCATGCCCGGTGCGAACACGGCTGCGGCAGAACCGGTCAGGCCTTGCGCGAACCGCAGGCCCACCAGCGCTGGCAGGGACGGCGCGGCCATGCAAGCCAGCGACATCAGTGCATAGGCCGCGAGGGACAGAACCAACAAATTGCGCTGGTCGATCCGTGCGCCGAGTTCCCCGAACATGAGAAGCCCTATGCACCCGCCGGTCACAAACGCCGCAAGCACCATCTGCGCCATTGCCTGAGAGCCCCCAAGCGTTTCCGGCAAGGAAGGAACCGCAGGCAGGACCAAATCTGTTCCGGCAAGACCGAGAATGGTCCCGAGGACAAGCAGGCCAAAGGCGAGCATGGGCGCGGCGGCGCGGCGTTCCGTCATTCTTCAATCATCTCCGTGCGGGGCGCACGCCTATGCCGGAAATGGCCCGGAATGTCGAGCGGAGCATGCTGATCTGAGCGTACGCTTCGGCGTGTGGCCTTGTTCAGGCAGGAACTTCCTGTTCGGAGAATTGTGAAGGTGGCAGGCCCACATGGCGGGTAAATGCCACGCTGAACGCGCTGGCTGATCCGTATCCGACACGCCGGGCAATTTCGGCGATGGTGCCATCGTTCTCGCGCAGCATCTTTTTTGCCAGTGCCATACGCCAGGAGAGCAGATATCCCATGGGGGAGATGCCGACAGCCCGATTGAACCGGTCGAAGAAAATGGAGCGTGACAGCGCGGCCTCTTTTGCCAATTCCGCGATCGTCCACGACCGGGCGGGATCTTCATGTATTCGGCGAATGGCCGCTGCGAGGCGCTCGTCAGCTAGTCCCCGCAGGAAGCTGGGTGACTCCGTCTGGACCGTCGTTGAACGGAGGGCCTCGATGAACATGACTTCCAGCAGGTGGGACAGGATGACGTCGCGGGCGGGCCGGGTCTTGCGCGCTTCGTCTCCGACAAGCCAGACCAGGCTGGCGAGCCGGTCATCTGCGCGTAGATGAACACGGCGTGGCAGGAGCGACAATAGGAGACCGGCGTCAGGTGAGGCGAGGACGCAATACCCCAAAAGAAGTCGCACATCAGCCCGCCCGCTCTGGGCGCCGAGCCGGACATGCGCTTCCCCAAGCCGCACCGGTTGTGAATATGGCTGGTGAGCGGGTGGCGGATCAGCGCTCATCATTGCGAATTCATGCACCGATGGAATGAGCACAAAGTCGCCCGCCTCAAGCATGATGGGGGCGTGGTCCCTGGCTTCAAGCCAGCACGAGCCGCTGAGGACGACGCAATAGAAAGGACGCCCATACTCCGTGCGGCGGACGCGCCACCGCCCCGCCGCTTCGATCATTTTCGAATAGGGGGCAGTCGGTTGGAGCAGGGAGACAATTTCAGCCAGAGGATCGGTCAATTCCGGACTCCTGCGAACGAGATACCGACTTCTGATTATAGCTCGTCCGACGCGGCTGGCTATATCTTCAATTCGGTCATTCGCTCACCAAACAGGAGTTCCCATGAATACCATCCTCATTACCGGCTGCTCGTCCGGATTTGGCCTTGAAACGGCCCGTTACTTCCATGAGCGTGGTTGGAACGTCATTGCCACCATGCGAACGCCTCGTGAAGATATTCTTCCGACGGATGACAGGTTGCGCGTCCTGCCGCTCGATGTGACTGATCCGCAAAGCATTGCGCAAGCCGTCAAGGTGGCAGGCCCGATCGATGTACTGGTCAACAATGCAGGAATCGGCTGGCTGAACGCGCTCGAAGGCAGTCCGATAGAAACCATTCGCGACATCTTTGAAACGAATACGTTCGGAACCATGACAATGATGCAGGCGGTGTTGCCGCAGTTTCGCGAACGGAAGGCGGGCGTGATCGTGAATGTGACCTCCACGGTGACGTGGATGCCGTTGCCCTTGCTGTCGGTATATACAGCCAGCAAGGCGGCTGTGAACGCCTTCAGCGAGTCCGTCGCAATCGAACTCCGGCCGTTCAATGTGCGCGTCAATGTGGTTTTGCCGGGTCGCGCGCCGGAAACTCGCTTTGGTGAGAATGCGATGGGGCGCATGAACGGCTTCCCTGAAGTCTATCAGGAGCTGGCTCAGAGCACGATGGAAGGCTGGGAGGAGGATACGTCGGACCTTACAAAGTCGATTGATGTGGCGGAGGCAATCTG
The DNA here is from genome assembly GCA_913057945.1 of uncultured Hyphomonadaceae bacterium. Classification (GTDB taxonomy): domain Bacteria; phylum Pseudomonadota; class Alphaproteobacteria; order Caulobacterales; family Hyphomonadaceae; genus Hyphomonas. Next base: position 128,405 of record CAJXOF010000010.1, on the reverse strand, counting down.
GCGAGCCGTCACCGATCCGACGACCCCGTTTTTTGAGCCTGCCGGAGCCGATGCTGTCGCTTTGGGCCATTCGTCCTGACCTGGGCCGGGTCCTGCCACCGGCGAAGCACGGCGATCAGGCGGGGCCCCCAATGTCGACTGAATGTTGCGGGGGGCGGCCCGCGCCGATATGACGGGCCGCAGCACATCAGGAGGCGCGACACGCCATGGCTTGGACCAAAACCTATTCCGGCGACGAGCCCTTGCGGATCAACAAATGGCTGGCGCTGGAAGGCGTGTGCTCGCGCCGCGAAGCGGATTCCCTGATCGAGCAGGGCCTGGTCAAGGTTGACGGCGAAAAGGCCATCTCGGGCCAGAAGATCGAGACAGGCCAGACGCTGGATCTCGCGCAGAAGGCCTCGCGCCGTCTCGACAACCAGCTTTCCATCCTGTTCCACAAGCCGATTGGTATTGTTTCGGGTACACCTGAGGATGATGAAATCCCCGCTGTTCGCCTGATTACGGCGGAGAGCCTGTCCGGAAAGAGCCACGCCATTCCGGGCCGCTACAACAAGCTCGCGCCGCTCGGTCGGCTCGACAAGGATTCCCGGGGCCTGCTTATCCTGTCGGAAGACGGTGTGCTGGCGAAGGCGGTGATCGGCCCGGAAAGCCAGCTCGACAAGGAATACCTCGTCAAGGTGAAGGGCGATGTCACGCCGGAACGTCTCGACAAATTGCGCCACGGTCTCGAACTCGACGGCCGCCAACTGAAGCCTGCCATCGTTGAGCAGGTGAAGCAGCAGGAGCTGAAATTCGTCCTCAATGAGGGGCGCAACCGCCAGATCCGGCGGATGTGCCAGCTGGTCGATCTGCGTGTGGTCGATCTGATGCGCGTGCGCGTTGGGCCGCTGGAACTGGCAGGCCTGCCGGAAGGCAAATGGCGCCCGATCAGCGGACGCGAGCGCGAGGCCCTGTTGAAGGGCGACGCGCCGCGCCCCCGCAAGCCAAGACCAGACAGACCGGATCGTCCCGCGCGGCCGGAGCGAAGCGACCGCCCCGACCGTCCGGCACGGTCCGACCGCCCCGACCGGTCTGGCAAGCCGCCCCGTCGGCCTGATCGTCAGGATTCGCGGGCTGGAGGGAAACCCGATGCGGCATCCGGAGAGAAAACCGTGTCCCCGCTGAAGGGCGAGAAATTCAAGCGCACCAAGCTGAAACCCCGCAAGCGCACGCCCATCAAATGAGGGATCTCGTCATCATCATGGGCGTCGCGGGCAGTGGGAAATCCTCCATCGCCGAGGCCCTCTCCAAGGCCGAAGGCTGGCCTTTTGTGGAAGCGGACGTTCACCATTCCGCCGCCAACAAGGAGAAGATGGCCTCCGGCACGCCCCTGACCGATGCAGACCGCGCTGACTGGGTGCGCAGCATGGGCGAGACCATGACCGCCATGCCAGAGGACCGGGTGGTCCTGGCCTGTTCGGCGCTCACGCCCTTTGTCCAGGCGGGCCTGCGTGAACAAAGCGGCCGACATTGCCTGTTTGTTCTGCTGGACGTGCCAAAAGACGAGCTTGCGCGGCGGATTTCTTCACGCGCCGACCATTTCATGCCGGTCTCGCTGCTCGAGAGCCAGTTGGCTGCGCTGGTCCCGCCGGAAGGCGTCATCCGGGTGGATGGCACGGCAACTCCCATCGCTCTGGTTGAGGATATTCGCACACGTCTCGCTGTGGCATGACCTTGCGGTACGGCTCGACGGACGCAAGAAGCTGCGTATCCTCCTGACATGGATGGTACAGAAATCAGCAAGCCGAAACGGCCGCGCCTAGATTATCCGCATGGACAATCGGCACCCGCTCCCGGCGAAATCAAGGAAATTGCACCGGGCCTGTTCTGGCTGGCCATGCCGCTGCACTTCTCCCTTAAGTTCATCAATGTCTGGCTGATCGACGATGGCGACAGCTGGACGATTGTCGATACCGGGATTCCGTATGATGAGACACGCGCTGTCTGGCGGAAATTGCTGGCCGACCGGATCAGCGAAAAGAAACCCCTCAAGCGGGTGATCGTTACCCACATGCACCCCGATCATATCGGCACGGCTGGCTGGCTTTGTCACAAATGGGGCGCGGAATTGTGGATGACGCGGCTGGAATACACGACGTGCCGTATGCTCGTGTCCGATACCGGGCGCAGCGCGCCGAAAGCCGGGCTCGACTTCTATTTGCGCGCTGGCTGGAACAAGGCCCAGCTGGACCAGTACAAGGAAAAGTTCGGTGGCTTCGGAAAGGCCGTGATGCCCTTGCCCGATTCCTTCCGGCGGCTGGTCGATGGCGACACGTTCGAAATGGGTGGCCAAGCCTGGGAAGTCATTACCGGCAGCGGCCACTCGCCGGAACATGCCTGTCTTTTCTGCCCGGCGCTCAACATCCTGATTTCAGGCGACCAGCTGTTGCCGCGAATCTCATCCAATGTGTCGGTCCACCCGACCGAGCCGGCGGCCAATCCGCTGCTCGACTGGCTTGAAAGCTGTGAAAAGCTGAAACAGCGCCTGCCGGAAGACGTGCTCGTCCTGCCCGCGCACAACGAGCCCTTCACCGGCGCGCACAAGCGCCTGCAGCATTTGATCGACGGTCACCATGTGGCCCTCGCGCGATTGTTGCAGCGCCTGGGACGTTGCCCCATGAAGGCCGTGGATTCCTTCACGGCGCTGTTCGGCCGGGCGATTGCGGACGATGAGGTCGGCATGGCGACGGGCGAGGCGCTGGCCCACCTCAATTACCTCATCTATCGGGGTGACGTGTCAGTGACACGAAATGAAACCGGAATAGACCTCTACAGCCTTAACTAGAGACAGCGTTCGCGGCTTTTGCAGCAGCGGGCGCGTTTTCACCTTCGCAATCCTGTATTCTTTCGTCTAAACAGGTCGAACGTCACAAAGACGATCGATGAGGTTCCGATGGCATCATATGGCAACAGCGCGGCGCACGAAGAAGTCGCCGAAAAGCCGGGCCTGGGGGCCAAGCTCAAACAGGAACTTCGCGAATGGGGCGCCACGCTGGCCGTCTTCGTGCCCGTCTTCCTGCTTTTCTCCGGCCTCGCCTATGAGCAGCGCGTGATTCCCTCCGAGAGCATGGTCCCGACGCTACAAGTGTCCGACCGTGTCGCCGTGGCGAAATTCGCCTATGGCTATGACCGCTATTCCCTGCCTTTCTCCATGGGCCGGTTCATCCCGCTGCCCGAGGGCCGGATCTTCGCCAGAACGCCCACGCGCGGCGATGTTGTCGTTTTCGAACACCCGCACACTGGCCGGGTCATGATCAAGCGCCTGATCGGCTTGCCGGGGGACCAGATCCAGCTGATCGGCGAACAGGTCTATCTCAATGGCGAGCCTGTCGAGAGCGAGTATATGCGCACGATCCGCTATGTGCCGCACAATGCCGTGGCCATCGACATTGCCCATGAATGGCAGGAGACAATTGGCGACAAGAGCTGGGTCACGCATCGCCAGGAAAAGGGCGGACGGGGCGACAATACAGACCTGTTCATCGTGCCGGAGGGCCATGTCTTCATGATGGGGGACAACCGGGACAATTCCTTGGATGGCCGCTTCCCGAGCGGGCATTGCCCGGCCATTGATGGCGTGATCGACCGCGCAGGCTGCCAGCCGCGTGTCCCGGCAGACGTGGCCTCGATCGGCTTCGTCCCGATGGATCACCTGATCGGCCGCGCGGAAACCGTTCTCGTCACGTTTCACAAGTGCAAGCTGCAGGACGAGGAACCCTGCCGCAAGCGTGTGTGGAAGGGGCTCTGAGCTACCGGTTTTTCACAGCTTGACCATCCGGCAAGTGTACAAACGCGCCTTGCCGCAGGGGGGCAACCCCGTTAGGGCAATTTTGGAACAGTGGTCACCGGGCCCGCAAGAACGAGTACAGTGTGTATGGCGATGCCAGACAAGACATCGACAGGCCGGCAGCGCGGTCCCATCATCATTTCGCGTCACGGTCGACCGGCCCTCGACCGGACGGCTGGCCCACGCCTGAACTGGAAGCAGTATCGCGACTGGTGGGAGCGCTATGAGATCGGCCCTCTGGCCGATGACCAATCGCCCCCCGAAGGTCTGGTTGAAGCCGTGGTCGATGCCGAAATCGTCTTCGCCTCCGCGCGTCTCAGGGCACAGCAGACTGCCGCCCGCGCCGCGCCGCACATGCAGGCCCTGTTCGATCCGGTGTTCAATGAGGCACCCTTGCCACCACCACTCCTGCCCGGTGTCCGCTACCTGCCGAAGACCTGGAACATCCTCGCCCGGGCCGCATGGCTGAACGGGCATGCACTGGATGGCGAAAGCGTGAAACAGGCCCGTCAGCGCGCGGCGTCTGCGGCGGCAAAACTCGACGCGGCTTCCACCGAAGGCAAGGTCTATCTGGCCGCCCATGGCTGGTTCAACCGGATGCTGCGTCCGGAAATGAAAAAGCTGGGCTGGAAGTGTTCGTATGATGGCGGCGACGCTTATTGGAGCTACCGCATCTACGAATACCGCTAAATCTGGTCTGGAAGTGGTTGTGGACCTCAGGTCGCCGCTCTAGTGTCACGGGAATTTCAAGAAGAGACGAGGCCGAAAAATGGCTGATGCGAAAGAGAAACCAGTTGATAAACTGACCTTCGAGGAGGCGCTTGCCGAACTCGAGATCATCGTTCGCCAATTGGAAGCGGGCGAAGTCGAACTGGAGAAATCCATCGCAATCTATGAACGCGGCGCAGCGCTGAAGGCGCATTGCGAGTCGCGGCTCAAATCCGCTGAACTCAAGGTCGAACAGATCGTCCAGGGGGCCAATGGGCCAACCACGGAATCCGCCAATTTCGACTAAGGGGGCTTCGATATGGGCGAAGCCCAAGAGTTCGAACAGCGCCTGAAAGAGGTCGCCGACCGGGTCACTGTGGCGCTGGATCAGCTGATCCCGCCAGCGGGCGGGCCCGAAGCAAACCTGATGCGCGCGATGCGCCATGCAGCCCTCGCCAATGGCAAGCGGATGCGGCCTTTCTTCCTGCTCGAAACCGGCGCCATGTTCGATGCGCCGGAAAAGACCCTGCTGCGGGCAGCCGCCGCACTGGAATGCGTACACTGCTACTCGCTCGTACACGACGATCTGCCCTGCATGGATGATGATGATTTCCGGCGCGGGCAGCCGACTGTCCACAAGGCGTTCGACGAGGCAACGGCCGTGCTGGCGGGGGATGCGTTGCTGACGCTCGCCTTCAAGATCCTTGCTTCAACCGAGACACATGATGATGCCTCCGTGCGGACCATGCTGATCGAGCGGCTGGCCGATGCCTCCGGTGCGCGCGGCATGGTGGGCGGCCAGATGATCGACATGCTGGAATCCGACAGCCCCCGCGACCTCAACACGATCACCCGCATGCAGCGCCTGAAGACTGGCGCGCTGATTTCCTATGCGACGGAGGCCGCGGCCATTGTCGGGCGGGCCCGGGAAGCCGAACGCAACGCCTTGGCAGGCTTTTCGAACGACTTGGGACTCGCCTACCAGATCGCCGACGATCTGCTGGATGCCACCGGCCATGAAGACACTGTCGGCAAGCGGCTGCGGACCGATGAAGCAGCAGGAAAAGCCAATTTCGTGACCATTCTTGGCATAGATGGCGCACGCCAGCGGGTGCACATTCTGGCTGCACAGGCGAAGGAACACCTCGCAATTTTTCGCGAAAAGGCCCATATACTGCTGCAATCAGTCGATTTTGTGCTCGATAGAACGCATTAAGACCTGGTCAGAATAATAATTACGAGATCGAGCTAAAACTGGAATGACCGATGCCCGCCCCAATCGTCTGCTGGACGCCATCAATTCTCCTGCTGACCTGAAAGGTCGGTCGCGGGCGGAGCTGAAGCAGATCGCGGATGAAGTGCGCGAGGAAGTCATCGACGTTGTTTCGGTGACCGGCGGACATTTGGGGTCCGGCCTCGGCGTGGTCGAGTTGACACTGGCCATCCATTCCGTTTTCGACATGCCGGCCGACAAGCTGATCTTCGATGTCGGCCACCAATGTTATCCCCACAAAATCCTGACAGGACGGCGCGACCAGATGCGCACACTGCGCCAGCCCGGCGGCCTGTCGGGCTTCACCAAGCGCGCCGAGAGCGAATACGATCCGTTTGGCGCAGCACATGCCTCCACCTCGATTTCGGCCGGACACGGCTTTGCCAAGGCGCGTGACCTGCAGAACGGCGACAATCATGTGGTGTGCGTGATCGGTGACGGCTCGATGTCTGCGGGCATGGCCTATGAGGCGATGAACAATGCCGGCGCCGACAAGTCGCGCCTGATCGTGATCCTGAACGACAATGACATGTCGATTGCTCCGCCCGTCGGCGCGATGAGCAATTACCTGTCGAAACTGGTTTCCTCGCGCCCCTATCGCGGCCTGCGCCGGATTGCCAAGAAAGTGATCACGCCGATGGGGCTGGAAAGCCCCGCCCGGCGCGCCGAGGAATATCTGCGCGGCTTCGCCATGGGTGGCACGCTGTTCGAGGAACTCGGCTTCTACTATGTCGGCCCGATCGACGGCCACGATCTCGATACGCTCCTGCCGGTGTTGGAGAATGTGAAGGCGATGAAGGATGGCCCTATCCTGATCCATGTCGTCACGCAGAAAGGCAAGGGCTATGCGCCTGCCGAAAACTCTGCCGACAAGTATCATGGCGTGTCGAAATTCTCCGTCATCACCGGCGAGCAATCCAAGCCCAAGCCAAAGGCACCGAATTACCAGAAAGTCTTCGGCCAGACCCTGGCGAAACTCGGCGAAACCGACGACAAGATCTGCGCGATCACGGCCGCCATGCCGTCCGGTACTTCAACCGATATTTTCGCCAAGAAATTCCCGGACCGCCATTTCGATGTCGGCATCGCCGAACAGCATGCCGTGACCTTTGCGGCGGGCCTCGCCGCAGACGGCATGAAGCCGTTCGCCGCGATCTACTCGACCTTCCTTCAGCGCGGCTACGATCAGGTCGTCCATGATGTGGCGATCCAGAAACTGCCGGTCCGCTTCGCCATTGACCGTGCCGGCCTGGTTGGCGCCGATGGCGCGACGCATGCCGGCAGCTTTGATATCGGGTATCTCGGCGCCCTGCCGGGCATGGTCTGCATGGCCGCTGCCGATGAGGCAGAACTCGCCCGCATGGTAGTGACCTCTGCCCAGATCGATGACGGCCCGTCTGCTTTCCGCTATCCGCGCGGTGAGGGCACGGGCGTTGCCGTTCCGGAAAATCCCGAGCCGCTCGAAATCGGCAAGGGCCGTATCGTGCGCGAAGGCACGACGATCGCTATCCTGTCCTATGGCACGCGCCTCGGTGAGGCTGAGAAGGCCGCCGAAATGCTGGCTGCGCAGGGTCTGTCGGCCACGGTGGCGGATGCGCGCTTTGCCAAGCCGCTGGATGCGGACCTGGTTGAACGCCTCGCACGGGACCATGAAGTGCTGATCACTGTGGAAGAAGGCGCAATGGGCGGCTTTGGCAGCTTCGTGCTGGAGCATCTGGCCCGTGCTGGCGCGCTCGACACCGGCTTGAAAATCCGCCCGATGACCCTGCCGGACATCTTCCAGGACCAGGACAGCCCGTATCAGATGTACGAGACAGCCGGCCTGAATGCCCGCCACATCGCCGCCAAGGCGATCGAGGCGCTGGGTCGGGGCGACATTGCCGAAATCAACCGGCTCGCCAGCGCCTGATATCTATCTGAAAAGCAATTTGCGGCACGCGGCGAACCGGTCTTAGGTGCCGCGCATGAGACGCTTACCCTTTTACACTTCGATCACCGCAGCCTTGCTGCTGGCAGCCTGCGCCACGGCCCCTGAAGCGACCGATTCCGGCCCACCGCCGGAAACCGTCATCGCGCAGGCATTGGCCGATTCAAACCCCTATGATGCCGACAGGATGCTGAGCGAATTGCTGGCGCGCAATTCCCTGACGACCGAGCAGAAGGTGCAGGCGCTGTACCATCGCGGCAGCCTGCGCCGTCAGTCCGCCAATGACCGGCGCGGCGCAATCGAGGATTTCGAGAAATTGCTGAAGATGGCGCCAGATCATGCGCTGGCCGCAAATGCGAAGACCGAGCTTGGCTATGTCCGCACGGATGTCGACCAGATCGAAGCATCGATGAATCGCTTCCTGACACTGGCACAATGGTTCGATGGGGTCTGGACCTTGGGAGATCATGATGAGGCCGTCACGCGGTATCGTAAATCCGGCCTGGCCCCCACGCCGGAGCAGGTCGAGACGCTGACGGACGCGGGCTATATCTGCAGGACGAAAGACTCGGATGCCCGGCTGCACGAATATGGCGAGACGCGGGATGACCTTGCCGGACTGGAATGGTGTGAAGACCTGACCAGTTGAAAGGTCACATAAAATCCACATTAACGCCCTGTCAGCGCGCGCCTTGTGCGACTAGGACTAGGCACTGTCATTCTGTTCCCTTCTGGAGATGCCTCATGATTCGTTCCGGTCTTATCACTGCCGCTTCCGCCCTTGCGCTGGCGGCCTGTACGTCCGCCCCCGACACAGTGGGGACAAATGCTGCTGCCCCTGCGCCGATGACCGAAACCATGTCCAGCTACGCGCTGGCCATGACCACGGTTGAAGGTCTCGAGGAGGCTGGCAACACGCAGACGGCCATTGATCGGCTTACCCAATTGTCGGGCGATCCGGACCTGACACGGGAGCAGCTGGCCGAAACGCTTCTGCGCCGCGGTGAGCTTCGCGTCAGCCAGTCCGGTTATGACGTGATGGGCGCGATTGAGGATTTCGAGGAAGTCGTGAACACGCTCGACGACACCACAGGTCACGCGGAGGCCGTTCTGGCGTTGGAAACAGCACGCGGCAAGGCGGACTCGCTGATGACGGTGCTGAACCAGCCGGAAACGACCCGCCAGCAGAAATTCGATATCCTGATGCAGCTTGGCCGTCATGAAGACGCCATTGATCTGATGATCGCCAGCGACCTGACGCCAGACAATGAGACCCTGATCGCGATGTACCAGATCGGCTATCTCTGTGAGGGGGATGAGTTGACCGGGCGCACCTATGACGCGGTCGAGCCGGACGGCACGGACCACGCCCTGCGCTTCTGCGACTTCGGCAAATAGTCACTGACGACCTGACGATGTTTTTCGCCGTCAGCGCGTAGCTCTTCCAACCGGAAGACGTCGCGCTGGCGGCGCATTGCGTTCAGGGACATGATTTTGCCCTGTCCGCAAAGAATTGTCCGCTGAACGGTCAATTTTTCCTTCAATACTTGGGGTGGGCGTGATTGTGTGGATGAAACACACAATCAGAGGAAACCCATGCCTGCAGACACCTTGCCGAACTGGCCCGCCATGTCCATCGCTCAGGCGAACGAGCTCCTGGCTGCGGAAGGCTCTCCGCTCGAGATCACCGATGCCGTGATCAATGGCGTCGAGATGAAGATCTACAAGAACGCCCCGCCGACCATTCCCCTTGTCCTCCAACTCGCCAGCGTCCAGTTCGGCGACCGGGATTTCATTGTCTATGAAGACGAGCGCGTCACGTTCGACGCCCTTGCCCGAGCGGTGATCAAACTCGCTGGCGTAATGCGCGAGACGTATGGGATCGAGAAGGGTGACCGGGTTGGGATCATCATGCGGAACTATCCGCAATGGCCGGTTGCCTTCTTTGCCGCCTCGATGATCGGGGCCATCGCCACGCCGATGAATTCCTGGTGGACCAGCGAGGAGCTGGAATACGGCCTCTCCTTTGCCGGCGTGAAACTGGCCTTTGTGGATCCGCAGATATTCGAGCGGATCAGAGCCGAGTGGGAGAATTTGCCGGAGCTGAAAAATGTGGTCATCGCGCGCGATCCGGAAGGAGAGTACGGGGACCCCCGCGTGGCGCAGATGGAGCAATATATCGGCGGCGCGAACGATTGGGCGAACTTGCCCGAGGTTTCATGGCCCGCGATAGACATCAACGCGGAAGACGACGCGACGATCATGTATACGTCGGGCACGACGGGCAAGCCGAAGGGTGCGCTGGCGACTCATCGGGCGGTCGTCTCCAACATGTTCAATTCCATGACCTGTCAGGCACGCATGTTCCTGCGCAAGGGCGAACCGCTTCCCGAACCGGACCCGAACGAGCAGCGAGCCACCCTGCTCGCCATCCCGTTCTTCCATGCAACGGGCGCGTTCGCGATCATGATCCCGTCCCTGCTGCGCGGCGATAAAATCGTCTCCATGTACAAATGGGATGCAGGCAAGGCCCTGCCGATCATTGAAGAGGAGAAGGTCACGGCTGTCGGTGGTGTCCCGGCGATTGCGTGGCAGTTGCTGGAACATCCGGACAGGGACAAATATGATCTGTCCTCGATCGCAGCGATTTCCTATGGCGGTGCGCCCTCCGCGCCGGAACTCGTCTCGACCATCAAGAAACGCTTCCCCGATGCAGCTCCCGGCAATGGCTGGGGCATGACGGAAACCTGCGCCACGGCCACGCTGAACATTGGCGAAGACTATGTGAACCGACCGGGTAGTGCAGGGGCACCGCCAAAGGCCGTTGAGCTGAAAGTCTGCGATCCGGAGGGCAACACCCTGCCACAGGGCGAAGTGGGCGAACTCTGGTGCAAGGGGCCGATGAACTGCAAGCTCTACTGGAACCGGCCAGAGGCAACGGCGGAGACCTTCCGCGATGGCTGGGTGGTCACCGGCGACCTCGCGCGCATTGATGAAGAGGGCTTCCTCTATCTTGTCGACCGGGCCAAGGACATGCTGATCCGCGGCGGTGAGAACGTTTACTGTATCGAAGTCGAGAATGCCCTCTATGAGCATCCGGCGGTGATGGACGCTGCCGTGGTAGGCATTCCCCACAAGATTCTCGGTGAGGAAGTTGGCGCGGTTGTGCAACTGAAACCCGGCATGCACGTTACTGAGGACGAATTGAGAGCGCATGCTGCAAGTCATTTGGCGGCGTTCAAGGTGCCAGTAAAAGTTCACTTCATGACCGAGCCACTCCCGCGCAATGCGAATGGCAAGATCCTGAAGCCCGTCTTGCGGGAACAATTCAAGTCATAGGATCCACACGATGACTGCAAAACGACTCATTGGGGACCGTAAGGTCTATCCGGTCGGACTCGGCTGCATGAATATCACGCATGCCTATGGACCGCCCATGGACGAGGCGGACGCGAAGGCCCTGCTCGTACGCGCGCTGGACCTTGGCTATGATTTCCTCGACACGGCAACGCTCTACGGGTTTGGCCGGAGCGAGGAACTGATCGGGCAGGCCCTGAAGGACCGGCGGGACAGCTACTTCCTCGCCAGCAAATGCGTGCTTGGCTTCAAGGATGGTCAGCGCACGCTGGATGCACGCCCGGAGTCGATCAAGGCGGCCTGTGAGGCCAGCCTGAAACGCCTGCAGACCGAAGTGATTGATCTCTACTACATGCACCGGCCTGATCCGAACGTGCCGATTGAGGACTCCGTCGGCGCGCTGGCGGATCTGGTGAAAGAGGGCAAGATCCGCATGATCGGCCTGTCCGAAATGGGTGCAGCCGATTTGCGCCGTGCGCATGCCGTCCATCCGATTGCGGCGATGCAGAGCGAATACTCGCTATGGGTGCGCAATCCGGAAATCGCGATCAAGGCAGCCTGCGAAGAGCTTGGTGTGGCGCTCGTGGCCTTCTCGCCAGTCGGGCGCGGCTTCCTGGCTGATCCACCCGTCGATCCCGCTCATTTTCATGAATCGGATTTGCGCGGGTCGATTTTCCCGCGCTTTGCGCCTGAGAACTATGCCGGAAATCTGCCCTTGCTGGATGAGGCACGGGCATGTGCCAAGGAAGCGGACTGTTCGGTGGCTCAACTCGCGCTCGCCTGGACGCTGGCCAAGGGTGACAACATTCTGCCGATCCCGGGCACGACCAGTCTGTCGCATCTGGAAGAGAACTGGCAGGCGGGCAGCATTCAGTTGTCGGACGACATCGTCGCGAGGCTGGATACGTTTTTCCTGCCCGAAAAGGCGGTCGGCCCGCGCTACAGCGCGATGGGGCAATCAGTTGTGACCACAGAAATGTATCCGTTCGAGCAGGCATAATGACGAGCGATCCCGAGGGGACTTATCCAAAGTCCAAAAGCGGCAAGCCGGTGGCTCTGGAGCCGCGCGACACTCAGACAGATGGTCGGCGCTATTCGCCATCGGTCGCGCGCAATCGTGATCCGATCCTGAACGTCTTCCGCGAACATGTCTGTGAAGCAGGTCATGTGCTGGAGATTGCGTCGGGCACCGGCGAGCATGGCGCCTACCTGACTGAAGCGCTCAGCGGGCTCCATTGGACCTATTCGGACATTGATGCCGAAAGCCGACGCAGTCAGTCGGCATGGAAGGCTGAAGGCGCACATGACCGGCTGGACGGACCTGTCGTCGTGGATGCCTCGAAGGGGCAGTGGGGCGACGTCGAACGCGCCGGCCATTGGGATGCCATCGTCTCGATCAATATGATCCATATCGCACCTTTTGAAGCGGCCCTCGGCCTGATTGCGGGCGCGGGACGGCTCCTGAAGCCGGGTGGCAAGCTGTTTCTGTACGGCCCTTTCGCGCGCAATGGCGAGATCGCCCCGTCCAATGCCGCCTTCACGGAAAGCCTCCAGTCACGCGACTCCTCATGGGGTGTGCGCGACCTCGACCGTCAGATCATCCCCTTGGCAGAAGAGGTGGGCCTGAGTGTGGCGAACATTGTCGAAATGCCTGCCAACAATCTGAGCGTGATCTTCCAGAATCAGGCCTGATCACTGCCGCCAAAGCGCTCGGTCCATTCTTCGACCTGGCTGTCTTCGATCTTCTGGAACAGAACGTCGGGCGGAGAAATCTCCATGCCCGGCGGCAGGCTGTTCAGCAGACCCGGAATGTCGCGCAACTGGAAGCTCCGATGTTCCTCGGGAATGCCGAGCGCATCGAGGATTTTCTTGCCCGCGTCGGGAATGATCGGCAGCGCCAGAATGCCGAACAGGGCCGCGAGGTTCAGGCCGGTGCGCACGCCCACAGCGGCGGCATCCACATCTGACTTGTATTTCACCCAGGGCTCGGCCTTGGTGAGATATTCATTGCCAGCTGCCCAGATCGCGCGGGTCTCGGCGGCGGCCTTGCGGAACTCCATCGCCTCATAATGTTCGATGAGACGCGGCAGGCGCTCCTGCAGTTCTGCTGTCATCCATGCTTCGGCGTCGCCGGCCTCGCCCGTTTCCGGAACCTTGCCGTCGAACTTCGACACGGTGTATTTGGTGATCCGGTTCACGAAATTGCCCAGCACATTGGCAAGGTCTGAATTTATCGCAGACTGGAAACCTTCCCATGTGAAGGCGGCATCCGAGCCCTCTGGGGCATTGGCGATCAGATACCAGCGCCAGTAATCGGCTGGCAGCAATTCCAAGGCCTGGTCCATGAAGACGCCGCGCTTGTTCGAGGTCGAGAACTTGCCGCCATACCAGGTGACCCAGTTGAAGGCCTTGAGCTTGTCGACCGTCTTCCAGGGCTCCCCGGAGCCGAGCAGCGTCACGGGGAAGCTGACCGTGTGGAAGGCGACATTGTCCTTGCCCATGAACTGGACATACTCAGTGTCATCGGCGCCCTTGTCGGTGCGCCAGAGCGCCTCCCAGTCATTCCCGGTCGCTTCGGCCCATTCCTGTGTGGCTGCGATATATTCGATGGGTGCGTCGAACCAGACATAGAAGACCTTGTCTTCATAGCCTGGCCGCGGATTGCCATCCGTGTCCAGCACCGGCACACCCCAACTCAGATCGCGCGTAATGGCGCGGGCGATCAGGCCCTCATCCAGCCATTTGTTGGCGATGGAGACGGCCAGGCCAGGCCATTGGGCGCCCTTGCTGTTCACCCAGTCGCGAATCTTGCCCTGCATCTGCGTCTGCAGCAGGTAGAGATGATTGGTGTCGCGGATTTCGATATTCTTGCTGCCGGAGACCGAGGAATACGGGTCAATCAGGTCGATCGGGTCCAGGAGCCGTCCGCAATTGTCACATTGGTCTCCGCGCGCCTTTTCGAAGCCACAGGTCGGGCACGTGCCCTCGACATAGCGGTCGGGCAGGAAGCGGCCATCATCGACAGAATAGACCTGTTTGGACGTACGCTCTTCGATCAGGCCGTTCTGTTCGAGAACTTGCGCGAAATGCTGGGTCAGGGCGCTGTTGGCCGGACGCGAGGAGCGGCCAAACCAGTCATAGGACAGGTTGAAGCCTTCGCCGGCAGCACGCTGGATCTCGTATTGTTCGTCGCAATAGGCCTGCACACTCATATCAGCGGCCTGGGCGGCCAGTTCTGCTGGCGTGCCATGCTCGTCCGTGGCGCAGATATAGGTCACGTCATGGCCCATCAGCCGCATCACACGGGCATACACATCGGCCGGCAGCATGGAGCCAGCCAGATTGCCGAGGTGCTTGATGCCGTTGATATAGGGCAGGGCGGACGTAACGAGAATGCGCCGGGTTTGCGTCATGGAGATGCGATCTTTCCCAAATAGCGTTGCAAGCAGACCCGGCCGGGTGTCCGGGTGCCCAGCACCTTTTAGCGATGCGCGCCGGAAAGGAAAGAATTGTAACGCCTGAAATAACAGGGCGCCGCTCATAAAGAACGCCCCGAACACGCTGCAAGGGCGTTCGGGGCGAGGGGTTCCAGGACGCGGTGAGGAATCCTGGAATTTCCGGGAGGAAACCTGTTGGCCTAGAGGCCGTAGCCAGTGGTGGCTTTGACGGTGAGGTCGACCCGGCGCGCCATCGGGAAGGTGAGGGCTTCGGTCGGGGTGGCTTCAGCCGCCGGGACAAAATTGGTGCGGACGTCGCGGGCGCGAATCCCGCGGGCATTCAGGGCCTCAAGCACGACCGCGGCGCGGGCTTCCGACAGGCTGGTGGCGGCTGTGTCGTCAGACGCGTCCGCAGAAATCACGCGGGCCTGTATGTTCGACACCGCGCATCCAGCGAGTTGATCGCCGGCCGTATTGAGCGAGCGGGCAGCATAGGAGGAGAGAACCGATTCCTGCTTGGAAAAATAGACGGTGATCTGTGTGTCCTGGCAGGTTTTCTCGAAAGGAACATGCACCGGCTCCAAGGGTGGGGCCTTCGGCGCGTCCGACATCGCGGGAAATGCCAGCGCAATGGCGGCAATGCTGAATCCGGCAAGTATCTGCGCGCGTTTCATATCCGTCTTCCTTCAGGTCTCGTGTCACCTGACACCCATCAACGCCACATCTTGGTGTGTGGTCTCGTTAAGGATTGGATAGACCCAGTTTGAGGCGGAAATGTGCGGCTCGCGGGGCGAATGGGGCAGAGTTGGGGAATTTGAAAGAAATCGGGCCGCCGCCTCAGTTAACCAAAATTGACTGGAACGTCCGCTTGCGCCGCCGCGCTGATCGAAGTAGGGACAGCCATTCCAGCGTGGCCGGCTTAGCTCAGCTGGTAGAGCATCTGATTTGTAATCAGAGGGTCGGGGGTTCGAGTCCCTCAGCCGGCACCAGCAAAAACAGTGACTTGGGCCTTATCTAGCCGGAAATCCGAGATCGAAGTGGCGCGCACCTCGACACAAGAAGAGGTCGATGGCTTCTGTTGCCTTCGTCAGGTGTGCAGGATCAGATTATCAGTCGTCGAGTAATCTGCTGCCCTGTGACCGAGTTGAGTCGTTTTTAAGGTCATAATCTTTGGAAAGTGACGTCTGCGTATGCGTTTAGGGCCGGGAAAATAACCCTAGCAATATGCCGGGCCGCACGAAGGGGCATATTCGCGCAAAAACGTCTCCATGCTTTTCAGTCGGTTGCTCCGGATGGGACGATTGCGCGTAGATTTTTCGTGTGAGGCGCTAAACTTTTCTTGCGCTGGTCCAACTACCCCAGAAGAGACCGCAACGACGTCCAGATGCCTGGATGTTTGCGGGTATGCTGCAGAGAGCCGGACACGGTTGCGATGTTCA
Organism: uncultured Hyphomonadaceae bacterium; assembly: GCA_913057945.1. GTDB lineage: Bacteria > Pseudomonadota > Alphaproteobacteria > Caulobacterales > Hyphomonadaceae > Hyphomonas. The sequence continues at coordinate 112,438 of CAJXOF010000010.1, read as the reverse complement.
CCGGTCAGGGCGCAGGGGGGTGAGTGGGGTCAGAGGGCATCGCTTGGCGGCGTGGGTCTGCTCGCACCTGCTGGTCTCGGCCAGGCGGCGGGCAGGATTTCGTCTATTCAACGACCGGCAAAGGCCCCGTTGAACCAAGCGGGAATGTCTGCGTTGCTTGTAGACAAGACAGGAGACAGAACATGACCGCGAACAAGACTGAGAAGGCGCCGACAGCGGATCAACTCAGAAGCCGAATCGATTCCGGTGGCATGGGGGACAAAACCGACCACCCCGACCTCGCGGCAGCGCCGCTGGGTACGGATGATGAAGCTGCTGGAACACGGCCAACGCCAAAGCGGCGGGCAATGTCGGCGAAGCCTAGCCCATCAGGAGAGGAGGATGACGCGCTCGACAAGCCGCAATCTTTCTGGGGCGTGATATCTGTTGTGCTGGCCATTGCCGTGTTGGTTCTGATCTTCACGATTTTATGATGCATGGCCGTCCTGCCCCCTGTTGAGTTTGACCCTGCACCGGGAGTGGGAACGTCGTCTACATGTTGAGGGACCAAGGCGTGTGGAGAGGGAGTCAGGTCTCTGCCCCGATAAGATGGGATAATGTTGGCCACTTGGTGTCTACAGACTATGTCAGCATGATCGCTGCCGGACAGGTGCGATGTACATGCCCGACCGATTTATGATATGGTTGGAAAGTGACGTTGAAAGACGGCTTAAATGTGGATGACATGCACTTAATGACCAACCTTTTTGGAAGCGGGATACTTGAAGCGGACGGGGAGTGTAAACTCCCAACCGAATATTCGATACAGATGTACTCAACCCATGGCACGCTCAGACTGGCGGGAGACCTGCATTTTGACTCCCCGGCCCCCCGGACTTTGATGATGGGTCGCAAGCTGGCTCTACAGCTGCAGACCGGAGAATCAATCATTTTGTCTCTGCGGGAATTGCAACAAGAAAATTTTGTCGCTCGGGCCGAAATTCATGAGGGCCTACTGACGATTCTGTATCCGGGCATGCGGTTGCATTGAGGTCCGGTGGCCCCTACTGGCCGGACAGTGCGGTCACACCGGCCAGCGCGCAGAACCCGACGGCAATGGCAAGAGTCGAGCCCCATCGGGGAGGTTTGGGAGCATCTCCTTCCGGCACGAGGTCTTCCAGCGTCGCCACCAGCAGGAGACCTGTGACAATTGCCAGGCTCGCGCCGCGCATCTGGTCATCTGCATCGCGCAATATGAGATAACCGAGACCTGCGCTCACAAATGCGCAAAGGCTTACGGCGCCCCCTGCTGCCCATAGACTCCGGACTCCCAGATTCGTGCGTCGCAAGTTCGATCCGGCCGCAAATCCGCCTGGAATATTGGCCACGAGCTGCGCACTTGCGAGGAGGGCGCCAAGTTTCAGGGATGCGGCAGAACCTGCCCCGGTCATAAGGCCGTCCGTTGTCAGGTCGGCGCCAAGTGCGGCAAACACCATCCATGTTCCGGCCCGCCCGCCTGTGCGGCTCGCCAGGTGGCGCGCGGCGTAGAAGAGCAGCAGCGACAAGGCGGCGCCGGCAAAGATCGCAAGGACAAGTTCTACGAGCGGTGTGGTTTCCTGTATCCGCGGCATGAGTTCGAGCGCGATCAACCCCATGGCCACACCTGCTGAACTGTGGAGCAAGACTCCGATAACCCACCGCGGCAGGGCGATCAGCCTCGCCAGGAGAATTCCCAGGAGATTGCCGGCAGCGGGGAGGGCTGCATAGCCAAGAATTTTCAGAAATGTGTGCGGATCATTCATCTCAAGCTGCCGCACACAGGAATCATGAACCCTGCAATGGCCGTCAGCAGGATTCCGAACAGGGACACGGCAAGCAGGGTGAGGGTGACATAGGTATAGAATTGGGACACGTCGCCATCAGGGTCGCGGAAGACATTCCTTGACCGGATATTCCAGAAAACAAGCCCGATGCAGGCGATGAAAAGCCCTGTCGCCGCAGCGAGGATGACATGCCATAGGTTGGCCGGGATCAGCGCGGACTGACAGACCAAATGCTGAACGCCATAGGCCAGGCCGAAATGCCCGGCCCATGCCAGAATGCCGGAGAGGCTCAGCGCGCCGTAGAGCAAGAATTTGACAGGTGAGCGTGGCGGGGTCATGCCAAGGGCCCCATGATGCGGGGAAACCCATGGATCAGCAGCAGACCCAGCAAGGCCTGACCCACAAGATAATAGAGAAGCAGTGATGTGTTTTCGAGACTCGCCACGCGTATGCGATCAAGCTTGCCAGCCAGGATCCTCGCGATGCAGTAGAAGCACATGATGAGGATGGCCAACATGATCTGCGCTGAGAGAATGATGCCGAGATAGACCATGGCTGCATAGCTTGAGCTTTGCGGCCGAAGGCCCTGGCCCCAGTGGCCCTGGAATTCCAGTCCGAGTCCGGTGCCGGCGAAGAGCGCTGCGAGCAGGATGAACCCTGCCGACACTAGCGAGCGGTGACCCGGTATCTTCAGACGGTGCCGGGCGCCCCATATCATACCCGCCGAACTGATAAGAAGCAGCGCAGAGAGAAATGGCCTGAGGGCACCGGGCAGGTATGGGCGTCCAGCGTGCCAGGCGTCAGGCGAGACCGTCCAGAGATAGAGGTAGGAAAACAGGTAGGCGAAGAACAGTGATCCGGCGACGATCATCAGAACGATCATGGCCCACCAGCCATGTGCCATCGGTCCCGTCACATAGACCGGCAAGTGCAGGCCGCCGCCGATGTCTATGGGACCTTTGTCCGGTCCCTTGTCGATGCCCCAGACCCAGACAAGACAGGACAGGATGGCGAGCGCGCCACAGATCAGCGCAGGCGTAACCAGTTTGACCGTGAGCAGAAGAAAGAAGGCAGCGGTGAACACGGCTGCCAGAACGTGCGACCAGCTGGGACCCGGCATCTGGATCACATATTGCGGACGGGCATGAATGGGCGACGTAATGAGAGTTTCGCGACCGCCGGTCGGCGCGTTCGGCAGATAATGCTCCCCCGCTGCCACGGCGCGCGGAAGATCCGGATCATCCCAGAGCGGGTAGCGGCTTGAGACATGTGGGATCGAGCGGGTCGAATAGACATCCTGGGGGAGGAATTCCAGCGTGCCGGCGCCGAAGGGATTGTCCTTGCCCCCTTCGCCGACGCGGAAATTGCGCGCCAGATCGACGATGAAGACAAGAACGCCGGCTGCGATTGTGAACGCGCCAAGGGTCGAGACCAGATTCAGAGGCCCCCATCCCATGGCCTCGGAATAGGTCCACACACGCCGCGGCATTCCGAGCAGGCCAGTGAAATGCATGGGCAGGAAGGCAACATTGAACCCGATGAACATGAGCCAGAAGGCCCATCTGCCGAGCCGTTCCGACAATTGGCGTTTCGCAAGGATTGGCACCCAGTAATAGAAGCCTGCAAAGAGCGGAAACACCATCCCACCGACCAGGACATAATGCATGTGGGCCACGATGAAATACGTGTCATGGGCCTGCCAATTGAACGGGACCATGGCCACCATGACCCCTGTTAGGCCCCCAATCAGGAAAATGGCCAGCATGCCGAGAACAAAGAGGGAGGGAGTTGTAAATTGTATTTTTCGGTTCGAGGCGGCAAATGTGGCGATCCAGGAGAAAAACTGGATTCCCGACGGAATGGCGACGGCCATGCTCGCCGCTGAAAAGAAGGCGAGGGACAAGGCCGGAATTCCCGTCGTGAACATGTGGTGGACCCACAGGCCGAAGCTGAAGAACCCTGTCGCAGCAATGGCCACGACAATCAGATTATACCCGACCAGCGGCTTGCGCGCGATCGTCGGCACGATCATCGAAACGAGTCCGGCCGCAGGCAGGAAGATGATATAGACTTCCGGATGGCCGAAGAACCAGAAGAGGTGCTGCCAGAGCAGGGGGTCGCCTCCGAGCTCCGCCGTGAAGAAGGGCCAGTCAAACGCCCGCTCGATCTCCAGCAGCATGGTTGCCAAAATGACGGCGGGAAAGGCGACCATGATCATGCCGGCAAAGATCAGCATGGCCCAGCCGAAGATCGGAAGCTTGTCCAGGGACATGCCGGGGGGGCGGGTCCGGAAGACGCCGACGATGATCTCGATCGCCCCGGCGATTGCCGAAATCTCGATAAAGCCGATGCCCAGCAACCAGAAATCCGCATTGTCGCCGGGCTGGAATTCGGTCAGCGTCAGGGGCGGGTACATGAACCAGCCTCCCTGAGGGGCCAGATCGAAGAAGATGGTCAGAAAGAAGACTGACCCGCCCACAATATACGCCCAGACGGCAAAGGCCGAGAGGCGCGGAAAGGGCAGATCGCGCGCGGCCAGCATCTGGGGCAGGAGCAGGACGCCCAAGGCTTCCATCGCCGGTACGGCGAACAGAAACATCATCGTCGTGCCGTGCATTGTGAACAACTGATTGTACAAATCCTGGTTCACGAAATCATTGCCCGGCACGGCCAGTTGTGTTCGCATGATCAGTGCGAGGATTCCGGCAAGGACAAAAAACAGGAACGCTGCACCGAGATAGAGCAGGCCGATGACGGTATTGTTCACAGCCGTGGGTAGACGCCATCCCTTGGGCGTCGCCCAGATGCGCAGCAAGTCTTCCTCTTCTCCAGCCGGTCTGGGGACGGGACTGATCGTTTGTCGGTCCTTATCGGTCATGCTGTGCCTCCGCACCGGGGCAGGATCAAAGCTGCCCGCATGTGGATCGGACTTGGTCGCTGCGGCGCCGGCCGCTTAAACGTGCCCGACCTGCGGACATTGAACTTCATCATTATTCCAGCTCCGACAGATAGGTCACGATCTCCGCCTGCTCGGAGGCAGTCAGGAAATCATAGTCCGGCATGAGATTGTCCGGCTTCACTTGGTGGTGGTCGTCCAGCCAGCGCGCCAGGCCTGCCGCATCATTTTCAAGCGTTCCGGCCCCCAGGCTTGGCCGGGAGGCGAGATGCGTGAGATCAGGCCCCACACGGCCGCGGGCAGGACTGCCGCGAATCGTATGGCATCCGCCACAGCCCGCGGACAGGAAGGCGCGGTGTCCGGTCGTCTCCCCTGGTTGTGACGGTTCTGCCTGGCCAGCGAGCCAGCGCTCATAGGAGGGCGGCAGCATCGCCGTGACAGACAGCGCCATCAGGGCGTGTGCTCCGCCACAATATTCTGCGCACTGGCCCCGCACCGTGCCAGGCTCTGAGGCCAGCAGGGTCAACGTGTTCGTGTGTCCGGGAATCATGTCGAGCTTGCCAGCATAGGCAGGGATCCACAGGCTGTGAATCACGTCCGCCGAAATCAGCTCAAGACGAACGGGTTCACCGACCGGAATCCGGATTTCATTGGCGGTTTCAATCTCTGATCCATCAGGCTGCAGATAGGTAACACGCCACCACCATTGCAATCCCTCCACCCGGATCACATGAGACGGTTTGTCCGGACCGCTCTCCGGAACGGGGCCTGCGCGGAGCACCGCGAAGCTGTAGATCATCAGCAGGGACAAAACCACGGCCGGGAAGGTTATCCCTCCGTGAACGACCAGAGTATGCGCGGAGAGGAAAGAGCGCCAACGGCGCGGCCCGCGCAGGGCGACCAGGAGCGCACCCGCCACCAGCAGGAAGATGATGGCGCCTCCAACGCCAAGCAGCACAGTGAGGGCCAGTGTCCTGTCGGATTCCGCTCCCCCGCCCGACAGCGCAGATTGCTGTCCCTGGCAGGCTATGAGGAACAGGGCCATGCCCAGTCCTGCAAGTCCGCGCCCCGCGCTCATGGCGGCTCTCCCTCTATGGGACGGCTCGCATACCATGCCACGACATCGTCAATTTGCTCATCGGACAGCTTGCCCATGGCGTTTGCCATGAGCGCGTCCAACGGTGTTTTGCTCTCATGGCCAATTTTCCAATGCTGCAGACGGGCGGTCATATAGCTGGCGGACTGCCCTGCCAGACGAGGATAATCCGGCTTGGCCGCGCTGCTATGGCAGGCTTGGCATGCCGCAACGCGATTGTCCGGATCTCCGTACAAGGCGATCTCTCGCCCTCTTTTGGGGTTTCCCTTAAAGGCAGGGGGGGGATGTGGGCGCGGTTCCAAGTCTGCATAATAAGCTGCGACGTCGGCGAGCAGGGCTTCCGGTATTTCCGCTGCGATTGGCTCCATAATACCGCTCTGACGCGCATCAGCGCGATACTCCTGCAGTGCCCGAAGCAGAAAAGGGCGGGGCTGGCCAGCCAGTCGGGGGATTTTGTCGCTGACCGGTGGCGCAAGATCAGTCTCGTGACATTTCGTGCAGGTCGTCATCGCGAGACTTGTGGCGCTTCCTGAGACGAGTTGCTTCACAGTGACGGGCGTGACAGATCCATTGCCGGCGGCAAGATGCCGGAATTCGGACTCCGTCAAGTCGGGCAGAGCGCGGAGGAATGCCACAAGCGCCCAGATCTCATCATCCCGGTGCGGGGCCGCCCAGCCAGGCATTCCGGCATATTGCAGCCCATGCTTGATAATCCAGTGAAGTTCGCTGTCACTCCAATGGCCGACCGCGTCCCCCAGCTTGGGAGGCTCGGGAAGCATGCCTTGATAGATCGGATTGACAGCCTGGTCCGGCCCGCCATGGCAGGGGGCGCAGCCAGTTTGGAAATGGGCAGCCCCAAGGGCGATCAATCCTGGTTCGGTAAGATCGGGAGACGGGAGGCGAGGCGCATTGGCCTCTACGGAATTTCGCATCCCGAGTTCGAGAAACCAGTTCAGCCAGGCAGGATGGCCCCGGCTCGCGGCGACATTGTAGAGTCCGGACCAGGCGACCAACAAGGCCACCCCCAAGCCCAGCAATGCGGCGACGCCAATCGCCCCAAAGAGTCGTCGCCAGGTCAGAGTAATGTCAATGCTCATGCCACGATGTCCGGCCTGACCTCCGGTTTCGACAGGTCAGAAAACCATCTGGCAACAAGATAGATGCTGGCTCCGACATATGTCAGCGGACAGGCCGTCAGCATTAGAAGGCCGGCCGCCTGCTGATCCTCAAGTTGGAGTGTATGCCCCATTCCCGGATAGAGCGCCCGCGGCGCGAAAACGAGGAGAATGGCGAACAGGCAGACAAGCTTGCCGGTCAGGAGTAGCGGTGCGACGACCCAGATCCGGTTGTTTGCAATAGCCACCAGAACACAAACCCAGAACCATGATGCCGCGAGGGACAGAAGCCCAAGCATGCCTAGCTGTGTGAGCAGGCTGGCCTGCATGGAGCCCATCATCACGAGAGGGCTGTGCCACAAGGCCAGAAGGGCCAGTTGCAGAACGCTAGCCAAAATGAGTCGTGGGGACGCCTGTTTGGCCAGACGCGGCCATTGCTGGATGAAAAGCCAAGCGACCAGCGGCGCCAACACGCTCATGGCGAAAATATGCGCCGCCATGTGGCTCGTCAGGCTACCGGCCTGAATCGTCAAAGCCATTCCCGCGAGGCCCATGATCAAGGCCGCTTTCCCCACGCCCAATAGGCCGGAATGCATGACATCCGGTCTTGAGTCAGGAAGTAACACCTCCGTCGAGCGAGTTTTGTTTACTGTGTTCATCGCGCGCGACTGCCTAGTCTCTTTGCTCTCCTAACCGGTTGATCATCGATTGGTTCCGGGCCCAGGGAAGAAAATTCATGCCCCCTCACAAAGAAATAAGTTTGTATACAGATTATAAATTCCGGAACAAAGGAAAGGGTTGCGCGTTTCCCATGACCTGACACACGCAGAGGGGAGGCGCCTCATGTCGCCAAATTCGAACCGCCAAATGCTCATCAAGGGATTGGGTCTCCTCATCGGTGTGGTCGGTCTTGTGCTCTTGATCGGGGGCGCGCGCCTGGTCACCTTGGGGGGAAGCGCCTATTACGCCCTCTCCGGTCTTGGCCTTCTCGTGTCGGGCGTGCTGCTCTTTCGCCAACAGCTAGCGGGTATCTGGACATATCTGGGGGTATTCGTGCTCACGCTATTCTGGGGCATCCTCGAGGCCGGAGGTGATTTCTGGGCCTGGGTCCCCCGATTTGTCAGTCCGTTTGTCCTGCTGCTTGCCGTGCTTGCCATGTTGCCAATGCTGGACAGGGCTCGCTGGAGCTGGGGAAAATACGGCGTTCTGGCAACGGGATTGAGTGTCGGGTTCGCCGCGCTGGGCATCATATTATATGAGACACCGGGTGGCCCCGAGCGTCTGACAGAAGATCGTCCGGCCGTGGACGCATCTGGAGGTGCGGACTGGGTGAGTTACGGGAACAGTCAGGCGCAACGTTATTCAGGATTGAAGCAGATCAACCGATCCAATGTGGCAAAGCTGGACCGGGTCTGGCTCAGCCATACAGGGGATTTGCCTGAAGACACCGAAAACAACTCCTATGGGGCAGAAACCACGCCCCTCAAAATTGGGAACCGCCTGTATCTGTGCTCCGCCACAAACCAGATGATCGCGCTCAATGCCGCGACAGGCGAAGAAGTCTGGCGCTACGATCCCAACGTGGACAAGAATTGGATACCCTATACGGCGGCCTGCCGAGGGGTTGTTTATTATGAGAGTGATCTTGATGCCGAGGCTGCGTGCCATGCACGGGTTATAGAGGGCACTCTGGATGGCCGGATCATCGCTGTTGACGCTGAGACGGGCGAGCCCTGTACAGATTTCGGAGAGAATGGGGAGGTGGATATCAAGACAGGCATGGGAGACATTGTCCCGGGCATGGTCTCGATCACATCCCCGCCCAGCGTCGTCTCAGGCGTTATTGTCACAAATCACCAAGTGCTGGACGGGCAGAAACTTGAAGCGCCGTCCGGGGTCATCAAGGGATTTGATGTCATGACGGGGGAGTGGCTCTGGTCCTGGGATATGACTCGCCCGGATATTTCCGTTGCTCCGCCTGAGGGAGATCACTTCACGCGGGGGACGCCGAACTCCTGGGCTGTTGCGGCTGGCGATGATGAATTGGGTCTGGCTTATATCCCCATGGGCAATTCTGCCGTCGACTATTGGAGTGGCAGCCGAACCGAGCCGGAAAACGCGTATGCTACCTCACTGGTGGCGTTGGACGTCCGGACAGGACGGCCAGCCTGGCACTTCCAGACTGTCCACAAGGACGTGTGGGATTATGACCTTGGATCCCAGCCATCCCTGTTCGATTTTGACGGCTCTGAGGGCGTAATTCCGGCGATCCTGATCCCCAGCAAGCAAGGCGACCTCTACATTCTGGACCGTGCCACGGGGGATCCGCTGGTCGATTTCGAAGAAAGAGCGGTGCCCCAGGGCGGCGTGGAGCCCGGCGAACGAAGCGAGACCCAGCCTTTTTCCCGCTATCACACGCTGGCCAAGCCCCCTCTCGAAGAAAAGGACATGTGGGGCATGACCCTGATTGATCAGATGTTCTGCCGCATCCAGTACAGGAAGGCCGCCTATGACGGCATCTACACGCCGCCGACGGTTGATCGGCGCTGGATCCAGTATCCCGGTTATAATGGCGGGTCCGACTGGGGCAGCGTTGCCATTGATCCTGAGCGACGCCTGATCATTGCCAATTATAATGACATGCCGAATTACAATCGTCTGGTGCCGCGGGAAGAGGCCGACCGGAAGGGATGGGCGCCTCGCGAGGAAGCCCGCGGCGGGAGTATGGGGCACGGCGCCGAAGGCGCGGGCGATCCGCAGGCCGGCGCGCCCTATGCGATTGATGTCAATGCGGGCTGGCGCATGCCCGTCACGGGTTTGCTCTGCAAGGAACCCCCCTATGGCGGTATCCGTGCCATTGATCTGGAGAGTGGCGAGACCGTCTGGGACAGGCCCCTGGGAACGGCTAGAAAGAATGGTCCCTTCGGCCTGCCCACCGGCATTCCTCTGACCATCGGCACGCCCAATAATGGCGGACCGCTTGTGACGGCGGGGGATCTGGTGTTCGTGGCTGCGGCGACCGATGATCTCATCCGCGCGATCGATTTGCGGTCCGGGAAGACCGTCTGGCAGGATACGCTGCCCGCAGGCGGACAGGCGACCCCGATCACCTATCAGGTAGGAGGGCGTCAATATCTCGTCCTGATGACCGGCGGGCACCATTTCATGGAAACCCCTGTGGGAGATCAGATCATTGCCTGGGCTCTGCCGGAGGAAGTCGGGAACTGATCTATCGCGTCAGACTGCTTGTTACGGAACCGGATCGAACGGATCGGCATTGATAGGATCAGGAGACTGACATCATGGCCATGCGCGCATACTGGAAAGGGCATTTGCGCCTTTCCCTCGTAAATATCGGAATAGAACTCTATACGGCCACCTCCTCCTCGGGCCGGATATCCCTGAGACAGATTCACAAACCCAGCGGACAGCGGATTCATTACCAGAAAATTGCTGATGGCATCGGTCCGGTGGATACAGATGATATCGTCAAGGGATTCGAATTGGCGAAAGATGAATATGTCCTGCTGGAGCCAGAGGATCTGGACGAAATCAAGCTCGAAAGCCGACGGACGATTGATCTCGTCCAGTTTGTCAATGCTTGCGAAATCGATCCGCGTTATTTCGAAAAACCCTATTATGTCGTGCCGGCCGAGGATGAGGTGGCCGCCGAAGGATTCACGGTTATCCGAGAAGCGCTGCGCCAATCAAAAATGGTGGGACTTGGCCAGATGGCGGTGCGGGGACGGGATTATGTGGTTGCCATCCGTCCATGCGGAAAGGGCCTGCTTCTGGAAACGCTTCGGTTCGCAGAGGAAATACGCTCCAGTGACTCCGTGTTTGACGATATACCCGATTTGGAGCCCGAACAGGAAATGCTCGATCTCGCGGAAGAACTCATTGAACGGAAGGCTGCGCCCTTTGAGGCAGAGGTGTTCCAATCCCAATACACAGAGGCTCTTCGAGACCTTATCGACGAAAAGCGGGAGGCAGGCGCAGTAAGCCGGGATGAGTCCGAGGGAACAGGGTCGGGAGCGGGCCGTGGGAACATTGTTGATCTGATGGAGGCGCTCAAGAAAAGCGTGGAAAAGGGCGGTTCGAAGAAAAGAAAAGCTTCGAAATCGAAGCGCAAGTCAAAATCCAAACCGGACGAGGCCGCATGACCTATGGCCGACCTTCTACGCCCCTATCGTGAAAAACGGGACTTTTCCCAAACGCCGGAACCCGACGGAGAAAAAACCGGCGTTCCTTCGGGAAAGAAAGGGGCGCTTTCCTATCTGATCCAGAAACACGCCGCCAGCCGCCTCCACTATGATTTCCGACTCGAGCTTGAGGGAGTGTTGAAGAGCTGGGCCGTCACCAAAGGCCCAAGCCTCGATCCATCTGACAAACGGTTGGCGGTCCGGACCGAGGATCATCCTCTCGCATATGGAGATTTTGAAGGAGTTATTCCGTCAGGATACGGAGCTGGCACGGTCATGCTCTGGGACCAGGGCATATGGAGGCCGCGGGGGGACCCGCACAAGGGATTACAAGAGGGCGTGTTGAAATTCGACATCGAGGGTCGCAGGCTCTCGGGGGGGTGGGCGCTTATCCTGATGAAATCAAAAAGCCGGAAAGGGCGCGAGAACTGGTTGCTGGTCAAGGAGCGTGACGAGGCAGCTGACACAGAGCAGGATCCCAGAAAAACCTGGACGACAAGTGTGATCTCGGATCGCACATTTGAAGATATCGAACAGGGGGTGAAGGGGGCACAACCTGAATCCTCCCGGCCCAAACTACCGGAAACATCGCTACCGGACTTTACACCACCCCAGCTTGCCAGTTTGCGCGAAGCGCCCCCGTCCGGAAAAGACTGGATCCATGAGCTGAAATTTGACGGATATCGCATTCAGGCCCTGACCTGCGGCGATCAGGTCAGATTGATGACCCGCAACGGGCATGACTGGACCGCCCGCTATCCCACCATCAGCCGGGCGCTGCGGGATATCGCTGCTGACTCTGCTGCTCTCGATGGTGAACTTGTTGCATTGGACGCACACGGTCATAGCCGGTTTGGTGCCTTACAGGCCGCAACATCCGGGGATCAGGCCGCACACCTTGTCTATTTTGCCTTCGATGTCTTGTGGCTGAATGGAAAGGATTTCCGAGCGCTTCCCCTCGAAGAACGCAAAACGCATCTGCGATCCTTTCTGCCAGATAATCATGACATCATTCGCTATTCGGACCATGTCGACGGACGCGGCGACGAAGTCATCAGCAAGGCATGTCGCATGGGGCTGGAAGGGATCATTTCGAAGAAGCGGAGATCCCGGTATCGGTCCGGTCGCGGGAAAAGCTGGGTGAAGTCCAAATGCGTCGGGCGCGACGAATTTGTCATCGGCGGCTACCGGACGTCTCGTAAACGCGGACGACCTTTCGCATCACTCCTGCTGGGAGAGTATGTTGGCGAAAGACTCGTTTATCGAGGGCGCGTAGGAACAGGTTTTACCGAAACGAGCTTGGAGCGGCTGTCGGCGAGCTTGTCGGAGCGGGTCCGGAAAACCCCACCCTTTGTGGATGTGCCGGCGGAGGTGAAACGGGATGCGGTTTGGGTGGCGCCGGAACTCGTATGTGAGATAGCCTATACGGACAGGACTGAGGACAGGTTGCTGCGGCATCCTAGCTTTCTTGGCCTGCGAGAGGACAAGGAGGCTACCGAGGTGAAAAAGCCTGAACCGGAACATCGCCCAGACGCGCAAAGGAGGGAGGATGTCCAGATCGAAGGGGTCCGGATCACGCATCCAGACCGGATCGTTTTCGAGCAGCAAGGTGCAACCAAAGCCGAGATTGCCGAGTATATGTCTGCCATTGCCAACCGAATGCTCCCCTTTCTAAAGGATCATCCGGTCAGCCTGGTCCGCTGTCCGGCGGGGGCCGGCGATGCTTGCTTCTTCCAGAAACATCACACCGGCTCTCTACCGGATGCGATCGGGAAGACCAGGATTCGTGAGCGCGATGGCGAATGGGCCGAATACCTGATCCTCAATTCATCGGTCGCGCTGGTGTCGGCGGCGCAAATGGGCGCACTGGAATTACATGTCTGGGGCGCCAGGACCGACCGGCTGGAGCGTCCTGATCGCCTCGTTCTTGATCTTGATCCTGATGAGACCGTTGAGTTCAATGAGGTGAAGACAGCGGCGGTAGAGGTCCGGGATGTCCTGGCGAGTGCTGGCCTGAAATCTTTTCCTCTTCTCACGGGTGGCAAGGGTATACATGTCATCGCTCCGCTTGAACGGCGTAGAGACTGGCCTGACATCAAAACTGCGGCGAAAGGGCTTGCTGAACATCTGGCCGGCGCGGCACCGGACCGCTATGTTTCGGTCGCTTCGAAAGCCAAACGCAAAGGGAAAATCTATATCGACTGGCTTCGCAATGAGCGAGGAGCAACGGCAATCTGCCCCTATTCGCTTCGTGCGCGACCCGGCGCGCCAATTGCGACCCCTATTGCCTGGGCTGAGCTGGGACGTATCGAACGCGCCAATCAGTATACGCTTTCGAATATCCTGCGTCGGCTGGGGGCATTGAAACAGGATCCCTGGGTCGCCTACTCGGATGTGCGGCAATCCCTGTCCGCCCGTACCTTGGACGTCTTAAGTGGGGCGTGATTCCTTGCCCGGATCGACAAGTATGATGGTTATGGCGAACGGGTCATTTGTCCGTTTCGGACCTCATGCCGCGCGCCAATTCAATTAACCGCCACGACTTTTCCGACATAAGCCTTTTGGCCGTTTCCCGGTCGAGATGCGGCGAGTCTCGTGGCTCAAGGCGGGCCCGAAGATATCGCCCGGTCGCGCGTACCTGGGCACGGTAATCGGGGTATTCGTCCTCCAAACGGGAAATCAATTCTTGTACTGCCGGATCAGGCTGTCCGGAATCGACGGCACGAGGCAAACCGTCCAACAGGTGGATCGTCGATCCCTTCAACGCGGTCCAGCCATCCTTTAATATGCTTAGCGAAATCACCGAGGCCATCAGCGCGTCCGCCCACCACCAGCCGCAGGCAATTCCAATTATACCGGCGATGCTGGCTACACCGGTTTGCCAGTCAGCCGCGTTCGTGTCGGCATCGACGAACAGGACTTCATCATGAAGACGCTTGGCAATCTTTCGCTTGGCCCGACCCAGAATGACGGGTGGAATAATGCTGAAAAACAGGACCCCAATCATGATCCATCCCATCCAGACCTGATGACCAAAAATGGTCTTCGATCCAATGGTGGGATGTTTCATTGTCACAAGAGACTGCAGGCCCTCATAGAGGAGGAACGCGCCAATCGCACACAGGGCAGACGCGGACAGAAAGAAGGCCAGGGTTCCCGCGCGCTGAAATCCGTAGGGAAAGACAGACGTCTCACCCTTTTTCTCCACATGTCGGGAGAGCAGGAAGAAGATAGGCGCAAGCAAACTTAATACATCTTCAATCCAGGCCGTTTTGAACGCTTGAGAACCACCCATCGCGGCAGACATGGCGCCAACACTTACCATGACCCAGAATATGGTTTGCCATTCAAGTCTTTCCGCCCGCACCAGATCATTTTCTATCTGTTCGGGTGGATGCGGCGCGGCGATCATTTTGAGTCTCCCAAATGATCGTTGAGTACAATCAGCCATTCATTTTCGCCGGAGCGAACGGCCCAGACTCGCGGCTTCGGCCAACCAGGATGGGCAAAGGTCTGCGTGAGTCCCACCTGCTTGCGATAGGGCGTCTTTTTTGGGAGAGAGGCGACCACATCCAGTTCACCTTTGGAAAGAAGCTCAATCAGTTCATCCGTAGTCCCCTTCACAACATGAAGCTCTGCCTGTCTGGTTTGAGCCAGCGACTTGAGCTGGGCTGTATCAAATTCCATCTGAGCCTGATCGCCGACCAGCCCGGCACGAAGCGTCCCACCCCTAACCGTGTCCGTGGTATGGCGGGGGTCTACTGGCAGCCCACACGCGGCCACACCGATCATAACCACAGCAAGCAGATATTTGTGGGTGAAACCGCGCAGAAATCGCATTCCCAAACTCTCTTTGAACAAGCGAGGAAAGGGACTCAACCGCCGTATTCTCCGGTAAGTTCCCGTTTCAAAGAATTATTCCCCATCTGACGCGCAATCTCATCCATTCAAGACATTCGGCGCACGCGCAGCAGGACGTAACGGCGGGAACGATAATGGTATTCTACTGTGAATCTCGCATTTATCCTGCGTAAAAACTCCTGATGAATATTGAGACCGGAGCGAGCCGCGTCAGAAAAGGTCTCGCAATGGTGAGCCAGGACAAGCGCTCCGTTTGGGCGAAGCCGTCTCGCAGTTTCCAGTGCCAGACCATCCAGATCCTGATCCGACAGATAATAGAGAACTTCAGAGATGACGATCAGGTCATAGCTCGTGTCGGGAAATCTGTCGGCGAGGGCCAATTGGCAAACCTTCACACGTGGAAGCATCCCCGCGGCCTTTCGGACCAGTTGGACGCCGGTGGAGGTGCCCTCGGTTGAGGTCAGTCTGAGCGAATGGTCCGCCAGCATGGGTGTGTTCGATCCATTGCCGGCTGCAAGTTCGAGGACGCGCCCATACTTGCCAGTGCCCACCGCTCGTCCCAGAGCGGCCCGCTTAACCCGCTCATATCGGGAGTTCCAGGTTCGCCACGGATCGGGGTTCTCGGCAAACTTCCGTTCAAAATCATCCAACGAGATCGCCCCGCGTTTCATCGTATGCCGAAATATTCGTTCGGGCCGGCCAGACTCTGAATAAGCGTGCGATCCATGCAAAATCCTTCCGGATCATCCTCGATCAGCCCTGTCTGGCTGCGATAGGTTGCAATAGCGGCAGCTTTCATCAATCGGCTGTCCTTCAAGGGCAATCTGTATCGGGGAGGATTGTCAGGCTGCGATGCGTCCGGCCAGACCAGGTAGGTGAGCTGATGCACCCGGCGCGGCCATGTGTCCTGACAGGCCCGGGCGACGATCCTGTGATCTGCGTGGAAATCAAGGATAGAGGGCCGTACCACCAAATCCGGCTCCTGCCCCTGAGCAAGTTTCTGTTTGAGGCGGCGGAACCCGGTTGGAGACATATCTTGCAGACCACTGTCGGGAAAATCGAGAAAGGTGATGGCCGTTTGAGGGATACCGATGCGGGCCAATGCATGCCGGGTTTCGTGTCTCCGGCGGGCTATCAGTCTTGCAGCAGGCCAGGTCTTGCTATTGTGGGAGGCCGCCCCATTGGTCACGACCGTAATCCGGACATTGGTCCCATGCCGGACGAGATGGCGCATCAGGCCGAATGCACCAATCGTCTCATCATCCGGATGCGGTGCCACGACCAGCGCCCGTCGTATGTTCTTGAGCGGCAGGGGATTCATAGCTGAGGCTGTATAACCCCCGCTGCTGCGGCACGCCCAACCTTCTGTTTCTGAGCGTCGGGTGCCGGTTGGCGCAGATAGACCATGAGATTGCAAATAATGTCCGATAATGGGTGGTCCCGGAACATTGATTTGACGCCGACACATTGCTGGGCAAGCAGTATGGCGTGCTGGGCCTGATCGCATACGACAGTACGGGCATGGGCGACTGCTGCCAGACGGGCCTCCACGGTATCATCTGAGGACGTTGCAGTATCACGCACCACTGCAGCAGAAATATCCGCGCATGCATAGAGTTCAGCCAGCCGGTCTGTCTGATGGACATCCTGATCACGCCCGGTCTTGATGAGATGATCTCTTACGCCGTCAAAAAGTGCAGCAATGGCACCCGCCTGCACGGTCACGAAGCGTAACGCTCCACCACTGAACCAAGGCTCTTTTTCGTAATCGCCAGGTTCGCCAACCTTCCAGTCTGGTTGGCTGATGGCTCCGTTCCATCGCACAATATGTGTCTCTGAGGCCTGCATGCCGATGACGCTCCACCAAGTCGTGTCGATCTCTGGAGGAACTTTGGTGAGATCGAGCAAAAGAAGTTGCACACGATCCTTGTCGCCGGCATCCAGCGTGACGAGTGCATGGGACAGGATGCCTGCACCACTGGCGAACGCCTTGCCCCCCGACAAGGTCCCGTTGGTGAGGGACAGGGGCGCCCCAGGTAAATCCGCGTTCCAGACACCAAGGCTCGCCCCTGGTTCCAACAAGGCATCGACGTGACTCCGATCTGCCTGGCCGAGCGTGCGATACAGAATTTGTATGGCGTCGACATGTCCTTCCAGAAGCCGTGCAAAGGGCAGGCTTTGCCGGCCAGCGGCGTAGAGGATACGAAGCAGGGCAAGATTGTCTCCCTTCTCGCTTTGGGTCCAATCGATGCCCTGCAGCCATAGGCGGAAATTCTCACCGAGGGCCGGGAAGGGTGTATGAGGTGCGTTCAGGGCAGATGCAGACAATGACCGAGTCATCAAGCGACAGCCCGATCTGCATCCTTGGCCCAAAGTGCACTCAGGACGCGTTCGGCCTGCGGCAGGGGGATAACATCGTTCTGGTCTGCGGCATTGAGGGGCGCTATCGTTTCGACAAAGGCATCGCTGGTCCTGACGATTGTTGCGGCTTGGTTTAGATGATCCGGACACAAATTAAACTGTTGCGCCACGGGACTCATACAATTTGCTTCAAAGGCGTAGCGCAAGGCGGCCTGTTTTCGGTAGTGCTGCGCCAATCGGACAGGATTTGGTACATTGGGCGGCGCTTTATGTGGGAGTTGCGACCTGAGTTCATGGGCAAGCCCGTCTGGCGCGCGTCCTATCGTGCGGCCTGACGTCAGGACCCTAACGCGCCCATCTTGCCTCACCAGATAATTCTGTCGCCTTGCTGTTTCGGCGAGCGCTGTGTCTTCGCCGTGCGCAAGATCGAGAAAACCGCCGAGCTCCCGATAGACTGAAGCGCGAAATGCGAGACTGGCGCCGCCGAGAGAGGGATGGCTTGGAGCAGGATCATGGTTGATGGGGTCGAGCGTGCGCCGGAAACGGTGTAGCTCAAATTGATAATCTTCCAGACGTGTGCGCCAAGTCCCGGCGCGTCGTCCCTTGCGAATTATATGGCCAGCTACAAGATCGACAGTCTGCAGGGACCGGCAATTCATTTCCACCCAATCATGTGCGGGTACAGAATCCGCGTCTGTTGTGAGCAAGAGTGCCTCCTCAGCCTGACCCAGCCGTGACAGGCAAAGCCGCATCGCCGCAGAACGCGCGCGACCCGCATTGGGCGCACTGCGGGGAAGGGTTTCCACATGCATTTGGAAAGGTAAGCCCCCTGCGCGGTCCGATAGAATTGTGAGGCTTTCATCCGTACACCCATCAAGCAGGAAGCACGCGGTAAAGGCATTGGGTCCGAGTGTCTGCTCCGCGAGGGCGTCCAGCAGGCGAGTGAGCCGCCGGGCTTCATTTCGGACAGGAATGCCAATGGCGATCGGGCCGAACGAGGACGAATTCACGAAGTCCTCTCAAGCGCATCCAGGTTGCGGCTGTGCTCGGCGAGCGCAGACATGTGATCACAAGCATATATGTCCCTGGTGATTTCGGCGCGCTTGTCGGCAGCCTCTGATTTATCCAGTGTTCTGGCGGAGACCTTGTGCTTGCGAATGCTTGCCAGCGACGCCTGCAAATGTGCCTTCACTTTTACCTTACTGACACGGCCCGCCATCTCGTAAACTACGTGTGTAATTTGGTCATTCCCCGACCAGTGATCCTGCAATTCTTCAAAGTAAGGCTCGAAATGGTCTTGCGGGTCGGACATCACGAACCTCCATCTTATCTCGATTGCGGATGCTATAGGTTTCAACTCTCAACCATGAGATTTGGTTCCTGACGCATCGCTTGCCATCCGATGATGCAGGCGTCTGCTATAGCGCAAGGAAGACATATGGATCCACGTCATACAACGAGTGGTTCTGGCATGAGCAGACTGTCGGCCTGGACGCCATTCATGAACTGCCGGGCGCCAGACCCGAAAAAGCAGGGAATACCCAGGAGCGGCCTTGTGAGAACTTGAGACCGCATTGTGGATCTATGCGTCAGGTACACAAGGATTTGTAGATGTGAGGGATTCAAAGGAAATCATGTGGCGGCGCAATACCACCTGCCGGATTTTCGGGGCTGTTTGAGCATCTGAGGCGCAAGCGTTGAAAGCGTGTCTGATACCCCGGTCCGCATACAGGTGCCAGTGTCGTACTATTGACCGTGCGACATGAAAGGGAAATTTGAATATGGACCAGGCGGTTAATCAGCCGATATTCTGCGCCTGAGGCTTTTCGTCAAACTGCGCAAGTACGAAACGCGCGATCCGTACGACGAGGTCATCCGGGTTGAACGGCTTTGACACATAGTCTGCAGCGCCGAGCTGAAGCGCGTCTTCCATGTCAGTTTCGCCCCGACGTGCGGTGAGCATGAAGACCGGAATGTGAGCTGTTTCAGGATCGGATTTCAGCTGGCGTAGCGTTTCGTGACCATCCATGACGGGCATCATGGCATCGAGGATAATCAAGCCCGGCGGGTCACTTTTAACGCGCTCGAGTGCACCGCGGCCATTCTCGGCCTGATCGATCCGGCAGCCCAGACGCGAGAGTTTGTGCACGAGAAGAGTCCTCAACATGCGGTCATCGTCAACGACAAGAATTCTATCTATTGCCATGGTACTTATCCTACTTCGCCTTAAGCTCAATCATGCCGAACTTTGGCTGATATATGGTTTACGGAATGACCCAAATCGACGCATCAACTTAAACCATCCTTAAAGCTCAGGCATTTTGCCGCGATCAATTGTGCGCATGTCAGAAATGGGCCGGCATCTTTTGGTGTAGCGCCCACAACCACGCTGGCGGCGTCGGTTTGGCGCAGCGATTTGGAAGTCTTGGTCTTGTGAGGAACGCCTTATTTGCAGTCGTATATGGAACCGTTTTGCCGCGTAGTCCGTACTTATACAGGTATCGTGCGGTGTGACTGAGATCGCAGGGTGGTCAGCACATTGCGTGGGCTGAATGGTAATGATTACTCAATCCGGTTCGGCAAGCGTGTTCTTGTTAACTCAACCCAGTGTGGTTTTCTAAAGTTATGGAGCCTTTGCCTCCCTCCCACTCGGAGCGTCAAACGCTCTACGCGCCGGCTGATGAATTCTTCGAGAACATCGTTTCGCTGCTTCGTAATATGTTGGGTGTTGAATCCACCACGATCATGGTCACCGACGGGGAGCAGAGATGGCTGAAAGCGTCGACAGGTCTTGATCCCGATGAGATTTACAGTGACGTCAAATTCTACGCGGGCGTGCCAATTCATTCGGTGAACGATGAGATCATCGGAACGATATCGGCGCTCGATTCCTCCGAGCGAGACTTGCCCCCCAGTCAGCTGCAAGCGCTGGAAGATGTGGCGCGGGTGGTAACGGATTTCTATGAATTGAGACGGCTGGCCCTGAGTGACGGACTAACCGGTTTGCTCACGCGCCGGGCTTTCGAGAATGAGGCCGAGCGGCTGACCCAACTCTGTACCCGGCACCGGCACCCGCTCACCTTGGTGTATTTCGACGTCGATCACTTTAAATCCATCAATGATTCCTATGGTCACCATGCGGGTGACAAGGTCTTGAAGGCGCTCGCGGAAACGTGTCGCACATATCTTCGCCAAAGCGACGTCTTCGGTCGTCTCGGAGGAGAGGAATTTGCCATCCTGCTTCCAGAAACGGATGAAAAAAACGCGGTCATGGTGGCCGAGAAACTCCGCACGGCCATCGGCGCGATGCGTTTCAACTTCAAGGATTCGACGGTGGCCGTCACCTCGAGTTTTGGCGTGGCCACCCAGTCAGACCGAACCTACGACCTGTCCACTTTGCTGGCCCGCGCGGATACGGCGATGTATCAGGCAAAGCAAACTGGCCGAAATCGCTGCATGGTCTGGGGCGCAGGCGACCGCGTGGACAGGGTCGTCAGGCGGAGGGTGCTTAAGGCCGGTCAGATCGCCTTTTCAGGTACGCATGCCTCGATCGATTGTACGGTTCGTTCGCTGGGACAGACGGGAGCAGGCCTGGACCTTGTGACAACCATGAATGTCCCAGATGCGTTTCACCTGCTTATTCGGTCCGATAAGCTCACAGTTTCCTGCAAAGTGGTGTCGAGAACCCGGACGCATCTGGACGTCGAGTTCATTTGATCCTTGCAGGGGCCTGCGCCTTCTGAATCTGAGTAAAAATATCGGGACCTGGCTGGGATGGGCAATCTCGCAGTTGCTTCACGATACGTACCTTGCCCTAGTCCTCAGCAATTAATGAGCGTCCGGTAACTCTTCCTAGTCTGCCGAGGAATCCTGTTGCCAATATTCAACCAGCTTATCTGACAAGGTCAGGGGATCGAAGGGCTTGGGAATAACCCCGATGGCGCCAAGCTGAAGATAGGCTTCCTGCTCATGGGCTTGGGATTTCGCTGTCATGAAGACGGCTGGAACCGCTGCACCATTGGGAAGCGCGCGGATACGACGAAGTGTTTCGGGGCCATCCATTTCCGGCATCATGACGTCAAGCAGCAACATATCGGGAGCAAAATCATGAAATTGCGCCACGGCGTCTGCGCCGCTTATGCAGTGATTCAGCTCCAATCCGCCAAACTCCTCTAGTGCCATGACCGCCAGTTCTGCGACCATCGGATCGTCTTCAACAAATAATATCTTGTTCAGGCCCTTTGCCATCTGCCGTCTCCTTATTTCGTCGAAGGTGTGCACGTAGGAAAGTTCAACCTGAAAGTGGCACCGTGGCCCTCCACGCTATCATAAGTAATTTCTCCGCCTAGGGATTCCACAATTGATTTAGTTATGTTCAGGCCCAGGCCGGACCCACCGGCCATACGGGTGGCTGACCCGTCAGCTTGGGCAAACCTCTGGAATATCTTGTCCCGAAACGAGGCCGGAATGCCGGGCCCCTTGTCAGACACCGATATCTGGATCCGGTCATTTGCCTGTTCCATGATCTCAATGATGACGGCTTCACCGTCCGGCGAAAATTTGGCTGCGTTGGAGAGAAGATTGACGAGTGCCTGATTGAAACGGGAGGGATCCACCAGACTGTAGGTTACCGGAATATCTGCCTTCAGCTGGAAGGTGACACCATATTTCTCCGCCAGACTCTGGTGACGCTCCACAATGTCCGTCACCAACCCCTTCATGTCACAGACCTCGGGATAGAACTCCATTTTCCCTGCAGCGATTTTCTCGACATCCAGAATGTCATTGACCAGGCGCCCCAGTCTCTCAGTGCTCAGTAGGGAAATGTCCAGCAGGCGCTCTTCCTTGGGTCCGACTTTTCCGCGTAGCAGTTTTTGCAAAATGCCAAGCGAGGCCTGGATCGAGGTCAGGGGAGTTCGCAGCTCATGGTTCACGGTAGAGACGAACTCACTCTTGAGAGTCTCCATCTGTTTGCGCTCTGTAATATCCCGGACGATTCCGATGAACATGACCTGACCTCCGGCATCGACCTTGCTCAGCGAGATCTCCATGGGGAAGGTGGAGCCATCCAGGCGGCGGCCTTCCGATTCACGGGTGACCCCGACCACAATGCCAGGGGAGGGTTTATGATCCGAACTCAAAAACGGTTCATAGTCGGTAAGAATCGATTCCGGCATCAGCAACCCAATGTTCCGTCCGGTGATGTCCTCATGAGAGGCGCCGAATATTCGCTCGGAAGACGGACTGAAATCCTGGATCATTCCCTGTTCGTCGGTTGAAAATATGCCATCAAGCACATTGTCAAAAATGGCCCGAACCCGCGCTTCGGCCCCTTTCAGGTCTTGCGCCAATCCCTGAAATGCTCCCGCCAGCTCTCCGATTTCGTCAGCGCGCTCGATCGCCAGCGCGGGTACGCCGCCAGACAATCTCGCTTGCCGGATGGATGTGGTCATCGCCAGCAAGGGTGCGGTCAGCCGTGTTGATGCCCAGGCAGCCCCGCCGAGTGACACTCCGATCAGCAACAAGGCAAGCAAGGCCCCTTCGTTCCGGATGCGCATTACGCCCGTCATCAACTCGCTATGTGGGACACGGATAGATATGATCAGGTGAGAATCATCCAGGCGCTGGCTTATCGGTAGTCTTGCCGAATAGATCAGATCATTTTCTGTGTTCTGCAGCCATGCCGAATCATGATCTTCGCGCTTTGGGCGAAGCGCTGCGAGCAATTGTGCGCGATCGCTCGACCCTTCCGTATTATACTGAAATGCTGCGACCGATCCGTCCGCATGCTGCTCCATATAATCGCCGGCTTCATTGGAAACGATGATATTGCGTTTCAATTGTATGACGTCAAACCGTTCTCGGAGCATGGCGCTGTAATCGGCGTTGATCACTACCATGCCGAATATTTTGCCCTTGGAATCAAAGATCGGCACTATGGCGCGCAGGGTGGGGACGAGATCGCTGTCAAGCGTTCCAAATTCGCGATTGTAGGTAACATTCGAGAAATAGGCCTCACCCCGCGAGAGGGTCAGCGCTTTCTGGAAATAGTCTTCCTCCGACTTGGCTTGCAGGCGTGACTCCGCGACCCGCTCCCACCCATTGGAGGACCGGTTGACGCGTACGAGCTCTCTGCCTTTGTTGTCGAGACCTATATATCGCATTTGCGTGTAGGTGGTCCGTTCACGCATCATTGATACAAAGATGTCTTCCAGGCGCTGGCGCCACTGATCCGTCGTCGACCTGTCCAGCGGATCGATCTGGTTGTTGGCCGCACTTCGCAGCATGCCCTGGATGGGGGGCGTGCGTGAGACAACAAAGGCATCATTGATCATCTCGTCATAGGCGCGCTTGAATTCCAGAGCAACCAACTGGGTTTCATGAGCCACATTTTCCACGGCCATGTCATGCGAGAGGGAGGTGGTTCGTAAAACAAGGAGGACGCCCAGCGCAAGTGACGTCACCAGGGACACGCCGCAAGCAAGCAGAATAATCTTGCTGCGCAAGGACTGGGGGGCATAAGACGTCAGACGCCTGGGGTATGATTTCATGACGCGCTCTCTTTGGCGGTTGCAATCCGTCAGCTGATGCGACGCTTTGCCGTTCATTTGCCTGCGGAAAGCTGTACAATTTCTTACTGCTTATGCGGACCCCCGGGCCGCCATACATGCAAGCTATAGTGGTAATTACTATAAGGGTCGGCTCGATGCGTTACCCCGTCAACTAGTCCATAGATGAGGAACTGGTCCGCATTCGTCTGATAGCGCTCTTTCACTCCTGTCTCGCGCTAACGTAGCGGATCAGCAATTCGGGTTCATCAGTTTGAATCATGGTGAATCCGAGGTCTATGTAGAGCCCCAGACGGAATCCGGTCTGTCATCGCCTGAACGTCGGTCAGTCCGGCTGACAGCCAGTCGGCGAGCGTGTTGATCCACGTCCTTGATTGGCTCTCCTGCGCTTTCAGCCCGGCGTGCCGGGCGGAATCCAGCGACGAGACGATGAATTCAATGGCGAGGGGGGGCGCCGAGAACTGCTTTGCAAAGCTGTCGAGATCCGGGGCAGTTTCCTCAGACAAGACCGGCATCGCCATGACCTGATTGAACGGCGCAACCGCGCCAATCGGACTATCCTCGGGGGCCATCCACTTCTTCATCACGATCTGGTCAATTGTTCCGGTCGTTTTCAAAACGTCAAACGCATCCTCATAGACATCTGCCTTAGCGTCGAGATTCACCAGCACTTCACCCCTGGCGCTTTCCATCGCCTCCCTGAAGGTCGGAATCTGCTCTTGGGTCAGGGCAGCATTCTTGCCGCCCTTTCCCTCTTTCAGACGGAATTGTTGCAATTCTTCATAGCTGACTGGCGCGCAACTGCCGGAATTTCCTATCTGTTTCTGGTTGGTTTCAGTTGCGAGAGATCTCTAGTGCTTTGAAACGATTAGAGTGGGGGTTCGAACATTTTTTCTTTCTTGATTTTTTAATTAGAGGTCGGGGGGCTATGGGTCTTTACAAATATTGAGAGTGCTCGCATTTTCCAATATAATACTGTGAGTGCCACAATGTGGGATTTAATGATAGGCGACGTGTGGGGAAAAATCGGGTGTGAGTCTAAATGAAACTGATGGGCCAGCCACATTCCAAGAGCTTGGTTTGATGTTGGCATCCTGCCTCTCGCCTAGTCTACCTCGCAGCCAAGGATGTTGTCGGCCTACCATGCCGGGACCAAGAGATATGACATGAGCGAGTACGAAGTTTCGCGACGCAGCATCTTGATGACTGGCGCGGCTTTGGGGCTCGGGGCCTGCGCGTCATTACCACTAACCGGGGCTGCGGGGCCGTGGCGACGAGCCCATGAGATCAGTCGGTCCCTCACCTCTCCTCGTTTTCCTGCGCGTCGGATGGCAATTACTGATTATGGGGCTGTGGGTGATGGAGCGACCAAGAACACGGAAGCCTTCGCAAAGACAATCAAGTTCTGCGCAAATGCCGGCGGTGGCCAGGTTGTGGTGCCCGCGGGCCGCTATCTGACCGGACCAATCCATCTGGCATCAAATATCAATCTGCATGTAGAGGAAGGGGCGATGATCCTCTTCAGTACAGATCCTGCAGACTATCCGCTCGCCTATACCCGTTATGAAGGGGTAGAGGTGTGGAATTACTCACCGCTAATCTACGCGCGTGGGGCTAAGAATGTGGCGGTTACCGGTGCTGGCCTGCTGGATGGGCAAGCCAGCAGTGACCATTGGTGGCCCTGGTGCGGCGCGGAACGGTTTGGTTGGGAAACGGGAATGGGCAGTCAGTCTGCGGACCGACAAGCCCTGTTCCGCATGGCGGAGGAAGGCGTTCCTGTCAAAGAGCGAATATTTGGCCAAGGTCACTATCTGCGACCGAGCTTTATCGAATTCTACGATTGCGACAATGTATTGGTCGAGGGAGTGCGTGTTCACAATTCACCCTGCTGGAATATCCATCCGGTAATGAGCAGGAACGTCATTGTCCGGAATGTTTCTGTCTTTGGCCATGGGCCCAACAATGATGGCTGCAATCCCGAATCGGTGGACGGCATGCTGATTGAGGGGTGCGCGTTTGACACAGGCGACGATTGCATCGCCATCAAGTCCGGTCGAAACGCTGATGGCCGGCGGATAGCGACGCCTGCCAAAAATATCCTGATCCGAAACTGCACGATGAAGGCGGGTCATGGCGGGGTTGTCATTGGCAGCGAGATATCAGGCGGCGTGCATCATGTATTTGCCGAAAACTGCTATATGAGTAGTCCTGATTTATGGTACGCGCTTCGGTTCAAGAACAATGCAATGCGCGGCGGCGTAGTCGAAGATATCTATTTTCGCGATATTGAGGTGGGGCAGGTCGGTCGTGCGGCGATCACCTGTGATTTCAATTATGAGGAGGGTGGAAACGGGCCCTATATACCGGTGCTCCGCAATCTCACAATAGAGCGCCTGCGCGTAGAAAAGGCAGGGCGTGTGCTGGATGTCCAAGGTCTTCCCGGTGCGCCGATACGTAATATCACGCTGCGGGATTGTTCCTTCAATGGGGTTCATGAGGAAAGTATAATATCGTATACGGAGGGGCTATCGATCCGAAATGTTCGGGTCAATGGGCAGTCTGTATTGAAGATGTGAAAAGAAGCTCATCCGCGTTCTCCCCCGGCGTCCGAGACGCTCGGCAGGATGATCGCCAAATTGGTCTGCATGCATTCTGTTTCTGGTGCTGAGCCCATTCGCCGATAACGTTCAGAGGAATCAATAAAAACTGACCGTGCCGGTGCCCTTGATCAATTTCGCCTCGCCTGTCTCCAGATCATACGCAACGAGGCCGACCTGATCTATAGAGTCGAGCTTCACTTCGAAATGTCTTGTCCGGACATAGCCCGGCACAACAAGTATCCCCCTGTTCGGTAAGGTCGGTGCCTGTAAATGTGATTGCAGCGCTGTACTGATGAATGCGTCCAGCCTGCCCTGCTGTTCCTGTGTGATATTGCCGAGGTGAGCGCTGTCCCCAACACCTTTAATTTCCCAGTATCTTACGGGCTTGTGCAACAGGCTGGCAGCTTCAGCATAATTGCGCGAATGGGAGGAGGGAACGCGGAAATCTGTCTCCCCGTGTACGAGATACAGCGGAGAGAGCAGATTGGGCAGGGCGGTAATACCGCTCCGGACAGCATAAGCTTCTGCGTTCACGCTGGGCGGGGTGCCGATCCAGATATCCATTTCGTCGCGGAATTCACCGACCTCGTCGCCCTGATACCAAGCGGCATAGTCACTCATCCCGTACATAGCGACTACACTCGCAAACAGGTCCGGGAAGCGGGCCGCGAGTGCAAGTGCATTGCCGCCGCCGCCGCTGCCTCCAATGAAATGAACCCGGTCGGGATCACTGATGAAATCGGAATAATGCTCCTGAGCGTAATTGAGGGCATCGAGAAAGTCGTAGAGTTCGTAGCCATTTGCATCAGGTTCGCCAGAGGAGTAGGCACGCCCACGCATGTCCACCTGAACGGTCAGAAAACCGGGGTAGGGATTGGGCGTGTCGGCCTCTGGTCGGGTCACGCTTTCATGCCAGCCGTGGGACATCAGCAGGATAGGTCCGGGCGCCTCTGGTTTATAGACCGCTATGGCGAATCTCACACCATCGGTGAGCGACGATTCAACCTGGAGAAAGTCCACCCTGTCCGATATATAAAACGTTTCGGGCTGGATAAGATCGATGTGATGACCGTCACGCATGGTTCCCACGAGATGCGCTTTGGAGGGATGGTTACGAGGGACGCTTCCAGTCGAAGTGCACGCAACGCAAACGGGAAGGAGAAACAGAAGGCTTGCAATGCCAAGAACCGAACGATGCCGGGGTAACGGACCCTCTCGTTTGTCCTGTTGCGGATTTCGATGACCTGGCAATTGCGGCGTGGCGAGTCGTCGTCTTGCCATACCTAGAAAATCGTCGTCGACTGAACCGATTCCATTTGCTTTTCGGGAGCCGACAGGCTGCCGAAATTGCGGAACTTGCTAACATTGCTCAGATGGAAGGAAGGGGCGCCACCCGGTACGCGGAGACGGAAGAAATCAGCTCCCTCCACATCCTGCAACCAGAAGGCTGCACGTGGATCGGCCTTCTCGACGGCAACTTCAATATTGCTCATCTCGACGTTCTTCGCATCGCGGATATAGAAACCGGTTGCCGGGAGGTCGCCAAACATATTGGGTTCGGGGTAGCCGAGTTCCTCCAGCGGCGGGACGCGATTCACAAGATTTTCCGGGGCGCCGCCTTCTTGATGGAAGTAGCAGTCAGCGATCTTCACGTCTTCCACGGGATGGCCGGGAATGCCTGCGATGATGGACGGCAACAGGGGGGCTGAGGACGAACTGACGATGTTACTAATCAGAATGCGGCGAAATTTCGCGATCGCGGCACCTTTCGGTCCCCGCATACGCCGTCCCAGGCGCAGGAAGATGGGGGAAGAATAGTTGCCACGCATGGTGCAGTTGGAGATCGTTACGTCTTCAAGATCTCCGCCGTCCACCGTTTCCAGGGCAAAGCCCTGACTGTCCTCGAATGTGCAGTTGGTAATAGTGATGTTTTTGTAGCCACCATTGGACTCCGTGCCGAATTTTATCCGTCCGTGAACCTGTGACGCGAAGGAGGGGGGCATCTTCTTCCAGGTAGCGTCGATCAGTGAGCCGATTTCGTAATTGCCTGTGACATAGCAGTTAGCGATCATGACATTCTCAGTCGCGCGCACCTCACCCAGCGCATAGCTCGACTTCAGGCAGATCCCATCATCCCAGGGTGAGTTAACATGGCAGTTGGTGACGCGTACATTGCGGCAGCAATCAATGTCGAAACCGTCGCGGGTCGTGTCGACTATCAGATTGTCGATAGTCATGTTGTCAACACCGGTGGCGAGCAGCGCGAACCAACCGCCGCGGTAGACGCGGAAATCTCGCAGGAGCACGTTGCGACACCATTTTAGTGCGATCGCTTTGTTGCCCGTCCCATTATAATGCGGATCGTCCATGTAGTTGTAGCTGCCGTCGCCGCGGGCGAGGTTGGTGCCATCAATGAGGCCGTCGCCGGCGATTGTGATATCGCTCAGACCCTCGCCCCAAATCAGGCTGTTTCGCCAATGGCCGTGCCCGAAATCCTGATAGTTTGCATAGGAGGGGTCGATCGGTTCGGGATGATCGTAACCGCCCGAGGTGCCTTCCGGCGGGGCGGGGGCCGCATAAATAATAGCGCCCTGCTCAAGGTAAAGGGAAACTTTGCTCTTAAGACGGATGGTAAAACACGCATACTTCCCTGGAGGGAAATAGACCGTCCCGCCTCCGCGGGCTGCAGCGTCATCAATGGCCCGGTTGATGGCTGGCGTGTCGATGGTCGTCCCATCGCCTGTGGCGCCGAAGTGGCGGACGTTGAGAATGCCTTCAACTGAGGTGGCGCCAAAGTCTTGTGCCTGTGCCTTGGGTTGCGGTGTCGTGGCGCAGCCTGCGGCGGCGGCCAATCCGGCGCCGCTAGCTAAGATCAGTGACCGTCTGTCGAGCATGGATATTCTCCCTTTTTATCTTATTCTGCATGCGATGTATTTGGCACTTAGCTGAGATAGTTGCCGTAACCGATGATGCCGGTGGAGCCGACAAGCAAGGCGATGCCGAGCCATACTAGCCGTTTCGTTTTGCTGCTGGAGGCACGCCATTCGCCGAGGGAAAATCCCCACAGGGTCGAGAAGATGATGATGCTCGCCATATGCAAGGTCCAGGACGAGAAGCCGAAACGGCCCATCTGGCTTTCACCCATCGTGTAGAAAAAAAACTGCAGGTACCACAGCGTGCCGGCAATGGCGCACAGGCCATAGTTTAACAGCAAGGGTGGCTTTGACTGGGCCGGAGGGACGCTATTCTCCCCCAGTGCCGATACGGAGGGTGGTGCAATAGTACTGGCATTCTGCCGGCCGATCCACTGGCCCGCAGACTTGTTGCGGACAATCATGACTGTGCACCAGATGAAATTCGTTGTGAACCCACCCGCGAGCACAACACACAATACGGGCAGCCCCTGCCATAAGGTGCCGGTTCCTGCGGCCAGTGACGCCTGGCGGATGGGTTCGCCAGCGGCAAGACCATAGGCGAAACAACTCGACATGATGCCCGAAAAAATCGCGACCATTATACCCTTGCGGTAATCGAACTCGGCGATGGTCTTCACCCGTTCTTCCTGCGGCACTTCTTTCTCTTTGGCATGGCCAGCCATGGCCACGACGACAATCCCAACCAGGGTGAGGAGAATGCCGAGGAAAACAATCTGCCCCCCCGTTTCTGCCAGTAGCGTATCAACGAACTCACCGGCGAAGATTGGAGGCACAAGCGTGCCAAATGCTGTGGTTAGACCAAGGGCGACCGCCATGCCAAGTGAGACGCCGAGATACCGCATGGTAAGGCCAAAGGTTAGTCCCCCAAAGCCCCAGAGTGCTCCAAAAAAATAACACCATTGGAGTGTGGAGGTAGGAGCGCCCGACAGGACACTCAAGACATCTTCCGTACCGATGAAGGCGGCAATCCAGGGCGCAAAGATCCAGGAGAATATCCCACCCGTGAGCCAAAAAATTTCCCACGACCAGAGCCGGACCTTCTTGTAAGGGACATAAAAGCTGGCCGATGACAGGCCGCCGAGCCAGTGAAAGAAGACGCCTAAAAGTGGATTACCGCCCATGGTGTGTTACCCCTTCTGTGTATTTATATCTGTCCGCGCCAAAATTGACTGGCCGATTTGATGTGTGTTCGTCACGCTCGCCGGCTGCGTCGCTGCCATGAAGAGCGGCGTTGGATGGCGAGCCGCCATGGACATGGTTGCAAAGAAAGCGCGAAAGTTTGGCATGCGCTTTTTGGCGAAAGCCATGTGTCGAGGCAGTTTTCATGCGCGTCAGTCCTGCTCTCTCGGGTACATCATATGGAAAGTCCCAGGCGATAGAGGCGGTTTGCATTTAGCCCCCACATGCCGTGTTTTTCGTCATCGCTGAAGTCGGAAATGATGCTCGCATAGGCGGTCAGACACCGGTCGAAATCGGCATAAAGTTTGTCTGTAGGAAAATCGCTTGCGAACATCACCCGGTCTGGACCGAAGAGATCGATTGTTTCCAACACATAAGGGCGTATCGAGTCTTCGCTCCAATCATGATTGGTGATGCCGAAGCCAGATATCTTTACCGAGCAATGTGGAAGATCGGCCAGTAGACTCATCCCCATACGCCACTCTTCCTTTTCATCATGGAAGGGCATTCCGGCATGGTTGATCATGACCGGTATGTCGTCGTTGGCGGCTATCAGGGGGGCAAGATTGGGAAACTGTGAAGGGTAGGCCTGCAAGTCAAAGCAGAGCCCAAACTTGGCAAGTTTCCGGAAACCCGCTTGCCATTCATCGCTGAGAGTGATGTCGGCAGGCGTGTAACTTCTGTATGGATCGTTATGGTAGTTGACGATTTGTCGGATACCGCGAACCGCGTCAAATTCGCTGTGCGCCGACAAAGTGCTGTCTAGTCCCGGATCGTTCAGTTCAGCAAAAGCTATGATGGCTGTTGGGGCACCATATGCGCCGCGCAAGCTATCGAGCCAGCGGGTTTCTTCAATAGCCTGATCGGCGGCTGCGCCGGCATCCACATGCACGGTGCCTGCGATGGTCCAAGCTGCTGCATCACGGTTATATTCTTGAGGTCCGTAATTTGAGGCGATCGCCTCGACAGACCCCATGAGGCCGTCCGAGGAAAATGGAGGCATCAACCAGGGATGCTGAATCGTGTCGAGATCCCAGAAGTGGACATGGGCATCGACGAAGGGCACATCATGCATGACAGTTTCCTCCCCAGGCTGACGGCTTCTTTCTGGCCGCAAAAGCCGCTTGTCGCTAGTATGTCGTTCGACCACCTGACGTGTCGAAGGTCGCAGCGGTGGTGAAAGAGCACTCTTCGCTAGCGATGAAACAGACGATGTTGGCGTTTTCCTCCGCCGTGCCGAGGCGGCCCATCGGTATTTTTGAGCGCATGTAATCTACTTGGCTTTGCGGTAGTTGATCGAGAATAGGGCTTTCGAACGTCGCTGGGGTTATGCAGTTCGCAGTGATGCCGGTCTGCGCTAATTCTTTCCCCAGGCTTTTCGTCAGGCCGATGACGCCAGCTTTTGAAGCGGAATAGGCTGAAGCGTTCGGATTGCCTTCCTTGCCCGCAACAGAGGCGATGTTGATAATCCGTCCGTACCCGTTTTTCAGCATATGAGGAATAATGGCGCGGCAGCAGTAAAACGTGCCATCCAGATTGATCTGCATGACCTTTCGCCAGCTCTCAATCGGAAACTCCTGTACCGGGCCGGTTGCGCCGGTAATTCCTGCACTGTTGATGAGAATATCAATGACGCCGGTTTTTTCCGCCGCCTGCGCGGCGGCGTTTTCGGCCGCCTCGGGATCGGTAATGTCGATCTGTTTGATATGGGCAGAGGGAATCTTCTCCTGCGCTTTCTCAAGGCCTTCGCCATCCATGTCCCAGAGGAAGACATTACCACCTTCTTCGGCGATGCGCTGGCCGCTGGCGAGCCCAAGGCCTGAGGCGCCGCCGGTGATGACGGCGGTTTTGCCGGCAAATCTGTTTTTATAAATCACGCGGAATCTCCCTGCCTATTGTCGCGGGCCCACGCGACGACGTTCTGCCGCTGTGCACCTAGACGATCTATGCCAAGCTCCATGACATCGCCTTCGCGTAGGAATTGCGGCTTCGGTTTCTGACCTTCCCCGACGCCTGGCGGCGTTCCGGTAATGACGAGATCGCCCGGCTTCAGCGTCACGTAACGGCTGATATAGGAAATCGCCTGCGCGACAGTGAAGATCATGGTCTTCGTATTGCCCGTCTGTTTGCGTTCGCCATTGATGTCGAGAAACATGTTCAGGTCTTGCGGGTCAGGTATCTCGTCCGTGGTCACAAGCCAGGGGCCGACCGGACAGAAGGTGTCGTGTCCCTTGCCCTTGCTCCATTGCGAGCCGCGCTCCTTCTGGTCGAAACGTTCGGAAACGTCGTTGGCGAGTACGTAGCCGGCAATGTGGGAGGGAACTTCTTCTTCAGAAATATGAGAAGCGCGATGGCCAATGATCACGCCCAGTTCCACCTCCCAATCCGTATGCGTGGAGTTGGGCGGCAGTATGATATTGTCGTTCGGGCCGGTAAGGCTCGATACGGCCTTCATGAAGGTGATCGGCTCCGTCGGAATGGGAAGGCCGGATTCGCGCGCATGGTCGGCATAATTCAAGCCGACAGCGACGATCTTTGGAATGCCGTTGACCGGTACGCCATAGCGCACATCCTTATCGACGAGGGGCAATGATTCCGCCCCCACTTTCGACAAGTTGGCCAGCATGCGCGGGGAGAGGGCGTTGGGGGTGATGTCGTCAACATGGCCGGAGAGGTCGCGAATGCGGCCGTTCTCATCAACGAGGCCGGGCTTTTCCTTACCCGGAGGACCATATCTGCAAAGCTTCATGGCGGATCTTTCTTTAGGGATTATAGGGACGGAACAGATTTAGGCTGCGATCAAGCTCGACGCCGAAGCCCGGTTTCTCGAGCGCTGAAACCGAAAGCCTGCCTTTCTCCGGCACGGGTTCGCCCTGCAACTGGGGCGAGAACATGGGCACGACCTTGTCGGCTCCGGGAGCCATCATCAGGAACTCTGCAAACGGACTATTGTGTCGCGAAATGACAAAATGATAACTGTAAACAGAAGAGCCGTGCGGGATGACCAGCTTGCCATGCGAGTCCGCCAAGGCTGATATTTTCAGCAACTCGGTCAAGCCGCCACACCAGCCCACATCCGGCTGAATGATGTCGCAACAATCCATTTCGAGCAGCATGCGAAAGCCCCAGCGGGTCGCCTCATGCTCGCCGGTAGTGACGAGCATACCTGCGGGGACGGCCTTTTTAAGGTCCTGATAGCCCCAGTAATCGTCGGGGCTGAGCGCTTCTTCGATCCATTTGAGGCCATACTCCGCCGCGGAGTGCGCAAGGCGCGTTGCATAGTCGAGATCGAGCGCCATCCAGCAGTCGAGCATGAGCCAGAAATCCGCGCCTACGCGCCCGCGCATTTCCCCGATGTTGTCGACCGCCTGTCTCATGCCTTCGTCACCTTCGAGCGGGGCGTGGCGAAGCGGCATCTTGCCCCCGATGAATCCCATCTGCTTGGCCAAGTCCGGCCGGGATCCCGTGGCATAGAACTGGATTTCATCGCGCACGGCGCCGCCAATCATCGCGTGGACCGGCTCCTGCCGCAGCCTGCCGAGGAGGTCCCACAGGGCCAGATCGACACCAGAGATGGCGTTTATGACCAGTCCTTTGCGACCATAATACTGAGTGGAAAAATACATCTGGTCCCAGATCAATTCGATATTGGCCGGGTTTTGGCCGATCACGAAGCGGGACAGATGCTTCTCTACAATGTATGCTGCGGGCTCGCCACCGGTGGTGACGGCAAAGCCGATAGTTCCGTCGTCGGACTCAACTTCCACGACCAGCGTGCCGAGGACGTTGATCCCAAAACTGCGGCGGCTTTTCCTGTAATCCGGGTATTTGGACATTGGGGTGGCGATATTGTCATCGATCCAGTGCCCGTCCGATTGGTCGTGATAATCGGCACCGCCGCCCCTCAGGACGAACGCCCGGATATCGACTATCTTTGCAGGCGCCATGATACTATTCCGCTCCACCGTTGCCCGAGATGAGTGCTTATAATATGAGATGAGTTCTTAGATTATAAGATTTAGAGGGTCAACATCCTTGGCTTCGGAGAGGCATGCATGGAGGGAACGCATATGCTACTGGAAGGAAAAACCGTCCTTGTGACCGGCGGGTCGGCAGGTATCGGCCAGGCGATTGCCATTGGGGCAGCTCGTCAGGGAGCTGATGTCGCGATCAATTTTGTGGGCGATGACAGCAAGGCGCAAGAAACCTTGGACCAGATAAAACAAACCGGGAGAAAAGCCTTAGCGGTTAAGGGCGATGTGGCCTTTCCCGATACGGCTGTTCGCTTCATTGCTGAGGCGACGGATGCATTGGGTGGGGTTGATGTATTTGTCAGCAATGCCGGCATCTGTCCTTTTCATGCCTTTCTCGACATGCCCCACGAAACAGTCGATCGAACGGTGCAGGTCAACTTACTGGGCGCCTATTACATGGTGCAGGCGGCCGCCCGGCAGATGGTCTCTCAAAAAAGGGGGGGCTCTATTATCGCCATGAGCTCAATATCGGCTCTGGTCGGGGGGGAGTTTCAGACTCACTACACACCGACAAAGGCCGGCGTGCTCTCGCTGATGCAATCGGCAGCCATCGCTCTTGGCAAACATGGCATCCGGTGCAACGCCTTGTTGCCGGGGACCATCGAGACGGACATCAATCGTGAAGACTTGTCCGATCCGCGCAAGAGAGAATACATGGAATCCCGCACGCCGCTTGGCCGGTTGGGCGAGCCAGAGGATCTGGTCGGGCCGGCGATGTTCTTGGCCTCCGATATGGCTCGCTATGTCACTGGGGCGGCCCTGCTCGTCGACGGCGGTATGTATGTAAACTTGCAGTAGGGGGCGCTTCGAGTCTTCCGGTGGGCGCCAAAGGGGGCTATATCCCACAATGCGGGATTAGCTGGGTGACAGTAACAGACATAGTCCCGGTGCAACAAACGGGCGCTGTTGAATGACTGAGCGGAAGAAAAAAACAAAGAATGCGCCCCAAGGGGCCAAAGAAAAATCACCAGGCGGCGCGCAGACATTGATGCGCGGCCTTGATGTTCTGGAGATGGTGCGCGACGGGCCCGTGTCCTTGCTTGAACTTTCTGAAAATCTTGGCCTTACGCGCAGCACGGCCCACCGTTTGGCAGCGGCGCTGGTGGAGCGGCAGTATTTGTCGTTCACTCCACGCAGCGGCTATAGCCTCGGGCCGCTTATTCTGGCCCTTGGTCATTGTGCCAGGATACAGATTCAACTCGCGCGAGTGGCTCGCCCAATCCTGGAAGATCTTGCAAAGCAAACCGATGACATTGTTCATCTCGGCGTTATTGAGGGTGATGAGGTCCTTTATCTGGAAAAGGTGCCTGGTAAACGACGTATACTGATCAGCTCCCATGTCGGTGAGCGGCAGCCCATTGCGACCACAGGGCTCGGGAAAGCGCTTATTCTTGAAGAAAGCGAAGAGTACTGGAAAAAACTCTATGGAATGGCTGTCTCGAAGCCGAGAGAATCGCTGTCAGCCTGGATGGATCGGATGAAGGTATATCAAAAGGACGACTACGCGCTTGATCTTGAGGAAAACGAGGATCGCGTCAGATGCGTTGCTGCACCAATCCGGGACGTGGAAAACAGGATCGTTGCTGCGATCAGTGTTTCCAGCGCCGCCCAATATATGAGTGACGACCGGATGCGGGCATTGGTGCCAATCGTCCAGGAAGCGACTCGGGCAATCAGTCGCGAGCTTGGGTGGCAGGATCCGGGAGTCTAGCTCCCGCCGCACTGAGACGACGTCTCGCCTGGCTTTGATGTCTTTTCTGGCTGGGCATCAGCCCCCATGCATTATCAAAATCATCCCGGCTCACTTTATAAAGTGATACGATGTGCCGTAATGTGGGATTTACGTTGCTATCTGTTTCATCAGCGATAAAGTGGCTGAAACGATTAATCGTGCCAGCATAATAAGGCTTTGGGAGAGACGACTTGGTAAGGGACACTATTGCGATACGAAAGTGGGAGATCGGTCTCAGAGTTGGAGCGGCACTTTTCCTTCTGGTAACAATGTTGTCGGCCTGTGCCGAGACAAACACCATCGTCCCACAACTGACTGAAGAAGCGCCCAGGCATAATCCCCAGATAACGACTGGAGCCATTGATAGAAAGGCGTTGGTTACCCGCCACAATGTGAAGCTCGACCTTATTGACCCGGACGCGCCAGTCATGGTGGGCAATGGGAATCTGGCGATGGCGCTCGACATCACCGGGCTTCAGACATTCCGCGAACAGTATTCTGAGTTTTCGCCACTTCTGACACAAGCTCAGTGGGCGTGGCACAGCTTTCCCAATCCTGAAAACCTGACCATTGAAGATACGTACCGCCCGATAAAGGCGCACGAAAAGACGTATCTGTACCCCTATATAACCGACTGGGCCCAAGTAGAGGAAAATGCTGCCATTTCTTATCTGCGGCGCAACCCGCATCGCTTTTCCCTGGGACGTCTCTCTTTTGAGACAACAGAAGAGGGGGAAGCGGCCCCTCTCGATTTCGCTTCTGTCAAGGAGACGCACCAGACGCTCGATCTGTGGACTGGAAAGGCGCACAGCCAGTTCGTTCTAGAGGGCGAGCGGGTGGACGTTACAACTAGCATTCATCCCACTCGGGACGTAGTTATCGTCGAGGTGAGGTCGCCGCTGGTG
This sequence comes from uncultured Hyphomonadaceae bacterium, assembly GCA_913057945.1. Lineage (GTDB taxonomy): Bacteria > Pseudomonadota > Alphaproteobacteria > Caulobacterales > Hyphomonadaceae > Hyphomonas. The sequence goes on along the minus strand of CAJXOF010000010.1, from coordinate 75,150 downwards.
GCTTCGGGGAGGCTGGGTCTGGAACTTGCGTTTCCTTATGTCAGCGATGCGCTGAACCCTGACCCCACCGACTCAGGTGCTCCGGAAAAGCACAGCACCGAGTTTCAAATGGTCGATGAGCGTACCGCCGTTTTCCGCCGTAAGCTGGATGATACGAATTATACCGCTCGGGCTAGGCTTGGGGAGGCAGTGAGCGTTCGTGAGACGCGGCCGCACCATTTCAGCATCAAGGCGGGCGACCATACCGATACATTGCGGTTCATGCTGGAATATGGACCAGATGAAAGCCGTCTCGCGTCGGCGCTCGACTACGATACGGCCGTGGCGGACGTCATAAATGGCTGGCAGGATTATTGGCGAAATGGCGGCGTGATAGATTTTTCTGGAAGCAGCAATCCGCTGGCGGCCGAGTTGGAGCGGCGTGTGGTGCTCTCGCAGTATCTCACGGCCGTCAATACCGGCGGCGATTTTATTCCGCAGGAGGAAGGCCTTTACTCCAATAGCTGGAATGGCAAGTTCCACCATGAAATGCACAGCTGGCATGTCGCCCATTTCCTGCTCTGGAACCGGGGCGATCAGGTTCACAACAGTCTTGATTGGTACAATCGTACACTCGATAAGGCCAAGCAGCGGGCTGCACACTATGAGAGGGAAGGGGCTTGGTGGCCAAAGATGACGGGCGACGATGCAGTCGAAAGTCCCAGCACGATCAACCCGTTCATCATGTGGCAACAGCCCCATCCCATTTATCTGGCCGAGCTAGCCTGGCGCAATGATCCGAGCCAAGAGACATTGGAGCGCTACAAGGATGTTGTATTCGAGACCGGGGATCTCCTGGCGACCTTCCCTGTGCAGGATGAAGAGGCCGGTACCTATGTCATTGGTCCGCCGATTGTTCCGGTGCAAGAAGTCTGGGATGCTGGCACCACGGTGAACCCGGCTTTCGAAGTTGCTTATTATGCCTGGGGGCTGGAAACGGCGCAGGTCTGGCGCGAACGCCTCGGTCTCGGACGCAAGGTTCAATGGGATGAGGTGCTTGATGGCCTCTCGCCGTTGCCGTCCCATGAGGGGCTCTATCTTCCGGTCGGAAACGCTCCGGATTTCTGGCAGAGTATCGCCCGCGCCGAATGTGCGGGCGGGCTGGGAACAACAGGCGGGCTGGATGCAGCCGGTGCAGCGCCCGATTCTACATGCTTCAATCGCGATCACCCTTCATTCCTGATGGCGACAGGGCTGATCCCCGACAACCGGATTGATCCGGAGGTGATGCGTCGCACCATGATGGCCACGGATGAGTATTGGGATTTCCGTCAGACTTGGGGGTGGGATTTCCCGATGATGGCAATGACCGCGACACGGCTCGGCGAGCCCGAAAAGGCCCTTCACTACCTGATGATGGATGCGGCCAACAATCAATACGGCCTTACCGGCATGACGCCGCGATACCATCTCGGGGCTGATGGTTACAGCAAGAATGCCGACACGTATTTCCCGTCGAATGGCGCCCTGCTGGCCGCAGTTGCGCTGATGGCTGCAGGCTGGGACGGGGCCGAGACCGAGACGCCTGGCTTCCCCGAGGATGGGTCGTGGGTCGTGCGATATGAAGACATAAAACCGCTGCCCTAAAGGCAGGAGATATCAAAGAGGAGAGAGACATTGAGGAAACTGTTATTGTCCATGGCAGTGGTGGCCACCATCTCAGGAAGCGCTTGTGCCCAGACATTGCCGGAAGACCAGGTGCTGCTGTTCTCCTCCTTCAGAAATGATGGGGAAACCGGCTTGCATTTTGCCTATAGTGAGGACGGGCTGACTTGGAAGGGTCTTAGGGACAACAAATCCTTCCTCACGCCGAAGGTGGGTAACAAGCTGATGCGCGATCCCTGCATCATCCAGGGGCCGGACGGTCGTTATCATATGGTTTGGACAACCGGCTGGTGGGAGAACAATATCGGTATTGCGCACTCCGATGACCTCATTCACTGGACCGAGCAGAAAATGCTGCCGGTCATGGCGCATGAGCCAGAAGTCATGAACAGCTGGGCACCGGAAATATTTTATAATGAAGACACCGGAGAGTATATTATCTTCTGGTCTTCCGCTGTCCCCGGAAAATTTCCCGAAACGGCTGACCGCGGCGATATCCGTTCGACCATAAACAAGGGCATCAATCACCGCGTTTATTACGTTAAGACCAAGGATTTCAAAACCTATACGGACACGGCGCTTTTTTATGATGGCGGCTTCGTTTCGATCGATGGGTCAATCCTGAAAGACGGGGAGCGGTACATCATGTTCCTCAAGGACGAGACAAAACGTCCCGAGCCAGAAAAGAACATCCGCATCTCCATTGCCGCCAATCCGGAAGGCCCGTGGGGGCCGGCATCCCCGCCTTTCTCGCCGGAGGGCGTGTGGGTGGAGGGACCTACCGCCACAAAAATAGGCGATGAGTTCTACGTCTATTACGATGCGTATATGGAGCATCGTATGATGGGTGCACGGTCCGATGACCTGATCCATTGGGAGAATATCAGTGACCAACTGACCTTCCCGGAAGGCACGCGTCACGGCACCGTGTTGAAGATCAGCCGCGCCGAGTTGGAGAAGCTGAAGGCGGTCGACTAGGGCGCGTCACTCTGGAAAGATAGTGGGGGCGTCGGCCTAAAGCGTGACGCCCCTTTTCCATATTGCGATCTCCCGATAGTCGTTCTCTTCATTACGCGTCAACTCGCCGGAGGCGACGCGCAGGATCGTTGCCCAGAGATCCGCCGCAAGGGCTTCCATCTCTCTTTCTCCATCAACCAGTGCTCCAGCGTTGAAATCAATCCATCCCGGCTTGCGCGCTGCAAGTCCACTGTTGGAGGCGATCTTCAGTGTAGGGACAGGAAAGCCAAGGGGGGTGCCTCGCCCGGTGGTGAACAATAGGACTGTCGCGCCGGCGGCGGTCAAGGCCGTTGACGAAACCGCGTCATTACCCGGGGCATTGATGAGGTTAAGGCCGCTGCGGGCTCCCTTTTCCGCATAGCCGAGCACATCGGTGACCTCGGCCTTGCCGCCTTTCTGCACAGCACCAAGGGACTTCTCCTCAAGCGTAGTCAGGCCGCCATCCTTGTTGCCGGGAGAAGGGTTCTCGTAGATCGGCTGGTCGTGGCTGATAAAGTAATTCTTGAACTCTTCGATCATGCTGACGATGCGGCCGTACACATCCTGATTTACAGCGCGATTCATCAATTGCTGCTCAGCGCCGAACATTTCCGGGACTTCGGTCAGAAAGACCATGCCGCCGCGATCAGTGAGATAGTCCGTCATGCGACCGACGACCGGGTTGGCACTGACGCCGCTGAAGGCGTCCGATCCTCCGCATTTCATGCCCAGCCTCAGCGCCGAGGCGGGACGAGGAGTTCGTCGATCGTCCTTCATGACCTCAAGAAGGGTCTCAATGGCTTCGCGTCCGCTCTCCTCCTCGTCGGAAACCTCCTGTGCGTTGAAGGAGACAATTCGTGCCCGGCGCGCCGGCGGAATACCTTCAAGTAGCTGGTCCAGCCTGTTGTTCTCGCAACCAAGCCCCATGATGACCACACCGCCCGCATTCGGGTGCATAGCCAAGGCGCGCAGGATATCCCTCGTCTGGTCCAGATCCTCGCCAAGTTGCGAGCATCCGAAGGGGTGGGAGAACGCATGCACGCCATCGACATTGTCTAGGCCTCGTTCGGCGATGATCTCGTTGCCCGCCTTTGCAACGCTCATCGCTGCTCGGTTCACGCAGCCGACGGTGTTCAGTACCCATATTTCATTCCGCGTTCCCGTCTCGCCCCAAGGGCGAGCGTACCCCTGAAACGTTTCGGCTGGTACGGCGCGGGGAGGTTCTTTCACTGTCGGGTTATACTGGTAGTTTTCACCTGAGCCGAGAGCGGTCGCCATATTGTGGCTGTGCACATGACCGCCGGTTTCCACCGGCTCGGTAATCCGACCGATCGGGTGGCCATACTTTATTACGCTGTCGTCCGTTTGGTGGTCCCTCAGTGCCACTTTGTGCCCCTTCGGGATGGTCGAGCATGTCGTAAGATTGAGATCGCCAGCGGTAACGCATTCACCCGCGGCAATCTCCTCGATCGCTACGGCCACGGTATCATCAGGGTGAATGACAATGAGCGAAGGGGAGGTGTATGCCATATATTCTTTTCTGTTACTCGAACCCCAGCTCTATCGTGCGGGGGCCCCTTTGAGGGAAGCTGCAATTGCTTCACGCAATGGCTTAGGACTATAATTCACGTCATAGGGCAGGGCGCGGGCCGGTGGCTGTCCTTCCTTCCGGAAATTCTGCAGCCAGCTATACTGGTCTGCCATTCCCCAGAGCAGAAAATCGGTCGTGCTCCTGTTGGCGAAGGCGATATCCATATAATCCTTTCCATATGCGGCGATCTCCGCATCCCTTGTCGCGTCGTCGGCGTCATACAGCCTGTCATTGACATCGAACTCGGTGAACAGGAGGTCCAGTCCCATGTCTGAAATCTCCTTAAGGTAATTGCTCCAGGCGATTTGCTTTTGACTCGTAAATGGTATTTCCGGGTCCAGCATAATATGGGCCTGCACGCCGAGCCCGTCGATGGGTACATCGTTTTTCAGCAGGCGCTCAAGCAGTTTCAGGACCCCAGCGCGGTGATTGGCACTCTTGTCGTCCCAGGACATATAGTCATTGTAGATGAGCTTCGCATTTGGAGCATTGGCCTTGGCGACATGGAAGCAATGGTCGATGACGTCCCAGCCCATGGCGTTGCTAAAGACCGATTCTCTCAATTCCCCAGTTTCGTCATTGAAACTCTCATTTATGACGTCCCAGGAATAGATGTGCGGGGCATAATGTGACGCGACCCGTTCAATATAATCGGTCAGGAATTGCGCAGCGTCCTCGGCAGTCCTGAAGTCATGGGCGTTGACCCAATCAGGCAGCCAGCGGGGATAGTTCCATAAAAGGGTGTGGCCGCGCATGCCAATGCCATTTCTTTGCGAGAAGGCGGCGAGAGTGTCACCCGGCTCGAAGTTCCACACGCCCGGCTCATCTTCGATGGTGTACATCTTGAGTTCATTGCCGGGCACCATGACGGAGCATTCGCGGGTGAAGATATCGATATAGGCCTGATCACCCAGCTGTGTGGAATTGATCTCCGACCCAAAGCGCAGCCCCTTTTCCGCTGCCAGTGCGCCCAGGGAAGGTGCCGGGGCAGTTTCAACAGCGCGGGTTTTAGGAGACATCTGCGCGCATCCGCCCATTGCGGGGGAGATGGCGGCGCCTCCCATGAGAGCGAGGGTTTGACGGCGTGAGAGGTGGGTCATGCTTCCTCCTGAGTATACGTAATATTTGGGAAATTATTTCCTAGCGTGGATCGGGATTTCTTTTGTCTCTGTAGGTGCGATCAGTGGGGTGGAATTTTTAAATTCGCACACCCACTCATCAGTTTTGCAAATAAGGTGCGGCCGTTTCCGGCCGCACCCTTTCGCACTAGGACCAGGGGGAGGCTCCTAGAACTTGGTGTTAACACTTAGGAAGAAGGAACGCCCCAGCGGATCATACGTCTGGACCGGAGCGCCGATCTCTGGATCCTCGTCCATGAGGTTACGTACGCCGGCAGTCAGGCGGGTGCCCTCCAACAGCTGGTAGCTTCCTGAAAGGTCAAAATAAACCGTCCTGTCGATCGTTGGGTTGCTGATATCCGCATAGTCAGGATGGCTCTCGCCTTTGCGTTGGGGGACAATGATCCTGTCGGTCGTGACTTCGCCGATATAGCGAGCCGCCAGCGACATCGTTGCCGGACCGGTGTTCCAGGTAAGGCGTGTGACGCCTTTGAGTTCCGGAATAGGCTGACCGCACGTGCCGCCCCAAGCGCCGACACACTCATTGGTGATGTCCGGGAGTTCCTGGATCGGCGTGATGGTAAATTCATCTGTGTAGGTCCAGTTGGTTCCGAACCGCCAGTCACTGGGGCCGAACAGCCCCCAATCCGTCTGGAAGGAGTATTGGGCTTCGAAATCGACGCCCGACGTCTTCAGGCCCCCAATATTGGCATAAGTTGTCAGAACGTAATCGGGCCCGGAGATTTCGCCAGTTGTCGGGTCACGGTTGATGGCCTGACAGTAGACGCTGCTAGCGTCCTGAAGAACATTGTAGCAGAGGTCGAGAACGTTCTGGACCCCACCGCCACCAAGCGTGGCGATCGCGTCTTCCAGCTCGATCGAGAAGTAGTCGACACTTATGCCGAGGCCATCGATCCAGCTCGGCTGATACACGAGACCCAAGGTCGTGGTATCTGACTTCTCGGTATCGAGATCCGGATTGCCGCCACGGATCTGTTGTACAAATGGCGACGGCTGTACGGTTACGTCAAACACCGAGCCAGCAGGGACGCCGGTCGCAATACAAATGTCGCGTACGGCTGCTGTTTGCTGATCGACTGGCTGCATGGAGGAGCAAGGGTCTTGTGCGATCGGACCGTCCGAACCGCGCCCTCCAAACAACTCACCGACATTTGGTGCGCGGATCGCATGCTGGAACTGACCCCGGAGTGTCAGGTCTGTAGTCGGTGCCCATTCCGCGCCGGTCGAATAGGTCCAGACGCCGCCGACGCCTTCCAGATCATAGTCCGAGTAGCGGAAAGCGCCATTCACGCTCAAACGTTCGAAGCCTGGTGCATCGGCAACGATAGGTGCGCGAATTTCGCCGAAAACTTCTGCCACTGAGCTTGAACCCGAAGTTGCATTGGCGGAGTTCCACCCCGATACATCGCCGGAGCTCAGGAAGCGGTCGGGCACATATGAGGATTCTGAGCTGCGCCATTCGGTGCCGAGGGCAAAATCGACCGGGCCGGCGGGCATGTCAAAAGCTACGCCGGTAATGGCCGCTGCCATGCCTTCCTGCTCAGCCACGATCTTTGAGTTCGAGGAAATCAGGATCGCGTCGGCACCCGCTTCGGAGATGTTCTGTCCAAAGAGATTTAGAACAGGATCTGCTCCATTTACTGAAAGCAGGTTTTGAAGCACGGCGCTTTTGGAAACCGAGCCGATCTGAAGCTGGCTCTCTGAAGTCCGGGCGTAAGTATAATAAACATCGTAGGACATTTCCCGGAACATCGAGTCCGAAAAGTCCCCGAGGTCACCGCGAACACCCACCGCCGTCCTAAACGTCGAGTGATCTCCTTGTGCGTTACGCGGTGGCAGATCGCTAAACCGTCGATTGTAGTTGATGACCGCGATGCCGTCGTTTGGCGTGGTTGTCATTGTTGCCAGGCCTTGCGTCACTGTCGTCGTGCCAGTTTCCCTTTCATCCAGCAGTCTGAAGAGGTTGCGCACATCCTCCGAAACGTACGGATTGTCGACATCGACCAGCAGGTTTCCCGTAATATTCGTGGGAGCAATCTGCATTTCCGAGACATTGTTGGAGTAGTGCAGCTCCATATAGCCGGTCATTTTGTCGTTGATGTCGTAGTGACCGAAAACGTTGCCCATCCAGCGCTTTTGCGGAGTGACCAAGTAGGAGGTGTCGCCGAAGTCGAACCGGTCAGCCGGATCGCTGAACGGACGCACGCTCATTCCCGCATCATCAAAAATGGCGCCGAGCGATGTCATGTCCTGAAGGCCGGCCGCGACGAGCGCGGCATCCCATTCAGCATCACCGGACCCAAACGTTGGCAAATTCCCGATGCGGCCATTCGGGACAGCGCTGGATCCACCCTGAATCCACCCCATACGGCCCCCAGCCTCCACACAGGAGAGGCCGGAGGGAACGGAAAGTGGCACGCCCCGCTGTGTCTCGCTATACGAATCGGCGGTGACGCAACCTGAGTCCCGGGAAGGATATGCCCAGCCGCCACGCTCTTTGATCCCAATGGCGGTCCGGTCTTGATACCCGAGGGATGCGACCACATTCCCGCGGCCATTGTCCAGGTTACCGCCGAACGTCAGATCGTACGTGTAAGTCGGAGACGATGTGTGCTGATCGGCGCTCACTTGAGCATTCAGTTCCACACCTTCGAAATCATCACGCATGATGAAGTTGACGACACCAGTGATCGCATCCGAGCCATAAACCGCCGACGAACCACCGGTAACAACTTCAGTCTGCTCAATTAGCGCGGCTGGGATGGTGTTAATGTCTGTTGTCAGCGCCGGACCCGAAATTGTGAAGCGGCGGCCGTTGACGAGCACGAGGTTACGCGTCGCGCCGAAGTTCCGAAGGTTCAATGTTGACGTGCCCAGTGGCTGGCCGGCTTGGGCCGTGTTCGCTGTCGGACCTTCAAGCTGGTTGCCGCCGAATTGCGGCGTATAGAGAAGGAGGTTCTCCGGGCTTTCTGTGCCCGAAAGTGTGTACTCTTCCCTTCCAATGACATTGACCGGCGTCGGTGCTTCGAAGCCACGATTGGCCAGGCGTGAACCCGTGACGATGACAGCATCCAGTGTGCTCTCTTCCTCAGCGGTCGCGTCTTCCTGGGCGAATGATTGCATTGGGGCGAGGACGACGCACGCCAAAGCGAGGGTCGACACAGAGCGTAATAGTGGTGAAAATCGAGTCTTCATTGGTTTCCTCCCGGTATTGATTCTAGCCAGTGCATTGGTGCACTTGGTGTTCTTTTGCGGTATTTGTGCCACCGGTGGCGTAAAATGTAAATGCAAAAATTAGCTTCGATAAAAAGGCAATATTCGGTCATTATTTTCAGGGGTCCTGGCTTCAGCTAAAGCGCTGACCAATAGTCCGCAGAAGAGAAAAAATCCTGGGAGACTGACGCTAGCCATGTGCGTTGTGGTGGCAAGATTGAATTGATCGGCATCAGGCAGACGATGTCGCCCGCCTTGGCGCAGGCGACAATTTTGGTCTGTAGCGTGCGTGACAAGGACGCCCGACCATTCGCGCAATATGAACCTGTGGCGAGGCGCAACTTGCCATTATGTTTGTCTGCGACTCAATACGTGCCATGAAAATCAGGCGAGTCGGATGTTCTTGGTCCTGGCGGATTATTGCTCAGGGTTGCGTTCAGAAGAGGCAAGCTCGCGTTGAGTGCGCAAATTGTTCGTGCAGTTGCAGAAATCAGCGCGCATGTGCAGCAGTATTGGGGTTTTGATTGCACCACGACCCAAGCTAAAGTGCTTGGTAGCAGACCCATCAAAGCCTATACCGAAGCCTATTATGAGGCGATATCTCGGCGAGAAACCGTCTATCTTACATATATGAAATAGAAGGTGAAATGCGGGAAAAAGTTACCATAAATGATGTGGCGCGACTTGCTGGCGTATCGAAACGTACGGTGTCGCGAGTGCTGAACGAGTCGCCGGTAGTCGCGGAATCTTCGCGGGAGAAAGTCCAGCGGATCATAAGTGAGCTTGGATACCAGCCTAACCCGCAAGCTCGCGGGCTTGCTGCTAGCCGCTCCTATCTGATCGGTTTGGTCTACGACAATCCTGACCCCTTCTTCATGGAATCTGTCATTCGCGGCATTTCCAGCGTCTGCATTGAAAAGGGGTATGAGCTAGTCATTCGTCCTAGCGACAGGACGGATCCGAACCTGGTTGATCAGGTGATAAATTTCGTGTCCCGAGCCCAAATTGACGGAGTTATTCTACCGCCGCCCATTTCCGAGATGGACGCCATTGCGGAAGAGCTGGAGGCGAACGGCGTTCCTTGCGTACGCTTGGCAGCCGCCCAGATTGATGAGCCGCATCGCCTTGTCATTTCCGACGAACGTAGTGGGGCGAAGCAGATGACGGAGTATCTCATCAACTCCGGCCATAGCAGAATTGGCTATATCAGCGGTCCGAAGGGTTTGAAGTCCACGTGGGAGCGTCGCGAAGGATATCTCGACGCTTTGCGGTCTCATGATCTTGAGGTGGACCCGGATTTGCTGATTCGGGGGGCGTACACCTTTGAATCGGGCGTCAAAGCCGGTCGGGAATTGTTGAGCGCACCTCAGAGACCGACGGCAATTTTTGCGAGTAACGACCAAATGGCGATCGGCGTGGTCAATGCCGCAAGAGAGTTGGGCCTGACCGTTCCTGCAGACTTATCAGTCGCGGGGTTTGACGATCATGAGTTGGCTGCCCAAATCATTCCGTCGTTAACAACAATTCGGCGGCCAGTTCAGCTTATGGCCACGTTAGCCGCCCAAAAACTGATCGCGACAATTGACGGGCATCATGATGCCGCCAGCGATGATTGTGTGCTCAACCCGGAACTTGTTTTGCGAGATTCGACAGCGCCGATTTCCTGAGGTGGCTGCTCACTCCGAAAGTGAGTGAGTTTTGAATTTGCCACCGGTGGCAGCCATGATATAGGCTTTCGGCAGCATCTGGGGAGTCGAGAAGAAGTATGGCTCTTGCAGGTGAGGCGGGGTGAGGGCTGCTTCCGAGGCTGGGCGGCTAAAATGATGGGTGATCCCGAGCCACGCGTGGCGCAGAATTGACCCATCAGTATACAGATAAGAACCTGCGTTGGGGCGATTCCAATGCGGATGTGCATTGGATGGAGACAAAATGTCGAGCGTTGCGAAGTGTATGTTGAAATATGCCCCGGACGTCGCATTTGGACAGCTTGCTTCAGGCAAGCGAAACGGCTAACGCGAAATCGCCATACGAAGTGTGGCTAAACATTATAGGTATTGGAATATGGTCAGTCACTTGCTTGATCCGAACAGGTTGTTCCCGGCTGATGGACGCGCGCGCACTATCGCACAGCATCTCTATCAGGATATTAAAGATCTACCTATCATCAGCCCGCATGGGCATACCGACCCCCAATGGTATGCGGAGAACAACTATTTTCCAGATGCGGCTGAGCTGTTCTTGATGCCGGACCATTACATTTTCCGTATGCTCTATAGTCAGGGCATCCAGATGGAGGATATGGGCGTGCCGCGTGTGGACGGTGGCCCAGTGGAAACTGACAAACGCAAGATTTGGCGCCTCTTCGCCGAGCATTTCTACCTGTTTCGCGGCACGCCGTCATCGCTCTGGCTGGCGCATGTTTTCCATGAAGTGTTCGGTATCGACAAGCCCTTCGGTCCGGAGACGGCGGATCACTATTTCGATTACATCACTGAGACCCTGCAGACAGACGCCTATCGGCCGCGGAGTTTAATGGACCGGTTCAACATTGAGGTCATTGCGACAACCGAAGGGGCAACAGATCCGCTTACGTATCACAAGTCGCTTTCAGGATCAGCATGGGCAAAACGCGTGATTACAACATTTCGGCCCGATGATGTCGTTGACCCCGAGCGGAAAGACTTCCTCGAAAACATCGAAACGCTTGCAATGTTGACGGGTGAGGATACGCACTCCTGGTCGGGCTATCTCGGCGCGTTGAGGCAGAGGCGAGCTGATTTCCGCGCCTGCGGAGCCACTGCGACCGATCATGGTCATCCCACCGCAGCTACGGCCGATCTTTCGGCAGCTGCAGCCGAAGCCCTTTTCCATGAATGCCTCGAAGGGAATGTCGGGGCGGAGAAAGCGGAGCTGTTCCGTGCTCAAATGATTACTGAAATGGCGAAAATGAGCATTGATGACGGGATGATCCTTCAGATCCATGCGGGCGCGCGCCGGAACTATAATCAAGACGTGTTCGCGCGCTTCGGATCTGACAAGGGAGCGGACATTCCGAGCCAAACGAATTTTGTGGATGGCCTGAAACCGCTTCTTGATCGTTACGGAAATGAACCTGCGCTCTCAATGATCGCGTTCACCCTCGATGAGGATACATATTCAAGGGAATTGGCGCCCCTCGCTGGGCATTTCCCCTGTCTGAAACTGGGGCCGCCATGGTGGTTCTTTGACAGCCCGGAAGGAATGATCCGGTATCGAGAGCGGGTCACGGAAACGGCGGGATTTTACAATACGGTCGGCTTCAATGACGATACACGAGCGTTTCTGTCTATTCCTGCGCGGCATGATGTGGCACGTCGGATGGACTGCAGGTTCCTAGGGACATTGATCGCCGAGGGGCGCATGACCGAGGAGGCCGGTGCCGAACTGGCTCATGATCTCACCTATCGGTTGGTCAAGGAAAGTTATAATTTATGCGATTGAGCCGTGCTGCCATAGGCCAGTTGCCTGAGGGAATTGCCGAGCCGGGTTATAACCCAACGGCGCATGGCGTGGGGATTGTTCATATGGGCATCGGGGCCTTTCACCGCTGTCATATGGCGGTCTATACGGATGAGGTGATGGCCGATACAGGCGGCGACTGGCGGATTTTGGGGGTTTCTCTTCGCAGCCCGAAGGTCCGGGACCAACTCGAAGCACAAGATGGATTGTACACAGTTATCGTGCGGGGTGCGAACGGCGACCATGCGAAGCTCATCAGCAGTGTGGCGGGCGTCTTGTGGGCGCCGAACGACCCTCAACGAGTGCTGGAGGCGATGTCTGCTGCATCAACAAAAATCATTTCACTGACGGTAACCGAAAAAGGCTACTGCCTGGATCCGGCGACTGGGTCTCTCAATTCGGCGCATCCTGATATTCAGCACGATTTCGTCAATTTGGGGGCACCGAAATCAGCCATTGGTTATCTGGTGGCAGCATTAGCGCGCCGGCGGAATAGCGGAAGCGGTCCGGTGACCATTCTTTGTTGCGACAACCTTTCGTCAAATGGCAAAGTCGTGGAAGGCCTCGTGCTAGAATTTACGCGGCAAATTGATCCGGATCTTGCGGAATGGATCGGGGAGAATGTCGCTTTTCCCAGCACCATGGTCGACCGGATTGTGCCGGCGGTCGAGGTGGAACAGGTTCAGGCATTCTCTGAAGAGTATGGCATTGAAGACGCTGCCGTTCTCCAGACGGAGCCCTTCAGCCAATGGGTAATCGAAGACTGCTTCGCTGCTGGCCGCCCGCCTTGGGAGACGGCCGGTGCGACGTTGGTGGAAGACGTCGCGCCCTTTGAGGACGCCAAGTTGCGGATGCTGAACGGCGCACACTCCGCGCTTGCATATATAGGTTATCTCTCAGGCTACGAGTATGTTCACGTGGCGATGAGGGATGAGAAAATTCGAAAAGTTGTCGACTATCTGATGAGGATGGAGGCAGCCAAATCGCTAAGCCCGACTGAGGGTTTCGATTTGGACACCTACCGGCTCGATCTGCAGCGTAGATTCGACAATCCTTCATTGCGCCACCGGACCTATCAGATTGCGATGGATGGCAGTCAAAAAATACCTCAGAGATTCCTGGGAACCGTCCGTGCACAATTGACCAATGGCGGATCGATCAGCGCCTGCTGTTTTGGTATAGCGGCATGGATGCGCTATATTTCCGGTAGGAGCGAGCAAGGGAATGACTATATTGTGCAAGATCCTTTGGCTGAGCGATTGGCCGCTGTAGCCCGTGAACATGGCCACGATCCGGTAGCGCTGACCGCTAAGCTCTTGGGTTTTTCTGAAGTCTTTGCGACCGATCTGCCGCAGAATCCTGACTTCGTGAATGAGGTGACGCATTGGGTCACATCCATTTCTCGGGAAGGGGTGCAGCATGCTCTTGCTGAGTTCGTCAGGGACGTGTGTGAAACTTAGGCTTTAGCCGGGTTTTTCGGCTTTCCCCGTCCTGGCATCTCGATGGGTGGAAATGTGTCCCCCCTTGAATGCCCATATGGCCCGGTAGGGCTTATTGCTCGGTGCGATGCGCGCAGGCGTGGTCATTCTGACTGTGAATGCTTGGGGACGCCTATTCTGAAAGGGGGGGCATCATTGCTTCTTTTGGAATGATTGCACCCCTGTGCTGCACCACAATGCCAGCGAGGCGATGACCGTCTGCAGCGGCCTGAGGAACGGGCTTTCCTCTCATGAGCCCGACGAGGCATGCGGCATTGAAGCTGTCACCGGCGCCTGTTGTGTCCGTTGCTTCCAGGGGCGCAGGGACCGCGACATGTTCTGGACGCGTGCCGCGTATGTGGATCGTGGCACCATCTGGTCCACGCTTCATGATCACTGTATCAACTCCGAGATCATGCCACCGAGCACAGTGCTCAGCTTCAACCTGGGTGCCAAATAGCGCATGCTCATCATCAATTGTTGGAAGGACGATGCTGGCATGTCTGCAGAATGCTTCCATCGTCTTCCTTGCCGCTGCGGCAGATGTCCATCCTGCTGGTCGGTAGTTTGGATCAAATGCGACCTGCCCGCCAGAGGTGCGGATTTCCGAAGCGAGCTGGCAGAGTTTTCTACGCCCGTCTTCATCGAAAATCGACAGGGTAATACCTGAGAGATACAGCCAATCGGCATTCGCGGCCTTGTCCAGAATGTCGGCACAGCCGTCGAGGGCAAAGAACTCGCGCGCGGCGGATTCACTACGCCAGTAGTAGAAGCTTCGCTCGCCCTGGGGTGATGTTTCTATCGCGTACAGGCCTGGCAGGCGAGAGGGGTGGCGCAGGACCGAGCGGGTATCCAGCCCCTCATTGCTCCAGGCGCTAAGCATACGCTCCGAATAAGGATCGACTCCCAGAGCCGTGAGGTAATCGACCGATGCCCCTAATCTCGCCATATACGTGGCGGTATTCAGGGTGTCACCACCATATGCCAGTTTGGCATTGCCCGCCGGGTCTTGGGAAAGCTCCAGCATGGCCTCTCCGATGATTGCTATCCGTGGCGCCTCGTTCATGCTTACCAGTTCCATAAGGTGCCGTCCGTCAGGCGGGCGACAGGCAATTGTTTTGGATTGTATGGATATTTCGCTGCCAGGTCCTCGTCGATGTCGACACCGATGCCGGGGCGATCGCCTGGGTGCATGTAACCGTTCTCGAAAGTGTAGGCATGCGGAAAGACGTCGTCGGTCTCCGGCGTATGGCGCATGTATTCCTGAATGCCGAAATTCGGAACCCAGATATCAAAATTCAGCGCGGCGCCCATGCAAACGGGCGACAGATCTGTCGCTCCGTGACTGCCGGTACGGACTTGGTATAGCGCGGCAAGGTCGGCAATCCTGCGCAGATGCGTGATGCCGCCAGCATGCACGACAGTTGTGCGGATATAGTCGATCAGCTGATTCTGTATTAGCTCGCGGCAATCATGGATCGTGTTGAACACTTCGCCTACAGCCAGCGGTGTCACCGTATGCTGGCGGATCAGGCGGAAGGATTCCTGGTTTTCGGCGGGCGTCGCGTCTTCCATCCAGAACAGGCGGTAGGGCTCAAGCGATTGACCGAGTCGCGCTGCTTCTATCGGCGTCAGCCGGTGGTGGACGTCGTGCAGAAGCTCAATATCCTGGCCATGAACTTCGCGCAATTTTTCAAAAAGCTTTGGGACATGATTCAAATAAGCCGTCGTGTTCCACACCGTCTCTTCGGGTAGGGCGGAATCTGCGGGCTCATAATACATTGTGCCCTTGGCGACGCCATACGTGCCTTTGACGCCTGGTATGCCGCATTGCGCGCGTACAGCCTTGTATCCCATTTCCATGTATCGGCCGACTTCATCAACTGTGTGGTCAATATCGTTGCCATTCGCGTGTCCGTACACCATCACTCCGTCACGCGATGCGCCGCCCAGCAACTGATAGACCGGCATGCCAGCTGCTTTGCCCTTGATGTCCCAGAGGGCAGTATCGACTGCGGCAATGGCTGACATGGTAACGGGGCCACGGCGCCAGTATGCGCCCCGATAGAGGTATTGCCAGATATCCTCTATACGGCTGGCTTCCCGGCCAATCAGCACAGGGATCACATGATCCTCAAGATAGGCGGCAACAGACTTCTCTCGCCCATTCAGGGTGGCATCACCAATGCCATACAGACCTTCATCTGTTTCAATTTTGAGCGTGACGAAGTTTCGCCCCGGGCAGGTTATGATCACGCGTGCATTGGTAATCTTCATATCTGTGCTCTCATCTGGCGAATATGCGAAATTACTCGGCGGCCTGCGAACTGACAGGCTGGCGGTCATTGAGGCGGTAGGCGTTGGTAACAAGCGTGGTCGTCAGATCGACAATCAGGTCAAATGCCTCATCATCTTCCAGTCGCCCTTCGGCTACCAACTCGGCGAGAAATCGGCAGTCCATGCGCCTGGCAACATCATGCCGCGCCGGAATGGACAGCAATGCGCGCGTATCATCGTTGAAGCCCACAGTGTTATAGAATCCTGCTGTCTCGGTGACCTGCCGGCGGAAGCGCATCATGCCTTCCGGGCTATCGTTGAACCACCAGGGTGGTCCAAGGCGCAGGCAAGGATAATGGCCGGCGAGGGGCGCCAATTCCCGGGAATATGTGGTTTCATCCAGAGTGAACAGGATGAGGGTTAATTCAGCCGCGTTGCCATACTTGTTCAGCAGGGGCTTCAGTCCATCGACAAAATTGGCCGCAACAGGAATGTCTGCGCCTTTGTCCGGGCCAAAGCGTTCATGGAGTTTCGGATTGTGGCTACGGGAAACACCAGGGTGCAGCTGCATGACCAGCCCATCATCCAGGCTCATGCCCGCCATTTCCGTCAGCATCTGGGCCCGGAACAGTTCATGTTCGTCTGCGCTGGCTGCTCTGGTAAGGCATTTTTCAAACAGGGAGGCAGCGGCGCTCTTGTCCAGGTCGGCAGTGTTGGCCGTAGGGTGCCCGTGGTCAGTTGCTGTCGCGCCATGGGCCTTGAAGAAGGCGCGGCGGTTGCGCAAAGCGTTCAGGTAGCCATCCCACCGCGTAGTGTCTTCGTTTGTAATGCTGCCCAGTTTTTCGACATTGCTTTTGAAATCGGGACGTGAGGCATCAAGCACATCATCAGGGCGGAATGTTGTTACCACTCGGTCGCCCCAGCCATCAGCCATGATCTTGTCATGGTGATGCAACGGGTCAAGCGCACCTTCCGTTGTGGCAAGGAAGCCAACATTGAAGCGTTCGAGGATGGCACGTGGGCGGAATTCTGGTGTCTGTAGCGCTGCTGTGATGTGATCGTAATGGGCGTCAGCCGTGCGCGCATCGAGGCGCTCGGTCAGGCCAAAGACTTCAGTAAAGACGTGGTCGAGCCACATCTGCGATGGCGTTCCCTTGAACAGGAAATAGTTCTGGGCGAACAGGCGCCAGGCCTTGCGCGGGTCAGCGTCGGACCTCTCGCCCACGGGTGCGACACCCAAGTCTTCCATGGCGATACCCTGACTGTAGAGCATCCGCAAAACATAGTGGTCAGGCACAAGTAGCAGTTCAGTTGCATTGCCGAACGGCGTGTTCTCGGCAAACCATGCCGGGTCTGTATGACCGTGCGGGCTTATAATCGGCAGGTCCTTGACGGTTGTGTAGAGTTCGCGCGCGAAAGCGCGGGCTTTCGGATCTACCGGAAATAACCTGTCTGGATTTAGCTTGAAATGCGTTTTGTTCATTGCCTTGTATCTGTATCCATTTCTGTCCTAAGAAGGAATTGAGGGAGCGCTAACATCGGCGCCGAACATGCGGCGACCCGGAATAACGATCAAGCCCCCATAAGAAGGGAAGTGTTCATGTCGTCGCCTGTGGGTGCACACATTTTGCGTGAAATGCCGGAAATTATGGTCGCTGGAAGGTCTTCGCTGTGACGCGCCTGCCGCTGACGTACAACCCGACACGCCGACAGGCGATTGCAACGGCCACGGCGGGGCTGGCATTTGCGGGGGGCTGCAGCAGAGCCGGAGAGCGCGTGTTGAGGTGTGCTGATGCCCAGCCTCTTGGATACCCGACAGTTGAGGCAGTCATCTACATGATGGGCTTGCTGGAAGAGCGTTCCGGCCAACGTTTGAGAACAAAAGTCTATTCTGGCGCACAGCTGGGAGAGGAGAAAGACACGCTGGAGATTACGATCTTCGGAGGGCTGGACCTGAACAGAGTCAATATTGCGCCTTTGAACTCTATTGCACGCCAGACGCTGGTCGCTTCGCTCCCCTTCATGTTCCGCTCGACAGAACATATGCGCGCAGCGATGGACGGCGCACCGGGGGAAGCCATTCTGAAAGCGCTCGAGCCACACGGGCTGATCGGATTGTGCTTCTATGACAGCGGTGCCCGCAGTTTTTACACGACAAGTCGCGCAATCAATACGCCGGATGACTTGAAGAACCTGAAGATCCGCGTGCAAAATTCGGATCTTTACGTTTCGATGGTTGAAGCCCTTGGCGGCGATGCGACCCCCATGCCGTACAGCGAAGTCTATCAGGCCTTGTTGCAGGGCGTTGTCGATGGCGCCGAGAATAATTGGCCATCTTTTGAAAGCTCGCGTCACTTTGAGGCCGCAAAGTATTATAGCCTGACCCGGCACGTGATGGCACCGGAAGTGCTGGTCATGTCTGCCAAGCGCTGGCGCAAGCTTTCAACGGAAGATCAGGAACTTATCCGGGTCTGCGCAAAAGACAGCGTACCGTATATGCGCGATCTTTGGGATGCGCGCGCGGCGCACTCTCGTGAGATTGTGCTTGCGTCGGGCGTAGAGGTTAACGAGCCGGATATCCTTCCATTTCAGGAAAAAGTACGGCCAGTTTGGGAAAAATACCTGAACACGCCGGAGCTGAAAGAACTCGCTGATAGCATTCAGGCGGTGGAGGTTGCGGGATGATAGATACTATTTCCCGGTTCCTCAGCCGGGCGGCGCTATACGCGTCAGCTCTGGGATTGGTCGGCATGACCCTCATTATCGGCTGGCAGGTGTTCGCGCGTTACGTGCTTAACGCCGCTCCCAGCTGGACGGAGCAGGCCTCGCTTCTGCTGATGCTCTGGTTCATCCTGTTTGCGGCCGCTGCCGGCGTCAGGGAAGGATTCCACATCCGGCTTTCGCTCGTGCAGGACAGCCTGAAAGGCAGCCCGCGCAAGTGGCTGAAGATAGTCTGTCATTTGATCGTTCTCGTTTTTGGCATGTTCATGGCGTGGGGCGGAGCAGAGCTTGTTGCTGCGACGTGGCACCACCGCATACCGACGCTCGGATTACCTCGCGGCCTTGCCTATTTGCCCATAGCTGGGTGTGGCATCCTGATTGTTTTGTTTTCGTTTGAGCATGTCTTGGCTGAGCTGCGAGGCAAGGAGGTCGAACCGCTATGGAGTTAGCCTTCCTCCTCATTCTGCTGGCTGTCCTGCTGGCCATGGGTGTTCCGGTGGCCTTTGCCCTCGGAGCGTCTTCCCTGGCGACATTCCTGTTGATGGATATCACGACCATCGTCGCCCTTCAGCGCATGGCGGCGGGCATGAATGTTTTCGTGCTGATGGCAATCCCGTTCTTCGTATTTGCAGGCGACCTGATGGCGCGCACAGGCATAGCCGATCGATTAGTGAAAGTTGCTGAGGGAGCTTTTGGCCGGGCGAGAGGGGGACTCGGACAAGTTGATGTGGGTGCCAGCATGATGTTCGGCGCGGTTTCCGGGTCTGCGATCGCATCGGTATCCGCGATGGGGTCCACACTGATGCCCATGATGCGTGAGAAGGGCTATGATGCCGACTATGCCGTGAACGTCACCATTACTGCTGCGATCCTCGGGATACTGATACCCCCATCGCACAACATGATTATCTATGCTGCAGCTTCGCCTGTCAGCGTCAGTGTTGGCGACCTCTTCCTGGCGGGCATTATCCCGGGCCTGCTTGCGGGTTTTGCGTTGATGTTTGTCGCTTGGCGGGTCGCCGTGAAGCGGAATTATCCTAAGGGTGAGTTTCCGGGGTGGAGAGCGTTTCTTCGTGCTTTTATCGGGGCGCTGCCGGGGCTCATGACGGCGCTGATCATCGTGTTCGGTATCCTCTTGGGGGTGTTCACGCCAACGGAAAGCTCGGCAGTTGCCGTAATCTATACGATCCTCGTTGGCATCTTCGTTTACCGTACACTCGGTTTCAGGACATTCATGGAGGCAGCCTCTGGTGCGGTGAAGACCACTGCGATGGTGATGCTGATCATTGGGGCCGCAGGCATGTTCGGTTGGCTGTTTGCACTGCTCGAAGGCCCTTCGGCCCTTGCCGCTGCTCTGACATCGTTTTCGGACAGCCCGGTTGTCGTCTTGTTGTTGATCCTGCTGATGCTCCTCGTCCTCGGCGCTTTCATGGATATGGCGCCCCTGATCATCATCACGACACCGATCCTTCTGCCCGTGGCAATGGATGCCGGTGTCGACCCCGTTCAGTTCGGCATCGTCATGCTGCTCAATCTGGGCATCGGTCTGGTCAGCCCGCCAGTCGGGTCAGTTCTTTTCGTGGGGTGCGCGGTCGGCAAGGCGAGGCCGGAAGATGTCGTGCGCACAATATGGCCGTTCTATTCAGCGCTGATCGTTGTCATGCTGATGATCACCTTCATCCCCGAACTTACACTCTGGTTGCCAGGGCTGTTTTGATGAGGGGCCGGATGAGGGACAAGCAGGTCTGAAGCAGCGGTCCATTCGCGCGAGTCGCAAGATATCCCAATCCGTTCGCCGATTTCGGAGTGTGAGTGACGCCATTTTATTCGGATAAGGCCACAATCGCGGCCAAATGATGCCGCCCCATTGTAAATGGCTGTCCGCTGGATAGTATTTATCCCAATATTCGCTGAAATTCTTCTCTACCCAAGCAAGTTGTTTGGTTGGCGGCCATGTCTAACCGTCCTGCAACTTCCGCGATTCTGGAAACCAACATGTCAAACCAACGGATCGACTGGGACAAACTGCGCGTATTCAAAGTGGTGGCCGAGTTGGGCAGCATGACGGGGGCCGCTGCGAGACTGAAAGAGTCTCCCCCCACGGTCAGCCGCAAGATTGACGAGCTGGAACAGTTCCTGAGCAGCAAGCTGTTCAGCCGCTCGACGCGGGGGATGGAGCTGACGGAGGCCGGCAAGACGGTCCTGCGGTATGCGCGGCAGATGGAAGAATCGGCCAATGCGGCCTTCAGCAAGGCGATTGGCAAGAGCGATGGGCCGGAAGGGCGAATCACGATTGGGACGGGCGACGGAGCCGGACCCTACTGGATCGCGCCGCGCCTGGCAGAGTTTCAAAAAGCGCATCCAAAGGCTCAGATCCGCATGCATGTGCAGGAAGAAGAGCCGGACCTGCTGAATGAAGAGGCCGACATCGCGATCCAGTTCACCGAACCGCGCGACCCGGAAATCATATCGCACAAGCTTGGCACGCTTCACTATATCGGTTTCGCGTCGCAGGATTATCTGGACGCGCAGGAGACCCTGCCGTCCAGTCTGTTCGAGTATCATCAATATCGGTGCATCCTGCATGAATCCTATGTTCAGCAGGTTGAGCGATGGGCGCCCAAAGCGGCCGAACTGAAGAAGATGATCGACTTCGCCTTTGTCACCAATTCGGCGAGTGCCATGATCGCGCTGTGCCGTCAGGGTGGGGGCATCGCCTTGCTGCCGACCTATCTGCAGGATGTCTTTCCGGATCTGGTGGCTCTGGACATGTCTGAAGTCGCGCCGATCCAGTTCTGGATGGCGTATACAGAGCAGACGCGCCGGTCACCGCTCGGCAATTTGATGATCGAATGGATCAAGGCCCAGTTCGACAAGCAGGTTTCGCCCTGGTTTACGGACGAGTTCTACCATCCCAAGCAACGCCTGGAACTTGTGAGCGATACGGATGAGATGGCCCCGTTGCCGCGGACGGCCAGTCAGTAAAAAGGGGCTGAGCTTAATCGCTCGACATTGCCCGCAGGACTTTCGCCATCAGGCTGAGGCGATCCTTGGACGGCGTGCGGTCGATCCAGGAATGGCATTCGGCGCGAACCTTGGCCGAGGGATCAGTGTCCTTGCCGTCTTCGGCATTCTCGTCTTCGAAAAGACTGGCGATCGAAACGCGAAGAACTTCCGCGACATTGGCGAGCATCCCGGCGCTCAGGCGGTTCGTGCCGGTTTCGTACTTCTGCAGCTGTTGGTGGCTGATGCCGAGCTCAGAGCCGAGTTCAGCGAGGGTCAGGTTGCGGTCCAGGCGAAGTTTTCGAATTTTTTCGCCAACCATCTGATCGACTGCCGTAGGGGCTCTGGAAGTAGATTGCTTCATGACCTGCTCGCTCCATATATCCATCAGAGGTAATTAGATTTCCCGCAAAGGGTGTTATGGCAAGACCAACACTACCCAAGAAAACGGAATGCAGACCTAAATTTGCATTTCAATCTCATTACTGTTCCAATATTGGACTGTTTTGTGACGGTGAAAAAGCCATAAAAAGCAGTGCTTTCTGACGTGGCATGACCCATGTTAGGAACGGGCCGATCCCACCGGAAGTGGATTAAACCTCTGCAATTTTTAATAATCCTTTTTCCACTTAATCGAGAGCTTGGCCTCGCCGTCTGTAGTAGTTTCTGAAGTAACGGAGACCTGTGGTCTTGGCTCCCACTCAACTTCAACGGAACTGCCTGCAGCCCCTGCCGAGTTTAACTCCAGATATACATCGTCTGCGATGTATTGTCCTACGCCTACTTGGGCGGAGCCTTCCTCATTGGTGCCGAAGGACAAACGGTCGATTCCCAGCGCCGCCTGAAGCTCGGAGGTCGGATCGAATCCCGAACTGTTGCCGCTGAGTCGCGCGATGGAATTGGCCAATTGGGCTGCCTCGAGGGCTGACAGGTCGACCGACGATCGTCCGAACAGGAGGCGCGAGAGGATTTCATCCTCTGGCAAGTCAGGAGAGCTGGTCAGGGCAATGCTCGGGCTGGTGGGGGACCCCGTGAGTGCCACGGTCGCCTCAAATCCATTGACGCTCCGCTCCGCCTCGACATCCAGGCGGGCCCGGCGCAGGGGACCGTCGAAATAGACCGCCCCTTTGTCGAATACGAAGGGTCGGCCTGCGAGCGCGAGCGTGCCGCGACGCATGGTGGCCTGGCCATTGAGGAGGGGATCTGCTGCGGTCCCGGTCAGTTTCAGGTCTGCGCCCCACTCGCTTTCGAGGCCGCGCCCATCGATGAACACGCGCCGATCGGCATTGATGTCCAGGTCGAGGGACAAAGACCGTCTCAGCGCGCTTTGTCCGGCGCCATCTTCGCCGTCCTCTTTCCAACGCACATCAATGGCCTGCGCCTTGGAGGAGGGAAGGTTGTCGAGATTGAACCGGGCCGATTGGATGTCCACGGTCCCGGAGACAGTTCGCTGGTCCGTGTTACCAGTCAGGTTGACCTTGCCATCTGCGCGCAGCGTGTCGCCGTCCCGGTCGTACAGCAGCAGGCCTGCGAACTCCGTGGTCAAATCGGTCTCATCGGGCGAGAGGGTGCCCGATACGCTGGCGGTACCGCCATCTGCGCCATCACCGGTCCCGGTCAGGCGGAGGGCTGCATCGGAGTAGGCGGCATCCAGGTTTAAATTCACGAGCCTCAGACTGGTCGCGCCGAATTCATAAATGCCATCTGTCAGGTCCGCCTCAGCGCGGACAGTCGGGGCTTTCAGCGTTCCCGAAAGTTCGGCGGATGCGTCAATTACGCCGCCAACATCGTGGCCATAGGCGAGCGCGAGGGAGCGCAGGTCGGACAGGTCGCCCTTCAGATTTGCAGTGCCCTGCACCGGCCGGTCCATGTCCAAATGAGCGATGCCCTCAGGCTCAGCCGCGACGGGAAGTGTGGCCGAGCCTGCCAGCCGCAGTTCGCCATAATCGCCTGCGCCGTCAATCACCAGTGCCCCATTGCGCAAATGGCCAACGAGGTCGACGGCCAGCGACCGCTCCAGCCCCGGCAATGGCCCTTCGACATTCATGTCGAAACGACCTTCCGGGTTGGCGCCGAAGAGCAGGAAGTCGCCGTCGCCATTCACCATGACCCGGCGTGTCGCGATTCCGGCGGATGCGAGGACAGGCGCGAGGTCGACATTCTCGACAGTGAAACTCATGCGAGGCGTGCGGGTCCGCTCGGCAATCCGTGCCTCAATGGAGCCACCAAAGATTGCGAGGTTCGCTTCGATGGAGGGCGTTTCACCCAGCCGCCAGCTAATCGGTTGGACCGAGCGGACCTGTTCTCCCAGCAGAATGCCATCCAGTTCGATCTGACCGCTCGGATATTCTGCTGCAAAGTCGGCTGCTCCCAGTATATCGAGGGCGGTCGGTCGGGTCTCATGTTCGCGTTTTACCTGTACCGCGAAATTGTAGCCTTCCGGCGCATTCCGGATCTGGCCATTGATCGAGTCAAAACGGAGCGAGGGGGACAGCCAGACATTCTGTACCTGACCTGAGGCCGTGATGGACATGTCTGCGTCCGGGGCTCGGTCCACACTCAGCTTCACATCGAACGCGCCGACATGCCGTGCCCCAAGATTGAAGCGTTCGCCCGCGACATTGAGTTTGAGATCCAGTCCGCGCTCGCCGCCATAGATCAGGGACCCGGACAGCTGGGCGGTCTCATAATCGGACCGGATGTCCCGCAAGGCGAAGACCCCGTCGGCCCAGGACGCCATCGACGTGATTTTGACGGGCTGGTCGCCTGTATCGCCGGACAGGGCGACAGGGCCGGCCCAGCCGGTGCCTGTTCGGCTCAGATCGACCGCCGTTTCCAGGTCTTTGACATCGATGGAATTGCGGCTGAGAGCGCCGCCCGTCGAGGCCAGTTTGATGGATTGAATGCCCTTCGGGCCGGACAGGTTGAGCGTGCCCGCATTCAGATTGATACGTGTGCCCGAGACCTCGAGGGCCTCGCTCTGTTCGAACTGGCCGGTCAGTGTTGTGGCGCCATTGGCCGCATATTTTCCGGACAGCGTGAGATCCAGTCTGTCGCCATCGATCCTGGCCGACCGAACCCGGTACGCCTTGTCTGTTCTCTGAACGCTCGCGCGCACGCGGGCAGACTCGCCCAATGCCTGGCCGACCGTTGAATTGAAGTCACTGATGCCCTGCGCCTTCAGGTCCGCAACAATCAGGGGAGATTTGAAGTTGCCGCTTACGCCGACAGATCCGGTCGCGGACAGGCGCGGGGCAGAGGCGAGCAGGCCGGACACCTGTTGCAGCCGCGCCTGCAGGTCCAGCGACTTCTCGCGGGTACCAATGGTGCCGCTGGCTGTGACCCGTCCGGTGGCCAGCTGCGCCGTGGAGGGGGCGAGTGTGACAATGCCGGTATCGCGATTGTAGTCGCCGGCCAGCTCAAATTTCGGGGCCTTGCCGGCAATCCGTTGCGCCGTTGCGTTGGAGGACAAGACGCCCGTTCCGGCAAGCGTGCCCTCGAAACGGATACGCCTGCTGTCGGACACGATTTTCACGGGCCCCTCAAGCGTTTCAAAAGGCAGGTCGGCGGCGCTGTCAGCAGTCAGTTTTGCCGTGCCGGTCAGCGCAGGTTTGTCCATCGGATCAGTAAGCGTGCCGGTAAAGGCGAGGTCTGCGTCAAGGCTGGCCAGCTCCTCAAGTCCCGAGAAGTTGACGTCGAGATTGACGGGGCCGTCGAAATCCTGCGCGCGACGGCGATATATCCCGTTAGCGGAGAAGGTGCCCGAGGCCAGCGTACCGGACATGTTGAACGGGATTTTTGCTTTCCGGATATCGCCGTCGAGCGTCAGGCTCGCGGCGGGGCCGACCAGCGTCCTGATCTGGTCCGACAGCGGCAGGCGCGTCGCGTTGACATTCGCGCTGGCCAGCAGGTCGCCTGCCGTGATCTTGCCGGTCAGTTCCGCGACCGATGCGCCGGAGATTTTCAGTTCGGCAAAACCGTCGCCATTGTCCAGTGTGCCGCTGGCGCGCGCCGTCAGGGAGGCGCTCTCACCGTCGGCCAGTTTGGCCAGCGTCGCCAGCGTGCCACCCGCAGGGGCCTCCACTTCAGCATCCAGGCTGTACGCGCCGGCCGCGGTACGCTTCAGCGTTGCGTCTACCCGGTCGCCCACGCCTTCCAGCGGGAGCGCGGTGACCGCCAAATCGAACGTCCGGGCTTTCGGCAGGCGGAAGCGTCCATAGATTTCAAATGCTGCGCGTGGGCCCGCCACGCCCTCCTGCAACAGCAATTCCGTAATCTTCAATTCGTCCAGGGAGACCGCCCATTTGCCCGATGATCCGGAGTCCGGACTTTCATCCTGCTCCGTCATGGGTCGGCGGAGGACATCGACCTTGCCGGCGCTTACCAGGTCCAGCTTGATCGTTCGCGACATCAGCCGCGCGGGCGACCAGGCGAGGTCGACATCCTCGACTGATAGCCAGACACCTTCGGAATCGGTCAGTGTGATTCGATCCGCACCGAGACGGTCGAGCGGGTCGCCGGTAAGGCCTTCAATCTGCAGCGTGCCCAGCGATCCGGCCTTCCGGCCATTAATCTGGGATTCCACGAAAGCGCGCCCGCCGCTCGAGGCGATCCAGAGGCGCGCCGAAACGAGCATCACGGCCAGCAGGGCCAGGGCTGACAGGATGGCCATCAGCCACCGTCGCCGTCTGACCATGTCGAGGAGAGAGGTCAGGGCTGCCATCAGAAGGCCTGCCCGATGGAGACATAGACCTGAACCGGGTCTTCACCCTCCCGCCGGTCAAGCGGTGTGGCGATGTCGAACCGGACCGGTCCGAAGCCCGGATAGAAGCGTACACCGAGGCCAAAGGACGTCCGCATTTCACTAAAAGCTTCATCAATCGAGCCAGCCGCATATCCGGAATCGACAAAGGCGACATAGCCCCAGCGCTCCGACTTGCGCCAGCGCAGTTCCGCCGTGGCCGCAAACATGGCGTCGCCGCCAATGATGTTTCCGTCCGCATCTGTCGGGGACAGGGATTGGTACTCAAAGCCGCGCACGGATCCGCCGCCGCCGGCAAAGAATTTCCGGTCCACCGGCACGCCGTCCTCGCCCAGGAAGGTCCCGGCCTCAGCCCGGACGGCGGCGACCAGCCGGTCGGAGATTTTACGGTACGTCGAGGCCGAGCTGGTGATCCGCGTATAGGACGCCTCGCCGCCGCCAAAGGAAATGCCTGGCTCCACGCCGAGAGACACCCGGTTGCCCGCCTGCGGATCAAGTGGCTTCAGGACCGTGTCATAAGTCGCGCCGAGCGGGAAGGAGAGAGTCACCTGCTCGCGATAGTCATCGACCCCTTGCGCGCGTAATTCATAATCCGTCGACCGCGTGGCATCGACCTTCGCACCGGCCGAGACCATGAAATGGTCGTTGAATGGCTGGGACAGGCTGGCCGATACGCTGGCGCCCTGTAGGTCGTAGGCGTCGGTTTCCTCGGCGCGTACCCCGGTCTCGGCCATGAAGTCCCGGCCATAGCGGCCAATGTTCGGCCGCTCATAACTGAGCGTCAGGCCGCTGGCGCGTGTGGCGATCTGGGCTTCCACGCCGATTGTGTCGCCAATGCCGGTCAGATTGCGGCGTTCCCAGCTGGCGGTAGTGCCGACGCCGTCAGACGTCGAGACGCTGACACCGGCACCGATCGAACGACGCTTACCTTCCGAGAGCTGGAGGTCGACCTTGTGAAGTCCGTCCGCATCCGGAGTCTTCTGGACATTCACCCCGATGCCGTCAAACAGATCTGTCCCGCGCACACGCGCGCGCAACGTCTCCATCTTTTCCGGTGTGTAGTAATCACCAGGGTTCCAGTTGCGCAGGATCTGGATCGCGCGGTCTTCGGTTTTCAGATCGTCCGGAATGACAAGTTCGCCGAGCCTGACGCGCGGACCCGGCACCAGCTGGTAGGTCAGTTCCAGCGTCTTGTCCGCCCGTGAGGCAAGCGCGTCGATGCCCTTGCTTTCGGCGAAGGCGTAGCCTGAATTCCGCAATTGGTTGACCAGTTGTCGTTCCAGGGACTCGATGTCGTCGGTCACCGCCCAGGTGCCAATGCCCAGTTCGTCCGTGGTGATGCCAAGCTGGTTGGTCACGTCTACCGGAAGGTCATCGGTGCCTGCCAAGGTCACGGATGCAATCGTGAACCGTTCACCGATATCCACATCCAGGCGCGGGCGGGTGTCCATGTCCTCGACCAGGTCGGGGCTGACGATGGCCATGAAATAACCTTCGGAGGCGAGATATTCTTCCAGCGCGCTGGCGGCCTGTGTTGCGCGGCGGCGCACATCCAGCAGGCTGGTCGGCTCACCGGCGCGGATCGCGACCGCATCGCGCGCGTCGTCTTCCAGATTCTTCGGCAGGCCGTCGATGGTGACCGGAATAGTGGTGTTTCCGGAAATTGCCGTCTCACTGTCGCCATTGCCGCGCAGATAGGCGCAGGCGGGCATCAGGCTGAGCGCAAGGCAGCAGACAGCCATCCTGCCTCGGGGCAGGGCAATTCTGTCCGATGGGCGTTCTGCCCGGTTTACCATCTTTCCTTCGATCCTTGCGTGTTCATTGAGATATGTGCGCTATTGAGCTGAGTGTACGGTGAACAAGTTTGCTGAAATTTGTCGCTTCCAACCCGATAGCTGTTTTTTTGTCCATTCGCGACGAAATCAGACCCCGCAAAAATACTCATCATGGGCCAGATTGCGCGACTTATGGCGGTTCCCCATATTGGCAACTCCATTCTTTCCCACGGGGATTTTCATGACATATCTGATGGTTCTGGGCGGTCTCGTCCTCCTGTTCATTGGAGGCGAGGGGCTGGTACGGGGGTCTGTGAGCATTGCGCGCAAGCTCAACATTTCCGAACTGGTGATCGGCCTGACCCTGGTCGGTTTCGGGACCTCGGTGCCCGAACTCGTGACCAGCCTGCGGGCCATCAATGAGGGCGCCGTTGGTATTGCGGTTGGCAATGTGGTCGGCTCCAACATTGCCAATATCCTGCTCGTGCTCGGCATTGCCGCGCTGATCCATCCCATCATCACCAATCCCCGCGCCCTGATGCGGGATACGTCGGTCATGGTCCTCGTCACCCTCCTTCTGTGCGTCCTTATCTGGTTTGATCTCTTCTCTCGCCCTGCAGGAATTGTGCTGGTGGCTGGTCTGCTGGCCTATATTGCGTTCTCGCTGTTCGCCGATCAGGCGTCCGGCGATGAAGCCGCCGAGATGCATGCGGGCGAGGGCGAAACGGTGGAGGCTCATTACGGCGTTGTCCTTGGCGGTTTGATCGCGTTGGCGGGACTGGCCGGCGTCGTGATCGGGGCGAAACTTCTCGTCGACGGCGCGGTCGTCATTGCGCGGGATTTTGGCATCAGTGAAACCGTCATCGGCCTGTCCATCGTGGCCGTGGGCACCAGCCTGCCCGAACTCGCCACGTCGGCGATCGCAGCCTTTCGCGGCAAGGCGGATGTCGCGCTCGGCAATATCATCGGCTCCAACATCTTCAACATTCTCGGCATTCTGGGCGTTACGGCGCTGGTCCATCCGTTCAGCGTCCGCAGCGGGCCGAGCGGCGATGTAACCACGGATGCGGTCACATCCGCAGCGGGCAACAGCCTTATCAGCATGGGCGACATGGCCGCACTGATCCTGTCGGTCGGGCTGATGGTCCTGTTCGCGATCACCGGTCGCCTGATCGCGCGCTGGGAAGGGGCGGTTCTCCTTTTCGGCTATGCGCTCTATATGGGGCTCACCTTCAATCTCATCCCCGTACCGGCGATCCTTTAATATGGCTGACAATCCGATCTATCAGGGCCTGGACCAACTCGGCCAGAACACAAACCAACCGCAAAGCCCGGAAGAGGCGCAGCTGGAGCGCGTGCCCAATCCGCATGCCGGCACGCTCTATCTGACCCGGTTCGTGGCGCCTGAATTCACCTCGCTCTGCCCGGTGACGGGCCAGCCGGACTTCGCCCATCTCGTGATCGACTATGCGCCCGGTGAATGGCTGGTGGAATCCAAGAGCCTGAAGCTCTACCTCACCAGCTTCCGCAATCATGGTGCTTTCCATGAGGATTGCACCGTCTCCATCGGCAAGAAGGTCTTCGACTTCACCGAGGCGACCTGGCTGCGCATTTCCGGCTATTGGTATCCACGCGGCGGCATTCCGATTGACGTGTTCTGGCAGTCCGGGGAAATCCCGACCGGTCTTTACGTGCCCGATACGGGCGTTGCCCCCTATCGTGGACGGGGCTAGCGCGACCAGCGCGTGATGATTGCAGACATGTCGGCGCGGCCGCGTTCGGGTGGGTCGATCTTTGAGGTTCCCAGATACATGAAACCGGCGACCCGCTCGGTGGCCGACAGGCCCAGGGCTTCCGCCACTTTCGCGTCAAAGGCTGGCCACTCGCTGAGCCAGGCGCCGGCCCAGCCGCTGGCATTTGCTGCCAGCAATAGATTATAGCAGACCGCTCCGGCGGAAAGTTCCTGTTCCCAGACCGGCGTGCGGCCATCATCCTTCGGTGAGGAAATCACGGCCACGACAACGGGCGCCCGCAGGAACAGGCCAGCCGCTTCGAGCAGATCCTTCGATTCCGCATCCGATTTGATCTCGCCCAGAATTCGCGCCAGTTCCTGGCCGAATTCGGCGCGGGTATCGCCCTCGAACACAATGAAACGCCACGGCGTCATGCGGCGGTGGTCCGGTACCCTGGCGGCGATCTCGAGCAATTCATCGACGGCCTCCGGCGTGGGGCCAGGCTCCCCGATGAAATGCTTTCCCGCAGATCGGCGCAGGGCCAGCAATTGGCGGGCCTCCGCGCTGGGACGGGTTGCGAGCATCGGCTTGGCAATGGCGGGGGCGGGGGGGAATCGCTTTGTCATTGCGGCAACATAGGTAGTTGCGACTCATTCTTAAAGACGCGTGTTAACAAATGCAGGCTTGAGGTCTCGGGTGGAAAGACGTACAAGAGTGAACAGTGTTCACTTTCTGAACACTTTGCGTGGGCAGTGGGTCAAATGCAGACAGATTCCCCTTCCGAGGAGACGCCGGCCGACCGCCGCCGCTTGCGCGTGCGGGAATCCATTATTTCCGCAGCTGAGCGTGTCTTCGCCAAGGAAGGTGAGAGCGGCCTCTCCATTCGCCGACTGGCTGACGAGATCGATTACTCGCCCTCGGCAATCTACAAATATTTCGGCTCCAAGGATGAATTGATCGATGAGTTGAAGGAGGCGTTTTTTGAGCGCCTTCTTGCAAAGATTGATGGCAGTTCCAGTGCGGACCGGCCTTTCCTGCAGCGCGCCAAAGCCTGCGTGGCGACTTATGTCGATACTGCGGTCACCCGGCCTTTCCATTATGCCGCGGCATTTTCGAGCATCAAGCATGCGCTTCCCGAGAATGGGGGTGGCCCCCTGTCATGGGATGGGTTCGTGACCACTTCGAAGGGACAGGCCTTTGGCGTGCTGATCAGCATGGTCACCGAAGGGCAGGAGCTGGATATTTTCGATCCCTCCCTTGATCCTGTCATGGCGGCCAAATCGCTGTGGGCCGGGTCTCACGGCCTCGCGCAATTACTGATCCACATGCCCCATTTCCATCAGCTGGTTCCGGAAGAACAGCCGATGACCGCCAAGGACTTCATTGAATTTCATGCCGACCTCCAGATACGGGGGCTGCTCAAGCCCACTGACGGATCCGGAAATGGCAGACTCCCAGGACAAAACTCATGACCGAAATTCATCCCGCCGCCGGAGATACCACGCGTGACAAGCGACCGACGGCCCTCAAGGGGCTGTTCTTCCTCATCATCCTGCTGGTCGTATGTGTCGGCCTTGTGCTTGCGGCGGCGCAGCTGCGCAGCAAGGAAGGCCCCAAGGTTGCCAAGACTGCGCCTGTCCCGATGGCGGTCCAGGTTGCGCCGGTCGAACTGGTCACTGCGTTCACGCTGAACGAAACCTATTCCGGCCTTGCCGAAGCCCGTCGCAACTCTGCGCTCGGTTTTTCCAGCGGAGGCCGGATCGAGACCATCGCTGTGGATGTTGGCGACCGCGTCAAGCGGGGTAGCATCCTCGCCAGCCTCGACACGCGCGGCCTGCGCGCGCAACTGGCCTCGGCGAGCGCTGTGGTCGATGAAGCCCGCGCGGCGCACGCACTTGCCCTCAGCACGGTAGAGCGCCGCCGCACGCTGAAACTGCAGGGCCATGTGTCCCAGCAGGCGGTCGACGAAGCTGAGGCGCAGGCCAATACGGCCCTTGCTCGTGTCGAAGCGGCCAAGGCGCAAGCCGATATTTTCCGTGTCCAGATTGACCTGTCCCGCATCACGGCGCCGTTCGATGGTGTGGTAACGGCGCGTATGTCGGATGAGGGCGCGATTGCGGGTGCAGGGCAGGCGATCCTGGATCTGGTCGAAGCGGCGCATCTCGAAGCGCGCATCGGCCTGCCCGCCAACAGCGCGGCGCGCCTTGTACCTGGAGATGCCTATACCTTGCAGGCGGATACAGGCGCGGTTGAGGCCGTGCTGCGCAGCGTGACCGGCGTGATTGATCCGGCTCAGCGGACCGTCGCTGCCGTGTTTGAAATCAATGATGCCGAAATCGTCGCCTCCGGCGCCGTGGTGCGTCTGACCATGGAGCGGGATATTGACGAGCCGGGCTTCTGGGTGCCGGTCAAGGCGCTCTCGACGGCCTCGCGCGGCCTGTGGACCATTTATGTGGCCGAGCCGACGGACAGCGGCTGGCAGGTTGCCTCCCGTCCGGTCGAAATGGTGCATACGGACGGCGACCGCGCCTTTGTCCGCGGCGCCGTCACGGCCGGGGAGCGCGTCATTACCGATGGGCTGCAGCGTATCGTGCCCGGCCTGCCGGTTGAGCCGCGGGATGCCCACCGCGCCTCCACCGTGAATGGTGGCTAGATCCCATGTCGACACTCTTCTTCAAGCTGCCGCGCCTTGCCATTCTGGCGGTCCTCGTTGTCCTGATCGGCGGATTGGGCGCCATGCTCACTCTCGGCCGTCAGGAAGACCCGACCCTGATCGAACGGTATGGCTATGTCCTGACACCATTTCCCGGCGCAGACGCCGAGCGCGTCGAAGCGTTGATTACCGAGCCTGTCGAAGCGGCCCTGATGGAGCTTCCCGAGGTCGAGGAAGTCAGCTCGACCAGCCGGGCGGGCTTCTCGCAGGTGCGGGTCGAGATACGGGAAGACCTTTCTGAAGCCGAAGTCGACGATACCTGGACGCTGATCCGGGGGCAGGTCGACGAAGCCCGCGCGCAATTTCCGACCGGCGTCGGGGCGCCGGAGGTCGAACGCCTCTATGTAGGCGCAGCGACACTGGTGGTCGGCCTGACCTGGACCGGCGAGGGCGATGTGCCCCTGACCGTGATGCGACGTCTCGCGCTTGATCTTGAAGACCAGTTCCAGCGCTTGCCGGGCACGGAAGAAACCCAAACCTATGGCATGCCGGTCGAGGAAGTGCGCGTGGTCGTGGATCCGCAGGCGCTTTCTGCCGCCGGTCTGTCCTTCCGGCAGGCCGCCGCGCTGATCGCTTCCGCGGACAGCAAGACCCCCGCAGGCCGGCTACGCGGTGAAGGTGGCACGATCGGTTTCGAAGTCGGCGGAGAATTCGATGGTATCTCCCGCGTGCGTCAGGTTCCGCTTCTCCAGCGCCCAGACGGGTCAGCCATCCGTGTGGCGGATGTGGCGCGGGTGGAGAAGGGCTTTGCCGATCCGTCAACGCAGCAGGCCTACGAGAACAATCTCCGCACCGTGCTGGTCGGCGTGTACATCTCGCCGGGACAGCGCGTGGACAAATGGGCCGAAAGTGCCCGTACCATTTCTGACAATTTCGCGACCTCAGCGCCGCCCGGCCTGAAGGTCGAGGCCGTCTTTGACCAGAGCCTCTACACAAATGACCGGCTGAACGGGCTTGCGAAAAACCTGCTCTTCTCGGCCTTTATTGTCATTGTCGTCCTGTTCGTAACCATGGGCTGGCGCTCGGCCATCGTGGTGGGCATGGCCATTCCGCTGACGGTCAGCCTCGTGCTGATCCTGTTCAGCGTGTTCGGCCATCCGCTGCACCAGATGTCGGTGACCGGCCTCGTTATCTCGCTTGGCTTGCTGATCGATAATGCCATCGTGGTGGTCGATGAATTCGACCAGTTGCGCGCCAAGGGCCAGACCCGTTTCGAAGCCATCCGCCTGAGCCTCAACCATCTGGCCGCGCCGCTGGCGGCCTCGACGCTGACCACGGCGCTGGCCTTTGCGCCCATCGCCATGTTGCCCGGCGGGGCTGGCGAATTTGTCGGCATGATCGGCCTGTCGGTTGTCTTCTCGATTTCGGCTTCCTTCGTCGTCTCGATCACGGTGATCCCGGCCATGGCGGGTTGGTTTGACCGCAAGCGGGGCTGGGAAACCGGCCAGCCGAAACGTCCGCGCCGCTGGTGGCGCGACGGCGTGACCAATGATTTCATCTCCGATGGCTACCGCGCCTCGATCGAAGCTGTGCTGCGCTACCCCTTTCTGGGTATCGCGGCCGGTGTGGCTCCGGCCATATTCGGGTTCTGGCTGGTCGGGCAATTGCCGTCGCAATTCTTTCCGCAGACGGAGCGTGACCAGTTCCAGGTGTCGCTGCAACTCTCCCCTGAAGCCGACATCAATGACACGGTGGACATCGTCCATCGCGCCACCGAGTTGATCAATGGGATTGAGGGCGTCGAGGATGTCACCTGGGTGCTCGGCCAGCCATCCCCGCGTGTCTATTACAACATTCTGAACAATACCGAAGGCGTCGAAGGCTTTGCGTCCGGGTGGGTTCAGCTGGATTCGAACGAACGCACGCATGAGATTGTGGGCGAAGTTCAGCGCAGGGTCCGCGACGAGTTTCCGAGCGCGCGCTTCCTGGCGCTGCCCTTTGAACAGGGCCCGCCCGCCGATGCGCCGATCGAGTTCCGCATCATGGGCAATGATTTCGACACGCTCGACATGATCGGCGACCAGACACGCGCCGTGCTCGGACAAACACCGGGTGTCACCTATACCGTGGCCTCCCTCGAACTGGGCGCGCCGACCATGCGGCTCCAGGCCGATGAGGCCGCCTCTGCCATGGCGGGCGAGCGCCTGACCGACATTGCGGCAGACCTCAGCGCTGAGCTGGAAGGCGTGCGCGCCGGTTCCGTCCTTGAAGGAACCGAAGAACTGCCAGTGAAAGTCATCGCGCCCATGTCACGCCGGTCGGGCATGACAGATTTGCGCTCGGCTACCGTCGGGTCTGGCTCCGGCACGCCGATTTCTGCGCTGGGCGATGTCACACTGGTGCCTGAGACGGCGGTCATCACGCGCCGTAACGGCCAGCGCATGAACCAGATCCTCGCCTTCCTTGATCCCTACACGCTGCCAGCGCCCGTGCTGGAAGACTATCAGGCCCGCTTTGCGGAAACCGGGTTCCATGTCCCTGCCGGGTATGAAGTGCTGATTGGTGGGGAGGCGGAAAATTCCAGCGATGCCGTCGGCAATCTTGCCGCCGTCGGCGTGCCGCTGGTCATGGTCATGGCCGGTGCGATCATGCTGGTCTTCAATTCGTTCCGCATGATGTTGCTCGTGCTCGCCACAGGCTTTTTGTCGCTCGGGTTTGCGTTCTTCGGCGTCTGGCTGTTCAACCTGCCGTTCGGGTTCAACGCCATTATTGGCGGGCTCGGCCTGTTCGGCATCGCGATCAACGGCTCCATTGTGGTGCTTTCCCTGTTGAGGGCCAGTCCTGCGGCCATGGCCGATGATGTGATTGCGCAGCGCGAAGTCGTCGTCGATGCGACCCGTCACATCGTGGCCACGACGCTGACGACGATGGGCGGTTTCGTCCCGATCCTCCTGAGCGGCGACTCCTTCTGGATGCCCTTGGCAGCCGGGATTTCGGGCGGTGTGGGCGGTTCAGCCCTGTTGGCGCTCTATTTCACGCCCGCTGTTTTCCGCATCACAACGGCAAAACCTGTTCGCACGGCCCTGCGCCATGTATTTAACCGCTCCGAAATGCCTGCCGAGTAATTGGCGCACAAGGACTTGCACTTGGGCAAAAATCGCCCATGTCGTTTAGTCAGGGACTGGAAGGAAGAAACATGCCAGAGAACCCGGATATCGGCGCCCCGGCGCCCGCCTGGAACCGCTTGCGCTTTGAAGCGCGCGCCGCTGCTGCGGACGAGCCGACGCTGTCCAGCTATCTGAATTCTGCCATTCTGGCGCATTCGACCCTGTGCCAAGCGCTGTCCTTCCATCTCGCGGAAAAGCTTGGCAATCCCGTGATGAGCACCCAGCAGGTTCGCCAGATCCTGAGTGATACCTATGACTCGCATCGCTCGCTGGTGGCTTCTGCCGAAGCCGACATGCAGGCTGTGCTCGAGCGCGACCCGGCTTGCCGCGGCATGTTGCAGCCCTTTCTTTACTTCAAGGGATTCCTCGCGCTCCAGACTTATCGCGTCGCCAATTTTCTGTGGCGCGAAGGCCGTGAAACGCTGGCCTTCCATTTCCAGAGCCGCGCGTCGGAACTGTTCGGCGTGGACATTCACCCCGCTGCCCGTATCGGTACGGGGGTCATGCTGGACCATGCCTCCGGCATCACGATTGGTGAGACGGCCATTGTCGGCGATGATTGCTCGCTGCTGCACGGCGTCACGCTGGGCGGTACCGGCAAGGAAGTCGGCGACCGCCATCCAAAGATTGGCCGGGGCGTGCTCCTGTCTGTCGGCGCCAAGGTCCTGGGCAACATCCATATCGGCGACGAAGCCAAGGTTGCGGCTGGCAGTGTCGTGCTCAAGGATGTGCCCGCCAAATGCACCGTTGCGGGCGTTCCGGCCCGGATTGTCAGCGGTCCGTCCTGCTGTCACCCGGCCCAGACCATGGACCAGACGATTCCCGACGAGATGGGCAAGTAATTCCAAGTTTCGCCTGACAGGCGTTCCCGGTGAATACAACTCCCGTCACGGCTGAATTGTAGCAAGTTTTGACAGCTTTATTGTCTCCACCGGCGTTTCATTTCGGGATCGGAATGTTGTTGGAGGCCTTTGTTTCAGATAATGTTTGACGCAATGCCCGGTAACGGGTGGGGCGTTTACGACATATGAAACGAGGGCGGCAGTTTGAGTGACAGCACCAGCACCGAAGGCCGGCTTCTGCGCACGCGCAAGGTGCGGCGCGCTCAAAGCGACCGCCTGCCTTTTGTGCCCTATGCTGGTGCGCCGATCATTGCGCTTGGCCTGCTCCTGTTGTTTGCGCTCTGGCCATTTGCCTTCGGCGTCATCCAGCTTTCGACCGAACGGGCCGCCGCGCAGGCATTGGCCGATATTGATGCCGCATGGGCCCGGCCCCGCGTATCCGGTCAATGGGTGACGCTTGAGGGGCGCCCGCCGAGCCGCCAGGCCGCCGAAGGCGCGCTGTCAGCAGTGCGCGAAGCGCGGGCTTCGACCCTGTTCGGCAAGGCCAGGCCCGTGACACGGGTCCGTGACGGCTTTGACTGGAGCGCCCTCGGGGATTCCCCCGACGCCAGCAGCATCAACTGGTCGTTCCGGGTCGCCAATGGCGTCCTGACGCTGGATGGCGATATGCCTAACAATACAGTCCGTGAACAAATTGTTGCTGCTGCCCGCACAGAGATTGACCCGCCCCGCATCGTTTCTGTGCAGGACAGCCTGTCGATCACCAACGACCCGTCGCCGGACGGCTTCCTGGAAGTTGCCTTGCGCGGCGTGGACACCGTCTCGCGCTGTGATCGGGGCGTAGCGGGGTTCAACACCAATCGTTTCTCGCTGAGCTGTGAATTGCCTGCGGCTGAGGCAGCGACCGTGCGCGACCTGGCGCTGGCCCCCGTGCCATTGGGCGAAGTGGGCGCCGTCGACATCATTTCCCGCGAGGCGGTGGATTCGTGCGAGTCGTCCCTGGCGGACCTGCTCGGCGATACGCGGATCGAATTCCAGTCCTCCAGCGCCGTGATCGGGGCCGGAAGCGCCAGTCTGCTGGATGATGTGGCCGAGGCGGTCCGGGCCTGTCCGGGCGCGCTGCGGATTGCCGGCTACACTGACAGCACCGGCCTGCCGGAGACGAACCGGCAGCTGAGCCAGGCGCGCGCCGAAGCCGTGCGCAATGCGCTGATCGCCCGGGGCGTGCCCCCGAACCGGCTGGTTGCCACCGGCTTTGGCGATGCCAGCCCGATTGCCCCGAACAATACGGCCTACGGCCGCGCCCAGAACCGCCGAATAGAGATACGGGTGATCCGTGTCTCCGAATGATTTCCTCCTGATACGTCGAAAGTAAACATCATGTGGTTTCTTCTCATCCAGATCTTGCTGCTCATGCTGTTCGCCGCGCTGGCGGGCGCGATGCTGGCCTATTGGTGGATGCGCAACCGGTATGAGGATGTCACCGAGACATATGAAGACCTGATGGACCGCAGTGCGCTGGCCGATGCCCGGCCTGGCGTAACCCGCGAAGACCTTGCGGCGCATTTCGCCGCGATTGAGGAGCGCCTTTCCACCCTGCCGACGCCCGTCACGCGGGATGAGCTGTATGCCAATTTCAGCAGCATGGGAGAGCGGCTGACCAGCCTGCCCATCCCGGACGTGTCCCCGATCAATGCGCGCCTGCAAGCCATCGAATCCCGGCTTGCCGACAGTGGCTCGACCTTCGACCCGGTCATCTCGCGGCTGGCGGATCTCGACATGGCCGTGGGCCAGTTGAAGAATACCGACCTCGACAGTCTCGAAGCGCGCCTGTCCCGCATCGAGGACAACGTCAACGTGCTGGTCAACAGCGAGCCGCCCCCGATGCCGGAGCTGCCGGCCTTTCCGGACATTCCGGAAGTCGATCTCGGCCCGATTCATAGCGGCCTGGCGCGCCTCGAACTGGCGCTCGAAAACATCGACGTGCCGATGACAGACCTTGAGCCGATCCGCAGCGATTTTGGCCAGATGGAAGCCCGGCTTGCCGAATTTGCCGAAGGACTGGACGCCCAGCGCAAGGCGGACAATGAGAGCATGACCATCCGCCTGCAGACCCTGTCATCCTCGCTGGCCTCGCTGCGCATGCCGGATGTCGACAGTCTTCGCGAGCGACTGGCCAAGCTCGAAACCGCTATCGGCAATCTCTCCCAGACCGAAATCGATCTTGGTCCGGTGACTGAAACGCTCCGCCAGATGGAACGCGACCTGAAGAACACGCCGGACCATGTGCGCCTCACCCACAACAAGCTGGCGGATCTCGAAGGCGGCACGGCGGCGCTGCATTCCAAGCTCGCGGCGCTGGAGGCCCATGTCTCCACGATGGACCGGACGCCTCTGGACCTGTCGCCGCTGCAGGCGCGCTTCGCCAATATTGAATCGTCCATGGCGGCGCTGCGGATCGACATGCAATCCCTGCCGGATGTGGCGCCTCTGGAACGGCGCCTCGCCGCGCTGCAGGAATCGGTCCTGACGCTTCAGGACCCGGACCTGTCCAGCGTCACCAATTCTCTGCGCAAGATGGAAGCGCGCCTGAACATGGGCGCTGTGGAGGACCGGCTGACCTCCATCGAATACGGCATGGCGGCGATGCACCATATGGTGCGCACGCTGCAGGAAACCGCCTATACACGCACCGACATCGACTACAGCCAGCGCGTCCCGCTGTCGGCGGCGCAATTCACGCAGAGAACGGAACCCGCGCCGGCGGCCCCTCCGCCTCCACCGCCGCCTCCGCCACCGCCAGCGGCAACAGAAACCGTGCGCACGGTCGAAATCCGCCGCGGCGTGGACCCGATTGCGGGCGCGCGCCGCCCGGATGACAAAGCAAACCTCCTGGTCGAGGCCGCCTTCGGACGGGAAGATGATCTGGAGCGCGTCAATGGCATTGGCCCGATGCTGGCCGAATTGCTCAATGAAATCGGGGTGTTCTATTTCTGGCAGATCGCCGAATGGGGCCCGGACGAGATCAGATGGGTCGATGACAAGCTCGAACATTTCAAGGGCCGGATCCAGCGTGATGACTGGGTCGGGCAGGCGAAACTGCTGGCGGCCCAGCCGGACGTGGCCCAGCGTCCCGGCACGGCCTGACACGGCTTTCCGGCGCATACGGCCATCCGCCCCTTTTCTCCTGAGGGGAATTGGGGTTAGTTAATGCGGCGCGCTCGGGGGACGATGTAGCGACCAGCGGAAGGGGACGCCCGCATGCTTCGGACCGTACTGACACTATTCCTGTGCCTCATGCTGGGGCCTCTGGCCCTGGCTGACAGCGGCGATCCTCCGCGTTACGCCCTCATCATTGGCAATTCCAGCTACCAGCAGAGCGGATGGCAACTCGCCAATCCGGCCCGCGATGCCCGGCTCATGGCCGACACGCTCGGCAAGGTCGGCTTTTCCGTCGATCTGGTCCTGAATGGCACAGAAGACGAGATGGAGCGGGCCTTTGCCAGCCACGGCGCGCGGCTGAAGGCCGGCGGCCCGGCTACGATCGGCCTGATCTATTATGCCGGGCATGGGGTCCAGTCGCAGGGGCTGAACTATCTCGTGCCGGTAGATGCCAATGCCCGGTCCGAACAGGATATCTGGCGTCAGGCGCCGCGGCTGGGGGATGCGCTGCGTTACGTCGAGCATGCTGGCAATGCCGTGAATTTTGTCATTCTCGATGCCTGCCGGGACAATCCGCTGCCCAGTGCGACGCGCAGTGCAGCGGGCGGACTGGCGGAGGTCAAACCCGCGCGCGGCCTCCTCATCTCCTATTCCACGGCGCCAGGCTATGTCGCTTATGATGGCGAAGGCGGCAATTCGACGTTCGCGTTGGCACTGGCCGAGACCATCGGGCAGCAGAACCTCATCGCGGAACAGGTCTTCAAGCGCGTGGCCGACCGGGTCAACCAGTCGACCAATGGCCTGCAGACACCGTTCTACAATTCCGGTCTGACCGGCGCCGATTTCTGCTTTGCCGGCTGCAATGGCGGCGCGGCGCCCCAGCCTGTCCCGGTCAGCACCAGTCCCCAATCGCCGCCTTATGGCGCGCGCAATTCCGTGTCCCGCAGCACGGGCGAGACGTCTGCAACATCTTCCGGCGGGGAAACACCCCCTCCGGCCTTCACCGAAGTGTCGACCCTCCTGCGCAATGCGGCCTTCATGGCGGCCGAAGCGGGCGGGGATGTCTCCGAGCGCAAATTCAGGGACTGCACCAATTGCCCGGATATGGTCGCCCTTCCTGGCGGCGAGTTCATGATGGGCTCGCCCGAGACCGAAAACGAACGCAAGGACAATGAAGGCCCGCAATGGCGCGCCACGATTGAGTCGTTTGCCGCCTCAGCCACGGAAATTACGTGGGGCCAGATCAATACCTGCATCGCGGCCGGAGGCTGCACGGGCAATGAAGCGAGCACCGAGACCCGCAGCGATCAATGGCAACAACCCGCCTTGCCGGTGATCAACATCACCTGGGTCGAAGCCAAGGCGTATATTGACTGGCTGAACACTCTCGTGGAGGGCGAGCCTTATCGCCTGTTGAGCGAGGCCGAATGGGAGTATGCCGCGCGAGCTGGAACGACGACCCCGTTCAATACCGGCGAGACGCTCACCGATACGCAGGCCAATTTCAATGCAACACGCTCCTATAATGACAGTCCAAGGGGCAGCTGGCCGCGCCGCCCCATGCCGGCGGGCTATTACCCGGCAAACACCTTCGGCCTGCACGAGATGCATGGTAATGTCGCCGAGTGGGTCGCCGATTGCAGTGTACGCTCCTATCTCGGCCGGTTCGGCGCAGCGACGGTCTATGATGAACGCAATTGCCGGACCCGCGCGGTGCGGGGCGGCAGCTGGGAGAAGGTGCCTTCCTATGTGCGCTCGGCCATACGGGGCGGGTTCCCGGATACCGGACGCGATGACGGGATCGGCTTCCGTGTGGCGAGGGACAGAGAGTAGCAGATGAAGACGATCAGCCCCCTGATCAGCCACCACCGGGCCGAATTGAAGTCCGAGGCGCGGCTCAATCGGTATCTGTTGCTGGGGGCGATCTTCATGGCGCTGGTCTCGTTCAGCGTCTTCCTTTCCACACTGCTTGGGCATTATCCCTTGCCGCTGGGCGAGGATGTGTTTGCCAGCAATCCGGAACGCATCATCGGCGCGTCGAACTTTTTCGTGGCCACCGCCATCGGTGCCGCGCTGCGCATGTGGCGCAAGCGGCAGTTGCGGATCAAGCTGCTCATCGCCGAGGCTTTCATCCGGGAAGATGACGAGGATACGGGCCTGCGCCTGTTGCTCGAACCCGTCTTCGGATCAACCGTCTGGGACGGGGCCAGCTCGCCCATCCTCGCACACAGGAGCTCGGCATGAACCCGCAGGCAGATCCCGGCACCAGTCCCGTTACGTCACTTGACCTGCTGCGTGAGCTTCAGGGCGAGCAGAAGGCGTTCCGTTTTCTGATCGGGGCGCTGGCCGTGTTGCTGGTGACGGCGGCGGTGATCGCGGTCGGCAGCGTGATCTATTTCTATGTGGCGCTGCAGGGGCTGAAATCCGAATATGCCTATCAGGCGCGCCTCAATGAGATAAACCTCCGCATCGTGGCGGGCGAAGCCAGCCGCCAGCGGGAATCGACACAGGCGCAACTGGTCGCCATTCGCGAGGAGAATGAATCCGCGCGCCGCCAGGCCGAGCTGTCCCGCGAGCTGCAACAGGCTGGCTCTGCCCGTCAGATCGCCGCCTACAAGGACCGGGCGATCAACATTGCGCGCAGCCATGTGCTGGGCAAGACGATGAATGACGTCACCTCGCAAGTGGTCAGCATGGTGTTGCGCGCTGATGATGGAGACGTCCGCCTGCTGAGCGACGAGGAGCATGAGCTGTTGCTGGCCGCATTGAATGATTGGGGCGGCGAGGTCGAGTCGACCGAGGTCCGCGCCGCGTTCCAGAAATTGATGGAGGCCGAAGACCTTCCCGACCAGGCCATGGGGGCGGCGGGGCTTGCGATGCTGGAATATCGCGCCGCCGATGAAGCCTCGCTGGTCTGGAACAAGGGCTGCTCGACCGTGGTCGATTATGTGAACCAGGCGAGCGCCCGCGATCTGCACGAACCCATGCTGCTGATCTGGAAGGGCCAGTGCCTGCGCAAGCGCGGGGATGCCCTGCTGGCCTATCGGGCCTTCAGCGAGGCAGCGCATCTGATTGTGGCCGATCCGGAAGAGATCACACTGGAACAAGAGCAGATGGCGCATCACGGCGTCGGCACGACCCTGGTCGCGCTCGCCGCCCAGCGCCAATTACCGGAAGGGCGCTTGCCCGAAGAGGCCCTGCAGGAGGCGCTGTCCGAACTGCGCACCGCTGCGCGCATCCGGGCCGCACGCGGTGCCACGCAGGTGGGCGTCGCCTATACGGAAGAGAATATCGGCTTCATCCACATTCTCGACGAGGACTGGCCGGCCGCCCTGGATCATACCAAGCGCATCGACGACATCCTGCCGCTGGCCTGGAACCTCACGGTTCGCCACATCGCCGCGCGTGAGAATGAGGCCGCCCTGCGCCAGGCGGGGGCGAGCCGCGAAGCGCTGGAGAACATGGAAACCATCCAGGATGAGACGGCTATGGTCCTGTCCCTGATGGCGTGCGACCAGATCGACAAGCCGGAGTTGCAGCGCCTGCTACCCGGCCGGTTCGAGACCGTGCTGGAGGACCTCTCCGCGCATTGCGCGCTGGAGGCAGAGCGCAGCTGATTTACAGGCTGGGCGGTTGCAACCGCATCGAAAACCTCTAGGTTGCGCCGCGAACAAGAACCCAAAGGAGCCCGATTATGGAGCGCGAAGAAACGCTGCGCCTTGAAGCCTACCTCAAGGAAAAACTGCATCCGGGCCTGCGCCTGGTCGCCCGCGACAAGACCGATGATTCCGTCGAATGCTATCTCGGCGCCGAATTCCTGGCGGTCGTCTACAAGGATGTGGACGAGGGCGAGACCTCCTACCAGTTCCAGATGACGGTGCTGGAAGAAGACATCAAATAAATGCCCCTGACGGCCCCCGCGCTATGCGGGTGCCTCCGGGAATGGCAAATCCTTTAGGTCCGGCGCGATCCATTCGCGCCGGGCCTTTTTGTTGAACAGCGTCTCCTTCTGCCAGTATTCCAGCAGCCAGTCTGGCTTCCCATAGGGACCGGCCAGAAGACGCGTCAGGATTTCATGCAGGGGCATGCCGTCGGGCGCGGTCGTCAGGGCGTGGGCCGCGACGCGCAGCGAGGCGATCGTGATCGTCTCATGATAGCCTTCGGTGTCGGTGTTCTGGCCGCCGACAGATTCATTGAAGGCGCGGATCATTCCGGGCATGTCACGGAAAGCGGCGGGTTCATCCTCGGACAGCAGGCAGAGCGCGCCGGCCCAATGAGCGGCGTGGGTCCATCTTTCCTTGGGCAGCGAGCAGGCGCGAAACGCCTCGGTCAGCGCCTTGATATCGGCATCGGTTTCAAAACTCATGGTCCTGTTCCTCCAAGGTCTGGCGGGACACAAACGAAAGCCCCGCCGGGTGGCGGGGCTTGTCGGTCGATCACTCTGCAACGATGGGTCGTCAGCAGGGCATTCGCCAGGCACAAGCACGCGCCAGCCTGGAAAGCTGAATCTGTTGTTGGAAGAGGCGCGCGGTCTTGTGCATGCGGGCGGAATACCGAATCTTGCGAAGACTGGCAAGTACGTACTTGTCCGTAGGCGGAAGCTGACGATCCTTCTGGATCGCCAGCCTCGTCAGGGAGTCCGCCCGGCTTCTGCCGCGCTTGTCTTGTCAGTGACTACTCGGCCTCGTCGCGGACATTGATCGCGGTCTCTGGATAGTCGGTCCAGATCCCGTCGACGCCGGACTCAATCAGGACTTTCAGCTCCTGCTCTGACGTCTCGAAGCCTGCGGCCGGATCGTCATCGCGGACGGTGTAGACATGAACCACTTTTCCAAGCGCGTGGGCGCGGTCGACATAATCGGTCGTGCCGCCGTCTTCGGTCAGGATCATCGCCTTATGTGCGCCAACGCCCATGGT
Organism: uncultured Hyphomonadaceae bacterium; assembly: GCA_913057945.1. Classification (GTDB taxonomy): domain Bacteria; phylum Pseudomonadota; class Alphaproteobacteria; order Caulobacterales; family Hyphomonadaceae; genus Hyphomonas. The sequence goes on along the minus strand of CAJXOF010000010.1, from coordinate 30,579 downwards.
GGGGATGTCCTCCAGTTTCATGTCGAGGCCCAGCAGCGCCGCATAGGGCGGGCCGACAATGTTCTGGACAAGCGGGAGGTCGCTTTTCGTGGCGACCTGTTCGAGGAAGCCGGGCTCGAAGCACTGGATGAAGACCGGGATGCCGGCTTCGCGCAGGCCGCGGCGGGCAATCGTGTCGAGGATCGGGTCCACCATGTCGAGGCCGGCGGCCGCGAAATTGGAGGGCCATTTGGCTTCAATATGCAGGCCGACGATCCGGCCTTTCTCGGCATTCTCCAGAACGAGATCGATGATCTCGTCGAAAGTGACGATGTCATACTGGCCATCATGATCATGCGACCGGCCTTCGACGCGCTGGATCGCTTTGAGTGTCTTCAGTTCGGCCAGGGTGAAATCATCGGACCACCAGTCATCCATGTCGCCCATCGGCATCTTGCGGACCGCCTTGCGATCGGCAAATTCGTCATGCTCGGCGATATTGGTCGTATCAGACAGGTAGCCGTCATGATTGGCGACGAGCACGCCGTCTTTCGTCATCACCAAATCCGGCTCGATGAAGTCAGCCCCCTGATCGATCGCGGTCTGGTAGGCTTTCAACGTGTGCTCGGGATAGAGGCCGCTGGCACCGCGATGCGCGATGATGATGGGCTTCTGGCCGTCCAGTGTCTTGTATCCGGAGGGCGCATCTGCCTCAGCCGTTTCAGCGGCCGGGATTTCTGCCACGGGGGCGGTGGCGACCGTGTCGGCGGCCTCGTTACAGGCGGCCAGCAAAAGGCCGGCAAGGATCAAATATTTTCTCATGGCGCATGTCCTGTCTGGAAAAGTCCGGGGCAAACACCTGTCCGCCCCGGCAATGGGGAAGGCCTAGAATTTGATATAGGCACCGGCTTTCAGCATTTGCGGCTTGCCACGAATGATCGTGTGCAGGCCGAAGGCGCCGCCGGTATTGCCGACGTCGATCAGGTATTCCTCGTCGAAGATGTTCTCGCCGAGCACATAGACGCCCCAGGCATCATCTGCGCTGTCGAAGCCGACCCTCAGGTTTGCGATGCCATAGGCATCCTGTTCTTCGTCGACGAAGGTGCCGTCCGGATAGGATTCCCGCACACGGACAAAGCCTCCATTGCCGTCGGCGGCATAGTCATAGCCATTGTCATCCTCGAAATAGTGATGATCCTTCCAGACATAGCTCGGCACGATGGAGACATCGCCATGCTGGCCGGCCGGGATCGTGATGTCAGCGGCCACCGAGAAGCTGTGCTCCGGGCTGATGCGGAAGCTGTTGCCAGCGAACTGCAGCGGGTTCCCGTTATCGTCTTTGTCGTCATATTCCGAATGCGTGTAGGCATAGGTGCCGAGCAGGCGGATATTGTCGGTGATCAGCGCCTGGCCATCGAATTCGAGGCCATACTGGGTCGCGTTGCCGGAATTCTCGGTGATGAAGATGCCCTGGACCGGATCGAAACGGGTCGTCTGGAAGTCCTTGTACTCGCCATAATAGACCGAGCTGGTCATCTGGACCCGGTTATCCCAGAAGCGGCCAAAGAAGCCGGCCTCGACATTGTCCAGCGTTTCGGCGTCGATGACGCTGTAGGTGGCACCGGAGGCCGACAGGACTTCCGGGCGACGGCCGCGGCCATAGGCGACCCAGGTGTTGATCGTGTCGGACAGGCGATAGGCGGCGTTGAGGCGCCAGGTGAAGGCCCCGTCGGTTTCTTCCGAAGCGGAGGCCTTGTTGTTCAGCGTCTCGGCGCTGAGCAGCAGGGATGGCGAGAGGGTCACACCATTCAGGCCGCCGAGGGCCACCAGATAGGGGTTCGATTTCAGGACGTGCCCAAGCGAACTCGCCGCGAGATCCTCTTTCGTATAGCGCAGGCCGCCGGTGAGTTCGATCCGGTCGGTCAGTTCATAGGTGACATCACCGAACAGATCATACGTGTCGCGCTCATCGGTCGAGATCTGTTCTTCGAGCTGCTCGTCATAGAGCGGCACAAGCTGGCCCTGCAGCAGGGCGGCGAGGGCGGAATACTGAAGCGGCGTGTCGAAGCTGCCGAAATTCGCGCCGCCGGGTATGCCGGCCAGCTGGAGGGCGCCCTGCACCTGTTCGACCGTCAGGCCAGCCGCGCCAGCCAGGGTCGGGGCAAACAGGGATTGGGCATAGGTTTCGTCCGTCGAGAAGCGCAGGATGTCCTTGCCGGTCACGGTGAAATAATTGCCGCCGAAGAAGGCCGACAGCTTCCCGCCGGCATCATAGTTCAGGCGCAATTCCTGGCTGAACGTGTTGGCCTGACGGGACTGATAGAATTGCAGCAGGTTGAAGGCCGCGCCATCAGAGTCCCAGGCCTCATTGGAGAACAGATTCCGGTAATCGGTCAGCGAGGTCAGCGACCAGGCATCATTGAGGTCGTATTCGACATTGGCAGTGACGTAGAACAGCTCTCGGTCATTGCCGAGCTTGCCGCGCACCTGGTCGTCATTGACGTTCATGGCCGTGGCGCCGAACGGATCGACCTTGCCATTCACTTCAAAGAAGCCGGAGGTGAATTGTGTGCCGGTGGAATCGTCATCCTGATAGTTGACGAACAGGTCGGCGCGCAGCTGGCCGGTTGGCTCCCAGTGCAGGGCCGTGCGCAGAGCCAGCGTGTCCTGACCCATCAGGTCCGGCGAGTTGGCGGTGTTGGGCACATAGCCGTCCATGTTCTTGACCTGACCGGCCACGCGCAGGGCCAGCGTATCGCTGAGCACGTAATTGTAATGGCCTTCGCCGCGCAGGAAGCTGTAATCGCCGCCTTCGAGGCTGACCTTGCCGGAATTGCCGTCCAGCGAGGCGCGGTTCTGGATGAAGTTGACGCCGCCTACCAGCGCGCCCTGACCGAACAGGGTGGCTTGCGGGCCTTTGACCACTTCGACCCGCTCCATGTCATAGATGCCGAGGTTGGTGGCGAACGGGACGTTGCCGATGGCGACGCCGTTCTGGAACATGGCGACGCGCGGGGTGCCGCCATCCGAGACCACGCCGCGCAGTGAGTAGCTCGGTGCGTTGAGGCTCTGGGCCTGAACCTGCAGGCCCGGCACGAAATTGCCGAGATCCTCGAAATCATCGGCTGCGAGCAGGTCGATCAGATTCTGGTCTGCGACGGATACATTGATCGGCACGTCGATCAGGGATTGCTGCTGCTTCTGGGTCGTGACGGTCACGACTTCGAGGTGGCGTGCCTGATCCGTACCGGCATCCTGTGCGTGAGCGGATAATTGGCCGGAGAGGCTGAGCGCGGCTACGGCCGTCGCGGAGAGGTATGCGTGTTTCATGTTTTGACCCGTTGAGTAGGCGCCCCGTGCGCTGTCGCGCGGTGGGTACTGAGCGGGACGAGCGGGCTCAAATCAAAGTTTTGCTACAATGATGACAGCAGAAAGCGCGTTCTCGCAGGGCGGGAAAAAACCTTCGGACTTGTCATGAAAAGTTCTGGAAAGTGCGCTTGGAACTACCGATCCAAAGTGTACGGATGAATTAAATCTGACATTCGGTCTCGCGATGAATAAACGCCAATTTGCCGCACCGGGCAGGCTTGCTCAACAAATGGGCAGGCTGGAGACAGAATCACGGGGCCGGTTTCAGGGCCTGATCGGCCTTGCGCTCAGAACAGTGAGCCCTGGTCGCCCTTCGGTTTCGCCTCGCCAGCCTGGGAGGCCGGCTTCGATTGGGTCTTCGGCGCGGCTGAAGGGGGAGGCGGCGGGAGTGTGCCATCCGGCCGGGCCATGACGTCGCCATCGCCAAAGCTGACCCGGAAGGCCGGGCTGGCGATAGCGGCCTCCGCCGAACGGATCAGGTTTCCGTCCGTATCGCGAACAATCGCATAGCCGCGCTTCAGCGTGGACTGGTAGGACAGAGTCTCCAGCAGCTTGCCCTGTGAGGCGAGCGCGGTGCGGCGCCTCTCGATCAGGCGCGTCAGGGCCGGGCGGGCGCGCACGGCGGTATCGCGCAGGCGCAGCTTGGACGCACGGATATCGGATTTCAGGCTGGCCGGGCTGATCGCCATGCGCGACAGGCGCACACGGGCTGTCTGGACAAGCGCGAGGGCGGCCCTGGGCAGGCTGGCGCTGGCATAGTCGAGGCGCTGGCGCTTGGCCTGCAGCAGGGTTTCAGGCCGGGGCAGGCGGGCGGCGGCCAGCTTGTCGCGGGACTGGCCGGTGCGGCGCGCGAGGGCGCGCTTCAGGCGTTCGCCATGCTCGCCGGTCATCAGCAGGAGTTCGGACCGTACCGGCACGGCAATCTCGGCCGCGCCGGTCGGCGTTGGCGCGCGCGCGTCGGACACATAGTCGATCAGGGTCGTGTCGGTCTCGTGGCCGACCGCCGAGATCAGCGGGATCTCGCTGTTGAAGGCCGCGCGGACGACAGCCTCTTCATTGAACGGCCAGAGGTCTTCGATGGAGCCGCCGCCGCGCGCGACGATCAGCACGTCCGGGCGATCCTCGCCGGTCATGGCGTTGAAGCCTTCAATGCCGGCGGTGATCTGTCCGGCGGCGCTGTCACCTTGCACGAGGGCCGGCCACACGATCACGCGGACCGGGAAACGGTCGCGGATGCGGTGCAGGATATCGCGGATCACGGCGCCGGTCGGGCTGGTCACGACGCCGATTGTGCGAGGCAAATAGGGCAGGGCTTTCTTGTGCTCTGGCGCGAACAGGCCCTCGGCCGCGAATTTCTTCTTCCGCTCCTCCAGCAGCGCCATCAGCGCGCCTGCGCCGGCCGGGCGCATGGAGGCGGCAATCATCTGGTAGTTCGAGCGACCCTCATAGATCGAGAGGCGTCCGGTGGCGATGACTTCAAGCCCTTCTTCCGGCTTGAAGGGCAGGCGGCTGACCTGGCCTTTCCACATCACCGTGTTCAGCACGGCCCGGTCATCCTTGAGGTCGCAATACATATGGCCCGACCGGGCAAGCGTCACCCGGCCCAGCTCGCCGCGTACGACGACATGGTCATAATTGGTTTCGACCGTCCGCTTCAGGCTGGCGGCAAGGTCGGAGACCGACAGGGCGGCATCATTGGAAGGTGGCGATTCAGAAGGCATTCCGACAGTCATAAGGCGCAGGCGCGGAAGGGCAAGTGTGCTGACATTTGGCCGCTGCAGTCATGAGGGGTTAACATTCCTTGTGGATGTTTTCGGTCAGGTGAATTGAGAAGTGTTTGCGCCATGAATCATTCTTCCAGGCTGCTGGATACGCTGCCCAATCTGGCATTCGCCAGTGTTGCGGACAGATGGGCCTTGCCGCTGGTCGTCTATGACAGCGAATTACGCTTCGTCTACGCCAACAAGGCGTATCTGGAGGTGACCAACACGACCTGGGAACAGGTCGATGGGCAGTTCATCTTCGATATCTTTCCGGAGGTTCCCGAGCGGCGCGCGCCGGTTGAGGCGCTTATGCGTCGCGCGCTGGCGGGAGAGACGACCACCCTGGATGCTGTGCCCTATGAAATCGTGATGCCTAATGGCTCGCGGGAGATGCGGGTCTGGCAGGCTGTCCAGGATCCGTATCGGGACGCCCAGGGCAGGGTCACACACATCATCCAACGGGCCGACGACATTACGGCTCAGGTCGAGCTGAAACGCCAGAACGAGTTCATGCACAATGAATTGGCGCACTGGGTCCGGAACATGTTCTCGGTGATCATGGCGACCTCACGCATTTCCGGCGCTACAGCCGACAATATCGAGACATTTGTCGACGATTTCAACGAGCGGCTGGTCTCGATGAGCCGCATATATACAAGCCTCAACAATAATGACTGGAGGGGCCTGAGCTTGCGGAAGATTGCTTCCGATGAGCTTGAGGGCCTGCTGGGCCGGGGCAGTGATCGCTACACGCTGCGCGGGAACGATATTCTGCTGACGGTCAAGGCGAGCAAGGATGCCGCCCTGATCATCCATGAACTTGCGGCGAACGCCCGCAAGTTCGGATGCTTCAGCGTGCCAACCGGTCATCTCGATTTCGAATGGTATATGGAAGGCCGCACCCTGCATGCCCACTGGACCGAAACGGGTGTGCCCGATGTGCGCCCGCCGACACGATTCGGTTTCGGCTCCCAATTATTGGAGATGTTCCCCAAGATAAAGGCAACGCGGACCTTTGCGGCGGATGGCGTCCAGGTGAGGGCGGAAGTCCCCCTTATCAAATCCCCGATCGATATGCCTGTCAGCTGACCTTGCGGTCAGGCTCCGACAGGATCAGCGAAAGCTTCGAGAGCAGCTTGCTGGTCACGATCGGTTTCGACAGGAAGGGCGCCTGACTGAATTCTTCGCCACTCGATTCCGGTGTGTTGCCGGAGACGGTGACAAACGGAATGCCATGCGCGATCAGCCGGTTGGCCACGGGGGAGGAGGTCTCACCGGTCAGATTGATGTCCAGCACGGCGCAATCGCATGTGTGCTCGTCGAGCAGCTTCATCGCCTCATAGACCGAGCCGACTGGCCCGACCACGCAATAGCCGGCATCTTCCAGCGCTGCGGCCATGTCTATGGCGATGATGGCTTCGTCCTCGACAACGAGGACCCGGCGACCCCCATTGGCTGGCTGGGCCACATTGGGGGTACTCGGCGGCCGGGACAGGTCCAAGGAGGAATCGTCCACTTCGGCCACGAAATCAGCTTCGAAGACGCGATCATCCACGCTGATCAAATACCATTGCAGGCCTTCGGGGGCGAATTCCAGCTTCACGGGATAGCCAAAAGCAATGCGGGTCATCTTTTCGATGACCGTGGAGCCGAACCCGCGCCGGTCGGGCGCGGTGACCGGCGGGCCGCCGCTTTCGGTCCAGCTGATTTCGAACCGGTTGGTGCTCTCTTCCTGGCGAACATTCCAGCGAATGTGGACCTGGCCCGTATCATTGGAGAGCGCGCCATACTTGCCGGCATTGGTGGCCAGTTCGTGGAGGGCCATGCCGAGCGACTGGGCGGCCGCAGACGTCAGCCGGACATGCGGGCCTTCGAGGAAGATCCGGGTGTCGATGAAATCTTCAAGATGGGCGAGCTGGGAATTCATGATGTCTTCGACCCGCGCGCCGCGCCAGCCGGAACTGACCAGCAGGTCCTGGCTGGAGGCCAGCGAGCGCATCCGCTCGGCGAACCGGTCCATGAAATTCTCGCCGCTGGCCATGGTCTGGCGCGCAATCGCCTGGACCAGGGTGAGCATGTTCTTGGAGCGATGGTTCACCTCGCCGAGCAGGAGCTGGATGCGCTCTTCGCGCTGCTTCTGGTCGGTAATGTCGGTGTTCGTGCCGAACCACATCTGGATGTTGCCGTCCGCGTCGCGGATCGGATGGGCTCTCGACAGGAACCAGCGAAACTTGCCGTTCTTGCCGCGCAGCGGGAAGATGTCTTCCCAGATGTCGCCCGTCTTCATGCTGTGCTTGTAGTGCTCGACGACGCGGGCTTCATGTTCGGGGTGGTGGACCGTCTGCCAGCCCCAGCCCTGCATTGCCGCTTCATCGGTGCCGGTATAGTCGTACCAGCGCTTGTTGTACCAGAAGATGTAGCCGTCAGGATTGGTCATCCAGGCAAGCTGGGACATGTTGTCGGCCAGCGCCTCGAACCGGGCTTCACTTTCCTTCAGGCGTTCGCGGTTTTCGTATTCGCTGCTGATATCGCGCACGATCTTGGAGGCGCCGACGATCTTGCCGGACGTATCATGGACCGGGGAGACCGTGACCACGATAGGGATGGGAGTGCCATCCTTGTGCAGGCGGACGGTCTCGAAATTCGACACGGTGCGGCCAGCCTGGATCGAGGCGAGGATTTCGTCCTCTTCCGATTGGCGATCTTCGGGGATCAGCAGGCGGATGGACTTGCCGACGATTTCGCTCGGCATATAGCCGAAAACGCGCTCGGCAGCCGGGTTCCAGCTGGCGATGATGCCGTCCAGGGTTTTGGAAATGATGGCATCCGAGGAGGACGCGATGATGGCACTAAGCCAAGAGCTCTCCGCTGCCGAGAGGGCAGGAGCGGTCGCAACCGGCGAGGGAGCGCTAGACAGACGATCCCGTTTCATGCGGGGCTCCCGAAAAGAGTGTGCAGCGCCCGATGCGCTGTTTTCAACTTCCTATTTAAGGCGGATCAGAGGTGTTTGTCCATAACCCAGATCACGCACCTTGCGGGCCGGGCAAGGGAGATTCAACTCCCTGAAACGAAACAGGAATTGGGGAGCAAAAAAGATTGGCAGCGATGCCTGGGCACCGCTGCCTGAGAGAGATCAATACCGGATGCGCAGGTCCGAGATGGACTGGGCGATCTTGGTATAGGCTTCGGTCAATTCCTCGGAGCTTTCGGGGGTAAATGCGAAGTCTTCGCCCGAAGCACAATAATTGAGGATGGACTGGCCCTGTTTCGGCGCCTGGAAAGCCACTGTGTAGACCTTGATGCCTTCTTCCTTGATGGCATCACACATTTTCTTCGACTGATCGAAAGAGTTGCCCTCGGAATTGTCGTACCAATTCAGGAAGTCACCATCGGTCATGACGATCATGGCCTTGGCCGAATCGGGCTCGTCATAGGGATATGGATCCGAACCGGCAGGCCATATGACATCCCATTCAGGGGCGATAAGGTACCAGCCCCATGCAATGCCGATGTGTCCGGCCGTACCGCCACTCGCTTCGAGATCGTCGATATAGTCGAACAATTTATCACGATTGCTTGTCATGGGCAGCGGGCCGATCGGGTTACATGGCGCATAATTGCCCCAGAAAGATCGACCATCTTCGCCCTTCCAATAGACGTTGCCGCCTGAATCGTATCCATACACGCGGGAGGCTTCGACCCATGCATACGGGCCCGGATTCTCATCAGAGAACTGCTCGCTACCGATGCGCTCTTTCACGCATGTATTGGTGATCGTCTTGGATTCGGTGACGTCTTGCTTTTCATAGACGTCACGCGTTTTCCATTTCTTGCATTGGCCGTTTCTTTTGTACCGGCTGCAGTATGTCTCTTCACCAACTTTAACGTCTTTTTGGAAGGTGTAGTAATACGTGCGAGTCGGATTCTCGTCCGTCACTTTCTTGAAGTATTCTTCGCTGGTATCCACCATTGAAGAATAGGATGCCATGCCGATGCGAACTTCTCCGGTCGTCCCATCATCATCTGCGGGCACGAGCACGTTGATTGCCGTGTCGGCGGCGCTCTTGAGCGCGGAGATCTTGCTGCCGCTCATCGAGCCCGAGATGTCGAAGACGAAGGCAATGTCGACCTTGCCGATACCGTAGGTCGAAGCGGACGTGACGCCGAAATTCAGTTCCTTCGTGCCGGTGAGCTGCATGATCGAGGTCGGCTGCGCGCACCGGACGCTCACCGAGATGTCCTGCGACCCGCTCGAAATGGTCGGAACCGGGTCGGCACAATCGGTGCCCTTGCCCTGGGCTTTCATGGCCGACTTGAAATAGTTCTCGAGATATTTCTTGATCTCGGTGTCGGACTTGCCCTCCTGCATTTCGCGGGCGCCGGCGATGACCGCGCTGTCCAGAATGAACTGGACGCGGTTCTTGGCCGTGTTGACCTGTTGCAGGTCGATCGCGAACCCCATGAGAAGGAAAAGCGGAATGGTCATCAGCGCGAAAATGATCGCGATGTTGCCCTCTGTGTCATGCTTCAGCCGGCGAAATTTATTGACGACTTGCTCAGCGAATGTTGTGTATTTCATCTTGCCCACCCCGGATACGGCCGCACCTGGCCTTAAAAGGTTCTCGGCGCACAATCGCAGAACGGGATAACTTCTCGGTGAAATCGGGGGGTAAAATTTCTCCGGGGGCGGAAAGAGTCTCTTAACCAGCACGTGCGGCGCGACAGCCCTGGGGCGACGCGCAAACAGCCTGTATTTTCAGGCTGTTTCAGGATGTGTCGGGCGGTAGCAAATCGCTTGTGAGGGCGTGGAGTTGGCGGGCGCTTTCCTGTTGCAGATGCCTCAGTTTGCGCGAGCGGAAGGCAGGCGGAACAGAGGCCCGGATAGGCCGTGTTCCTGTAACCATGAGACGCCGCATCCGGTCGATATATTCGGCCGCATGATCGAGGGCATGGTTAATCGCCAGCAACCGTCGGACGAATTTTCCTGCAGGTAAAATGTCAGTTGGCTTTGCGGGATAGTCTCTGAGGTCGACCGGCGTGTCCGCGTCGAGGAAGCGGATGCGCGGGCCGGTGCGGAAGCTGGGTTTCGGGGGCGTCCGGGACGCCTGACGGGCACCTTCTCTCAGGCGAAAGCGCGGCGCGGCCGATCTGGCTCCCCTTTGAGCGCCCGCCGGGACTGGCGTGCCTGCCCGGCGGGGCGGCTGGATCGGCGCGGGGGCTTGCGGCGGCAGCGGCCCAAGCTCCAGGGCTGCCAGGCAGAACAGGCGCCGGAGCACGGCCTCCAGGAAGCCGACAAGGCCGGCGAGCCGCTCAAGTTCGGCCCGCGGCAGGAAGGGCTTTGCCGCGACGGGCCACAGGCCGAGCCGTTTCTGGGCCGCCGAGGCCAGATAATCGGCGGCGTCCCACCAAAAACGGGTGAGGCCCTGAAGGGCGGGAGGGAGCGGCGATGTCATGAGGCTGAGCCTGACCGCGCCAGCGCTCAGATGGATTGGCGCGCGCCGAAGCCGGGGCGCCAAACCTGTAACCGCTTGTAAACGCCGCGATAGTTCCAGCAGACACGCCGGAGTGAACCGGGGACAGGGCGGTGGTCTTCCCCGCTCCGCGACACCTTTGAGGGCTTGATTCCGGTCGCCAACCTGCGCAATGAGCGCAGTCATGAACATATTTCTGATCGGATCGGGCGGGCGTGAACACGCCCTGGCGTGGAAAATGGCACAGTCGCCGCTGGTGGACATGGTGCATTCGACGCCGGGCAATCCCGGCATGGACGATGTTGGCCCCTGTTTTGACGTGGCCGTCACCGACATTCAGAAGCTGGTGCAGCTGACCCTGCAGGTCGAGCCGGACCTGATCGTGATCGGGCCGGAAGCGCCGCTGGCCGCGGGCTTGTCGGACATCTTGCGGGCGCGCGGCTTCGACGTGTTCGGGCCGAGCCAGCAGGCCGCCCAGCTGGAAAGCTCGAAAGCCTTCTCCAAGGCGCGCATGGTTCAGTATGGCGTACCGACGGCGGCCTATGGCGAGTTCACCGATCCGGTGCTGGCGAAATCCTATCTGCGCACCCTCGAAGCGCCTTACGTGCTGAAGGCCGATGGCCTCGCCGCCGGCAAGGGCGTCGTGATCGCCGAGACGCTGGACCAGGCCGATGCCGAGATCGACGAGATGCTGTCCGGCAAGTTCGGCGACGCGTCGGCGACGCTGGTGATCGAGGAATTCATGCATGGCGAGGAAGCCAGCATCTTCGTCATCACCGATGGCACGGGCGCGATCTATTTGCCTGCCGCGCAGGACCACAAGCGCGCGGGCGATGGCGATACCGGGCCGAACACGGGCGGCATGGGCGCCTATGCGCCGGCGCCGGTCGTGACGGATGAGATCCTTGCCCGCGTGAAGGCCGAGATCGTCCAGCCCATGCTGAAAGGCATGAAGGCGGACGGCATGCCGTATCAGGGCGTGCTCTATGTCGGCATCATGGTGACGGCGGACGGGCCGAAAGTGGTCGAGTTCAATGCGCGCTTCGGCGACCCGGAATGCCAGGTGCTGATGAAGGGCCTCGCGGGCGACATCGTGCCGGCGATCCTCGGCGCGGCGACGGGCGGCCTTGAGGGCAATGAAGAAGCGTTCGAGGCGCTGCTGGAACTGGACCGGTTCGAGCCGACCGCGACGATTGTTCTGGCCACGGAAGGATATCCCGGCAGCTATGCCAAGGGTTCGGTCATTCGCGGGGTGAAGACGGCCAATGACCTGCCCGGCGTGACCGTGTTCCAGGCGGGTACGGACATGGATGAGGGCGGCGCACTGCTCGCCAATGGCGGACGCGTGCTGGCCGTGACGGCCAGTGGCGACGATCTGCGCGAAGCGGTGACACGGGCCTATGCGGGCGTGGATGCGATCGACTGGCCGGAAGGCTTCTGCCGCCGGGACATTGGCTGGCGCGCCCTGAAATAGGAATATTGGAGCCCGGATCATGAGCAAGTTTATGTCCGGGGCATTCCGATCAAGGGCCTTCAACTGGGCAGGCCGGGCAATCCTGGCGCTCGGTGCGTTGGTCGCGGCCTGTGTGATCCCGCCGCCGGGCCCGCTGCTGGAAGGCGAGAGCCCCTAGCTCTCTGCCGCTTCCAGTTTTTCGGCGGCTTCCATCCATTCGGTTTCGGCGGTATCGGCCTTGGCGGCGTGGGTGGCGCGATCCTTAAGAAGTTTTTCAAGTTCGTCCGGGGCCGGATTGCCGCTGGCGAGCTTGGCGTCGATCTTCGCGATGGCGGTGTTTGCCTTTTCGAGGCGGTCTTCGGCGTCGCGGGCGGTTTTCTTCAGGGCGCTGAGGCGTTTCTTCTCTTCGGGAGAGGTGTCCTTCGGCGCGGCGGGCTTGGCCTGTTTGGCGGATTTGGCCCCCTTGGTGTCGTCGCGGTCGGCCTTCATGACGAGGGCGCGATAGTCGGCGAGGTCGCCATCATAGGGCGCGGCGCGGCCCTTATTGACCAGCCAGAGCCGGTCGGCGGTGGCCTCGGCAAGATAGACATCGTGAGTAATCAGCAGGACAGCGCCGGGGAATTCGTTCAGCGCATAGATCAGCGCCTCGCGGCTGTCGATATCGAGGTGGGAGGTCGGCTCATCGAGGATCAGGATGTGCGGCGCCGCCGAGGACATCAGGCCGAGCAGGAGGCGTACCTTCTCGCCGCCGGAGAGCTTTTCGACATTGGTTTCGACCTTCTCATGGGAAAAGCCCATCGCCGCTGCCGCGCCGCGCACTTTTGCCTGCGGCGTGCCGGGCGGCATGATGCGCTGGACGTGCATCAGCACGCTGTCGCCCTCTGAGAGTTCGTCGAGCTGGTCCTGCGAGAAATAGCCGATGCGGACGGCCTTGGGCACAACCCGGTCGCCGCCGATCAGGGACAGGCGCTCGCCGATGGATTTGACGAGCGTGGTCTTGCCCTGTCCGTTGGCGCCGACAATCGCGATCCGGTCGTCCGGGTCCAGACGGAGATTTACCTTGTCGAGGATGATCGCATCCTCGCCATAGCCGAGCGTGGCATTGCGCAGCTCCAGCATGGGCGGGGCAAGCTTGTCCTTGGGCGGGGCAAAGTGGAACGGTGTCGTGCGATCCCCGACCGGGATGGAGATGTCCTGCATCTTTTCCAGCATCTTGATGCGCGACTGGGCCTGCCGGGCCTTGGAGGCCTTGGCGCGGAACCGGTCGACGAAGCCTTGCAGGTGCTGGCGGTCCTTGTCCTGCTTGGCTTTCTGGGATTCCAGCTGGGCGAGCTTGGCGGCGCGCAGTTTCAGCCAGTCATCATAGCCGCCCGGTGTGATCGAGAGCTTGCGATGCTCCAGCGCCATTGTGTGCGTGACACAGCGGTTCAGCATCTCGCGGTCATGGCTGACGATCAGGACGGTGTACGGATATTTCCTGATATAGGTTTCGAGCCAGGCCGCGCCTTCAAGGTCGAGATAGTTGGTCGGCTCGTCGAGCAGCAGGAAATCCGGCTGGGAGAACAGCACGCCGGCAATCGCCGCGCGCATACGCCAGCCGCCAGAGAATTCCCTGGTCGCGCGGCCGAGGTCTTCGGTGGTGAAGCCAAGGCCGTTCAGCACTTCGGCGGCGCGCGCTTCAGCCGTCCAGGCATCGATGTCGAGCAGGCGTTCGTGGATCTCGCCGATGCGGTCCGGGTCGGTCGCGGTCTCGGATTCCTGCATCAGGGCGTGGCGCTCTGTGTCGGCGGCAAGCACGACGTCGAGAATGGTCTCGTCGCTGGCCTCGACCTCCTGCGCGACCCAGCCGAGCCGGGCCCCGGTATTCAGGCGGATGGCGCTGTCATTGCGGGGGTTTTCCACATCCTCGCGGATCAGGCGCAGCAGGGTGGACTTGCCCGTGCCGTTGCGGCCGACAAGGCCGACTTTCCAGCCGGACGAGATCTGCGCCGTGGCAGATTCAAACAGGGGCCGGGCTTCGACCTGAAAATCGAGGTTTGAAATGGTAAGCATGGGCGGCGGTCTACTAGAGACTACCGCGAAAGCAAGGGTATGGGTGCGCTATCGGATGATGCGGGCGATCCGGGGCAGATCGCGGGCATCTGCGGACGGGCGAGATGAGAGAGTAGACCCGCCATGCCACCAGTAGGGGGAAACTGAAAATGGCATGGCGGGCGGTTCGCTGCGTCTCTCTTGGGGGAGGGGGGGACGACGCAGCGAACGCGAACCTCTCTCTCCACACTGATTTAGGAAGCCTGCCCGCGGGGCCAAGGGGCTCACGCCTTCGTGATGCGTGAAGTTTGAGTAATGTTGTGCCCGACGCGGACCCGAGGCCGGATCAATCCGGTTCTTCAAGCAAGGCAAGGATGGTGCGCACCTCATCAAGCTGTGCCTGGGTGATGCTGGCCAGATTGTACTGGAACACCAGGATTGTCTGCAGCTGCGGTTCGGCCTGCCGGAGGGCCGCCCAGTCATAGTCCACAATGAAGGTGGCGGAGGACGGCTCCGTGTTCACGCGCACGGCGTCGATGTACAAGGGGCGGGCGGTGGTCGATGACTGCGCCGTCAGGGCGCGCTGATAATTGTTGTCGTACTGGACGATGTTCTGTCCGTAGCTGGTCAGGGCGCGCCTCAGGCGCTCGTCCCGGATCTGGGAGAGGCTGCCCGTGGAAATCATTTCGAGATATGTCGCAGATTCCGTCGGCAAGGGGGAGGTGAGCGCCGGCGCAAGGAGAAGCTGGTAAAGATGGTCGATCTCCGGGGGCGTTTCATGGGCGCGCACGAGCTCCACAAGCCTGCCCGTGTCTTCGGCAACCTGCTGGGCCTCCGCCGCGGCCACGGCAATCGTGATTTCGGCTTCGCGGAAATCCTCTTCCAGCCGCTCAAGCAGCAGGCCCTCATTGCCGCGCGCGACGCGGGCCTCATTCCAATTGTTCACCTGCAGACCGAGAAACACGCCGAGCACGACGATCAGGGTCTCGATGGCGACCGTGAACCAGTCCTGCTTGCGCAGCGCGGTCGTGAGGCGGCGCAGGATCATGAGGCCCGCTCCCGCTCTTCCGCCAGGAGTTCAAGGATGTCTTTGATCTGGTTGCGGTACCTGATCAGGATCAGGTGATAATTATCCTGGATAAGATATGCGTTCTGCAACGCAATATGGATCTCGGGATCTTCAAGCAGGACTGTGTGATCGACTGTTTCAACAGCTCCCACTTGCGCAAAGGTCTCGGACGGGGTGCCCGATGCAACCAGTATTTTCGCTCTGGCGAGGACACGTGCCAGCTCATCGACTGGCGCGGTGAACGAGCCACTGAAAACTTCGCGACCAAACGTGACCGCGCTGTCGAACTCATAGAGCTCGTCTCGCAAGTCGCCATTTGCGATCAGGCGCATGCGCCCGGTAGAGACAAGTTCCTGGAAGGCGGCCGAAGGTCCGGGGAACGCCGACACAGAGTCCACGAGCGCGACGTCCTCGTTTAGCGTCTGCTCATCGAGGTCGCCTGTACGAATGCCCGTGATGAGCCGGCTAGTTGCTTCGAGCACCAAGACTTGCTGGCCAATGCTGCGATTGGTGAGCGTGAGTTGCAGTTCGAAATCACGCTCGAGCCTTTCCAGAACATTCCGGGTATCCATCCGCTCAAAACGCGCTTCATTCCAGTTATTGACCTGGAGGCCGATGAACACACCGACGACAACGATCAGGAAATCGAGCGCAACGGCGAACCAGTTCTGGTCTTTGACGTGTTTTGTAAGACGGCGGAGGATCACGTGCTGGTCTCCTCACCGAGAATGACAAGATAATCGTCAAGCGCCCCCGCAACCTGACCCAGATAGTCAACATAGATGGCTTGCAAGACTGCAACATTGGCGGCGAGACCAATAATTTCGGTATTTCCGCAAATCTTTTCGGGAGTCAGCAATTCATAGCTGCTGGGATCGTAGCCACCCATTGGGACCACCTCCATGTCACTGCGGCCAGTCAACGAAACCCCGGCCACACTATGCGCTGCCCGATTGGCATCCTGTTTTACGCGGATATAGCGTTGCCACTGGCGATCGACGAAACCCATTTCATCCGTCATGGTCTGAATATTGGCGCGGATACTGGTCGACCGGATAAGCGACAGACTGCCTGTATTCAGCGCTTGCTCAGCGTTTGCCAGAGAAAACCGTGGCGGCGGAAAATCCGAGATACTGATAATCAGGATCGTCAGTTCGTTCCCCATGGCCATGCAGGACTCTTTGTCCCTGAGCGCCAGGGCGAACCGGGCAGCGTCATCGCTGATCCCCTGATGGACCTCTATATAACGCGACATTTCGCTGCGTGCTGTGGTTGCCTCAGACACCATCCGGGTCATCAAATCAGCCGCCTGTCCTCTGTATGCGCGCGCCTCGTTCCAGTTATTGACCTGCAGACCGATGAAGACGCCGAACACGACGATCAGCGTTTCGACTGCCACGGTGAACCAGTCCTGCTTGCGTAGCGCGGTGGTCAGGCGGCGGAGGATCACGATGACACCTCAAGGAGAGGTGCCACCGGCCCGTCCTCGATCAGCCCGTCCACGACCTCCCTGAAACCCGGCGGGAAGTGGTGCTGGCGCGCTCGCCAGAAGGACCGGTAATATTCGGAGGCAAGATGGTCACGGAAATGGTTCTGCGAGTGCAGCCAGAACCCCTCCTCGAAGACCTTTTTCTCAGCCTGGTAGTGCATCACCTGGTAGCCGCGCGTGAGCATTGTGTAGAACACGTTGAGCCGCGTTCTGTCTGCAGCCTCGAAAGCTTCCGGGCCGTGGTCCAGCCCACGCAGGAACAGGTCCACCATACCGGCTTCGCTGAGGATTTTCATGTGGTCGCGGAAGATGTCGTAATAGCCGACTGCGGTCGCGATGCGCTGCTGGTTCGCCGTATGTCGCAGCTGCACGCCGACGAAGATCAGCGAAGCGATCACCGCAAGTGATGAGACAATTCCCGCAAGGAAATAGATTTGTTCGAGCGTCATAAGTTCCCACCCCGGTTCTAGTCGATCTCGGCCAGCTGGTCCCAGAGCTCGATGGGCGGCACGTCCCGCACCATTCCGTCGACCATGTCCGCGAAGCCAGCATTGAAATAGCCCCGGCAGAGCTGCCACAGGGCCCGCCCGCGCGGCGTGCCAAGCACGAAATAGATGACGCCCCGATACGTCTCCCACGACTCCTGCGTGATCGCGCCATTCTGGTATTGTAGCCACTCATATTCACGCGCCCGCATCTGGCCGATGATCCAGAAATAGAGCCTGGTCTTCTCCTCGAAGCCTGGCGTTTCAGTCTGCGAGAAGATGCGGCCCAGTTCCGGGAAGTCGACGAATTTGTACACGCCGGTCTGGTCATAGGTGAGCTGCGCCTGCCGGCTTTCCGAGCGCATCTGCTGGGCGCCCAGATGCACTTGCAGGGCAAGATAGATGAGCGTCGCCGCCACAACGACGACACCGATGATCTGTGCAATGAGGGCAGCTTGTTCGAGGGTCATTCCGGCATCTCCGACTCTGTGGTCAGTTCCTCGGGGGGGAGAAATTTCAGCTTGTCGAGATGGCGGTCCAGAAAATCCTCATCGAGGGCTTCGACGATGGGGCCGGCGACTTGTTGCATGGCCGTGCCCTCCCAGCCGTTTATCTGCAATGCCCACCAGTGCTTGCCGAAACGGGAGCCGAAATAGAAGGGCGCCGTGTTCTGGATATGCTGCCGGACACGGGTCTCCGAAATCAGCCCGGCATCCTGCATCATGAACATCTGATCCCATTGAAGCATGATGGAGATGAGAAGGCTGTCGATGGTCCGGATCTCGGTGTCGCTCAAGGCTTCCGGCGTACGGATCGCCTTGACCCAGATGGCCGACATCTCCGGCCTGGCGATGTTGAACTCGATCTGGGCCAGCAAATCATTCTTCTGCTGGTCCATCGCCGCGCGCGTCAGAGCCGCGTTCTGGCGAACTTCCACGATCAGGACGGCAAGGCCCAGCAGGACGCCGACATTCGCGGCGAGGGTCAGCCAGCGATTGAGCCGCTCCAGCGGGGCGCGGCGCGGCGCGTCGGGTGGCACTGTCGGGGATGTCGAGGCGGGCGGTAGGGGCGGTGTATCAACACGCGCTGGCTTGCGTCGCAGACGGGACATGACGGATGGAAGTTTCACGAGGCGTCCGGCCTCGCACAATTTGTCCCAAGATGATCAGACGTATCGCCTGCCAGCATGTTTTCGTCCCCCAGTCGGGCACTTTAGGCCGCGAATGGGGGGTGACAAGCGTTTTCCGGGAGGCTTAGCGCCCGACGTATATCAGCGTGCCTTGCGGGATGAGGGTCATGAAGGTGTCGAGGTCGGCGCGCGAGAAGGCGATGCAGCCATTGGACCGCCCGAGTTGGCCATAGTTTTCGATCATCGCAGGTTCTGCATAGGCGGCGGAGTGAATGACGATGGCGCGGCGTCGGGCATTGGCATTGGTTTTGTCGAGGCCGTCGAGACGCAGCGAGCGGCCATGCTTGCCGTAATATTCCTCGGCCGTGAGATAGGCGCCTTGCGGGCTCGCCGAGGAGCCTGGCACATCGGAGAAGGCATCGAGGAAGCCGTCATGATCCTTGTCCGAGCCCCGGCCATGCGTGGTCCGGTACGCAGAGACGAGGCCGGTATCGAGATCGACGACGAAAAGCCGTTCCTTGGCGGAGTGAAGGCTGTAATCGACCACGACCAGCTGGCGCGAATGGGTGAGATCGGCGTGACGGCTCATCGCCTTGACGGCCTTGCCCAGCAATTCGGGACGGATCAGGCGGTCCGGGTCAATCTCGGCCGCGCGGGCCTGGAAGGGCAGGAAACAGAGGCAGAGCAGGATCAGGAAGCGTGACATGGACAATCGGGCTTTCGAGCGTGTGAACAAGATGGCTTTGAGCCGGGCGGTCGGACGGATGAAGGGTACGCTTCAGATACTGGAAGACAAGAGCGATCTCGCGGACAAGGATGACGACCAGAATTGCCGCCAGGGTGAGCATGGCTAAACTGAGCAAAGCGAGGGCTGTGGCAAGGGTCTCCATTTTTCGCACGGTGCGAACCTTTCATGTGAACTGGCCGGTGCGGACGTCGCGGAAGGCCTTGGCGTCGCGTAAGCCGTGAGTATGGTATGACAGGCAAAGTTGAACAAAAGAGGGCAGAAAATGGCCGAGGGAGAATCCGCTGCAGAATTGTTCACAGGCACCAAGCCTGTGGTCGAGTCGCACAAATTCGATGAGGCGAAGCTCGCCGCGTGGATGGACGCCAATGTCGAGGGCTATCAGGGCCCGCTGGAAGTGCGCCAGTTCAAGGGCGGCCAGTCCAATCCGACCTACCAATTGGTCACGCCGAACAAGAAATATGTCATGCGTCGCAAGCCACCGGGCAAGCTGTTGCCGAGCGCGCACGCCGTGGACCGGGAATATCGCGTGATTTCCGCGCTCTACCCGCTCGGCTATCCGGTGGCGCGGCCGTATGGCCTGTGCACGGACGAGAGCGTCGTCGGCACGATGTTCTATATCATGGACATGGTGGAAGGCCGTATCCTGTGGGATGGCACGCTGCCTGATTACGAGCCGGCCGAGCGCCGCGCGATCTATGAGGCGAAGGTGAAGACCTTTGCCGATCTCCACAATGTCGACTGGCGCGCCGCCGGGCTCGAAGGCTTTGGCAAGGAAGGCGACTATGTGGCCCGCCAGATCCATCGCTGGACAAAACAGTACAAGGCGTCTGAAACGATTCACATTCCGGAGATGGAGCAGCTGATCGAATGGCTGCCGAAGAACATCCCGGCTGGTGACAAGACCACGATCGTGCATGGCGACTATCGCCTCGACAATATGGTGCTGCACCCGACCGAACCGAAAGTGATCGCGGTGCTGGATTGGGAACTCTGCACGCTGGGCGACCCGCTGGCCGACTTCTCCTATCATTTGATGAACTGGGTAATGCCGCCGGGAGATACTTCGCGCGGCTCGATCATGGCGATTGATGATCTGGAGGCCTGGGGCATCCCGACCATGGACGAATATGTCGACATGTACTGCAAGCATACGGGCCGCGACGGCCTGCCGGAACTCGATTACTACTTCGCCTATAATGGCTTCCGGCTCGCGGGCATTCTGCAAGGTATCATCGGCCGCGTGCGCGACGGCACGGCCAATAGCGCCAATGCGGAGTCGAATGCGGCGCGCGTTGTACCGCTGGCCAAGTTTGCCGCCGACTTTGCCCGATGCGCAGGGATGCCCGGGTGAGTTCTGCGCCGTCCGGCCCGCCGGGCAGCGGATCTGAGTACAGGCAACTGGGCCGCCGCGACATCTGGCTGCTGACGCTGGCCAGCGCGGTGGTGACCGCGAACGCCTATTACATCCATCCGATCATCGCGTTGGTGGCGGAGGATTTCGGCGTGTCGCCGTCCGAGATCGGGCTGGTGCCGGCGCTGAACCAGATTGCGCTGGCGCTCGGCATCTTCCTGTTGTTGCCATTGGGCGACCGGTTCTCGAACCGGCGGCTGGCGACCGTGTTTGCGGCGGGCCAGTTCTTCGGCCTCGTCGCAATGGCGCTCGCAACGGATTTCCGCCTGTTCGTGGCGGGCTCGACCTTTCTCGGCTTCTCGACCATCACGCCCTACCTGTTGCCCGCTTATGCCTCGAAACGTGTCTCGGTGCGCCGCCTCGGCCAGACCACGGCGATGCTGGCAACGGGCGTGATCGCGGGCATCCTTGTCGCGAGGGTCGGCGGCGGCTGGCTGGGCGAGCATTATGGCTGGCGGACGGTCTATTATGTGGCGGCGGCGCTGATGGGCGGGGTGACGCTGCTCCTGCCGCAGATCATGGACGAGCGCCAGAAACGCGACGAGTCGCGGTCGGGCCGCAGTTATCTGCGGCTGGTCGTGTCGGTATTCCCCGTCGTGCGCCGCCATCCGGAAGTCCTGTTGTCGGGGACCATTCAGGGGCTGGGCTTCGGCATCTTCCTGGCGGTCTGGCTAGGGCTGGGGCTTTATCTGACCAGCCCGGAAATGGGCTATGGCGCCGATACGGTGGGCTATCTGGCCGCGCTGTCGCTGATGAATGTTTTCACCACGCCTTTCTTCGGAAAATGGGCTGACCGGATCGGGCCGCGGCGCTTGCGGGCGTTTGTCGCGCTGATCCAGTTTTCCGGTGTCTGCCTGCTCGGCGTGTTCGGGCATAGCCTCTGGCTGTTGCTGGTGCCGCTGATGTTGATGAATGTGGTCGGGCCGCTGGTGGATGTGACCGGGCGCATGACCTTCCTGAACCAGCCGCCGGAAGTGCGCACCCGCCTGATGACGGCGTATATCGTGCTGATGTTCGTCGGCGGCGGGCTGGCGAGCTGGGGCGCGACATGGGTGTATGAGCATTGGGGCTGGCACGGCACGGCGACGCTCGCGCTGGTCATGTCGGCAATCCTGCTGACGTTGGCACTGATTTCTGTCAGGCTGGATCCGAAACGATCGCGCGACACTGACGCCGACATATAAGAGACTGAGACTGACGAGGGAGACCAGACAATGACCGAGACGCTCAAAGGGCCGCTGCGTGCGCCCGCCCAGATGTTGCAAGAGCAATCCTATGGCGGACACAAGAGCCTGCATGATGATTCCGAAGCCGAACGGCTGGGCATCAAGGCAGGGCCAATCGAGGGACCGACGCATTTCTCGCAATTCGTGCCGTACCTGGCGGAGATCTGGGGCGATGCCTGGTTCGAGCGGGGCTGTTTCTCCAGCCACTTCCTGAACATGGTGTTCGAGGGCGAGAAGGTGCGGGTCGAAGTCGACCGGCCGGCCGCTGGCGAGACGCGGACGGTGTGCCGGGCCTTCAAGGAAGATGGCACGCCGGTTCTGGAGGCCAGCGCCTCCATCGGGCCGGATCATGGCGAGACCTTGCTGGAGGCGCGCATGGCGAAGCTGCGCCCGGCGGACGATCTCGTGATCCTCGCGGATCTGCATGTCGGCATGACCGGCGCGGCGGATGAAGTGGTCACGATGGGGCCGGACCAGCATATGGGAAATCTCTACCCCTTCTCGCTGGCCGACAAACTGAAGGTCATCACCGAGCCGATGGATGTCTATTCCGACGGGTCGGCAGGCAAATGGGGCAAGTCCATCGTGCCGCTGGAGATGGTCAGTGTGCTGGGCAATTACTCCAACCGGAATTCCGCGTTTGGCGTCAAGCAGCCGGCGATTGGCCTGTTTGCCGATCTGGAAATCCGCATGATTGAGGGGCCCTTGCTGGTCGGCGAGACCTATGTGCTGCGCCGGGAAGTCGTGGCGCTGTCGGAAAGCCGCCGGGTCGAGAATTACTGGATCCGCACGCGCTTCTTCGATGCAGCGGGCGAAAAGCAGGTCGCCGAGATGCTGCTGAATCATGGCGTGATGAAAGCGAGCTATCCGCATTATCCCGCCGACCGGCTGCCGGCCTGAGGAGGATCGCATGAAGGGATTGCTGTATCAGGGCACGCGCGACATTGCCTATGGCGAGGCGCCTGAGCTGAAGCCAGAAGACACGCGCAGCGCTATTGTTAAGATGACGGCGTGCGGCATCTGTGGGTCGGACCTGCATATCTATCAGGGGCACGGTTTCAGCGAGGAGACTGGCTATTGCGTCGGCCATGAGGCGGTCGGGGAGATTGTCGAGACGGGCAGCGGCGTGTCGCGTTTCCGCGCAGGCGACCGGGTGATGATCTCGGCCGCTGTGGGCTGTGGTGCGTGCGTCCCGTGCATGTCGGGCAACATGAATGAGTGCGACACGCATGGCGGGCGTTGCTATGGGCTCGGCCCCGGCCTGCAGGGCGTACAGGCCGAATATGCCATGGTGCCGGTCGCGGATTTCGGGCTGGCGCGCATTCCGGACGGGATCAGCGATGACCAGGCCGTTCTGCTGACGGACAATTTGCCGACGGCGTGGCACGGCCTGAAGGGCGCGGACATCCATCCGGGCGCGACGGTCGCCGTGGTCGGGTGCGGCCCGATTGGCCTGATGGCCGTAGAGGGCGCATTCCTGATGGGCGCGGCGAAAGTCTATGCGATCGACCTCGTGCCGGAGCGGCGTGCCCTGGCCGAGGCGATGGGCGCGATTGCGCTGGACGCGGGTGAGGCCAAGGCGGTGATCGCGGAGCAGACCAGGGGCCGGATGTGTGACAGCGTGGTGGAATGCGTCGGGGCAGACCCGGCGATCCATCTGTCGCTGAAACTGGCCAAGGCGGCGGGCACGGTCTCGTGCATCGGCGTGAACCAGACGATGGATTTCAAATTCCCGATGGCGCTCGCCTTTATCAAGAATCTGACCTTCCGGACGGGCACCTGTTCGGTGCCGCAGCATTGGCCGGAATTGATTCCTCTGGTGCAGGCGGGCAAGCTGACCCCGGAACGCACCATTTCTCACCATATGCCCCTGTCGGAGGGAGCAGAGGCGTACCGCATGTTTGACGCGCGCGAGAATGGCGCAATGAAAATGATCCTGACACCCTGATGGAGGCTGACCTGATGACTTCGATGATGACCAAACTGACCGCGAGCGCGGCGCTGGCGACCGTGATGAGCGGCGCGGCAATGGCTGAGACGACGCTGATCCATGCGGGGCATGTGCTGGCCGAGCCGGGTGAAGGCTACCTGACCCGCCAGACCATTACGGTCGAGGATGGCGAGATTGTTTCGATTGAGGCGGGCTACAAGCGCGCGCCGCGCGGCGCCGAGCTGATTGATCTCAAGGAAGCCTATGTCCTGCCGGGCCTGATCGACAGCCATGTTCACATCACCGGCGAGAACGGGCCGAATGAGCGGATCAAGGCCTTCGAGGACACGGATGTGGATGCCGCCTTCGATGGCGCAGGCTTTGCCTACAAGACCCTGCTGACCGGTTTCACCACGGTGCAGGATGTCGGCGCGCCGAATGATGCGATCTTCGGCCTGCGCGATGCGATTGCCAAGGGCAATGTGCCGGGGCCGCGTATCCGGGCCGCTGGCCAGGCGATCAGCGTGACTGGCGGGCATGGCGACATCAATGGCTATGCGCCGGATGTGATGGCGATGTTCACCGGAAAGAATATCTGCAATGGCGCGGATGATTGCCGCCGGGCCGTGCGCCAGCAGATCAAGGAAGGCGCAGACGTCATCAAGATCACGGCGACGGGCGGTGTCCTGTCAAACACGCGCGCCGGACTGGAACAGCAGTTCACGGATGATGAACTGGTCGCGATCATCGAGACGGCGCATTCGATGGGCCGGAAGGTAACCGGCCACGCGCATGGCAAGGGCGGCATTGTCTCGGCGTTGAAGGCCGGTATCGATTCCATCGAGCACGGCACCTATACCGACGATGAAACGATTGCCCTGTTCAAGGAACATGACGCCGTTCTGGTGCCGACGGTGCTGGCCGGGGCGACGGTGACGGGCTGGGTCAATGAGCCCTGGCTGCCGGCGCCGAGCCGCGAGAAGGCGGCGGTCGTCGGGCCGCTGATGCTGGATATGCTGCGCCGCGCGCATGAGGGCGGGGTTACGGTCGCGTTCGGCACGGATACGGGCGTGTCCAAGCATGGCGACAATGCGCAGGAATTTGCGCTGATGGTGGAGGCCGGGTTCACTCCGGAAGAGGCCATCCGCGCAGCGACAGTCGTCGCCTCCGAACATGTCGAGATGGCGGACGTCATCGGCACGATCACGGCGGGCAAGCATGCCGACATCATTGCGGTCATGGGCGACCCGTTGAAGGACATCACCGAATTGCAGGATGTTGATTTCGTGATGAAGGGCGGCGAGGTCTACAAGCAGGCGGAGTGACCGGGCCGGACTTCGCCTGATCCGCGAAGCGTTTTGACAATCCCCGTCAATCGCCGGAGACTTGTCGAATTGCCTATTGATGCGGGGCGGGATCGTCGCAAGACCAGAGTGAGTTGCCAGAGTGAGTTGTATGAGACCTGATCGATTTCTTGCCTGTTCCCTTGCGGGGGCTGCACTGTTCGGCGTGGTGGCCTGTGGCGGCGAGACTGCCGATGCGCCGACCCAGCCGGCGGCGAATGACCAAGTCCAGTGCGTGCAACTCGCCGAGGGGGATTATTACTGGGACGGGACGAGCTTTGTCGTGTCCAGCGCGCCGCCTCCGGCCCTTCCCGCGAAGGCTGACACGCGCCCTGCCAGTGCCGCCTGGGTGACCGAACTGGAGCGGACCTTCCCGGATGCGGGCTTTCCGTGGATGGGCCTGCATGTCAGCGGGCCCGTCGCCGTGGTGACCGGGCTTGCCCCGGACCCGGCCGCCAAGGAGCAGGGCTTCCTGGTCGGGCAGACGGCACTTGAGGAAAACGAAGAAGTTGCGTCCGAAGTGACGCTGGTCGTCGATGGCATTGCCGTCGAAGAGGGCGAGCGGGGCGTGGGTGAAGCGCTGGCCACCCTGACCGATGGTGAGGCCAGTGCGGGCCGGTGCCAGACCGCCTTCAACACCACGCTGGCCGGACGCACCATCATGTTCCAGAGCAATCTCGCCATTGTCTCGCCGACCAGCGAACGGTTGCTGGACGCGCTGACCGGCGTGGCGCTGCTCTGTGATGCCTATGCCATCGAGATTGGCGGCCACACGGATTCGCGCGGCTCGAACCAGTATAATGAAGTCATCTCGCAGCAGCGCTCGGACGCGTTGCGGGATTACATGATCGCGCGCGGCGTGGACGCCGAGGCGCTGATCGCGAAGGGCTATGGTGAGTCCCGTCCGCTGGACCGGGCGGAAACCTATGAAGCCTGGGCAAAGAACCGCCGCATGGAATTCCTGGTCTCGGAACGCCGCTAGAGCGCTCCAGGTGTGCGACCTGCCCCCGCTGTTTGGCCGCAGCGGGGGCTTTTGTCATTCTAAGGGTCAGATCGAGAGGATCAGGCCTTCGGACGGGCTGACCTGGGCATCGACCGTCTGGGTCCAGGCCTTGGTGATGGCCTCTGGCCCCTTGGCGTGGCGGGGCGTCACAAAGTCTGTGGAGGCGGCATAGAAGCTTTTCAGCGCCGCGCCGAGCCGGCGATTGATTTCAGCCCCGCCCAGTGTGGCCGCGCGGTCTGCGGCATAGGTCGGCACGAAGAAGAATTCCGGTTGCGGATCCGGCAGGGCAATGGGCGAACGGTCGCCTTCCCAATCGGTCACGCCAATGACGAGGCTGCGCACGAGCCGGTCCTTGAGGGCATTGTGAACATCGGCCGTCAGGGTCGGGCGGCCGAGGAAATCGACAAAGGCCGTCAGGCCCCGCGCGTGCAGGCGGTCGACATCCTCATAGGTGCGGACGCGGCCATAGAGGCCGGTCTTTTCGAGGAAGTCCTTGTTGCCGGGCGAGGTTAGCGCGACCGTGTCGACACCGCCGCGGATTTTCAGGCAATGTGCCAGCGCCATCGCGGTTTTCGAGGAGGCGGACGAGATCACGACCGTTTCCGGCACCGGATCGCCTGTTTCCATCAGGCAGTCATCAATCATCCAGCCCGTGGTGAAGAGCGGACGGAACAGCATTTGCTGGTCTTCGAGCGCCGCATCATAGGACGGGTCACCGGCGGTGTTGATATAGGTGTTGTAGATCGGGGGCAGGCCCTGGCGATGGGTTGCGCCATCGAGGAAGCCATGCGCGCCGACGCTGACCGGCACGACATCGAAGTGTTCGGAAATGGGCAGGTAGCCGTAAAGGTGATCGCCTGCCTTGACGTTTTCTGCCTTGGACTCGACCACGGTGGCAAAGCCCCAGACCGGCACGCGGCCAAAGCTGGCATCGGCGGCCGGGAAGAAACTCCAGTACTGCATCTGCTCGCCAAAGGTGGCGTAGGTGACATTGTTGGCCGTCAGGGCAAACTTGTCGACCTTGAGACGCGCGGCGCCGTCGGCCAAAGCCGGCAGGTCGGCAGGGGTCCAGCGCGTATCGCGCAAATCATCACGGCGGATCAGGAAATCACTCATGTCTTCGCTTTCTTGCTCTTGCCCGTAAAGGCCGCGATTCGGTCCTGCATGTCAGGTCCGACGCCTTCGCAATTGAGTATCTCCCATTGCAGGCCGCTGTCCATGTCGCGCGCGTCGGTTGCTTCGAGCAGGCGCTTGTTGGCGGCATGGGAGAAGGGCGAATTGGCGAGAATGCGGCGGGCAAGATCCTCGCAGGCTGTGTCGAAGTCGGCGTCCGGCACGATCTGTTCGACCAGGCCGATGCGGAAGGCTTCATCGGCGCGGATCATGTCGGCGGTGAACATCAGGCGCTTGGCAGTCGCCACACCGACGCGGCGGGGCAGGCGCTGGCTCATGCCCCAGATCGGGGTGAGGGCCCATTTGGCATGGGTATCGCCGAAGCGGGCGCTTTCGGCGGCAAGGATGAAATCGGCGGCGAGGGCGACTTCGAGCGCGCCAGTATAGCAATGGCCGTGCACCGCCGCGATGACGGGCTTGGGCAGGCGCTCCATCAGGCGCAGCGTTTCGGAATGCCAGCCGGGCGAGGGCACTTTCTCGCCTTCGGCAATGTCGCCGAGGTCGTGGCCGGCCGAGAAGCATTTTCCGGCACCGCGCAGGATAACGCAGCCGATGGAGTCGTCAGACTGCAGGTCCAGCACATGGCGGCGCAATTCGCGGAACATGGCCACGGTGAGCGAGTTCAGCTTGTCCGGCCGGTTGAGGGTCAGGGTGGCGAGGCCATCCTTGTCCTGACGAGTGACCAGCGGCGCGGTCATGTGCCGAGATCCACCATCAGGCTGGAAATGGCATGCACGAAATTGCTTGGCGCGAGGGTTTGCTCGCCGGTCCATTTGATGTCCGGGAAGCGGCGCAGGATGTTCCGGTAGGCCGAGTCGAGCTGCATGTTGGCAACGCGCTGGCCGAGGCAGACATGTGGGCCGTGACCGAAGGAGAGATGCTCCTTCGCATTCTCGCGGGTGATGTCGTACTGGTTCGGGGCCGGGAATTTCGCCGGGTCGCGGTTTGCCGCGGCGTAATACATGACGATCTTGTCGCCCTCGGCGATGGGCTGGCCGCCCAGTTCGGTCTCGGCTGTTGCGGTCCGGCGCATATAGGTGACCGGGCTGACCATGCGGATCGATTCATGGACGAAGTTCGGGAACACTTCCTCATTCGCCATCAGCTTGGCCTTCTGGTCTGCGAATTCCGTCAGCAGGCGCATCGTGCCGGAGAGGGAGTTGCGGGTCGTGTCATTGCCAGCGAAGACGATCAGCAGCCACGAGCCATCGAGGAATTCCGGGCTGAGCGGCTTGCCGTCGATCTCGACATTGGCGATGGCGGAGAGCAAATCATTCTGCGGGTTCTCGCGACGCTTGGCGAGCATGTGGCGGCCATACTCGAACATGGCCTGGATCTCGGACATGAAGGCCATCATCTGTTCCGGCGTGACATTGCCGAGGCCTTCCTGCTGGGCCTGGTATTGCGAATTCTCGAGGAAGTGCATCCAGTGGACGAGCTTCGGCCGGTCTTCTGCAGGCACGCCGAGAATTTCGCACAGCGTGAAGAGGGGCAGTTCAGCGGAGAACATTTCCACCATGTCGACCACCGGGCCCTGTTTCTCCATCGCGTCGAGGAGCAGATTGACCTGCACGTCGACGCGCTTCTTCAACTCGGCCACGAAGCCGGGCCGGAAGAATTGCATATGCTCCATGCGGAGCGTGGTGTGATAGGGCCGGTCCAGATTGATCAGGCTGTTGAGGCTCGACGAGTGGAGCAGCGGGTGGCGGGGCGTGTCTTCCTGGCCATAGGTCATCAGGATGCCGCCGCGTTGCGAGGAATAGGTGGCCGGGTCCAGTTCGACCTGTTTGACGAGGTCGTAGGAGGTCAGGGCCCAGAAACCTGCGCCGACCTCTTCCGGATGCCACATGACCGGGGCTTTCTCGCGCATTTCGGCAAAGGCTTCATGCGTGTAGCCGCCGCGCGACGAGAAGACGGCCGGGTCGGTCAGGTCGACCGGCGGGGCGAGGTCATGGATTGGCGTGTGCTTGGGCGGCCGTGGCGGGGTGTCGACCTGATAGGTGTCGGTCACGTTCTGTAGTGGCATGGAGCGCTCCTAGAATTTGTACCTCACGGGGATGGATTTCGGCCCGCCAACAAAGTTCGCCTTGATGAAGGTCGGGTCGCCTGCCAGCTCAATGGATTTCAGGCGCGAGAAGAGTTCCTCATAGATGGCCTGCATCTCAAGCCGGGCGAGGTGCATGCCGAGGCACATATGGCCGCCATGACCGAACGAGATAAGCTTGTTCGGGCTGCGGGAGATGTCGAATGTGTACGGATCGTCGAACACGTCTTCGTCGCGATTGCCGGAGGGGTAGCAGAGCAGCAGGCTTTCGCCCTTCAGGATCTTGCGGCCGCGCAATTCATAATCCTCATGTGCGGTGCGCATGAATTGCTTCACCGGCGTGGTCCAGCGGATCGCTTCGTCCGTGGCGGTGCGGGAGACCGCTTTCGGGTCGTCCATCATCTTCTTCAGTTCGGAGGGGTTCTGCAGCATGCCGAGCATGCCGCCGCCGGTCGAGGCGCTGGTCGTGTCATGGCCGGCAGCCGCGACGATGATGTAATAGCTCATCGCTTCCAGCTGGCCGATCGGTTCGCCGTCCACCATGCCGTTGGCGATGACGGTGGAGACATCGTCTTTCGGATTGGCGCGGCGGTCAGCCGTGATGCCCGTGAAATACATGAAGAATTCGGCCAGTGTCTCGTTGATCGAGGCGAGGCCCTTCTCGACGTCCTGCTTTTCAGCAAGCGTCTTGTCGCGCATCAGGTCTTCGTCCTGCGCGCCGAAGATTTCCTGCGTCAGCTTCAGCATCATCGGTTCGTCGGATTCCGGCACGCCGAGAATCTGCATGATGACGCGCAGCGGATAATAGAGGGCGACATCGCGCTGGAAGTCGCATTCGCCGCCAAGGTCTTCCATCCGGTCGACATATTTCTTCGCGATCTGTCGGATGGCGTCTTCGCGCTTTTTCACATTCTGCGGCATGAACCATTCCTGGGTCAGATGGCGCAGTTTGAAATGTAGCGGGTCGTCAAGCTGGACGAGAGTCTTCAGGAGATGCGGGCCGCCCATCTGGGCATAGACGCCTTTTTCAGCGTTTTCATAGGAGAGCATCTCCCGTTCACCATTGGTGAACAGCTTGTTCTGGCGGCTGACTTCCATGATGTCTGCATGCTTGGTGAGCGCCCAGAAGGGACGGTACCCTTCCGGTTCGCACCAGGCGACCGGGTCTTCGGCGCGCAGTTTTCGGAAGGCCGCATCCAGCTGGTCCTGCTGGGCATAGATGGCGGGGTCCACGATGAGGTTGCTGGTGGCCTCTGCTGCGGCGCTCATTGTCCGGCCCCGGTCCATCTTGGTCTCGGGCGGCGTGGCAAGGGCAGTTTCAGCCATATTCCTCTCCGTGTTTGTTTTATTTTTTTGGTTTGCGTTTCCTCGGGCTGACTCTAGCCGATGACGGGCCCTTGCCAAGGCGTGACTCTGTCTCTTATACACATCTCCGAGCCCACGAGACCAGAGAGGATCTCGTA